>NZ_CP102058.1:0-1375523 GCF_042182995.1 Wolbachia endosymbiont of Anurida maritima
ACCGCCTATTTTTAGCCCATCTTTTATGAGATATCCCGATAAATTTATGATCGTCGAATCAAACTTATGTAAGTTATTTGATGTTTTTTGGGGTAATAGCTTTTTAATCTTGCTCATCAAATCAATATATACTCCCTTAAAATATTCTGGATTTATAACTTTTAACCTTTTTGACAAACCACTGTATGTTACTGTACTTTTATCGCTATTCTTATCCATTATACACCTGTTTATTACCATTTCTAGCGCTCTTAGGCTTGTTTTTTGCCCCATTAATATTAACTTCATTAGACCTTTAAATATAATCTTGCCCAACAATTTAGTATTACATTTATCTACTTCACTTAATTTTCCTAGCCTTTCTAAATCCTCATCTTTTATTAAATTTAGTACTCTTTCTATTTGATCCATTATTGCCTCCATTTTCTTGCAATAATAGTTCTTTATGTCTTTTTTGTGTTACTTTCAACACTTATGGAGTCAGACCCTTGAGAGTTTTAAGTCTTTTCGCATAGTTATAGGCCATAACGAAGCTGTAAAGGTGCTCTTTAAGCTGCTTATGTGATTTGTAGTAATATTTTTTCACTGTGGCATCTTTAATGGTCCTATTCATACGCTCAACTTGGCCATTTGTCCAAGACTTTCGTCAGAAGATGTTCAATGCTATTTTCTTCACAAACTCGATCAAATATATGTTATGCTTGTGACGCACCTAATTGTATGCCATTGTCGGTAAGAATGGTATGGATTTTATAGGGCAAAATTTTGATTAGATTGCGCAAAAACTCAGCAGCTATGGTCTTTGTAGCACTTTCATGAAATTCAACATAAGCAAACTTGGACGTTCTGTCTATAGCAACAAATAAACATAACTTTCCCTCTTCAGTTCTAACCTCGGCTATATCAATGTGAAAATAGAACGAGTTAAATTAGGAATTGTTGCCTGCAAAGAATAAAGACAGTCGTCCAAAGGAAGAAGCGTATGTTTACGAAAAGCAATACTCCTCCTCCTTGGTTAAAACTTTGGCTGCTTTGGACCCATTGCAACATCTTTAGTGAATGAACGTTTTTTCCATTTTATAATGGTCTTTGGGTTCAAACTATAGCGCTCAGAAGGCTTTGCTATACTATTTTGTATTGCTCGACGTACTGCCTCTGTCGTTCTGGCGCACCCATGTAACCATAATGACTCCTTAAATGATGATGATAGTATACCATCATACTTTGAAACTGTACATCTAAGGATACAATTGTTCCGCTTTCCAATCGCTTCCCTCAACAAGGGTGTATCTAAATCTAATATGCTTCCTATATTCACCTTCTTGCCAAAATTCAATTACTTTTGGGATTACGCAAAATCCCACCCAAAAGTCAGGACGAGGGACCTTTTGATCATAAAATTCTTTATTCTTCAATTCAATAGCTTGCTCAAAATCTTGCCAATTTTTTAGAACGCTCGATTGTTTTGAACACCATGCACTAATTTGACTATCGCGCGCTCGAGAAGAGAAGTATTTGTCAGTTCTTTCATCGTTTAGAAGTTTAACATCTCCTTCAATTCGTACTTGCCTAGCAAATTCTATCCAATGAAACACTAACGCAGCTTTGGGGTTCTCAGTCAATTCTTTCCCTTTTTTACTGTTTACGTTAGTGAAAAACACAAAACCTTCTTTACTATATTCCTTTAGTAATACTACTCTTGCAGATGGAATGCAGTCTTTGCTACAAGTTGCTAGCGTCATTGCAGTTGATGAAGAATTAAGTACTGCTTTATACCACTTTGAAAATAAATCAATCGGATCTTCTTCAGGTGAAAATATCATATCAAAAAATAAAATCTTAATTCTGGCACGCGTTGCAAAAATAAGTACTACGGCCATTTTGTCGTATAAGTGTTATGATATTGTTGCAGATTTTGCAAGGTTTTTGAACTTTACCATATACGTAAAAGTTATTTTGAAAGTATCCAGCAGATCCAGATGGCTGTGCATAATCTTTCAGTGTTGAACCGCCTGCAGCAATTGCATCACTCAGAGTATTTTTTATTTCAGCAGTAAGTTTTTCGCACTCTCTATAGGTCAAGTTTTTTGCTGACCTGAGTGGTGATATGCGAGCTCTAAACAAGCTCTCAGAAGCATATATGTTGCCTACGCCAACTATTAATTTATTATCCATTAATGCTGATTTGATATTCACTTTTTTGTTTTTCAGCAACTCCTGTAAATAGTCTCCACTGAATTCATCCGTGAGGGGCTCTATTCCGAAATCATCAAAAAAATTTACTTCTTGTTCCTTATTTAAGACAATGACTACTCCAAATCTTCTTGGATCATTAAAGATTATTGAAGTATTATCAGAAAATAAAAATACCACGTGATCGTGCTTATTCCGCACTTGATCGTGGTCAGCATATATAAGCTTTCCGCTCATGCCAAGATGTATGATTACAGCAATACTATCATCTGTATTCCAGATCGTATACTTACCTCTACGCTTGATGTTGCGTATGACTTTGCCCTTTAGCATATCATCAATATTTTTTGTTATTGGGGTACGTAAATTCCAATTATTGACTGTAACATTGCTAATTTGCTTGTTTTTGATTTTATCAAGCAAAAAGTTAGAGATTACTTCCACTTCCGGTAGTTCTGGCATGATACCTCCTTCAAAACTTAAGTTTCTGATGGTAATTTTGTCGTTCTCAAATACATTCGAGTATTCTGCGGTGCTTTCTCCTAAAAATTCCTCACCATAAACGAGTTTTGAAAGGGTTCTCTGTCTACTCTGTTGCTGCTTTTTTCTTTTCAAAATATTTTGCTTTAAAGCTTTCGCTAATCTTTNTTTCTCCTCTTCTTTTTCCTTATTCCTTTTTGTATTATTCATTATCATAATATATAAGCCTGCCGTTGTAGCTCAGGTGGTAGAGTACGTCATTGGTAATGACGAGGTCCCAAGTTCGAATCTTGGTAACGGCACACTGATTACACTTATAATATTGCATAACTTGTAAGCAAGGCTTAAAAGAAAGTTACAGAGGTAAGGTGTCATGCTTTTTCCATATCCTTTCTACTTTCTTGTTTTTGAGTAGCTCTAATGCTTTGTGAAAGTGATGCCTTGTTTTACTTGGCACTATAATGTCATCAATGTATCCATGTGATGCAGCAAAAAATGGGTTAGCAAATTTTTCTTTATATTCTTTGATTAACGTTTGCTGGTCTTTTTCATGCCTAAATATAATCTCAACTGCACTTTCAGGACCCATCACAGCTATTTCAGCAGTTGGCCAGGCATGATTTATATCACCTTTTAGATGTTTCGAATTCATAACAATGTATGCACCACCATACGCTTTTCTAGTGATAAGGCTAATTTTCGGCACGGTCGCTTCAGCATAAGCGTAAAGCAGTTTCGCTCCGTGTTGTATTATATTATTGTATTCTTGATTTGTACCCGGTAGAAATCCTGGAACATCAATAAGTGTGATGATGGGAATGTTAAATGCGTCACAAAACCTTACAAACCTCGCAGCTTTTCTTGAAGAATCAATATCCAAACATCCTGCAAGGTGCATAGGTTGATTTGCAACAATACCGACAGTATTTCCTCCAATCCTACTAAAACCAATTATAATATTACGAGCAAAATCAGGTTTTAGTTCAAAGAATTTCTTCTCATCGCACACCTTTTCAATAAGTTCATACATATCATAAGGAGTATTAGGATTGGTAGGAATTAGAGTATTTAAGGATTCATCAATGTCGTTAACATCATTGCAGATTGGTGCAGATTTTGGTGATTCTTGATTATTTGCTGGTAAGAAAGTAAAGAATTCACGCATTTTTAGCAGCATTTCAACATCATTATTGAATGCAAAATCCGCTACTCCTGTTTTGCTTGTATGAATTTTTGCTCCACCAAGGTCTTCGAAACTTACATCTTCGTAGGTAACCTTTTTTACTACATCTGGTCCGGTTATAAACATATATGAACTGTTTTTCACCATGAAAGTAAAGTCAGTTAATGCTGGGGAATAAACTGCACCACCAGCACATGGCCCCATGATTAAAGAGATTTGTGGTATAACACCCGATGCATTTACGTTTCTTTGAAAAATTTCTCCATAACCAGCAAGAGAATTTACTCCCTCCTGAATTCTGGCTCCACCAGAGTCATTTAGCCCAATTACAGGAACTCTAGCATTAATTGCCATATCCATAATTTTGCATATTTTTTTTGCATGTGACGCACCAAGTGACCCACCAAAGACAGTAAAATCTTGCGAGTAAACAAAAACTTTTCTGCCATAAATAGTACCATGACCAATCACTACTCCATCACCTAAAAAATTAGCATTTTGCATGCCAAAATCAGCTACGTGATGCTTCACGAATTTATCGTATTCCTCAAACGAATTTTCATCGAGTAATACACTGAGCCTTTCTCTAGCAGTTAATTTCCCTTTTTCGTGTTGTTTATTGATTCTGTTAGAACCGCCTCCTTTTTCAGCTTCTAGTGTTTTGGTTTTTAGATTTTCTAGTATTTTAAAGTCTTGCATACGATAAAGTAGTTTTTAAATTGGTTGTAACTTTATTAAGTTTACAAACTCTACTACTATATACATACACTATTGCATGTGGCAATAGTGTATGTATTATGATTGTTAGAACTTTAGCCTAAGAGGGATGATGACCGCAGTTAGTGCACTTGAATGCACTGACTTCTTCCAGAACACTAAATGGCTCACTTTGTTTTCCGTTTTTCTCTTCGACAAAACTTTTAGCCCTATCAACAATTCTTTCTATACGTGGTTGCCCTTTTAGTGTTTCATAGTGCTTTAAGAAAATTTCACAATTTTTATCATCCATATACACCATTATTGTACCAAAATTTAATGCGTTGTTTTCAGGTTCATGGGCTTTTTTAGAGAACAAAACCATCTCAAGCTTCTCATTACCAACTTTAAAAGTCATTTTTACTCTGCCTTTCATATCATGATATTGCCCATTTCGTAGCCGAATTATATTATCTCCTTCTCCCATTTGCAATGCACCATATTCTAAGTCCTTAAATTCCGGAGAATTCATAAACTTTGCAGGAGTTATAACACTTTCTTCTGGGCATTTTACACAGTAAAATTTATTATCTCTTTCTACTACAATTCCTTCTTTTTTGTCATTTTCAATACTGTCACACACAGCTTTCTCTAGGCCCAATAAGTAGCTGTTACGCTTTTCTTCTAGAGCTGAATCTATTGGTATACTGTTGCGTCACGAGTCCAAGATTTCTTTACTCACATACGTGCCTGTTGAAATTAAATCAGTTATCTTTGAGCAAAGAGAATCCAACTTTCCATTTTCAAGGCTTAAATTTTGTCTTTTTATTAGGTCTACATTTTTTATCAAGTGCCCTATCAGTGATATTTCTTTTACTGCTCGTTCTTTTTCTTCATTAGATAGCGTACCATGCACCAAACCATATGGCATACCAAACACAATTTGGTTATTATATGCAAGCTCTACAATTTCTAGTAATTCGTCAACCATTTTTCCCGCAGTCTGACTATCAGAAAGCACTTTATATTTTTCTTCTATATCTTTTACTTGCTTTAGGATCTTTTTCCGCCTCTCTCTCTCAATTTGTTTATATAATGTCATACTTAATAGAAATTCATCCGTTTTTTCTGGACGCTCTATATTTTTATATGAACGCTTTTGTGACCCTTGCTGTCCTAATTCTTTATTACCTAAACTCTGCACTTGCTCTAGCCCTAACATAACCACCTCCTAAATTTTACATAATAAAACAAGATAAAATATCTCTTTTATAGGGTATTCACATGATTTATAAAGTCAATAGTTAAATTGAAAAATTTCGGTTATAATTTACTTCATATAGAACATGCCCTTGAATTATGCTAAAAATCGCTATAGTAGGCCTACCAAATGCTGGTAAATCAACTCTTTTTAATAGATTAGTGGGAAGAAAAGCAGCAGTAGTTAGTAACATTCCAGGAGTAACGAGGGATAGACGTGAGGGAATAGGGAGAATTAGCGATTTAGAGTTTAAAGTTATAGATACAGGAGGATGGAACGACCAAACTAATTTTTCACTACAAGTTATTGAACAAATAGAATTTTCTCTATCCAATTCAAACATCATTTTCTTTCTTGTTGATGCAAAAGTGCAAAATGAGCGAAATAAAGAGTTTGCAAAGTGGCTGAAGAGAAAAATAAATAAACCTGTGATACTGATAGCAAATAAATGCGAGAGTCATAAATCCGAAAATGTTGATTATTTGCAGTTTTTTGATTTTCTTGGCCCGATATACATCTCAGCCGAACATAATCTTGGCATGGTTGATCTTTATGATGCATTAGCTGGTGTTATTGAAAATTTGAACGAAAACACTGATCTATTGGGCAGTGAGTCCAGTAAACTAAGGATCGCAATCATCGGTCGCCCGAACGTCGGAAAATCAACTTTTTTAAATGGTTTACTTGCAGAAAACAGACTAATAACAAGTTCAGAGCCAGGTACCACACGTGATTCTGTGGATATTACATATGATCATGATGGAGAGTTAATTACTCTTATCGACACCGCGGGAATTCGCAGAAAGGCGAATGTTGTAGATGGCTTAGAATCAAGATTTGTTGAGAAAAGCATGGAATCAATCAAGCGCTCTCATGTGGTAGTTTTAATGCTAGACTCCCTAGTTGGTATTGAGCAGCAGGATTTATCAATTGGTGAAGCTGCAATCAAGGGAGGGAAAGGGATTATTGTTGTTTTAAATAAGTGGGATTTAATAGGTAAGGATGACAGAAGTAAGTTAATAAAATTTGTCAAACAACAGGAAGTGACTCGGTTATTCTTGGAAGTGCCAACTGTAACAATTTCTGCATTGAAAGGCATGCGCTGCGGCGATGTGATAGATAAGTGTCTTGAAGTGAGTGAATCTTTGAACAAGAAAGTCAGCACTGCAAAACTGAATAAGTGGCTAATTGATGCTTTAGATAGGCACTCTCACCCGCTTGTAAAAGGCAAAGCAGTTAAAATGAAGTATATTGCTCAAATTGGCACTAAACCTCCAGCTTTTTCTTTGATATGTAACATACCTGAAAGTGTTGATGAAAGTTACAAACGCTATTTAATTAATGACCTTAGAAAAAATTTCTTTGCTGAAGGCGTGCCAGTTAGATTACTTTTGAAAAAAAATAAAAATCCCTATGTAAAATGAATACTCTGCTTTATACTTTCACGGATAATTTACTTAAAGTTATGTGTAATAATTCCAGAATTCCTGCAATCTTTCTGCTATCAAGTGCTTTTGCTCTAATTTTTGCATATGTGCTAGAATATTTTTTCAACATGCTGCCATGCAAGTTATGTACATACGAGCGGGTAGTTTACTATGTTGCAGGATTACTTGCAGTAGTATGCATGCTTAAAGACAACAAAATTCTAATCTATGCAATGTTTTGCAGTTACCTCGTAGGTGCAATAATATCTTTTTATCATGTAGGTCTTGAACTCCATTTGTTTCATGACATTTTAGGATGCACAGAGCAAGCAAGTGGTAACGTGAGTATAGAAGAGCTCAGAAATAATCTACTAAATCCTAATTACTCTCCATCTTGTGACAGACCTCATTACGTTCTAGGTGTTTCCTTAGCAACATGGAATCTAATTTATCTCATAGTAGCTCTGTTCGTATCAGGTAAGGTGTATTGTGGAAAAAGAAAGAAATCTAAATAATTTAAGGTACAGCAACAATCAGTTCTTGCAACAAGCAATTAGAGTAAATCATGCTGGAGAATATGGAGCTATTTGCATTTATTCTGGTCAAAAATTTATTCTTAAAAAATCTTCTATAATCAATGAAATAACTGAAATGGAAGAGCAGGAAAAAAAGCATTTTCACTATTTTAATGAGAAAATCAAGGAGCAAAAAGTTCGTCCTACTGTTTTGTTGCCAGTTTGGCGTGTTTTAGGAGTGTCGCTTGGCGTTGTAACTGCCATTATGGGCAAAAAAGCTGCTATGGCTTGCACTGCTGCAGTTGAAGAAGTTATAGGGGAGCACTACAAAGAGCAAGTTTCACATTTAGAAGATGGGGAATTAAGAGAAACTATAAGTAAATTTCGCGACGAGGAGTTAGAGCACAAAGATATTGCAATTCAGCACAATGCTGAAAGCGCATTTGGCTACAACATTTTATCTTCATTCATAAAAACAGGCTGCAAAGCTGCTATTTACTTGTCTAAGTTAATTTAACTAAGCAGCTTTCTTAAAGTGTTTTAAATGTTTTGATAACAATAGAAACCAGCAAGAAATTCAAGTGTAACAATTATTTTATAACTATAGTACTTCCTAAACCAAATGATAAACTTCCATAATAGCCTTACCAACAAGAAGGAAGAGGTTATCTTGTTGATACATGCGAGGTCTGAGGCGGCTTTTGATGGTATGCCAACAATGCTCTATTGGATTTAGATCTCACTTTTACCCACAAATATAAAAAGTGAGTAAGATAGATACCAAATAAATTTGGGATTAAAATGAGTGAAGTAAGTACAAATGTGCAATATACTGATGGCTTAGGGGATAAATGGCTGGAAAGAGAGTTAAAACACGTTAATTTGGGAGATACAAGGCTTAATAAGAGACTTATTAAAACAGGCTATTGTATAGAGGGTAAGGCGTCTGGATCAATTAATCAAAGCTGTAGTGGATGGAAAGAAGCTAAGGGTGCATACAGATTATTTAGCAATGAAAAGCTTAAGAGCATGTCTTCAAACTAAGTAGAAAGGAGTTAAGAAGTGTGTTATAAGATATATTTTAAATGTACCCAAGCGATATAAGTGACAAAGAATGGAAGATGATAGAGCAATATTTTGAACCTAAAAAGACCGGCAGACCAAGAAAACACAGTATCAGAACGATTATCGATGCAATAAGGTATGTGATGAGAACAGGCTGTCAATGGAGACAACTACCTAAGAATTTTCCACCATGGAAAACCGTGTATAGTTGTAATTCGCGTTTAAAAAAAAGTGGAATATGGCAAGAAATTCATGATTTTCTAGTTAAAAAACTAAGAAAGATAATTGGTAAGAATGAAACTCCATCAGTAGGAATAATTGACAGTCAATCAGTAAAAACCACTCAAAAAGGGGATCCAGAGGATATGATGCTGGCAAGAAAGTAAAGGGTAGAAAACGCCACATCGTTGTAGATACTCTAGGTCTTGTAATTGCTGCTGAAGTACACAGTGCAAGCATTCAAGATCGTGATGGTGCACTAAATCTTTTTGTTCAAGCCAAATGCAAAGCTCCAACATTACGTAAGTTTTTTGCTGATCAAGGATATACAGGTAAATTGCAAAACCGCTGTTTATTGGAAACTGGATGTTTGTTGACGATTACCAAGAAAGTAGTTGATACAGGATTTCAGGTTATTCCTAAACGTTGGATTGTTGAGAGAACCTTTGCTTGGCTCTCCAATTTTAGACGTATGAGTAAGGATTATGAGCATTCTCCTCTCACTTCAAAAAATAACATCTTTTTTAATATGATCACTATTATGCTTCACAAATTAGCTCATTCTTGAGTTTGAAGACATGCTCTGAGACATTAGGTAGTTTTTATGTAATCCGTAATCGAACTAATAGAAGATTTATCTGTACTGAAATTGGGAAAACAGATTTGCAGACACGCATCACTCAACTGCCAGTAAAGAAGAAAATTTCTCTAGAAGTTAATAAAGGTGGAAACCAAAGATCAAGGAAAGCTAATATTGAAGTTAAGTATATGAAAGGCTATATACCTATCAGATCTTCTTCCATTTATGGATCAAAAGACACAGCGCATAAAATAAGTGATAAAATCCCTGTATACGTGGTAAGTGCAAAAGAAACAAATCCTCCTGAAGGATTGGAAGCTATTGATTGGACTTTGCTGACTAATGTACCAGTTAATAGCACTTTAGATGCTATAGAAAGGATAAATTGGTATAAGCTAAGATGGAAAATTGAGGAGTATTTCAGGGTTTTAAAATCAGGATGTAAAATAGAAAGCTCTCGTTTAACTACAAAGGAAAGGCTACAGAAATTAATTGCTATAAAGAGCATTATTGCATTTAAAATTTTATATTTAACAAAAGTCGCTTTATCAAATCCCATGGAAACCTGTACTAAAATTTTAAGCAATGAAGAGTGGAAGGCCCTTTTCATACGTGAGCATAAAGTAGCTACATTGCCAGAAGAACCTCCAAACATAAAACAAGCTATTATTTGGTTAGGAAAATTAGGTGGATTTATGAATAGAAAAAGTGATAATTTACCAGGGGCTATGACTCTATGGCGGGGCTATGAAAACCTTAAGGAGAGCATAGTTATGCTTCACATAATGACCTCTCAAAATTGTGGGTAAAAGTGAGGATTTAGATCAGGTGAATATGTTGGAAGATACAGCAAATGACAGCCCGCACCCTCTATTAACTCTCTTGTCTTAGCAGTTTTATGGAAAGCAGCATTATCCATAACTATAGTTGTACCAGCAGGCAGTTCAGGCAGTAATATCTGCTCCAGCCACGCATTGAATACATCTTTATCGCACCCTCCAGTAAAGGTCATTGGGGCAATGAATTTCTTCTGAATCCACCCACCAATCATGCTGATTCTCTCTCGTTTTTTACCAAGAATATCCGCATAAATTTTCTCTCCTCGCAGAGCTCTTCCATATTCCCGATATAGCCTATTGTCAACTCCTGCTTCATCTATGTAAACAATGCTAGAACAGTCTATTTTAGCGATTTTTTCGATAAATTTCTGCCTATCTTCATGGCTCCGTTCTCGGTAAAGCGTGGTCTTTTTTTNTCTTGTGATTTTTAGCTGCTTTAGCCTGTACCAAATCGAGTTTATTCCGAATCCAAGGTTTTGTTTCATCTCCATTAGCGTGTGATCTGGGTATTTTTTAACATACTCTGCCAGCATTTTCGGGTCTATTTTTCGTATAAAACCACTCATTTTTGCTGGTTTCAGACTTTCACCAGCAGCTTTCTTTTTCAGCCAGCGATATAACGTTGCTATTCCTATTTCTAATAGTTCCGCAACTTCTTCCTTTGGCTTTCCTTTTTCAACCAAAGATACTGCTTTTTCCCGCAAATCTACACTATATGCCATTTCCTTCATTTCCTAAAATAGTCATTATACAGTTATCATTCACTTTAGGAAGTACTATATATTTACATATCACCATTATTAATCAATAATTAGTGTTTGTAAATTAACTACATCCAGAGTATAGATTACTAAAGAGGGGTAAAAGTGCGTTTTGAATTAGAAATGGAAAATGTAATACCTGTGCCACAGATTATCATGTGGTTGTTAAAGTAAAAGTAAATAATGGTTTAGAGGTTGGTATGAATCTTGAAGAATGTAAAAAAATTCAGCACTTAGAAGAAAAAGTTGAATGTTTAATAAACGTGATTGGGGCTCTGGAGGAGAAAGTAAAAGGAGCGACAGGACCTCCAGGTCCAAAGGGTGAGAAAGGTTATCATGGTCCTCCAGGAGAGAGAGGAGAGAAAGGTGAGAGGGGTTATCATGGTTATTCAGGAGAGAAAGGTGAAAGAGGTGAATCAAGTATCCCAGATTATATCGGCTTAATACCAAGAGGTGAGCCTGGACCCGCTGGTCCTCCAGGTGGTGATTCAGGTTTTCCAGGAGAGAGAGGTTATCCAGGTTCTCATGGTCTTCCAGGCCTAAGGGGTGAACCAGGTTATGGTGAGCCAGGTCTTCCAGGTTTGGATGGTTTACCAGGCTCTAAAGGTGAGCCTGGTGTTTCAAACATTCCAGGGCCAAAAGGGGATAAGGGCATAAGTGTTGAAAGTATCAAAAATAACGTGATATGAGATGATCAACGGCATGTAAATTACCTCCCGACAGTAAAACAATCGAACGTATAAAAGAGTCATTTAGATCCAATGTGAATTGCAGTAATGCTATTTTGAACCCATGTAGATTATTTTTGATTTTATAAACAAGAAATAACAAAGCCGTAATAATAATCATGTAAATATACACCTTCATGCCATTCATAGTATGGCTTAAAAAGTGCTTATATCCAAGATTTTGCTTTATAAATTTAAAGAACACTTCTATATCCCATCTGCGCCTATATAGCTCTGTTACTTCATAAGCTGGCATTTCAAACAAGTTTGTCAAAAACCATATTTCATCTCCAATTTTATTTCTGATTTTTATTAGCCGTAGATCATGCTTTTCTGCCACTTTACCTCGTGCACGATAAAGATTAACTATTATATCTTCTAAAATCTCTGATCCATCCGATTTTTGTTCTCTTATAACTTTGTTCCTGCTTATAACATCATGTTTTCTTCCCACTTTAACTCTTGTGATAAATTTGTACTCCTTTTCATCAAATTCGGCAAAAGTTCCAACTTTTCTGATTCCTCTATCAAATAATAAAATATCCTCTTTTTCAACTTTAGCTTCATTAATTGCTCTCACTAATGCTATATCTTCACTACTTTCTTCTTGTCCTTTACAAAATCTTATACTTGTCGGCAATTGATCCTTTAATCCTACACTCACTTTAACTTGACTGTCGTTACTTTTACCGCCTATTTTTAGCCCATCTTTTATGAGATATCCCGATAAATTTATGATCGTCGAATCAAACTTATGTAAGTTATTTGATGTTTTTTGGGGTAATAGCTTTTTAATCTTGCTCATCAAATCAATATATACTCCCTTAAAATATTCTGGATTTATAACTTTTAACCTTTTTGACAAACCACTGTATGTTACTGTACTTTTATCGCTATTCTTATCCATTATACA
Source organism: Wolbachia endosymbiont of Anurida maritima (assembly GCF_042182995.1). NCBI lineage: Bacteria > Pseudomonadati > Pseudomonadota > Alphaproteobacteria > Rickettsiales > Anaplasmataceae > Wolbachia > Wolbachia endosymbiont of Anurida maritima. The sequence goes on from NZ_CP102058.1 coordinate 12,861, forward strand.
CCTGTTTATTACCATTTCTAGCGCTCTTAGGCTTGTTTTTTGCCCCATTAATATTAACTTCATTAGACCTTTAAATATAATCTTGCCCAACAATTTAGTATTACATTTATCTACTTCACTTAATTTTCCTAGCCTTTCTAAATCCTCATCTTTTATTAAATTTAGTACTCTTTCTATTTGATCCATTATTGCCTCCATTTTCTTGCAATAATAGTTCTTTATGTCTTTTTTGTGTTACTTTCAACACTTATGGGGATAAGGGCGAGAGAGGTCCTGGGAGTTATCTAGGTCTTACAGGTCCTCCAGGTTTGCCAGGTAGAAAAGGTGAGCGGGGCGAGCCGGGAAGCGATGCAAAGCCCGAGGATGTGGCAGATATTTTATTATCAAGTGAAAAAAGCGAAAAATTCGAAAAGGTGCTATTTGATACGCCTATAACTGAATTAAAAGATAAAACACTTAGGAACTATATTTTGCAAGACCTGCCGAAGAACATTGCAAGTGATGAGAACTTTAGAAAAAATATAAAGGGTGAAAAGGGCGATCAAGGGTTAAAAGGAAAAGTTGGTCCTCCAGGCCCAGTAGGTCCTAAAGGTGATAGAGGTTTTTCAGGTGGAAAAGGTGAGTCAGGTCAAGCTGGTAAAGACGGAACCCCTGGTCCTAAAGGAGCATATGGAGAGCCAGGTCTAGTAGGTCCGAAAGGTGATCAAGGTCCAAGAGGTTTCAATGGTACACAAGGTCTTCAAGGGAAAAAGGGTGAGCAAGGTTCTACTGGAGAAAAGGGTAATAAAGGAGATACTGGAGCGCCGGGTACGGCTGGACTAAAAGGAGAAACCGGTCCACAAGGCTTTAATGGCACGCAAGGGGAGAAAGGTGATCTTGGTCAAGCTGGTACAAAAGGTGATGAGGGTGCGCAAGGTCCAGTAGGGCCTAAAGGTGATAAAGGAGACATAGGTCCAATAGGCCATCAAGGAAACACAGGTGACAAAGGAATACAAGGTCCTCAAGGCTTTAATGGTACGCAAGGTTTGCAAGGAGAAAAAGGTGATTTTGGTCCTAAAGGTGATAAAGGAATTGATGGAGCGACAGGTACAAATGGGTTGCCAGGTGTGCAAGGTACAAAAGGAGAAGACGGACTACCAGGTATAAAAGGTGAGCCAGGTTTGAGGGGCTTCAATGGTACACAAGGTCTTCCAGGCACCAAGGGTAAATCAGGCATACAAGGTCCAGCTGGAGTTTCTGGTAAAGACGGTATGCCTGGTTTGCAAGGTTTTAAGGGAGAGCCAGGCATAGGTGGAACAAAAGGTACAAAGGGTGACAAAGGAGATACCGGAGCTCCAGGTACAGCAGGTTCTAAAGGAGTAGATGGATTGCCAGGTCAAAAAGGTGATCAAGGAGTTGATGGAAAATCAGGTGCAAAAGGAAACATAGGTCAAAAAGGTGGCAAAGGTGATATTGGTCCAATAGGCTTAAAAGGTGATATGGGTAATAAAGGAGATACTGGAGCACAAGGTCTACAAGGCCCTCAGGGCTTTAATGGTACTCAAATCATTTCGGTCCTTGCCAGGATTGCAAGGTGGGCCAGGTCCAAAGGGAGAAGATGGATTGCCAGGTATGCCTGGTCCTCAAGGCTTTAACGGCACACAAGGTGTACAAGGTCCAGTAGGTCCAAAAGGTGAACCAGGAATGGATGGAATAGGTGCTGCAGTGGCTAATCAATTTTTGCATGAGATAAAAAAAGCAAAAAATGAAACTCTGGATGCTAAAAAAGCAGCAGAGGTAGCTAAAACCGCTTCTGAAGAATTCGCCAGAGAAGCTCAAGATGCTGAGGGTAAGGTTACAAAACTACACGCTGAAGTGGTGAATTCAACAAAAAAAGCTGAAAATTTCAGCAGAATTGCCAAAAGAAATGCAATTGAAGCATTGCAATCAAAACACAATACGGAAGAACTTTATAGTAGCATAAAAGACATATTTTGTAAGACAAGCCCTGCAGAACAAGTCTGTACTGCACGTAGAAGGAAGAGGGAAGCTCAAATTTTGAATGATCAATCAGTGACAAGCGGAGCAGGTAGGCCATCTTCACGGATAAATGTTTTTGCTAATACTATTGTAGGTGCTATTAAGGGAGCTTTTCAGCTTGCATCTTCTTTCAGGCCTGCCATAGGTTTCAATAACTCTCAACCTTCCAAAGCTATAACAACTCAAGATATTGATATAAATGGCACACTTTCGTTGTTAGATGTATTTATAAGAAAAATCACAGGTCAAAAGTATATTTCTACAGCAGAACAGTCTGCATCTCCATCAGAGACGCTAGGTTATTCATCACAGATTGCAGAAGAGTTTGAGAGAGTGTTAAAATATGCAGCAGTAAAATCTGGTATATCAGTTAAAAACTTAAGTTTTAATCCTGTATCAGTACAATCAGCTATATTCGAACACATAAACAAAGATCAGCATTCAAAAATACCAAAGATTCTGTATTCATCTGCAAAAGAAGCTTGTTCAAACTGTAAACAAATTGATGAATTTTTAGTTACTTTTAAAGTAGGTATGGAAAGAGCATTAGGAAGCAATGAGCAGCCGAGTAATACTAAAGAAATAGTAACAGGCATTGAGCGGCCAAGGAGTTTTATGAGTGATGTCGTTTCTCCAAGTAGCCTAAGTGCCATTAATCATAAGGCTGTTGGCTATTTAAGGTAACAGAAAATGTTAAAGTAAATTTGGGTAAATAGTATGGGACAACATATATTTAGAATAGACAATAAAGATCCGCTTTATAAAAAGCTGATGAAACTTCCTACTACATATTACTACATATCAAGGAACAACGGCGATGGGTACACTATCCATTCACACAGTGGTACAGTGAAAATAGAGAATACTGATGAATTAAAAGTAAAGCAGGAAAACAATAAAATAGTTTTATATAAAGGAAGCTCAGCTCTGAAGCTAGAAAATGGCAAGGATTTTATTATAGAACAAAAAGCTATCATAGGCAAGAATCAAGAGAATATTATAAAACAGCTTAAATTAGGAGAAGAAGCGTTAATTGCACATAAGTACATAAAAGACAGTAATAATTTCGGTATTGAACTCATAATGATTGATGATGAAGGAAATAATTTAATTGGAATGCTAAATTTTATCAATTTTTACGATGAAAATGATCCAGTACTAGAAAAGATTAAAGAGGAAACAGGTGGACTTTATTTTGCAATAGAAGGTGATTATATCTATATATCAGATAGAGATAGAGACTGTCTTCCAGTATGTGAGGATGGTAGTTGCTATAAGTATCAATACACAAAAAATGAATGTGATGTATTAACAATAAGCGATGTGTCAACAATAATGGGCAGCTTAACCGAGACTAACAACGAAAAGCATAAATTCACTTTGCAAAAAGGGAAAGAGTTATCGGATGATATCTATGAAGCAAATATTGCTTTAAATGGTAAGCCCATAGCTACTTTACCAAAAATAGGTTACTATATGTTCGATGATCAATTGGTCATGCGTAATCATGTTACACAAGAGAAGGTAGTTATCCCAAGGGATTTTCACTATTTAAAAGTTGTTAAATTTAGTAATGATGATTATAAATTAACGTTTTGTAATTTTTTAGGTAATGAATTCTTTGAATATAAAAGATACGATCCACAGTATTCAAACGTTTCAGACGAATATAAATTCATAAGTTTAAGTTGTATGAAAAAAGAATATAACCCAAATCTTGGCGAGTTACTTAGCCATCGGCCATCATTTTTTATTACAGAAGGAGCTGCTGAACCAGGCTCTCCAGGTCACTATTCAGTTGCCGTGTTCGAATTCATAAGTGGTAAAAAAGGTAGAAAAATGGCTACATTAATTGATGAATTTGGTTATTTCGATAAAGAGGGTAAGTTTCAGTATTGTGATTACCATACAAAAGCAGAGTATGGTGTTTATGATCCTTCTAAAATTAATAAAAAATACACAGCAACAGATGCAAATAGCGAATTTTACCTTACAGGAAACGATGAAATAGAAAATGACAATATAATTCTTCACACCATTCCAGAATTATTGTAATTATTACGCACTAAGTTAGGAAAGAATGAAGTGAAAGAGGGATAGGCTATAGGTGGTATGATACTTAGTCAATTTAGATGATCTTAGCTGCAAAAATATTTTTTACCTCATTTGTTTTTGGGTTTATTCTTTTTCCCTGTTTTATAAAGCTTCTAAAAAAAATAAGCAAAGATGGGCAACCAATTAGATCATGTGGACCAGAAAGTCATTTAATAACAAAAAAGAATGTACCACCTATGGGCGGAATAATAATACTGATTTCTTCTTTATTACCAATTTTACTCTGGGCTCAGTTAACACCAGAAATTTTGCTGCTGATATTGATAACTCTATTTTTTGCTCTACTTGGATTTATTGATGATTATTTAAAATTGAAGACAAATCACTATCGAGGTTTAAGTGCAAAAACCAAAATACTTATTCAGTTTATTGTAGCTTTGGTTGGTATGTCTATACTTAAGCTATACTCTGCTGAAGGTTTTACACAAACATCTCTATTTAAAGGAATAATAATCGATTTTGACTATCTATATGTTCCGTTTGCTGCGTTTGTAATTGTCGGCTCTTCTAATGCTGTAAATCTCACAGATGGTTTAGATGGCCTTGCTGCAACTCAAGTCATCACTTCCTTTGCTTTTTTGGGGCTAATTGCATATATAACTCAGGCAGATATGAATATTACTTTATTCTGCATTGCATTTATAGGAGCTATTCTAAGTTTCTTGTGGTTTAACACACATCCAGCAAAAATATTTATGGGTGATGTTGGAAGCCTGTCAATTGGTGCAGCTTTAGGATTAACTAGCGTTTTAATGAAGAGAGAAGTGCTTTTTGCTTTTATTGGAGTAGTTTTTGTAATAGAGACTCTATCTGTGATTATTCAGGTATCATATTTTAAATATACAAAGTTTAAATATGGAGAAGGAAAAAGAGTTTTTCTTATGGCACCAATACATCATCACTTTGAAAAGAAGGGATGGTCAGAAAATGTAATCGTTATGAAATTTTGGATAATTTCTATTATCTGTTCAGTTTTTACTATAACTTTCTTATTATAAAAACCTATGAAATACCCAGACTTTACATTAGAAAATAAATTATCAGGAGTGATAGCAGGAGTGGATGAAGTTGGAAGAGGTCCGCTAGCTGGTCCAGTAATGTCTGCAGCTGTAGTGTTTATTGATAGGAATATAATTATTGATGGTATTAATGATTCAAAAAAATTGACTCCTCAATGTAGGCAAGTTCTGTATGAAAAAATAACATCCGTTGCAAAATTTGGTATAGGAATGGCAAGCGTAGAAGAAATAAATTCATACAACATCTTGCAAGCAACAAAACTTTCAATGAAACGTGCGTTGATAGACTTGGACCTAGAATTAGATTATGTACTAGTTGATGGTAATCAACCACCTGAAGTAAAATGGCAAGTGAAATCCATAGTAAATGGTGATAATTTGAGTACATCAATTGCAGCAGCTTCAATCGTTGCAAAAGTTACGAGAGATCGGCTTATGCAAGAATTGCACAATAAGCATCCTGAATATAATTGGTATAAAAATAAAGGATATGGGACAAAAGAGCACCTTAACGCTATTGGCCTTTATGGAATTACAGAACATCATAGAAAAAATTTTGCACCCATATCTCGGGCATTATAGCCTTTAACCTTTTTTGAAAGGTATGTTTTCATTAAATAAGCAAACTGTACTTGATCCATTTCTCAAGGTAAATACTGAACTTACCCTTTCGATTATCAGGTAGTTGTCAGCTGTACGGAAGTTTACTAAAGACTCATACCCTGCAGAATCAACCATAAAAACTGCCGGGAAATCAGAGTTTGTTTTATTGAATTGTAAATATGTAAATTTTCCATCATCAAAAACCTTAATTGGTATTATTGACTGACTGCCTTTAACGTGCGAGATGGAATAATTAAAATTTAAACCCTTCTTTACAACTTCAATATCGTTTATATCAGGAATAATGGTATGACTAGCTTGTTCGAAGATATCACCGTTATTTGTTGTGTAAATCTCATCACTGCCAAATAGTGGATAAAGAAACCTTACTTCATATGCTAATCTTGGATCATCTAGTCCAGTTGCTTCTTCAGCATGAAGTTCAAAGTAATAAACTCTTTTATTGGTAATTATAGTTGCATTAGTATCGGCAATATCATCTATAGGCTTAATAAACAATCTGTTACCTTGAGGAAGAAGTTGCCAACCAGTTGAATCACCCATTGAAAGGTTTTGTATTATCTCCCCTGGTTCAAACAATATACTGGACTGATAACCATAAAAACCCGTATACTTATGTATGGCTTGTGGGTTATAATTTATGACCTTTATGTGATTATCTCCAGCTATTGAACGTGGCTCCTGTTTTGCAAGTGCATCACTACCACAGAGGAACAACAGTACGGCAAACAGTAAACCAATCATAATATCAAAATAAATTAATCTTTATTTTATCATTGATAGACATGCACTGCAACTATTAAGCTGTACTATAAATCCCAATAGTAAGTGGCAGAAAACGCAAGCTCCATGATACTGAATGAAAAAAGAAAGCATTTGGCTTGCCATCACTGCAGAGTGGTAGATTGGAAATTTGACATATGATGTTGAATGTATTAGTATCATCAACAAGTATTTAATATTCATGTTAAAACTTTTTTAACTATATTTTATGTGAGGCAATTATGTCAGGTACAATAGAAGGAAGTCAAAATAAACCGGAAGGATTAGGTAGGTTGAGTGAAGAACAATGGGATAAGTTTGTGAAAGATTCCTTGAACGAGGAAAAGGAAGAGTTAAAAGCAGCAGAAGAAAAATCTAAGAGCATGTCTTCAAACTAAGTAGAAAGGAGTTAAGAAGTGTGTTATAAGATATATTTTAAATGTACCCAAGCGATATAAGTGACAAAGAATGGAAGATGATAGAGCAATATTTTGAACCTAAAAAGACCGGCAGACCAAGAAAACACAGTATCAGAACGATTATCGATGCAATAAGGTATGTGATGAGAACAGGCTGTCAATGGAGACAACTACCTAAGAATTTTCCACCATGGAAAACCGTGTATAGTTGTAATTCGCGTTTAAAAAAAAGTGGAATATGGCAAGAAATTCATGATTTTCTAGTTAAAAAACTAAGAAAGATAATTGGTAAGAATGAAACTCCATCAGTAGGAATAATTGACAGTCAATCAGTAAAAACCACTCAAAAAGGGGATCCAGAGGATATGATGCTGGCAAGAAAGTAAAGGGTAGAAAACGCCACATCGTTGTAGATACTCTAGGTCTTGTAATTGCTGCTGAAGTACACAGTGCAAGCATTCAAGATCGTGATGGTGCACTAAATCTTTTTGTTCAAGCCAAATGCAAAGCTCCAACATTACGTAAGTTTTTTGCTGATCAAGGATATACAGGTAAATTGCAAAACCGCTGTTTATTGGAAACTGGATGTTTGTTGACGATTACCAAGAAAGTAGTTGATACAGGATTTCAGGTTATTCCTAAACGTTGGATTGTTGAGAGAACCTTTGCTTGGCTCTCCAATTTTAGACGTATGAGTAAGGATTATGAGCATTCTCCTCTCACTTCAAAAAATAACATCTTTTTTAATATGATCACTATTATGCTTCACAAATTAGCTCATTCTTGAGTTTGAAGACATGCTCTAAGGGATTTGTGTCTGACAAGGGTAATAGTTTAGGTGGTTACTTTAAACAAAGGTTACAGAATCAAATTCAGATTATTAGAGAATATTCAGAAGTGCTACATGTTGTAACAGCTATTGAGAATGATTTGCAAAGCCTTGCTGTTAATTTACCAGCATTTTTTAACTCTCAATTTAAAGACCCACTGATTTGGGCAATAGAATCAGGTAAAAAGCTTGATGGTAAAGACCCTATAGTCTGGGCAGTGGACAATGATAAAAACATTGATGGTAAAGACCCTATAGTCTGGGCAGTGGACAATGATAAAAACATTGATGGTAAAGACCCTATAGTCTGGGCAGTGGACAATGATAAAAACATTGATGGTAAAAACCCTATAATCTGGGCAATAGGTAACGATAAAGAAATTGAAGGAAAGAAACCAGGAAAATGGTCAGCAGAGCATGATCTATTGATTAACGGGAAAAGTCCTGAAGCTTTTGCAAGTAAAGTACGGTTAGCACAATTTGTAAATAAAGCTTCACTTCCAATTGCTGGACTGGCAGCTGTTGCTTGTATTGGTTTTGTTATTGCAAATTTAAGTATAGCGTTGATTATTTCTGCAGCAGCAGTTGCATTAATTGCAGGGCTTATTGCTAAGCCCATTGCTTTATATGTGCAAAAAAAACTTGTTACAAAGTAGCACTGTGAGTACAAACCTTGATAACCCAAACACTGAACAATTTCAAGCTGCCAATCAGGCCCCTTAATTACGGTAATGCACATAGGCTTCGTGCCTATGTGCAAAGCTGCCATTTTCACTTTGTAAACATACCAAGAATTCTGTCCATTATTCCACCCATATTTGCTTCAGCTTGAGTATACTCTATTTTACCACCGTGCAAGATTAGTTTAATATCTGATCCAGGTGATATATTAACAAATTTACTGCCAACAACTCCACTGCTAGTGATCAGAGCTGAACTATCAATTGGCAATTTTATGTCTTTGCTTATACACATATCGATTCGTGCTACATAGGTAGCTTTGTCAAGTGATACACCAGTTATGCTTCCAACATCTACACCAGAGATCTTGACACTATCACCAACTCCTATACCGTTAGCGTTAGCAAAAAGACCATATATTTTATAGCAATCCTTATAGTTTTTCTTTATGTAAGATAGCTTATCAATAGCAAAGAAAATCAGAAAAATAGTAAAAATTAATACAAATAATCCAGCGGTTATTTCAAGTATATTTGACCTTCGCATCTTTAGTTATCAGGACTCCAGCTTTTATAGTAATTTTTCACTTTTTGGTTTGGATAGTATGCATCTTTTGTACCCGTTAAATTAGGAGTATGTTTTACTTTTCTTTTTTTATTATTAACTGGTACTACATTATCAGTATAGTGAAGCCATATATGCCATTCCGGAGGCACTGTTGTAGGCTCAGAAACACTGCTATACATAACCCACCTTTTTCCTTTACTTGATTCATAGTAAGAATTTCCATTTTCATCTCTTCCTACAAATTTATCTTCTCTTCGTAATAGGCGTTTTATTGCATTACAAATTTTAGATAACATAAGGGTATTAAAACAAAAAGTATTATATATACTAATACTTTAACGATATATTAACAACAATTTAATGCAATTACCAATTTTACAAGTTATTATACCAATAATTGCATCAATGTTTTGCTTTCTTGCCAAGAAACACAAGGTATCTTGGTTTATTTCTTTTATTGCAACAACAATCACTCTTATCATTTCATCGATACTACTCATTAAAACATATAAAGGTGAAATTATAACTTATCACCTTGGGGATTGGGCTCCTCCGCATGGAATAGAGTTAAGAATCGACGTGTTAAATTCCTTAATTCTAACCCTAGTGAATTTTATAGCGCTGATAAGTGTGCTTTATAGCTTTTATATTAACGAAAAAGAGATTAGCAAAAACAAAATCACTGATTTTTACTCTCTATTTCTGTTGTGCTTAAGCGGACTACTCGGGATTTTAGTAACGAATGACATATTCAATCTTTATGTTTTTTTGGAAATTTCATCTCTTTCTTCTTATGTGTTAGTTTCAATGGGAAGGGATAAAAAAGCCTTGGTTGCAGCATTTGAATATCTAATTAGTGGTACTGTGGGAGCAACGTTTTACTTGTTTGGCATTGGGCTTTTGTACTCTATGACAGGAACGCTCAACATGTCTGACATGGCTGAAAGGATAGTGCCATTATACGATAATAACATCATAAAACTTGGTACATTGTTCATTTTCGTTGGTCTCTCAATCAAAATGGCACTATTTCCATTGAGTAGATGGCTAGTTAATGCATATAGTGAAGCACCAAGCTTCATTAGCATATTCTTTTCAGGCACAGTGACAAAAGTGATGATATATGTTTTTATCAGAATCTTTTATACTGTTTTTCATCAGAATTTCTTCTTGTTTAAGCCGCTGTTAGACAATGTGATAATTATCCTTGCACTTTGCGCTATTATATTTGGGTCAATATCTGCAATAATTGCAAAAGACATAAGAAGACTGCTTGCTAATTCTAGTGTCAGCCAAATTGGTTATATAATTTTGGCACTGAGTTTTAACTCAAAAACAGGTGTATTTGCAGCAGTTCTTCACATAGTAAACCATAGCATAATAAAAACATCTTTATTCATGGCTGCAGGATGTGTTTCTTACAAATTTGATACAACAAAAATAGAGAATTTATCGGGACTCAAGAAATCAATGCCTTATACAGCACTTGCATTTACTCTACTAAGTTGTGCATTAATCGGTGTGCCTTTAACAAATGGCTTTGTAAGCAAGTGGTATATAATGAAAGCAATTATCGAATCTCATGTGTGGATTTCCCTTGTAACATTTGCTGCTGGCTCTTTCCTTGCATTGATGTATATGTGGAAGATGGTAGAGAAAATGTATTTTGAAAATGATGCAACGTCACGCACTGGAATAACATCGGACAAAATTAATGATGTACCATTTCCTATGCTTTTCTGTCTATTGTTTATGGCAGCTTTAACAATAGTAACTGGAATATATAGCACTCCAATTCGGTTAGTAGTTGAAAAGTTGATTTTTTGATTTTTATCTTTGTTTCATATTTTACTATACTTTAAGATTATAAGGTTTTTATTTTGGATAGGCTGAAGAAGATTCATTGGTTGTTAATCATTAACGTGATAGCGCTGTTTTGCGTTGGCATTGCTGTTCAATATTCTTCTGCTGGAGGAAAGTGGGCGCCATTTGCGATTCGCCAAATAGTCATATTTTCCTTCTTTTTCCTACTCGCTATAGCTATGCCATTCATAGAGCTAGATTTTTATTTGAAGCACGCTTANTTTTTTTATATAGTGGCGGTGATATCACTATTAGTAGTGAATTTTTTTGGCTCACACATAATGGGTGCGACAAGGTGGATAAGAATTGGATCAATTAGTTTGCAACCATCAGAATTTGCAAAAGTGGGCTTAATACTTGTGCTTGCTCGCTACTTTGATAAGCAGAGTGTGTATAAAATGATGGAGTTTAAAAGATTGCTTAAGGCGGTAATAGTTATTTGCTTGCCTGTATTCTTAGTGTTAAAGCAACCTAATTTAGGCACAGCTATAATAATGTTATTTATAGGAGCATCAATTATGTTCACAGCAATAATGAAAAGAGCTCATTTAGTAATTTGTGGGATGCTTGGCATTTTCGCAGTACCGGCTATTTTGCCTTTTTTACGCCCTTATCACAAACAGAGGATATTATCGTTTTTGGATTCATCGGTGGATCCACTTGGGATAGGTTATAATGCGCAGCAATCTCAGATAGCTATTGGTTCAGGGGGTTTACTTGGCAAGGGTTTTTTGAATGGAAGTCAAACTCAACTTGGATTTTTGCCGGAAAAACGTACAGATTTTGCTTTTGCAGTGCTGAGTGAGGAGTGGGGCTTTTTAGGTAGCATGGCTTTAATTTTGCTTTATACCTCATTACTTGGCATAATTTTCTCTATCGCTTATAGGTCGAAAAATTATTTTTCTAAGTTGGTATCTATCGGCATTTTCGCCTTTTTTGGTGCTCATTTCTTTATAAACATTGGAATGTCGATAGGCCTCTTGCCTGTGATAGGCGATCCACTGCCATTTCTTTCCTATGGATGCAGTACGACTGCTGCGAGCTTAATATGTATAGGGCTATTGCTGGCAATAAAAGCAGATGAACAACAAAATGCTTGTATTTCACCTATGCTAAAGTAAAATTAAACTTTACTTAATAGTTGTTATGCTAGGTGGAATGCACGAAGAATGTGGAGTATTTGGTATAAGCTGCAATAACGATGCTGCATTTAACTCTATACTTGCTCTCCACGCTTTGCAGCATAGAGGTCAAGAGTCTTTTGGCGTAGCAACCAGTAACAACGATAAACTGCACTCTTATCACTTTCAAGGTCAAGTGAGCAGCGTCTTTGATGATATAGATGAAATAAAGAAATCCTTGCCTGGAGATTGTGCAATAGGTCACGTTCGATACTCAACAAGTGGTAGTAAATTTGGAGTGCAGCCCATGCTTGGCAAAAGTGGCAAATTTGGGGATTTTGCCATAGCACATAATGGTAATTTAATTAATATTTCTCCGATACGCGAACAATTAATTAAACAAGAGTGCGTTTTTCAGTCAGATATTGACACAGAAGTAGTAGTGCATCTGACAGCAAGCGGTGAAAAAGATAGCTTCTTAGAGAGTTTTATATATGCATTAAAGCAAATACAAGGTGCTTATTCTTTTGTGGCAATCAATCAAGAAGTAGTTATTGGAGTACGTGATCCATCTGGAATCAGGCCTCTTGTTTTAGGAAAGTTAAACGGTTCTTACGTTCTTGCATCTGAAACTTGTGCTCTTGATATAATAAATGCAGAGTTTATTAGAGAAATAGAACCAGGCGAATTAGTTACCATCAGTTCGGATAGTAAGCTAGCCTCAATGTTTCCTTTCCCACAGCAAAAATCAAGTTTTTGTATTTTTGAATACGTTTACTTTTCGAGACCAGACAGCATAATGGAGAATAGGTCCATATATGATATAAGAAAAGAAATAGGAAGAATACTTGCAGAAGAGAGCCCACCAAAAAACAATGTAAATATGGTTGTACCAATACCTGATTCTGGAATACCTGCAGCTATTGGATATGCAAAGCATTCAGGATTACCTATGGAACTGGGGATAATTCGTAATCATTACATAGGAAGAACTTTTATACAACCAACCGCTGAAGTACGTAAAGTTAGAATAAAATTAAAATTCAATGCTAATAAGCACACTTTGAAAGGTAAAAACATAATTTTAATAGATGATAGTATAGTGCGTGGTAGTACGTTAACAAATATAATAGTTATGCTAAAGGATGCAGGAGTAAAAGAGATTCACCTCAAAATTTCAAGCCCACCAATTAAGCATTCTTGTTTTTATGGAATAGATACGCCAGAGTGCAAAGATTTAATTGCTGCAAATAAATCTGTAGAGGAAATTAAGGAAGTTATAGGAGTAGATAGCCTAGCCTTCTTGAGTATTGATGGATTATATCAGGCTGTTAAAGGAGAAGTGCGTAACAATGCTACACCACAATATTGTGATGCTTGTTTCACTGGTGATTATCCGATTGGCAAATAGTCTACGCAAGATCTTAAGTTTAGAAAATCTTAAACCGCCAAAATTTCTCTTGGCCTTTACTAATTCCGATTCTCGGAGTGCAAATATAATCTGGTTTGAGGTGAGATTCATAAACACAAAATTCGTGGCTTATAGTGAGGTCCAGTTTGTTGTGTTCTTTTATAATATTTAATCTTTTACACAATATTCCTGGCCCACCTAAATTTGCTTCAAGTGGTTCAATAAGCTTTAATCCCCGTATTAACACTGCTGCTGGGAACCCTTCTGTTTCTGTTACAATATTTAAACAGTAATACATTCCATATATAAAATACACGTATGAAAACCCCGGCATACCAAACATTACTGAGGTTCGGTTAGTATAGCCTCTTGCCGCGTGACAAGCTGGGTCATTCATTCCTATATAGGCTTCAACTTCGGTTATTATTCCACTAAAGTTAGAAAATTTGAGGACTTTTCCCAATAACTCTCCAGCTACAGTTAAGGTCGGCCGCTCGTAGAAATTTCTTGGCAGTATTGTGCTACCCATTTTTTATTTTTGTTCTGAGGTTCTATATAGAGTTCAGTTTAAGAATTTCTGGATCCCAGTGTCAAGCACTGGGATGACAAGAAGGGGAGCTACTTGAATGACAAGAAAATGGTACTGGCATAATAAGAAAGAAACATTGAGATGGTGAAAGAGAGAATATACGCAAGCAGTCACCCATAGGGTAGCGCGTGACGCTGGAATCCAGTTTTCTCCTATTACCCAAACCATAGCTTAATTAGTTAGAATAGCATAACTAGCGAGTACGAAATGGAGAAGTTTTAATTTGAACTACAGTTTCAGTGCTATTTAATACATATGCCTTCATACAAAAAGATGCCAGTATATGATATTATGCCAATCAATATATATAATTGAATTATGGTAGAAAAGCTCTCTAATATTAAAGGCTCAAATACTCCTTTGCTTGGTCGGTTAAAATTCGTCCTCTTGGTGTGCGCTTTACAAAACTAATTTTGATTAAGTAAGGTTCTACTGTTTCTTCAATATTGCCAACATCCTCAGATAGCGCAATAGATATAGTGTCAATTCCAACAGGTCCTGAGGTGTTGAATAAAAATCTTAGATAATGCATATCAAGTTTATTGAGTCCCATTTTATCTACACCCAATTTTAGTAATACAGAATCAGCGACTTCATAAGTGATTTTTTTATCATCTTTCACTTCAACAAAATCCCTTATTCTCCTCAGTAATCTCAAAGCAATTCTTGGAGTGCCACGTGCACGGCAGGCAATTTCTCGCGCGGCACCCTCTTCAATTTCAGCAGAAAGAACTCTCGCGCCTCTTTTTATAATATTAACCAGTTCTTCAAAGGAGTAAAACTCAAGATGCAAGGGAATGCCAAAACGATCTCTGAGTGGCGCAGAAAGTAATCCAAGCCGCGTTGTTGCTCCAATCAGCGTAAATGGTGGTAGATCTATCCTTAAAGTGCGAGTAGATGGACCTTCACCTACTAATATGTCCAAGCAAAAATCTTCCATAGCAGTATATAAAACTTCTTCGATGCTGCGATTTAATCTATGGATTTCGTCGATAAATAGAACATCTTTTGCATTTAAAGTGGTAAGCACTGCGGCCAAGTCTCCAGCTTTACTAAGTAAAGGACCAGAAGTTGCGCGAAAGCTAACTCTTAATTCTTTAGAAACAATTTGTGCTAAAGTTGTTTTGCCAAGCCCTGGAGGACCGTACAATAAGACGTGATCTAAGGCTTCAGTTCTCGTCTGTGCAGCGTTTATAAACACTTTTAAATTTTGTATTAAGTCTTTTTGCCCGACAAAATCATCAAGTTGCTCAGGCCTGATGTTGATATTGCGCGCATCTTCAGTATATTCTTTATCGCACGATATTGATTTCATAATGTTTTAAGCGCCATGCGAATAATATCCTTGGTGTCCAGATTTGACGATTCGTCTTGTATTTTTTTATCGTATCATAAGCTTTCATTTTTTCATACCCAAGATTGATCAATGCTGAAAGGGCATCTTCATTGATTGGATGAAAATTATTGTTATTTATTTCTAATTTACTCACTTTGCCACTTAATTCAGTGATGATTCGATTTATGAGTTTCATGCCAAGTCCACTCATCTTGAGTGCTACTTTATCTTCATTCATAATTGCCAAAAACAGCTGTTCTGGAGTTAATTTACTCAAAATTGACATTGCAGTTTTATAGCTAACACCACTTACTTTAACAAGCAACCTCAAGCACTGCTGTTCTTCTTTGCTTATAAAACCATATAGCTGAGCGACATTTTCTCTGTTATTTGCATAGGTTTCGATAAGTAATTTAACTCTACTTCCGATGGAACATGCATTTAAAGTTTTGGCTGAAAGATACACCATATAGCCAACATCATTTACATTCAGGATTATGTGATCACCACGCACTTCATCAACTATTCCGCTTAGATTTCCTATCATTTTTAGCACTATATAGAGTTCAGTTTAAATACTCCTGGATCTTAGGTCAAGTAAACGAACATTATAACAGGGAAACGTGGCTAAAAAACCACTTGACAAACTCCGCCAGCCCCCTTATCATAAGCACTGAAGCTATTTATTTATCTTCTCTGTACAGATTAAATGACAAAAAAACTCACGTATCTGGCGTCTCATGTTTAATTTTTTGCACTATGTGCACCTTATGTCTTTATAAAATTTCTAGGTTTTTACCTAATATAAGCTAAAATGCGCTTATAAAGCATTTAAAACATTAAAAAACGCCAACTTAAAAAATGGATAGTGAATAACTAGCTACCCTAGGGTTTCTTTTGCCTTTTTTTCTGTTTAGTAAATTTCTTAACGTTTATAATTTAGATTAGTTGCNGGTTTAAAAGCAGCTGAGTCGCGGTTATTAAGCGTTTAGAATAAAAAAACGCCATACTTGAAAGTATAATGTAAGTAATTAGCCAACCACGGGGCTTCTTTTGCCTTTTTTTTATTTGGTAAATTTCTTAATATTTATGGCTAAACGACAATCGTCATCCCGCTACTTGTTAGCGCCGCGGCGGTATGATGTAGGAAAATTAGCTATATAGCTAACTTGCACCATACATTAAAGCTTTTAAAGAGGTCTTAGTTTACTTACTCCTTTATTTTCTTTATTATCAGATATTGCTTTAAATAATATGGAGGAGCAAATTGTCAGCAATTGCCATTATTGATTTTGGTTCACAGTTTACACAGCTTATCGCAAGACAAGTAAGAGAAATGGGCGTTTATTGTGAAATATTTCCAAGCAACGTCAGTTTTGAAACAATATCAAAATTCAATGGGTTTATTCTCTCTGGAGGACCACAATCTGTAAATGATGATTGTTCTAAAACAAGTAGAGTAGTACATGAAATTATAAAGCTTAATGAAGCAACAAACGTTCCTATACTTGGAATATGCTATGGACAGCAACTCATTTGTCATTATTTTGGAGCAAAAGTAAAAGAGAGTTTCAAACAGGAGTTTGGCAGAACTAAGATCAAGGTACTAAAAGAATCTCCCATTATAAAGGATACGTGGGATGTTAATTCTGAAGTGGATGTATTAATGAATCATGCAGACAGTGTTGATACTATACCACAGGGATTTACTGTTATTGCATCAGGTGTGATAAATCAAACAATTGCAATAATTGTCAACGAACAGCGGAGGATTTACTGCACTCAATTCCATCCTGAAGTGAGGCCCACAACAAATGGCAGTAAGTTGCTCTCTAACTTCTTGGATATTGCAAATTGTGAAAGAGACTGGACAATGAGGTCGTTTATTGAGGAGCAGAAGGAAAAAATCAAAAATGTAGTAGGAGAGAAAAAAGTGATCGCTGCAGTAAGTGGTGGGGTTGATTCAAGTGTTGCAGCGGCTCTCACACATAAAGCTATAGGAAAACAATTGAACTGTATTTTCATTGATACTGGTTTGTTACGCAAGAACCAAACCATTGCTATGTTGAAAGAGATTCCGATAAATTACGTTGATAAATCAAATTTATTTTTGAGTAGGTTGAAGGGAATAACTGATCCAGAAGAAAAGCGAAAAATCATCGGTAACACCTTCATTGAAGTGTTTGAAGAAGAAGCAAAAAAAATAGGTGATGTGGATTTTTTGATGCAAGGTACCATCTACTCTGATGTAGTTGAGTCAGGGCATGCCTCAGATAACACGAGTACAATTAAGTCTCATCATAATGTTGGTGGGTTGCCAGAAAAGATGAACCTGAAGCTAGTGGAGCCTTTACGTTACCTCTTTAAAGATGAGGTAAGGCTACTTGGAAAGGAAATCGGGCTTTCAGATGAGATAATATTTCAACATCCATTTCCAGGACCTGGCCTTGCAGTGAGGATTATAAGTGAAGTTGATGAAGAAAAGGTGCGAATATTGCAAGAAGTAGATGAAATATATATTAATACGATGAAAAATTACGATCTATACGATAAGATATGGCAAGCTTTTGCTGTATTATTACCAATAAAAACTGTAGGCGTTATGGGAGATGATCGTACGTATGGATATGTTTGTGCTTTAAGGGCTGTAACATCATCTGATGGTATAACAGCCGATGCATTTCCATTTGAAGATAAGGATCAACACTTGCTAGTATTTTGGGATTTTTTACGCAATGTCGGCAGTATAATTGTTAATAATGTTCCCGGAGTAAATAGAGTTGTGTACGATATAACTTCCAAGCCACCTGCAACCATCGAGTGGGAGTAATCATGAGATGTCATGCAAACTGATTCCTTTATGACGGTGTCATCCGAGTAGCTTGACTACTTGGATCCAGAAAAGTTTGCTTGTAAACTAGCATAGAAAAACGTTTTCGATGAGATTATATGGAAAACTAGATTCCAGACTGGAATGACAAGAAAGGAGCTACCCAGACGACACCTTGACGATTTTTCCAAATCGTCGGTAAACCTAAGTCACTTTAGCTATAGATCTGGGGTGCCTTATAGCTTAAGATATTAAAATTGTATAGACTGAAGTACGTTGAAAGTCAATTACAAACTTCTCAAAGAATTACATAAGAAGTATATTGACTATATGAGCTAAAAATGTTAGTATTATAATTATTAATTTTAAGTGGGAGTAAATGTTATGGGCTATACAAAGACACAACTAAAACAGGCAATGCAAGCAAAAAGGGACCTGGTAAAAGAATTTTTCAAATCACACCCACTAGCAATGATATTAAGAGGAATAGCAATCCTAGGAGTAGCAGCAGGCATCTCGGCTGGTATAGGGGCTCTTGCAAGTTTGGCTCTAAGTGCTATTAGCTTACCACCTCTCATTGCAGGTGGAATTATTGGTTCTGCTGTGTTGTTAGTATCCATTATAACCAAGCTTTGTTGTGATTTCCAAATAACCACTGAAACGGACATGTCAGAAGAACATAAACGAGTTTTGAGAGAATATTATAATAGCACTGAATACAAAGTTGGATATTATGTAAAGGATATTATCTCAATTGGTGTTGCTTTTGGAATCGGAGCAGGGTTGGTTGCTCTTGGTTTCACATCACCTGCAGCTATAGGTGCTTTAACCTATATAGCAGGTGCAGTTGCTTGTATTCCTTTAAAATTATTGACTGATAAAGTAATTGAGTGCTTTTTTCCAGAAGGAAGTAAGCAGCCAGATAGCTTGGTTGATAGCGATGTGAAAGTTGCTGGTGGTCCTGTTCTTAGCCCTAGTCATTAGTTAATTCTTTCCATTCAAGAATCATTTCGTTGGCTTGCCTCAATTTTTCAACAGAAGGCAAGTCTTCTGTGCTGAGTGGTAGGCGGACAGTTTTGTGTTCCATGAGCCCAATATCATGCAAAAGTGCTTTAGTGGGTATTGGGTTGCTGGCAATAAATAGTGCTTTGCAGGCTTGTTGCCAAACATCTGAATGAGGATTCTCACCACTTAGGCATTGCTTAACGTATTCATGTGCTACGTGTGGCCAAACATTAGAAGCAACAGAAACCAGGCCAGCCGCACCATAAGCGGCCATATCGGATATCATATTGTCATCTCCACAAAAGACCTCAATATTTGGTGCAACTTTCTTATACTGAGCTAAAATATCAACAGTGCCACTTGAATCTTTGATAGCCCAAAATTTTTCATGGCTGGATAAGTTGCGTACAGTTTCAGCGTGGAGACTCACTCCTGCTCTTGATGGAATATTATAAAGCATAGCCGGCACATGTGCTCTTTCAAGTAGCTTTTCAAACCATAAGGTCTGCCCCATAATTCCGGGCTTTGCATAAATGGGAGTTGTCATTAGATAGCCATGAATAGGCATCTCCTTGCAAAAATCAAGCCATTCAAGGGTCTGATATAGATTCACTCCTGGTACGCCAATTATAATTTTTGTATTTAATTTTAGCTCACATACAAATTCAACTAACTCGCATTTTTCAGAATCAGTAAGCGATAGGCCTTCACCTGTGCTACCCAGTAACACTATACCATTTTCAGCTTTAACTTGCATTGTCAGTAAACGCTGCAAACTGCTATAATCTATGCTATCTCCATTGCAATTAAAAGGAGTAATACAAGCAGTCCATAAAAGTGTAGATTTCAACTGAAGTTATTAAAATGGTATTTCATCGTCGATTAGTTCATCTTTTATATCGTTGTCAAAACTTTCGTGCTTATTTTTTTGTTCTGTGTCATTTTGTTTGTATTCACTTGGCTTGTAATCAGGATTTGGCGCACTATTTCGTGAATCCAAGAGAGTAAGAGCGCTATTAAAATTATATAGAACCACCTCCGTTGTGTATCTTTCACTATCGTTTTGGTCAGTCCATTTTCTAGTTCTCAAAGAACCTTCAACATAAACTTTACTGCCTTTACGTGCAAGATTTTTGACGATTTTTACTAATCCTTCACTAAAAATTACGATATTATGCCATTCTGTCTTTTCAGAGCGCGTACCAGAAAATTTATCAGTCCAACTTTCAGACGTGGCTATTGAAAAACTTGCCATTTCTTTTCCATTTTGTGTAGTCCTAATCTCAGGATCTTTTCCTAAATTACCAACTAGTATGACTTTGTTTATAGTACCACCAGACATAATTATATTCTAAATAAATCTCTTTATTATCTTATGTGAAAGTATTATTGTCAAATTTAATTAAAAGTGCGCTTGGAGGGATTCGAACCCACGGCCTTTGCCTCCGGAGGGCAACGCTCTATCCAACTGAGCTACAAGCGCATATATATTTAATTTATTTAATAGATAAACTGTCCAAGTCAAATTTTTGTTTTGGATAAAGCGTAAACATAATACTCCCATGTCCAAAATATACATTTTGAGAATCATTCGCATGCTTTTTTATTGCTTTTTGATCTACGGTCCATACAAAAGTTACATAATTTTCAGTGACTGAGTGCACTTTTAAATCCTTAGTATTTATAAACAGTTTTCCATTTACCCATATTTTCCATGTATCGGGAGAAAGATATAAAATTGAGTCTAAACTCACTACCTTACAGTTGAAATTCTCCTCTTTTACAGCTCTTGAAGATCGTAAATTGAACTTTTCCATTTCATTGACCATTCTATTAACTGGCTCTTCATCAAAAAAAATGCTTTTTACGTTACTATATTGTGACAAAACGTCAAAGTCACTTTCCGCTGCTTCTCTTATTATGTTGTCCCGATCTGTATAGCTTAGTCTTTGATTGTTAATAAAGAAACACTCTTTTGCACGCAAATTTGCTATATCAATAAAATCATCGATTTCTTGATTGCCAACTTTAAGAATACTTTCAAAATATCTTTTTTCTATCATCATTCCGTACTGAGAATGATGACAAACCATTTCATCATTACCTTGTTTTTCTATATATACGCATAAATTTTCACTATTTAATCCTAATATTTTATGCTCAATAAGATCTTCATTGCTAATATGTTGTTGGCAAGAATACTTTTTACAAATTCCTATGCTTTCTATGATATCTTCACAACTGCAATATGCATTAACATTGGAAATGAGTAGCGTAAAAATAAAAAACAGCTTTATATTCATTATCTTATCTACTTAATATAGTATACCAATCAAAGACTATATTAGCTCTCACTATTTCTATCATATTACCACTCAAAATCTGGTTCATAGCTGCAGCATCAATATTTCTCTGCTTGTTTAAAATAAGAGATTTGATCATAACATAACCGGGCAGATTTGGAATAGACTGTAGAAATAAAAAAATATGCTTATCGCTGATTGAACTTAAATTTAGGACCACTTCACTTTTTATTACTTTTGTGCGTTCACTTTTGTTGTGGAGCTCAACTTCTTCGGGTATAGAAATTGATATTTCAGGTTCTAATATATAGTACTTTTTATATAACCTGCTAAGCTCGAAATTTAAATTTGCAATGTATCTGCTACTGTGTAAATTTGAAGAAGAAATTTTTTTCCATAAATCTAGGTTTTTATTTAGAACAACTTCCTTTTTTTGAATTCCAGTAATCTGTAAATTAATAGAACGTATTTTATCAATCGCAATTTGGTTTTTATTATAAACCTTTTCGTTATAGATAACAACATATGTTAATAACCCTATTAATCCAACAGATAATAACAAATACGATATAAACTGAATTGTAGCTTTTCTTTTTAATTGAGAGATAGTCATTAATCTACATTGCCTCTCCTATTTCAACATCAATAGATAGATTTTGCCCTTTAGCAGCAGGTAAGCTAGAAATATTAATGTCATGGGTACGAAAATTATCATTTAAATTTTTTTGTAGTTTCTTGTATTGATAAGAAATATTTTTACCGGATTGAAAATTAAACCTTAAAGTTGTGGTAATATAATTTTTTGCCTCATTATAATTCCATTCAAATGATTGAAGCTCTATACCTGGTACTTTTAACTTTTCTACATACTTAACTTGTGTAAGAGGAGAGTATTCTATTTTTAATAAAATATTATTGATATTAATAAAGTCATAAATTTCATCTATTTTTTTTACATTATAGCTTTGGCTAAGTTTTGTTAATTGGTTATTTAAGGTATTCTGCTTTGCTGATAAATTATCGGCAACATTGAAATTTGAATACAAATTTAACAAACAAAAAGTGCTAATTACAACTAAAACCAAAGCAAAGTATAGAAAAGTTCGAGAAGAGTTTAAATCAAGGTAATTGAATAGATAAAATTCTTTAGTTTCTTTTGTATTAAAAATAGCTATTGGCTTATTCTTAAAACTATGAAACAAAATTATGGTATCGCAAAAGTTATCCTTTTCACTTATAGCTAGTTCTGCTCCTAATAGTTTGCCTAACTCATATGGAGTTAATATGTTCACACTATTCTCTAAAAAATTTATGACTAACAAACTAGCTTTAATATCTTCTGACACTATGATGCAAAGGTCAATAGAGTTATTTTTTTCGAACCCAAACTTAGTTAAGGATCGAATGGTATTTTGCACTTCCTGATATATTCCACCAGCAATGATTCCTGGTAAATTATCATTAGTAAATGGTATCAAACGCGTAAATATCATTTTGTTCTCTTTAAGAACCACTTGTCTATAGCCTCCCGTTTTAGTTGCAGCAACTATAATTTTCCAATTATTAGGATCTTTATGTGGAATCTTTTTTACTATATTACTTATTTCTATAGGAAACATTAATATTCCCTTAAAGTTAGAGCCTATCTCAATAAATACATTCAACCAATATTCTACTAAATGCTTTGCTTTTGATGACACAAGAAGATAGCACCAGTTTTGATTAAATTTATTTAGCTTCTCAACCAAAAAAACTGAACTTATGTCATTATTACGAGAAAAATGCTCCATCTTTGTTTTTGCTGATAGATAAGCACTAATCTTGTTTATTCTTGGAATAAACTGTAGCGAGTAATTTTGATCTGCATGATTAAGCACCAGGTATAAAGGTGCTTTTTTATCTGATGAAAGACATGAAATTAAATCTGAAACTGCTTTATTGTTTTTGTCTTTAACAAAATACCTTTTATTTAAGGTGTTATTTTTAAAGTATAGTAACATTATGCCTTCTTCTCCGATGGAAAGCATAAACTTACTTTTGGATTTTGACCCAAACATATTAACAAAGTGTATACTTATCTAGAATTAAAAAGGTAATTTATTGAAATTCATTAAACGTTAGAGGGAAATATTGTTATAAATTTTCGCAGCAACATTATTTATATCATAATTTTTTTATAAAGTTACTACTAATATTAAGTTATTTGAGGAATAAATTAAGAAAATTCATTAAGACGAATTTGTTGTTTTTCAAATTGTAGGTAAACCTAAGCCACTTTAGCTATATCTGCCGATTGACTTTAATTAATAGGAGTTATTAATCTGCTTACTATTCTTGTAATATTATTTCTAACGGTAAAGAAATATATATTTTTCTGGAACAGTTGTTATTTCAGATACAGAATTTAGTGTAAGTAAACTAACCATTTGCTGAAGAGCGCTCATTTTCTGTGGTACTTGATGATGGAGCAACTAATTTGCTCAAAATCTCATCTTTTGGTCCCATAGCGTAAATGACACCATCTGACATGAGGATCACCTTATCAACTACGGACAATAACGGTAGCTTGTGAGTGATGATAACAGTAGTAGTATTTTGTTTTCTTGCAATGCCAATTGCATTAATTAAGCATGCCTCTCCATTGCTATCTAAGTTAGCGTTTGGTTCATCAAGTACTAAAAGTTTTGTGTGACCGTAAAAAGCTCTGGCAAGTCCAAGAAGCTGTTTTTGGCCGCCAGAGAGCGTTACTCCTCCAGGACCTCCTATTGTTGTATCATATCCATTTGGTAAGCTTAGTATTAGTTCATGTATCCCTGCAATTTTTGCTGCTTTGATTATTTCTTCAGGATTTGGATCTGGCCTCATGCGAGCAATATTAGCCTTGACACTAGTGTTAAATAACTCAATATCCTGAGGTAAGTAGCCAACATAATTACCAAAATTTTCTCGATTCCAAGTATATACATCAGCGCCATCTAGTCTGACTACACCAGATATTGGCTTCCATACACCAACAGTTAATTTTGCGATAGTGGATTTACCAGAAGCACTTGCACCAATCACACCAACTACGTCCCCTGGTTCTATTACAAATGATATTCCTTTTACTGTCGGCTTATTGCTTCCATAAGGAGTAAAAAATACTCTATCAAATTCCAATTTCCCTTCAGGTTCTGGTAGAGCCATCGTTTGCTCTCTTTTTGGCGATGTTAATATAAGCCTTTGTAGCCTTCCGTATGACATTTTAGCCTGATTTAAAAACTTCCAAGTATGAACCGCAGCATCAAATGGTGCTAATACTCTGCCCATTAAAATTGAAGCAGCGATGATGCTACCAGCAGTTTTATGAGCTGTGATTGCAAGTAATGCACCTGTTCCAATTACTGATATTTGCAGAGTTGAGCGCAAAAATTTAGTTATCCCGGTGATCACATTAGAGCGATTTTGTGCTTTAATTTGCATTGCTCGGTTCTGATCATTTCGTTTACACCAATCAGAGACTATGAATTCTGACATGCCCATAGCTTCAACCACTTCTGCATTTCTTGTTGCAACATCTATAGCATTGATATTCCGTATAGTTTCTTCGTTGGTTTCTTGTAATGTTCGTTTAGTGGCAAGTTCATTCCATATTGCCATAGAGACTAATATAATGATTCCAGCAATAGCTATAAACCCCGTGGAGGTATGTATCATGAAAATCACAACAAGGTAAATTAACGACCATGGAGTATCAAACAGTGAGAATATACCATTTCCTGTAATGAAATTTTTTATTACTCCAAGATCCCGTATTGCTTCACCACTTGAAGTTGAGCTCTGCACTGACGTTAGCCTGATTGACCTTACTATCAGATCTGGTGTTGCAGTTTTATCGATCCAATCACCTATTTTTGCCATGGCTAAATACCGACAAGTTTCAAGCATTGCAGAACATGCAAATGCAGATAAGGTGATAATTGTTAGCATAGTTAGTGTTGATACACTTTCGCTCGATATCACCCGATCAAGCACTTGAGAGGTATAAAGTGGTAGGAATAACATTAATAAATTGATTCCCGCACTAAACCAAAAGATAAACCAAAATGCACTTTTGCATTTTTCTAGGCAAATATATAGAGTACTTTGCTTCAATTCTTTTTTTATTGATGGTGTCATTTCCACAATCTTCCTCTTAATTTGATTACATGCACCATATACAATTTTTATTACAAAAATATTAATAACGGTAGTTAGCTTACTTTAAGTGAGTAAAATATTAATATATGTGAATAGGAAATATAAACAATGGTAAAAAGAAGTATAGTTAACATTTCCTTCATTACCTATAGCTAAAGCAATTTAGCTATACCGATGGTTTGGTAAACTGTAAACTCATATCTCTGGATTTCGCTAATAAGTGGCGAATCGTTGGTAAAACTAAGTCACTTTAGCTATAGAATGACAAAAAAGGTTTGCATTAGCCAAATTTTTAGTTGAAGTAGCATAAGAGGTGAAAGGAAAAGCTTTGTGTTAATGGATTCATTTCAGGTATAGTATAGATAATACCACAATACTTACAAAATGGATCATGTTGTTAATGCGTATAATAGACTTAACACTCCTATAGTCAGGGGAGAAGGGGCATATCTTTTTGATAAAGATGGTAAAAAATATTTAGATTTTGCTGCAGGTATTTCTACAACTTCTTTAGGGCATTGTCATCCATACATTACAGATAAGCTGAAAGAGCAATCGAGTTCATTATGGCACTGCTCTAACATTTTCACTATTCCCGAGCAAGAAAGGCTTGCTGACCGTTTAACAACCCTTACTTTTGCAGATAAAGTTTTTTTCTGCTCAAGTGGACTTGAAGCAACAGAAGCTGCAATTAAGTTTATTCGTCGTTACTTTTATTCAAAAGGGCAAGCAAAACGTAATCGTATTGTTACAATTGAAGGAGGGTTTCATGGCCGCAGTATTGCTGCAATTTCTGCTGGAGGTAATGAAAAATCACGCGAAGGTTTTGCTCCGCTTCTTTCTGGTTTTGATAAAGTGCCAAGAAATGACATTAAAGCTTTGGAGAAAAAAATCAGCGATGAAACGGCTGCTGTGTTTTTAGAGCCCATACAAAGCGAAGGCGGAGTATATCCACTAGACGTAGAATATCTTCAAAAAGTAAGGGAAATAACAAAAGCTCAAGGAATAATTTTGTGCTTTGATGAAGTGCAATGCGGATATGGACGCATCGGTTCTTTATTTCATTATCAAAATGTCGGCATTGAACCTGATATGCTAACCTGTGCAAAAGCTATGGGCAACGGTTTTCCTCTAGCTGCATGTTTAGTAAAAGATTACATAGCAGAAGCAATTACTCCAGGAACTCATGGATCAACCTATGGTGGTAATCCACTTGCTATGACTGTTGGTAATGCAGTACTCGATATAATGCTAAAAGAAGGCTTTTTTGGTCACGTTAAAAGTGTAAGTAAACGCTTGAAAGAAAAGTTGTTGTCTTTAGCTAAAGAATTTCCGGAGATGATTTCAGAAGTTCGTGGAGAAGGGTTACTAATGGGAATAGAACTAGCAACTCCTGTAGCTGATAAAATTATCAGTCGATCTCTTGATAAAGGTTTAATAATAACTAGGGTTTTAAACAACAAAGTAGTAAGGATAACCCCACCACTTATCATTGAGGATGAGCATGTGAACGCAGCATGTAATATACTTTATGATTTGTTTTTTAAGATTAAAGATATATAAAATTTGGCAATATAAATTCAAGCTTGCAAATGCCTTTCATAACATGTAAAGTTAACTTTGTTTTTTATCACAATAACATCGTACTTTAATGGATTGGTTATTGGTCTTAGTATCATCAGCAATTTTTGTTTTGTTAATTTTATCGTTTTTGTTCTCAGGGGCAGAAATAGGCTTAACCTCAATTAGCCGTTCTCGAGTTAATAAGCTAAAGCTAGACGGTAACAAAAGAGCCAGGATAATAGATCGCTTATTAAATAGGAAAGAATTAACAATAGGAACGGTATTGATCGGCAATACAATTATTAATATTACTTGCTCTGCTTTATTTACAGCAATATTTATCAATCTTTTTGGAAATGAGGGCATTCTCCTATCAACAATTATAATGACATTTTGTATTTTATTGTTCTGCGAAGTTCTACCAAAAACTTATGCTATTCAAAATCCTGAAAAATTTGCATCATTTTCTGCTTATTTTGTATTGTTTTTTGTAAAGATTTTTTCTCCATTGACGCTGGGTATTCAATTTATTGTCAATCTCATCCTGAAACTATGTGGGCTGCATAAAGATAAGGAAGTGATATCTGCAGCGGATGCAATGCGTAATATGATTACTCTTCATCGCAGTGAAGGAACTATGTTACAACAAGATCTGGATATGCTGAGCAGCGTACTTGATTTGGCTGAGACAGAAATATCACAAATTATGACCCATAGGAGAAATTTGTTTTCTCTTGATATAAATCGAAATAAAGAAGAGTTGATAAGGGAAATTTTAACCAGCAGTCACAGTAGAATTCCTTTATGGCAAAAAGAACCAGAAGATATTATCGGTGTAATTCACGTGAAAGATCTAATAAATGCCTTGCGTGAGAAGGATAATAAAACAGAAGAAGTTGACATTGCCCAAGTTATGTCGAAACCTTGGTTCATACCAGAAAGTACGCTGCTTAGCGTACAACTTCACAACTTCCGTAAGAACAGGAAACACCTTGCACTTGTTATCGATGAATATGGAGCATTGCAGGGGATCGTAACCCTTGAGGATATATTAGAAGAAATAGTCGGAGAAATTTCCGATGAACATGATTTGATCATGGAGAATTTTATAAAGAAAATATCTGACAATATGTATCACATAGAAGGAAAATCTACTATTAGGGACATTAACAGGCAGTTACACTGGAATCTCCCTGATGAAGAAGCTACAACTCTAGCAGGTATGATTGTGAATGAAATAGAGCGCATTCCTGACGAAGGCGAGGAGTTTTCCATGTATGGCTTTCTCTTTAAGATTTTAAAAAAAGATAAAAATATTATTACTGTTGTTGAAGTGCAAGTAAAAACTGGTAATACTAGTAGGAGCAATTAATTAGTGGAGTTTCATGGAAGATACAGTAAAAATAACGACTGAAGAGTTGAAGGGTTACATAGAGAGAATCGAAAAACTTGAACAAGAAAAGAGGGATGTGCAAGATCACATTCGTGATGTATATGCAAAAGCTGCAGATGAAGGTTGGGATACAAAAGTGATGAAACAAATTATTAGGCTGAGGAAGATGGATGATGATGACAGAGAGGAACAGGAAATATTGCTTGATACCTATAAACGTGCATTAGGAATGAGTTGCGAAGAAGAGTGAAGTGAATAGCAGAATTGTAATTGGAATAAGTGGAGCATCTGGTTCTATTTACGGTGTACGTATTTTAGAGGCGTTAAGAAATATTAATAGATCTCTTGTACAATCCATCGGTCATCCAAGTAGCTTGACTACTCCCATCCAGAAAAAGTGTATAGATTCCAATGTCAGCTACTCAAATGACACCAAACCTGGTTATGAAACTCATTTAGTAATAAGCCGTGCTGGGAAAATAACTTTAGCTCATGAGATTAAAGAAAAACTTGAAGGTATTACATCACTTGCAGATTTTTACTATTCTGAAGAAAAAACAGGAGAAAAAATAGCAAGCGGCTCATTTAAAACCTCAGGGATGATTGTAGCACCATGCTCTATGAAGACAATGTCTGAAATCGCATCAGGTGTTACTTCCAATCTATTGACAAGGGCTGCAGATGTAACGCTAAAAGAAAGAAGAAAGTTAGTTCTTATGGTGCGAGAGTCACCACTACATCTTGGGCATTTACAAAATATGTTGAAATTAACGGAGATGGGAGCAATTATTACTCCACCGGTGCCAGCTTTTTATATTAAACCGAAATCGTTGGATGATATTATTAATCATTCTGTTGGCAAAGTATTGGATTTATTTGATATCAAATTACCTGACTTTAAGGAGTGGCAAGGAAGTGACAATTATTATTGATGGTAAAAAAATAGCAAACGACCTGTGTGAGAGGCTATCACAAAAGATTCATGTTCTAAAGAGGGAGCATAATATTTTTCCTTGCCTGAAAGTAATTCTCGTTGGTAGCAATCCAGCAAGTCAGGTCTACGTTCGTAATAAACAAAGAAAAGCAGAATCAATAGGCATAAGTTCTGAAACTATTGTTTTGCCTGATAATATTTCAGAAGATGAGTTAATTGGAAAAATTAATGAATTCAATGAAGATCAATCTGTACATGGAATTTTAGTGCAGTTGCCTTTACCAAATCACATTAGTGCAAGCAGAGTAATTAATGCAGTGAGTATTGAAAAAGATGTAGATGGCTTCCATGATGAGAACGTTGGCAAATTAGTTAAAGGTGAAAAAAATTGCCTTATACCTTGCACTCCTAAAGGTTCTTTGCATTTAATTCAATCAATTGAAGAAAACCTTTCCGGTAAAAACGCAGTTGTGATTGGCAGGTCAAATATCGTAGGTAAACCAATGTTTCATCTATTGTTGCAAGAAAACTGCACTGTTACCATCTTGCACTCACAGAGTAAGGATTTAGCTGAATATTGCTCTAAAGCGGATATAGTAGTTGCAGCAGTCGGAAAGCCAAATTTTGTTCAAGCAGACTGGATAAAGAAAGGTGCAATAGTGATCGATGTTGGCATAAATAGTGTTAATGTAGGAGAACTTGTAGGTGATGTTGACTTTGAAGGAATAAAAGGAAAAGCCAAAGCTATTACCCCAGTACCCAGAGGCGTTGGCCCAATGACAATTGCATTTCTAATGATGAACACTGTTATTGCTGCTTGCTTGCAGAAGGGAGTTGATGCTTCTAATTTCATTAGTTGAGATATAATGAAGCAACATGTATGTTTCTTAAATCAGCTACTTGCATGATACCCTCTTGGATGGAAACCAGTGTCTGGGGTACTGGAATGACAGGATGCCGTCATAAAACCCACAGGAATAATTACAGGGATAACTGTTGCATCAATGTTTGTAGGAAATCTATTTGAATATATTATTCCAGATAAGTGTGTGATTGAGCCGCGAGTTACTTCAGCAGCTTGGGAACATCAACCTGATCATTAGAAATTTTCATCCTTGGTGAGATCAAGGTAATTGTTTGCTGTTTGCAAAAATATTTGCATAATTTAAGTAACATTACTTAATAAAATTAACTATGGAGCTTAATAAGATTGCAGCATCGATTTTACTTTCTGGGCTAATCATTATGATAGTTAGTAATGTAGTTGATATGCTGTATAGTCCAGAAGAATATGAGATCGAACACCAAACGATAGTAGCTGCTGAGCCTCAGCAAAAAATCGAGCAAGTGGCGCTGGATATTGGAGCGCTAATGCAGAATGCTAGCTTTGAGAAAGGTAAATCAGCAGCGAAAAAATGTATAGCTTGCCATAGTTTTGAGAAAGGTGGAATGAATAAAGTAGGACCAAACTTATGGGACGTAGTTGGAAACAAAAAGGCTCATCTTGGCAACTCATTCAATTACTCAAAAGCAGTGCTTGAAAAAGGTGGAAAATGGGGATATGAGGAGCTATTTGCCTTTTTAAAGAACCCAAAAGCCTATATAAAAGGTACACGTATGGCATTTGCAGGTATTTCCAATCCACAAGAGATTGCAGATCTAGTCAGCTATTTGCGTTCGATGNNAGTGATAGTCCGGTTGCTTTGCCAAAGTAGTATGGATTATTGTAAATTGTTTGATAGAAATAATGGTCACATAGCATATCGAAAGCTACAAGGAAAGAAAGCTTCTGTAGTTTTTTTCGGTGGATTTGCATCCAATATGGATGGAACTAAAGCAACTGCTATTTACAAATTTTGCCAAGAAAATGATGTAGCACTTGTGCTATTTGATTATTTTGGTCACGGTAATTCAAGCGGTAATTTTTCTAATTATACAATAAGTGATTGGCAAAAAAATTGTGCTAAAGTGATAAGTGAATTAACTAGCGATAAACAAATAATTATAGGTTCAAGTATGGGGGGATGGCTGATGCTGCTCACTGCCCTTCAAATTCCAGAAAAAATTGCAGCATTAATCGGCATATCGTCTGCTCCTGATTTTACTGAAGATTTGATATTCAAGCAATTGTCAGGCAAGCAAAAGGAAGAACTAGATTCTAAAGGTGCAATAGATTTTACTTCAGAGCATTGTACATACAAAATAACTAAAAATTTGATCGAAGATGGCAGAAAGAACCTTCTTTTAAACAAAGAGACAATAGATATAAACTGTCCTGTGCGCTTATTGCATAGCATTAATGATAAAGATGTT
The DNA here is from genome assembly GCF_042182995.1 of Wolbachia endosymbiont of Anurida maritima. NCBI lineage: Bacteria > Pseudomonadati > Pseudomonadota > Alphaproteobacteria > Rickettsiales > Anaplasmataceae > Wolbachia > Wolbachia endosymbiont of Anurida maritima. The sequence continues at coordinate 44,736 of NZ_CP102058.1, forward strand.
CCTTATCAAACTTCATTGAATTTAGCTAAAAAAATCAAGTCAACCGATGTTGAAGTACACTTAATAAAGTCAGCAGAACATAATATGTCTGACAATCATTCACTGGAAGTTCTATTTAGGACCATTAGAGAATTTTTGCTAGGAGAAACATATAACTGAAGTAATTCAGGTTTGCAAGATGTGTTTGTCTGCAGTTATAGCTTCAACAGTAGGCGTTACTCTTGATCACCTCAACATTTTCTCTTGGCAATTCTTTAATGAATCGAGAAGTGCGCATCGGTTGCCACTGGTTGTTAATTTCCCTCCTATCTGCACATGAAATGATTAACCTTTCCTTTGCCCTGGTTATGCCAACATATGCAAGTCTTCTTTCTTCTTCTAAAGCTTTACCACTTTTATCTTCAAAAGATCTTTGATGAGGAAATAATCCCTCTTCCCAACCAGGTAGAAACACGCACGGAAATTCAAGTCCTTTAGCTGCATGAAGAGTCATAACATATACGGTGTCATCGTTATTCATATTATCCACTTCCATCACTAGACTTATATGCTCCAAGAAAGTTGTGGCATTATCGAAATTTTTTAAAGATGAGATGAGCTCCTTGACATTTTCTATTCGTGCTAAGCCTGTTACCTCCTCATTTTCAAGCATTTCAATATATCCTGATTGGTTTGCTACGATTTTAACGAATTCATGCAGTGGTTTTACACTTACCATCTCTTCCCAAGCTTTAATTTTATTTAAAAAATCATTTAGTGAGAGTTTAATTCTTTCGGTTACTTGATTACTATTAACTAATATTTTTGCTGCCTCAAAAAAAGAAATTTTGTTATCCTGAGCAGTCGTGTATATTTTCTTTAGAGTTGTAGCTCCTATGCTTCTTTTTGGCCGATTTACGATCCTTTCGAAAGCTAAGTCATCGTTATTGTTTGTAACGAGTCTTAAATATGCAATTATATCCCTGACTTCCTGACGTTCGTAGAATTTTACACCACTTATAATCTTGTAGGGAATTGAATATTTTATAAAATACTCTTCCAGAACTCTAGTCTGAAAAGTCGCCCTTACCAGCACTGCAATGTCACTAAATCTGTATTTATTGAGCTTTAATATCTGTTCGCTTATGAACCTTGCTTCAGCTTTTCCGTCCCATAATTTTATTAGATTTACCTTTTCCCCTTCAACGTTTGTTGTCCACAATTTTTNTTCTAAGCGAGTCTTGTTGTGATTGATAACATATGACGCAGTTGCAAGTATGTGGGATGTTGACCTGTAGTTACACTCTAGTTTAACGGTTTTTGCATTTTTAAAATCATCAGAAAACTTCAAAATATTTTCAACTTCTGCACCACGCCAACTGTATATTGATTGATCGTCATCTCCTACACAGCAAATATTTGAGTGCTCTTTTGCAAGGTATTTTAGCCAAAGATATTGTATCGCATTTGTATCTTGATACTCATCTACCATGACATATTTAAACTTATTTTGGTAGTAGGACAGAACTTCAGTCTTTTGATTAAAGAGTTGTATGTTATATAGCAATAAGTCACCAAAATCGACAGAGTTAAGGAATTTTAACCTTTCCTGATACTGGTGATAGACTTTGAGTGCAGTTACGTACACTGGCCTAAATGATTGAATATCTTCCACTTCAGGTGGCAATAAGCACTTCTCTTTCCATTGCTGAATAATATTCATAATGGTCTTACATTTTTCTGATAGGTAATCAGGGCTTATTTCATTAATAATATTTTTTATTACCTGTAATTGGTCATCCACACCAATGATTGTAAAATTGGAATTTAGTCCCACGACTTCAGCATGATGACGTAGAATTTTTGCTGCAATTGCATGGAAAGTGCCAAGCCATGGTATGTTTGTGCCTGTTAGCTCAAGTACCCTTGATACCATCTCATTTGCTGCTTTATTTGTGAATGTAACTGCTAATATTTCATCAGAATAAGCGTGACCGTTTCTAATTATGTGCGCTATTCTTGAAGTAATCGTTCTTGTTTTTCCCGTTCCGGCTCCTGCCAATATCAAAACCGGTCCATCTATATTAGTTACAGCTGATTGTTGTTCTGGATTTAGCAGTGAGAGATAATCGTTCATCGTAGCCCTATAGATTATAACTTCGTAAAGTTAAACCTATGATCGAAATATTGTAAAGGTTTTATTGAATAGAACAGTTAAAGAATGCTTCACTCAAGTGTTACGTTTTGTATATACCTTTGTTAGGCAGCTTGGATGTGGTGGGTAACGATAAATTGATCTGATCTAGGCTGCTGTTTGTTGGGTGGATAGGTGGAGTTTGGAATGACTTATATGTACGGTTTAGCTCCTCCATTTCTCTTTCTTCAACTTTAACAGGGAACTTTGAGGCATAGTGGTTATGCGTTGCAGGTCGTTCAGTGAGATTTTCATATGTTTCTTTCAACCAAGTTCCGATATCATACATAAATCCATACGCTTTTTCTTTAAATTCTCTCCATGATCTACTGAAACTTGCTAGTGTGTTATTGAAGTAAATTGTCATGTAATCTCTTGTAGTGTACTGATAACTTTCACTATTTAATTTACCACTTTGTGTGTTACAAGTTTTGAAATAACCAAATATGTTGTACATTTCGCGCTGCCATTAATTATGAATATACATATATTATACGTTAATAAATTAAAGTTATCAAGAACAAGTTAAGTGTTTATTGCATTACTGAGAAAATGCTCTATATAATAATTTAAAATGGAGCTGGAGCTTTGTAGTACAATGTTTTTAGAGCATATCTTCAAACTCAAGAATGAGCTAATTTGTGAAGCATAATAGTGATCATATTAAAAAAGATGTTATTTTTTGAAGTGAGAGGAGAATGCTCATAATCCTTACTCATACGTCTAAAATTGGAGAGCCAAGCAAAGGTTCTCTCAACAATCCAACGTTTAGGAATAACCTGAAATCCTGTATCAACTACTTTCTTGGTAATCGTCAACAAACATCCAGTTTCCAATAAACAGCGGTTTTGCAATTTACCTGTATATCCTTGATCAGCAAAAAACTTACGTAATGTTGGAGCTTTGCATTTGGCTTGAACAAAAAGATTTAGTGCACCATCACGATCTTGAATGCTTGCACTGTGTACTTCAGCAGCAATTACAAGACCTAGAGTATCTACAACGATGTGGCGTTTTCTACCCTTTACTTTCTTGCCAGCATCATATCCTCTGGATCCCCTTTTTGAGTGGTTTTTACTGATTGACTGTCAATTATTCCTACTGATGGAGTTTCATTCTTACCAATTATCTTTCTTAGTTTTTTAACTAGAAAATCATGAATTTCTTGCCATATTCCACTTTTTTTTAAACGCGAATTACAACTATACACGGTTTTCCATGGTGGAAAATTCTTAGGTAGTTGTCTCCATTGACAGCCTGTTCTCATCACATACCTTATTGCATCGATAATCGTTCTGATACTGTGTTTTCTTGGTCTGCCGGTCTTTTTAGGTTCAAAATATTGCTCTATCATCTTCCATTCTTTGTCACTTATATCGCTTGGGTACATTTAAAATATATCTTATAACACACTTCTTAACTCCTTTCTACTTAGTTTGAAGACATGCTCTTAAACGTTTAATATAATATTGACTTTACAGCAATAGTCACTTTAAATTAGTAACTATTGTTGCAGTTAAAGTATCAATGCCTTTTTTCTTTTATTTTTTTGCAATTCTTAGCATTTTATCTGCTGTATGCGTAATTAGTGTAAGAAATCCTGTGCATGCAGTATTATTTTTAATTTTCACCTTTGTTAACTCTGCAGTTCTTTTCATTCTCCTTGGAGCTGAGTTCATTGCTATGATGGTGCTGATAGTATACATCGGTGCGGTTGCGGTGTTGTTCCTCTTTGTAGTTATGATGCTCGATATTGACTACATAAGGTTGCGCCAGGGTTTTGCAAAGCATTTCACTCTTGGTGCTATATTATGTGTTGTGTTTTTTCTGATTATTAGTTTTGTAATCCGCAGCTCAACGCTGAATATAAGTAATGTTATAAACTATAATACCAATAACGTGAAAGCTATTGGTAATTTGCTGTATACCGACTACATGTACGCTTTTCATCTTTCTGGTATTTTGCTGCTTGTTGCAATTGTTGGTGCAATTGCTCTTACTTTGCAGGACAAGAAAAAAGGAGTTAAAAAACAGAATGTATTAAAGCAATTGACACAATCTTCATCTGTAAAATTGGTTAAGGCTAGATTTGGAAAAGGAGTAGAATGGAAATAGGATTAAATCATTTTTTGATAGTTGCTGCTATTTTGTTCACTATTGGGGTGTGCGGTATTTTCATTAACCGTAAGAGCATAATCAATATATTATTATCAATAGAAATATTATTGCTGGCAATTAATATCAATCTAGTTGCTTTTTCTGCCTTTATGAATGATATAGTTGGGCAAATTTTTGTGATGTTTGTGTTGACTGTTGCAGCAGCAGAGTCAGGAGTTGGGCTTGCAATATTGGTTGTATATTATAGAAGCCGTGGCAATATAGACGTTGAACAAGCAAATTTAATGAAAGAATGAAAGTATGATGAATATACTGAAATTAATAGTATTTTTGCCACTCTTTAGTTCGCTATTTGCAGCACTTTTTAGAAGAGGAGTCAGTTAATTACAACGGCAGGGATTGGAATATCTGCAGTTTTATCTTGGTATGTTTTTCTCACCTTCTCTGAAAATTATCACTTGAGTTTATTTCCTCTATTTTCATTAAGTGTATTAAAAGTAAATTGGGCAATTAGTGTGGATGCTCTCTCATCCTTAATGCTTATTGTTATTACCACTATTTCACTGGTAGTTCATCTCTATTCCATTGGCTATATGGAACATGATAAGGGAAAGTCGAGGTTTTTTTCTTACCTATCGCTATTTACGTTTTGCATGATTGTGCTGGTTGTAAGCGATAATTTCGTGCAGCTTTTTTTTGGCTGGGAAGGGGTTGGCCTATGTTCTTATTTACTCATAGGATTTTGGTTCCAAAAATATTCTGCAAATAATGCAGCAATTAAAGCATTTGTTGTAAATAGGGTAGGAGACTTTGCACTATTGATTGGGATCTTTCTCATTTATTATACATTTCACTCTTTGAAATTTACTGAAGTTTTTGACACAGCTGATCTTCTTGGCGCACAGAACATTAGGGCATTCTGCTGTGAATTTAAAATAATTCATATAATATGCATATTACTTTTTATTGGCTGTATGGGAAAATCCGCGCAACTTGGCCTACATGTTTGGTTACCAGATGCAATGGAAGGACCAACTCCTGTGTCTGCGCTCATTCATGCTGCAACTATGGTAACAGCAGGTATATTTTTAATAGCAAAATGTTCTCCATTGTTTGAGTTATCAAATGTGGCACGAGAATTAATAGTTATTGTTGGTGCACTTACTGCTTTTTTTGCAGCTACGGTTGCGATTACTCAGAACGATATAAAAAAAATAATTGCTTATTCAACCTGCAGCCAACTTGGTTATATGTTCATGGCATGTGGGCTTTCTGCTTACAATGTTGCTATTTTTCATTTAATGACACACGCTTTTTTTAAAGCTCTACTATTTCTTGGTGCTGGCAATGTAATTCATGCAATGCATCATGAGCAAAACATTCAGAAAATGGGAAATTGCTGGAAGAAAATCCCTTGCACTTACGCTCTCATGTGGATTGGGTCTCTTGCGCTTTCTGGAATATTTCCATTTGCAGGTTTTTACTCAAAGGATTTGATAATTGAACATGCTTATAGCACGGATAGCTTTGCTTTTGTAATAAGCTTAGTTGTTGCATTCTTCACAGCGTTTTACTCTTGGAGGTTGTTGCTTCTTGTGTTCCATAGCCAAAAACAAAGTAAAATTAATATACATGAGGCACCAAAGATTATGCTTATACCATTACTGATACTTGCTTTTGGATCAGTATTTTCTGGGATATGGGGAGCAAATATTTTGAACATAACTAGTAATGCATTTTGGAAATCAAGTTTAGTAGTTATTGATGGGCATGGAGTTCATAATTTCTTTATAAAACTACTGCCAACCTTAGCGAGCCTAAGTGGAATAGCATTTGCGTACCTAATTTACCAATATCAACTAATTAGGCAAATTAAGAGTAAATTTTTACTTAAGTTTTTGCAGAATAAATGGTACTTTGATGAGGTGTATGAGTTTGTTATAATTGTACCAATAAGGTTTATATCTAGGCTTCTATGGAAGTTTGATGTTAAGGCTATTGATTCATTTGGACCAAATGGTGTTGTAAGGTTGGTTAATGAATGTTCAAAAAGTTCTATAAAGTTACAAACTGGTTATATATTTGATTATGCATTTGTTATGTTTGTTACTTTAATAATTGGTGCTTTGTATATTATTGGAATTAAATAGAAGGTGTTGTTACTTAGTATATTCTTGCTTCCACTGATAGGAGCGTTAATTTTATCCTCGATCAGGATTAACCATCAATCTATACACCTAAGATTCCTTGCCCTATTTTTTGCTATACTTCCATTTTTGCTTAGCATTGTAGCTTGTATAGGATTTGATTATAACAATGCGGACTTTCAGTTTGTCAGCTATCCAATCAAGAATGTAGGAATAGGGATAGATGGTATATCGTTGCTTTTCCTTCTGCTTACAACTTTCTTGTTTGTAATTTGTATACTCTATAACTGCAAAATGAGTTATACGACCCTAAAAGCCTATATGGCATTATTTCTACTGCTTGAGAGTTTTGTAGTCGGGTTTTTCATTTCACTGAATGCTATAAGCTTCTATGTGTTTTTTGAAGCTGTTTTAATACCAATGTTCTTTATTATTGGCATTTGGGGAGGAAAGCAAAGGATATATGCGACGTTTAAGTTGTTTCTTTATACATTAACTGGCTCATTATTATTTCTACTTGGGTTGGTATACATCTATAGCATTTTTGGGACGTTTAATATACAAAAATTAGCCACATTAGTGCCAAGCCTTGATCTTGAAGTGCAGTCATTGCTGTGGATTGCATTTTTTATTTCCTTTGCAATAAAAGTTCCAATGTTTCCATTTCACACTTGGCTTCCTGATGCGCATGTGCAATCACCAACTTCTGGATCTGTGGTTTTAGCTGGCTTGCTTATTAAAATGGGGGGATATGGATTTTTAAGATTTTCTATTCCAATGCTTCCTCAGGCAAGTTTGTATTTTTCAAATTTCGTTGTTGTGCTGAGCATTATTGCGGTGATATATGCTTCGCTAGTTGCGTTTGCTCAAGATGATATAAAAAAGTTAATAGCTTATTCTTCAATAGCACATATGGGGATCGTTACTGCTGGCCTCTTTTCATTTTGTGAGGAAGGAGTACTGGGTAGCATATTTCAAATGATTAGTCATGGCCTTATTTCTGCTGCTTTATTTTTATGTGTTGGAATGCTATATACTCGAACTGGAACTTTGGAGATTGCAAAGTATTTTGGCATAGTAAATACAATGCCAAAATTTGGTTTTATGTTCATTTTATTTTCAATGGCTTCAATAGGGCTACCTGGAACATCTGGGTTCGCAGGTGAGTTTTTGGCTATGATTGGGATGTTTAAGAGCATAGGGTTTTTTACAGGATTTATCGCACTTGGCACTATTTTAAGCGTAGTTTATATGCTGAATTTATGTAAGCAAATAATATGGGGGGTTAGCTATTCTAAATTATTAAATAACCGCTTGGATAGCATAGAATTTTCTATCTTAATTCTGCTTGCAGTGTTTGTTATTTTGCTTGGATTCTACCCAACCCTTGCACTGAATTATTTGAAGCCATGTATGGCAAATTTGTTAGTCAAATATGATGCGCTATGAATTATATACAGATATTGCCGGAAACGTTCTCTATTATCTCCTCGTTAGTGTTGCTGCTGCTTGGGATTATATTTAACCGCCGAACTATCAACTTATTAGCACTTGGCTGCACAGCGGTAACTTTGATTATTTTAATTCTTTCGGTAGAAAACAATGAAATTTTTCTCTTTAATTCGTTGTTAAAACTCAATTTATACATCAGGTCAGCCCAAGGGTTAATTCTCAGCACAGGAATTTTAATACTTTTGATGCTGAATTTATCAAAATATGACTATAAATATGAATTTTCAATACTGATTCTTTTTGCGCTGTTTGGCATGATAACTTTGGTTTCAGCAAATAGTCTGATCTCTTTTTATTTAGCTTTTGAGTTGATGAGTATATCTTTGTATGTTCTTGCGAGCTTTAATAAAGATTCGATTTATTCATGTGAAGCGGGAGTGAAATATTTTACACTCAGTGCACTATCTTCCTGCATTATGCTATATGGAATGTCGCTGCTTTATGGATATACAGGACAAGTCAATTTCTCTGAGCTCAGTTCATTCTTGCAAAACCACCAGATAACTTATGGAATAGTCTTTGGGTTAGTCTTTGTTCTAATTGGTTTGTGTTTCAAGCTTGCTATTGTTCCTTTTCATATGTGGGCTCCAGATGTTTATCAAGGTGCACCTACCATAGTAACTGCGTTTTTTTCTACGGCCCCAAAAGTTGCACTTGTAACATTTTTAATTCGATTGATGAATGAAGAGTTAGTAAATGTAAAAAGTTATGTTCAGCCTATTTTCTTATACGTTTCAGCATTGTCTGTGCTTATCTCAGCTTTTGGGGCCTTGCGTCAGCAAAACTTAAAAAGGCTGCTTGCTTACAGTTCAATTGGTCACATTGGTTTTATATTTGCTTCACTTTCTATTTTTACACAAGCAGGAACAGATAGTACCTTAATGTATCTGGTGATATATATTATCACAAGCATAGGGCTATTCTCATATCTCGTACAAATTGACGATGACGATTGTGATATTGCAAATTTATCTGGTATAGGGAAGAAACGCCCAATTGTAGCATTTCATCTTTCTGTACTGTTACTCTCGATGTCGGGAATACCTCCACTTGCAGGTTTTATCGCTAAATTTTTTATATTCAAAAGTTTAATAAATTCTGGCTTTATCAGCCTGTCTTTGATCCTTGTAATAGCGAGTGTGATATCATGCTACTATTATTTAAATATCATGAAAGTTATGTATTTTGATAAAGCTAGTGGTAATAAGGTTGCTTATTCTAAGGGTCTATTCATTATTACTTCAGTGGCTTCACTGATCAATCTCGTTCTTTTCTTGTATGTAGAAGATCTTTACTCATTGATTAGTTCATTGACAAATTAACAATTTAGTGTTTATAATTAGTGATTAATTAATATTTTGTGGTGAAAAATGAGTAAAAGAAAAACTGTTTTGAAATTTTCAATTGCCGCTCTCTTGCTAGGAGGATCGAGCACTGTAGCTGTTTTATATTTCCCTTATGTTGCTTTAGCAATTAAATTTGGTATTGTAATCTCTACAGCTCCTCTGGCAATTTTTGCCATTTCTGTAGTTGCTGCATTAGTTTCAGTAATTACATTAGCAGCATTTACTATTTCCGCCATACGCAGTAAGGGTAAATCTAATAAGGTTAGTAGCGAACCAAGAAGTAAAAATGAAGAAAAAGGAGAAAGTCTAGTACAAGAAAAAGAACAAGCTGTGCCTATTCTTACGCCACCGTTGCTTTCGCAAGAGCCTGAAAAGTCGGTTATTCCTATTCCACAACAACCACCAGTTGATGATCCAGTGGAAGAAACAGAAACACCGCAACCTGAAAACGTTATGATTAATGGTGCTGATCAGCAAGCTAACCAAACAGAGGAATCGTTACCTTCGTTGTCACCATATACAAAGCAAACTTCACCGTTGAATATCCTAAATCAATCTAGACCATTTCCTAGTTTGCCGTCAATCATTAATTTGGAAGATGGTAGTAATTCTATCAAAAATTGTAAAGAACGAGGATATATGTCACTTCCAACACGTCTGCCCGAACAATCTCATACTTCGCATAATGCAAAGCTGGCCTTGAGGCTCAGTTATGCATTAAATGAAAGAAAGCAACAACTTAATCAAACTGATTCTGAAGAAGAAGTGCAGGAGGGGTATGGTCATACGACGACGGATAGTTATGTTTCTTGGGGTAGTGATTGGGATGGTGATTCAATGATGTCATTATCACTTCACCAACATACACTATCTTGTGGCATACCCTTGATAACTGAAGAGGAAGAAGGCGCTAGTACACATTTGCAAGAGCTTAGAGTGAATCAAAGAGGCCGAGAGTCAGATGATGAAGATGAAAAAAATCTTAACGGATTTGCTATTACGTCTGGTGGTGCAAGACTTTACTAACCATAGTAATGGTGTCTGAAATATTCGAAAGCTTTCATATTCATCATTACAAAGAAGTTTCAAGCACTAATAAAGAAGCATTGGATTTAATTGAGAGAGGGATATCTAATGAAACTGTCACTATTACTGATAAACAAACAGAAGGTAGAGGGCGTACTGGAAAAAGTTGGGTTTCTCCAGAAGGTAATTTCTATGCAAGTTTGATAATTAACCAAGAAATCGATGTTAGCAAATTAACAGAGCTGACTTTTGTCACTGCTCTTGCTGTTGGCAACACGTTACTATCATTTATAAGTGACAGTAACGTTCAACATAAATGGCCAAATGACATTCTAATCGATGGCAAGAAAATAAGTGGAATATTGCTTGAAAAAAGATCCAATTCGAATTGGCTCATTATAGGAATTGGAATTAATGTCAATCATGCACCACTTCCAGGAACAACGTGCATTAGCAATTACGGTGAATCTGTGTCTAACATGGATCTGTTAAAGGAATTAATAATAAATTTTAATAAGCTAAGAAAGCAATGGCTATTTGATGGGTTTTATGCTATAAGAGAAATGTGGTTAAAAAAAGCATTCAAAATGAATGAGCAAATCAGTGTAAAATTAGCTGACAAATTGTATGAAGGAATTTTTGCTGATATAGATAAAAGTGGTAAATTAGTGTTGCAGCAAAAGGATGGAAGCTTAATCTATTTTGATGCAGGTGAGTTATTTATTAATGATATATTATGAACACGTATGTGATTTTTGCTTACCTTATTAGTCTTACGTTGATTACCGGAGAGCTGATTTTTACCATTTCTTGCTATATCAAAAGCAAAAAAATCTTAGAAAGCCTGAAAGATAATAATGAAGAAGAAACATAAGCGATTACTTATAACTTCAGGAATTTTCTGCTTTTTAAGTTGTGCAGTTTTTTTTATTTTAACAATGCTCAAAGAAAATATCTCATTTTTCTATACAGTAAGTGAGGCCATAGTCTTGCCAAATAGTCAAAAGCCAATCCGTGTTGGTGGAATGGTTGTTGAAAATAGCGTGATACGGAGCGAAAGCGAAGTAGTTTTTCAAATAACAGATTTTAACAAAAGCGTTGTAGTGAAATATCAGGGAATACTTCCACCAATGTTTTCAGAAAAAAGTGGTATTGTTGTGCAAGGTAAAATGTTTGATAATAGTACCTTTCTTGCAGATACGGTGTTTGCAAAACACGATGAGAACTATAAGCCGAAAGTTCTAAAATAGATTTCCTAATTCAGTTGTATTGAAATGGTATGTGAAAGAAAGCAACAGCCTGCTAGCACGCTATTGCTTTTATAACTGCTGCAATATAGCTATTACTCCCAGCCATCTATGTTATTATGGTTAATTGTCTCTAATTCTACAATTTCGCCTTGAATTCTATTCAAGTTTTCGATAAATAGGTGAAATTCATCATTTAATTCAGAAACAAATATCTCATTAAAATCGTTGATAAATTTTTCTATAATTACGTTAACGTAGCTAGCTGATACAGGGTTGTCTTTAATATCCTCAAAGTTTTTAGGTCTAATTTTGGCTACTAAGTTATTTATTTCTTTATAGTCAAAATCCCTCATTTCGCTCATTGCTTTTTCACTTTCTTGTTTACTGTAATTATTCATATTAATTCCTATAAAAAAAATATATCGTGCAGTTTTTTAGCCTACTGAGTATCAACCTAAAGATGATGAGGTTGGTATGGGAACGCTCTTATATTATTATGAATTCATCGTCAGCACCTTTAAGCTGTGGTGCTTCCCAGCTATCTTCGTTATTTGGGTCTACTACCTTCGATGTTTTTAAAGCATCTAAGTCTGTTCGCAAACTCTGAATCTGTTCTTTTAAACTGCCTTGTTTATCAATATTACCGATCGTATTAATTAAGTCATTAAACTTTTCATCTAATACAGGAACAAAGTTTTTGTTTAGATCAATGACTACCTTATCCACAACTCCATATAGACTTTTAGCATGTATTACTTGATCATCTGCCAAATTCTTATTCCTAAATTTAGGCTCAAATTTGCTTAGTATTTTAAATACTAGGTCATCACTCATATTAACTCCTACAAAAAATTATAATTTCAAAGTTAGCTAAATTACATATAAATAATCTTCTAAAATTTCCTAAATTCCATACTCACTCTGAATGTACTCTCCCATCATCGTCAATTCAGTGTCAGTACCTCGAAAATATGGGGCGTGCCATCCATCTTCATCTAAATCTAAGTCCTTATCATTTACTACTTTAAATTTGTTAAGTATCTCCATCATCTCTTCTTGCTTTTCTTTTTGCTCCTTAAATTGCTCTTTCAACATCTTAATAATATCATTAGACTGATCTTTACTGCTAAGATCGCCAATCACAGATATGACTTTCTCATGAGGCAGCTTGTGAATGATGTCTTTAAGCTCTTCTGCACCTACGTTATCCAAAAGTTCTTTAAACTGCTCATTAGACATATTGCGAGCAAAAGCTTGAAGTTTGTCTGGGTTGTCAACTAAAGACTTAATGATAATCTGAATCTTATTAGAATCAGTTAAATCCTGAGCAATTGCTTCGAGTTTCTCAGGATCAAGCTTATTAACTAAGTCTTTCAGTTGTTCTTCTTGCAGACTATTTACTAAAGCTTTCAACTGATCACCTTCTAATTCTTTGGAGAGTATTGTCAAGTGGTGCTCAGCCAAGTCTTTTGCAAGCACTGTAAATTGCTCGTCATTTAAAGTTTTAATAAGTGCTTTGAACTGATCCACTTTTAAGTGAGGTAAAATTTCTTTTACTTGCTCTGGATTTAAGTCTCTCACTAGAGCTTCAAGCTGAGCATCATTTAAAATAGGAACAATTATTTGTAACTTTTCTGGATTTAGTTCCTGAGCAAGGGTTTGTAATTGGTGATTGGTTAGATGATCCACTAAAGCTCGAAATTGGTTATCTGTTAAGTTTTCTGCTAGGGCCTGCAATTGGTTTGAGCTCAGTTCAGGAATTATTTTTTGCAGTTGCCCGTTACTAAGAGTATTGGCAAGGGTCTTTAATTGGTTTTCTGTTAAGCCCTTTAAAAAAGTTTCGGTGAACTCATTTGATATTAGTACACTCTTCGGTATCTTAAATGATGTTATATCTTCTATCACCTTTGCCGTATCATAGTGTGGCATACTGTACTGTAATGTCTCATTATCAGGTGAATTGATAAAATTTCCCATCTTATCTGAAAAATAATATTTATCGTCATCAAGATCTGATTCCTCCCATGTTAAATATTCGTACTTCACTGTTTTCCCTATAAAATCATGATAACCAGTCTTATTTCTTATGCCCCAATTTACTGATAGTTTAACCAATCTATTATTGTCATATGCAAATGAACTAGTGTTCTCGGAATAACCAGGTGTATCACTTAGAACATATCGGTTTTGTTTTTCTTCTACGCAATACATTCCTAATCTATCAAGAAAATTGGTACAGAATTTTATAGATAATTCTAGCGTATCGTCTTCTCCACTTAGCGGTATAAGCTTGACTTTTTTCATAGATTCAGGATTATGAATGTTAGAATACGTTTCATAAACAGTAGATTTGCATGAAAACTGCTGTCCAGGCACCATCTTAAAAACATGCTTTTTTCTACTCATAAGTATTACCCAATCAATTTAATTATAGCTATTCTAACATTTATTGATTAATTTATTGTTAAGTTAGTATATACTAGAACTATAATAACAAACATTACTTGTGTAGAGAGAAGTTACGAAAAGAAATAGGGATTTTTAGGAAGGTGGATTAAAATAAGCTGTTTTGACAGGTTTTGTGGCGTCTTGGTGGAGGCAAGCGGGATCGAACCGCTGACCTTCTGCGTGCAAAACAGATGCTCTACCAGCTGAGCTATGCCCCCAAATATTCTCTTAAAGCATAAATCACTCAGGCTGAAATGCAAGAAATATTTATCTATTGCTAAGCATTATAATAGTGCACAAATTCTGCAGGGTATATACAATTTTCTATTTTTCTTGTCTCCTTAGCGTTATACTTCACACCACCCAAATAAATCTGTGAACCGAAAATTAACAAAAAGTTTTCCTTTAAAAATTTTTTTAAATTATCCATAGATTTTTTAACTAAATTATCACTAACGCAGTGTATTATATAATTCACACATGAAAATTTTAGTTTGATTAAAACGGATAAAAACTGTATTGATGTTTAGTATAGCTGAAAAATGAAATGATCCCGTAGCTCAGCCGGTAGAGCAACTGACTTTTAATCAGTGGGTCACGCGTTCGAATCGCGTCGGGATCACTCACAAACTTTGAAAAACATGCTAAAAGAACAAGACAAAATATTCACCAACCTAAATGGTAAAGAAACTCCACTACTTGAGGGTGCAAAAAAACGTGGTAGCTGGCAAAAAACAAAGGAATTACTGGATTTAGGATCAGAAAAAATCATTGATGAAGTAAAGAAATCTGGTTTGAGAGGTCGAGGGGGTGCAGGATTTTCCACCGGCCTTAAGTGGAGCTTTATGCCCAAAAATCTTCCANNAAAAAAACAACCAACATATTTAGTAGTCAATGCAGATGAGTCAGAACCTGGTACATGTAAAGATAGAGATATATTACGATATGAGCCACATAAATTACTTGAGGGAATTCTCCTGGCCGGCAGAGCGATCAGTGCATCAGTTGCGTATATTTATATCAGGGGTGAGTTTTATAATGAATATTTAGTTCTAAAAAAGGCACTTGAGGAAGCCTATAAAGAAAACTTAATTGGAAAAAATGCCTGCAAATCAGGTTATGATCTTGATGTGTTTATCCATAGGGGTGCAGGAGCTTACATATGTGGAGAAGAAACAGCTCAACTTGAATCAATTGAAGGAAAAAAGGGCTTCCCTCGCATGAAACCTCCATTTCCTGCAGGTGTTGGACTTTTTGGCTGCCCAACCACAATAAACAACGTTGAAACTATAGCCATGGTTCCAGATATTCTAAATCGCGGAGGAGAATGGTTTGCATCTCTTGGTAAACCAAATAATACTGGCACTAAGATCTTTTGCATTTCAGGGCATGTAAACAACTCGTGTAATGTTGAAGAAGAGCTCGGCATTCCACTACGTGAATTAATTGAAAAGTATGCAGGTGGAGTGCGAGGAGGTTGGGATAATTTACTTGCTGTAATACCTGGTGGGTCTTCAGTGCCATTAATTCCAAAATCTATATGTGATACTATTGAAATGGATTTTGATTCATTAAAATCTGCACAATCAGGGCTTGGTACTGCTGCTGTAATAGTGATGGATAAATCAACTGATATAATAGCTGCAATAGAGAGATTATCGCACTTTTATATGCATGAGTCCTGTGGGCAATGCACACCATGCCGTGAAGGTACTGGATGGATGTGGAGGATTATGAGGAGGATGGTGGCAGGAGATATTAAGCCTGATGAAATAGATAAACTGCTTGACCTTACGACTCAAATAGAAGGACATACAATTTGCGCGCTTGGCGATGCTGCAGCTTGGCCGATTCAAGGATTAATAAGACATTTTCGCCATGTAATCGAAGAGAGGGTAATAATTTAACTCTACTTATACTTCTTAAGCCGTTTTGCTACTTAGCAACCAGAGTTAAAAAATATTGATTTCCTTCTCTTTTAGGTGCTAATTCTACCTTTGCGATATCTTCAGTGTCTCTAATTAGCCGTTCTAATTTTTCCAGTCCAACTTCAGTGTTTATAAGCTCTCTCCCTCTAAATCTCATTGTAACTTTAATTTTATGTCCATGCACAAGAAAATCCATTGTTTGACGCAATTTTGTTTCGTAGTCGTGATCACCAATATTGGGACCCAGTTTAACTTCTTTTATAGTTAATGCTTTTTGTTTCTTTTTTGCTTCACTTGCCTTCTTTTTTGCATCATATTTTTGTCTGCTGTAATCCAGAACTTTACATACTGGAGGAGTTGAATCAGGTGCAATTTCTACCAAGTCTAAACCGACATCCTGAGCAGATGCCAAAGCTTGTTCTATTGGCACAATTCCGACCATTTCACCATTATGATCAACTAAGCGTACCTCCTTAGCTGTGATGAGTTCATTAATTCTATTTTTATTGTTCTTTTTTATTTGCAAACTTTAACTCCCTTAACTTAAATTAATACTTTCTAATAGCGATTCAGTAGCCTTCTCCAAAGAAAAAGACTCCTGCCTTTCCGATCCTAAATTTCTTACTGACACAGTTTTACTTGTAACTTCATTTTTGCCTACAATCCACAATATAGGAACCTTGTTTGAACTATGCAAACGTATCTTATAACTAATTTTTTCATTG
The DNA here is from genome assembly GCF_042182995.1 of Wolbachia endosymbiont of Anurida maritima. Classification (NCBI taxonomy): domain Bacteria; kingdom Pseudomonadati; phylum Pseudomonadota; class Alphaproteobacteria; order Rickettsiales; family Anaplasmataceae; genus Wolbachia; species Wolbachia endosymbiont of Anurida maritima. The sequence goes on from NZ_CP102058.1 coordinate 61,409, forward strand.
GTCAAATCAGTCTTGACTCTCACACCTTGTTCTTTTAAAATCTTGTTAATTTCTGTGGCGTAACCGTCAGCTTCATTTGTAATGGTCAGAATAGCAAGTTGCGTTGGAGCAAGCCAAACTGGAAATTTTCCTGCATAATTTTCTATTAAAATTCCAATAAAACGCTCAAAAGTTCCAAGAATTGCCCTATGTAACATGACAGGGTGATGCTTGTGCCCATCTACTCCTATATAAAAAGCTCCCAGACGTTCTGGTAAAATAAAATCAACTTGTAATGTTCCACATTGCCAATTTCTTCCTATTGCATCTCTCAAAACAAACTCTAACTTTGGTCCGTAAAATGCACCTTCACCAGGGCTCAGTTCATAACTCAAGCCCGCTTCTTTAACGGCTTCAAGCAGCGCTTTTTCAGCTCTATCCCACACTTCATCATTACCGGCTCTAATATCTGGACGGTCTGAAAATTTCACAGAAATTTCATTGAATCCAAGCTCTGAATATACTTCTTTTAAAAGGTCACAAAACTTTACAGTTTCAGAATTTACTTGTTCTCCCATACAAAAAATGTGTGCATCGTCTTGCGTAAAACCACGCACTCGCATCAGTCCGTGCAATGAGCCTGAGCTTTCATTTCTATGGCATGTACCAAACTCTGCCATACGTATTGGTAGATCACGATAGCTTCTGGTGTGAGAATTAAAAATCTGCACATGACAAGGACAATTCATAGGTTTTATTGCTAGCTTTTTGCTTTCAGATTCATCAACAATGAACATATTTTCACGAAATTTATCCCAATGTCCCGACTTTTCCCACAGTTCTTTACTTACCAAAATAGGAGTTTTTACTTCAAAATAGCCATTATTTATCAATTTCTTTCTTATATAAGACTCAAGAACATTATATAGAGTATATCCTTGTTCATGCCAAAAAATCTGTCCAACAGCTTCTTCCTGAATATGAAATAAGTCCATATCCTTAGCAATTTTGCGGTGATCACGTTTTTCTGCTTCTTTGAGACACTCAAGGTAAGCGTTTAATTCATCCTTATTTCTCCATGCGGTGCCATATATTCGCTGTAACATTGGACCCTTAGAATCACCACGCCAGTATGCTCCTGCAACTTTCATAAGCTTAAACGCTTTGACTCTACCTGTTGATGGCGAGTGCGGACCACGGCACAAGTCAACAAAATCGCCTTGTCTATAAACAGTTAGGTTTTCACTCTCTGATATAGAGGATATAATTTCAACCTTATATTTTTCGCCTATACCACTAAAGAAATCAACTGCCTGCTTGCGAGTCCAAACCTCTCGAACAAATCTGTGATTACTTTTTACAATCTCTTTCATTTTCTTTTCTATTGCAGCAAGATCATCCGTAGTGAAGGTACGATCTGTAGCAAAATCATAGTAAAAACCGTCCTGAATTGTTGGGCCAATAGTAATCTGAGTATTAGGAAATAGCTCTTTCACTGCCTGCGCCATTATATGAGCAGCATCATGCCTTATTATATCTAAACCCGCTTCGTCACTCAGTTGTATCACCTCTATCTCTGCATCAGATTCAATTTCACGTGAGAGATCATACAACTCACCGTTTATTTTCAATGCAACTGCTTCCTTTAAAACATTCGGCTGTAGTATATCAAAACCAGTAACTTTACCACTGTATTCTTTTACTTTTTGTTCGGTTGAAAAAGTAATCCTAACCATAAATAAACCTATACGGACATGTAGCTTGAAGGCGGTTTGCTTCTTCCAACGGTGTCATCCCAGTGTCACGCACATAGCCATACGAACATTCATTTTCGAAGGTAAATTGCACAGCAAATGGTGTCATTCCAGTGCTTGACACTGGAATCCAGCTTTTTTGTAATTTCATTGAAAATGTTGTATAGTGTGCTTGTTCACAATCAATTTTACTGGATCCCAGTGTCAAGCACTGGGATGACACCTTTGTGTTTGAGGCAAAACATGCCATAATATTTAACATACTGCTCTCGCAAACAAATGTTCGTACAGTTGTGTGTCAGCTACTTGGATGACACCACCCCTAGTGGGCACTGCCCCTAAATCATAATGGATAACAGGGTTATAAGCTCTGAACATTAATAATAAGGCCTATTCTTCTTTAACCTGAGTGCAATTGCGTCCTCCCAAATTTCACCATTACGCAATAACTTTTCTTTATTGTACATTAGCTCCTCTCTTGTTTCAGTAGCAAATTCAAAGTTAGGACCCTCCACAATTGCATCAACTGGACATGCCTCTTGGCAAAGTCCGCAGTATATGCATTTTGTCATGTCAATATCATAGCGCGTGGTGCGGCGACTACCGTCTTCTCTTTCCTCTGCTTCAATAACTATTGCTTGAGCAGGGCAGATAACTTCGCATAATTTACAAGCTATGCATCGCTCTTCACCGTTTGGATACCTACGCAACGCATGCTCACCACGAAACCTTGGACTTAAAGGGCCCTTCTCCATAGGATATCTCAACGTAACCTTTGGTTTGAACATATATTTCAATGTAATAGCAAATCCTTTGATTAATTCTATAAAGGACCAATACCAAGCTAATTTCTTGAGCATAAAATGTCTAAAACCTGCATTTATAACTATAATGTATATTGTCAGTTTTCAAAATAAATATTTTCATCTGGATGACTTTTGTAGTTTTTCTATACAATATATTTACTAATACTGCATTAATATGAATAAGTAATATAAGTAAAATTTTTTAGATTAGGTATTTTAAATTGCTAAGTAGTTTATATAAATAATGACAAACACAAATGAAACTATTTTCGCTTTGTCGACCGTATTTGGTAAGTCAGGAGTTGCAGTAATCAGAATTTCAGGCAACTACGCGCTTAAAGCTTTAAATCATTTTCATATTAAGAAAGAAATTAAACCAAGATTTGCTACTTTAGTTGATCTATATGATGATTCCAATCAATTGATAGATAATGGAATAATCATCTATTTCCCTGCTCCAAACAGTTTTACTGGCGAGGATGTTATAGAGTTTCAAGTGCATGGAAGCAAGGCCGTCATAAAAATCATCTTGGAGGAATTATCAAAAATTTTCGTTATGGCCAGGCCTGGAGAATTCTCACTTAGGGCTTTTCTAAATGGTAAATTTGACTTAACGCAAATAGAAGGGATTGCAGACTTAATTGACGCTGAGACGAAAATGCAAGCTAAACAAGCGATTAAGCAGATATCAGGAGAATTGGAAAGACTATACAGCAATTGGAGGCAAAGATTAATAACGATACAATCCAAAATCGAAGCATATATAGACTTTCCAGAGGACATTTGGGCAGAAAAAAGTGAATTGGAAAAAATTAATAATGAAGTGCAATCTCTCGTGAAGTTGATACAAGAGCATTTAAATGATAATAGACGGGGCGAAAGGTTGCGTGAGGGTTTACATGTTGTAATAACTGGTAAACCAAATGTTGGTAAATCAACTCTGTTTAATTTCTTAGCCAAGCGTGATATTGCTATTGTTTCTGAATATGCAGGCACAACAAGAGATATACTTGAAGCTCATATTGACATTGGCGGATACCCAATCATTCTCTCTGATACTGCTGGAATTCGTGAGAGTTCAGATCCAATAGAATCAGAAGGTATAAGTCGAGCGAAAAAGAGGTCTTTTGAAGCTGATTTAAGAATAGAACTATTTCCTTTTGAACAGCGTTATAATATCAATTGCAACGTTGTAAATAGCGATACTATTTATGTATTGAGCAAAGCTGACGATGTTATCAATAATCACAATATAAAAATTAATGGCATAGATCTTTTACCCATTTCTATTCTAAAGGGAATAGGTACAAACAAGTTGATCTCTCTCATAAAAGAGAAGGCAGAGGAAAAATTTGGGCACGATAGAGACACTCCTGTGATTACTCGGCAAAGACATAGGAATCACATGCAGAAAGCACTGGAACATTTACAGCGTTTTAATATCGATAATCCAATTGAGTTGATATCTGAAGACTTGAGGCTTGCTGCATTTGAACTTGGTGCAGTGATTGGGATTATTAATGTTGAGGAAATATTAGATAGTGTGTTTAGCAACTTTTGTGTGGGCAAGTAAAGTTTTTATAGATTGCTTAGAATCAAATGTTGTGATAGAAAAGAAATGGACGGATGGCCGAGCGGTTTAAGGCACCAGTCTTGAAAACTGACGTACGTGATGAGCGTACCATGGGTTCGAATCCCATTCCGTCCGCACAGCATCCCGCGATGTTAGCTGATTTTTAGAGCTTTATGTGGTTCATAATGCTGGAAATCTTATCTAATTAGCTACATCTTTTAAAATACATCCTTTTGTAAATTGACCTTATCAGCAAAGCAAATTAATATCTATAAGTAGATTATCATCTGAACATGGAAACTGATATAGTAATAATAGGTGCAGGGCCTATTGGAATATTCACTGCTTTTCAAGCGGGAATGCTTGATATGAGATGTCATATAATAGATGTTTTGGATCAAGCAGGAGGACAATGCACAGCTCTTTACCCAGAAAAGCCAATATATGATATACCTGGTTATCCTGTAATTACTGCCCAAAAATTAATTGAGCAGCTAATGGAGCAAGCTTCGCCATTTAAGCCTGTTTACCATTTAAGTCAAAAAGTGGAAAAGATTTCGCACAACTTTGATCAAAGCTTTGCTATTATAACCAGCGCAGGCACAGAGGTAAAATGTAAGGCTGTTATTATTGCTGCAGGTAACGGAATGTTTGAGCCTAATCGTCCACCCTTAAGTGGTATATTAGAATATGAAAATAAATCTGTGTTTTATAGCGTAAATAAGATTTCTGATTTTCAGGATAAAACTATAGTCATTGCAGGGGGGGGTGATTCTGCGGCTGATTGGACTGTAGAACTTTCTAAAGTTGCAAAGAAAATTTATGTGATACATAGGAGAAAGGAATTTCGTTGCACTCCTGAAACTAGAAATAAGTTAGAATCACTTGAAAATGATGGAAAAATAGAACTTGTAGTGCCATATCAATTACACGAACTAGCAGGAAGTAATTGGCAGTTGAGCGCAGTGATAGTAAAAAACATTGCCTCTAAAGAAGAAAAAGAAATATCTGCTGATTTTTTGCTGCCATTTTTTGGATTATCAACGAATCTTGGTCCAATAAACAGTTGGGGTATAGAGTTAGAACATAGCCGCATAGCTGTTGATCCGACTACCTTAAAAACCAGTAGAGATAGAATATATGCAATCGGAGATATAGCTACTTATTCAGGCAAACTAAAGTTAATATTAAGTGGTTTTGCCGAGAGTGCCATGGCTTGTTATGACATATACAAAGTAATCCGCAACTCTCCAGTCAATTTTCAATACTCGACTTCAAAGGGAATTCACGGNAAAAGAAAAACTTGCTTGACAAACTCCGCCAGCCCCCTTATTATAGTACTAAGGGTATTTATGACCTGCAGGCTCAATGACAAAATTCAGTAAAAACTCAGGGTATCTTTTAGCGGATTACATAAAATTATAGCGGCTGCATGTCTTTTAAATTTTTTCTACATTCAGCCAAATCGCGCTTAAACTAAGCGTTAGCAAATTATTACAGCGCCANNATTTAAAGTATTAGAGGGTCAAAACCAGCACTACGGGATTTTNTTTGCCTTTTTNTTCGTTTGGTAAACTTCTTANACATTTATAGCTAAAAGAGCCCAAGAGGTATCCGTTCAGCCAATGGCGTCAACTTAAGGGAAAATATCAGTGATTGTGTATAAAATTTATCTCTAAATTTTTTATCATTAAATTATCCAAAGAGTGCAATAAACAGCACTTTTGTTGCTGTTTTATTTCAACAAAGAAGTCTAAAATGTGTCCTTAAGTTGACGCCATTGGCTGAACGGATACCTTAAGTTTCGTAAACAGCCTAAAAAAGTTGCTTGTGGTTACCTCCGCTACTTGTTCTGGTGACTCATTCCATAATTCTGCCAAACAATCAACAACGTATTTCACCATTGCTGGTTCGTTCTTTTTTCCTCTATAAGGCTCAGGCGATAGATATGGAGCATCAGTCTCAACCAAAACACGTTCGCGTAGTACATTTTGTGCAATTTCTCTGAGTAAGTTCGCATTTTTAAAAGTAATAATTCCAGAAAATGAAATATATAACCCTAAATCTATAGATTGATAAGCAAGCTCCTTAGAGGAAGCAAAGCAGTGCATTACTCCACTAAAAGCACCGGCTTTCATCTCTGACCTTAACATATCGATCATCTCATTATCAGAGCTTCTTGTGTGAATAACTAAAGGTAATCCAGTCATTCTTGCTGCCTCTATGTGCGATGCAAAACTTTNTTTCTGATTGTCTTTATTATTAGATTTATAAAAATCTAACCCGGTTTCGCCGATGCTAATTACCTTTTGATTTTTGGTAAATTCAACTAATTCATCAACATGTATACACTCACCGTTTTCTATAGCAGCATCAAGCGGATGTACACCAACAGAGGAATAGACTTGATCATAGGATGAAGAAATTTCTAATAACTTAGGAATATCATTAACGCTTATGCATATGTTATGCAAAACCTTTACACCATTTTTCTCTGCCCTTGAAATTACTTTTGGTATTTCATCATCGGAAAAATAAATCAAGTGGCAATGGGAATCTACTATCATGAGCTTATTGTTGAGGCTTTTATTATAAAAGAAAACTCTTCTATCACTGTTTTATAAACTTCTTTTTTTAAATGATATAGCACTGGCTACTAAACTATCTGTACTTTGCCAACGCCACTCTTTGAACTCTGGATGATCAGTATAATTAATATCAATGTCCTCATCCTCTCCGCAAAACTTCATTAAGAACCACCTTTGCTTTTGACCAGAATATTTTCCATTCCAGCACATTGGTATAATTTCTTTAGGCAAGTTGTAGTATATCCAATCTTTGTTTTTAGCTATAATTTCTGCTTTATCGGTGCCAACTTCCTCTAGTAACTCGCGTAATGCTGCTTGCTCCAATTCTTCACCTTCATCAACTCCTCCTTGTGGCATTTGCCAACAAGATTCGCTATGAAAGGGTTTACCAACAAAAACATGTCCTTGTTTGTTAAATAGCATTATGCCAACACAAGGACGATACTTATCTTTCTGCTCAATCACGAGTATGCTCTGTTTTTAAATGATTTGTTACAGAAGCCTTAATTAATTTTCCATTTTTTTCTTTCTTCATCTCTTCAACAATTTTCTCTGCAACTTCCTTTGCACTTAAGTTTGAGTTACCAATTTCAAGTGTACCTTCAGGTATAAATAGCCTTTTCCCTTCAATTTTTTTCATGGCAAAATCCGAATCAGTAATTTTATTTTCCCAGCATCTCTCCTCTGAGTGAATACGCCTTGCTAGTTCTTCGTTATTACAGTGTAACACTATAGGAAGAATTTCCATATCCATTTTTTTACTTAAATTTACCACTGAGTTGTATAATCTTTGGTCATAGGAATCACCCTCTATCAATTCATTTGTAAATATATAATGTTTTGATTTTATGTAGTGTTTTTCCAGTATTGCTAGCATATTTTCTCTGACTGCGAAAATCTTTTCCCACAGATCATCTGGAACTTCAGCATCTTGTAATTTAACAATATCAAATATAATATTATTGAATAGATTATTGCTTACTATCACTGCATCAATGATTTTACACAGTTCCTTTGCAGTAGTAAACTTACCACTACCTGGAAAGCCGATTAAGTAGATAAGAGTCTTGCCCATGATGAATACTAGTAAAAAGCTATTCTCAATCATATATAAAATATATATATTGTACATGCTAAAAACATGATGATAAAATAAATGCAGGTAATACCTTTAACGAACAGTTGCGTTGAAAATAGTTCATATTTAGAAATTTTGAGTATATAATTATAAATGAGTCATATAACCTGTAAACAATGCTTAGCGATATGGAATCGATAAGAAGTACAATTGAAGAGATAATAGATCAAAATAAAGGTCATGATATAGTAACTTTTGATGTGCAGAATAAAACCGTTATTGCAAAATATATGATTATTGCATCTGGTGATTCAAGCCGTCACGTTAAAGCTTTGGCTGAGCACGTAATAAAAAGCCTCAAGCCACATGATAAAATAGATGTAGAAGGTATGGATGAAGGTAATTGGGTGGTTTTAAGTTTTCAAGGCATAATGGTTCACATATTCAAGCCGGAAGTAAGGGAGTATTATAAAATAGAAGAATTGTGGAATTAACTTTCTTTTATTTGTAAGATTTATAGGTTAAAATCGCTGCAATTGACAGAAGTANNAGCCATGAAACACGCATCTGAATTTTTAAATTTTATCCAAGAAAAAGGGTACCTATACCAATGTACAAACATTGAAGGACTAGATCAGTTATTATTGCAGAGCAATTATATAGTCGCATACATTGGGTTTGATTGCACAGCACCAAGTCTTCATATTGGTAGTTTAATTCAAATTATGATGCTCCGTCACCTGCAAAAATTTGGTTACAAGCCGATAGTCTTACTTGGAGGTGGCACAACAAAAATTGGTGACCCATCCGGTAAGGATAAAGCAAGAAGCTTCTTATCTATCAAGGATATTAGCGAAAATATATCTAGTATAAAGAAAATATTGGAGAAAATGATATCTTTTGATGATGGAAAGACTGATGCAGTTATAGTAAATAATGCAGATTGGCTAGATAACATAAAATACATAGATTTTTTGCGTGACATAGGAGCGCATTTTTCGGTAAATCGTATGCTAAGTTTCGATAGCGTAAAAACTAGGCTAGATAGAGAGCAAACCTTAAGCTTCTTAGAATTTAATTACATGTTATTGCAGGCTTACGATTTTACTGAATTAAACAAAAAGTATGACTGTCGTTTGCAGATAGGGGGATCAGACCAGTGGGGAAATATAGTAAATGGGATTGAACTTGGAAAAAAATTAAACTTGCCTGAGCTGTTTGGCCTTACCACACCTCTTTTGTTAAATGCACAAGGAAAAAAAATGGGCAAAACTGAAAGTGGAGCGATATGGCTCGATGGCGATATGCTAAAACCTTACGATTATTGGCAATATTTTCGCAATGTTGATGATCAAGACGTCGGACGTTTCTTGAGATTGTTCACTGATTTGTCAATTGATGAGATCAAAAAGTTAGAATCCTTAAAAGATCAGGAAATAAATGAAGCAAAAAAAGTTTTGGCAACAGAAGTGACAAAAATATGTCACGGTGACAAAGAAGCAGAACTTGCACTATCTGCTGCAGTCTCTGCTTTTGAGAATGAAGATAGCTCACTACTTCCTGATCACATTATAAAAAAAGAACAAGTTGCAAGTGGCATATTTTTAGTAGACCTGCTGCATGACACTGGTTTTGAACCTTCGAAAGGCGCTGCAAAGCGTTTAATACAGGGCAATGGGTGCAAAGTTAATGATAATATTATAAACAATGTTAACTACATAATAAATTCTGAGAGCTTTAAAGGTCAGTCATTTATAAAATTATCTGCAGGAAAGAAGCGCCATATTAAAGTTGTGGTAGATTAGGTCTCGAAGTAAGAAAACAAATTTTATACAAGTGAGAAATTAGATAATGATGATATGAATGACTTAAATCAAATATATTTATCTAATCATAAGCCTATATCAAATCTCTTTTTAACTCTGGGTATTACTACATTTCGTGAAGCATTAAAATATGTACATAAACTGCCTTACGGACGTAATAACAATCGTACAGATTATTTATCGGTAATTAGTGAGAAATGTGGTACATGCAGCACAAAGCATGCACTTATATATGAGTTAAGTTTTGAGTGCGAAGTTGCTATGACGTTACACATAGCAGTTTTTATGATGAGTAAAGTAAACACTCCAAAAATCTCTGCAGTTCTAAATGAGTATAACTTGTTGCAAATTCCGGAAATGCACTGCTACCTTCGTTATGAAAATCGAATTATTGACATAACTTTTCCAGGAAATAACATGTTATTAAAACTGACAGAGGAAGAAAAAATTGAGCCAGAACACCTTGGAAGCTATAAAATAGAAAAGCATAAACAATTTATTGAGAGCTGGTTACCCAACCATACCGTACCGTATAACATGGAGCAAATTTTCAAAATTCGAGAATTATGTATAAAACAACTGGAAAGGTAGTGGAAAGTGAAATTCTATTATATATAGCTAACCCAAGAAAGGTTTTCCTACGTCATACCGCCGCGGCGCTAACTAGTAGCGGAATGACGAATTTGTTGTTTTTCAAATTGTAGGTAAACCTAAGCCACTTTAGCTATAGATCTAAGTAGTCAAGCTACTCGGATGACATCTTTCAACATTATATCATGAACAAAATAAACTTTCTCAAATTCATTGAGTTATGCTTTCAAACAGTGGTACCGGGGTGTGAGTATAATGATTATCGGTACATAAAAGTCATAGCAGACAGGCTGGAAACAGCGAGCGTTGGCGAAGTAAGGCGCATAATATTCAATATGCCTCCGCGTTCAATGAAATCCATATGCGTAAGTGTCGCGTGGCCTGCATGGATACTGGGAAATCAGCCATCTGCAAGAATAATAGTTGCAAGTTATTCTAAGTTGCTTAGCGAAAAACATTCGCTCGATACGAGGTGCATAATGCAATCCAATTGGTATAAAGAGCTGTTTCCAGAGGTAAAATTATCCAAAGACCAGAATACCAAATACAAATTCCAAACAGTACAGAGAGGATACAGAATCGCAACATCAGTTGGAGGAACATTAACCGGCGAAGGTGGAGATTTCATCATCGTGGATGATCCGCTTAACCCTGCTCAAGCTTTGAGTGAAACATTTAGAAAACGTGCCACAAACTGGTTCGATCAGACTTTGGTAACGAGGCTCAACGATAGAAAAAAAGGAGTAATTGTGCTTGTGATGCACAGGTTGCACCTGGAAGACCTAACCGGGCACCTCTTATCCAAGCCAAAAAACATATGGCATCACATTTGTTTGCCAATGATTTCTGAAAAAGTGGAGATAATCGACTCAATTACGACACAAGAAAAAGGTTTATATTCAAGAGAAGAAAATGAGTTATTATATCCCCTGGAGGGAGGAAGAGAAGAAGTTGAGATGATAAAAGTTGAACTCGGGAGCTACGCTTTTGCTGCGCAATATCAACAAAACCCCCTGCCGCTTTCAAGTGGTATAATAAAACAAGAGTGGCTAAAGCGCTATAAAAATTTCCCTGATAATCTCTCGCATGTAACTCAAAGCTGGGACACTGCAGTTTCAACAAACGATTCCAGCGACTTTAGTGTCTGCACCACCTGGGCAAAAATAGATAGCAAATTCTATTTACTTGATGTATATCGCGCAAAGCTTGAGTACCCAAAGCTTAAAGAGCAAGTTCTGTCACTAGCTGCAAGATGGATGCCACACGCAATTTTGATCGAAGCAAAAACAAGTGGTCAACAATTAACACAAGAGCTAAAGGCAAATAGCGATCTACCGATTATTGAAATAATTCCACACAATGACAAACTCACTCGATTTTATCAAATTGTTCCGGTGATAGAGTCTGGCAGGGTTGTTTTGCCACAGCAAGCAATATGGCTAAATGATTTTGAGTACGAGATTTTAATGTTCCCAGAAACTCGCCACGATGATCAAGTGGATAGTACGGTACAATATTTACAATGGATGAGAAAAACTAACATCAGTGCTTTCAGGGTCAGGGACTTTGGCCCCAACCCTAATAAACCATTTAGATGGTTAAGATATATCTAAAAACCTAAATTTAAACATGCTCTACCAAATGTGGCTTTACGCGTTGCGTACGACACTCTTTAACCTCTGAGAGCATGTCTTCAAACTCAAGAATGAGCTAATTTGTGAAGCATAATAGTGATCATATTAAAAAAGATGTTATTTTTTGAAGTGAGAGGAGAATGCTCATAATCCTTACTCATACGTCTAAAATTGGAGAGCCAAGCAAAGGTTCTCTCAACAATCCAACGTTTAGGAATAACCTGAAATCCTGTATCAACTACTTTCTTGGTAATCGTCAACAAACATCCAGTTTCCAATAAACAGCGGTTTTGCAATTTACCTGTATATCCTTGATCAGCAAAAAACTTACGTAATGTTGGAGCTTTGCATTTGGCTTGAACAAAAAGATTTAGTGCACCATCACGATCTTGAATGCTTGCACTGTGTACTTCAGCAGCAATTACAAGACCTAGAGTATCTACAACGATGTGGCGTTTTCTACCCTTTACTTTCTTGCCAGCATCATATCCTCTGGATCCCCTTTTTGAGTGGTTTTTACTGATTGACTGTCAATTATTCCTACTGATGGAGTTTCATTCTTACCAATTATCTTTCTTAGTTTTTTAACTAGAAAATCATGAATTTCTTGCCATATTCCACTTTTTTTTAAACGCGAATTACAACTATACACGGTTTTCCATGGTGGAAAATTCTTAGGTAGTTGTCTCCATTGACAGCCTGTTCTCATCACATACCTTATTGCATCGATAATCGTTCTGATACTGTGTTTTCTTGGTCTGCCGGTCTTTTTAGGTTCAAAATATTGCTCTATCATCTTCCATTCTTTGTCACTTATATCGCTTGGGTACATTTAAAATATATCTTATAACACACTTCTTAACTCCTTTCTACTTAGTTTGAAGACATGCTCTTAAGCTTATCACGCAAAAACTTAATTATCGAAAGAAGCCAGTTTTTTTCTTTCTTCTCCTTGAGCATTTGGTAGATTTTCGGATCATCTACATTTACTTCAAAGAGGTTGAAGAGAGATTCAAAGAAGTTCCAGAAATCTCCCAGCGCTCTTTCACCAGTGAAGTCACCCTCATCATCTCCTTCGGTATGTAGCTCTGCTTGAGATGATATTTCATCGATACAACTAGAGGCCTGACGCTCACACTCGAGCCTTCTGAGTGAATCTTGTCTGGCAAGCTCTTCCATGGTCGCTTTTAGTTCATTTAACTCCTGCTCCGCAGAGAAATCTTGTCAGGCTCGTTCAATACACTCCAAATATAATTTGTTGCAAATGTTATGCCAAAGAGTATGATAAAACCTATATCAAGTACTTTACAAGAAAAAGTGATGGTAGGGGCAAAAACAAACATTAATGAGGGTGATTTAACCAATTTAAAAAAAAGCCCATGCTAGAGTTTGAAGAAGCAGCAAGAATAAAAAATATTATTGAAAGATTAAATGGTGTATGATATAATATAGTGTAAAGATGTAAATAATTTTATTGACATCTTTACGTTAATGTTTCTTAAATATTTAGTACTGTAGAATTAAGTTTTATGAAGGGAGTAAAAATGGTGGAAAATTTTTCAGATAATAACGAAAACGGTAGCTCAATCTTCCAAGGAAAAATCAGGGAGCAAGATTTCTCTGCGGAGCAGAAGTTAAATGAACTAAAAGCGACCATGGAAGAGCTTGCCAGACAAGATTCACTCAGAAGGCTCGAGTGTGAGCGTCAGGCCTCTAGTTGTATCGATGAAATATCATCTCAAGCAGAGCTACATACCGAAGGAGATGATGAGGGTGACTTCACTGGTGAAAGAGCGCTGGGAGATTTCTGGAACTTCTTTGAATCTCTCTTCAACCTCTTTGAAGTAAATGTAGATGATCCGAAAATCTACCAAATGCTCAAGGAGAAGAAAGAAAAAAACTGGCTTCTTTCGATAATTAAGTTTTTGCGTGATAAGCTTAAGGAGTTAATCAAGAAGATTTTTGCACGCGATTTAAGTTTCGATCAGAGGTTGGACAAAGAGATAAAAGAATTGCAGGAGAAATTGGGCAGTGGTGAGTTATCAGAAGAGGAGTTTGCAAGGGTGTTAGAGAGGCTAGAGGCTCTACGAAATCTTAAATTAAAGTTACAGCTCGCCGTTGTCGGATGGATTGTTACAATGTTCGCAGAGATGTTTGGAGTTGAGTTAGCGGCTGCGGTAGAGGCATCTACAGAAGAAACAAATAAAGCAGAAGATAAAAAAGCAGAAAAAACATCATTAGAAGCAACTAAAGAAGTTCGTGAAAACGTAGAAATAAAAGTGGATGAAAGAGAAAAACCTAAAGTGCCAGTTTTCCTTTTTGAAGTTTCACCCGGATTTGTAAGGCCGGTTGTTCTGAACAAACCAGAACTTGAAATTGTGTCAGATCCTTTGAAACATCTATTGCGTCTTGTTGAGCTTGAAAGAAAGTATCATGAAAATTCACAAAAACCAGAAAAAGTGAACGAAGAGAAAAAAGCGAAGCAGGAGGAACCGAAGAAAGAGGTGTGTCCACCTGCTCCAAAGACTGCAGCGAATACGACGGGGATGGGGCCAAGAGCTGTTCACAGAGCTTCCGAATTTTCTAGTAGGAAAGAAAGGGATAATCCGAGTGATGTTAATAGTAAAGAAGTACCAACAATCAAATCCACTAATATAACCAGGTCTATTAGTGAGCAAAGAAACGATGACGCTTGTGCTGAATTTGCAAAAGAACTTGCCAATTTTAAAGTGGGTGTTTGGAATGGTGCTGAGAATGAAGGTTCTGTAAATAATGCTCAAGCAAAAGTTTCATCAGAACTTACTGGTCCAAAAGCTAATAATCTTGTAGAAGGTCAATCAGTAGGAAAGACATAATCATGGAGGTAGTTAGATTACAGTGATTTCTTTTTTGTCATTCTAGCATGTGGTCTAGGGTTCATAGATCCCAGTGTCTGGGCACTGGGATGACAAGAAAGGGTAGCGCGTGACGCTGGAATCCAGGAGTATAAAAATGACGAATAAAATTTATACTAAAAAATATAAAAAAAGTGCTTGCACTACAATTTATTTTTAGTATATTAGTTACATAATATTTTTACTGGAGGGCAATATGCCGAATGATAATGATAAAAAAAGCAAATCAGGGCCTCAATCTGATGGTTCGTGGATTCCAAGCAGTAGGTATGAAAGATATACCGGTTCTAATCCGGTAATGCTTGAGGCACGTGCAAGGCAAGAGCGTGGAAGTAATAAACCTGATACGCAACTGGGTAGTAGTAGCTCTACTAGTCCTAGCAGTAGTAAAGGTAAAAGATAAGTAATGTTGTTTAGTAATCATTTTAATGGGGGAGAGTTATGCCAACAAAAACTTTTGTAACAGAGCTAGTTAATGCGTTTAATTTAAATAATTATTTTTCTGATAATATTTATACTAATTTTGCTGTGCAGGGTGGAACGNAAAGGAAAAAATGATAAGATTGTTAGTTTATTTGGATGTGATGGAAATATAAAGAAGTATTTGAAGGAGATAAGAGAGGAGATAATAAGACAACACTATAGTAATGAAGAGGCAGCAGGTGGGTTCTATAAATTAAACTGTTTTCCATTTGTTTTTGATGTCGATTTTAATAAAAAAGGGAAGTTTATAAATCAAAATGTGAAAGTAGTAGAGCTAGCAAATCTTACGGATAGTGAAGTAATCCATAACTTGAAGCTTCATTTTGCTAATGAGTTTCAGGATCATGTGGAAGCAGGAGTTACAGGAGAGCTAAAAACGATGGGGATGACGAAAGATGAGGCTTTGAAATGCGTGAGAAAGTCTGTTCAGTTAGAAAGAGTGGATGAGCTCTCCCCTTATCTATACTGTATATCTTTTGATGACGGGTATTTTAAGGAGATGAGGCATCCAAATCCTTTACGGTTTCTTGAGTTATTTAGGAATATATATGTTGCAAAATTTAACCTAAGGTTAGAGAGATGTGGTTTAAATGATAGTTCAATCTTTTATGAACAAAGAGATAATAAGTTGTATATTAAAGACATTACCGACATTAATGTCATCAAGAATATAGCAAGATATGTTAAAAAGCGAATAGCGCTTGATTTTAAAACTCCAGGCAAGGAAGATTCTAAAGTTGAAAATTTTAAAAATATTCTTAGTGAACTAATTTTTGAAGTGACAGGAAATTCGGTTGATGGCTATGAGTATGATGTTTTTACAGATGAAGAGAAAATAAATGATGGTCATAGTTTTGCCCTCATACCTTTAGTAAGAAGAATAGATGATCAGTTGAGGACTTTAAGTAGGGAAGAAGCCGACAAGATTGTGGAAAAATTTTACAGTGTTTTATCTGACATTGTTTTAAGTGATATTACAGGTAAAACTGAGAGTACACAATTCACTACTGGAAAATCAATATATGCTTTCTCTAATAAACAGATTGCTCTTTTACTTCCTAAAATTATGGAGTCTCCAATTGCATATAATGAAAGAAACGGACGTTTTGAATTTGCAGTTGATCTTAGAAGTCAGCAATTTGTATTTCCAACTCCTCCACCGACGCCAGTGCCTAATAGACGTCTAAATTCTGACGAGAAACCAGGGCCATCGTCTGAACTATCACAGTCACAAGCGGCTCTTCCTAGGCAAGCAGGGCTGCTGTTCAATCCTGTAAATTTAGGTGTAGCTGGTCCATCAGCACGGATGAGTTCTATTGTAGTTAATCCTGGTATTTCAGGGCCATCATCGCAATCTTTAAGTGCTGCTCACAATGTGTCGGCAGCTTGGTCTCATGACCCTTGGTCACCACAAAGCACGTCCGGAAATAAATGGCCACTACCAACGCAATCAGGTGATTCATCATACCCACAGCAGAGTTTTAATGGACCTATACGTTTTTCAAGTCGTGGTCCACGACTCCCGCTATATGCACGACCTCCTTCTGTACATTCTGAAGATAGTGGTTTAGGTACTAATCTTTGGACTCAGCAACCGAACCGTTGGTCATTACAAAGCACGTCAGGAAATCAGTGGATGCAGTCACATAAAAGTACGCCAGCAGCTCAGCGTTGGTCATTCTCGTCTCCGCCTCCGCCTCCTTTTATTCCAAGTAGTAGTAATGTTTCAGGATCTCAGCCACCGACACCTAGTGGAACTTCATCATGGAAAGGTGCTCAGGCAGGTGCTAACATTAGTGAGGAAGANAAAAAGTTGATTAAAGCATTGCTTTATACATTGAACTTAATGAATTATACTCTTGGTGGTGTTCATACTAACTTTTTTGCAAAAGATGGGAAAATTGTTAGTTTACTCCATCCTGCTGTTGATAGAGAGAAATATTTACAGGAGGTAAGAGATTATATAATAGAAGAGTATTGTAAAGATGAGGAAGAAGCAAGAAAACCTTACGATCTCGATGAGTTTCCATTTAAATTTTTTCCTGATCCTGATTACAAGAAAAATCAAAATGATTATGAGCCAAAAAAGACAGTTGTTGCTAATATAAGTAGTGGTGCTTTATCTAACTTAAAAATCTTTTTTAGTCGGGAGTTTGGGAAAAACATAGATGCTATTGACATTAGTGCCGTCAAAAAGGTAGAGAAACGTGAAAAGGACGAATGGGTAGATCGCCAGCGACTTAATAAATGTTCTTTTGAAGACGCATGTCAGAGTTGTTTTCCTGATGAAGGGGAAATGAAAAAAATTCCAATTACACTTGAAGAAGATAAATACGTGCTTGACCGTAGTTTTATTCGTGAAGTAGATTGGTTGTCCAGAGAGCAATTACGACGGTTTAGAGATACATCAGTAGCTGGAAAGGGGGAGTCCGATGATAAACCTCTTACCGAGGAAGAAAAAGAGTTGTTTAAAGCATTGCTTTATGCGTTTAACTACAGTAATCATGATTTCGACCTTCCTGATACTAACTTTATTGTAAAAAATGGGAAAATTGTTAGTTTACTCCATTATACTGTTGATAGAGAGGAATATTTACAGGAGGTAAAAGATAAGACGAAAGAAGAGTATTGTAAAGATAAAGAAGAAGCCTATGATCTCAATGAGTTTCCATTTGAATTTCTTTCTAATTGTGAAAAAAACCAAAAAATGACAGTTGTTGCTAATATAAGTCGTGGTGCCTTATCTAACTTAGAAAAACTTTTTATTTATGGGTATGAGGAAAAAGTGAAAATAGAAAAGATCAACATTGACATTGTCAAAGAGGTAGTGAAATCTAGAAAGCACATATTGGTAAAGCGCAAGGCGAAGGAAGGAATAGAAAAACAAGGAGGATATAACAGTAGGATAAAACTTTACGAAGCAGCTACAGCCTCTTATCCCGATGAAAGCACATTAGAAGGTATTTCAATTGAGAAACACGGAGCTGGATATCGCCTTGAACGTACTTATGGACTTTCGGAAACAAAGTTGTTTGTGAACGATCTAGGGTATACTGAAGATAGATCAAAAGCTGGAAAGGTGAAGTCCGAAGATAATAAAGATAGCGGTATCTCTTCAGGAGAGGCAACTGATGCTGAAAACGTAAGCTTCAAAGCTGAGGCAACAACAAGTGGTTATGAGTCTATGGATTGTAAAGAATTGCCATCTGTGCAGCAGCAAAATCCTTTGCAGAACACTGGAGGAGGGTCGCCAAAACGTAAGTTTTCATCATCCGAAGATGAAGGTAGTCCAACAAGCAAATATTCGAAAAGCGGAAGCAGCAATTCATCGTCTGAAGTAGGTTCACCATGCTCAAATCTTTCCGATTCCCAATCCGTACTCTGCATGAGGTTCCACGGGGCCAATTTAGGAAGGAAGTAAGAGACTTTTTTGAAGGTAATTTAGGTTTAATTATCTAATCCACTACTCTCAGCCACCGAAGTGTTTTATTAGGGTTGGGGCCAAAGTCCATAAGTGTTGAAAGTAACACAAAAAAGACATAAAGAACTATTATTGCAAGAAAATGGAGGCAATAATGGATCAAATAGAAAGAGTACTAAATTTAATAAAAGATGAGGATTTAGAAAGGCTAGGAAAATTAAGTGAAGTAGATAAATGTAATACTAAATTGTTGGGCAAGATTATATTTAAAGGTCTAATGAAGTTAATATTAATGGGGCAAAAAACAAGCCTAAGAGCGCTAGAAATGGTAATAAACAGGTGTATAATGGATAAGAATAGCGATAAAAGTACAGTAACATACAGTGGTTTGTCAAAAAGGTTAAAAGTTATAAATCCAGAATATTTTAAGGGAGTATATATTGATTTGATGAGCAAGATTAAAAAGCTATTACCCCAAAAAACATCAAATAACTTACATAAGTTTGATTCGACGATCATAAATTTATCGGGATATCTCATAAAAGATGGGCTAAAAATAGGCGGTAAAAGTAACGACAGTCAAGTTAAAGTGAGTGTAGGATTAAAGGATCAATTGCCGACAAGTATAAGATTTTGTAAAGGACAAGAAGAAAGTAGTGAAGATATAGCATTAGTGAGAGCAATTAATGAAGCTAAAGTTGAAAAAGAGGATATTTTATTATTTGATAGAGGAATCAGAAAAGTTGGAACTTTTGCCGAATTTGATGAAAAGGAGTACAAATTTATCACAAGAGTTAAAGTGGGAAGAAAACATGATGTTATAAGCAGGAACAAAGTTATAAGAGAACAAAAATCGGATGGATCAGAGATTTTAGAAGATATAATAGTTAATCTTTATCGTGCACGAGGTAAAGTGGCAGAAAAGCATGATCTACGGCTAATAAAAATCAGAAATAAAATTGGAGATGAAATATGGTTTTTGACAAACTTGTTTGAAATGCCAGCTTATGAAGTAACAGAGCTATATAGGCGCAGATGGGATATAGAAGTGTTCTTTAAATTTATAAAGCAAAATCTTGGATATAAGCACTTTTTAAGCCATACTATGAATGGCATGAAGGTGTATATTTACATGATTATTATTACGGCTTTGTTATTTCTTGTTTATAAAATCAAAAATAATCTACATGGGTTCAAAATAGCATTACTGCAATTCACATTGGATCTAAATGACTCTTTTATACGTTCGATTGTTTTACTGTCGGGAGGTAATTTACATGCCGTTGATCATCTCATATCACGTTATTTTTGATACTTTCAACACTTATGGAGTCAGACCCTTGAGAGTTTTAAGTCTTTTCGCATAGTTATAGGCCATAACGAAGCTGTAAAGGTGCTCTTTAAGCTGCTTATGTGATTTGTAGTAATATTTTTTCACTGTGGCATCTTTAATGGTCCTATTCATACGCTCAACTTGGCCATTTGTCCANNAGACTTTCGTCAGAAGATGTTCAATGCTATTTTCTTCACAAACTCGATCAAATATATGTTATGCTTGTGACGCACCTAATTGTATGCCATTGTCGGTAAGAATGGTATGGATTTTATAGGGCAAAATTTTGATTAGATTGCGCAAAAACTCAGCAGCTATGGTCTTTGTAGCACTTTCATGAAATTCAACATAAGCAAACTTGGACGTTCTGTCTATAGCAACAAATACACATAACTTTCCCTCTTCAGTTCTAACCTCGGCTATATCAATGTGAAAATAGCCGATAGGATATTGCTTAAACTTGCTTTTAGTTTTCACCTCTCCTTCAACATCCGGCAACCTGCTAATACCGTGTCTTTGCAAACAAAGATGCAAACTAGAACGAGTTAAATTAGGAATTGTTGCCTGCAAAGAATAAAGACAGTCGTCCAAAGGAAGAAGCGTATGTTTACGAAAAGCAATACTCCTCCTCCTTGGTTAAAACTTTGGCTGCTTTGGACCCATTGCAACATCTTTAGTGAATGAACGTTTTTTCCATTTTATAATGGTCTTTGGGTTCAAACTATAGCGCTCAGAAGGCTTTGCTATACTATTTTGTATTGCTCGACGTACTGCCTCTGTCGTTCTGGCGCACCCATGTAACCATAATGACTCCTTAAATGATGATGATAGTATACCATCACACTCTGGGACCATATAAATGACGGGTGTCAAGGTGTCATCCCAGTAGCTTGACACTTGTATCTTTTTTTTGCTTAGTGTAGGTTATGCAGAAGTCTAAGAGCATGTCTTCAAACTAAGTAGAAAGGAGTTAAGAAGTGTGTTATAAGATATATTTTAAATGTACCCAAGCGATATAAGTGACAAAGAATGGAAGATGATAGAGCAATATTTTGAACCTAAAAAGACCGGCAGACCAAGAAAACACAGTATCAGAACGATTATCGATGCAATAAGGTATGTGATGAGAACAGGCTGTCAATGGAGACAACTACCTAAGAATTTTCCACCATGGAAAACCGTGTATAGTTGTAATTCGCGTTTAAAAAAAAGTGGAATATGGCAAGAAATTCATGATTTTCTAGTTAAAAAACTAAGAAAGATAATTGGTAAGAATGAAACTCCATCAGTAGGAATAATTGACAGTCAATCAGTAAAAACCACTCAAAAAGGGGATCCAGAGGATATGATGCTGGCAAGAAAGTAAAGGGTAGAAAACGCCACATCGTTGTAGATACTCTAGGTCTTGTAATTGCTGCTGAAGTACACAGTGCAAGCATTCAAGATCGTGATGGTGCACTAAATCTTTTTGTTCAAGCCAAATGCAAAGCTCCAACATTACGTAAGTTTTTTGCTGATCAAGGATATACAGGTAAATTGCAAAACCGCTGTTTATTGGAAACTGGATGTTTGTTGACGATTACCAAGAAAGTAGTTGATACAGGATTTCAGGTTATTCCTAAACGTTGGATTGTTGAGAGAACCTTTGCTTGGCTCTCCAATTTTAGACGTATGAGTAAGGATTATGAGCATTCTCCTCTCACTTCAAAAAATAACATCTTTTTTAATATGATCACTATTATGCTTCACAAATTAGCTCATTCTTGAGTTTGAAGACATGCTCTAATACAATTATAGAACAAGCCTAAAAATTCTGGTAAAGTAGTGTTATTTACAAAGAATATGCTACTTGATATTGAAAAGCGCAGCATAACAAATGCATTGTGGAAGTTGCAAGAAGCAGATCAAAGGGAGATCTTAACTCTTACCCAGAGATTTGAGTTACCAGAAATATTAGCAAGAATATTAGTTACTCGTGGTGTTAACATAGAAAATGCAAGCGACTTCTTATATCCACTAATCAGATCATTATTACCAGATCCCTTTCATCTTCTTGATATGGATAAAGCTGTTTCTCGCATAATAAAAGCAATAAACAATAACGAAAATATTGCAATATTTGGTGACTATGATGTTGATGGTGCAACATCTTCAGCATTGATTAACAGGTACCTAAGAGCAATCGGTATACACTCTATAATTTACATTCCAGATCGTGTTGATGAGGGCTATGGATTAAACGCAGATGCCTTATTACAACTTAAAAAGAACGGAATTGATCTATGTATTTCTGTTGATTGTGGTACGCTTGCATATCAACCGATAGAAAATGCAAAGGTCTTTGGACTTGATATTATAGTTGTCGATCATCACCTTGGTACAGAAAAATTACCAAGCGCTGTAGCAGTTGTTAACCCAAATCGCCTTGATGAGAACTCCCCTTATAACAATCTTGCGGCAGTTGGAGTGTCGTTTCTGCTGATTATTGCTCTTAATAAAAACTTACGTGAGCAAGGATTTTTTACCAGCAAAAAAGAACCAGATTTATTTGATCTGCTCGATTTGGTTGCCCTGGGAACTGTCTGTGATGTTATGCAGATCACAGACCTTAATAGAGCACTTGTCTCACAAGGATTAAAAGTTATGTCAGCAAGAAAAAACGTTGGCTTGCGTGTTTTATTTGATGCTTTGGGAATCCTTGAAAAACCAAGTGTTTCGCGGTTAGGGTTTAGCATTGGACCGTGCATAAATGCTGGAGGAAGAATTGGAGAAGCGTCGCTCGGTGCAAGGTTGCTTTCCATCGATGATGAAGAAGAGGCACATTCAATCGCGCTAAAATTAATAGATTTAAATCATGCAAGGAAAGTGTTAGAAAATGAGGCTCTCTCGGAAGCTACAACACAGGCGGAAAAGTCTGCGCAATTAGGTGTAAATTTTATAATGATAAGCGGCAATTGGCACCAGGGAATAATTGGTATAATTGCATCAAGGTTAAAGGAACAGTTTCACTTACCAGCAATAGTAATATCTTTAAATAATGGAATAGGAAAGGCAAGCTGCAGGTCAATTTCTGGAGTCGATATCGGTGCTGCAGTCCTCTCCGCAAAGTTTATAAATCTGATTATTGAAGGTGGCGGCCATAGTATGGCAGCAGGGTTTTCGATTGTAGAAGACAAAATAAATGATTTACATGATTTTTTTACTGAAAGATTTTCAAACTCTATAAATGAGAAAACTTTAAAAGCCGATGGTATAGTAACAGCTAAAACAATAAACTTGTCTTTATGGAATCAATTGCAACGCTTGGGACCATTTGGAGTTGGGAATCCTGAACCAAGGTTTATCATTCAGGGAGCAAAGATAAGAAAATCTGAAGTTATAGGAGTTGACCATATAAAATGTTTCATCGCTGATGATAATGTTATGGTGAGAGCTATTGCATTTCGCTCTGCAAATACTCACCTTGGCTCTGCTATCATGCAGGGTAATGTTAAAGCCGTTTTGGGTAAAATCTCTGTGAATTACTGGAATGGCAATGAATTTGTACAATTTTTGATAGAAGATGTATTAACCATCAGTTGAGTGACCTTACCCAGAAAAAGTAGAGAGGAAGTTAAACTGATTTTTACTATTGACAAGACGGATAAAATAATATACAGGCTCAAAATAGTTGGTTGTGGTAGAAGTTATGTTTTGCATAGGTGGCAAGCGAATTTGCTGAGAGGAGTTTCGATAAAGTAAATACTAATGTATCTGATGTTAACACTGAACAGCCATCTAGACCTCAAGCGATTGAACTTACACAGCAAACAGTATAGTATAAACTTTTAGCTCTATGCATGGATTCAAAAAAAGTAGAACTGATATTTGAAAGATTTCAGCAATCAAATCCTACGCCAAAAATAGAGCTAAATTATACCAATCATTTTACGTTACTAGTCGCGATAGTTTTATCAGCACGGACAACTGATGTAAGTGTTAACAAAATTACAAAAGAACTATTTAACATTGCTGATAAACCGAAAAAGGTGCTGAGCTTTGGGCAAAACGAGCTGAGAAAACACATAAGCAGTATTGGTTTATATAATTCCAAAGCAAAAAATATAATTGGGCTTAGTAAAATATTGGTAGAACGATACAACAGCAAAGTACCTACTGATTTCGATGATTTGGTGTCCTTGCCTGGAGTGGGGAGAAAGAGTGCTAACGTCTTCTTAAATTCAGGACTCGGCATTCCGACATTGGCAGTTGATACTCACGTTTTTAGGGTGAGCAATAGAGTTGGACTTGTGAAAGAAAAAGATGTGTTTAAAACAGAACAATCTCTTTTGAATGTAGTTCCAAAAAAATACCTACTTTATGCTCATCATTGGCTAGTTTTACATGGTAGATATGTTTGCAAGGCACAAAAACCTTCGTGTGAGACGTGTATAATTCATGATTTATGTGAATTTGAGCATAAAAGGTATAAAGTCTAGGCAGTGTCGACACTTATTTCAACCAAAGATAAATGCCAGCAATGTGAACAAAAGACAGAAAAGCTATGGCCAATTTGTCGTAGCGTGTAGCAACTCTGCGGAAGTGCTTGATTTTGTTGAACATTCCCTCTATGTGAAAATTATTGTTGACTTGTACGCAATTAGAGAACCTTAGCGGATTGCCCAGAGCATCACAAGCAGCATGTAATTTGCTTGAAAATCCCCATTTGCATCGTCCNNCAACTCCTGTTCTTGTCTACCAGTTTTCACATTTTTTTCTTGCACCAGCTGCATGCTGATGTGCCCTAATTATCGTTGAGTCTATCATAATCCATTCCGTGTCTTCATCTACTGCCAAAGTATTGAAAATCATNNTTCCTGCTTTTGCCCATCTTATGAACCTTTTATGTATACTCGACCATTTTCCATATTTTACAGGCAAAGCTCTCCATGGTGCACGAGTTCGGCCTATCCACATTATTGCAGCTATGAACTTTCTGTTGTCCTTTGCGCTTCTGCCACTATCTCCTCTTTTCCTGGCAAGCTGTCTTTTATCCTCTTCCATTGCTCATCTTTTAAATTATATAGCATTCTCTTTACCTCTTAGAGCATGTCTTCAAACTCAAGAATGAGCTAATTTGTGAAGCATAATAGTGATCATATTAAAAAAGATGTTATTTTTTGAAGTGAGAGGAGAATGCTCATAATCCTTACTCATACGTCTAAAATTGGAGAGCCAAGCAAAGGTTCTCTCAACAATCCAACGTTTAGGAATAACCTGAAATCCTGTATCAACTACTTTCTTGGTAATCGTCAACAAACATCCAGTTTCCAATAAACAGCGGTTTTGCAATTTACCTGTATATCCTTGATCAGCAAAAAACTTACGTAATGTTGGAGCTTTGCATTTGGCTTGAACAAAAAGATTTAGTGCACCATCACGATCTTGAATGCTTGCACTGTGTACTTCAGCAGCAATTACAAGACCTAGAGTATCTACAACGATGTGGCGTTTTCTACCCTTTACTTTCTTGCCAGCATCATATCCTCTGGATCCCCTTTTTGAGTGGTTTTTACTGATTGACTGTCAATTATTCCTACTGATGGAGTTTCATTCTTACCAATTATCTTTCTTAGTTTTTTAACTAGAAAATCATGAATTTCTTGCCATATTCCACTTTTTTTTAAACGCGAATTACAACTATACACGGTTTTCCATGGTGGAAAATTCTTAGGTAGTTGTCTCCATTGACAGCCTGTTCTCATCACATACCTTATTGCATCGATAATCGTTCTGATACTGTGTTTTCTTGGTCTGCCGGTCTTTTTAGGTTCAAAATATTGCTCTATCATCTTCCATTCTTTGTCACTTATATCGCTTGGGTACATTTAAAATATATCTTATAACACACTTCTTAACTCCTTTCTACTTAGTTTGAAGACATGCTCTTAGAACCTGTACATGATCTCAAGAAAGGAATGAACTAAGAGATAATGTATATAAATTAGGATATATTATGATGTATTTTGTGGAGTGTCTGAAAAGAGGTTGTCAGTAGAGAATGCTACCAAAAGAGTTTCCAAAATGGCGCAATTGTTATGATTATTTTAAAAAATGGAGTGAAAAACCAAACGGAAGTAAAGAAAGTGTTTTGGAGCGTGTGTTAAAAAAAAATAGTTGGCATTTCAAAAATGAATGTTCGTACAGCTGTGCGCCCAGCGCTGCCCTACATTATTGGTAATTATATTATAAGGTGCAAAAGTTGTATAATTAATTTGACTTAAAACGGCTCATTGTATAAAATTGTAACTAACATATGAATAAAGGTTAACATGGCAGTTAAAATAAGGTTGGCAAGGTTTGGCGCAAAGAAACGCCCTTTTTATAGGATAGTTATAGCTGATTCACGAGCACCAAGAGATGGGCGTTTTATTGAGAAAATAGGACAATATGATCCAATGTTACCAAAAGACAATAAAAATCGTGTTGTGGTGAAGGGTGATAGATTAAAACATTGGCTAAGCGTAGGCGCGCAAGCAACTGAAAGAGTACTGTGGTTCATCAAAAAAGGCATAGTAACTTTAGAAACAGAACCAAAGAAAATAGAAAAGAAGAAAGTAGAGAACGAGAAAGCACAAGGGCAAGAAGCATAAGTCTCTTTAAATGCTAATAACAAACAGCGATAGATTAGACGATGTTGTATCTTCTGATTTATCAGCTATGAAGGACTTTATCTTCAAAAATGTCAATGATGAAGATGCTAAGCTTGCTACTGATATTATATCTCATCTTGTTAGTTCAGGTGGAAAAAAAATAAGGCCTAAACTAGTTTTTATTATATGTAAAATGCTAAATTATTCTGGGGAGAATAGGATCAACGTTGCTGCATCGGTAGAGTTTATACACAATGCTACTTTACTTCATGATGATGTGCTCGATGAAAGTGAGGCACGCCATGGAGTTAAAACAGCGAATAAAATTTGGGGAAATAAATCAAGCATTTTAGTTGGTGATCTATTGTTGACTCTAGCATTTAGATGGCTTATAGAGTGTGGAAATTTAAATATTCTCTCTATTTTATCTAAAGCATCGTATTTACTTGTGAAGGGTGAAATAAAACAGATGACAACACGTTTTGATTCCCACACAATCAGGGAAAATTATTTTGATATCATTGGAGAAAAGACGGCATCTTTATTTTCTGCATGCTGTGAAGCTGCATCTACAGTATCTGGTGCAACAAATGACGAAACAGAGAGGCTAAAGAATTTTGGTTTTAATTTTGGTGTGGCGTTTCAAATAATTGATGATATGCTCGATTATACTGCTAGTCAAGACACTTCCGGAAAGCAAGTCGGAAAAGACTTTTTCGAAGGTAAAGTCACCTTACCTGCTATTATAGCATATGAAAAGGGCAGTCCAGCAGAGCAAAAATTCTGGGAAAAATGCTTTTCTTCAGCTAGACACAATTTTGACCAAGCATTACACTATATTAATCACCATAATGCCATTCAACTTTCTATGGAAAAAGCTAGACACTACATTAATATGGCACAAAATGATATTAGTACTTTTTCTGATTCTTTTTATAAAACTACTTTAATTGACTTTTTAAATGCGAGCATAGAAAGACAAATGTAGCTGGTGCTTGATATTTTCGAATTAATTGTTATATATTCATTAGATTCTTAAGGATAGTGATATGTCAGACAGCAGTAAAGAAAAAAAGAGGAAATTTGCCGATATGGTAAATAGGCAGAAAGGTGACGACCAACAAAGTGATAACCATAAGCAAACTGATGATTTAAATGAAGATCTCAATACATTAAAAGAACGTGCAGCTCAGCTTGAAGATCATTTACGCCGTGCTGTTGCAGATAATGAAAACGTCAAACGTATAATGCAAAAGCAAATTAGCGATGCAAGTGACTATGCAGTCACAAAATTTGCACGTGATATGATCGACTCGTGCGACAATTTAAAAAAAGTAATGGAAATTTTGAAAGACGGTGATCCTGTTCATGAGGGGATTAAAGTAGCTTATCAAAAAATTATAAATGATCTAAAAAAACATGGAATAGAGGAAGTAGATCCACTTGGTGAGCTTTTTGATAGTAATTTACACCAAGCTGTTGTGGAAAGAGAAGACAATGAAAAAGAGCCTGGCACTATTATAGAAGTACTACAAACTGGTTATACTATCAAAAATAGGTTGCTCCGTCCTGCAATGGTTATTCTTTCTAAGAAATCTGCTGATTGTGGAAGCGATTAGCATGAGGTAAATGTATAATGACAAGTATTGTCTTTTCAGGTATCCAGCCAAGTGGCGTACTACAATTAGGTAATTATCTTGGTGCAATCAAACAGTGGATAGACTTACAGGATAAATACAAATCTCTTTTTTGTATTGTCGACCTACATGCAATCACAGCAAATAAGCTTCCCGCAAGTGAATTAAAAAGTAATATTTTCAAAACAGCGGCGGCTTATATTGCATGTGGAATAGATCCAGAAAAGTCCATTATTTTTAATCAGTCTACAGTTAGTGGGCATGCAGAGCTCTGTTGGCTACTTGGGTGCTACACGCCAATTGGTTGGCTCAGTCGCATGACTCAATTTAAAGACAAGGCTGGCAATGATAAGCAAAAAGCCTCTCTTGGATTATATAGTTATCCAGTACTTATGGCTGCAGATATATTGTTGTATCAAACTAAATACGTTCCTGTTGGTGATGATCAAAAACAGCATTTGGAGCTTGCACGTGATATTGCATCAGCTTTTAACAATCATTATAAACTGGATTATTTCATCGTACCTGAAATCTTAACTTTGGATTGCACATCAAGAATAATGAGCTTAAGAGATGGTACAAGCAAGATGAGTAAATCTGATCCTTCAGAATACTCATGCATTAACCTTGACGATACAGATGACTTAATTGTCAAGAAAATAGAAAAAGCAAAAACAGATTCAATCTCAGGTTTTGATTTTGCTACTTTAAAGTGCCGTCCAGAAATAAGCAATTTGATAAACATTTATTCAGTGCTTAGTAATGTAAATGTGGAAAAAGTGTGTGAAGAAGTGAACAAACATGACATGAAACACTTCAAAAAAGAGTTAGCTGATTTAATTATCAGTGTTATATCACCCATACGTGAGGGGATGAATGATCTTTTAAAAGACCAATTCCATTTACATGGAATATTAAAAAAAGGTACAAAGAAAGCAACAGAAATTGCAACCCATAATATAAAAGAAATCAAGGAGATTATTGGATTTGCTCAATATCTGTAAGGTCCAAAAGTGTGATGGTGCGAACCGTCATATCAATTATGTTTTTTTAAAATTTTTGTATCTGTTCAGGCAATGGCGTCAACTTAAGGAAAAATATCGGTGATAGTGTATAAAATTTCTCTCTAAAATTTTTACCATTAAATTACCCAAAAGCTGCAATAAATAGCACTTTTGTTGCTGTTTTATTTCAACAAAGAAGTCTAAAATGTGTCCTTAAGTTGACGCCATTGTCTGTTCAGGATAGCGGCAAGACCATAGAGTAAAAGTGAGTTTACAACAAATGGTGTCATCCAAGTAGCTGACATTGGGATGGCTTTGTTGCATCGCTCTTCGGATAGTAGGTAACGCACAATAAATTTATGAAGCTATCTCAAATTTAGCCATGCCTATTTCAGTAAATTTGTTAAGCAAATAACATTTGAGTAGCAGTTCCCTCTCACGATTAATTTCAGATTTGTTCCTAAAACTAAACCCAAATATTCGCTTCAACCTTGAGAAAAATCTTTCAATGTACGATCTTTTTCCGTAATTTACTTCTTCTTTCCATCTTTTTATACCATTCTCACCATGTAATTTCATTAACTGAATAGCGGCATTTCTATCAAGCATATAATCCAATTTTAGATGCTCTGCTGCGTTGTTTTTCGGAGGAATTTTCGTCTTTATGCCGCATTCATCACACAATTTATAGAGTTTATGTCTGTCATATGCCCTATCTGCATATAGTGCTTTTATGGCATATTTAACATCAGATTTCCCCAATGCTCCATAGTGATCAGCCATTACTGTATTTTGTAGCTATGACTTGTTTGCTCAACATTATGTGCAATTTTCTTACTTGTGTATAGCTGCGATACTCTCTATCTTTGCTATTTTCTTTGCTGTGTGTTGTTGTATATACTAATTCCTGTACTGCCTATGGCAATTTCGATATCTTCCATGTTATTTTCTGCAATCATTGATCTTAATATCAAGTTTCTTTTGATGCTTGTGAATAGCTGATAACCTGCAAATTTTTCCTATCTGTTCAATGTATCCCTCTAAAAATCCCACTCAAACCTATTCTGAATAGATGGGTTGTTATATGTATCAAAATCACCACTTTATTGCTGTAAATATTGTTGCCACCCTGCATTTTGGCCCAATTTTATACAAATTTTCTATGGCTTCGTTGATATAATGAAAAATATTTCCTCTTTTTTCTAGAAATTTGTTATATTCGCTATGGTTACAGACTCTCATTTTTTGTGGCATATTTATCATTAAATCGTCATTTTATAATGAATTTATCAGTAATCACTAGTTTTTCTGCTGCTATGCAACAAAGCTATTCCAGCGTCACGCGCTGGAATGACAACTTAAGGTATCACCTATAATTACTAATCTAAAGCTGTAGCTAATTTTGCAAAAGCCCTATTGCAATTTAATTAATTGGCGTATAAGCTTTAAATAAAGCCTATGAAAAAAATGGAAGCTTGTTATTCATTTGACGATATACTTCTTTTGCCAGCCTATTCTAATATATTGCCTTGCGATACAGATACAAAAACTTATTTAACAAATAATATAGAACTAAATATCCCTCTCATATCCTCTGCGATGGATACTGTTACTGAATCGGGCTTTGCAATAGCTATTGCCCAACATGGAGGAATAGGTTGCATACATAAGAATTTATCAATAGATGAGCAAATTTTAGAAGTGAGAAGGGTGAAAAAATATGAAAGTTGGATCGTGTATAACCCAATTACGATTTCACCAGATAAAACGGTTGCGGAAGCAATTTCATTAATGAGAGAGCACAATTATTCTGGCATTCCTGTAGTTGATCAACGCAAGTTAGTTGGAATTTTAACTAACCGAGATGTGAGGTTTATTGAAGACCAGAACATGAATATAAAAGTCTCCGAAGTGATGACAAAAGATAAGTTAATCACAGTATGTGAGCAGGAAGTGAACAATGCTGCAGCAATGAAATTGTTGCATGAAAATAGAATAGAGAAGCTTTTGGTCGTAGATGAAAATTCTTGTTGTATAGGTTTAATTACGGTTAAAGACATTGAAAAATACAATAGATACCCAAATTCATGTAAAGACAGTAAAGGGCGGCTCAGAGTTGCCGCTGCAATTGGCACTGGTAAAAAAGATGGTATAGAAAGATGTGAAGCTTTGATCGGAGAAGAAGTTGATGTAGTTGTTGTGGATACTGCTCACGGTCATTCCGAAAACGTTATCAATACCATTAGGGAAATAAAAAAGATGTATCCTAATACGCAATTAATTGGTGGAAATATTGCAACAAAGGAGGCTGCTGAAGCGTTGATTGATGCGGGTGTTGATGCAGTGAAGGTTGGAATAGGACCAGGATCAATCTGTACAACCAGAATAGTTACAGGCGTTGGTTTGCCACAATTCTCTGCAATCAAGCATGTTGCAGAGGGGTGTAGAGCAAGAAACGTAAGACTAATTGCTGATGGTGGGGTAAAATACTCAGGAGATGTTGCAAAAGCTATTGCAGCTGGTGCTGACTCTGTGATGATTGGTTCGATTTTTGCTGGCACTGACGAAAGCCCAGGTGAGATTATCATGTATAAGGGCAGAGCATATAAAGGCTATCGAGGAATGGGATCTATTAGTGCAATGAAACGAGGTTCAGCTAGCCGTTATTTTCAAGATAAAGATTCAAAACTTAAATTAGTTCCACAAGGAGTGGAAGGAAGAGTTCCATTTAAAGGTCCAGCTTCAGGAGTGATCCATCAATTAATTGGCGGATTGCAAGCTGCAATGGGTTATACTGGTAACAGGAATATAGAAGAAATGAAGAAAAACTGCAAATTTGTGACTATTACTGCATCAGGATTAAGAGAGAGTCATGCTCATGATATAGTCATTACACAAGAAGCTCCAAATTATGCTTATCAAACGTCCAATTTGTCAACCGACTCAGAGTAAATCCTTCTTTCAATGTCATTCCAGCATCAGCTGCTTGCATGTGTAAAAGACAAGAATTAACTGACAGAAGAATTAAAACTAATATCAGGCTGTTGTTTAATGCTACTAATATTTTTTTGAAAAGCAATGTGTTTACTATCCAAAANAGTTTGCATAGGATAGCAGTATTTGTCTGATTGTCTCATTGTAAGAACGCAACCAATGATCAACATTAATCTGTCAAAGAATAGTAGATTTTCTTTCTAAAGATAATATTGTAACACTCATTAAAGATACCCGTGATTTTTTATGCACTCTGGTTTTTCCTGTTCTAAATAGCAAGCAGTAAAACTGTTAGTATAACACCTATGTAACGCATAAATTTTCCCTCTTATTGAATACTCCAACATATCAGAGTACCAGTTGGTCCATTCTCCTATACGCTGGTCACCAAATTTTATGGGCCACACCGGTGGCAGAATCTGGGTAACGAGGTCTTCTTCCTATACTCCATAATAAGAATAGAAAGTGCCTCAGAAAAAGTGCCAACCTGCCCCTTTCCATTCTGAGAAGCTATTATCTTCTCATGCTTCCAACCAAGCAATATACCATCTGGGTAAGGTCAATTCTAGCTGGAATGACAGAGGGTAATGCAAGAAATCAATGAACTACCTGTCATTTCATCAGGCTTCTTAATTCCAAGTAGCTGTAAAATAGTAGGGGCGATGTCAGATAACCTTCCGTCTCTTAGTTTTAGATTATTGCAAGACACAATAAATGGCACTTTATTTAGAGTGTGTGCTGTATGAGGTGTATTGTTTTCTTCATCGAACATACATTCCACGTTACCATGGTCTGCAGTAACAATTAATGCAGTAGTGCTTGACTTTTCAACAGCATTTAACACTTTCGCAAGACAATCATCTACAGCTAGCACAGCTTTCTCGGCTGCTTTTATATTACCTGTATGTCCCACCATATCAGGATTAGCGTAATTTACAACTATCAGTGCGAATTCTTGGGAGTGAATTTTTTCTACAAGCTTTTCTGTGAGCTCGAAGGCTGACATTTCGGGCTGCAAATCGTAAGTTTGAACTTTTGGTGAGGGAATGAGTATTCTTTCTTCACCAGAGAAAGGTTCTTCTTTTCCACAATTGAAAAAGAAAGTAACATGAGCGTATTTCTCGGTTTCGGCGATGCGTAATTGTTGTAATTTATTGTCTGCTATTACCTGTCCTAAAGTGTTAGTAAAAGATATAGGAGGAAAAATATGAGGAATTTTAAGACCTTCTTTATATTTCATCATGCTTAAAATTGAAGAAAATGGTTTTCGTTTACGACCTTCTGTCGTACGAGTAGTTTGACCATAGATTCCAGCGTCACGCGCTGCTGATTGGTTTAGTAAAATACTTGCTAATTGTATCATTCGATCAGCACGAAAGTTAGCCAATAACACTCCATCTTCTGGTTTTATACCTTGATAATCACCTATTACTGCGGGCCTAATAAACTCATCAGTTATGTTATTTTGATAATTTTCATTAATCAACGATACTGCATTATCATGACGAGGTGCCTTTGCAAATGCGATAGCCTCATAAGCCTCAATTGTTCTCTCCCACCTGTTATCACGGTCCATAGCATAGTAACGCCCAGAAACAGTAGCAATTCTTATGTCATTTCCCTTTATACTCTCTGCAAATTCTTGAATGCATTTTTTCCCTGAATTTGGCAATGTGTCTCTGCCATCTAAAAATGCATGTATCACCACTTTGATTCCATGCTGTGATATTTTATTTGCTAAAGTTGAAATATGCTTTTGATGCGAATGAACACCGCCATCTGACACTAATCCCATCATATGGCATACTCCGTTCTTACTTTTTAGATTACTAAGAAAACTTTGTAGATTTACATTGTTTTCTATCGTTCTAATCTCTTGATTAATGCGCTGAAGGCTTTGCATTACTACTCTACCACTGCCAATATTCATATGACCAACTTCTGAGTTACCTATCTGACTACCAGGTAACCCCACATCAGTTCCACAGGCGGATAAACTGCATTTTGGATAATTAGAGCTAATGTATTGCCAACAGGGTGGATTTGCGTTGCTAATAGCGTTGTATTTATTATTCTCTATTCCATTTCCCCAGCCATCTAGTATACATAAAACCACTGATTTAATGTTCATATAAAATCAACACTAGAATTTCACAGAGAAACGCTCCCCGGGCCGGATTCGAACCAGCGACCAATTGGTTAACAGCCAATTGCTCTACCACTGAGCTACCGAGGAATAAACCGTTTTTAATTTACCATGTTGAACGTTGGTTGTAAACGTTTTTTGTGTAGACTTTAAGTCCAACTGTTCACAGAAACGAAAAAACTTACTTGACAAGCTTCGCCAGCTCCCTTATCATGAAACTGAAGCTATTTATTTATCTTCTCTGTACAGATTAAATGACAAAAAAACTCACGTATCTGGCGTCTCATGTTTAATTTTTTGCACTATGTGCACCTTATGTCTTTATAAAATNTCTAGGTTTTTACCTAATATAAGCTGAAATGCGCTTATAAAGCATTTAAAACATTAAAAAACGCCAACTTAAAAAATGGATAGTGAATAATTAGCTACCCTAGGGTTTCTTTTGCCTTTTTTTCTGTTTAGTAAATTTCTTAATGTTTATAATTTAGATTAGTTGCGGTTTAAAAGCAGCTGAATCGCGGTTATTAAGCGTTTAGAATAAAAAAACGCCATACTTGAAAGTATAATGTAAGTAATTAGCCAACCACGGGGCTTCTTTTGCCTTTTTTTTCATTTGGTAAATTTTTTAATATTTATACGGAAGGTGTCATCCCAGTGCGTGACACTGGGATCTCATTTCGTAACTTCATAGTATAAATTATTTCAAATTGTATCTATTTGCAAGTATATAAATATAATAATTTTGCATAAAAAATTAGATCCCAGTGTCACGCACTGGGATGACACCGTCATAAAGGAACCAGTATCAGCTACTTTCATGACATCATCATAAAGTAAACCAGTGTCAGCTACTCGGATGACAGGAGAAGGAGGCTACTTTCATGACACCATTCTTTTTTCTGGATCCAAGTAGTTAAGGTACTGGCCTGACAACCGTCATCCCACTGCTTGTTAGGGGCTGTGGCGCATAAGTGTTGAAAGTATCAAAAATAACGTGATATGAGATGATCAACGGCATGTAAATTACCTCCCGACAGTAAAACAATCGAACGTATAAAAGAGTCATTTAGATCCAATGTGAATTGCAGTAATGCTATTTTGAACCCATGTAGATTATTTTTGATTTTATAAACAAGAAATAACAAAGCCGTAATAATAATCATGTAAATATACACCTTCATGCCATTCATAGTATGGCTTAAAAAGTGCTTATATCCAAGATTTTGCTTTATAAATTTAAAGAACACTTCTATATCCCATCTGCGCCTATATAGCTCTGTTACTTCATAAGCTGGCATTTCAAACAAGTTTGTCAAAAACCATATTTCATCTCCAATTTTATTTCTGATTTTTATTAGCCGTAGATGGCTTTGTTGCATAGCGAGTAGAGATAGGAGAAAAAAAGAGAGAAAATTAAAAAAAGAAGTGGTTACTCTATTGAAAAATGAATGCTTTAGAGCATGTCTTCAAACTCAAGAATGAGCTAATTTGTGAAGCATAATAGTGATCATATTAAAAAAGATGTTATTTTTTGAAGTGAGAGGAGAATGCTCATAATCCTTACTCATACGTCTAAAATTGGAGAGCCAAGCAAAGGTTCTCTCAACAATCCAACGTTTAGGAATAACCTGAAATCCTGTATCAACTACTTTCTTGGTAATCGTCAACAAACATCCAGTTTCCAATAAACAGCGGTTTTGCAATTTACCTGTATATCCTTGATCAGCAAAAAAACTTACGTAATGTTGGAGCTTTGCATTTGGCTTGAACAAAAAGATTTAGTGCACCATCACGATCTTGAATGCTTGCACTGTGTACTTCAGCAGCAATTACAAGACCTAGAGTATCTACAACGATGTGGCGTTTTCTACCCTTTACTTTCTTGCCAGCATCATATCCTCTGGATCCCCTTTTTGAGTGGTTTTTACTGATTGACTGTCAATTATTCCTACTGATGGAGTTTCATTCTTACCAATTATCTTTCTTAGTTTTTTAACTAGAAAATCATGAATTTCTTGCCATATTCCACTTTTTTTTAAACGCGAATTACAACTATACACGGTTTTCCATGGTGGAAAATTCTTAGGTAGTTGTCTCCATTGACAGCCTGTTCTCATCACATACCTTATTGCATCGATAATCGTTCTGATACTGTGTTTTCTTGGTCTGCCGGTCTTTTTAGGTTCAAAATATTGCTCTATCATCTTCCATTCTTTGTCACTTATATCGCTTGGGTACATTTAAAATATATCTTATAACACACTTCTTAACTCCTTTCTACTTAGTTTGAAGACATGCTCTTAGGTAGTTGTCTCCATTGACAGCCTGTTCTCATCACATACCTTATTGCATCGATAATCGTTCTGATACTGTGTTTTCTTGGTCTGCCGGTCTTTTTAGGTTCAAAATATTGCTCTATCATCTTCCATTCTTTGTCACTTATATCGCTTGGGTACATTTAAAATATATCTTATAACACACTTCTTAACTCCTTTCTACTTAGTTTGAAGACATGCTCTTAGGGTTAAAAAAACATTTGGATTTAGTTTTAAGAATAAATCCGAAATAAATCGTTCTCAAGAGATGATCTTAAAATGCTACTTGATTAACAAATTTACTGATATCGGTATGCCTATTTTCGAATTTGCCTCGTAAATCCCTTACATCACACCTTCTCATTGGTAGCCATGCAACAAAGCCGCCGTAGATCATGCTTTTCTGCCACTTTACCTCGTGCACGATAAAGATTAACTATTATATCTTCTAAAATCTCTGATCCATCCGATTTTTGTTCTCTTATAACTTTGTTCCTGCTTATAACATCATGTTTTCTTCCCACTTTAACTCTTGTGATAAATTTGTACTCCTTTTCATCAAATTCGGCAAAAGTTCCAACTTTTCTGATTCCTCTATCAAATAATAAAATATCCTCTTTTTCAACTTTAGCTTCATTAATTGCTCTCACTAATGCTATATCTTCACTACTTTCTTCTTGTCCTTTACAAAATCTTATACTTGTCGGCAATTGATCCTTTAATCCTACACTCACTTTAACTTGACTGTCGTTACTTTTACCGCCTATTTTTAGCCCATCTTTTATGAGATATCCCGATAAATTTATGATCGTCGAATCAAACTTATGTAAGTTATTTGATGTTTTTTGGGGTAATAGCTTTTTAATCTTGCTCATCAAATCAATATATACTCCCTTAAAATATTCTGGATTTATAACTTTTAACCTTTTTGACAAACCACTGTATGTTACTGTACTTTTATCGCTATTCTTATCCATTATACACCTGTTTATTACCATTTCTAGCGCTCTTAGGCTTGTTTTTTGCCCCATTAATATTAACTTCATTAGACCTTTAAATATAATCTTGCCCAACAATTTAGTATTACATTTATCTACTTCACTTAATTTTCCTAGCCTTTCTAAATCCTCATCTTTTATTAAATTTAGTACTCTTTCTATTTGATCCATTATTGCCTCCATTTTCTTGCAATAATAGTTCTTTATGTCTTTTTTGTGTTACTTTCAACACTTATGGGCTGTGGCGGTATGACGATAAGACACAAAGCCTAATGGAAAAAACTGCGAACGCCAGTGAAAAACATAGCAATTTTATTTTCATTTGCAGCTTTTATCACATCTTGATCTTTCAGCGAGCCACCGGGCTGAATTATAGCTGTAATTCCATGTTTTGCGCTTTCTACTATGCTATCTGGGAATGGAAAAAATGCATCTGAAGCAAGCACTGCACCTTTACATTTTTCACCTGCTTTTTTCACTGCAATGTTCACACTATCTATTCTGCTTGTTTGCCCTGCACCGATGCCAATAGCACAACCATCTTTTGCTATAACTATTGCGTTGGATTTCACATGCTTACATATTTTCCAGGCAAAAATAAGATCTTTTTTTTCTTTGTCTGTTGCAGTGCATTCTGTTACTTGTTCTGCTTTTATCTTGTGATCATTATTTTCTTGCACCAAAAACCCACCAACAACATTTTTAGTTTGGTATTTCACATTTTGTTGAAAAGATTTATGAATAATCACTCTTAAATTTTTCTTTCTTTGCAAAATTTTTAGTGCCTCATTGCTGACTGACGGTGTTATCACAACTTCCAAAAATATCTCGTTTAATTTTTCTGCTAGCTTTAAATCTATCTCCCGATTTAAGGCAACTATGCCACCAAAACTGCTTATTTCATCACACGATAGAGCTTTTTCATATGCCTCCAAAGCATCATTACCAACAGCAGCGCCACATGGGTTATTGTGCTTTATTATCACTGCTGCAGGCTCTTTAAACTCAGAAATTATGTTAAGTGCGGACTCTATATCTACTATATTATTATAACTCAACTCTTTTCCATGTAGTTTTTCCAGCGGATATTTGGTAAATTGATTACTATAAAATGCAGCTTTTTGATGGGGATTTTCACCATACCTGAGTTCTTGTACTTTATGTCCATATAGTGCAAAAAACTCTGGCAACTCATTATTTTTACTCTGGGATAAAAACCAACTGTGAATATTAGAATCATAGTGTGCAGTGAGAGCAAATGCTTTGGTTGCTAAATATTTTCTATATTCCAATGGTGTTTCATTGTTATTTTTTATCATCTTAGCTTTCAGTGCTTCATAGTCTTGAATGCTAGAAATAACTGAAGTAAAACGAAAATTCTTTGCTGCGGCTCTAATTAACGCCACTCCGCCGATATCAATTTGTTCTATAATTTGCTCCTCACTTGAATCGCTATTCACCATCTCCCAAAATGGATATAGGTTGGTTATAAGCAGGTCTATTGGCTCAATACCTAGATTTTGTATTTCTGTTTTGTGCTTTTCTCTATCGCAAAGTATTCCTCCATGAATTTTAGGGTGTAAAGTTTTCACTCTACCACCTAGTATCTCTGGAAATTGTGTGTAATCTGAGACTTCTTGTGTTTTTATTCCTGCACTAGATAGCACTTTATAAGTATTGCCCGTTGAAAGAATTTCTATTTGTTGCTGTATTAAAAACGATGCAAGATTAATTATATTCGTTTTATCGTATACTGATATTAAAGCTCTTCTTATTTTCATTTTTGTACAGAAAGTTTTTTTAAGATTATATCTAAGGAAAGAAAATTTGTCTATATATAGCTACTACGTCATACCGCCGAGGTATCTCGTTGTAAATTCCGCTATAGCTGTACGAACATTCATTTTTGAAGACAGCAAATGGTGTCATTCCAGTCTGGAATCTAGTCTTTATTATGCAGCTACTTATTTAAAGTTAAGTTTTCTGGATCCCAGTGTCTGGGCACTGGGATAACAAAAAAAGGAGCACTGGAATGACACCCTTGGTGGCAGACAGCTAAAGAAAAGTATCAACTAGGTTTATAATCTATCACTACCGTGTTTGCAATTTTGTCGTGAAAAGCTTGTTTATGTTCATCACCTACTGCACATACTAAAACTAAGATTAGTATAGCTAAGAATAAAATGGGACTACAAAGTGATATGCAATAAATTATAAAAAGAGCTATAGTCCTTTTCATTGCTTGCATTGTAGTGATTGACTCAAATGTATCTTTGTCTTTTACACGCATGCTAAATAACAAGTGTCCTGGAGTGCCGCCAAATTTTACTAGCATGAATATATGAAATATACATGGTATCATTAAAAATAAAGAAAATACAATCGTGATGATTACAATTATTTCACCCATGATCCCTTGTATTGCGTGTGTAAGTGAGAAACCCACCGCCATTAAACCAAATGGTATTGCGATAAATAAAATACAATCAACTATAAATGCTAGAGTACGTCTTGTCATCGTTGAGTAGTTTACTTTTTTATCCATGTACTACCTATAAAGAAAAATATCAACTAGATTTATAGTCTATTACTACTGTTTTTGCAATTTTATCGTAAANAGTCTGTTTGCGCCGGTCGAATATCGCAAATATTAAAACTAAAATTGGTAAAATTATAGACCACCGAGAAACATAGTGAATCAGCAAAGAAGAAATAATCGAGAAAATTGTCTGAGAAATACTTCTCACTGCTGCTTGTGTTAGGGTGGTACTTTTAAATGTACCTGCATCTTTGATATACATGCCACANNACAACAGCTTTCCTGGAGTACCACCAAGTTTTGTTATCATTAGTATTTCTAATACTGTGCACAGCGCTGATGCAAAGATTTCATAATAGAAATATGTTGATTGTTTAGTTTCATCAAGAAGATAAGCATAGATCTCATTATTGTCTTGTAATGCAATAGACAAGATCAAAATGAGTAAAGGAAAGTACAGTATGATACAGTCAAGTACTTCTGCTACAGTACGCCTTGTAAACCCTACATAATTTACTTTAACATTTATTTCAGGATCCATAACCCACCTATATTTTACTGACTAATA
Organism: Wolbachia endosymbiont of Anurida maritima; assembly: GCF_042182995.1. Classification (NCBI taxonomy): domain Bacteria; kingdom Pseudomonadati; phylum Pseudomonadota; class Alphaproteobacteria; order Rickettsiales; family Anaplasmataceae; genus Wolbachia; species Wolbachia endosymbiont of Anurida maritima. The sequence goes on from NZ_CP102058.1 coordinate 102,202, forward strand.
TAAAAGTATTTTATTACATAACCGTAAATATACTAACTTGGGTAATATTAGCTACTTGTGCCACTCTATTATTTAAATTAATATTAAATCATTTATAACTAGGAAAGTTATGTCAACACCAATCACAGTTGCATATGGCGACGGTATCGGACCAGAAATTATGGAAGCGGTGCTGTCGATATTGCGCGAAGCGGAAGCGAAAATTTCAATAGATATTATTGAAATAGGTGAGCGTGTTTACAGTAAAGAATGGTCTCACGGAATTTCTCCAAGTGGTTGGGAATCAATTGAAAGAACAAAAATATTATTAAAATCTCCGACAACAACTCCTCAAGGTAAAGGACACAAAAGCTTAAATGTAGCGCTCAGAAAGAACCTAGGGTTATATGCAAATATCAGACCGTGTATTTCGTATCATCCTGTTATAGAAAATAAATTCGATAAGTTTGATATCGTAGTAATACGTGAAAATGAAGAGGACGTTTACACCGGAATAGAACACAGGCTCACTGGTGACTCTTACCAATGCACTAAAATTATTACTAGATCCGGCTCAGAAAAAATATGCAGGTACGCTTTTGAATATGCAAAAAAACATAGTAGAAAGAAGGTAACTTGTCTTACTAAAGATAACATAATGAAAATGACTGACGGAACTTTCCATGCAGCGTTTGATCGTATTGCAAAGGAATACCCGGACATAAAGGCAGAACATTATATAGTTGATATTGGCATGGCACGTGTTGCCACAGAACCGGAGAATTTCGATGTTATAGTAACCGAGAACTTATATGGCGATATATTATCGGACATTGTGGCGCAAACCTCTGGATCTGTTGGACTCGCTGGAAGTAGCAATATAGGTAATGAATATGCAATGTTTGAAGCAGTGCACGGTTCTGCTCCTGATATTGCAGGAAAAAACATAGCTAATCCTTCTGGACTTTTAAATGCTGCAGTGCATATGTTGGTCTACATCAGTCAAGTGAGTACTGCAAAACTAATTTACGATGCATGGCTCAAGACTTTGGAGGATGGAATACACACTGCCGATTTATATAAAGAGAAAAAGAGTAAACAAAAAGTTGGTACCAAAGAATTTGCAGAAGCTGTTATAGACAATCTAGGAAAAAAACCGAAAACATTATCTGAGCTTATAATTGGCAGTGATCCAAATAGTAAAGTGGATAAAATACAGGATAATTATGAACAGGATTATAAGATTAAAAAACTAGTGGGTAGCGATATAACGCTTGCTTGGGACAAATCCAGCAATTTTGATCAAGTAGTAAAGTTATTTGAATCAAGTAATCTGCAAATGATAGCAATATACTCAAAAGGACTTGCAATTTGGCCAGGAAGTTCAAAATCTTTAAGAGACCAAATAACCTGTAGGTTTATCGCAAATAATGAAAAGCAAGCTATTACAAATAGTGATGTAAATAACTTGCTAATCAAATTTGAGGAACATAATTTTGATGTGGTGAGAATGGATAAGTTGTATTTGTATGATGGGAAAGAGGGTTTCTTCTCTTAGAGCATGTCTTCAAACTAAGTAGAAAGGAGTTAAGAAGTGTGTTATAAGATATATTTTAAATGTACCCAAGCGATATAAGTGACAAAGAATGGAAGATGATAGAGCAATATTTTGAACCTAAAAAGACCGGCAGACCAAGAAAACACAGTATCAGAACGATTATCGATGCAATAAGGTATGTGATGAGAACAGGCTGTCAATGGAGACAACTACCTAAGAATTTTCCACCATGGAAAACCGTGTATAGTTGTAATTCGCGTTTAAAAAAAAGTGGAATATGGCAAGAAATTCATGATTTTCTAGTTAAAAAACTAAGAAAGATAATTGGTAAGAATGAAACTCCATCAGTAGGAATAATTGACAGTCAATCAGTAAAAACCACNTCAAAAAGGGGATCCAGAGGATATGATGCTGGCAAGAAAGTAAAGGGTAGAAAACGCCACATCGTTGTAGATACTCTAGGTCTTGTAATTGCTGCTGAAGTACACAGTGCAAGCATTCAAGATCGTGATGGTGCACTAAATCTTTTTGTTCAAGCCAAATGCAAAGCTCCAACATTACGTAAGTTTTTTGCTGATCAAGGATATACAGGTAAATTGCAAAACCGCTGTTTATTGGAAACTGGATGTTTGTTGACGATTACCAAGAAAGTAGTTGATACAGGATTTCAGGTTATTCCTAAACGTTGGATTGTTGAGAGAACCTTTGCTTGGCTCTCCAATTTTAGACGTATGAGTAAGGATTATGAGCATTCTCCTCTCACTTCAAAAAATAACATCTTTTTTAATATGATCACTATTATGCTTCACAAATTAGCTCATTCTTGAGTTTGAAGACATGCTCTTAGTGATCGTTATATCAACTATGTTTTTTTAACACTCCCCACTCCGACAATGTTCGTACAGTTGTGTGTCAGCTACTTGCATGACACCATTTGTTGTAAACTTGTAAACTCACTTTTTCTTGATTTTTTGGTTTATCTTGTCTACCTATTTTGCCACTCTGCTAAACGGATACAATTAGCCCATCTAGCTTATTCATGAATTGACGTAGTATTGATACATCGCTCATTTTAGTAGCTGGGTTTTCTGTATATTCTGATTGATTTCGTTGTCTTTTTGCTTCTAGGTCTTCAGAATCATTTCCTAAATTCTGTTGATCATTGTCAATAGGGTTTTTCGAAGCTTGATTCTGCTCTGTTGTTGAATTAGAGAGATTTTTGTCGTTAAATGTGTCCTGTGCTTTGTTGGTTGATTTTTCAAAAAGTTTCTTAATACCACTAAATCCTAAAGTTAAAGTAAGACATATAACTCCAGCAGTAGCTATGATAGGAATGGCTGCTCCAATTGCCATTTGACCCTGAAAGAAAGCAAATGTTACCATTGCAATAACTGTAATCGTTATTGTGATTGCTAACAGTTCGCGAGTTCTTTCGGCTGGATTTATGTATTTTCCAACAGCAGATAGTACTTCTTCTGTAGCAGATACTCCTTTTTTTATACCAGAACCTAGCTTTTTAATGCCTGACTGACATTTTTTCGAAGCAGTTCCACAGTGGTATTTTTCCTCAAGCTTCTCTTTTAGTTCTTTAGCTTTCTCCTGTGCTTTCTGTGGAGTCCCTGAATAATCTTTTAGATCTCGTAAAGTTAAATAGTACTTTTTAGTATGGAATTTTGAATCTTCTAACCACAAAGAATCAGGGTTAGCACCGTTTTGTAATAATGCTGCACAAAACTTTGTTGTACTATCATAATTAGTTGCTAAATCAAAAATTGTTCCTTGCGATAGATATTCGATACTTCTTTTTTCTGCTTTTTTCTTTAATGCCAATCCTAGGGGTGTGCTCCCTTCTCCGTTCTTAGCATTTATAGCTTCACCTAATTTATCTTTAGATATTGTTCCATTTTTCACTAAACCTAAAATCAATTCCAAACATGCGACTTTTTGTCTTCCTTTGAATGAAGCAATATAGTGAAGAGCATTTTTTTCATCTTTATCTTGCACAGTAATATCTGCACCATTTTGTAAAAATAACTCTAAGGTTTTATATCTATTTGTTTTTTCAAATTTTCTATCTATAAATGATCGATCCTCATTTTTTTCTCTTATATGCTGAAATAAATAATGAAGAGGTGTTTGTTTTGCTGTATTTTCAGCATTTATAGCTTCTTTAAGTTGTGCTTTAAGCTTCTCTTTCTCACTTACATTTAATATTATATTTAAAAATTCAAGTTTTTGTTTTTTCTCTAATTCTGTAACTATTAGATGTAAAGCATTGTTGCCATTTACATCTTTAAGATTAATATCTGCTCCTTTTTGCAATAATTCCTTAAAAGATTTTTCATCTTTATCTTTAATTGCTAAATGTAATTGATAATTATCATTACTATCTGGAGTATTTATGGTATGTCGTATAATTTCTTTAATTTTTGTTCTTATTTCTGATTTTAATTCAGGTTTCTTTACTGACTTTGCTAATTTTTCTAAGAAATCACAATAGTATGTCTTTTGCTCTTCTTTTAAGTATTGTAATTCTTTTGTAGATAATCCTAAATTGTCAGAGCTGGCTCCATACTCTAGCAATTTTATAAGAAACTTAAGTGTGTTATCGTTATCTTGGATTGTGTGAGAATCATGTTTCCCTTTTATTATCTTGTTAATTAGTGCTACCTGAAAAGGAGTCTTTCCTTCTTGATTTTCACTATCAACAAGTTGTGCTAGATCTTCTTTCGTGATCGTTTTTATTAGGGTACCTAGAAATTTGCATTTCTGTTTCTTTTCCAACGACACGATAAGGTGTAAAATATTGTTGTCTTTTTCACCTTTCACACTATTAATATCCGTACAATCTTTTAGATATTTTTTAAATTTCCTGTTCTTTCCATTTTTGATCGCTTTTAGTAATAGAGCATTGCTATTTGTTATTTCGTTGCTTATTTCTACTTTATGATCATCTTCAACATCGCTACCGTAGCCACTTTCTGCTTCACTATCTTCACTATTCCTACGATCATTTTGGTTGTGGGTAATACTATTAGAACAATATTTGCTATTATAAGTAATTTTAGAAATTACTTGCTTTTTTGTTTCATTTGATATTTTTTTCGATCGTTCTATTGCTTTATCTAGCACTGGAAGGAAGCATTGGACATAATACCTATAATATTTTTCTTGTTCTCTAAGTGATTCTTCTAATTTAGTTAATACTTCAGAGCTAGCACCTTCCTCAAATAACCTTTCACATTTCTTGAGAGCTCCATCTCGACTTCTTGGTTTTTCACGCTTGTGTTCTTCTTTTTTTACCTTTCTCTCTATAATGGAGTACAATTGCTCGTCTTTACCCATACTAAAACCTCAATATTAAAAGCTATTTAAGTTGTCAGCACTAAACTAATACCAAGTCTCATTAATAATAAGACAAATTAAAAATAGCCCTTTTGCCTGTAATTGCGGAGTTTAAGCATATTTATAATATGTCCTATTTGTCTTCCCAATAACGAAGTTTGGTATAACAACCAAGAAGTTTGACTTTTAAGTTGAGCTAAACGTTGTATATGTGATCAAAATATAGGTGGAAAGGCAGAAAACTAGTTTCTATTAGAAAATCTGTTATCATAGTCAAATCCTCACTTGAACAGTTGTCTACTATTTTAACCATTTTGTCTTAAAAAATAATAAATATAGCTAAACTGCGAAACGTGCTATCGGCTAAAATATAGCTAAACTGACTTACGACAATTTGAAAAACCGTCATTCCGCTACTCGTTAGCGGAATCTATGCTGAGATACCGCGTACAACTGTACGAATGTTGTGATTTTGGCCCATCAGATCCCAGTGCTTGACACTGTGATCCAGGAATTTTAATTGTAAGTAAGCATACTGAGTTGATAAGTATAAAAGTAGCTAGAAAATAAACATTTTTGATGAGATTATATGGAAAACTGGATTCCAGTGTCAAGCACTGGAATGACAAGAAGAGGGTACTTGGATAAGAGGCATTGCCCTTCTGGTAGGCCAAAATCACAACGTTCGTACAGTTGTGGATACCGCGGCGGTATGACGGTTCGCGGCGGTATAGCTATAGGATAAGAAACTATAGCTGCAGATTGATGCTTTTATAAATCTTCCAGACTTGGTTTTTCTTTTAGTTTTTTAAGTCTTTCTTTATTTAGTATGGAGCTTATCTCTTCTACACTTTTATCAATATCATCATTGATTATTACATAATCATATTTATCACGTTTGCTTATCTCTTTTTGAGCTTCGGCTAATCTGCGCTCTATTTCGCTCGCATCATCACTATTACGCTTTTGCAAACGCAACCTAAGCTCTTCCATTGAAGGGGGAAGTATAAAAATACTCACAACTTTTTTTCTCATGAGCTTGAATAAGTGAAATGCTCCTTGCCAGTCTATGCTGAGTAAAACGCTTATTCCACTGCTCAGGTTTTGCTCTATAAAATTTCTTGGTATACCATAAAAATTCTCAAAAACTTTGGCGTATTCAAGCATCTGACCAGCTTCGCATAACTCGTGAAATTTTTCTTCGGTAACGAAAAAATAGTCTTTTCCATTTATTTCGCCGGAGCGAGGCCTGCGCGTAGTCATAGAAACAGACCTAACTAAATTAGTTGATCGCTCAAGTAATTTTGCTGATATAGTAGTTTTTCCAGCTCCAGAAGGGGAGGATAGAACCAATAACACGCCCTCACTTTTTACGGTCATTTTTCTTTGCATTTTTTAACATGGCGCTTTTTAGATCAGAGTTTAAAAAGCTAGAACCTTCTAAATTAGAATTTGATAAGTTGGTGCCAATAAGAGAAGAATTATCAAAGACAGTATAGCGCAAATCGGTCTTTTCAAAATTTGCCTTATTCAAATTAACATTTACAAACTTTGCTCTACTCAATGTTGAATTAGAAAAATCAGCATTTTCTAAATTCATATTCTTAAATTCAAAGTAAGAATAATTTACATTAAATTTTTCACCCTGTGATATTTTCTCTTGCAAATCTTCAATTGAAGTTATAGCGTTTTCTAAACCTGCAAGGTTTTTCTGCCCTTTATTGTTAATCAAAATTGAATTATCAAATTTGCAACCTGTTAAATGAGCATCAGCAACTGAACTTTTATATATGCTTGAAGAGTAAAAAGACATATCACTAATTGTTGAATTGCTCAAATTGCTAAGAAAAAAACTAGTTTTCCTAAAGGCATTATTGTGAAGCAAAGAAGGTCTGAAATCGCTTTCAATAAAATTTGAATTAGTTACTTTTAAATTGGACCAGCTCGAATTATCAGCTAATAAATTAAAGAATGTTGAATTTTCTATTTCACTGGAATCAATATTATGGTGAGAAAGTGTACTGTTATAAATTTGAGAGTCTTGGATTTTTATCTTATACATTGAAGTTGTAGAAAGGTCTGAATCTTCTATCTTCACATAGGTAAATAGTGAATGGTCAAAAAATGAGCCATTCATGTTAGAATTCGCAACTTTAGTATTATGAAACTTTCCGTGACGAATGTCAGCATTAGAGACATTAACTTGATGCAGTTCACTAAAACTAAAATCAATATTGGATAAATCAGCATCCTGAAGATTTGCTTCAGAAACATATACATGTTTTATCTTGGAACCATTTAGTATAGATTGAACAAAACTTGAATTATCGTCATTCACATAGGAAATTTGTGTGTTGCTTAAATTAGCTTCGTCGAAGTTACTGTTAATTATGATAGAAGAATTAAGGCAGGCATCGGAAAGATTGCTACCTGTAAAGTCTGATTCTTTTAACTCTGCACCATATATGTTAGCATTTTTTAATGAAGAAAATTGTATCTTTAATTTATATGCATCCACTCCAAAGAAACTTGCATTATCAAGGTTGTTTTGCTGCATAACAGTATCGTTTATTTCACTATCACTAAAATTTACGTGGCTAACATTCGAGTTTGATAAGCTAGAAAAACTCATTTTCACATTCGAGAAATTAGTATGCATACCAATTACATTGTGCATACTTACTTTTTTAAGATCGGAATTGATAAAATCAGCATAACTAACATTAGACTGATCAAATACGATATCTGTTAAGTTTGCAGAAACAAATTTTGTAAAACTCAAATTTGTACCTTTTATTTTAATGCCATGTAAATTAGCATTGGAGAAATTAGCACCACGTAAATCAACATCAATGAAAGACACATCTGATAAATCGGTGTTAGAAAAATCAGCACCAATCAGACTCACTCCATCAAAAACAGATCCACTTAGGTACAATTGACTAAAATTAGCTCCATTTAAGTTAGAACCAAAACCTTTCTTAAAATCTTCTGGCACGCCCTCTTTGTGGCACTGCACCAAAAATTCAGCAAAGTCTTTTTTACTGTAAGATACATATTTTACATCATGCAGAGCGTTTAAAAAATCACTAATCGGATTTTTTTCATCATTNNTTTCATTTCCATAACATAAATGACCAACTAAAATTAATATCAAGAATCTAATCATCTTGCTTATCGCACTGTATTTCTTTCGTTTTTACAGCCCAATCGTACATTGCTGAGCTTTCTTTATTGTCTATTTTTCTATCCTCTAAAAGGTGTGGCATCATTTCGGCAATCGCATTTATTATATTGATCTGCTTTTTTTCGATTGCTATATCAATTGGGGATTGAAAATTATTATTAACTACTCTAAGATCAGCGCCTTGTAATAAGAGAAAGCGCACTATGTCTACCTCACCTTGTTTAACTGAATAAATTAGAGGAGTGTCACCCAATTTATTTCTAAATCTTAGTATTTCTTGAGTTGTTAATCCAATTTTTTCTAGCTTACTTATTACTCCTCTTAAGCAAGGTAAGTTATTTTTCTTAATACAGTAAAAAAATTGCTTACTGTAATCATCAATAAATACAGTTGTAGGAAGATGCTCATTAAGGCTATCATATTGTCGTTTATATATTGACTTGCTTTGTATATCTTTATGACTCCATTCTTTTATTGGTTCTCTGTTGAGCTTTGTCCATTTTTGTAAATTTTTCTTTTCACTTTGCTCTTCTTCATCTTTTAGTTATAGGTTTTACTCTATTGCGGTTCTTGGAATTACTGTTTGTTTCTTTCACTTTTTNTTCTTCAAGCTGACTCTCTACTTTTTCTTTTTTTCNTTCTAATAATTGACTCGCATCACTTTTTGAAAGTTCATTATCTTTTATATCAATCTTCTGATCAGCTTGTAGATTTTTTTGCGGGTTAGCTGTATTCTCATTTAAATCAGCACTTAAAGGCAAAGGCTCTGGTTTCAAATCTTTATTCACTTCTTTATTGGCCACATTTGGTAAATTTCGAGCAAATTCGCCTGTACTTTCTTCTAGCTGGTCATTTGGCAAATCTTTATCAATCCTTTCACCTTCACTGATAGTTTTTTCAACCACGGAAGCTTTGTCCTCGTTGTGTTGCAGTTTCTCTTTATCGGTAGTGCCGTCTAATCTTTTGCTCTCAGCCTCTTGTGTTTGTTTAGCATCGACGTTGCTTTTCAACTCATCTTTTTGATTTGTGCTATCTTGCTTCCTTACACCTACATTTTCGTTTTTATGAACTGATTCAATTTTCTTTTCTTCAAGCCGCTCTATGGCAAATAGGCTCAGTGATCCAAATACGACAACTAATAGTATGAAATATAAAATATTTTTCATAAATGTTCAAAACATAGGCTTAATTAAAATGATACTATAATCAAATGATTAATCTACAGTAAAAAATGCCTTAGGATTTTATTTATCAACTACAACCAGCTAAAGCTGGTGGTATGAAAAGAAGCTTGTAAAGCAGATTATGAGTTTTAAAACTCTGAAATATCAAAATTGGTATCTTTGTTGTGGTGTGTTTCTTGCTCCTCAATGGTAATATTAGAATTTTCTTGTATCCACACTTCAATTTGTTCAAGTTGACTTTGGTTCGATATAGTTTTTCTACGGCGTTGAGGTGAAGCAAACAATTTTTCTTCTCTACCAAATTTTAGATCATGCAGNNTCAGTGTAGTTCTTGAAATGCAGCATATCTTTGCTANCATACTGTGCTTTTTTGCTGCAATTACGGCATTTAGTTTTTTTGCAACATATGCGTTATTTCTTACTTTCTTCAGCATTTCTTTTGCNNTCACTTTTTCGTCCAATAATTTTGATCTTAATGCCATTTATACCTCGCTATTTTACTTCTTTCAGTATGGGCTTTTTCTTTGTTATTGTCTATCCGCTCTCTGTGCAATGGGAATTGGTATTAGCTATAGTTGACAATAGAAGCAAAAACTCATCATTTTGAAAGAGGAGGAGATTTTTCTGGATCCTGAGCAGGGATTACGTTTGGATTTGAGAATTCTGTTTTAACATATCACCTTCTTCATTATATAAATCACGGACATCATTCATTTTCACGCCAGTTTGAACTTCTGCTTCTTTAGCTTCTTTTTGACCTGTTGAAGATGATGCATCAACTCCTGCATTTTTAGTAACTTCTTGTTTTAGTCGTTTATTTTCTTCTTGTAATTGCTTTAAATTTTTCTTTAGTTCGTCAATCTCTCTTATTTTTTGTTTTAATTGCTTGGATATAGTTAGTTTGTCTCTAGTCAATTTCTTATTTTCTTGTCTTAACCCATTAGCTATTCTGCTTGAGTTGTTGTTTACAGCTTGTATACCTTGGTCTTGCTGCTGCATGCTTGTTCCTCTACTTTCATATTCAACTTCAGTTTGAGTTGATGTAGCTGCTGTCTCTTCCTGACCTTTTTCCTGCTGTAATATGTTCTGCAGTTGCTCTAGACTCTCTTTGACAGATGCCAGCTCTTCCTGTGTACACGTTAACATCCCTTCCTTTTCCTTAAGCTGTTGTTTAAGCTTATCTATTTCTGATTGTTGCTTTCTGAACGATGTTGAATCTGTACTTTTTGCTCTTAATTGTCTAAATAAATTTTCCTTTTCTTCTGCCAATTTTTCTATTTGCTCAGTCAGCTTATCTTTATTATCGATAAATTCAATCTTAGCTTGTTTTAGTTTACGGGTTAAATTTTCAATATACTCACTATCTTCGTTTTTTACTTCCGAATACTTTGCCCTTAAATCTTGAAGCTTTCCTTCTAATTTCTGGCTCTCTCTTACTATCTGCTGTATCTTTTCATCCTTCTGCTTAATTTCTTTTCTCAAACTCTCTATTTTCTCATTTTTCTCCACTTCTTCTATCTCATCTGCAAGAGACTTTTTACCTATACCAGATTGCTAAATTGCCATTTCTAAATCTTCTTTTTCTTTGTACAGTTGATTTAATTCCTTAACTAACTCTTGATTCTTTAATTGCTCTTTACTCATAAGCGACTCAATTAAAGTACCTTGTTCCTTTATTCTTTGATTTTTTTCAGATATAACTTGCCGTTGTTCATTAACTTCATCTCTCAAGAAGTCACGCTGCTCTGCAAGTTTGTTAATTTCATTTATAGCCTCATCTACACCTTTTAATCCTTCTTGCTCATAATTTTTCTCATAATCTTTGTGTATTTTTTGTTCATCGTAGTCATCGTCAATGTATTCATCAGTAATTTCAGACTCTTCACCACCAATCTCGCTCTCAACAGAAAGAGAACTTCTACGCGAACCAGGAGAGGAATACCCACTGCTGCTTGGTGTAGGTGACTGTTGTGGATCTTTTGTAAATATTTCCTCTGCTGGTACTTGCTGATCGTCCACGCTCTTATCCATGTCAGTAAAAGCTTGATATAGAGTTTTTCCATTGATAAAAACTTCTTTGTTTTGTTCAACTAACTTTGATACCTCTTCTGAGCTCGTTATTCCTCCAAATTTTGGTTCATTAACTACCCTTTTTATGCCACTGGAATCTACTTCCACAGTCATGCTACAACTTATGCTATTGCCTTTAGAATCCTTAGCCTGCCAGTTAATGGTCATTTCACATGAGGTTGAGCCAGTAAAATCATAGTGCCTTTCGCTGCCTTTTTTGGTTGCAGTTATTTGACTATCTTTCCCTAAAGATATGTTATAAACCTTACCTTCACTGCTGGCCCTTAAAATATTGCTAATTTCTATTGGTTTTTCTTCATTTTCAAATCTAATTTTGAAGTCATTATCCTTTGTTGGATACACTAAGAAATTTTGACCAGGCAGAGACGACTTAAGCTCTTTATGCATTGCGTCTATTGATTGCTCAAATTTTTGGAACTCCTTTTCCCACTTTAAATTTATCTGTCCTGTAATGTTCTCATCTTTGCGTAAAGGACCAATAAAGTACCAGATGAGATTTTCTTCCTTTAGTTTTTTTATAAAATCCTGAAGATCGTTGCAAGATTCAATGACACTTAAAATATCATTTTTCTTCTGTTCATCTACATCTAAACTTTGACTTTCAGATATAAATACATTTTCGTTTTCCTGTGGCATAATTTCACATTTTAAAAAATATACTATAATATTAGCAGATTTCTTTAAAAAATCAACTAATTATTGAATAAATAAACTTTAGCATTTGGCCAAAATGTTATATAGTAGTCACTTCAAGAAGTACAGTATGGACAATACCATTATAAGAAAATACGATATTAGAGGTATAGTAGGCAAAGATTTGCAGATTAATGATGGGTACGAGATAGGTAGAAAGTTTGGCCAAATCGTAGCTAGTGTTTGTGTCGGCTACGATAGTAGAATAGATTCACCAAGTATAGAAAGAGAATTAATTAGGGGCTTAACTTTATCTGGAGCAAATGTTATACGCGTTGGACTATGTTCTTCACCTATGCTCTACGCTGCAACGCAAATCACGCAGGCGGATCTTGGTATCATAATAACTGCCTCTCATAACCCCAGTGAATATAATGGCTTTAAATTTTTTAGTAATAAAAAAGTCTTTTCAGATCAAGAAATAAAGGAAGTTATAAGCAATTCAATTAAAAACAGTACAAGAATTGGAAGCTTAATTAACATAAATATGTATAGTGAGTACATTCGCATATTGAAAAGTGCGGTAAAGAACAATACTACACAGAAATTAAAAATAGCCTGGGATTGTGGAAATAGTCCAGCAAGTGGCATCATAAGGTATATTGAAAAGATCTTACCTGGTCATACGCACATCGTAACCAATAACTCTATAGATGGGGCATTTCCACTGCATAATCCAGATCCCATGGAGGAAAAAAATCTTGCCCAATTAATTGACATTGTGAATGAACATAAATGTGATCTTGGCATTGCGCTAGATGGCGATAGCGATAGGGTGCGCTTAATTGATAATAAAGGCAACGTTGTTTCCAATGACCATTTATTTATAATTTTTGCACGTGAAGTGCTGGAGGAATATCCAGAAAGCAAAGTGATTGCTAACGTAAAAATGAGTATGAAGGTGCATGATTTTGTTAGTAAGTTAGGAGGGCAAGTTATCACCTGCGCTACCGGACACTCATTAGTTAAGAAAAAGATGGTAGAGGAAGAGGCAAAATTTGCCGGTGAATTAAGCGGGCACTTTTTCTTTTCTGAGATAGGGTTTGATGATGGGCTATATTCTGCTGTGAAAGCCATTGACATTTTACTTAAGAAAAACCAAAGCCTATCTCAGGTAATTGAGGACTTACCAAAGTTATATATCACTCATGAAGTGAAGATTGTAGTTAAAGATGAGAAAAAATTTCAAATAATTGAATCAATAAAGAAAACACTAGAGCAGCAAAATATTGTATTTTCAGATCTTGACGGTGTTAAGGTAAACGATAATAAAGGTTGGTGGCTCCTTAGAGCATCAAATACACAAAACTGCATTACAGCAAGATGCGAAGGAGATACCTTAGAAGGTTTTGAACTCACGAAAAAGGTTTTGTTCCATTACATTGATGAAGCAAGGTCTCTAAATTGTAACCTTTGATGAAAGTAAAAGTAATTTATAAAGTTGGCATAAAAGTATTATCAGAAGTATACATACGCAGCTTAAGAGCATGTCTTCAAACTAAGTAGAAAGGAGTTAAGAAGTGTGTTATAAGATATATTTTAAATGTACCCAAGCGATATAAGTGACAAAGAATGGAAGATGATAGAGCAATATTTTGAACCTAAAAAGACCGGCAGACCAAGAAAACACAGTATCAGAACGATTATCGATGCAATAAGGTATGTGATGAGAACAGGCTGTCAATGGAGACAACTACCTAAGAATTTTCCACCATGGAAAACCGTGTATAGTTGTAATTCGCGTTTAAAAAAAAGTGGAATATGGCAAGAAATTCATGATTTTCTAGTTAAAAAACTAAGAAAGATAATTGGTAAGAATGAAACTCCATCAGTAGGAATAATTGACAGTCAATCAGTAAAAACCACTCAAAAAGGGGATCCAGAGGATATGATGCTGGCAAGAAAGTAAAGGGTAGAAAACGCCACATCGTTGTAGATACTCTAGGTCTTGTAATTGCTGCTGAAGTACACAGTGCAAGCATTCAAGATCGTGATGGTGCACTAAATCTTTTTGTTCAAGCCAAATGCAAAGCTCCAACATTACGTAAGTTTTTTGCTGATCAAGGATATACAGGTAAATTGCAAAACCGCTGTTTATTGGAAACTGGATGTTTGTTGACGATTACCAAGAAAGTAGTTGATACAGGATTTCAGGTTATTCCTAAACGTTGGATTGTTGAGAGAACCTTTGCTTGGCTCTCCAATTTTAGACGTATGAGTAAGGATTATGAGCATTCTCCTCTCACTTCAAAAAATAACATCTTTTTTAATATGATCACTATTATGCTTCACAAATTAGCTCATTCTTGAGTTTGAAGACATGCTCTAAGAGATGGTATGAAAAAGGAGTTTGGCTTGAGCTGATTGAGAAGTTGCCATAATTCTTGTACAGCAATGAACATGCTTATAAATGAATATTTACTCTTCTTTTTTATTATTTTTAGATTTTTCTTGATCAACCATTTCTCCACCGATCTCTTTTATTTTTAGTATCAACGACTCTGGTACATACATGTCAATTACTTCTTCTGCTGTCACAAATAAAGTCTGATAAGAGTGTGAATTTGTTATCCAATTAGGCAATATTTCTTCTGCTTTTATTTCAGAATACTTCTCTTTTTTGCCATATTCTTCTTTGTCATACACTGTGTAGCAATATAAGTACACAGCAAAAAATAGTACGTAAGAGAGCAATATTCCTTTAAGTACTCCGAGAGAGATTCCAGTAACTCTATCGATGAATCCCAACCTTATGGGTGATAATACGTACATTAACCAGTTATTTATTATCATTAATATAATATTAAGTATAATAAATACAGAGATTGTAGAAAGTATGTTTAGTGTAACTTGAGAATCAAAATATTTACTATAATTTGGAGTGAAAAAATCATAGTGATTAGCGGTCAGAAAAACTGATAAAAATAAAAACATCAACGCGCATAGCTCTTTTATAAAGCCTCTAGTTACCGAGATTATTACACATAGAACAACAATGAAGATAATTAGACTATCGAAAAGCATATTTTATATCTATATGGTTTTCAAGATATAATAGTTATAAATAACGAGGTTGTAAAATTAATTGTATTTATGCTGCATCAGTTGATCTAAATACCTAGCGATCATGTCAATTTCTAAATTCAGATAATCATTTACTTTGTTGTACTGAAAAGTTGTATTTTCCCATGTATAGGGAATGATATTCACAGTGAACTCTTGGTTAACAACTGAATTCACTGTGAGAGAAACCCCATCTAGTGTAACGGAGCCTTTTTTTGCAACAAATTTAATTAATTCTTGTGGGCACGATAGTTTGATTTCATGAGAATCTAAATTTCGCTCAATTGTTAAAATTTTTACTATCCCGTCAACATGACCCTGAACTAGGTGGCCATCGATTCTGTCGCTTAGCCTCATTGCTTGTTCTAGGTTGATTTTTTCCCCTATTTTCCACGTATTTAAGTTAGCAACCTTCATAGTTTCTTGAGACACTTGGACTGTAAATATATCGCTCATTATATCAACAACAGTTAAGCACACACCAGAGCAAGCTATTGAATCTCCTTGATTTATAGAGGATAAGTTTTGTGTCTTGATATAGAAAATTTGATCAGAGTTGTAGTGAGTGGTAGTATCAGTTATAGTTCCGATATCCGTGATAATTCCTTTGAACATATAGATACTTTAAAACATAAATCTGATATAAAGCATTTATGAAGTACTAAAAGACCTCGGATACCTATTATAACAGTTTTTATTGCTATTAGCTAGCCAATATGTTATTTTTATAGTGGTTAAGTGAGACAATAAATTTATGAATAAAAAAGAACTACAAGATAGGTTAATTGAAATAATGACTTTAATCTGTACTGATGATGAAAAAGAAGAAGAGCTGGGGATTATCAATCAATTAAAAGAGCATATTAATGATGATATAGAATATGGTGGCAGGATAGGTACAGCTTTAGATTTGATAATTTTCTGTGATACTAAGGGTTATGGCAGTGGCAACTCAATGCGACTCAATAATCGAGTATTATTAGAATTAGAACAAGCTATTAGAGGTGTTGGAGGGAAAACAGCATTAGAGAAAGAAATTTCAGACTTCTTCCTACAATCAGAAAGAAAAGCTGCAGGTTTGTATACACAATTAGAAGGAGAAATGACAGATTTTTTTGTCCAATTAAAAAGGGAAGCTGCAGATTTATTTATACGATTAGACAGAGAATTTTTGAATTTAGGTGTACAACTTAAAAGAAAAATTGCACAAAGAGAATTTTTAAACTTTCGGGATAGGTACAATATTTTTGTTGTGGATTATTTAGCAAGTATTATGCTAATCAGCTATAGATTTATTGAGTATAAGGGGTCAATCACTAGTAAACTTTGCAATGAGAGAGTGTCGTACTATGGAAGTTTTTTAGAGGATTATATTGTAATCTTTCGTAAAGTGCATAAAAATCGGTTCTTATCAGGCTCTAATGAATTAGAAGAACTTGAGAGAAGGTGTTTAAATTTCACAGAAGAGCTTAATAAAAAGCATTCAAGTGCAATAGAAAAATTAGATATGTGGTATTCAAGTTCAAAGGAAGAATTTGATAGAAAAATTTCAAGTTTAAAGGAAGAATTAAATGGAAAAAATAAGTTATATGCAATAACAACACAGTTTAGAACCATTTTTACATCATCTTACACTTTTTTATCAGCTTGTGTTAGTAGTGCAACTAGCAGTACTGTACCTACGAATCTCACAGGCACTGTTGTACAGTTTGGTATAGAAGAAATGCAACGTTTTATAAATTCTATAGATTAAATATATATAAATTAAAGTGAGGCAGAAAATGCATAATGTAAACGATACTACTGAGTTGGTTATCAGAAAATTGACAGAAGGTTATGTTACACTTACTCAAGAAGATAAGGAAAAAATACGGTCTTATATTTTCTCTAATCAGGAAAAATACCTGTTATAAGCAATCTGGGTAATTATTATATGGATTCGCATTTAGGTGCTATGTACTCATTTTTATATAAGAATTCAGGTGTAATTGGCATATTGGCATATTAGAAGTGATAAGTGATGAAGATAAATGTAAGAATATTAAAGAAAAAGCTGATAAGTATATATACACGTACAGAGAATGGTATAAAGAGTTCTTAATAGAAAATTTTCAAGAATTCCTTGCTTTTAATGCATTTATTTATGATGAATCAGAATGTCAATATGGTAAAGAGAATTGGACTAATTATAAAGAAAGGGCTAGGGACTGGGCAGTGCTTCATAACAATTGTCAATTTATAAAAGCCTTGGTTGTGAATGGTACGCTAAGTTTTAAGAGCATGTCTTCAAACTCAAGAATGAGCTAATTTGTGAAGCATAATAGTGATCATATTAAAAAAGATGTTATTTTTTGAAGTGAGAGGAGAATGCTCATAATCCTTACTCATACGTCTAAAATTGGAGAGCCAAGCAAAGGTTCTCTCAACAATCCAACGTTTAGGAATAACCTGAAATCCTGTATCAACTACTTTCTTGGTAATCGTCAACAAACATCCAGTTTCCAATAAACAGCGGTTTTGCAATTTACCTGTATATCCTTGATCAGCAAAAAACTTACGTAATGTTGGAGCTTTGCATTTGGCTTGAACAAAAAGATTTAGTGCACCATCACGATCTTGAATGCTTGCACTGTGTACTTCAGCAGCAATTACAAGACCTAGAGTATCTACAACGATGTGGCGTTTTCTACCCTTTACTTTCTTGCCAGCATCATATCCTCTGGATCCCCTTTTTGAGTGGTTTTTACTGATTGACTGTCAATTATTCCTACTGATGGAGTTTCATTCTTACCAATTATCTTTCTTAGTTTTTTAACTAGAAAATCATGAATTTCTTGCCATATTCCACTTTTTTTTAAACGCGAATTACAACTATACACGGTTTTCCATGGTGGAAAATTCTTAGGTAGTTGTCTCCATTGACAGCCTGTTCTCATCACATACCTTATTGCATCGATAATCGTTCTGATACTGTGTTTTCTTGGTCTGCCGGTCTTTTTAGGTTCAAAATATTGCTCTATCATCTTCCATTCTTTGTCACTTATATCGCTTGGGTACATTTAAAATATATCTTATAACACACTTCTTAACTCCTTTCTACTTAGTTTGAAGACATGCTCTAATCCTTTTAACATTGACACTTTTCCTAATGGAAAATGCCATAAGCAAAGTGTTGATGCAGATGCTACTATTATAAATAGACAAAAATAAGCCTTTTTTGAGGAAAATACAGTTTTTAATGATGATTTGAGTGTAATGTTAGTAGATGGTAGAGTTTTAGCTTCATTTGTTGCTGGTGCAGGATCTTTAATTGGTAAAGGGTTTGTAGATTTATGAGGAGTGTTCTCATGTTGCGTAGGAGGTTGTTGTATATAAACACCTGAAACTAATTGCTCTTTTTNTTTATATACTTGTTTTTGTAAATATTCTTTACCTAAAAGTGAGTGATTAAGAGGTTGTGGTTTTTCGAGTATCTGTAATATTTCTGATATCTCACCTGGTTCTAATATTTCATGTAATTGTTTATCTTGAAAATAAACAATATTGAATATTGAGTTAAAAATATTGCGAAATGTTTCTGAATCTTGATTTTTGTATCCATTCATCACTTCAATAAATATTTCATCGAGTTTTTTCCNCCTGCGCTCAATCTCGTTATCTACCATAGCTACTCTAGCATCATTTTGTGCTTGTTTTATGGCTAATTGTTTTTCTTTTTCTGATAGTTCTTTGGTCTGCTTTTTTGACTTCTTTTTTCTGTTAGCCTTAAAATACTCTGTGTGCGAAGTAGTTTGACCTACATTCTGTTCTGCTTCTTGAGGTATTGGATTTCCTATATTACCCCCTGTCACCCGAGTAGCTTGACTACTTGGATTCATGTTTCTTTTTTCCTGGTCAAGCGCTGGAATGGCACCAAATAGTATATTGTTGCTCTGTATAGAAGGTTTTGGTGTTCTTAAAAGGGATAACCTTATTACATCATCAAAAAAATTAGATAAGGGAAGGAAAATTCTATATTTTGGTATATTAACTTTTATTGCAGCAGTAACCACTGAAGCTTTACAATTTGCTTTGCTTGCTACGTTAAAGCCAAATGAGCCTGTAACTGGTACGATTTGTCTATTTTGTGCATTTTTTTGGTTAGTTTCACTCTGTTCTTTTTTGTCTTCATTTTTAGTTTTTTCTGCATGTTGTAGCTTTTCATTTAGAAATAACTCGATTTGGTGCAAGTTGTCCAGGTTAATGTTTTCAACGTCTGTTTGTAGCGTTATCGTTGTGCCCTGCAGAAGGATTTGAGACGGAGCATTACTTATGAATTCTTCTACAGTTTTATAACTGTTAGTTTTACAGTAGTTATTATATAATTCACTGCTTTCTTTGGACACTTTTATGTTGGCTGTAAAATTTTTTTCCCGGGAAAGGCAGATTTTGAAAAAATCAATTAAAGAGTTTATTCGAAATAATCTTATATTAAAGGTGTCTTTATCTGTTGCTGTTAGCTCAAATGAAAATTCTTGTATATTACTTTCAATACTTCTCGAGCGAATAGTACTGATCTTAATTATTTTGCTAGAAAATGCTTTACTTATGTTTTTGGATTTTTCCTTAAAGAACTTAGGTAAATCCTCTATTTTGTACTTATTTTTAGTTTCAGTGTCACTGTTGTGCATGGTTGATACAGCAAATTCATCAACGTAAAAGTAAATAAAAAAGATTAATTAGTCAATAAATTAATAATCAGAATAGGACAGTTTTTAGATTGTTGATGCTATTCAAGATTTTACTATAATTAAAGTTTAAATCAGCATTTTTGAGATGAATAAAGAGCTACTGAATGAAATACCTTCACTTGAGGATAAAGCAGTTTCCGAAATTGAAAGTGCTTCTTCTTTGCAAGATTTAGAAAAAGTCAGGCTATCATATTTGGGAAAGAAAGGTGTAGTTAGAGCTTATTTTGATAACTTAAAAAAGGTAGAAAGCGCAGAAGAAAAACGCGATTTAGGTGCAGTTATCAACATCTTACGCAACAAGATAGATCAGCTTATAATGAACAAGGAAAATGCACTAAAAGCCGAAGAAGTTAACTTTAAATTGCAGAACGAGGCAGTTGATATTACGTTGCCTGTTAGACCAGAAAAAATCGGCAAGATCCATCCACTCAGTAAGGTTCTAAATGAAGTAAAGCTTATTTTTGCACATATGGGTTTTAAAGCAGTTGATGGCCCTGATATTGAAGATGAATTTCATGTATTTGATGCACTGAATACTCCAAGTCATCATCCTGCGCGAGAGGAGCAAGATACCTTCTACTTAAAGAATAAAATAAACGATAAAAGAATGGTACTGCGCACTCACACCTCATCTGTACAGATTAGAACCATGGAAAAAACAAAAAATTTCCCAATTAAAATAGTAGCTCCTGGTAGGGTATACAGAAATGACTTTGATGCAACTCACACTCCTATGTTTCACCAGATAGAAGGGTTATATGTCGATGAAAGCGTCAATATGGGCCAGTTAAAATTTACTATTCATCACTTCCTTAATAAGTTTTTTGGAGATAAAGGGCTGAAGATACGTTTTCGTAATAGTTTTTTTCCTTTTACTGAACCCTCTGCGGAAGTGGACATAAGTTATAAAGGTAGTAAATGGATAGAAGTGCTTGGATGTGGTATGGTGCATCCAAATGTCTTTCAAAATGTTGGAATAGACCATACTAAATACAACGGTTTTGCGTTTGGCATTGGTATAGAAAGGCTTGCGATGCTAAAATATCAAATCAGCGACCTAAGGAGCTTTTACGACAATAAAATCAGTTGGCTTGATCATTATGGTTTTCATTTTTCATCTTTAAGATAAGTGATAAATAAAGCTCATACTTTCATCACACTTGCTGCAGGGCATGGCAGGCGGATGAATTCAGGCTTACCTAAAGTCCTGCACGAAATAGGCAATTTTTCCATGCTCCAGCATGTCATTTACAATGCAAAACAGTTAAATCCTGAAAATATTGCTGTTGTAGTTGATCTGCCTTTAATTGAAAGACTAAAGTGCTTTGAGGATATACAGTTAATTACACAAGAATTAACACTTGGCACGGGAGATGCAGTCAAAACTGCGATGAGAAATATGAAAAAATTGCCAGATTCAAGCATAGTTGTTGTGCAGTATGGAGATACTCCGCTCATAAAAAGCAGCACAATAACTAAAATGGTTAGCTCTTTAGAAGGCAAGGCTCTAGTTTGCCTAGGTTTTAGGGCAAGCAATAAAGAATATGGTAGGTTAATCATTGAGAATGGTTCCTTAAGAGAAATCATAGAAGCAAAGAGTGATAAAAATAATCATGAAGAGTTTCTTGCCAATGCTGGAATAATGGTTGCATATGCAAAAAATTTACGTGAATTGGTGGAGAAAATAGAGTGCAATAGCTCAACTCAGGAGTATTACTTAACTGATATAGTCTCCATTGCGGTGGAACATGGTTTGAACGTCGGTTACGTTATTACCGGTGGAGAAGAAGCAATTGGAATAAATAACAGAAATGACCTTGCAAAAGCTGAGTTTTTTTTTCAAGAAAATCAAAGAAAAGTTTTTACCGACTTCGGGGTAACGCTTGTTGCACCAGAGACTGTTTTCTTTTCTCTTGATACGCAAATTGCCAGAGATTCAGTGATTTACCCATATGTGTTTTTCGGTCCTGGAGTGAAAATAGAGTCTGGTGCAAAAATACTGCCATTTTCGCATTTAGAAAACTGCTTAATTAGAAGTAATGCTGAGATCGGTCCATTTACCAGAATACGTGGAAATACAACAATTGATAATAAGGCAAAAATAGGAAATTTTGTGGAAGTGAAAACAAGTGAAGTTGGTCAAAACACTAGAATAAAACACTTAAGTTATATAGGAAATACTAAGTTAGGGCAGGGGAGTAATATAGGAGCAGGCACTATTGTTTGTAATTATGATGGGAAAAATAAGTATGAAACGAATATAGGGAGCAATTGCTTTGTTGGCGCCAATAGCTCACTAATTGCACCGCTTAATGTTTGTGATGGCTCTGTAATTGCAGCAGGTAGTGTTATAGTTGAGGATGTACCAGAGAAAAGTCTTGCAATAGCGAGGGAAAAACAAGTGATTAAGAAGATAAAATAATTCTATTTTATTCTGTAATTATAGCAAATTTCCCTAATAACAGAACTGTTGCAAGAGCTCGTAGGATTACTTTAGATCATTAATGCAAGCCCTGTTTCAAATCTACTTAAGAGTATTAAATAGCTCAAAAGGAACGTTAAGTCATGTTTGTTATTTATATTGACAGTATAAGCAACATCATTTACGATTAGTGTTAATAACAATAATTGATATTTGTCATGTTTGCAGTAATCGAAACTGGTGGAAAGCAGTATTTAGTAAAAGAAGGCAGTATAATAAAAGTAGAGAAGTTAGAAGCTGAGGANAAAAAAGAGGTGGAAATCAATAAGGTGATTTGTGTTTCAAATAATGGCTTATCTTATTCATCTAATGCTACTGTTAAAGCTGAAGTATTGGAGCAGTGCAGGGGGAAAAAAATTATAATCTTTAAGAAGAAAAGAAGAAAAAATCACCGTAGGAAAACTGGTCATAGGCAGTATATAACTGTTCTTCGTATAAATGAAATTAGTCTTCAAAAGTAAGAGGTAAGATATGGCAACTAAAAAATCAGGTGGTAGTTCCTGTAATGGTAGAGATTCGGCAGGTCGTAGGTTAGGGATAAAGAGGAATGGAAAAGTTATTCCTGGTAACATAATTGTACGCCAAAGAGGCACAAAATTCCATCCTGGAAAGAATGTTGGTATAGGTAAAGATCATACGATTTTTGCTAAAATAGAAGGCTGGGTCAGCTTTAGAAGATCAGCAAATAAAAAGACTTTTATTGATATCTTGCCTACAGATAATATGAAAGCTTCAGCTTGAATAAATCAGGGGTCTGTAGCTCAGGTGGTTAGAGCGCACGCCTGATAAGCGTGAGGTCGGAGGTTCAACTCTTCCCAGACCCACCATTTAGTAGGTACTAACTGTGTTTTCTATAGCGGTTTTGATGTTGTATAAGCAAAAACATGAGTTTATATAAAAATTTAATAACCAGTGAATCAGTGGCTGCTGGTCATCCAGATAAAGTAGCAGATCAAATTTCAGATGCAATACTTGATGAATACCTTTTTACTGATCCTTTTGCGCGAGCTGCAATAGAGACTTTAGTCACCAAAGATAACGTTATTATAGCTGGGGAAGTATTCGGACCTAACATTGAGAATAGCAGGATTGAAAGTATTGTACGGAATACAATAAAAGATATAGGTTATGAGCATGATGGGTTCCACTGGAGAAAAGTGAAGGTAAATATATTGCTGCATGAGCAATCAAATGACATTGCAATAGGGTTGGATCAAGGTGCTGGAGATCAGGGCATAATGTATGGCTATGCAACAACAGAGACAGAAAACCTCATGCCAGCACCCATTTTTTATGCACACTCGATTCTGAAAAATATCATGAGCGCAGTTAAAGAAGCAAAGCTTGGTCCGGATGCAAAATCACAAATCACTTTGGCATATGAGAATAACCTCCCGGTACGTGCTGAAAGTATTATTGTCTCAATACAGCACCCTGAAGATTTGGATCAATCAAAAGTAAAAGAAATAATTTACCCTTACATAGTTTCATCTTTACCTGAAGGATGGATGTGTCCTGAGGAAAATCTCTTGGTCAATCCAACTGGTAGATTTGTTATTGGTGGGCCAGTTGGTGATTGTGGATTAACCGGACGAAAAATTATGGTTGATACTTATGGAGGTTATATTCCACACGGTGGAGGAGCATTTTCCGGAAAAGATGCAACCAAAGTTGATAGATCTGCAGCTTATATGGCAAGATACCTTGCTAAAAATATTGTCTTTGCAGGGTTGGCTGAACGTTGTCTGGTGCAGCTTTCTTATGCAATTGGTATATCAAAACCTACTTCATTCTATATTGATACATTTGGTACGAATACGATAAAGGAAAGAGTAATTAAAAAGTTTATCGAGAATAATATAGATTTATCAACAAAAGGCATAATCAAGCATTTATCGCTTAATCATCCTATATATAAACGTACAGCCTGTTATGGACATTTTGGTAAACAGTCAGAAAATGACGGTGGATTTTCTTGGGAAAGCCTGGACTTATCTACTGATCTTTGTAGAGAATTTAATATAGAAGGTAATAGTAAAATTTCTTTAGATTGCTAAAATTTTTGATTTACAGCCCTATATTTATATACTAGCTTATTGTTAAAGTGTAATTAGATTTTTATAATAATTATATCATATTTATGGTAATTTTAGTATTTATGAGGCTTACAAAATGCGTAATGATCCAAAAGAAGAGTTCTACGATATTGCTATAAGAGAATCATCTGATCTCATTAAAGAAATTNNAAAAAAACATCCTTTCAATGTTGAATTGATGAACAATACGCTAGATTATGATNNAAAGTTCAAATTTTATCTTCAGCAGGATTTTTTGTATGTAGTGGACTGCACTCGTGCTTTATTGATTATTGCAGCTAAGTTTAATGATGTTAAAATAATGAATAAATTGATTTGTGTAGCTGTGGGCACTTTTGCCACACGAGATTACTATAGTAAACATTTTGCAGATTGTGGTTTATCTGATAGCCACAAAAAATCGAGATCTTGCTCGGCTTTTACTAACTTCTTCGTACGTATTGCATATCATAATTCTGTTGCTGAAGGTTTAGCAGCGTCTTATCCGTGTTTCTGTTTATATCAAATAGTTGTTTGTCATATTGTGAAAAGTAAGACTACTGCTGATAACAAATATCAAAAATGGATAGATTTTTTTAGCTCTGATGAGGCAAACACCATGATTGATGATGTAACTAGCATTATGAATAATCTATATGAAAAATCCAATAATGATGAACGAAAAAACATGCTAGGATTCTTTCGTGATGGGCTGCAGCTTGAGATGGAATTTTGGAATGAAGTGTATTATAAAGCAGGTAGCAACTTATAATCTAACATAGGATAACTCGTGTCAGAACTGTAGTTTTTAGCATTTTATATGTTTAGTAATATAATTAAGAGTTGTTATGGATCAAATCTTTTAAGGGATATAGTTAATCACCCTTTTAATGTTGAGTTGATGAACGGTACTTTAAATATAGAGAGTTTTAAGTTCTATATTCAGCAGGATGTGCTGTTTTTAGATGGTTATATTCGTACCATATTGATTATTGCCTCCAGAATAGAAGATCATAATGATGTAATCCCTCTTGCTAAAATGGCACAAGGTTCAATAGCTGTTACTAAGTTCTTGCGTGATCACTACTTTACTATATATGATGTAAGGCGTGGAAAAAAATCTCCTGCATGTTTCAATTTTACCAATTTTCTTTTATCCATCTCATATAGCAATACCTATGAAGCTATAACGGTTTTATATTCTTGCATGTTTATATACAAAACTGTTACTGAGAATATGAAAAGTGGGCTCAAGGAAAATAACAGATATAAGGATTGGTTTGATTTTTATAGCGGTAGTTTAATGGAATATGGGTGCGCTACTTTAGAGAATATTGTTGATGAATATTGCAAAAAGGTAGGAGTAAATGAAAGGAGTAGAATGCTTGAGTTATTTAGGATAAGCGCACAATTTGAGTTAGACTTTTGGGACAATGCATATAATTTTTCAAGATTCAATCAATTTCCTAAGAGCATGTCTTCAAACTCAAGAATGAGCTAATTTGTGAAGCATAATAGTGATCATATTAAAAAAGATGTTATTTTTTGAAGTGAGAGGAGAATGCTCATAATCCTTACTCATACGTCTAAAATTGGAGAGCCAAGCAAAGGTTCTCTCAACAATCCAACGTTTAGGAATAACCTGAAATCCTGTATCAACTACTTTCTTGGTAATCGTCAACAAACATCCAGTTTCCAATAAACAGCGGTTTTGCAATTTACCTGTATATCCTTGATCAGCAAAAAACTTACGTAATGTTGGAGCTTTGCATTTGGCTTGAACAAAAAGATTTAGTTGCACCATCACGATCTTGAATGCTTGCACTGTGTACTTCAGCAGCAATTACAAGACCTAGAGTATCTACAACGATGTGGCGTTTTCTACCCTTTACTTTCTTGCCAGCATCATATCCTCTGGATCCCCTTTTTGAGTGGTTTTTACTGATTGACTGTCAATTATTCCTACTGATGGAGTTTCATTCTTACCAATTATCTTTCTTAGTTTTTTAACTAGAAAATCATGAATTTCTTGCCATATTCCACTTTTTTTAAACGCGAATTACAACTATACACGGTTTTCCATGGTGGAAAATTCTTAGGTAGTTGTCTCCATTGACAGCCTGTTCTCATCACATACCTTATTGCATCGATAATCGTTCTGATACTGTGTTTTCTTGGTCTGCCGGTCTTTTTAGGTTCAAAATATTGCTCTATCATCTTCCATTCTTTGTCACTTATATCGCTTGGGTACATTTAAAATATATCTTATAACACACTTCTTAACTCCTTTCTACTTAGTTTGAAGCATGCTCTAAGGAACATTGACAATTTTAAGCTAATTTGTATCCTTAGTAAGTATTTTTTAAAATGCTATGAAAAGTAAAGAACATGATTTTCATTTAGTGGATCCAAGCCCTTGGCCAATTGCTATATCAGCAGCAATTCTTATTCTTGCACTTGGATTAGTTGGCGCGCTTCATAAACAAATTTTCGGAATGTTTTGTTTAGTTCTGGGAATCTCCGCAGTATCAGGGGTGCTGTTCTATTGGTGGAGAGATGTAATAAGGGAGGCCATTTATGATAAATGTCATACTACCATTGTAAAACATGGACTCAAATTTGCAATGTACTTATTTATTCTCTCGGAGGTCGTATTTTTTATAGTGTTCTTTTGTTCATTCTTTAAAGCCTGGCTTGATCCAGTTTTTTTATTTGAGGCGTTTTCTCCCGCAAAAAAAGTTGAATGGCCCCCTGAGGGAGTTTTGCCACCTGATCCGTGGTCACTACCATTCATGAATACATTAATATTATTGCTTTCTGGTACAACAGTTACCTCGGCACATCACTCTTTACTCGAAAACGATAAAAAGAGCATGATTAAAATGCTGTCCATAACTATATTGCTTGGAGTTTTTTTTATAATAGTGCAAGCAATAGAGTATCATGAAGCGAGTTTTTCTCTACAAGAAACAGGAGAAAAGCTTATTTATACATCCAATTTTTACATGATTACCGGTTTTCACTGTGCACACGTTATAATAGGAATAATATTTTTATCAGTGTGTTTATTTAGAGCGCGGAAAGACCAATTTACACCTCAGGATCATTTGTGCTTTGAGTTTGCCTCCTGGTATTGGCACTTTGTAGATATAGTCTGGATATTTTTATTTTTATTTGTCTATTGGTTAAGCGTTTATTAAGTGGTTAAAATAATAGGTCTAGATCCAGGAATAAGCAAGACTGGATGGGCCATTATCGACCTAAACGAAAATAATAATATTGAATTTTTGGGCGGTAGTACCATATCAACTGGTGGTAAATTGGATACAGGTGAACGCTTACATATAATTTTTGAACAATTAAAGAAAGTAATTTCCCTATACTCTCCGAATGAAGCTGCGGTAGAAAAAATTTTTGTTAATAAAAATCCTAAATCTTCACTAACTTTAGGATATGCAAGAGGGGTTGTAATTTTAGCGTTGAAAATAACAGATCTAACTATAAATGAATATGACGCAAATTATGTAAAAAAAAGCATTACCGGAAATGGCCATGCTGATAAGGATCAGATTATATTTATGGTGAAGCAGATAGTTAAAAATTTGAATATAAAATGTCACCATGCTGCTGATGCTCTTGCTGTAGCAATTTGTCATGCTTATACGAAAGGTTCTTGTTTTGTTGAGTAACTTTTATATGAGATTCAGTTTGAAGATTTCCAGATCTGGAGAAATTATTTAATTGCATTTATCTTGTCTAACGTTCGTTGCAAAATAATACATGCGGAGATTTTATCATCTATTTTTTTCGATTTTGTGATTGATATTCCAGTGATTTTTAGTGTATGAGTTGCAATAGATGTTGATAAGCTTTCGTCTTGTAAGTATATATTTACTTTATATTTTTTTATTATTTTATTTGCGAATTGGATTATGGTTTTACACCATTTAGTTTCTTGTTCGTCTATTTTTAATGGTAGTCCTATTACCATTGATCCAGCTTCATTTTCTTTAAATATTCTATGCAGATAACCTAAATCTTTGCTCATATTTTTCCTATAATATACACTATGAGCTGTGGCTATAAGCTGTGTTTTATCGCTAAATGCTATGCCTATTTGCTTTTCTCCCATGTCAAGGCACATTATGCGCTTATCTTTTGGAATAGACTTTAGAAACTCATCTGGACTTTTATGTAGCATCTATTGACACGACAAGCATTCATCGTAGTCAATATCTGTTTTTTGTTGTAATATTTCACTTTTTTTGAATATGTCATGCGAGACCTTATCGGATCTCTGCATTGATTGTGATCTGCAGTAATATAAGCTCTTCAATCCTTTTTTCCAAGCAAGCATGTGTATTTTGTGCAAGTAACGTTTATGTACGTTGGCAGGTAAGAACAGATTTACTGATTGAGATTGACAAATATACGAAGTTCTATCACTTGCATGTTCTATAATCCATCTTTGGTCAAGCTCGTACGCTGTTTTAAATGTCAATTTTTCATGCTCACTAAGAAAATCTAAATGCTGAACGGAACCCTCGTTTGTTGAAATTGAAGACCATATTTTATCATTGTCTTGATTTTTTTCTGCTAATAGTTTTTGCAAGAATTTATTTCGCACTACAAATGAGCCTGTAAGTGTCTTTTGTATGAATACGTTTGCTGCGTATGGTTCTATTCCAGGGGAGGTATTACCTGCAATAATGGAGATCGAGGCAGTAGGAGCAATAGCGAGTTTGTGTGTAAACCTTTCCATTAGATCAACTTCTTTGGCATCAGGACATGCTTCCTTTTCTTCTGCTAATTTTTTAGAAACTATATCTGCTTGCTCGCGTAAATACTTAAATATTTTTTTATTCCATTGTTGTGCTGTTACTGATTCAAAAGGAACCATTTTGCTTTGTAAAAATGAATGAAAGCCCATCACACCAAGACCAATACTGCGTTCTCTGGCTGCAGAATATTTTGCTCGCTGCATTTCATTCGGTGCTTTATTTATGAAATCTTCCAATACATTATCAAGAAAGCGCATTATATCTTCTATGAAGAGTTTATTGTCTTTCCATTCTTCGTAGTACTCAAGGTTTACGGATGATAGACAACACACAGCAGTGCGTGACTTATTCAGGTGATCATAACCTGTGGTTAAAGTTATTTCACTGCATAGATTTGACATCTTGATGTCTAAGGTGAGCTTTTTGTAAGATTCTGGCTTATTGTTATTTGTTGCATCAAGGAAAATAATGTAAGGTTCTCCAGTTTCAACTCTTGCTGTTAATATTTTGATCCACATATCCCGCGCTTTTACAGTTGAAATAACCTTATTGTTGTGAGGGCTTATTAAATTCCATTCTTGATCATTCTCAACAGCCTGCATAAATTTATCTGTTACTATTACAGCATGATGTATATTTAACGCTTTGCGATTTGGGTCACCGCCTGTTGGCTTGCGTAAATCCAAAAACTCTTCTATCTCCGGATGAGATACAGGAAGGTAGACTGCTGAACTTCCTCGCCTTAGGGATCCCTGACTAATTGCAAGCGTTAGAGCATTTTGCACTACAATAAATGGAACAATTCCTGATGTTTTACCACTGCCTTTTACACTCTCACCAATTGAACGTAAATTTCCCCAATAACTACCTATGCCTCCACCACGTGCAGCAAGCCAAACATTTTCATTCCATAAGTCAACTATTCCCTGCAAGCTGTCTTCGGTTTCATTAAGAAAGCAAGAGATAGGCAACCCTCTCTTGGTGCCACCATTGCTGAGTATTGGTGTTGAAGGCATGAACCACAAATTGCTCATGTAGTCATAAAGACGCTGCGCATGTTCTTTATTATCAGAATAGTAATTAGCAATACGTGCAAAGAGGTCTTGATAACTTTCATTTTCTATTAAATACCTGTCTGATAGAACTGCTTTTCCAAAATCGGTTAATTTGCTATCCTTTGCGTAATTAATAGTAATGTTATTCATAAAATTCCTTTTATTCTTTTATTATATATAGATACTTAAAAGTCATTTTGAGCGATTTTTAAGTTGGATTTTTCGGACTTTTTTGTTGATGCTGTAATGCAAACAAGATACCGTCAACCTGACTGCCATATATTTTACAGTAACTCATATAATTTATTTGCATATTTATTTCTTTTGCAACATGTTGAACATAACTTTCTGAGTGACAAAAATAGTCTCCTTTGTTTACAAAGTCAATACCTTCACCTTCTTTTCTTCTTATTAAACATACAATAACCCCTTTTTTGCTCGTAGATCTTTTTGCTAATTCCAATTCTTCTTGAAAGTCATGTAGATAATGTAGCACTTCAGCAAAGATAATTACATCATACTGCTGGTTTTTCTCTTGTTTAAGAAACTCTTTCATTTCCATATGTATTAATTCATTGTAAACAGGCTTACCTTTTATAAAGCATCCTCTTGCGATATTTAGCATTCTACTTGAAATGTCAATTCCTGTTATGTGGCTTCCAGTACTATTTATTTTCAAGAAATGACCACATATTCCAGTCCCACAACCAAGGTCAAGTATATTGAGCTCAGAAGTGGAGTTGTTAAAGATTTTTGTAATTATCATGTGTATAAGTTCATGCCCTCTATATTGTTTGGCAATCAACCAATGCTCAACAAAATATTCGCCTGTGTAATCAAAATATTGTCTTATAAGATTTTTGGGCAATTCTGTAATAGGCGCTGAGTTTGTCATTTTTTTTATATAGTAAGACGCCTCCTCGTGGTCACTATCTAATTTTAGTGTCTTTGTTAAATAATTATAAGCTTTGTTAGTATTCCCTACCGCAAAATGACACCTTCCGATGTTATACCAGACTATAGGTAAATGGGGGTAAAATATGCTAATTAACCAAAATCGTAACTTTGCATCTGATATGCTACCTTTATAAAAGTGATATAAACCGATTTCAATGTTGGTATTTAACAGGTTCTTAGATTTTTTAAGAAGCACTGTCATTTCTTTATGAAGAGTATTATATTTATTCACAATGGAGTGTTTTACTTTCTTAATATTTAATACGCTAATGAGCTTAGACATACAATTTAAAGCAACGTTTTTTATAAAAGAGAGATTACTTTTCATACATTAGAAATACTCCGAATGTTCATTATCATTTTTAGGCAATTGATTTTAACACATTTTATCTTACAAAGTATCTTTTTCATTAATTTTTACTGTATATATAAGCTTACCGCATATTTCTCAGATTATACTGTTTAGGATTGCTAGTATATTGTTGTTGATAATATAAGTAAATGTTTTGTGCAAAAAGGCGTTGACATATTATTTATTAGGTTATAATATATAAAAGATTAATTTAGTTTTTAGATGTTTGACAAGTTTTATGGTAGAGATTAATTTAATCTCAATTCAATTTTAATAATATTTAACTCTGCATATTCTGCATATAGTCGGATAAATAAATTATTAAGAGCACTTGATGGATGCCTTGGCGTTAAGAGGCGATGAAGGACGTGGTAGGCTGCGATAAGCTGTGGGGAATTGTCAACAAATTTTGATCCGCAGATTTCCGAATGGGGAAACCCAACTAGCTTAGCTAGTTATTACATACTAAGTATGTAAAGCAAACTTGGTGAACTGAAATATCTAAGTAGCCAAAGGAAAAGAAATCAACCGAGATTCTGTTAGTAGTGACGAGCGAAAGCGGAAAAGGCTAGTGATTTAAGAATAAGAATTAGAATACTCTGGAAATAGTAACCATAGAAGGTGATAGTCCTGTATAAGTAGAAAGTTCTTAAATCCTTGAGTAGAGCGGGGCACGTGAAATCCTGTTTGAATATGGGGGGACCATCCTCCAAGCCTAAATACTCCTTAACGACCGATAGTGAACAAGTACCGTGAGGGAAAGGTGAAAAGAACCCCGGGAGGGGAGTGAAATAGAATCTGAAATCAAGTGCTTACAAACAGTTGGAGCTCTATATCAATTTATTGATATTTAGAGTGACAGCGTACCTTTTGCATAATGGGTCAGCGAGTTAATCTATAAAGCAAGCTTAAGCCGTTAGGTGTAGGCGTAGCGAAAGCAAGTCTGAATAGGGCGTTTTAGTTTTATGGATTAGACCCGAAACCAAGTGATCTAGTCATGACCAGATTGAAGGTGTGGTAAAACACACTGGAGGATCGAACCAGTTAATGTTGCAACATTATTGGATGAGTTGTGATTAGGGGTGAAAGGCCAATCAAACTTGGAAATAGCTGGTTCTCCGCGAAATCTATTTAGGTAGAGCGTTGTATGTATGTTGTTGGGGGTAGAGCACTGGATAGACTAGGGGGATTCATCATCTTACCAAATCTAACCAAACTCCGAATACCAACAATTAATTATACAGCAGACACACTACGGGTGCTAAGTCCGTGGTGAAAAGGGAAACAACCCAGATCACTATCTAAGGTCCCAAAATTACAGCTAAGTGGGGAAGGAAGTAGAAAAACCATTACAGCTAGGAGGTTGGCTTGGAAGCAGCCATCCTTTAAAGAAAGCGTAACAGCTCACTTGTCTAAATAAGTTTTTCTGCGCCGAAAATGTACCGGGGCTAAAGCTGTATACCGAAGATGTGAGTACTTGTTGATTTCGATCAATGGGTGCGGTAGCGGAGCGTTCCGTAAGTCTGTGAAGGTGNTTTNTGAAAACTGCTGGAGATATCGGAAGTGAGAATGCTGACATAAGTAGCGTAAAAGAGTGTGAAAAACACTCTCACCAAAAATCTAAGGGTTCCTACGTTAAGTTAATCTGCGTAGGGTTAGTCGGTTCCTAAGGCGAGTCCGTAAAGGAGTAGTCGATGGCAATTAGGTTAATATTCCTAAACCTCTTAAGTGTGACGGGTTTCGTATTTGTATAGATCTTATTGGATTGATCTATGCTTAAAAGAAGCTCCAGGAAATAGCACTTATATTTATGAGGCCGTACCGCAAACCGACACTGGTGGATGAGTAGAGTATACTAAGGTGTTGAAAGAATGATGTTGAAGGAACTCGGCAAATTATACCTGTAACTTCGGAAGAAGGGTAACCTGCTTTTAGGCAACTATGAGTAGGTGGCACAAAATAGGGAGTAGCGACTGTTTACTAAAAACACAGGACTCTGCAAACACGTAAGTGGAAGTATAGGGTCTGACGCCTGCCCGGTGCTGGAAGGTTAATAGGAGGGGTGCAAGCTCTAAATTGAAGCCCCAGTAAACGGCGGCCGTAACACTGACGGTCCTAAGGTAGCGAAATTCCTTGTCGGGTAAGTTCCGACCCGCACGAATGGCGTAACGATTTCTCCACTGTCTCCAACATCACTTCAGCGAAATTGAATTCCCCGTGCAGATGCGGGGTACCCGCGGTTAGACGAAGAGACCCCGTGCACCTTTACTATAGCTTTACATTGCTATTAAAAGTGTGATGTGCAGGATAGGTGGGAGACTTTGAAGTTATGGCGCTAGCTATAATGGAGTCAACCTTGAGATACCACCCTTTACACTTTTGATATCTAACTATGTTTCATTATCTGGAACTAGGACATTGTATGGTGGGTAGTTTGACTGGGGCGGTCGCCTCCTAAAAAGTAACGGAGGCGTGCGAAGGTAAGCTAGAGCTGGTCGGAAATCAGCTTGATAGTATAATGGCATAAGCTTGCCTGACTGCGAGGCTGACAAGCCAAGCAGAGACGAAAGTCGGTCATAGTGATCCGGTGATTCTGTATGGAAGGGTCATCGCTCAACGGATAAAAGGTACGCCGGGGATAACAGGCTGATGGTGTTCGAGCGTTCATAGCGACGACACCGTTTGGCACCTCGATGTCGACTCATCACATCCTGGGGCTGAAGAAGGTCCCAAGGGTTCGGCTGTTCGCCGATTAAAGTGATACGTGAGTTGGGTTTAGAACGTCGTGAGACAGTTCGGTATCTATCTGCCGTGGGTGAAGGAAATTTGAGAAGGTCTGACTCTAGTACGAGAGGACCGAGATGGATATACCTCTGGTGTACCAGCTGTTATGCCAATAGCATCGCTGGGTAGCTATGTATAGATGGGATAATTGCTGAAAGCATATAAGCAAGAAACCCTCTTCAAAAAGATTTCCCAATTAAGGCCGTGGAAGACTACCACGTTGATAGGCTAGGTGTGGAAGCATGGTAACATGTGAAGCTAACTAGTACTAATAGCCTGATTGATTTATTTGCTTTCTATATGTGTGTATGCAGTGTTAAATATTAAGTTAAAATTGTTAAGTTAGAAATTTTTGTTGACTTGGTGGCTATAGCAAAAATGAACCACCCGATCTCATTTCGAACTCGGAAGTGAAACTTTTTAGCGCTGATGGTACTTGAAAAGGGAGAGTAGGTCGCCGCCAAGTTTATAAAAATTTCTTTTTTATCGCCTTTTAATAATTTTTTTATTATGAGAAGTTGCTTCTATGCTCAAATCTAATAATTGCGGTCTAGGCTTATTCTTATTCTGCTCTAAGTATTGACTTTGCTCAAATGCTAATTCCCATTGTATACGATAACTAGATTCTTTATATTCATAAAAATCTTCTTTAACATTATTTGTATTTATATTGAGATTTTTATCTTGTTCTTTTTTACTCTCTACCATTAAACATCCACAGCTATTAACTTATTTTAAAAATTTTACCTATATTATCATAAAAAATATAATTGTAAATACCTTAATTGAGATTTTTTTTATTTTATCTTTTTTAAGCAAATAGTTAGATCTTTTTGTAAGTTTTTATAACTTGCTTGCATAATGTTTCTATGAGTTAGTATTATGTAGTAGTGCCCTATATTACTTATATTTAAAATGCTAATTTTAGCAAGCATTCGTAGTTGCCTTTTTATTTTATTTCTTTTTGCTGCTTTTCCGGTTTTTTTACTGATAGCCAGACCTACTCTAATAGTATGAATGTACTTTTCAGGTTCTCTTTCTTTTATAGCGTACAGTGATATATAAAGCCCACGATAAAAAAGACTGCTGAGTGCTAACTTATTTTTGAAAGCAAAGGAAAAATCTTTTTTTTTATACTTACTATGCGCATAATTTGTTACACCCTAATGAACGGCGCCTATTAAGGATTTTTCTTCCAGCTCTTGTTGCCATACGTGAACGAAATCCGTGTCTACGCTTTCTTATCAAATTTTTTGGTTGAAATGTTCTCTTCATTGTTTTTATATTAATATAATTATTTATTTTAAATTGTTTTACTTTATTGTCAAATAATGGTGAACTTGTATGACATTTTCGTAGAATAAAATTTGATGCATGGGAAAATGAATTCGGTGATAATCATACCTGTCTTACTAATCCTTTTATTTTGTTTTAGTAGGTTTCAAAAGGTAAATAAGGTTAAATCTTATCTATATCTTAGTTGTGTATGGATGCTAACTTGGTTGTTAATACTCTATAACAATTGTTTTGTAACTTCTATTTTTATAGCGTTACTTTTTTTCATGCTTGCTTTTATCTTTAAAAATAAAAGAAATAAGATAATAAAACTTTCGTTATTTGTGGCTTTGGCCATATCGTTTTTTATCACTTTATTTATAATGCTATCTATTTTTATTCAATCCATTAATTTTTTTAATAAAGTAGCTATTTCAGAATTCTTGTTTTGCTTAAAATGGAGCCACAATATAGTCACTATCAGTGAAGAAAAGGTAGGATGTTTTGGTATAGCCCCGCTTTTAGTTGGCACATTACTTATAACTGTTATGGCAATGTTAGTTGTCGTTCCGTTTGGTTTATTTTCTGCAATATATATTAGTGAATATGCGAGTGAGAAAGTGCGTTATATTGTTAATACAACTTTGCAAGTTTTGTCTGCTATTCCTACGGTTGTGTATGGATATTTCGCAGTTGTGTTTTTGTCTTTCTTTATAAAGCAGGTAGCAAATTTTTTTGGTTTAAGTATACACTCAGAAAGTGCCTTAGTTGCTGGTTTATCGATTGGGATAATGATTCTTCCTTTTATTATTTCTTTACTCGAAGATGCCATAAGATCTGTTCCAAAAAGCTTGCGTTATGGCTTCATGGCACTTGGCGCAACTCCAGCGGAAACTATATGGCATATAACAATACCTTATGCAATGCCTACAATTTTAAGTGCAATTTTATTGTCAATTTCAAGAGTGATAGGTGAAACAATGATTGTGCTAATGGCTGTGGGAATCAACGCAA
The DNA here is from genome assembly GCF_042182995.1 of Wolbachia endosymbiont of Anurida maritima. NCBI lineage: Bacteria > Pseudomonadati > Pseudomonadota > Alphaproteobacteria > Rickettsiales > Anaplasmataceae > Wolbachia > Wolbachia endosymbiont of Anurida maritima. Next base: position 138,807 of record NZ_CP102058.1, read on the forward strand.
ATTTGACTTTTAACCCTCTTAATTCAGTTACTACCATTACCGTGCAGATTGCTACATTACTTACCGGAGATCAGGATTTCAATAGTGTACAAACTCTTGCTGCTTATGCGCTTAGTTTAGTATTGTTTATTATTACTTGGCTATTAAATGCATTTGCATTGTTTATAATGAAGCGTAACTAGTAAGCGTTTTAATGTTGCAAAATTTCTATTAATAATATAAGATTTATTTTTTTNNGAAGTTCTTTTATGGAATTATAGTGTTAGGTGATAAAAATAAAGAGATGAATATAGGTAGAGCGATTAAGGTAACTCAAGCAGTTGTTGATATAAAATTTGAAGGTGAATTGCCTAAAATACTTAATGCTTTAAAAAGCAAACTAAAATATAAGAATAAGGAGCTGGTTTTAGAAGTTTCGCAGCATATAGGTGACAATATAGTTCGTTGTATTGCTATGGATAGCACAGATGGCATTTCAAGGGGGGATGAATTTGTTGATACAGGTGCACCAATATCGGTGCCAATTGGGCGTTCAACTTTAGGAAGGATTTTTAATGTTGTTGGAGAGCTTATAGATGAGTGTGGTCCACTGAAGAGAAAATATAACTTAGAGCCTATACACAGAGCACCTCCAAGTTTTACTGAACAGAGAATACAGGAAGAAGTTTTAGTTACGGGAATAAAAGTTATAGATCTTCTTGCACCTTATCTGAAAGGTGGCAAAATCGGCTTATTTGGTGGAGCTGGTGTTGGTAAAACAGTCCTGATAATGGAATTAATTAATAATATAGCAAAAGCTCATAAAGGATTTTCTGTGTTTGCTGGGGTAGGGGAGAGAACGCGTGAAGGTAACGATCTTTATCACGAGATGATCACTTCAAATGTAATAAATATAAATGAGCATGAAAAATCTCAAGCTGTTTTGGTTTATGGTCAGATGAATGAGCCTCCTGGAGCAAGGGCTAGAGTTGCTTTAACGGCGCTTACTATGGCGGAGTATTTTCGTGACCGTGAAAACCAAGATGTTCTATTTTTTGTGGATAATATCTTCCGTTTTACACAAGCTGGTTCTGAAATTTCTGCTTTACTTGGAAGAATACCGTCAGCTGTTGGTTATCAGCCAACCCTTGCAACTGATATGGGTGCAATGCAAGAAAGAATAGCTTCAACAATTTCTGGCTCTATTACTTCTGTGCAAGCTATATATGTTCCTGCGGACGATTTAACTGATCCAGCTCCAGCAACTACATTCTCTCATCTTGATGCCACCACAGTGTTGTCAAGGCAAATAGCTGAAATGGGAATATACCCTGCTGTTGATCCACTTGATTCAACTTCTCAGTCTTTATCTGCTGAAATCATTGGTGAAGAACATTATAAGGTAGCTTCTGAGGTGAAACGTATATTGCAAACTTATAAATCACTGCAAGATATTATCGCAATACTTGGTATGGATGAGCTATCTGATGAAGATAAAATTATTGTTGATAGGGCTCGTAAGATTCAAAAATTTCTTTCTCAACCTTTTCACGTTGCAGAAATATTTACTGGCATGCCTGGTAAATTTGTTTCACTTTCTGATACTGTTTCCAGTTTTAAAGAGATTATTGAAGGCAAATATGATCACTTGCCAGAAGCTGCTTTTTATATGGTGGGAAGTATAGATGAAGCAATAAAAAAGGCTGAATTAATACAAGCTGAAGCTAAATAAAAGTTAAAGATTATGAATACTTTTAAAGTGCAATTTTTCTCTCCTGATGATCAGATTTCATTCAGTGGAGTGGTTTCTCTTTCAGTAACTGGGCTCGAAGGGGAGCTTATGATTTTAGCTCACCATGCTCCTTACTTAATTTATTTATTGCCTGGTATAATTACTGTTAAAATGAATAACCAAACGGAAAAAAAAGTTGTAATTGACAATGGCATATTAGAAGTTGCAAATAATAATTGTAGCATTATAACAAATCAAATTCAGATTTTTGATCATTTAATCCATAATGAGAGATCATTTGAAAATAAGAGAGTTGGTATATATTTAAGTTATCTTGATGAGAAGTTTCTTTCTTAGTTATTTTAGGCAAAAAGTCGGTTATCACTTTCTTATCATCCGAGTAGCCCAACTTTTGTCATCCCAGTGCTTTTTTTTCTGTCATCCAGTATTCTCTTTCCTGTCATTCCAGTGTTTACCTTTGTCATCCCAGTTCGTGACACTGGGATCCAGAAATTTTGACAACTGGATCTTATGGTCAAGTCCACTGCTATACGAACGTTGCACCTTTGAAGGCAAAAGTACAAAAAATGGCGTCATCCCAGTGCTTTTTTTCTGTCATCCAGTATTCTCTTTCCTGTCATCCCAGTGCTCACCTTTGTCATCCCAGTGCGTGACACTGGGATCTAGGTGTAAAAATGTTTGTAAATTATGCAATTGGCAGGGGATTCTAGGAACATATGTCAAAAACAATTTCTATGATGAAATAGGCTGGATTTCACTGTCACGCACTGGAATGACACCTTGCCTTACTGAACGTTCGTGCAGTTCTGTAGCAGACACTGGGATAACACCATTTTTGTACTTTTGCCTTCAAAGATGACAATGTTTTGTAAAGATAGTTTTTTAATAGGAGATTAATATGGAAATTTTTCTTGATAGCGTTGATTTAAATGAAATTAAAGAACTAAAAGAGTTCATTGATGGCATAACAACTAATCCTTCTTTAATAGCAAAGTCCGGGCGTAAAGATAAATACGAGGATTTAGTGCGTGAAATATGCTCTATTATCAAGGGGCCTGTTAGCGTTGAAGTTGTTGCAAATAACCATGCAGATATGGTTAAAGAAGGCCTTAAGTTAGCGGAAATCGCTGATAATGTTGTGGTAAAATTGCCCCTTACATATGAAGGATTAATTTCTTGTAAAAAGTTGTGGACAGAGCATAAAATACCTGTTAACATCACATTATGTTTTTCTCCTGGACAAGCACTGTTTGCCGCTAAGGCCGGTGCTTGTTTTATTTCTCCCTTTGTTGGTCGTCTTGATGATATAAGCTATGATGGCTTATCGCTCATAGAAGATATATGCACTATATATTCTAATTACGGGTTTGATACTAAAGTTCTTGTTGCATCAGTGAGAAGCCCAGCACATGTAATAGAAGCTGCAAGGATTGGCGCTGATTCAATTACTGTTCCAGCAAAAGTACTTAAACAATTAATTAACCACCCGCTTACTGACCAAGGGCTAGCAATATTTGAAAAAGACTGGGGTGCAAAACAATAAACGGTTACAAATGAACATAAAGATTGGCAAGTTTAGGGTACCCATTTAAGATAGTGGCAAATAAGGTAAACTTGGAAAAAGAGAATAAAAGTTTAAAAGCAGAAGATAAGGCTATAAAGATAGAGAACGCTGAATTAAAGGAATGGCAATGAATTTGTGCAGTTTTTAATAGAAGATATCAGTTGATTTTACACTCAAAAAACCAATAATTGCCATTATTGATTCTTTGAGCAGTATTGTTAAAGTATATCTACCAACGATGTGAGAGCATGTATTATATCCATGGAGGAATCACACTTTGTGTACTGTACATCTTGACTCTCTATCCACTCTTTAAACTCTTCTGGGTTTTTATTGTCAATATACCATATTTTGTTAAATATATCGTGCCACTTTATATTATCTCCCAACATAAAATATTTAGAAATATCAGTAACTATTTCGGGATGCTTTTCTCCTAAAAATTTAAACATAGCCATTCCTGTTGAGTAAGGATCTTCATTGACCATTGGATTTTTAGCATAATACACATCTCCTAGATTCAAATCATGAGATTTGATTTTACAAGAACCAAAATCTTCCAGCATCTTACACATTTTTTCTTCGTGTAACGCCTCACATGCAATAAGATTTGCGCTACCTTCAGTCACTGATTTAGATAAATCTGCCTTGTTAAATTGTGTCACTATTCGTTGTATACAGTGGACAAACTCATGTGCAAGAGTATGGTAATCTATTTCTTCGAAGGATTTTGAATAATTCGAAAAATTATCCTTTGCATAAATCAATACATCAGATGGAGATTTAAGATAATTAGGAAAATCATTCTTAAATGAAGGATTATCTATTGAGAGGGATAATGAAAATGGATCAGGGTTTGGAATAGTAACACCAGCTTCTTGATCTGTTGTATCACTAGCATACAAACTCTTCTTCATATCAACATATTGTTCCCGATCTTCAAACAAAAACATGCGAAAATTAACATCTTTATCATTTAGAATACTTACATATTTTTGACACACTTTAAATGTGTCATTAATAACTGTTTCTATTTTTGCTAACTGCTCATCAGTAACATCTGAATGAAATAGCTCTACCTTAATACTACTTCCTTCAACATTAATTGTATGTTTATATGGAAGAATTGTGCTTATTTTAGTTTCAATCTCATCTCTTGCTTGATAGTCTGGTTTGACTTTAAAAAGGTCTATACTTGAAAAAAGGTCTATACTTGAAAAAAGATTTGTCTCATCAATAAAAAAACTCATATTAGCCTCTTAGAGCATGTCTTCAAACTAAGTAGAAAGGAGTTAAGAAGTGTGTTATAAGATATATTTTAAATGTACCCAAGCGATATAAGTGACAAAGAATGGAAGATGATAGAGCAATATTTTGAACCTAAAAAGACCGGCAGACCAAGAAAACACAGTATCAGAACGATTATCGATGCAATAAGGTATGTGATGAGAACAGGCTGTCAATGGAGACAACTACCTAAGAATTTTCCACCATGGAAAACCGTGTATAGTTGTAATTCGCGTTTAAAAAAAAGTGGAATATGGCAAGAAATTCATGATTTTCTAGTTAAAAAACTAAGAAAGATAATTGGTAAGAATGAAACTCCATCAGTAGGAATAATTGACAGTCAATCAGTAAAAACCACTCAAAAAGGGGATCCAGAGGATATGATGCTGGCAAGAAAGTAAAGGGTAGAAAACGCCACATCGTTGTAGATACTCTAGGTCTTGTAATTGCTGCTGAAGTACACAGTGCAAGCATTCAAGATCGTGATGGTGCAACTAAATCTTTTTGTTCAAGCCAAATGCAAAGCTCCAACATTACGTAAGTTTTTTGCTGATCAAGGATATACAGGTAAATTGCAAAACCGCTGTTTATTGGAAACTGGATGTTTGTTGACGATTACCAAGAAAGTAGTTGATACAGGATTTCAGGTTATTCCTAAACGTTGGATTGTTGAGAGAACCTTTGCTTGGCTCTCCAATTTTAGACGTATGAGTAAGGATTATGAGCATTCTCCTCTCACTTCAAAAAATAACATCTTTTTTAATATGATCACTATTATGCTTCACAAATTAGCTCATTCTTGAGTTTGAAGACATGCTCTAAGGATTATGAGCATTCTCCTCTCACTTCAAAAAATAACATCTTTTTTAATATGATCACTATTATGCTTCACAAATTAGCTCATTCTTGAGTTTGAAGACATGCTCTTATAAATTATTATAGGCGCAGTATAGAAGACGGAAGTTAATATATGATGAATGAAACCACAGTTATCTTACCTGTCAATCTCACCAAAGACTATATCGAGTGAACCGATAATTGCTGCAATATCAGCAAGCATATGTCCTTTTGCCATGAAGTCTAAGGCTTGTAAATGCGCAAAGCCAGGTGCTCTTATTCGGCATCTATAAGGTCTATTGGTACCATCTGAAACTATATATACTCCGAACTCGCCTTTTGGTGCCTCAACAGCAGCATAAGTCTCACCTTCTGGCACATGATATCCTTCTGAGTAAAGTTTAAAATGGTGGATCAGAGCTTCCATAGATTTTTTCATCTCCGCTCTTGGCGGTGGAGAAATTTTTCTATCTTCAGTTTTTATTGGGCCTCCAGGCATCTTCTCTATACATTGCTTAACCAAACTAATAGACTGCCTAATCTCTGCCATTCTAACTAGATAACGGTCATAACAATCGCCATTTTGGCCAATAGGTATATCAAAATCCAGTTGATCATATATCTCATATGGCTGGCTTTTTCGCAAATCCCAAGCAAGCCCAGCAGCACGCAGCATTGGTCCACTAAAGCCCCAATTAAGTGCTTGCGCTACTGATATTTCACTGATTCCTACAGTACGCTGCTTCCATATCCTATTTTCTGTTAAAAGCTCATCAACATCGTCTATATACTTTGGAAATTGCTCTATAAACTTTGCAATATCCTCAATCAAGCCTTCTGGAACATCTGCTGCAATTCCACCTGGTCTTATGTAAGCTGCGTGAAACCTTGCGCCTGAAGCTCTTTCGTAAAATTCCAATATTTTTTCTCTTTCTTCAAAGAGCCATAAAAGAGGAGTCATTGCTCCAACATCAAGTGCTTGAGAAGAGACATTCAGTAAATGATTTAGTATTCTCGTCAATTCACAAAATAAAACACGTAAATACTTTGCTCTGATCGGAATTTCGCATTGCAACAATTTCTCCACACACAGTGAATATGCATGCTCTTGTGACATTGGTGATACATAATCAAGACGATCAAAATAAGGCAAAGCTTGAAGATACGTTTTGTGTTCTATTAATTTTTCAGTGCCACGGTGCAAAAGCCCAATGTGAGGATCAGCTCTTTCAATCACTTCGCCATCCATCTCTAAAACAAGACGCAACACTCCATGTGCAGCTGGGTGCTGAGGTCCAAAATTTAACATCATTGTCTTTAGATCGGGCATATTTGACAGTTTAAGATATTGAAATTGTATAGGCTAAAGTGCGCTCAAAGTCAATAGACTTCTTGCATAGGCCACAACTGTCATTATGTGTTAAGTAATTCCGTTTCTTATAAAACGCACTGATAAAGAGAAACTCTAAGTTGTAGTTGTACAACTTCTGCTGTTAATGATTATTTCGCCTATTGTAACTGCTGCTAAAATAAAGCAATAATATACTTTTGTTAATAAAGAAATAGGTGATACAAAAGCTATACTTCCTGCTAGCAATAGTTGAGAACCATAAGGTAAGATGCCTTTTGTAGCACAAGCAAAAACATCTAATAAGTATGCGCTGCGATGTGGCGCAATACTGTGTTTTTGTGCAAGCCTTTTTGCAATACCACCACTTAGTAAAATAGCAATGGTGTTATTGGCAACCAAGGTAGTAACCATAGACGCAATTCCTGCTATCACAAATTCAGCTTTAGTTTTTGTGATATTGCTTTCATCGATGAGTTTATGCAACGCTTTTTGACCTTGTTTGTACATTATATGGCTCAACCCACCAATAAATAGAGCAAATATCACTATTTCGTTTACTTTTTTGAAACCGTCATACATGTCATGAGGAAATTGAACGATGGCATAGTCAAAAAAAGCTATTCCTAGCACACCAGCAATAATTATGTTTACAGTTATTGTGACTAGAGTGGCAACTTCAAACAGACCCATAATTATTAGAGAAATATAAGGAATAATTTTTATTATAGAATAATAATCTAAATTTGGTATAGAAATAATTTTTGTACTACTTGAAATCACTGCCAGATAGGTGAGTGTTATAATACCTGAAGTAAATGCAACCTTAGAGTTTATTTTAAGTTTATCTTTTGCTGAAGCTCCCTGTGAAGAAACAGATGCAATGGTGGTATCAGATATCATTGAGAGGTTGTCACCAAACACAGCACCACCTACTACAGTTGCAGTTCCTATTTCAAGACCAAAAGCTCCACTTTTTGCCAGATTAACAGCTATAGGTACCATCAGCGCAACAACTCCCATAGATGTGCCAATTGCAGTTGAAATAAAAGCAGAAGCCAAAAATACTCCAGGAAGTAGTAATCGTGCTGGAAGGAAATTAAGAATTAAATTAGCAACAGTGTCTGCGCTACCAATTGATTGAGTAACCGCAGAAAATGCTCCGGAAAATAGAAAAATCAAGCACATAGTAAGGGTATTTTTGTCACCCATGCCCTTGATAACAGTATCGATGTTATGTTGAATTTTATTTGTACCACGTGAGACAGCAAAAAATAGTGCTGGTAACAAGCATATTACTGGTGAAACCTGATGAAGTGGATTATCAGTTCCGATAAAAGAAAAATAAGCACCACTTCCAAGGTACAAGATTAAAAAAATAATCAAAGGGACAAAAGCTGTCATTTTACTGTACCTCAAACTTACAACTATAACTAATTAAGTAGTCTTAAGCAAGTTTGGTTCACTGGGAATGTTCAAAAAAGCATACGCGTCAAGTTAAGGAAATAAAGGTATGAAAGAGATATAATAATAAGGTATAAGTTCTCCCATATATACTTTTAGTGAGAGAACGAATGAATAAAATAACTTGCTTATCAAAAAAGCTCAAAGAATTTTTTAATGAAAAAGCAGACAAAATCTCAACTACAACAAGGTTTATAAAAAGAAAGAGAAAGCTATCGTTCATAAAAGCCATGGTCTTGGGTAATATAGGGGTTGATAATTGTAGCGTAGAAACAATGTGTCAATTACTAAACGAGAGATATAACAAAACAAGGTTTGGATTTTAGATTTACTGAAGAAGCAGTGGAATTTATGAAAAGGATGTATAATGAATCTGTGGTTCTTTTTAAAAATATCTTGCAAGTTGATTGCAAAATCTTACAGCAATTTAATAGTGTTAAATTATTGGACAGTAGCTATTNNTCTACCTAACAGTATGGAAGAGATGTATAAAGGTTATGGTACTAGCTACAGTGGCTATGAAAGCAATACTAAGTCTGGAATAAAGTTACAATTAGTTTTTGACTACCTAAACCAGACATTAGACCAGCTTAATATAACTGAGGGAATAAGAGGGTTATAGAAGCCATTTAAGCAATATATCGAGCAACGATTTACTAATATCTGATCTCGGTTATTTTGTGCCAAGTTCTTTTAAACAAATCAATGAAATAGGAGCTTATTTCATAAGTCGTCGATACCAACATATATGATGTAGAAACAAATCAAAAAATGGAGTTATTAGAATGTTTAGAGATTTTTAGAAAACGAGGTATTGTTAGGAAAAGAAGCAAAAATTAGAGTAAGAATTATATGTCAGAAACTAACTGAATATAGCCAGAAGAAGGAAAGCTAATAGATTAGCAAGATCGCAGGGAAATCCTCTAAAAGAAATCAAAAATTGTTGAACTGGTATAACTAATGTTCCAGAAAATAAAATTAGTGCTGAGCAAGTATTACAGAGTAAGGTGGCAAATTATTTAAATTGTATAAAAGCCATATCAGACTTGATAAGCTAAAAGGAAAGCCATGCAGAGTATTATGTGAACTATATGCTAAATTGTGCGCAATTCTTATATTTCACGGCATAGTCGGTTGCACAGAAGTGAAAAAGAATACAGAACTTAGCTTAACAAAGGCATTTATTGAGCTAAAAAGGCGGGTTAGAGAGTTATTTTCAGCACTAAAGAATAAAGTTAATAGTTTGAAAATTTTTCTTAAAAAGCTTACCATAACTTGGTCGCGATTTTCATTAAAAGACAAGTACAGAAAAACTAGAGTATCTACCTTAACTTCCCTGAATTTGCTTACAATCTCTTAACTTGACGCGTATGCTTTATTTAACACTCCCAAATTGAAAATTTTTCGATATTTTTCATTTTTTTTATTGACTTCTAAGAGCATGTCTTCAAACTAAGTAGAAAGGAGTTAAGAAGTGTGTTATAAGATATATTTTAAATGTACCCAAGCGATATAAGTGACAAAGAATGGAAGATGATAGAGCAATATTTTGAACCTAAAAAGACCGGCAGACCAAGAAAACACAGTATCAGAACGATTATCGATGCAATAAGGTATGTGATGAGAACAGGCTGTCAATGGAGACAACTACCTAAGAATTTTCCACCATGGAAAACCGTGTATAGTTGTAATTCGCGTTTAAAAAAAAGTGGAATATGGCAAGAAATTCATGATTTTCTAGTTAAAAAACTAAGAAAGATAATTGGTAAGAATGAAACTCCATCAGTAGGAATAATTGACAGTCAATCAGTAAAAACCACTCAAAAAGGGGATCCAGAGGATATGATGCTGGCAAGAAAGTAAAGGGTAGAAAACGCCACATCGTTGTAGATACTCTAGGTCTTGTAATTGCTGCTGAAGTACACAGTGCAAGCATTCAAGATCGTGATGGTGCAACTAAATCTTTTTGTTCAAGCCAAATGCAAAGCTCCAACATTACGTAAGTTTTTTGCTGATCAAGGATATACAGGTAAATTGCAAAACCGCTGTTTATTGGAAACTGGATGTTTGTTGACGATTACCAAGAAAGTAGTTGATACAGGATTTCAGGTTATTCCTAAACGTTGGATTGTTGAGAGAACCTTTGCTTGGCTCTCCAATTTTAGACGTATGAGTAAGGATTATGAGCATTCTCCTCTCACTTCAAAAAATAACATCTTTTTTAATATGATCACTATTATGCTTCACAAATTAGCTCATTCTTGAGTTTGAAGATATGCTCTAAGAAACTCCCTCAACTAGTTCATCTTTTTTTACCAAAATATAACCAAGTTCTCTAGCCCTTTTTCCTAGGTTTTTCAATGCTTTTTCCTTGTATAGTTTGTTATAATAATCTATTCCTCTTTCCACATATTCTTGTCCAAACTTCAGCATACTATAAAAGATACATGCTATTTTCCTTGCTGTAGCAGTAATTGCTTTTGGTGCTCCTAGGTGCTTTTTTAATCTTCTGCNAAAATACGCACCCATTCCACTGTTGCTTTTTGATACACAGTGAGCAGCCATTCTAAAAGCATCTGTAGCACGATTCATAACCTTGCGAGTTCTTGTGCTAAATACTTTTTCTCCTGTAATTTTGTTAGATGGGCTTAGCCCCAGCCATGAAGTAAAATGCTTTTCTGTTGGCCATTTATTATGGTTTATGCCAGTCTCTGAGATTATTGTTTGTATGGTCACTACATCAAGTCCTGGAACTTTTGTAAAATCCATACCTGTTATTCTATGCAGTTCTTCATGTATAGCAAAATCTGGCCTGTGTTTTGTAGACCTGTTTTTTATTTTATTACATAACTCTTTTTCACCAGACTTTGTCTCAAATGTTTTATAATGTTCTTCGATGCTTCTATCACATTCTGCTATTTTTTCCTGATAAACATTGTATAGTTCAAATTCTTGCTTTAATGCAAATAAATGTTCTTCTCTATAGTCACCTTTTAATGCTTTTGCTATAGTAGCTCCATCATTCTTCATATTTGAACTTCTAAATTCAGCTGGCTTTTTAGGATCTCTTTCACCTTCTAGTATTGCCTTAATAATTTTCATTCCAGCAACACCTGTAATATTGCTTATAGCTTTGTGTAATTGGACATTCATTTGTACTAATGCTTTTTGCATACGCAAAGTATGTGTTGAAGCATTTTCAATTAAGTTTTTACGTTGCCGAACATAACTACGTAATACGCACATCTGATCATCTGGCCTAAATGACCCTTGAAGTAATCCATAGCTGTGTAGCTGTTGAAGCCACTGACAATCCTGAACGTCTGATTTCCTTCCAGGTACATTTCTTACATGTCTTGCGTTTACCAGTTTTACTTCAAATCCGTGTGATTCAAGTACTTGAAACAAAGGAATCCAGTACACTCCCGTTGACTCCATGGCTATTGTATTAACTTTACATTTTTTCAACCATTTTGCTATGTTGTAGAGATCTTCTGTGAAACACCCGAATTTTTGAACACTGTGCTTATCTCTTCCTTCAGGTACACATATATAATGTACAGATGAGCCAATCTGCCGCATCANGATCTCTAATTTGCTTTTTACTTTTGCCATTTTGGAACCTCCACTCTATAATGATTTATAGTTGAGAAGCGCTTCAGCTTGGGACGGTTAGATTATACAATCTTCTACGCGGGGTAGTCATAATTAGACTCCACCAATGATTTGACCGTTCCACCCAAAACCATGCTTTTACACGGGCACTTAAGGCACCATTGTCAATCTCGGCTATAACTGCAGAAGCGCTTCCATGCGAAATTATATTCAAAAAATACAAAATAAAGAGTTTCTTTATCTTTTGACAGATTTTATCTGTCTGAGCTTTTAACACAACTGCTACTCCTCTTTCTTTGAGGTCATTTAGCACTCCCAACCAAAAGTTAGCTCCTTCACTTTCAGCCAAATAAAAGCCCAAGACTTCTTTTCTTCCATTTTGGTCTATGCCCAATATATTGTACATACATTAGACCTCTTTCGAAACTCAAATAGACAGCTCAAAATTGTGAATTCCTGCTATTAAATTGAATCTCAAGCCAAAACGTTTTCTCCGATTGCGATATCTTTCTGCAATAATTTTGAATCTTTTTAACAGACCAATTATATTCTCAACCACTACTCTTTTGCTCGCTANGTTTTCTATCTTTTTTTCCTTAATTAAGGGACTCTTTTTCATCCTTCTGTGTGGCAACTCGACATTTTTGTGAATTTNTTTACCATCGGCTAAAACTTTTATACCTTCTGATACATGCACTTTTGACTCCTTGAAAAGCCGAAAATCNNATCCATTCTAAAATGATGTACAAATAATCTTCTTGCTCTTCTTTTCTGCAATTATTTGTGTTTTTAGTGTATGTTTTTTCTTCTTTCCCGAATAGAATCGTTTCTGCTTTTTTTTGTNCCTCTCCACTGGTGTTTCCGTGGCATCAATCACNNTATATTCCATGTCGCTTTTTAGAAGCTCTTTTCGCCCTGGCAATGCAAAATCCGGGTGTTGTATCTCTACCCATTTTACAGTTTTATATGCCGTACTTTCACTTACTCCATAGCTTTGACTTATGTGAAAATATGTCCGGTATTCTCGTAAGTATTCTAATATCATAAGCAGCATGCTCTCCTCGTTCAGCTCTTCCTCCTTTGGCTTTCTTTTTTTATTTTCTTCACATAAAATCCCTACCATTTTATTAAATGTTGATTTTTTTACTCCTGTTAGCCGACGAAATTCCTCTTCATTCAGCTCCTTCATACTTCATTTCTTCTTACCTCAAAACCACTGCTTTAACAGTTTTATTCTAGTTTCGAAAGAAGTCTAATGTCATCCCAGTGTGTGACACTGGGATCTAGTTCTCTTTACAAATTCACCAAAAGTATTTCTTTCTATAACGCAAAACCCATATTTACAAAACCCAATGCATTACTTGCAGTTAAGTTTCCTAGATCCCAGTGTCACACACTGGGATGACATGGTGAGGCGTCATCCAAGTAGCTGACACTAGTTCCTTTATGACGGCAGTGCCCTCTTCTTGTCATCCCAGCACTCCTATAATGTCATCCCAGTGCTCCTATAATGTCCATCCCAGCGCTCCTATAATGTCATCCCAGCGCTCCTATAATGTCATCCCAGTGCGTGACACTGGGATCTAGTCTTTATTATGCAGCCACTTATTTAAAGTTAAGTTTTCTGGATCCAAGTAGTCAAGGCACTGGAATGACATCTTCCATATAAACATTAAGAAATTTACTAAACGGAAAAAAAGGCAAAAGAAGCCCCGTGGTTGGCTAATTACTTACATTATACTTTCAAGTATGGCGTTTTTTTATTCTAAACGCTTAATAACCGCGATTTAGCTGCTTTTTAATGCAACTAACCTTTAGTCATAAATGTTTAAGAAATTTACTAAACAGAAAAAAAGGCAAAAGAAACCCTAGGGTAGCTAGTTATTCACTATCCATTTTTTAAGTTGGCGTTTTTTTATGTTTTAAATGCTTTATAAGCGCGTTTCAGCTTATATAGCTAGAATATTGTGAAGACATAAGGTGCACATAGTGCAAAAAATTAAAAATAAGACGCCAGATACGTGAGTTTTTTTGTCATTTAATCTGTACAGAGAAGATAAATAAATAGCTTCAGTTTCATGATAAGGGCGCTGGCGGAGTTTGTCAAGGAAGTTTTTTGTATTTTAACCTTAGATTTGAGAAATCTTATAGGCTTTTGTTCTCATGAAAATTATGTTCTCATGAGTAAATTAATGTTATCCTTTTTTGTTGATCTAAAGTTTTTTATGTTCATACACTTACGTGTTCATAGTGTTTATTCGCTGCTTGAAAGCTCGGTTAAAATTGAGGAGCTGATCGGCCTTTGTTTGCGAAATAAAATGCCAGCGGTTGCAATTACTGATTCAGGTAACTTGTTTGGCTCGCTCGAGTTTTCAGAATATGCAGCAAGTAGGGGAATACAGCTAATAATAGGATGCAATATTATAGTTAAACATTCAGAACAAAATTTACCTATATTATTGCTTGCAAAAAATGAGCAAGGGTACACTAATTTAGTCACTTTGGTGAGTGAGTCTTTTAGAAAGCGCAAGAATAACAGCGATATTCCTTACGTTGATTTTGATGAGCTATTGAATTTAAGTACGGGTCTGATCGCTTTAACCGGTGGATGTTTGGCTCAACTATTGTTGGGGCAAGATAAAGAAACGGTTGAAAAACTGCTTTCAGCATTCAATGGTCATTTATATGTTGAATTGCAGCGTCATGGGTTGAATAAAGAGCTAGAGCTTGAAGAAGCTTTGATAGACTTTGCTTATCAGCGCAATATACCACTAGTTGCAACGAACGATGTGTTTTTTCCAAATAGGTCTGACTATGAGGCTTATGATATATTAACGTGTATATCAGAGGGTAGTTATGCTCTCGAAAATAACAGGAAAAAGCTAACCACTGAGCATTATTTCAAATCTGTGGCAGAAATGGAAGAGCTGTTCAGCGACATTCCCGAAGCAATTCATAACACTTTAGTGATAGCTAAGCGGTGCTCTTACATGCCAAGAAGCAGGCAGCCTATTTTGCCTAAATTTCCTTGTAGAGAAAATAAAACTGAGAATGAAGAACTGAGGGAGCAGGCAGTTGCAGGATTAGAATTCCGTATTGCGAATGAGACAGACATAGACCTTAAACAATACTACGATCGGCTGAATTACGAACTGAGTGTGATAACTTCGATGAACTACGCTGGCTACTTTTTGATAGTTTCTGATTTCATTCGTTGGAGCAAAGCAAATGGCATTCCAGTTGGTCCAGGAAGAGGCTCTGGTGCTGGATCAATTGTTGCTTGGGGCTTGCAGATTACAGACCTTGATCCAATAAAGTTTGGCCTAATATTTGAAAGATTTTTGAATCCTGATCGTGTATCGATGCCTGACTTTGATATCGATTTCTGCCAAGAGAAAAGGGACCTGGTTATTGATTATGTTCAGAAAAAGTACGGTTATGTTGCTCAAATAATCACTTTTGGAAAACTGCAAGCAAGGGCAGTATTGCGTGATGTTGGTAGAGTATTACAAATGCCTTACTCTCAAGTGGATAAAATATCTAAAATGGTTCCATTTAATCCAGTAAATCCTGTAACTTTATCACAAGCGATAGAGTTTGATCAAAATCTGCAGAAAGAACGGGATAGTGATGAGGTAATTGCAAAGCTTCTTGATATATCTCTTAAGCTTGAAGGAATATATCGTCACGTTTCAACCCATGCTGCTGGAATTGTAATATGTGATCAAAAGTTGGAAAATTTTGTTCCTGTGTATTATGATCCAAATTCAGCTTTGCCAATCACTCAATACAGCATGAAATATGTGGAGAAAGCTGGGCTAATAAAATTTGATTTTCTTGGACTTGGTACGCTAACGCTAATAGATCATGTATGTCGTTTAATTAATCGTGATGAAAAAAAGATCGATATTTCTTCAGTTCCTTTGAATGATCAAAAAACCTATGAGATGCTCTCTAGCGGTGATTCAATTGGAGTGTTCCAGCTTGAAAGTTCGGGAATGAGGGAAGCTTTAATCAAATTAAAGCCAGATTGCATTGAAGATATTATCGCTTTAATTTCCCTTTATCGTCCAGGACCTATGGATAACATTCCAACTTATGTTGCAAGAAAACACGGACTTGAAAAGCCAGATTATATTCATCCGTTACTTGAGGAGGTATTAAAAGAGACATTTGGGGTAATAATTTACCAAGAACAAGTGATGGAAATAGCCCGTATTCTTTCCGGGTATAGCTTAGCGGAAGCAGATCTGCTGAGACGTGCCATGGGTAAGAAAATTAAGGAAGAGATGGATAAACAACGTGAACTTTTCATCCAAGGGGCAACGAAGAATGGCGTTGATTACGACAGGGCAAGTTATATCTTTGACCTTGTTGCAAAATTTGCTGGTTATGGGTTCAATAAATCTCATGCTGCAGCATATGCGGTGATATCTTATCAAACGGCTTACCTTAAAGCTAATTATCCATTAGAATTTTTTACAGCACTAATGAATCTAAATATTGATGATAGAGATAAACTGAATTTATTTTATCATGCAGCAAAGTTTAGTAGCGTTACCGTTCTTCCACCTGATATAAACAAGTCTCAAGCTGAATTCTCAATAGAGGGTGAGTGCATACGTTATGGTATTGCTGCCTTGAGGAATGTTGGTTTTTCTATAGCAGAAGGAATAATGAACACACGTTCAAGCGCTTATAAGGACATATGGGAATTCATTCAAAATTCAGGTCATATAATAAATAAGAGGGCGCTAGAAAGCCTAATTAAATCTGGGGCATTCGATAGCGTGCATAAGAACAGAAAGCAGCTATATGAGTCAATGGACATGCTGATTTACTTTGCAAATAAAAACAAACAGGATAGGGAATCAAGTCAAGCTGCTTTGTTTGGTAGTCTTGATGTCCTCAAACCGAAATTTGAGAATGTGGAAGATTTTGATGAAGAGGAAAAATTAGAGCATGAGTTATTTTCACTAGGATTTTATTTAACTAATCATCCACTTGAAAAATTTAGAATTCTTCTGGAAAAGCTAAATATTGGGTTTATCGGAGATAATAAAACAGCAAAAACTGCTGGGGTAATATTAAATGCACGTATGAGAACTTCAGAGCGTGGAAGGTTTGTTATACTCACACTTTCTGATCCCCATAACGTTTCTGAAATAGCATTTTATAATAATGAAATAATAGAAGAAAAAAGAGATTTATTTTCACCAGGAACATTTGTGATAATTGATCTTGAAGCTTCGGAAAATACGACAAGATTAGCAGGCAAGGATATATCTGAGTTTACAAAAAGAATCGCTTCTACAATAAAGGAATTAGTTCTCACCACTGAGTGCACGGATTCGCAAAAAGCCGCTATGGAATTAAACACAATATTGAAAGATGAAGGCAGAACCAAAATAATGCTAAAACTTCTTCTCGAAAAACATAAAGTGAGCATCTTATTACCAGGTGCATACTCAATTGCTCCTCAAGTTATTTATGAAATATCTAACTTAAGCTGGATTAAAGGCGTAGAAATTAATACAAATAACTTGCTTATATAAAAAAGCTTTATATAATGAAATATTTAATCGGTATTAAAGGAAGATATAGTGAATCTTTATGAATTTACTTTTATAGCACAACAAGGATTGTTACAGCAAGAAGTAGAGGAGATGGTCCAAGAGCTAGCTGTTTCATTGAAAAATATTAAAGCAGATGTTATTTTCCAGAAGATTAAGAGTCTTATGGAAAAGCAAAATAGTACGCTTACAAAACAAGAGTTAGAAACGCGTGCTGAAAACATTAAAGAAGGTCTAGTTGCTTACTCTGATTTCTTGGAAGATCTTATAAAAATTTTATGGGTTGAATTGGAAGAAGATCTTTCAAATTTGAAAGAAGTGAAGTCAAAAATCGATAAAGAGTTGAAAGATGACCTAAAAGATTTAGGAATAACGCAAGATTTTATAAAATTTCTAAGAGGCAGTACTAAAAGTGCGTTTGTCCATAACGCAGTAAATGCTTTGAAGAGAAATATTTTAGAACATCTAATAAAGATTTTTCAAGATATTTTGAAAGATTTTAGAATAAACGGTCCAACTCAATCGAGCAAAGCATTGGAAATGCTTTTGGAAAACATTGAAGCATCAGGATTAATCAAGTATGAACATTGGGGTCTTTTGGATTTTGCATATCCAATAAATAAGATGAAGAGCGGTCATTATTGTATAATGTGCATAAGTTCTACTGCAAGCATTCTGGATGAATTTGTGCGTAGAATGAAACTTAATGAGAACGTTATTCGCCACTTGTCTGTGCAGGTTGATAAATTTTTTGAAGGTAAATCTTATATGATGAATAAACAAATTGAGGAGCAAAGCGCATAATGATGAAAAGACGAAATAGTTTTAATAATTCTTACGTATCTGTAAATAATAGGACTGGCTTTAGGCGTTCTAAAGTTTGCCCTCTTGCTACGTCTAAAGATGAAGATATAGATTATAAGAATACAGATTTATTATCCAAGTTTACCTCTGACTATGGTAGGATATTACCTAGAAGATTAACAGGCGTATGTGCAAAAAAACAAAGGAAGTTACGCTTAGCGATCATAAGGGCACGTTTTTTGGCTCTTGTTCCTTACTGTACTAAAAAAGTTTAGGTAATTTATGTTGATAATTTTAAAGGAAAATATAAGGACTTTAGGTAAGCTTGGTGAAGTTGTCAAAGTTAAACCAGGTTACGCACGTAATTTTCTTTTTCCACAAAGAAAAGCGGTGAAAGCTACCAAGGAAAATTTAACAAAGCTAGAGGAGCAACGTTTATTACTGGAAGAAGAGAATATAAAAAGATTAAATGTAGCAAAAGAGCTTGCATTGTCACTACATGATAAGTTTGTGGTATTAATAAAGCAATCTTCAGAGGATGGTAAAATTTTTGGTTCTGTAACAACACGTGAAATTGCGAAAATTTTACTACAAGAAGGACATGTGATAGATCATCGTAGTTTATCTTTTGGTGGAATAAGCATCAAAAACTTGGGTGAATACCAAGTAAACATAGAATTACATAGTGAAGTAGTAGTACCAATTACTATATACGTTGTGAAATCCGAAACAGATGCAAATGAGCTAAGGCAAGTAAAATTGCAAAATCAGAAGTCTGAGCAACAACAGGCAGAGCAAGATGCGAATAAAGAAGCTACTGATGGTGAGGGTAGCTGATCAAAGATGATCCCGCGCTATAGCCGTAAAAAAATGTCTGCGATTTGGGAAGAAAATAATAAATTTAATATATGGCTCAAAATAGAAAGATTAGCGTGCGAAGCTCAAGCAAAGCTAGGAATTGTCCCTAAGGATATTGCTCAGAAGCTTTCCGGTGCTATTGATTTTGATGTTGAACGTATCAACGAAATTGAATCCATTGTGAAACATGATGTTATAGCTTTTTTAACATATGTTGCTGAAAAAGCGGGAGTTGATGTTCGTTATCTTCATTATGGAATGACAAGTTCTGATGTTTTGGATACATGCCTTGCGGTGCAGTTGAAAGAGTCATGTGATATTTTACTCGAGAATCTAAAAAATATACTTGCAGTATTGAANAAAAAAACTGATGACTATAAAGATATTGTTTGTGTTGGGCGCAGTCATGGAATGCATGCAGAACCAACAACTCTTGGATTAAAATTTGCTAGATTTTATGCTGAATTTAAACGCAATTATCAGAGATTAATTAGCGCACAAAAAGAGATCTCTATTTGTAAAATATCAGGTGCAGTAGGTAATTTTGCAAATGTTGATCCGTTTGTTGAAGAGTATGTAGCGAAAGAAATAGGACTCATACCTGAAACCATATCGTCTCAAGTCATTCCTCGTGATAGACATGCCATATTCTTTTCAGTTTTGGGAGTGATTGCAAGTTCAATAGAAAATGTTGCTGTTGAAATTCGTCATTTACAAAGAACTGAAATTGGAGAAATTTCCGAATATTTTTCCACTGGGCAAAAGGGGAGTTCTGCTATGCCGCATAAGTGTAATCCTATTTTAAGTGAAAATTTAACTGGGCTCTCACGTTTAATACGCAGCTATGTGTTTCCTGCGTTAGAAAATGTTGCATTGTGGCACGAACGTGATATATCACACTCATCTGTGGAAAGATGCATTGCTCCTGATGCCTGTATAACAATGGATTTTGCTTTAGTGCGATTAACAGATTTGATAGATAAATTGGTGATCAATAAGGAAAACATTGAAAAGAACTTAAATTCTTCAAAAGGCTTAATTTTCTCACAGCGTGTATTACTTGAGTTAGTAAATAGTGGTTTAACGAGGGAAGAGGCGTATAAAGTTGTTCAGAGCAATGCAATGAAAGTGAAACAAAACAACAGTGGTTTTCTGGCCGAATTGAAACAAGATAAATCCTTACTTGAAGTTATTAACTCTGAAAAACTTGAATCTTTGTTTGATTTGAAGTATTATACGAAACATATAGATCATGTGTATAATAAGGTTTTTAATTAGGCTGAGTAGCTTAGTTGGTAGAGCAGGAGGATCATAATCTCTTGGTCGGGGGTTCGAGTCCCTCCTCAGCCACTCGAACTAGACTATGTTTAGCAAAAGCAGCGCCCTAAGTGCACTGAGTGGAATAGTGTGACTCAGTGTCAGCTACTTGGAGTGAGTTGTGTATCCACTCAGGTGAGGAAATAATGGATAGGAGATTGTGAAAAGGGTTTAGCTTTTGGCCTATGATCCCTTTAAATGACAGAATTTCACTACAAAACTTAACTTTCTTCTATGCAGTTAGCTAAGTCAAGAAAGGTGAATCTATCTCTTGTTGCAAACGCAAGATTGACCACTTTACAATATTGTTCTTTATTCCAACTGAGGTGCTCTGGTAAGTGTGGAATTGATAGATCTTCAAATATTTTTTGCAGGTGTTTTGCAGGTAGTAAATTTTGCTTAATTAAACTGGAAATATTATGCCATTCTTTACAAATAATCTCTTGGATTTTTTGCTGCAGAATTTGCTTCTGTTCAAAAGTTCTTACAAATTTGATATTATCAAAGCACTGAGTTACATGTTTTACATCTAAAGTGGTCGGTTTGATAATCGGGTTTTGTATTGATAATATCTTTTCCTGCAAATTAGCCATGGTAATCGTTGTGACAGCAATTTTTTCGCCATGTAGTGAGGAATGATCTTTTATTACCATTTCCATTGCGTGAGCTATCATATGCTCTCCTTGGCTTGCAGAATAGCTGCCTTTTGACATCACCATTCCAAGTCCTGAAATTAGTAGAACTTCCATAAGTAATAGGACCTCTTTTCTACTTCTTTTAGTAAGCGCCGTATATTCTCTTAGCAAAATTTGCTCCAAATCGTGAACAAGTGTAAAAGGTAATTCATTGTATTCTGTGCCAAGCAACAAATGAGATAGTAGCCAGTCAGCCTGAACTGTTGAACGACAAATGAAATCTGCAAATCCGCTTAATGTAAGGCGCAGTGGTGCATTGGTAAGTATGTCTATATCTATATATATCGCTCTTGGAAGATGTGCTTCGAACGATTTTTTATATCCATTTACTAATATTGAAGCATTTGCGGATGTATATCCATTCATGGAAGCGGCTGTTGGGAACGATATATAATCTTTTTTCTCGAGGTAGCTTGCATATTTGCAGATGTCGTTAACGGTGCCGCTACCAAATGCAACTATTAAGTCACTGTCTTTTGCTTTGTTTCTAACTAGATTTACGGTTTCAAGAGAGGCAGCTCTGCTTGGTGTCATTTCTCTACCTGGTGTCATCCCAGCGCGTGACACTGGAATGACAGGTGGGGCTGGAATAATTAAATGAGAAATTTTATTAAATACGTTTTTATTTAAAAGTTTTGCTGTATTTTCATCTGCAACTAGAAAGATGTCATTTCCGTGTCGTGTGCATATTTCATAGATATCATCAGCAAGGTGGTAATCTGTTATTACTTCCCTTAGAAAAGTTTGTTCAGCTTGATGTAATATTTGTTTTAAATAATGCATAGAGTGTTTACAATATAGCAATATAAGTATTTTAAGATTGACATGAAAATTGACCCTGTAGAGCTAACTAAGAAATTGATCTCTTTTGAGAGTATAACACCAAGGGACGGCGGGGCAATAGAACATATAGCAACAATCTTCAAGAAAAGTGGCTTCGACTGTGAGATTTTAGAATTTGGTGATAATGGAACTAAAGTCAAAAACCTCTATGCGAAATACATAAATGGAATGCCGAATTTATGTTTTGCTGGGCATGTTGATGTTGTGCCACCTGGTCAGTTAAAAGATTGGACTTTCGATCCATTTAATCCAGAAGTGAGGGATGGAATGTTATATGGAAGAGGTGCCGCTGATATGAAAAGCGGAGTAGCTGCGTTTATTGCTGCTATGGTAAATCTGATTGCAGAGAAGTTTCAATTCAATGGTTCAATAAGTGCATTGATTACCAGTGCTGAAGAAAGCACGGAAGAATATGGAACAAAGGCAGTTTTGGAATGGATGAAAAGTAAGCAGAAAAAGATAGATTTTTGTGTAGTTGCCGAACCAACCAGTAGTGAGAAATTAGGTGATACCATAAAAATAGGCAGAAGAGGTTCTGTAACATTTGAATTAATTTGCCATGGAAAACAAGGGCACGTTGCCTATCCAGACCTAGCAGATAATCCAATATATAAGGTAATATCGATATTGAGTAAGGTAAAAAATACTACTTTTGATCATGGTAATAAATATTTTCAGCCTTCACATTGCGAAGTTACTACTATCGATGTTGGAAATAATACTAGCAATCTAATACCTGGTTCAGCAACTACACGTTTTAACATTCGATATAACAATGAACAAACACCGGGTGGCTTATATAAGCTGATTGATGAAATATGCTCCAGTGTAACTAACGATTATAAGCTTTCTATGCATAGCAGCAGGGACGTTTTCCTCTCTACTCCCGATAGGAATATTGATATTATGCTTGATGCGATAAATAAAGTTACCAGTATTGATGCTGCGCTGAGCACAAGTGGTGGCACATCTGACGCTGCGTTTATCAAAGATGTTTGTCCAGTGATTGAATTTGGTATAATCAACAAAACTGCACATCAGATAAACGAATGCGTATTAGTAGACGATATACACAAGTTAACAGCTATATATAAGGAATTTATAGAAAATTATTTCAATCCCACTAATAAAATATTGAATCAGGTCAACGTAGTTAGTAGTATATCTAGCGGTCCATTGTTAGCTTAGATGTAATCAGATCTCTTGCATAACTGTTGTTTGAGTAACAACTGGTATCATTCCAGCGCAGCCATAAAAATTCCTTGACAAACTCCGCCAGCGCCCTTATCATGAAACTGAAGCTATTTATTTATCTTCTCTGTACAGATTAAATGACAAAAAAACTCACGTATCTGGCGTCTTATTTTTAATTTTTTGCACTATGTGCACCTTATGTCTTCACAATATTCTAGCTATATAAGCTGAAACGCGCTTATAAAGCATTTAAAACATAAAAAAACGCCAACTTAAAAAATGGATAGTGAATAACTAGCTACCCTAGGGTTTCTTTTGCCTTTTTTTCTGTTTAGTAAATTTCTTAAACATTTATGACTNNAAAGGTTAGTTGCATTAAAAAGCAGCTAAATCGCGGTTATTAAGCGTTTAGAATAAAAAAACGCCATACTTGAAAGTATAATGTAAGTAATTAGCCAACCACGGGGCTTCTTTTGCCTTTTTTTTCATTTGGTAAATTTCTTAATATTTATGGCTAAAGATTGCACGAATGTTGCAATTACAAAAACGATTTCTACTAGGGTGTCATCCCAGTGTCAGCTACTCGGATGACAAGAAAGGGAGCACTGGAATTTTTGTTTCAGCATTAGCCATGCATCTGAACAGATATTCTCCTTATGAAGGAATAGCAAATTTTTAAGTTCNNCTCTTTAACTCTTTAACCAACGGGCTCCCATGAGGAGAGGAGAGTAAAGGTCTTTTTTCATAGATATCTTAACACTTTTTTCTTCTTTTGTAGTTGGCGGACGAGTAAGAAAGTGAACCTTTGGTGCACCACTAATTATTGCCATTGGTGTTTGCTCCGCCCCTTCTCCCATAACTAAAACAGCAGACGTTGCCAGCGCATCAAGAAGATTGACTTGTGTTACTTGCAGTGGTTGATTATAAAGATCTGGCTTGCCTATATAGGAATAAAGTGGTTCAAATCCACACCAACCAAGAGCAACGCCCGTAACCCCATGACGCATAGGTGTTACATTACTATCTGTAATCAAAATACCAAGATGTTTTATGCAGTGTTTTGTCTTGAGATAATTCCATATTGACAGAGCTGTTTTCTGAACATCTTTTGGATATAGAATATACACCTCATTACCATTTGATTCATCAATATCAGCAGATGGAATTAAGATATTATCTTTAATCGTTAAACAGATACTGTGAGCCACATCAACAACTGCATCAGCTTCTCTTTTGATTAGCTCTTCTTTAGAACAAACAGTTTTATAAACTACTCGTTTTTGACAAATTGAAATGATTTTTGATGTGATAGCAAGAACAACTTCCTCTCTTAGCAGCTCTGAAACATAGCGATCAAGAACCTGCTCTAATACTTCTCCACATTCAATGCGGTGGGTATAAATTGCTTTAACATACATACTATTACATCAAAAAGTTTCTCATAAAAGCCTTCTTATCTATCGACTTAGCTTGCATATAGTATAATCTTTTGTTTTGGTAAGAATAGTTTTATTCCATCCATCAAGAAGTGTTAAGTTGAAATATACATCACCTTTATAAAGTCTGTGAATTTCTGTTATGATAAACTCTGAAATTAGATTATATTCTAAAAAAAGATGCGCTATTTGTGCTCCACCAATCATGAAGACTTTAGAACTACTTTGGATTGACAAAAACTCTTGCATAGAAGAAATAATAGTGCACTTTATACCTCTGTTAAAACAAGAATTTAATTTGTCACGAGAAAAAACAATAGGAATACGATCGTTTAATATGTTTTGAGGCATAGTTTCAAATGTCTTTCTCCCCATAACAATAGCTTGTTTGTCAGTCACCTGACGAAAATGATCTAACTCACTTGGATAATGCCAGGGCAATCCATTATTTATTCCAATTACCCCCTTGGGATCAACAGCCATAATTCCGATAACTATCATCCCTGTAAAGCAGCTTGAGCTACAAAGAATCGCATGTGATCACGCACATTATGCACTCGAAGGAAATCAACCTTGTTGTGCAATGCAGATGATAAAGCAATTGTTTCTAAATCTCGGTTAAAGACAGGTTCTGTAGAAAAAGAAGAAATAAATGACTTTCTAGAATGACCAACCAGAACTTTGCAGCCAAAATTTTGTAACGTTTCTATACTGCGTAAAATCTGGATATTCTGGTACATAGATTTGCCAAAACCAATACCAGGATCAATAATGATCGAGCTTTGATCAAAACCTAGGGCAAGTAACCTGTTAATGCTCTTTTCTGCCCAATTATTTATGGTATCAATTGGATCAATGTCACTTGGGATAATGTTGTCACTATGTGGTGGTATGGAGAGTGAATGCATAATAACGATACTACATCCACTGCTAGCAATCGCTTTTAAGGTATTATCATCTAGATCTCCTTTAACATCGTTTATCCAAGTAATGTTATAATGCTCCAAAACATTCAAAATAACATCTGGCCAGAAACTATCGATGCCGACTTTAATGTCACCAACTTTCATATATTGATTAAGATCATCAAGCACTGGTTTTAAGCGTGCATACTCTGCTTTTGGAGTTTGTATTGAGGAGCCAGGTCTTGTTGATTGAGCACCAAGTTCAACTATGCTTGCACCATCTGATAACAGCCGCAGTGCCTGCTTGGTTGCTTGATCTGCATCATAATAAAGACCACCATCTGAAAATGAATCAAGAGTAATATTGACAATACCCACAAGCTCTGGCGAAAGCGTAAAACTCTTTAAAAAACAATCTTGAATATTAGGGATATCATAACCGAACGTTTTGTTGATTATTGGAGTATTATCCATAGGGTTCAGCATTGCCATCAAGTGAAGCAAGAATGGTCTGTTTATCAATTCTGGGTGAGGAATTCTAAGGTAGGGTGTATCGAGCGTTAGATCATCCCATAACAAAACATCCAAATCAATAACGCGAGGTGCCCACTTTTCATAGACTTGCGGACGGCCAATATCACACTCAATTTGTTTTAGACCTTTTAATAGCTCTTCGGGAGAAGAAGAACAACTTCCATAGACAATCATGTTGAGAAATGGCTTATCCCACTCAGGTGGAGCACCGTTTGGTAAAATGGCCTTAGTTTCTAGAATGATCGAAGACTTTAAATCTTTTAAATAGCGCTTCTTTAGTAACTCAGTAGCTCTTTGTAAATGGGAAAAGCGATTCCCCATATTTGAGCCAATAGAAATATAGATCATTCTTGCAATTCATTACAGTAAGTAAAGAAAACTCCCCCATGCACACCAGGAACTGGTGGTGCAGTTTTGTGAGTAGTCACCTTGACAGAAGAAATAATATGCTTCTTTCGCAGCAAAAGGTTATTAATGGCTCTGTATATCTCATGAGTTAAATGCTCGATTAAATTAAATTGCTTGCCTTGAACGAAATATTGAATGTTCCGTACTACCTCCAAATAGCAGAGAGTATCTTTAAGCTGATCAGTTGTAAGCCCTGAAGGAGGAGATTTAAAAGTGAGATCAATATCAATACTCACCAATTGGGGAGAGAACTTCTCTTCTGCGCTACATCCTAAATGAACCCAAAGCCGCAGATCAGATATAAGAAGATTACATGCAGGCATTCACTGAGTTTAATGACAAACGTATCATACCGTCAAGAAAACCCCACAAGAGCTTTGCTCCCTTTTGAGCACCCTGCATAACTTTATCTTGCTCTTTTTCATCTAGATCTTCAATAAGATTTGCACACTCCTCAGAATGCCATTCATCAGCATGCATATGAACCGTAAAAAATTGAAGAGAACGCTCATCACTTATTGAATAGTGCTTTTTTAAACCTTCAATTTTAGACTTAGAAACCTCTGGAGTTTGACGTTCGTAAGCGTACAAGGCTCCAAGACCTGCCGCAAAACCTGATCTTACAATGTCAAAATAACCATCAACTAATTCTTGTGTCTCCTTAACCTGTGCATCTTCAAGAAGATCAGACCTTGCTACTCCCAGTCCTTCAGCAAAACGTTTCCATAACTCTGGATGATTTTCATCACCTTGTTCTTCTTCTATCAAATTACCAAGCAAAACCTGTCGCATTTTTAAATCTGGGCACAAAAAGTGTATACCACTGATATAACGAGGAAACGCAGCAACATGGTGATAATATTCTTTAGCATAGGTTTGTAAAGCTTGCAAGCTTAAGCTCCCTGTATTCCATGATTGGTAGAATGGATGATTTAGTAAGTGCAACCCATCTAACTTATTATTCAAAGATTTAGTAAATTCCATTATTTCCTCTATTATATCAACATATAATTCATATACTATAGTTTTCTCATTGTTACGATCATGCTAACAATGGTGGGATTGGTAGGACTCGAACCTACGACCAATTCGTTATGAGCGAACTGCTCTAACCGACTGAGCTACAATCCCTTTTATCAATATTTATAATACACACAAAAGCAAATTTGTCTATTAGCTTATTTCACTATCAACCCAACTTGGCAAATCATTTGTTGCACCAATTTTGCGTGCAATTTCCTTACCATCTTGAAATATGATTAAAGTGGGTATAGATTGCACTCCATACTTACTTGGCACTTCAGTCCCTTCATCTATGTCGAACTTGCAGATCTTAATCTTGCCTTTTTTGTCTTTAGCCAACTGTTCAATACGCGGCATTAGACTTTTGCATGGCCCGCACCATTCTGCCCAAAAGTCTATCAGAACAAACCCTTTATAGTCAGCGACTTCAGATTTGAAATTTTGATCATTTACCGGTGTAATATCATCACTCATAAAATACCTAAACTTAAAACGATTACTTGTAAAATATAGCGTATCAATTAGCAGCTAATCAACTAAATTCTTCTACCCTAAAGTATTTTGTACAAAATGATTACATCTGGTGGTTAAAGATATCCACGTTTTCCCACCCCATTAAATCCAACTCAATACGAGTAGGAAGAAATTCAAAGCACTTTTGGGCCAATTCTTTTCTATTTTCACGTTCCAGCATTAAGTCTAGCTTTTCCTTTATCCTATGGAGATATAAAACATCAGATGCAGCATAACTTTTTTGTTTGTCTGTCAAATTTTCATTTCCCCAATCAGAAGATTGCTGCTGCTTATTTAGTTTGGTATCAAGCAGCTCTAAGCACAACTCTTTTAAGCTATGATTATCTGTGTAAGTGCGAACTAAACGTGAAGCTATCTTTGTGCAATAGCACGGAAGTGCCCAAGTTTCCAAGTAATGACGTATTATGCTTACATCAAATCGTGCGAAGTGAAATATTTTAGTTATATTTTTATCCTCTAATATTTTTCTCAAATTTGGCGCTGTATAATCGTTCTTGAGTTGAACTAAGTGAGCGTTGCCATCATTAAAAGAGAGCTGCACAAGGCATAATCTATCTCTGCTATGAAGTAGCCCCATTGCCTCGGTATCAACAGCTATAGACCTTACATCATCTGGTATTGAACTAGCTGGCAAGTCGTCTTTATATAAAAATATTCCCATAAAGCTTTGTGGAATAATTAAAAACTTATGATAATCAAAAATGAGCCTTAAGTATACGAAAAGATCATAGAAGGGGTAGTCCTCAACAACTCATGATGAGGTTGTAGTGATGGACGAAATTCCAAATGGCACCTATATGGTTGCTTAAACTCTTGGAAAATGACAAAGTTTTTCTGACTAANNACCTTTGCCACATTGTGCAATTAAACCGCTCTATATANNGACCAGAGTGTTTATAAACTTGAAGTATTGCTGGAAAATTTGCAGTATAAGAGTCTAGTTTATCAGAAATAAAAGTAGCATTCTTGCTATATGCNNTTGTTTTGAAATAGTTTAGCTGCATCTTCACTGCCTCAACATGTAACCCAATTATCTGTCTGGTNNTCATTGCCAACCACACTTTTTTTGTCTTCTTACCAACAAAACTCCACATTTCGTCGCATTCTACTACTATTTTGCGTTTGTTGGTATTGACTCTATATGGNNCTCCTCAATTTTTTTTTACGTTGTTGTATTTTTTATTTACATAATTTTGTAAATGGGTTTCTGAGATTGCTGTAACTCTTCCGCTATAGAAATTCTTTCAACTATCTACTAAATTCCATTCTTCCTGTGTAATATACTTTTTCTTTGCATTTTCCACGAATTGCTTGCCACATTCTTTGCATTTATATTGTTGTTTTCCGCTTTTCAACTTACCGTTCTTAACGCACCTGCCGCTGCACTTAATACATTCCATTCTAGTATAATATTTCTTACCTTATACTAGCTTTTTTTCCTCAAGATATATTTATATCATGAGTTGTTGAGGACTATCCATAGAAGGAACCACGCAAATTTATGGGCTCTCACATTTTTCGTGTACACGGGGGTTTACAAATTGCTGTATATGCCTATAATTAAGTAAATTTAGGTTAATTTAATTGCGGGAGTAGCTCAGTTGGTAGAGCGCAACCTTGCCAAGGTTGAGGTCGAGGGTTCGAACCCCTTCTCCCGCTCTTTACTTTCAAAATCATTTCGTCAAAGATTCCTTGATAAGTTTTGCCAGCCCCCTTATTGTAGTGTTAAGGGTATTTTTTGGCGGATTACATAAAATTATAGCAGCTGCATATCTGGGATCCCGCCGCGAACCGTCATACCGCGATTCATTCGCGGTATCTCTTAACATGGATCCCTTATTTAACCGTCATACCTTAACATAGATCCCGCTACACGTAGCGGGATGACGGTTGTCAGGGTGTCATATCCAAGCCTCCTATGATGTCATGCAAGTAGCTGACACTAGTTCTCCTTTATGACGGCAGTGCCCCCTCTTGTCATCCCAGTGCCCAGAGGTGTCATCCCAGTCTGGGATGGCTTTGTTGCATCGCTCAAGTGAAAAGAACTGGCAGTTACTGACAAAATTCATTATAAATAGCCATTTAACTGTTGAAGAAAAAATATGCCACAAAAAATGAGAGTCAGTAACTGCCATGAATATAACAAATTTCTCCAAGAAAGAGGAAGCATTTTTTGTTATATCAATGACGCCATAGAAAATTGGTACGAGAATTGTCCAAAAATGCAGGGTGGCAACTATATTTATAGTGATAAAGTTGTGATTTTGGTGCATATAATCGTCAGTTTCTTTAGAATTGGTTTAAGACAAACAGTCGGGTTTATAAAAGGGTATTTGCAACAAATAGGAAGAGATTTGGCAGTTATCAGCTATTCACAAGCATCAAGAAGGTTTAAGAAACTTAATATTAAGATAAATGATTGCAGAATTGATAAAAATAATATGGAAGATATCGAAATTGCTATGGACAGTACAGGAATTAGTATATACAACAACACACAGCAAGGAAAATAGCACTGACAGAAAATATCGTGGCTATGAGCAAACGAGAAAATTGCACGTAATGTTGAATATAAACAACAAAAAAGCCATAGCTGTAAAATACAGTAACGGTGTCTACTCTGATCACTATGGAGCTTGTGATTTGCTAAAAGAAGTTGATTTTCAGCATGCCATAAAAGCACTATATGCAGATAGAGCATGTGATAGGCACAAGTTTTATAAGTTGTGTAACGAATATGATATAAAGACAAAAATTCCACCAATAAACAATGCGGCAGAACATCCAGAAATAGATTATATGTCTGACAGGAATGCTGCTATTAGGTTAATAAAATTATACGGTGAAGATGGCATGAAAGAATGGAAAAAAGAAGTAAATTATGGGAAAAGATCTTATATTGAAGGGTTTTTCTCAAGATTAAAGCAAATATTCGGATTTAGTTTTAGGAATAAATCTGAGATAAATCGAGAAAAAGAACTGAAATGCTATTTGCTTAATAAATTCACTGATATTGGTATGGCTAAATTTGAGATAGTTACATGAATTTACCATAAATCACCATCTCATAAAGTGTGATGCAACAAAGCCGTCTGGGATTCAGGATTTTGATTAGCACTAAGTTGGTGAGCATATAAGTGTTATGTTAAAATATAACGTTTTTAAGGAAAGTCTGGATCCCAGTGTCAAGCACTGGGATGACACCATTCTTTTTTCTACTTAGTTTGGGTTATGCAAGAAGTCTACTTACTTTAAAGAATCTCACTTTACGCTGATCTTTGAGCGCTCTTCTGTGGTATTTTGTAAGAGTATAACTTGTGAAATCATCTTCCCTATAGGTTAAAGAGTTACACTGCTTTATATGTGATGCTATCCACTCTGCATAATCCTGATGATCGGTTGCAATGGATATTTCCCCTGTTATAAGTATTTTTTTTGCTAATAAATTTAAAAATTCCTTATTAATTAATCGTCTTTTATTGTGGCTTCTTTTTGGCCATGGATCTGGAAAGAGAATAAAGAATTTTTCAACACTGTTGTCAGGAAAATTTGCAATCAATTCTCTTGCATCTTCTGTCCATATTAAAATGTTTTTTATGTTTTGTATTTCTATGTTTGTTAGCAAGCGAGAAACCCCCTTTAAGTAGGGCTCACATCCTATAAATAATAGATCAGGTTCATTAAGCACTTGGTAAAGCATATTTTCACCGTTGCCAAAGCCTATTTCTACCCATATTCTTTTTCGTGAATTTACGACCTTTTCTACAGATTCCTTGCTGTTTTGAATAGAATATCTTTCCAATATTTCATCAACATCCGGTTTTAGCCTGGACCTTCTGGAGAACGATCTAATCCACTTGCTATTCTTAAGCATACTCTTACATAACCTTACTTTTTATAGCTTAAACAATTCTCAAAGTGAATTAATAAGAAATTACTTGTCACTAATTGTTAATATTATATAATATATGAGTTCTCATAAAGTTTAAGTTAAAGGTATGAATAATAATAATCCATCTGTAAATTTGCCGGTTACTATCAGAAAGCTATCATCAAACAAGTTTATAGAAGAGATATTTCAAGGTCAATTTGAGGATCAGGATAATGTTTTATTTGAAGATTCTTTTATTAATAAAATTAAAGAAGGAGATGTGGTAGAAGGTGTAATTACAAGAGTGAACATTAACGACATCGTGGTTGATATTGGTTTAAAGTCTGATGGGAGAATTCTGATCAAGGAGCTCGGGTGTAATGATGAGGTTGTTATTGGTTTTAAAATTAAAGTTTATGTGGAAAGAATTGAAGATTATCATGGTAATGTTGTTCTTAGCCGTGAAAAAGCAATTAGAGATGAGAAATGGAATAAGTTGGAAGAATATACAGTTACAAGGGCTGAAGTAAGTGGAGTTATTAAACGCTCAATTAAATGTGGCTTTATTGTTGATCTTGGTGACGGAATAAGTGCCTTTTTACCGCTGAGTCATGTGGATTTGAAGCAAGTAAAAGACGCTAGGCACCTTGTTGAAACTGAACAAAAGTTCATCGTGCTTAAAATGGATAAGAAGCAGGGTAATATTGTAGTATCAAGAAAGCTGGTGTTAGAAAAATTGCACGCTGGTGAAAAAATTAAATTTTTAGAATCTTTAAATGAAGGCGATATAATAGAAGGGAAAATAAAAAGCATCACTCATTACGGTGTATTTGTCGGTATTCATGAATCAGATGTAGTGGGAGTTATAGATGGATTGCTACATATTACAGATATCTCTTGGAGTAGGGTAAGTCATCCATCTGCAGTTTTTGCTTATGGCCAAACTATAAAAGTTAAAATTATAAAAATAGATAAGGAAAATGCGAAAGTTTCCTTAGGTGTAAAGCAGCTAGAAGATAGCCCTTGGCAAGATGCAGAGTCAAAATATCCAGTTGATAGTGTGCATAAGGGTCATGTAACAAGTATAGAAGATTATGGATTATTTGTTGAGCTTAGACCTGGAATTGAAGGTTTAGTACACTCATCGGAAATAACTTGGGTTAAGAGCAATTTGCCAGTTAGTAGTCTTGTAACAAGGGGACAAGAAGTACATGTAAAAATTCTCAGTATTGACATTGCTAAGAATAGGATGAGTTTAAGCATGAAAAGGTGTATAGATAATCCTTGGCAAGTATGTGTTAATAAGTATCCTCCTGGTTCTATTATTTCTGGTGAGGTTAAGAATAATGCCGGTTCATATATATCTGTTGCTTTCAATGATTCTGAAATAGATGAGAACGTAGAAGGGACAATCTATGTGAAAGATCTAAGTTGGTCTAAAAATAGCTCAGATGAGATAAAGAAATATAATGTAGGTGATAAAATAGAAGCAAAAGTAATAAGGGCTAACATGAATCGGGCAAGAATTTATCTTGGCATAAAACAAATAGAGTATGACCCTCTTGAAGAACTAATAAAGAAAGTTGAGGTAGGCGATAAAATACAGGTTACTGTAGGTAAGAGAGAAGAGAATGGACTAGTCGTTGAAGTTGAGAACGATGTAACCCTTCTAATAGATCAAGAGCATTTACCGGAAAATAAAAAATTCTCTATATCAGAAAAAATAGAAGTTGAAGTATTGGGTGTTGAAGAATATAACATAGTATTATCTGCTAAGTGATAAGGTTTACTTATTTTGGCTTCATATAAATGGCAACAAAATCTGATATAATAGCAAGGGTAGCAAAAAGACATCCTTTTTTAGATAAGATTGTTATAGCAGCTATAGTTGATAGATTTTTTGGGATACTTTCAAGCACATTGAAACATCATAATAGAGTTGAAATTAGGGGATTTGGTTCTTTTTCAGTTAGAAGTTATAACTTGAAAGAAGTGGGCCATTTAATGTTACAGAAGTTTACAAAGAATCAATACTTTAAAACATATTTTCGTAGCAGTAAAAAATTGTCTGATTTGATAAATGAATAAAAACTTATACTATAAATAAGATAAAAGTAGGAATTTAAGTTTATACTGTACAATAAAAATTTTTAGCATCATATGCAAGTAGTAGAAATAGTTATACGTAATAACACATATAAAATATCTTGCGAAAGTGGGAAGAAGAGCCATTTATTACGCCTTGCTAATAGTTTTGACAAGCTAGTTGGTTCTGTATCTCAAAAAATTGGAGGTAAGGGTTCGGATGCATTAAATTTCTTACTTGCAGCACTAATTCTTGAGGATAAAATTTTAGAATTAACAAAGCGGTTGGATGAAGTCAATCAAGAGCGCGAAAATTATAAAAACGAGAAAAGAATAGAATATACTGAGGTGCTAGGTAAGGTAAATAAGATTATTGAGTGCATAAAGGATTAGCTTCAATAAAGCAAGCAATTAAATTGACTATCTGACTACTTAAGCCAGGAGGGAGGTTTGTTTTACGAGTTATGTAACAATATAATTCGTAATCATCAAGATCAACTATTTTTTCGTATTCGATTAGTTCGCTTAAGGAAAATTTATCAAGATATTTCAATGCGAAATGCCCTAAAAGTATGTCGGTTTCTTTGCAACCCCTATGCCAACTTCTATACATCAATTTTCTTCTGAGTAGTGAGGTATCTGTCATTACAATTAAACTTTTTTTAATTTAAAAATTAAATTAAACGCTTGTCAAGTAAGGTGTGTTTTAATATACTTAACATTTTATTAAGATCTAAATACACAGGTGGAGTTAATTTCGAATTTCATTCATCAGTTTGGCGATGGAATATATAGTTTTTTGTCATTTGCCTTGATAATTTCTGTTGTAGTGTTTGTGCATGAATATGGACATTATATCGTTGCTAAAGCGTGCAAAGTTAAAGTTGAATCTTTTTCTATAGGCTTGGGTCCTGAAATTTTTGGTTTTAATGATAAGTCTGGTACCAGATGGAAATTGAGTATTTTCCCACTTGGTGGCTATATTAAGATGCTTGGTGATGCTAATGCAGCAAGCGTTGCAGCTGATCAACAAAAATTGACTGACGAAGAAAGATTATATTCATTCCACACAAAGCCACGTCATCAAAAGGCAGCAGTGGTTTTTGCAGGACCTTTTGCAAATATGATACTCGCTGTTATAGCTTTTACAATATTTTTTAGTACGGCAGGCTATTATCGCACTCCACCTGTTATTGGAACTGTAATTGAAGGCAGTGCAGCTGAACAAGCTGGTTTGCTTCCTGGTGATACTATTACGCAAATTAATGAGAATGAAATAAAGTACTTTGAAGATATTTCACGTGTGATAATGTCGAATCCCAAGACGAGGATGGAAATTAAGTATAGCAGAAATAATGAGGAGCATAGAACTAGCCTGATTCCATTGACAGTTGAGGGTAGAGACGTCTTTGGCAACATAATAGAAAGAGAAACTATAGGGATTATTTCAGTCAATACATTAAAGCAGTCGTATTTTCTTGGGGCTGTGAGCTTATCAGTAAGTGAAACTTACCACAATATGTGCTTAACGATCAAAGCTCTCTTTCAAATTATTGTTGGTAAAAGGAGTATCAATGAAATAGGTGGGCCAATAAAAATTGCAAAGTACTCAGGGCAATCAGCTAAAAAGGGATTTATTATGGTTGTGTATCTCATAGCAATGATTTCAACTAGTTTAGCTGTGTTTAATCTACTCCCAATTCCACTGCTGGATGGTGGGCATTTATTTCGTTATATTATAGAAGCAGTTATACGTAGAGATTTAAGTTTGAAATATCAAAAATATGAAGCTACCTTTGGTGCTTTCATTTTGTTCTTGCTGATGGCAATTGCAATTTCGAATGATATTAGGAGTCTTTTTTAAAATAAATATGAAAAAGCTATTCCACATACTAATGATAATTTTTATCTCTTTTCCTACTCTACTTGTTGCTTTAGAAAATAAGGAAAAAACGCAGATAAAAGATATCAAATATATTGGTAATGAGCGAGTAAGCAATCAAACAATAGGTTTTTATATAAAATTGGAACCTGGTAATTATGTAAACGACGATGATATAGATTCGATTATAAAAGGTTTATATAAAACAAAGCTATTTGCTAGTGTTAATGCTTACATAGATGATAAAAAAAANTTAGTAGTAAAAATTCAAGAAAATCCACTAATTAACAAGATAATATTAAAGGGTAATAAATTATTTAACAGCAAAGAGCTGCTAAATAATGTAATTCAGTCAAAATCGCTAACTATTTTTACTGAAACAAAATTGCAAAACGATTTAGTGAATTTAGTCACTACTTATAGAAATAACGGTAAGATTAGTGTTAAAATTGAATATGACCTGAATAAGCTTGATGGCAATAGGGTCAATCTAATTTTTAAAATAAAAGAAGGCAAAACCTCTAAAATCAAGGATATAAGATTTATAGGCAACAAAAACTTTTCTGAAAATGAGCTAGAGCAAGTTATCAAAAGACATAGTAATGACATATTTAGTAAATTATTTAGAGCCATTTTTAAAGGCGGAAATCATTATTCACCGCAATATCTATTGATTAACACAGAATTGCTCGATCATTTTTATTCATCTAAAGGATATATTCAAAATAATATTCAACCAATTGTTGAGGTTAACAATAACAATCAAACAGAGTTAACTTTTTTGATTGACGAAGGACAGCAGTATTTATTTGGAAATAATGAGGTTAATGTTGAAACTGAAATTCAGGATTTGAGCTTAAAAAAAGAAATATTAGATTTTATAACAGAGGAAAACGATAAGATATTTAATAGAGTTAAAATTAATAATACAGTAGAAAAAATAAATAAATATTTAAATGAGAAAGGATATATATTTGCAAAAGTTAATCCAGAGTATGCACAACGTGACAATGTTGTAGATGTAACCTATAGAGTGCTGCCGGGTAAAAAGATTTATATAAATCAAATTACAATTGATGGTAACGATCGCACTTTAGATAAAGTGATCAGAAGTAAGCTAAGTGTAGCAGAAGGTGATGCGTACAATATATCTGAGATTCAAAAATCACGTAAAAAACTAATTAGTAGTGATTTTTTTGAAACAGTGAAAGTAAATAGTTACGCAGTTAATGACGATGCAGTAAATCTTGACTTAAATGTTAAAGAAAAAAACACTACTTCGTTGTATTTGGGAGGCGGTGTGTCTCTTCCTGGTGGAGCATTGATTAAAATTGACCTCAAAGACCGTAATTTATTTGGTACTGGAAAAGAGCTCTCTTTTGCTCTTGAAAAAAGTCAATACGCATTTTCTACTGATTTAGAGTTTGTTGAAAGTAATTTTAACGATTCTGATACGTCACTAGGCATGGGTGTATTTTATGAAAAACAAGATAAACCAAACACTACTTTTGATAGTTGCGATATGGGATTTTTTACAAAGTTATCATATAAAGTCACAGAGAACTTAACTAATTCCCTTCGCTATTCTTATAAGTATAATCATATACACATGGATAATAAGGGTGGACAAGACGCCGATATCTCTGAAATAATACTGGACCGAAAAGGTGAACATCAGATTTCATCAGTGGGATACACGTTGGCATATAATAAACTGGATAATCTATATGCCCCAAAAGAAGGGTATTTACTGCGCTTAAGTCAGGATATTTCAGGATTGGGAGGAAACGTGAATTTCCTAAAATCTGAATTCTTATCTTTTTATACGCACCCTATATTAAGCAAAATTGACGATGATATAACGCTGCGCTTTAAGATGGCGGCAGGTCATATTTTTTCTTATACTGATGAAGATCTAAACATTGGCCAGCACTTTTTTAAAGGGGGTAATGAGATTAGAGGGTTTGACCTTTCTGGCATTGGACCAAGAGCAGAAGACAAAAATAAAAGCTCATTGGGAGGCAAAACTTATTTTAATCTAACACAGCAAGTAGATTTCCCACTACCAAAACTATATGACTATGCTGGTATCAAAGGCTCATTATTTGTTGACTATGCAACACTTTTCGGCTTAGATGATAAAAATAAGAAGTATGAAGGGAAATACTACGATAGCAAGCTTGTGAGAGTGTCACCAGGTTTTGGCTTTTCAATGCTTTCTCCTTTTGGTAGACTTAGACTGGATTTCGGGTTTCCTTTAGTAAAGGAATCTTATGATATAATACCATCACCAAATGTTAAATTTTCTATTGAAGCGGGGATTTGAATGAAATATATACAGTTATTTATATCAGTTATTGCCTTAATTATTTCCTTATTTGTGGGGTATAAGTTTATAGAATATCGGCCTCAGAACATAAAAGCTGCAATTATCGATAGTGACAAAGTCATCAATGAATCTCTTGCTCTGCAAAATATACAACAACAAATAAAGGAGCAGAATTCTAGATTACAACAAGAATTTGAAGATGAGTTAGAAAAACTTAAGCCATCAAAAGAAGAATTTGACCTTTTGTCAGAAGAAGCAAAAAAGGAAAAGACAGGACAATTTAATAAGCACACTGTAAATGTTAGAGATAATTACGCTAAAAAAATGTTACATTTAGAAGAAAGCTATAGAGACGCAGTAGAGAGTGTTTTTAACAAGATAAAAGAAGTTGCTAAAAAAATGGCAGAAAAAAACAACATAGATTTGGTAGTATTTATTTCAAAAAAGAACCAAGTTTTATACTCCACGGATGAAGTTGATTTATCAGATGTGGTATTAAACAATATAAACAAGGAAATACCTGAATTTGCTTTAAAAGGCATTGAGTAGGCTTATGCAATTTAATATCAGTGATATTATAAAAATATTGCCACATTCTTATCCGTTTCTCTTAGTAGATAGAGTTATAGAGTGTGATCCTGGTAAAAGTATAAAAGCAATCAAAAATGTGACTTTCAATGAGCCATTTTTTATTGGCCACTTCCCTGGTCATCCAATAATGCCAGGAGTTTTGATAATTGAATCTCTAGCTCAGGCATCTGCTATATGTGTTCTAGGCAAAGAAACAATAGAAAATAAAGTTGTTTACTTGAGATCCATTGAAAATGCAAAATTCAGAAAGCTAGTTACTCCAGGGGACACATTGATTCTTCAAGCTA
The DNA here is from genome assembly GCF_042182995.1 of Wolbachia endosymbiont of Anurida maritima. NCBI lineage: Bacteria > Pseudomonadati > Pseudomonadota > Alphaproteobacteria > Rickettsiales > Anaplasmataceae > Wolbachia > Wolbachia endosymbiont of Anurida maritima. The sequence goes on from NZ_CP102058.1 coordinate 177,823, forward strand.
ACATTCAAAGTGTGTGTTTAGGTGTACACAAATTTAGGTGTATTGCATCTGTTGGCGAAGAAAAAGTTGCAGAAGCAACAATCTCAGCAGTACTGCAAAATAAATAAAATCTTCATCTGTAAGAAACAGCATGTACACTTTATAGTATAGCAATGAAGCTGAATTTCAAAATCTCATTTTCGAATCTATATACTCGTGATGGATTAATAAAATTAGATGAGACATTTTTGAATTATATTAAATCATGTGATGAAAGCTTGTTTTGTTCATTAATTGAAGCAAGAGAAAAAGCAGCTTCTTCTTCGATGTCATCCCAGTGTCACCCCCCGTCATCCCAGTGCTTGACACTGGGATCTAGAAAACAAGAAGGACGGATTCCAGTGTCAGCTACTTGGATGACAGATAGTCAGTTAATAATAGACCTCTCATATTTACTTGATGGATTTATTGCAAAACTTTTCAATATTGAAAAAGAAATAGAGGAGCTAAAGAAAAAGCACAACAACTTTGCTCTAATATATAAATGCAAAAGGTTATTTGTCCAACGCTATGCATTGAAGAAATACACTGATATAGCAAATATTGATTATGTTACCAACAGATTAAATAGTTTCCTTACTTTGCCAACAACAGAAAAAAATTTTGCTGAGCAGGTGATGCATTGGTTTGAAAATAAAGAGGATCACAAAGAGGAAATAGAACTTGCAGCACAATATGCAGCGTGGAGAGTGAAAAATAAACAGAGCATATTATTTAGCATACATAAAAAAATTGACCACGAGAATCTTATACAATTTTCTAAAAAAGAAGTGGACAAAGTTGAAGTGCTGTATTCAAATGAAGTAAAAAGACGATACGGTTTTGACCTAACAAGTGAAAAGGCTAGTTTAGATAAAGCATTGGATAATGCTCACTACTGCATATTTTGTCATAAGCAGAACAAGGACAGCTGCTCAAAGGGGCTAATTAATAACGACAATACCTTTAAACAGTCCCCACTAAAAGTTGAACTGCATGGCTGTCCACTAGAACAGAAAATATCAGAAATGAATCTGGTGAAAGGCGAAGGATACAGCATAGCAAGTCTTGCAATTGTGATGATAGATAATCCGCTATGTGCAGCCACTGGGCACAGAATATGCAATGATTGCATGAACTCGTGCATATATCAGAAACAAGAGCCTGTAAATGTGCCAATGGTTGAAACAAAGATTCTGGATGATGTGCTCAGTTTACCGTACGGATTTGAAATATATTCTCTGCTCAGCCGTTGGAATCCTTTAAATTTTCAGCGTCCATTGCCAAGAGGAAACACTGGAAAAAACGTCCTAGTTGTAGGCCTTGGTCCTGCTGGTTTTAATTTAGCTCATCATTTATTGAATGATGGGCATAACGTTATTGCCATTGATGGACTAAAAATTGAGCCTTTGATCGATAATCTTCAGCTAATTAAAGATTTTGAACACGAAAAATTGAGTGAACGCATGGCAGGAGGGTTTGGTGGGGTGGCAGAATATGGTATTACTTCTCGGTGGGATAAGAATTACTTAAAGATTATTAGATTACTGCTGGAAAGACGTGAGAATTTCGCACTTTATGGAGGCATTCGTTTTGGTGGCACGATTAATGTTGATGACGCGTTCAACTTGAGTTTTGATCACATTGCCTTAGCACTTGGCTCTGGTAAGCCACGAATGATCAAAATAAAAAACATACTAGCTCGTGGAGTACGCATGGCATCTGATTTTCTGATGTTGTTACAACTGACTGGCGCTCTTAAATTTGATTCTATAGCAAATTTGCAAGTTCGTATGCCGATAGTTGTCATAGGTGCGGGGCTTACTGCGATTGACACTGCCACTGAAGCTTTAGCGTATTATCCAATTCAAGTAGAAAAATTTCTTCTTCGTTATGAGATATTAGTTGATAAGTATGGAAAGGACTGTGTTGAAAAAGATTGGACAGAAGAAGAACACAAAATTGCAAATGAGCTCATATCGCACGCAAAGTTGATCCAAGCAGAGCAAGAGTTAGCAAAAAAAGAGAATAAAGAAATAAAAATATTAGAGTTAATGCAGAGCCTCGGGGGAGTGAAAGTTATATATAGAAAAGAGCTAAAAGATTCACCAAGTTATCGATTAAATAGCGAAGAGGTGCAAAACGCATTATCAGAAGGGATTTACTTTATTGAAAACTTAGAGCCAGTTGAAGTTGTGACGGATAAATATAACCATGCTGAATCAATAAAACTGATAGACACAAAATCCGGCGAAATCAAACGTATAAAAGCACGTTCTATTTTTATAGCAGCAGGTACTGAGCCAAATACAGTTATTGCAACAGAAGATAAAAGGCATTTTAAATTAAGTAATGGGTATTTTACTCAATTGAATTCATCAAGAAAAGAAATGGATCCAATATTTTCTCCTAAGATGCGAAATAAAGACAGAATATTAGTATACAAGCAAGGCAATAAAACAATTAGCTTTTTTGGTGACCTTCATCCTTCGTATAGCGGCAGTGTCGTGAAAGCTATGGCAAGTGCTAAGAACGGCTACCCTATTATTTCTCAGCTTTTGAGTAGAGTTAATAGCTTCGTTTCTGTCATTCCAGTGTGTGATGTTGTGGGCCAGAAAAAAAATGCGTGGTCAAGTGTTGAAGACCTGGCTAATGAAGAATTCTTCAATAGAATCAAAGAGCAATTCACTGCAAAAGTCATAAAAGTTCAATATTTAACAGATAAAGTGATAGAAATAGTGATTAAAGCACCTCTTGCGGCAAAGAATTTTAAATCTGGACAATTTTTTAGGTTGCAAAATTTTGAAACCAATAGCAGAAAAGCCAATAATACAAACCTTGCTATGGAAGGTATAGCCGTAACCGGCACTGAAGTAGACAANAAAAAAGGAATTATTTCCACTGTTGTGCTTGAAACTGGCGGCTCCACTAATTTATGCAGACACTTAAGAGAAGGTGAGCAAATAATTCTTATGGGTCCAACTGGCAGCCCTACTGAGGTTCATTAAATCTATTTTGTATTCATTATACCACAATGTATATTATTTATTAATAAATCTACACTACAATAACGATTTTTATTAAGGTAGTATTATGACATATCATTTAACATTTACATTTCCAAAGGAACAATATTCCATAGACAAGGGTAGTAATGAGTTTTCAGCAAAAGATCAAAAAGGCAACAGATTTATCATGACTGCAGATAATAAACAAAAAGGAAAAATTTCTTTTTGTAAAGATGATAACAGTGAGTGTAAGTTTACACAACACTATGCAGTTAAAGATCCAAAAATATGTAATAAACTTTCTGATATTGACAGTGTTGACTATATAAGTGTTATTATGGAAGATTATGGTGAGAAATATTTCCACAACAGGATATTAAGTGGACTCAATAAGTGTAATATTGATTACACAGTTGTGGATGACGGTAAAACACAAGAAGATGTCAATGTGCTGTCAGAGGATTTTATAATCTAATTTGGGAATGTTCAAAAAAGCATACGCGTCAAGTTAAGAGATTGTAAGCAAATTCAGGGAAGTTAAGGTAGATACTCTAGTTTTTCTGTACTTGTCTTTTAATGAAAATCGCGACCAAGTTATGGTAAGCTTTTTAAGAAAAATTTTCAAACTATTAACTTTATTCTTTAGTGCTGAAAATAACCATACGCGTCAAGTTAAGAGATTGTGAGCAAATTTAGGGAAGTTAAGGTGGACACTCTAGTTCTCCTATACTTGTCTTTCAATGAAAATTGAGACCAAGTTTTGGTAAGCTTTTTAAGGAAAATTTTCAAGTTATTAATTTTATTATTTAGTGCCAAAAGTAACCCTCTAACCCGCCTTTTGAACTCAATAAATGCCTTTGTTAAGCTAAGTTCTGTATTTTTTTCCAGTTCTGTACAACTAACCATTCCATGGAATATAAGAATTGCACACAATTTAGCATATAATTCACATAGTACCCTGTATGGCTTTCCTTTTAGCTCATCAAGCTTTATATGGCTCTTATATAATTTAAATAANNTTTGCCACCTTACCCTGTAAATTGTTAATACTTGCTCAGCACTCATTTTTCTATCTGGAGCATTAGTTATGAATATTGACCAACTCAGTAACTTTTGGTTCTTTCTGGAAGATGTGTATCCATGTGATTTCGCTAATCTAGTAGCCTTCCTTCTTCTAGCCATAGACTGTTCTTCAGTTAGCTTTTGACATATAATTCTTACTCTAATCTTTGCCTCTTTTCCCAATAATACTTCACTTTCTAGAAACAATTTATCCTCTAAACATTCCAATAACTCTATTTTTTNGACCTGTTTCTATATCATATATGTTGGTATCANACGACTTATAAAATAAGCCCCTATTTCATCAATTTGTTTGAAAGAACTTGGTACAAAATAACCTAGATCAGATATTATCAAATCATTGTTCGATATATTGCTTAAATGTTTTCTATATCCTTGATCTGACCTTATTCCCTCTGTTATGTTAAGTTGGTCTAACGTTTGATTTAGGTAATCAAAAACCAATTGCAACTTTATTCCAGATCTAGTATTACTTTCATAACCACTGTAACTAGTGCCATACCCTTTATACATGTTTTCCATACTGTTAGGCAGGCTAATATAGCTACNATCCAATAACTTGACGCTTTTGAATTGCTGCAATATTCTGCAATCAACTTGCAAGGTATTGTTAAATAAAACCATAGATTCATTATACATTCTTTTCATAAACTCCACTGCTTCTTTAGTAAACCTAAAATCTAAACCCTGTTTCGTTATTACTACAGATTCTTCATTTAATAATTGGCACATTGCATCTATGCTGCAATTTTCAATTCCTATATTGCCAAAAATTATAGCTTTTATGAATGATGAACCGCTCAGTTTTCTCTTCCTTTTTATAAATCCTGTTTCAATTGATACCTCATCTGCCCTTTTATTAAAAAATTTGTTGAGGTTATTTGATAGGCAAGTTATCTTATTCATCATTGGTTCTCTCACTAAAAACATATTTGGGAGAACTTATACCTTATTATTCTGTCTTTTTTTTATACCTTCTTTCCTTAACTTGACGCGTATGGTACATCTAAGACTGCTTAAGCTGATTGATATACCTATCAGACGACATGTTAAAATCAGAGCGCCCTTGACTTAAAATGGAAAAAGTATTTTGATGAAAGAGTGAAACGAACAAGAATGTTAGCAAGCTCCTTTTCAAGAGAAGGTTCTCTACTGTTAGTGTCACCACTAAAGTTGATGTATTCTGAGGATTTATGAAAGACAAGCCGGTTCGAGAAAAGAAGAACTTAGATAAGGGGCTCAAGCGTAGTGCAGGAAATCCGCATGCTGCGTTTGAAGAGGCGGGGGCAGGAAACGTGACTATAGGTGGAAAAGTGATGAATATTGCAGAAATTGTAGAAGCATTACAGAAATCTATAGAGGCAGCGCGCCTGTTCTCGACCCTACTTAAGCATGCAGAAGAAACGACAGATGAAGATCTAAAGAAAATTGCAGAGGAATCACCAATAATAAAGCTAGCATACGATGAATTAGACAAGTTTCACTGGAGTGAAAAAGATCTCCTAGCTTATGAAGAAAGAGTGATGAATCTACAGAAAGAAGAAGCCATCCTTGAATACAGACTTGATCTTACTGAAGAGAAAGGTGTACGGAAAGGAAAAATTGAAGTCGTAAAAGCAATGCTAGCTAATAATGTTGATGTCAACACTATTGTTAAGTTTACTGGCCTCTCCACGAGTGAGATCAAAGAATTGCAGAATTAAGTGTGAATGGTTACGAAAATACAATAATTCATGTATTTCGTAAGTACCTTAATTTAAGTTTTCGCACTTTCAAAAAGCAAGTCAAACAAAATTATTAAAAGGTCAATACATAATGACAGTTAATTTAATAATAATTTAAACATTGGGAATGTAAAATTATAATATATTAATTAGCTAGGGGGTTAAAATGGTAAAAGGAATTTTGCGCAATTGGTTGGGTGTAACAGAATTGCAAGAAAGTCAAAAAATCGATGCTGAGCAGTTTGAAAAAGTTTTTGGTGCATTAAAAGAATGGCAAGAAGCTCAAAAGATAGATGCTAAACAGTTTAAAGAGGTATTTAGTGCATTAAAAGAATGGCAAGAAGCTCAAAAGATAGATGCTGAGCAGTTTGAAAAAGTTTTTAGTGCACTAGAAGATAAGATTGGTACTGAGCAGTTTCAAGGTATGCAAGAGCACTTAAATGGCCTGCAAGAAAAATTTACAGGCTTAGAAGAAAAAGTAGAGACATTTGCAGAGGTAGTAGGAGGGCAAGAACAAGCAATACTAACTTGTGCCATAGTCAGTGCTGTTGCTGCAATAGCAATAACTAGTTTTGTTGCATTCTGTATCTATCAGGGAGTTAAGTGTGAAAGGGAGAAAGAAAAGAACTCGTCTAAAGATACGCCAGACACAAAACTTGATGGAAACAATATCGCTAGTCATAAAACACCACTGATTGACTTATTAAGTTGATGACGCTCTTTTTGTAAAGGTGTTACGCAACTTGTAACACCTTACTCTTCTCTTAGCCTATGTAGGTTTTTCGATAGCAAACATATCACTTTTTAGAAAAATATTTGTATTGTAAAGTTAGTAAAGATTCTGGTTTACTTAAAGTTTGTTAATTGCTATCTTTTAAAACACGATATTTACTATAGCACCATATGCTTAGGGTTTTTTCTAAAATTTTATTTATATTAATGTTTTTGGTTTCTAGCTTTTTTACTGTGCATAGTGCTGAAGCTAAATCTAAGCTCAGTAAGAGATACATACCTCCTGGTAACCCTGGTGGTGCAAACTTTCATACAGATGAGGATTTTGCTGAGTCATATAAACTGTATGAGAAGCGTAGGGAATTGCTCAAGAAAAAAAAGTTACAAGATCGAGCTATAAATAAAGAAGATCTAATCAAAAAATTAAAAGAGAAAAAAATTGCTAGTCTTGATAATGAGCCAAATGACATGGAAGCGTGCATAGTCGACGATGAAGAGAGCACTATGATAAATCAGCATGGTATTAATATCGCACGTTTAAGGGGTGCTGTATTTATAGATCAAGAGCCAGTTTCTCAGTATGAAAGTGAGCAGCATGAACAAGAAGGAAAAAAAATTACTTCAACACGAGAAAAGAAAGTTTCTCCTATAAATATCACTATAAAAGAAACTCCATCAAGAAGAACGTGCTCACATGATTCTATTGCTAATTTGGATAACGTAGATGCTTATAGTTTGAATGGTTCAAGTTCATTTGGCAGTGTAGCTGACACAGTAAAATAGTATCACAATATTGGCGATTAATAATATGCTAAATAAAGACCTGATATTGAGTGATAATACATATGAATTATCACTCAATATCAGGCACAAAAATCATGTTGTAGAAGTTGGAAAAGTAAAGATAGGTGGAAATAATCCTATAGTCGTACAATCTATGGCGCTTGGTGTGCATATAGATTCTGATGATATAAAAAGTAGCGCAAAACATTATGCAAAAGAAATAACAGAACTAGCGCGCGCAGGTTCAGAGTTAGTACGGATTGCTTTGAATTCAGAGGAAGTAGCAAGGGCAATACCTTATATAGTAGAAGAGATAAATAAAGAAGGTTTTGACGGTAAAATATTGGTAGGCTGCGGTCAATATGAGCTAGATAAATTAGTGCAAAATTACCCAAACAACATCAAAATGCTGGGTAAAATTAGAATCAATCCAGGCAATATAGGCTTTGGCGACAAACGTGATGAGAAATTTGAAAGGGTGATAGAGTATGCAATAATGCACGATCTTCCTGTTAGAATTGGGGTAAATTGGGGTAGTCTTGATAAATACCTTTTACAAAAACTGATGGATGAAAACTCTTTGCTTAGTAATTCAAGGCCTTCTGACGTTATACTGCGCAAAGCACTTGTGATGTCTGCTCTTGATAGTGCAAAAAAAGCTGAAGAAATTGGTCTAAATTCAAACAAAATAATCATTTCATGTAAAGTTAGCAAAGTGCAAGATTTAATTTTAGTTTATACGGCACTTGCAAAATCTTCCAATTATGCGCTGCATTTGGGTTTAACTGAAGCTGGTATGGGCAATAAAGGTGTAGTAAACACCACAGCAGGGCTTACTTATTTATTGCAAAATGGCATTGGAGATACCATACGGGCTTCTTTGACTCAACGTCCTGGTGAATCGCGTACTAATGAAGTGGTGGTGTGTCAGGAAATATTGCAGTCTATAGGCTTGCGCCATTTTAACCCCCAGGTTAATTCATGTCCTGGTTGTGGGCGCACAAGCAGCGATCGTTTTCGTATATTAACTGAAGAAGTGAATGGATATATAAAAACTCATATACCGATATGGAAGAANAAAAATCCAGGTGTAGAGCATATGAGCATTGCTGTCATGGGATGCATAGTAAATGGTCCTGGAGAAAGCAAACACGCAAATTTGGGAATCAGCTTGCCTGGATATGGAGAAAAACCTGTTTCAGCAGTCTACAAAGACGGCAAATATTTCAAAACTTTACAAGGTGATAATGTCTCTGAAGAATTTAAGGCAATTATTGATAATTATGTGAAGGAGCATTACACGTAACCTTTCACGGTTAATTAATAGATAAATCGCAAATAAAAAAGAAAATTAAACCTTGTTTTTCTTTTTTCGCTATTAATATATTTATAACACAATTAAGTTTAAATAATTGATATGAAAAGCTTTTTACGAAATTTCTTGCACTGTCTTCTGTCATCCCAGTGCTCCTTTCTTGTCATCCCAGTCTGGGATCCAGAAAACTTACAGGTAATAAAAACTGGTCACGCGCTACCCAGGACGTGGTGTAATAGTTGTACAAGAATCCTACTAACTTTACTATTAATCCTATTTCCACTTTTAGCATCATCTATAAGCATTGAGGGCATCGAAGAAAATTGCGATTACGAATATTACCCTAAATTAGATGATGATGATGCTGCTGAATTATACATTATAAAGCGAAATTATTATAGATACGGGGAGAAATTAAAAATATTAGCAGATGAGAGGATAAAGGAGATCACTTTAGGCACTAGTGATAAATAATTGTAACCGTTCACTCAATGGCGTCAACTTAAGAGCCTTCATTAGCAAACTCTCCTAAAGACCCCAGTTATGGATTAAAAAATAGATAAAAGTGCAGCTAAAAAGAGGAAAATAGGGTAAGCTTCAGTATTTTGCCATATTACACTTCTTTGAAAAAACGTTTTATTTTACTCCAAAAACGTCTTAACTTTCTCTCTACTTTTTCTGGGTAAGGTCAGATCCCGCTACGTGTTAGCGGCTAAGAGATACCGCGGCGGTATGACGTAGAGTGCTTAGAGCATGTCTTCAAACTAAGTAGAAAGGAGTTAAGAAGTGTGTTATAAGATATATTTTAAATGTACCCAAGCGATATAAGTGACAAAGAATGGAAGATGATAGAGCAATATTTTGAACCTAAAAAGACCGGCAGACCAAGAAAACACAGTATCAGAACGATTATCGATGCAATAAGGTATGTGATGAGAACAGGCTGTCAATGGAGACAACTACCTAAGAATTTTCCACCATGGAAAACCGTGTATAGTTGTAATTCGCGTTTAAAAAAAAGTGGAATATGGCAAGAAATTCATGATTTTCTAGTTAAAAAACTAAGAAAGATAATTGGTAAGAATGAAACTCCATCAGTAGGAATAATTGACAGTCAATCAGTAAAAACCACTCAAAAAGGGGANTCCAGAGGATATGATGCTGGCAAGAAAGTAAAGGGTAGAAAACGCCACATCGTTGTAGATACTCTAGGTCTTGTAATTGCTGCTGAAGTACACAGTGCAAGCATTCAAGATCGTGATGGTGCACTAAATCTTTTTGTTCAAGCCAAATGCAAAGCTCCAACATTACGTAAGTTTTTTGCTGATCAAGGATATACAGGTAAATTGCAAAACCGCTGTTTATTGGAAACTGGATGTTTGTTGACGATTACCAAGAAAGTAGTTGATACAGGATTTCAGGTTATTCCTAAACGTTGGATTGTTGAGAGAACCTTTGCTTGGCTCTCCAATTTTAGACGTATGAGTAAGGATTATGAGCATTCTCCTCTCACTTCAAAAAATAACATCTTTTTTAATATGATCACTATTATGCTTCACAAATTAGCTCATTCTTGAGTTTGAAGACATGCTCTTAGAAGCTGTTATTTTGCTATAAATGGCTGTAATGGCATCATCTATTTTATTGCTATCACAGCCTGTTTGTGCAAGTTCAGCATTCCCACCACAGTTCTTTTCAACTGCTATTGATATTAGTTCTTTTGCGCTAATCTTATTGGTTAAATCTTTACTTACCTTGACAATCAAAACTGTTTTATCTTTTTCTGTTGCCGTGAAAGCTATTACCGTTTTTGGTTTTTGTTGCTGTAAAATAAACTCTCTTATTATATTCGCTGGAATATTGGTAAAAGCATGACTTACAAAATTTATTCCATTTATTTCAGTACTTTTTATGCTCTCTGCGCTTATAAGTTTTTTATATAAATTTTTTATTTTAGCTTCAGATTCTTTGCGCTCTTGATTTAAAATATTTAATCGGTTTATTATTTCACTTACTGGTGCTTTTACGAATTCTGCAACTTTTTTTAAGTTAATTTCATTATCACGTACATAATTGATTGCTTCCTGACCAGTTAAAGCTTCAATTCTCCTCACTCCAAAAGCAACAGAACTCTCTGTTACTATCTTAAACAAACCAATTTTTCCAGTATGCTCTACATGCGTGCCGCCACATAGCTCTTTCGAATCTCCAATATTTACTACTCTTACTTGATCACTATATTTTTCGCCGAATAACGCCATAGCTCCTTCGTCTATTGCCTTATTCATGCTCTGAATTTTTGTAGACGTAGAAAGGTTTTCTCTGATTAGAGAGTTTACCATATCTTCTACTAAGAATAGCTGATCCTGAGTAACTTGAGTGTTATGACTAAAGTCGAATCTCAGTCTATCTGGTGCAACTAGGGAACCTTTTTGAGTGACATGATCACCTAGAATTTTTCTGAGTATAAAGTGCAGAAGATGTGTAGCTGAATGATTTCTTCTTAAGGTTTGCCTTCTTTCCTTATCTATGCTTGCTGTAACTGTGTCACCTTTACAAATTGAACCGAATTTAACTATGCATCTGTGCAAACATAGGTCATCAACCTTATTGGTATTCTCCACTATAACCATACCTTTAGCAGTATAGTTTGCAGCACATGACCTGTCATTTTTTTTCTGGATCCCAGTTTGCATACTTCCAGTATCCCCCACCTGTCCACCTGATTCGCCATAAAACGGTGTTTTATCAAGTATAATGGTTATCTTCTCTCCCTCCTTTGCAGAATCAATTATTTCATTTTTAGAAGAAACTATAGCTAGTATTTTCGCATCACTTACTTCATTGAACTCATAACCAACAAATTTTGTTTTGCCAAATTTATCAATCAAATCAAACCATACTTGCTCAACAGATTTTTCACCAGATCCAGCCCATTTAGCACGTGCTCTCTCTTTTTGTTCTTCCATTGCATCATCAAAACCCTTCTGGTCAAAATTTATTTNTTTCTCTTTTAAAATATCAAGTGTGATATCCAAAGGAAATCCATAAGTGTCATATAGCTTAAACGCCAATTCTCCAAGCAGAGTGTCGCCTGGTTTTAAATCTGCAGTGAATTTTTCCAAGAGATTAATGCCTTTCATCAAAGTGTCTTTGAAGTTCTCTTCCTCTAATTTTAACGTCGTTTCTATTAAGCTTTTAGCTCTGATCAATTCAGGATAAATATCCCCCATATAAGCCGAACTCGTGCTATCTATCAGCGCCGGAAAAATGCGATGGAGTAGGGAATCATTATATCCAAGCAGGTGGATATAACGTGCGGCTCTCCTAATTAATCTGCGTAATACGTAATTCCTGCCTTCATTTCCAGGGAGCACCCCCTCTGCAATTAGAAATGCGGCTGCACGAAGATGATCTACTATGATCTTATGTGCTACTTTATTTTCTGTTCTTCCACAGTACTCTTGAGATTTATTGATCAGAGCCGAAAATAGATCAATATCATAGTTATCATGGACGTTCTGCATAACAGCTGCTATTCTTTCAAGGCCCATTCCAGTATCGATGCATTTTTTTGGCAATTTGTGTAAATTACCTTCTTCATCTTTATTAAATTCCATGAATACCAGATTCCAGATTTCAACAATCCTATCGTCATCTTGTAGGTTAGGATTTACGTGATCATAAAAAATTTCAGAGCATGGACCACACGGGCCAGTGCTTCCCATACTCCAAAAGTTATCATCCGTTGCAATTCTTATGATTTTATCACTTGAAAAGCCACTTATCTTACGCCAAATCTCGTACGCCTCATCATCAGTATGGTAGACGGTTATCGATAGTCTATTTTTATCAAGAGATAACTCCTTAGTAATAAATTTCCACGCAAATTCTATTGCAGTTTCTTTGAAGTAATCACCAAAGCTAAAATTTCCGAGCATTTCAAAAAATGTGTGATGACGAGTTGTATAGCCAACATTTTCAAGATCGTTGTGTTTACCGCCTGCTCTTAGGCACTTTTGACTTGAGACAGCACGTTTCATTTGAGTTTTTTGAGCACCAGTAAAAATATTTTTAAACTGCACCATACCAGCATTTGTGAACATGAGCGTTGGGTCATGCTCTGGAATCAAAGGAGAAGAAGGAACTTGCTCATGATTATTATTGACAAAAAATTTTATAAATCTTTCTCTAATTTCGTTTAGCTTCATCGTTTTTACTGAGGTTATCTACGCATAATAAGCTGTAACGGAAGTAAAATCAATTCATCAATCTAAATATTGATATATATTATTTAGTATAACATATATAATTCTTATATAAAAATTTTAATAAAAATTATAGACTAAAATAATTTATTCATTATACATGTAGTAATATTTGTTAATTCAAATAATATTTTATTAATTAATTTAAGGAGTATGAAATGCAAAAAAAATCCCTAAACGCCAAGAATAGCATACGAAAGAAAGAAACAACAAATAAGCAGGAGATGGATAGCTCAAGAAATATTACAATTAGAATTGTATCTGACTTGAAAAGTATAGAACAAAATAAAAGGATAGGTTTTTTATTGAAAGGAAGTGATTTAACAATAGACTGCCTCTGTATATCTTCTATAGGAGCTGATATAGGCTTTGTTACAGGAGAAGCAAGGTCAATAGACATTCCTCAAGCAATTCGTGAATCGACAATAGATGGAATTATTTCAGGTCTTAGAGCATGTCTTCAAACTCAAGAATGAGCTAATTTGTGAAGCATAATAGTGATCATATTAAAAAAGATGTTATTTTTTGAAGTGAGAGGAGAATGCTCATAATCCTTACTCATACGTCTAAAATTGGAGAGCCAAGCAAAGGTTCTCTCAACAATCCAACGTTTAGGAATAACCTGAAATCCTGTATCAACTACTTTCTTGGTAATCGTCAACAAACATCCAGTTTCCAATAAACAGCGGTTTTGCAATTTACCTGTATATCCTTGATCAGCAAAAAACTTACGTAATGTTGGAGCTTTGCATTTGGCTTGAACAAAAAGATTTAGTGCACCATCACGATCTTGAATGCTTGCACTGTGTACTTCAGCAGCAATTACAAGACCTAGAGTATCTACAACGATGTGGCGTTTTCTACCCTTTACTTTCTTGCCAGCATCATATCCTCTGGATCCCCTTTTTGNAGTGGTTTTTACTGATTGACTGTCAATTATTCCTACTGATGGAGTTTCATTCTTACCAATTATCTTTCTTAGTTTTTTAACTAGAAAATCATGAATTTCTTGCCATATTCCACTTTTTTTTAAACGCGAATTACAACTATACACGGTTTTCCATGGTGGAAAATTCTTAGGTAGTTGTCTCCATTGACAGCCTGTTCTCATCACATACCTTATTGCATCGATAATCGTTCTGATACTGTGTTTTCTTGGTCTGCCGGTCTTTTTAGGTTCAAAATATTGCTCTATCATCTTCCATTCTTTGTCACTTATATCGCTTGGGTACATTTAAAATATATCTTATAACACACTTCTTAACTCCTTTCTACTTAGTTTGAAGACATGCTCTTAAGAGTAGAAAAATACAAAGTAATAAAGAATATAATTTTAGAGAGTTTGACAAAGCATATCTAAAAAATCTTTGGGATAAGGAAATAACAACTAGTTCACAAGAGCTGAAAGAGATAATTGATGAAAATATGCAAATTAACCAATTGGGAGGATTTACTACTGAAGGAGTTGACCATGAGGCGCAAGAAGATAGCGAATATGTAACTATAGAATCAGCTCCTTTAACAAAACAAGAATTCGATTTTGCATCAAGCAAAGCAACTGCTGAGAAGATTGACAAAGTAATGGATGAAATAAAAAAATCAAATGCTAGTGATGGAATTACACCTGAAAATATAAGTAGTGTTTCCCGTTTTGATCACAATTCAAAAGAAGTATTAGAATATCCTATATTTAATAGTACGGATGTGGAAGGGCCTAAATTACCGGAAATAAATGGAGGACAATATATAGGAATAGCAGGGATTGCTGGTGGTATATTGGGAATGTTAGTTTTAGGGGCTGTTGGAGGATTAGGATATTTGATATGGCACAGAAAAAATAGGGAAGGTAGCTACGATGTTGAAAAAGCACAGAAAAGCAATAGTGAGGCGGAGAGCCTTTCTGAGCAAACTCAACTTGAGCATTCCAGAGCTACACCAGAAACAGAAGAAAGAGAATCTTTGCTCAGCAGAGTAAGCAATCCTACATCAGTAGAGCATCTATCTTCTCGAATTAGCACCGGGTATTAGCGCTTGTCCAAACTAGGGGATGTTTTTTAAACATCCCCAAAATTCACATACAGGATTCTTTAATAAATCAATAGAATTGTATATCCTGTTTTAATATTTCCTTTACTAAATCCACAACTTTTTCATTTAATAATTTTGGTGTTAATGCTACCCTAAACCAACTAGCTATATTTACCTTGTATAATCTTGTTTCCCATATTGTTTATTATATGAATAGGAATTGGTATGAGAACTTCTAGTAACATGCACCTTGTGGTAAGAAAAAATCAATATATTCACGATAAATTCACCTCATATCTGTGTTTTATATGTGGAAATTGGAATGGAAATTTATGTAGGCAAAGAAAAAAGAATAGCAAATGTGGTAACCCAACACTGGAGTGATATAAAAGGATCAGACAGAGATTGGCCAGAAAGGCATGAAATAGACACTGCAGAAATAATGGAGTCGTGGCAGCATTGTTTTATCATTGAAGTCAAAGATCAAGGTTATATTTGCGAAAATGCAGGAGAAAAGGCCGTTGAATTCTATGGTTTTGAGAAAAAGATGCGCATTGATAATAAGTATGCAATTGATGCACCATTTTTGCGGCTATATAAAATAGATGCAGTTATTGATAAACTTGATACTGTAATAGAGAGTAAATGTCCAATCAACGAAGAGGAAGAAAGTGAAAGTGTTAAAATGAGGCAAGTATTGTTGCCACTTGGGAATAAAGAAGGTATAACACACATATTGGGTGTAATTACATTTAAGCTCCTTTGATATACAATTTTAATTTGATTCTTTAACAAAATTATTTATACTACTACTTAATTACTATTAAAGAACTCAATAGTAGTGTTTGTAAATTTGTTTAGAATATGAAGAAAATAAAATTAAAAACCAAATCTTCTGTTAAAAAGCGCTTTCACCTTACAGCTAAGGGTAAAGTCATTTCTACTCAGTCAGGCAAAAGGCATGGCATGATAAAGAGAAGTAAATCTAATATTCGTAATCAGCGCGGTACAACGATTCTTGGTAAATCTGACTCGCGTATAGTTAAGCTTTATATGCCTTATGGTATTTAACAAAATGGAGGTAAAATAAAATGGCTCGGGTAAAACGTGGAGTCACTACTCACGCTCGTCATAAAAAAATATTGAAACTGGCAAAGGGTTATAGAGGGCGCGCAAAAAGTTGTTATAGAATTGCATTACAAAGAGTTGAAAAAGCACTGCAATATGCTTATAGAGACAGAAGAAATCGTAAACGTGATTTTCGTGGTTTATGGATAATACGTATTAATGCAGCAGTAAGAGAGCATGGGCTTACTTATGGTAGGTTTATGCATGGTCTTACACTTGCTGGAATTGATTTAAATAGAAAAATTTTGGCTGAGATGGCCGTTAATTATAAGGATGATTTTGCTAAATTAGTAGAAGCTGTAAGCGGTAAATTAGCAGAGAATTCTTAAAGCAAAGATACCATGAGAATTATTTTCATGGGATCACCGGAATTCGCTGTTAGTACACTAAACTTACTATTGAAATCACAGAATGAAATAGTAGCAGTATACACCAAGGCTCCAAAACCTTCGGGGCGTGGACAGAAGCCAAAGAAATCTCCAGTACAT
The DNA here is from genome assembly GCF_042182995.1 of Wolbachia endosymbiont of Anurida maritima. NCBI lineage: Bacteria > Pseudomonadati > Pseudomonadota > Alphaproteobacteria > Rickettsiales > Anaplasmataceae > Wolbachia > Wolbachia endosymbiont of Anurida maritima. The sequence continues at coordinate 194,398 of NZ_CP102058.1, forward strand.
GTTATCGCTGAAGAAAATAACATAGAGGTATGTACTCCTATCTCTCTAAAGTTTTCAGCAGAGCAAGAAAAATTTAGAAATTTCAAACCAGACGTTGCAGTTGTAGCTGCGTATGGATTGATACTCCCAAGAGAAATTTTGAATATTCCAAAATATGGTTGTATTAATATTCATCCTTCATTACTACCAAGGTGGCGTGGTGCAGCTCCGATACAGCACACAATTTTAGCAGGAGATCAAGAAACCGGGGTTAGCATTATGCAATTGGATGAAAGATTAGATTCCGGCCCTATTTTAAAACAGGAAAAATTTCTTATCGAAAAGAACGATAATTACAAGACATTGCATGATAAATTATCTAAGCTAGGCAGTGATTTACTGCTGAAAGTGCTAAACGAAATTGAAAAACAGGTTCCCTTAAAACAGAACGATAATGATGCATGTTACGCTGACAAAGTGGAAGACTATAAAATTTATGCAAGTGATGCTTGTGAAGTTGGTTATAGAAAGGTTAAAGCGTTTTACCCAAAAGCGTTCATCAAGATAGATAATAAACGTATCAGGATACTTGATGCTGACTTTGAAGCTTTTGCTTCAGAACAAGGTGAGATCGTTAATGATAACATGCACATAAGTTTAAAAGGTGGCACTTTAATTCCTAAAGTTGTACAAATGGAAGGGAGAAATCCTTGTAGTATTGAAGATTTTATTCGTGGCTTGAAATCAAGTATGGTAAAAAAATCTATAAAATAGACTACTTTGAAGGGAAGGTTAGGAAGGCTAAAGCAACTTCTACAATTTGGTATTCCGCTGCTTGTTAAACAACTGTACGAACATTCGTTTGTGAAAGCAGTGTGTTAAATGTTATAGCAGGTTTTGCTTCAAACACAAAGGCAGTGCCCAGACTACTTGGATCCAGAAAAAAGGATGATGTCATGCCAGTGCCCTNCTTCTCATTATCCCAGTGCTCTCTTCTTGTCATCCGAGTAGCTTGACACTGGGATCCAGGAAACTTAACTTTAAATAAGTGGCTGCATAATAAAGACTAGATTCCAGTGCCAAACACTGGAATGACACCATTTGCTGTGCAATTTACCTTCAAAAATGAATGTTCGTACAGCTATAGCGGAATCTACAACGAGATACCGCGGCGGTAGTAAGTTAAAAATATGTTATAAAAGAAACAAGAGGGAAGATTGTAAGTTAAAAATATGATATAAATGAAGTAAGAGGGAAGATAACTCTACTCACTATAGGAATAGCGGGCGTGTGCGACCAACACGGCGTTGACAACCGTTTATATCAAGGCTATCCCTCGATACGTTTGAATAGCTGCATGGGAGATATGTATGAACCCATTTACAATCCTAAATCAATAAACTATCGAGGTTATTAATATGGTTACATCTTATCAAAACTTTATTGGTATTGACATCGGAAAATTTAAAAATGTTGTTGCGGTTCACACACAGAAGAGTGTTGTCGAATTTGATAATAATGCTTCTGGTTGGCAACAATTGTTTAAAAAGTTTTCAGATATCTTACCTAATTCTTTAGTAACTTTAGAAAATACAGGANNAATTGGTTTATCGCATTTTCTTATTGACAAGAATATCGCTGCCNNCAAAAGCTTTATCTTGTCTCACAGAACTTTAGCAAAGTCTAGATGTAATGGCTCTTGCTCAGTATGCGTCATAGAACTCTTTCTCCCTACTTCTAAAGAACAATCAACTTTGTTTGTCAACGTCGTTACACAAATGAGAGCCCAAGAGAAATGTAGGTTCTGAAAATGACTATACAAAAAAAGTTGCCAAAAAACCATTGATTTTTTTAACAGTCAGATAAATAAGCTCAATAATGCCATACAAAAAATCATTGATAAAAATCTAGAGTTATAGAAGCGCCAAAAAATTCTGAGAACAGTGCCAGCAAAGTTATCTCAAGATTTTGTGTGTCTGATGCCGGAGCTTGGCTACTTAAACAGAAGAGAAGTAGCAAGTCTTGCTGGCNNGCATCCAAAAGAAAGTGGAAAAGCTATTGGTTATCGAAGAATAACAGGCGGTAGAAGCAATGTTCGTACTNNAACGGCTGCAATGGCTGCTNNCAAATCTGCACTTGGTGCCTTTTATTCCAAGCTCATTGAAAGTGATAAGAAGAAGATGGTANNAGCTCTAATGCGTAAAATTATGGTTATTGCTAATGCCAGGCTTAAAGAAGCAGTTAATATGAATTAAAAAATCTGCATAGAAAATAAGTTAACGAGTATGTGCGTCCACACAGACTTAAAGCACAAACCATAAAATCTAAGCAGTAACTGTTGTTTGATATAAAATTTTTCTATGATAAATTAGGGTGTTTATTGTCAAAAATGCATTTTCTCATTGAATAAAAATACAAAATTATAAACAAGAGTTGTAATAAAACTAAATTCAAAAAATTTAAAAAAAACATAGTTGATATAACAACAAAATGCAAATAGTAAAGTTTATTGCAAAAAAACAGCAAGCAAAAGCTAAATTTAAAGAGTTTATTTGCACAAAAAATAATCATGATTTTGATGCATTAGATTGCGCTATTGAGCATAATAATAGAAAAATGGTAACATTTCTTGTATAAAAAGGAATAGATGCAAATGATCAAGATTTTAATGGCAACGCCAGGCTGCATAAAGCTAGCCATAATGGTAACACTAAAACAGTTAAGCTCTTATTGAAGCTTAAGGTAAACATTAATGCTGTTACTAAATGTGACAGAACTCCCTTGCTACTGGCAGTTAAAAAAGGCCATACAAAAATTGTGAAAATGTTATTGGAAGTTAGAGCCAATATGAACATTTATGAGCAACAAGGTTTTGCACCTCTACATCTTGCTGTTCAAAAGGATTATTTTGATATAGCTCAGCTGTTAACAGAAAAAGGTGCAGACCTTAGAGCATGTCTTCAAACTAAGTAGAAAGGAGTTAAGAAGTGTGTTATAAGATATATTTTAAATGTACCCAAGCGATATAAGTGACAAAGAATGGAAGATGATAGAGCAATATTTTGAACCTAAAAAGACCGGCAGACCAAGAAAACACAGTATCAGAACGATTATCGATGCAATAAGGTATGTGATGAGAACAGGCTGTCAATGGAGACAACTACCTAAGAATTTTCCACCATGGAAAACCGTGTATAGTTGTAATTCGCGTTTAAAAAAAAGTGGAATATGGCAAGAAATTCATGATTTTCTAGTTAAAAAACTAAGAAAGATAATTGGTAAGAATGAAACTCCATCAGTAGGAATAATTGACAGTCAATCAGTAAAAACCACTCAAAAAGGGGATCCAGAGGATATGATGCTGGCAAGAAAGTAAAGGGTAGAAAACGCCACATCGTTGTAGATACTCTAGGTCTTGTAATTGCTGCTGAAGTACACAGTGCAAGCATTCAAGATCGTGATGGTGCACTAAATCTTTTTGTTCAAGCCAAATGCAAAGCTCCAACATTACGTAAGTTTTTTGCTGATCAAGGATATACAGGTAAATTGCAAAACCGCTGTTTATTGGAAACTGGATGTTTGTTGACGATTACCAAGAAAGTAGTTGATACAGGATTTCAGGTTATTCCTAAACGTTGGATTGTTGAGAGAACCTTTGCTTGGCTCTCCAATTTTAGACGTATGAGTAAGGATTATGAGCATTCTCCTCTCACTTCAAAAAATAACATCTTTTTTAATATGATCACTATTATGCTTCACAAATTAGCTCATTCTTGAGTTTGAAGACATGCTCTTAACATTAAGTGTAATAACGGTCATACCGCGATAGATATATTCATTAGCAAGGCTCATAGCAANAANAACATCGAAGAAAATTACAAAAAATTTTGTAGATTTTTGATGCTTTACCTGAAAGAGCTACATAGTAAACACAAAGCCTGTTGTATACTTTCAACCCTAGCTCTAAGCTTAACAATTATAGGCTTACCATTTATCTTCAAGCCTATTATTAAATACAGAGAAAGAAGTAAAATATATAAAAAAACTAAGGCTATGCTGATCTACATTTAAGTACAAGATAGAGTGTGCAAAAAACATATATAGCTAACCCAAGCAAGGTTTCTCCGCGTCATACTGCCGCGGTGCTAACTAGTAGCGGAATGACGGTTGTCGGTAAATCTAAGTCAGTTTAGCTATAGCCAGTGTAGGTCAAGCTAATATATGACAATTATCTGCTCGATGAAAACGAAATTAAATACATTTTTAATATTTTTATAGAAATCTATTAGTATAGATTTCGTATGCTATTCTAATGGCTATTTTTAAATGCTTAATGCTCCTTTTTATTATTTCTTGCACACACCTGCCTACTAAGCAACATCTCACTAATATAGGCAACGAAGATCATCATGATATAGGTGAACACGATTATTCGTTGCAGCAATACAACACCTCTTTGGAGATTAATGAACCGGCAATACCAGAAATTATACCTTTACCAGTAGAGTTTCCCGATCTTACAATCAGTAATCAGCTTATTTCTATTAATGTTAGTGAAGAAGTATCAGTAAAAGATTTGCTGATTGAGATAGGAAAACTTTCTGACGTTAACTTGGACATAGATCCCAAAATATCAAGTAATATTATTTTAAAGCTAAAAGATAAGAATATAAACGAAGTAATGCAGAGTATAGCCAACAGCGCCAAATTGCGTTACTCAACAAGTAATGGTGTAATTAGAATTGAGCAGGACTTGCCATACGCGCAAAATTATTACGTAGACTTCATTAATATTCAACATTCTGCTCAAAGCAGTTTCGTCATTAGTAACAATATTACTAACAGTGATGGAAGTAACGTTGATAGGGACTATAACAATGTTATGAAGTCTCAATACAGTAGTGACTTATGGAATTCATTAGAAAAAGGCTTGAATGCAATAATCGATGTTAACGGGGTGGATGATGGCGAATTCCTTTCATCCAACAGAGAAGCTGGTGTTATTATTTTGAATGCTAGAAAAGATATCCATAAAGCTGTTGAAGAATATATTAATAAGGTTAAGAAATTAGCGTCTTCTCAAGTAATGATAGAGGCAAAAATAGTTGAAGTTGTGTTAGATGACAAATATCTTTCTGGTATAAACTTAAATGATCTACATGATGGAGCCAAATCTACAATGGATCACGATAATTCCATCATTAATCTAGCAATGAGCTTTGGTGCTAGTGATTTAGTGAACTTAGTAAAAAATTTAGACAAATTTGGCACTTCAACTGTAATTTCAAGTCCTAGAGTACATGCTATAAATAATCAGCAAGCGATGATTTCATTTACCAAAAACCATATTTATTTTACTTCCGATATACAAAAAGATACTAGAAACTCTAATCAGACCTTAATTACCAAGATGAATAGCGTTCCAATAGGTGTTGTGCTAATAATTCACCCAAGCATTAACATTGATACTAGTGAAATATTCATGGATATACATCCAACTTTATCAAGAATTAACGGCTACACTAAAGATCCAGATATAGAGTACGTCGCACAGCAGAATAGAATGAAATTAAATAGCGACATTCCAATTGTTGAAATCAGAGAAATGAACTCTATGTTAAAAATTAAGAGCGGTGAAATTATGGTAATCGGTGGGCTTATAGAGCATAGAGAAGATAAGCAAAGCTTATTGCATCAGAAGTCAAAAAGGCTAGCGAATAACATTAGAACAGTAGAAACCGTCATCTTTTTAAAAGCAACAATAGTACCAACTTTTGGTTTGCTAGACAGAAAAGATAAAAATTTATGTATATGTTGAATAATTACTAAAAATTAAATATCAAACCAATTTCAATATTGTGAGTAAATATGTCATCTGCAACAGGTATCGGAATGCTAAAGTAACGATAGCCGAGAAAGGTTTTGACTTCTGGGATTATTGAATAATCAATACCAAGCTTTATTTGATAAGCAAACCAAGGAACATTCAGTGGCATTGAATTTTGGGGTGACCCATTAATCTTTTTTAATCTCAAAACTGTTGGTCCTATACCAAGACCAATGTACGGAGCAAATTGCGTATTTTGAATGTTGGGGTTATAATAAAGGTTTAATAAAAATGCAAACACGCTTGCTGATTTATCAAATATCGGAGGAGAATTACTATCTTCAATATTGGCTATAGAATACATGGTTTCAAAATCAACTCGGCCATTTTCTCCAGCATAGTAACCTAAAGATATGCTGTTAAGCCACTGGAAATCAATTTTACCATCAAATTGCTGTATATTTTTAATTTCATTTGCCACTATATTTTTTATTATAAAACCATAATGACTTTCAACTAAAGTTAGGACTCTCTCCCCTATTGCCTTTATACCCTTTACAAATGTTTCTGAATTATCATGGTATACCTTACCACCGTTAGCGCTAACATAAAAATCAAGTTTTTTTGATTTTTCTTTTGTAGGCTCAGCTTGATCTGCAATACGTGACCACATATTTTTCTGATCAGCGACTTGGAGAATAGAAGGTTGCTTAATAGGACTACTTTCAAGTTCTTGATATTTTAAATCATTTATTAGTATTTCTTTTTCAGTAACCTCTTCAGAACGTATTACACTTTCATCATTGTCTGTTTCTAATTTTAAGGGTTGTACTTGCTCAATGTGTGTACTATTACTAATATAAGTAATAAAAAAATAGACACATGGAATGAAAATTAAAAATAAAGCAATAGATATTTTAGTTATCACAAATGAACCCATAATTATCATTTATAGTATAACTACTATATCATATATTTCTTTAATGTACAAAAAATTAAGGTAAGATACTTCCGATTAGATAATTATTTTCCACTCCTTTAACATTAACTTTCACAATACTCTTGGCTTGAGCTTTTGATTCAAGCTTTACTAATGCAAAATTTTCTGTTCTACCGATATGATTTTGCTCAACCAGAACACTTTGTTCAGTGCCTATCAAAGATTGATAAAAATTGCTCATCATTTCCTTATTTATTTCTCTTAAATTTTTTACTCGTTCTTTACGCACATCCTCTGATATTTGTGGCATTCGTGCAGCAGGTGTATTCTTCCGCTCTGAATATGGAAAAGCATGTAGGTAAACTATATTTGTTTTTTTCAGTAAATCAACTGTATCCTGAAACATTTCATTAGTTTCTGTTGGAAATCCAGCAATAATATCAGCGCCAAATGCTATATTAGGCCTCAAGCTCTTCATTTTATGACAAAATTCTATCACTTGTTCTCTGTTGTGACGACGCTTCATTCTCTTTAGTATTAAATTATTACCAGATTGTAGACTCAAATGTAAATGAGGCATAAGTCTTGACTCATTAGTTATTAAATCCATTAATTCATCGTCAACTTCAGCAACATCGATAGAGGAAAGTCTTAGCCTCTTCAACTCTGGTATATCCTTTAAAACTCTCCTAATCATTGAACCAAGTGATGGCTTAGCAAACAAATCTGTACCAAAGTCAGTAATATCAACACCTGTAAACACTACTTCTTGATATCCATTTTCTACAAAGATCCTAATTTGCTCTACAATATTGTTTATTGGCACAGATCGATTATCCCCTCTTGCCTCAGTAATTGAACAAAATGTGCAGCTATGATTACAACCATTTTGAATTTCAATAAACGCCCTTGATTTATCTTCAAATCCATTAATTAGAACAGGTTCTACTTGGTTATCACTGACTAAGATTTTATCGTCATTTAGTAAGTAATTTTCAGCTTTTAGCTTATCTTGATTACCCAGCACTTTACTCACACCAGGAATATCGCTATACGCTTCAGGATCCAACTGAACAGCACAACCAACAACGATAATTTCTTTACTTGGGTCATTTTTATAGATCTTACGTATTTTTTGCTTTACTTGGCGTTCTGCTTCGTTTGTTACTGCGCAGCTATGCACCACAACAACATTTTCTCTCTTTGCTTTTTTTAATGCTTCTTTGATTAACTCACTCTCGTAAAAATTTAGACGACAACCAAATGTTATTACTTCATTCATGCTAGTATTCTTTACAATTTAATTATTATATCAAACATCCAAGCAAAATGACCATTGTTTTGGTAGATAAGTGCTATACGGACACTGGGATCCAAGTGTCATTTGAACACTCCCGAATTTACCACTTTATGCCACTGGTCTTCATCTAAAATCTCTACACCTAATTCCACTGCCTCTTTATATTTAGATCCTGGTTTTTCTCCTGCAATTAGGTAGTCAGTTTTAGCAGAAAGATGTGAGCTGACCTTTGCTCCCAGAGTTTTGGCTCTTACTTTTGCCTCTCCTCTACTCATAGCAAGTAGCTTACCAGTAAACACTATAATTTTATTATTTAAAACAGAGTCACTAGAGTTGGAGCTCGCAGGAAGAATTTGAAGACAAGCAGTAAGATCATTTAACATTTTGATGTTATGTTCCTTAGAAAAAAATGATTCCAAAGATTCAGCCACTTTTTTTCCTATGCCGTCTATACTGACTAGCTCAGTATTATCTGATGACAGTTCAATCATCGAATTATACCAATTATAATAAGAAACATAATAATCTGCAAGCAATTCTGCTGCAACTTGGCCAATAAATCTAATACCTAAAGAAAATATAAACCTATCTAGAGTTATTACCCTTCTGCTTTGTATAGCGTTTAATAAATGAGCTATTGATTTCTTGCCCCAACCAGACTGTTCTTCCAGATTAAATTCATCCAATTTTTCTTCTAAAGTAAAAATATCATGGATTTGTTTTATCAGACCAAGGTCGTAAAAAAACTCTATCTGCTTACCACCAAGGCCAACAATGTCAAATGCATCTTTCGATACAAAATGCTTTAGTTTTTCTATTATTTGAGCTTTACAGGCAAATTCCTCAGGACATCTTACTGCCGCCTCTCCCTCAACCTGACGTACTTTACTACCACATTCAGGGCATACTTCAGGAAACACAAATTCAGGTGTATTTGGAAGACGAGAATCTCTGCTTACTTCAACGATCTGGGGAATTACATCTCCTGCCCTTTTAATTGTTACAATATCTCCTTCTCTTATGTCTTTACGTTTTATCTCATCTTGGTTATGCAGACTTGCTCTACTAACTAGCACCCCACCAATATTGACTGGCACTAAATCTGCAACTGGAGTTAAAACTCCTGTTCTACCCACCTGTATAAATATCTTATTTAACTTTGTTTTTGCATAAACTGCAGAAAACTTGTACGCAAGTGCTGAGCGCGGTGCTTTGTGAGTATTCCCTAGACGATTTTGTAGTACCAAATCATTTACTTTATAGACTATTCCATCAATATCATAATCTAAGTTATAGCGACAGTTATAGACTTCGTTATAGAACTTCAGCATTCCATCCAAACTACTCGTTAAGGACTGATGCTCATTTACGCAAAAACCAAGTGCCTCAAGCTTATTTAGTATTTCACTTTGACTTTTCTCTGCTTCACCAATTAAAGAATAAGCAAAATATCTAAGAGGTCTGCTTGCTGTAATGTTTGCATCCAATTGCTTCAGAGAACCAGCGGCTGCATTTCGAGGATTGGCAAATTCATCATTTTCATTTAACTTTAAAAAGTCGCTGTTACTGATGTATATTTCACCTCTTACTTCTAGTCTTCCTTGCACACCTTGCAAAAACTTAGGAAAGCCTTTTATTGTTGCAACATTGTGAGTAACATCTTCCCCTACAAAACCATCACCTCGAGTTGCAGCTTTAACAAATCTTCCATCCTCATAAATTGCAGAAAACGACAATCCATCAATTTTTGGTTCACATAATATCTCTATTTTGTCCTCAATTAAAAACCTCTTTATTTTAGACAAAAATTTCTCTACACCTTGTTCATCATAAGCATTCTCAAGGGAAAGCATAGGTTCTTGATGTTCCACCTTAGAAAACCTCTCATCAGGTGGAGCACCAACACTATCTTGTGTTGCATAAATTTCTGGCTCTATTTCAGCTAACTTTTTCTTCAGTTCATCATATTCAGCATCACTTATCTCTGGCTTACTTTTTTGATGATACAAGACATTATGATAATTAATCTGATCTTGTAGTTTTTTTCTCATCTTTTCTAAGTTAGTCATGATACCAATATAATGCTACTTGTCGTTAAGTCATGAACTTTTTTAAAGGCGTTATAAATTTATACTACTGCTCTAAAAGTAACTATGCTAATATTAATATAACATTTATATTAATATTAGCATAGTTTTTAGATTGAGGAGTATATTATGGTAAAACACAATTACAAAAATTTGGCTAACGAATCAAACTTCAGCTCTCAAGTGTATCATGCAGGAATGTTTGATAAAATTCTGGGTATAAGCAAAACAGCAAAAGAAGCTGCGAGTCAAGTAATAGCCGAAATGGGTGAGGACTTAAAAGCAGAAGCTAGANNAAAGCAGCTCAAGCTGAAGTAAACAAAATTGAAGGAAAAATGCTAAACTCAGCTGAAGAGAAAGCTAAGACAATAGCTAACCAAAAAGCTCAGGAAATAGAAAAAAATATATTGGAGTCTGTTAATGAAAATGCTACAAATGCAGCTAAAGATGCAGCTGAAAAAGCAGTAAAAAATGTAGGACCAGAAGTTGCAGATCTGCTGAAGCCAGAAATAAAGACTCAGATAGAAGAAGCAGTCAAAAAATACAGTGAAAAAAAATTGAAAGTCTAAGAGCATGTCTTCAAACTAAGTAGAAAGGAGTTAAGAAGTGTGTTATAAGATATATTTTAAATGTACCCAAGCGATATAAGTGACAAAGAATGGAAGATGATAGAGCAATATTTTGAACCTAAAAAGACCGGCAGACCAAGAAAACACAGTATCAGAACGATTATCGATGCAATAAGGTATGTGATGAGAACAGGCTGTCAATGGAGACAACTACCTAAGAATTTTCCACCATGGAAAACCGTGTATAGTTGTAATTCGCGTTTAAAAAAAAGTGGAATATGGCAAGAAATTCATGATTTTCTAGTTAAAAAACTAAGAAAGATAATTGGTAAGAATGAAACTCCATCAGTAGGAATAATTGACAGTCAATCAGTAAAAACCACTCAAAAAGGGGATCCAGAGGATATGATGCTGGCAAGAAAGTAAAGGGTAGAAAACGCCACATCGTTGTAGATACTCTAGGTCTTGTAATTGCTGCTGAAGTACACAGTGCAAGCATTCAAGATCGTGATGGTGCACTAAATCTTTTTGTTCAAGCCAAATGCAAAGCTCCAACATTACGTAAGTTTTTTGCTGATCAAGGATATACAGGTAAATTGCAAAACCGCTGTTTATTGGAAACTGGATGTTTGTTGACGATTACCAAGAAAGTAGTTGATACAGGATTTCAGGTTATTCCTAAACGTTGGATTGTTGAGAGAACCTTTGCTTGGCTCTCCAATTTTAGACGTATGAGTAAGGATTATGAGCATTCTCCTCTCACTTCAAAAAATAACATCTTTTTTAATATGATCACTATTATGCTTCACAAATTAGCTCATTCTTGAGTTTGAAGACATGCTCTTAGAAGTTGGTGCAAATAGTCTCCATGAGAGCGCAAAATTATTGTCTCTTATGGCAGAAAATGAAACATGTGCAAACCAAGATTTAGTGTATTTTTAATCACAACAGGAGTTTTTGTACTAGGTTCCTGCTCGGTATACTTAAGTAGCCTTTTCCATGCCAATAAGCCGTAGTTCTTTAACGCTAACTATGGATCAGCCAAGAAAGAAGAGTAGGAACACTTGCTTTAGCAGTATATTTATATAAAATTAAAATAAATTAGAGTAAACAATATTGCTATTTAAATGCTAACAAGATTCGCTCCAAGCCCAACTGGCTATCTCCATGTAGGAAATGTACGAACTGCTCTGGTTTGTTGGATGTACACACGTAATCAAAATGGAAAATTTTTACTTCGTTTTGATGATACTGACCTTCAGCGTTCAGATGTCAAATATATAAATGATATCATTGAAGACTTGAAATGGATTGGCATAGATTGGGATGCAAGTTTTAAGCAATCAGAGCGCTTTGAGCGCTATAACGAGGTGTTCTTGCAGTTAATAAAAGAAGGGCATATTTATGCATGCTATGAAACAAGAGAAGAGTTAGAAATTAAACGAAAGTTGCAGTTAAAACAAGGACTTCCCCCGGTATATGACAGAAGCGCGTTACTTCTAACTGAGCAAGAGAAAATTCGTTATGAGCAAGAAGGAAGAAGACCACATTTCAGATTTAAGTTGGATAGAAATGAAGTTGTTAAATGGAATGATGAAGTTAAAGATGAAATAAATATTGCAACCAGTAGCATAAGCGACCCTGTGGTAAAAAGAGAAGATGGAATTTACACATACATGTTACCTTCTGCTATCGATGATGTTGACTTTAATGTAACTCATATTGTACGCGGGGAAGATCATGTAACTAATACAGCAGTGCAAATCCAAATGATTAAAGCATTAAAAGCGAAAATCCCTACATTTGCTCACCTTCCTCTGCTACATTTTGATGATAGCAAGATATCGAAACGGAAAGGCGGGCTGGATATCAAGTCCATAAGAGAAAATGAGACTGAACCAATGGCGCTAGTTAGTTATTTAGTAAAGCTCGGAACATCCAATCCAATTGAAGCTTGCGCCTGTATGCAATCTTTGATTGACTCATTTGATATTAAAAAATTTAGCTCAGCATCTGCACAATTCAGCTTGAGTGAAGTATACAAGCTAAATAGCAAAGTTCTGCAACAAATGCCATTTGAAATGGTGCAAGACCGTTTAAATCAAATTGGAGTTGACTCCTCAGAGTTTTGGTATTTTATAAGGAACAATATAGAAAGGTTTTCTGAGGTGGCCAAGTGGTGGAAAATATGCAAATCCGATATAGAGTCTGTGATTCTTGATAAGGAGCTTATAAAAATTGCGTTCAATGTATTGCCTCAAGGCGATTGTAATGAAAACACGTTGTCAGAATGGGTCAAAACTATTCGACAAACAGTGGATATAAAGGCAAAAGACCTATTTACGCAGTTGCGTTCAGCTTTAACAGGAACAGAAACAGGACCAGAGCTCGCTAAATTATTAATTTTTATCGGCAAAGAAAATATCATTGCAAGGTTAAAAGAAAAGTGAAAACCAAGGTGTCCGTTCAGCAGAGTGGCAAAATAGGTAGACAAGATAAACCAAAAAATCAAGAAAAAGTGAGTTTACAACAAATGGTATCATCCAAGTAGCTGACACTGGGATGGCTTTGTTGCATCGCTCTTCGGATAGTAGGTAACGCACAATAAATTTATGAAGCTATCTCAAATTTAGCCAGGGAATGTTCAAAAAAGTGTGTCAAACCGAAAAAAAAGTAATAAATTGATATAAAAAAATGGAGGTTTGACAATGAGTCAGAAAGTAGTAAACAGAACTACCGGATTGGTAGATTATAAAGAGTTGGGAACAAATATCCTGTCGTCTATACGAGAAGGAAGACCGTTGACAGGAAGGNNATTAACACCATTTATAAAAAGACTGCTGGAGGCAAGTTTGGAAGGTGAAATAGAAAATCACTTGTTGGCTGAAAGCGAAGAAAATAATCGAAGAAATGGGAGAAATGGAAAGACTTTGCGGACAAGTGCAGGGTCATTTGAGCTTTTGACGCCAAGAGATAGAGAANNGGAACCACAAATAGTCAAAAAAAGGCAAACAAACCAGAGCTGGAAACGAAGATTTTGAGCACATTTGCCAGTGGTATGAGCTATAGAGATATAGCGTCACACGTTGAGGAAATTTATGATCACAAAATATCGGTTGCAGAAGTATTACCGACAAATTACTGCCTATAATCAATGAATGGCCACTGCAATCAGATAGTATTTATGGTTCTTTAAGGTCAAAGAGATTGCGTAAGTAAATGTATGTACAATATATTGGGCATAGACCAAAATGGAAGAAAAGAAGTCTTGGGCTTTTATTTGGCTGAAAGTGAAGGAGCTAACTTTTGGTTGGGAGTGCTAAATGACCTCAAAGAAAGAGGAGTAGAAGATATTCTGATTGCATGTGTAAAAAGCTTTCCTGCAGCTATAAATAGCTAAAGCAGAAGTACAGCTATGTATAGTGCATCAGATAAGGAATTCACTGAAATATGTATCAAGCAAAGATGTGAAAGTTTTCATGAATGATCTGAAAAAAATATATCGTGCTGCAAGCAGAGAAATTGCCGAGAATTACTTACTTGAGCTAGAAAAAAAATGGGGACCCATTGGTTGTAAAATCGTGCCAGAATAATTGGATCCGGCTATTTTAAGTATTCTGAGGAGGCTAATTTAATCCTATTGAGGGGTTGCATAGGCAGATTAGAAAATTCACTAAAACTAAGAGCATGTCTTCAAACTAAGTAGAAAGGAGTTAAGAAGTGTGTTATAAGATATATTTTAAATGTACCCAAGCGATATAAGTGACAAAGAATGGAAGATGATAGAGCAATATTTTGAACCTAAAAAGACCGGCAGACCAAGAAAACACAGTATCAGAACGATTATCGATGCAATAAGGTATGTGATGAGAACAGGCTGTCAATGGAGACAACTACCTAAGAATTTTCCACCATGGAAAACCGTGTATAGTTGTAATTCGCGTTTAAAAAAAGTGGAATATGGCAAGAAATTCATGATTTTCTAGTTAAAAAACTAAGAAAGATAATTGGTAAGAATGAAACTCCATCAGTAGGAATAATTGACAGTCAATCAGTAAAAACCACTCAAAAAGGGGATCCAGAGGATATGATGCTGGCAAGAAAGTAAAGGGTAGAAAACGCCACATCGTTGTAGATACTCTAGGTCTTGTAATTGCTGCTGAAGTACACAGTGCAAGCATTCAAGATCGTGATGGTGCACTAAATCTTTTTGTTCAAGCCAAATGCAAAGCTCCAACATTACGTAAGTTTTTTGCTGATCAAGGATATACAGGTAAATTGCAAAACCGCTGTTTATTGGAAACTGGATGTTTGTTGACGATTACCAAGAAAGTAGTTGATACAGGATTTCAGGTTATTCCTAAACGTTGGATTGTTGAGAGAACCTTTGCTTGGCTCTCCAATTTTAGACGTATGAGTAAGGATTATGAGCATTCTCCTCTCACTTCAAAAAATAACATCTTTTTTAATATGATCACTATTATGCTTCACAAATTAGCTCATTCTTGAGTTTGAAGACATGCTCTGAGAGTCTTCACTATTTTTTCCTTATATAACTTTTCATAGTAATCAATGCCCTTCGCTACATATTCCTGTCCATACTTTAGCATACTATAAAAAATGCAACNCAATTTCCTAGCCGTAGCGGTAATCGCTTTCGGTGCTCCTAGTCGTTTTTTTAACCTTCTGCAATATGCACCAATCCAACTGTTGCTTCTTGACACACACTGGGCAGCCATCCTAAAAGCATTTGCAGCACGAGCAATAACTTTGNNTTCTCGTCCCAAATACTTTTTCCCCTGTAATTTTATTAGCAGGACTTAGCCCCAACCAAGAAGTAAAGTGCTTCTCTGATGGCCATTTATCGTGGTTTAAACCAAATTCTGAGATAATTGTTTGTATAGTTAGCACATCAAACCCAGGAACTTTAGTAAAATCAATACCGGTTACTCTATACAGTTCTTCGTGTAAAGGAAAGTCTGGTCTGTTTTTTGAAAACCTATTCTTTATTTTGCTGCATCGCTTATTCTCGTCAGATTTTGTTTCAAATGTTTTGTAATATTGTTCGATGCTTTTGTCGCATTCTGCTATTTTTTTCTGATAAATATTATACAATTCAAATTCTTGCTTTAACACGAATAAGAGTTCCTTTCTGTAGTCGCCTTTTAGCGCTTTTGCCATGGTAGATCTATCATTTCTTATCCGTACATCTCTCAATTCTGATAATTTTTCAGAATTCCTTTCACCTCCAATTATTGCTTTGATAATTTGCATACCGGTCACTCCAGTAACATCACTTATGACTTTGTGTAATTGAACGTTCATTTGAATTAACGCTTTTTGCATACGTAGAATATGTGAGGATGCATTTTCAATCAGGTTGCTAAGTTGCCTAGCGTAATTATGCAATACACACATTTGATCATCAGGTCTAAACGACCCATGGAGTAATCCATAGCTGTGTAATTGTTGTAAACATTGACAATCTTGAACATCGGATTTTCTACCAGGTACGTTCTTAATATATCGTGCATTTACCAATTTTACCTCAAATCTATATGACTCAAGTACTTGAAACAAAGGGATCCANNCTGTTGATTCCATGGCTATTGTAGTAACTTTGCACCTCTTTAACCACTTTGCTAAGTTATAAAGATCTTTTGTGAAGCAGCAGAATTTTTGTATACTCTGTTTATCTCTTCCTTCTGGTACACATACATAATGCACAGATGAACCAATCTGCCGCATCANGACCTCTAATTTACTTTTTGTTTTTGCCATTTCTAACCTCCATCATATAATAGTTGAAAAGCACTTCAGCTTGGAACGGTTGAATTATACGCTCTTCTAATCGAGGTAGTCTCAAAGACTCCATCAGTGGTTTGATCGTTCCTCCAAAACCACGCTCCTAAACGGGCACTTAAGCACCATTGGTCAGTCGGTTATAACTGCAGAAGTACTTCTTGATAAATTATATATAGAAATTGCTATGGAAGCGAAGAAATAGTTTCTTTCCGGTTTAACAAGATTTTTTTCTTGTTCGACGCTCCTAAGAAACTCTCTCAATTAATGACCTTCTGTTTTTCTGGAGAGCTGCTATAAAACTTCTGAGTGAAGTCATTTAATTTTTACACATCTATTGTAGAGTAAGAAGAGCCGAATTTGGGACAAAAATGCTAGCCGATGCTTGGACTTTACTGACACTTACACTACTTGAAACTATACTTGGTATAGATAATTTAATCTTTATTTCTCTAGCAATAGATAAGGTACCAAATGCGCTGAGAGAAAGAGTGCGCCTTATGGGTCTTGGATTAGCGCTATTAATGCGTTTTGTAATACTATTTTTTACATCATCTATATTGTCAATGCAAAAACCTATATTTTACGCTGCATCGCTGGATATCTCAGCAAAGGATTTACTTATGATTACAGGAGGGTTATTCCTTATTGTTAAAAGCTCTATGGAGTTATGGAACGACATTTTTGTGCGTAAGGAGAATAAAACAAAGGCAAACGTTAAATCAAAATTTTTTTTAGTTGTGCTACAAATTATATTAATAGATTTAGTTTTTTCGGTTGATTCGATATTAACTGCTATAGCATTAACTCATAACATGGTAATAATTGCTACAGCATTTACATTTTCCATATTAGCAATGATATTTTTATCAAGTTATACTGCTAAATTAATCAAATCTAACCCAGGGTTGAAAATAATCGCCATTTTATTTATTTTATTTGTTGGTATGTACCTCATACTTGATGGACTTCACATAGAACTACCAAAAGGATATTTGTATTCTTCATTTATGTTTGCATTGCTTGTAGAAGTTGTAAGTGGCATGAGGAAAATGTAGCAGATCTCTTTGAAAACTATTCTGCACAAAGCAAAAATCTAATTGTCATTCCAGCGCGTGGCACTTTTTCTGAGGTACTTTCTGTTTTTATTATGGAGTATAGGAAGAAGACCTCGTTACCCAGATTCTGCCACCGGTGAGGTTCACAAAATGTGATGACTTCGTATAGGAGTTTGAAACCTGCTCCTGAAAATCGATTTCGAAGGACTTTCCTTCATCTTCAACAAAGCTTCTCACAAACATTACTTTGTTTGTTACTGCAGCACACAATTGTTTTTTGGATCTAGCCTGGCAAGTTAATAATAATTTAACTAATTACAATTAAAACAGCTATAAGGTTAATTATGAGGCAAAGATGACAGCACAAAATTTGGTAAATGGAATGATCTTGACAAGTGCTACGTTGAGATAAATTTTACATAAAAATACTGCTTTTTATGGTGTGAGGCCAGAGGGTAGAGTTGTTGTTAAAGCAGCTACAATCCCAGTTGTAATACTGGGATTGACAAATACCTACATACTATATTAAACTTATAGAATGATAAAAATTGATTTTTGAGGTTATTATGCTCAAACGTAGCGGTCCAAAAAAATTAAAGTCTATAATTGAAAATTATGCATTAAAATGCATGAAAAATAAAATTAGCAAAAATGAAATACGTCTGATTTTAAACTGGCGAAATATAGTAGGGAAAGAAATAGCAGAGTGTACAAAACCAAAAAAAATCTCATATGCACAGAATATAAATTCGGGTGTGTTGAATCTGGTAGTAACAAATGGCAGTAAAGCATTGGAAATTCAGCATATGATTTCTCTTATAATAGAAAAAATTACGATATTTTTTGGCTATAAAGCAGTATATGGTATAAAAATTAAGCAAGAGAGTATTGACTATTTGACTATATAAGGTAATCTAAGTACATAGAATAATTCGGTATATTAAAGTGAGTAGAGTTTGCGAATTAACAAATAGAAAAAAGTCTTTTGGTAATAAGGTATCACATTCGAATCGTAAAACAAAGCGTACCTTTCTTTTAAATTTACATAAGGTTACGTTGACAAGTGATATATTAAATAAAAAGTTTAGATTTCGTGTAGCAACAAGAACTTTAAGAACTATAGATTACAAAGGTGATTTAGATGCTTTTTTGCTCAACACAAGAACGATTAAACTAAGTGAGAAAGCGCAGAAGATAAAAAGCAGGTTGAAAAAAGTTTTAGTAAAGCAAGAGGTAGAGTTAGCAGTTTCAGATGCATAGCAAACCTCCATGGCTCAGAGCAAAAGCTCCGACCGGTGAAGTATTCAATGAAACTTTAAACATCGTTAAACTGCATAACTTACATACGGTATGTGAAGAAGCTGCATGTCCAAATATTGGTGAATGTTGGAATAAACGTCATGCTACTGTGATGATTCTTGGTTCTGTTTGCACTCGTGCTTGTGCATTTTGCAACGTTGCAACTGGCATTCCTGATAAACTAGACCCTCATGAACCAGAAAATTTAGCAAAAGCAATAAAAAAGTTAAACTTAAAACATGTTGTCATTACCTCTGTTGATCGTGATGATTTGCCAGATGGTGGCGCAAATCAGTTTATACAGTGCATAGAAGAAATTAGAAAGATAACTTCAGAAACAACAATAGAGATTTTAACTCCTGATTTTTTAAATAAGAAAGGAGCATTTGAAGCAATTGCTGTTGCATCACCTGATGTCTATAATCACAATATTGAAACAGTGCCGAGATTGTATGCAAAAATAAGACCACGAGCTCGCTATTTTCATTCACTATATTTGTTGAAGATGGCAAAGCAGATTAATCCTAAAGTTTTCACAAAGTCAGGGCTTATGGTTGGTCTTGGAGAAACAAAAGAGGAAATACTTCAGGTTATGGACGATTTGCGCAGTGCTGAGGTTGATTTTATTACAATTGGTCAATATCTACAACCAACTCCAAAACATGCAAAACTTGATAGGTATGTTACCCCAGAGGAATTTGAGCATTATAAATACGTTGCTTACTCCAAAGGTTTCTTAGTGGTTGCATCAAGCCCACTAACTCGGTCGTCATACCACGCTGAAGAAGATTTTAACAGGCTCAAGGCCTGTCGTTGATATTTTTAGTTGATTTTTATTAATTTTAACGGTATATTATAATATTATTATTTGTGGGGAAAAAGGTGATAGGCAATTCTAATTTAAGAAAATTATTAATATTTGATTTTGACCAAACCATTACTAATCAGCATATGCACTCTTTTTTTTCGATGAAAAAATCTGGTGATTATAATTCTGGCAAAGAAAATGCAGTAACTGAACAAGATATAAGGGGATTTTTACAAAAGGAAAACTCGGGAATCAAAAATGCAGAAAAGCTCAAGTCTGTATTGCAAGATGCATATGATAAAGGTGTAGAAGTTGCCATTGCATCATTTACAAGCTACCCAAAAACAGTAGATTACGTGGTAACAAACCATCTGGGTTTAACAAAAGAGCAGGCGCAAAGTATCAAAGTAGTTGGAGGAATGGATGAAAGTTTTGAGCAGGAAAATTCAAAAATTAGAAAAAATCTACATGTCTTATACCTTTTAAAAGCATATAAGAAAATCAGAGGTACGCTGCCGCAAGAAGTAATGTTAGTTGATGATGATAATTTGAACGTTGTTTGTATTAGTGATTTTTGCAAGAACGTAGAGGAACTATTAGCACAAGATATGAATAGTATCTTAAAAAATATAGATCCAGAAATAGCGAAAGTTGATGTCAGTAAAGAGGAATTAAAAAGTATCAAATTTCAAGGAATTCTAGTATCTAGGGGGCCGATAACAGAAGTGAATGGGGCAGTAGATAATGGTTATTTGGGTAAAGTAGAAAAATGGATTAAACCTGAGAAGGAAAAACATGTGGGTTTTTGTGAAAGCAACAATGAGATTCATGAGTTTGAGAATAACCAAGATAAGTTTATGAGACATTTTCAATCATTGCCTCCGGAGCAAGCTTTGGAGGAATTGCAGAATAGTTTGGATGGTTTAATGAAAGAACCAAGATCTATGAAAAGAGAGATCAAATTACGAGAAGATCTCATTGAGCAAATAAAACAAAAAAACAAACCACACCTATGGAAAAGAGGTGCAGCAATTATTGCTCCGCCAGCAATTGGGTTACTAGGAGGTTTAGCAGCTTTGGTATTAATAACAGAAGGAGCATTCTTAATTGCAGCTTTAGTTGCTGTAGCTACTACAGTAGCTATGTATGGACTTGAGTATCTGATTAAGCCTCAATTGCTAGAAAAGCCTAGTGAAACTCTAAAAGGTTTGGTAGAGGTGGCAAAAAATTTCTTCGCAAAGGGAGACAAAACTCAAGAGTTACATCAAGCCCACTAACTCGGTCATCATACCACGCTGAAGAAGATTTTAACAGGCTTAAGGCTTGTCGTTGACATTTGCGTTAATTCAAATTAATTTTTACTAATTATAAAGGAGTTTTTACGTAATGTCTACTATAAAAATCAAGAAGAAATCGCAATTAGTTAAAGAGGTATTCGACTCCGTAGCAAATCGCTACGACACCATGAATGATATAATGAGCCTCGGAATGCACAGATTGTGGAAAGATAAAATGGTAAATAGTGTGCATTTTACAAAAAACTCTAAGGTTTTAGATGTTGCTGGAGGAACTGGAGATATAGCAATAAGAATAGTAAGAAAAGAGCCAAGTGCTAAGGTTACAGTGTGCGATATAAATCAAAATATGCTAAGCAGAGGACGTGATAAAGCTATAAATTCAAACCAAATTAATTTTGATTGGGTATGTGCAAGTGCAGAAAGTTTACCATTTGAAGACTCCGAATTTGATTATTGCACAATAGCTTTTGGCATTCGAAATGTTTCTAACCGTAAGAAGGCTTTAAATGAGGCGCACAGGGTATTAAAACCACATGGAAAATTTATCTGCTTAGAATTTGCCCCTATGCACTATCAAAATGAGATATTTACCAAACTTTATGACTTATATTCATTTAAAGTAATTCCTAAAATTGGCAGCATAGTTGCTAAAGACAAGAGTTCTTATGAATATTTAGTGAAGAGCATCAGAGAATTTCCAACTCAGGCTGATTTTAAAATGGAGATTGAAGAGGTAGGTTTTAGGAATGTTGAGTTTCATAATATGAGCTATGGAATAGTGGCATTACACATTGGAACAAAATGAATATTAAACTCTGGTATAGAACGCTGGATTATTATCTCATCCTTCCAGTGTTTTTTTTGCTCACTATAAGCTTCATTCTTGTTTATTCAGCAAGCCCTGTAATTGCGCAGCGTCTTTTTCTACCACAGGATTATTTTATACGGCGCCATACAATTTATATAGTCCTGTCACTAATTACCTTGGTGACATTTTCTTTTCTCAACACAAGAACTATACTTAACCTCTCGTTCGCAGGTTTCATTTTATTTACTATTCTAGTAGCAATTGCGATAATACTTGGTATAGAGGTAAAAGGTGCGAAACGATGGTTACATATTGTCAAAATTTCTGTTCAACCATCTGAGTTCGTAAGGCCATTTTTTTCTGTTGTTATAGCTAGTATCTTGGCCAGCGAAATGAGGTTTAAAATGCACATATCAATCATAATATTTCTGTTAGTTTTTGTGTTGTTACTTTTGCAACCTGATTTCAGTATGTCCATGCTTTTAACATATTCTTTTATTGGTCAAATGTTTATTGCATGTATACCATTTTTATACTTTCTATGCATAATAGGAATGGCCACAACTGGAACTACAATAGCTTACTTATGCCTCCCACATATAAAGCAAAGGATTTACAATTTTGTCTTTTTTACGCAGCGCGATAACTTTCAAGTCACAAAATCATTAGAAGCATTCAAAAGAGGTCAATTAACTGGAGTTGGACCTGGTGAAGGTAGCGTAAAAGCCTCTCTTCCTGATTGTCATACAGATTTTGTGTTTTCTGTTTTAGCAGAAGAATTTGGTTTGATTACGTGCTTAGCCACATTGATGTTATTTGGTATCATTTCCGCCCGTTTGCTTTACGTTGCATATAGGGAAAATGAATTATTTAATCTGTTAGTGATTCTCGGTATCTCAATGCAATTCATCACACAATTCATAATAAACATAGGGGTAACATTGAGTGTTTTTCCTACCACCGGCATAACCCTGCCGTTACTTAGCTATGGTGGCTCTTCTCTTTTATCTTCGAGCATCGCACTTGGCATAATGCTGTCTTTTAGTAGAAACCAAGCTACCGCATTAAAGTTTCGTGAGCGTGTTATGCTTGGAAGGTATATGGACTAAACTTGTACCGCTCACAACTATTATTGGTATCNCTCCAAAATGGGTATCTGTTCAGATGAGTGGCAAGAGATATTATGAAATCTGAAAGAGTTATGTGGAAATTTTTCAGAAAATATTCCACTGACATGCTGAACAACAAATACATCACTATGTCGTTTATCGCAAAAACTTATATTTTTCGTAACCATTCACACTTAATTCTGCAATTCTTCAATCTCACTCATGGAAAGGCCAGTACACTTGACAATAGTGTTAACATCAATACTATTGACTAGCATTGTTTTTGCAACTTCAATTTCCCTTTCTTTTCTACCTTCCTCTCTACCTTCCTCTTTAGCAAGATCAAGTCTGTATTCAAGAATAGCTTCTTCTTTGCGCAGATCCATTATTCTTTCTTCATAAGCTACTAGATCTTTTTCATTCCAGTGAAACTTATCTAATTCATCATATGCTAGCTTTATTATTAGTGATTTTTCCGCAATTTTTCTGAGATCTTCATCCGTTGTTTCATCTGCATATTTGAAAAAAAATAGCCAACGGTCTACTACACTTTCTAGTTGTTCTTCTCTACTCTTAGGAAATTTTGGTAGCTCTATAAATACGAAGTAAAAATCCTTCAAGTCATGTTCAAANNAGCTATTTTGATCTAAAATGACATGATTAGATTTGTACTCAGCCTTATCTGGAAAGATAATGCAATCAGCAACAGCAATAAAGATTATTTCCTTGAGGTTATGATAATCATCACCTTGATCTGCTTGACTTGAATAAGCCTTAGCAGCGTAATATTGAGCGCGTTTTTCGAAGCCCTTGTCGCGAGCAAGCTGGTCAGGTAAGGAAGCAGTNNGATTACTACTACTCCCTCCCTTAGAGCATGTCTTCAAACTAAGTAGAAAGGAGTTAAGAAGTGTGTTATAAGATATATTTTAAATGTACCCAAGCGATATAAGTGACAAAGAATGGAAGATGATAGAGCAATATTTTGAACCTAAAAAGACCGGCAGACCAAGAAAACACAGTATCAGAACGATTATCGATGCAATAAGGTATGTGATGAGAACAGGCTGTCAATGGAGACAACTACCTAAGAATTTTCCACCATGGAAAACCGTGTATAGTTGTAATTCGCGTTTAAAAAAAAGTGGAATATGGCAAGAAATTCATGATTTTCTAGTTAAAAAACTAAGAAAGATAATTGGTAAGAATGAAACTCCATCAGTAGGAATAATTGACAGTCAATCAGTAAAAACCACTCAAAAAGGGGATCCAGANGGATATGATGCTGGCAAGAAAGTAAAGGGTAGAAAACGCCACATCGTTGTAGATACTCTAGGTCTTGTAATTGCTGCTGAAGTACACAGTGCAAGCATTCAAGATCGTGATGGTGCACTAAATCTTTTTGTTCAAGCCAAATGCAAAGCTCCAACATTACGTAAGTTTTTTGCTGATCAAGGATATACAGGTAAATTGCAAAACCGCTGTTTATTGGAAACTGGATGTTTGTTGACGATTACCAAGAAAGTAGTTGATACAGGATTTCAGGTTATTCCTAAACGTTGGATTGTTGAGAGAACCTTTGCTTGGCTCTCCAATTTTAGACGTATGAGTAAGGATTATGAGCATTCTCCTCTCACTTCAAAAAATAACATCTTTTTTTAATATGATCACTATTATGCTTCACAAATTAGCTCATTCTTGAGTTTGAAGACATGCTCTAATTATATACTATATTATATATAAAATATAATATAGTATATAATTTATAGGGGGGTGTACCAAAAAAATGAGCTTTTTTTGAGCTGAGCGAAGCCACCTAAGGTAGAGAATGGATCAGGAAGGAGTGGTGTATAAAAATATATATACTGTTTATAGTAAGTCTGATAATTTTATCTGCTCATAAATAGTGTCTCTATGTCCTGCTGCAGCGACAAATACTTTATATTTTGCGATATTTACAATATAAATAATTCGATAATCACTAACTCTTATTCTTCTACACCCTTTTAGTCTACCACGTAATGGTTTGCCAAATTTAATTGGATCAGTTGTAAGTCGCTCGTTTATTGCTTTTGTAATCCTTGATCTTATTGTTTTTGGAAGATTTGGAAAATCCCTTTCAGTAAAGTTTGTTGAGTAGACAATATCATATTTCAGTTTATGTCCTCGCCCTTTCAGATAGCACTGTGCCCCAGTCTACATCCTCACATTCCTTAACAGTTTTATATAACGCAATATCTTCCACTTCGCACTCAATTCCTTCTACAACTAACCTTTTTGTTAGTTCTTGAACAGATTCCTTAGTGACTTCAGCTAACTTATTAAGGTTATATGAAGTTTTTGGATCAAAGGTTATACTAATTCTTGAATCTGCCATATGTTTTACCAAAGTCTACTACTATAGCAATTCTACAACATTTTTCTGAATTTTTCAATAAAGAAAGTTGATAGAAAATTCTGTGTTGACAAGTAATTAAAGATTTGGCATATACTAAAACTAGCTTTTGCTCAGGAGAAATAGCATGGCACAGAGGTTAATACTAAGTATAGTATTGCAGGACATCATTAAGAATAAGGAAGGTATGCCAGCTAGCGGGTACTGGATGTATTTTTATGATAAAAGAAGTCCAACTACTTTACGCCACGCCTACTATAAAAACCAAGAGGGAAATGCCGTACCAGCACCAAATCCACTGCAGCTTGATGAAAACGGTGCTTTACCTCATAAGTTATACTATTTTGTTGATATTGATGATCCTGATGATCGTTACACCGTAGAACTGAAGTGCCATTACGGCAATGCTGCAGCTCCTGAACTCATCTTTCATGATCTGCCGTACTTTCAAGAACAATCCAAAGCAGATCCAGCTACAGCTATATTGTCTGATAACTTATTTATTGATGGTCAGTTTAATATTGGTCTACAAATTGATGATAGAGAGCAGGGACCTGGTTATGTTTCACCTGAATTTTCGCAAGTGCCGATTGCTGGGCTTTCATGGCAATTTTTAAGGTCTTATGCTGATTCACAGGATAGAACTGATGTAGACAGGATTTTCATTAAAGACATTACTGAAGCTGAAAGGATTGGTGAAGGCAATCCTCGTTTTTATTTGAACGTTATTTGCGAAAAATCCAGTGAACCTCTGCAGAAAGCTGTAACATTTAGGAATTCTAATGTGTTATTGGGCACTAATGCCAGAGCTTGGCTGAAGTTCTATGCTTGGAGAGGTGGTGATGATATAGTAGTTAATTTACAGGCAATTCGTGATTTTGGTTCAAAATCATCAACACCGCCGCAAGTTATGTCAATTGATCAATTTTTAATTGATTCTGATACTCCGAAGGTTTATTAGAACCTGTTTAAAATCTTCGTAATAGGAGAGAAATGAAAGAAAGGACAATCATTTGCAAGCTGGTGTTGAGTTTACGTTCGCAATTTTTCCACAACCGCCTACACTTTTCCAACCAAGCAAAAGAGCGCTCAACGACCCATCTCTTTGGCAATACAATAAAGGTATGTAATTCACTTCGTTTTATTACTTCAACGGTAGCGCCAATAGTTGCTTTTATTTGTGTTGCAAAATTTTCTCCTGTGTAGCCAGCATCAACTAGGCAGTGTCGACATTAATAAAAAATGAGTTATAATAGTGT
This sequence comes from Wolbachia endosymbiont of Anurida maritima, assembly GCF_042182995.1. NCBI lineage: Bacteria > Pseudomonadati > Pseudomonadota > Alphaproteobacteria > Rickettsiales > Anaplasmataceae > Wolbachia > Wolbachia endosymbiont of Anurida maritima. Next base: position 220,933 of record NZ_CP102058.1, read on the forward strand.
TTTTTGAGAGGTAAAAGTGCTATGTGACTTAAAAGATGAACAATGGGAAAGGATAAAAAACAGCTTACCAGGGAAAGAAGGAGACAGAGGTAGAAGTGCACAAGACAACAGGAAATTCATAGCTGCAATAATGTGGATAGGACGTACTGGAGCGCCATGGAGAGCGTTACCAGCTAGATACGGAAAATGGTCTAATGTGCACAAAAGATTCATGAGATGGGCGAAAGCANNGGGGTTTGGCAGATGATTTTTAATACTTTAGCAGTAAATCAAGACACGGAATGGCTGATGATAGACTCGACAATAATTAGAGCGCATCAACATGCTGCTGGTGCACAAAAAAAATGTAGAAACTGGTAAGCAAGAGCAGGAATTGGGACGATCTAAAGGAGGATTTTCGAGCAAATTACACGCTGCTTGTGATGCGCTAGGTAACCCACTGAGATTTTTTGTTACTGCTGGTCAAAGATCAGATTATGTAAAGGCTTTAGATCTGATAAATGATAAGAAAATGGAAGCACTTATTGCAGATAAAGGATATGATGCAGATTATATGATTGAAGCAGCACAAGCCATAAATGCTGAACCTGTTATTCCACCGCGCTCCAATAGAAAAACGTCACGAGAATATGATAAAGAGCTATATAAAGAAAGAAATTTAATAGAAAGGATGTTCAACAAAATCAAGAATTTTCGTAGAGTTGCTACTCGTTATGACAAATTGGCAATAACCTTTTTGTCTTTTGTTCATATTGCTGCTATTTATCTTTGGTTGAAATAAATGTCGACACTACCTAGTATATTTTTAACTTCAGAGAGGTTTTCTTTAGCCTTTTCCACCATTTCCATAGCACTAGTTGCTTCTGCGGTTGTTATATGAATCGCATGCTTGAGTATCAACTGCAATATGGCCCTGAAATCTTTTTACCTGCATCATAGCCTTTTTCTTCAGCAGTATCTGTGTTTTTAACACTTTGAGCATCAATTATACAGAAACTGTTTCCTACCATTATTCTCTCCAACTAGTTTTTTTTAACCAGCAAACTTGGTTTTTCTCCATTTTTTTTACTCCAGATTTGAAAATAGTAATATATGTTTTCCCACTTTGGAAAATCCTTTGGCAACAACTTTTTAGTACGTATAAGACTGCACAAAATACTTCATATAAATCAAGTTTTCTTGGTCTTGCTGCTACTCTCTAGTATTGGTCTGATTTTTTTCAAATTGCTCTCGACTTATATCACTTGGATAATTTTTACGCATAGATACACCTCTTTCTTAAATCTATGCCTATTTTACCTCATCCATCCAAGATTTTAAACAGGTTCTGAGAGACAAACTAAGAGAAAGGAGTAAGAAAAGAAAAATACCCAAGCGAATAAGTGACAAAGGGAAGAGAGAAGAACCTAAAAAGCCGGCAGACCAAGAAAACACAGACAGAACGATTATCGATGCAATAAGGTATGTGATGAGAACAGGCTGTCAATGGAGAAACACCTAAGAATTCCACCAGGAAAACCGTGTATAGTTGAATTCGCGTTTAAAAAAAGTGGAAAGGCAAGAAACACTAGTTAAAACAAGAAAGAAAGGTAAGAATGAACCCACAGTAGGAATTGACAGTCAACAGTAAAAACCACTCAAAAAGGGGATCCAGAGGATATGATGCTGGCAAGAAAGTAAAGGGTAGAAAACGCCACATCGTTGTAGATACTCTAGGTCTTGTAATTGCTGCTGAAGTACACAGTGCAAGCTTCAAGTCGTGATGGTGCACTAATCTTTTGTTCAAGCCAAATGCAAAGCTCCAACTTACTATTTTTCTGACAAGGATACAGGTAAATTGCAAACCTTTTTGGACTGGTTTTTCTTCCAAGAAAGATTGAGTCAGTTTTCCAACTTGTTTTGAGAGCCTCTTGGCTCCCAGCTTTAGTTAGAGCTTCTCCCCACTCAAAATACTCTTTTGTCACTTCCACATACCTCCTCTGAGAAAGCATCAATAAATCTGTCTCATTTAATGCAATAAAAAACTTGGCTTTCGATATTTTTTCTACAGAGTCAGACACAGACTGCATCATGGATCGATTATCAAAGTTATTTTTGATGAACACTCTAGTGGTGAGAAAAGGAAGAAAAGTTGACCGTAATAAAGTAACTGATACTCGTTCACTGAACTACCAAAAAAGAGCTAGGAAGGATGTGTTTTGACCAACTCATATCTTCTGATAATAACTGGATAGCTTATTGCCATAGCTCCTGTAAAATGACTCCTAAATCAACTATTTCTTAAGTGATTTACACTTCAGAGTTTATCTGCTTTAAAGTCTACTCTATTTTGTTTTAGTATTTGCCATAAATCCTTAGTTATTTCTAACTTTTTAGTTCAGTTTTTGACCATTCCTTCCTTAACTTAATGGCAGTGGTTCTGTTACCCGCCGGGAGTGTTAAAAAAGTGCTCCTACGGTCTCATGTAGAAGCACTTTGTGTGTTTTTATAAGGTTATAAGCTATCTAGATTTAATCCTTAAAGGACTACAACTCTCTGTTACGCAATCATATGAGATTTGATATAATAGATTTGCGGGATTTTTTTTCTTTTCCCACTGATAGCGTATTTTCTCAATCTCTCCAGAATTATTGTATTCATAAGAACTTGAATGCCAAATAAAATTACTTCTACTATTGCTTTTATTGGCATCATGGAATTCCTGATAAGGCCAACTTTTATTGTTACTATCTTTATTCATTTTCAACTTCAACCTCAGTAAACATATCTAATGCATTAATATGTTGTATAATAATGTCAATACCTATCAATGTTTATAGAAACAGAGTTTTTGAATTTGTAATTTTTCAGAAAGCCCTATATTCTTTAGTTTTACATAGCGAACATGAAGTCAAAGCATTATCCTGATACAGTAAGTAGTCCTGATTTTTCGTCGTTAGAAAAAGAAATCATAAAATTTTGTCAGGAAAACAAAGTTTTTGAGCGGTCAGTTGAGAAACGTTCTAAGGATAATTGTTTTGTCTTTTATGATGGCCCTCCATTTGCAAATGGCCTTCCGCATTATGGGCATTTACTCACTGGTTTCATCAAAGACGCATTTGCAAGATATCAAACTATGCTGCAAAAAAGGGTCGAACGTAGATTTGGCTGGGATTGCCATGGATTGCCGGCTGAGATGGGTGCGGAAAAGGAACTTGGAATATCTGGTAGAACTGAGATAGAAAAATTCGGCATTGAAAAATTCAATAACCATTGCCGTACTTCTGTGATGAAATTTTCATCAGAGTGGGAAAAATATGTCAATAGACAAGCAAGATGGGTAGATTTTCACAACGACTATAAGACCATGGATAAATCATTTATGGAGTCGGTCATGTGGGCATTTGAACAGCTTTATGATAAGGGTCTGGTGTATGAATCAGTGCGCGTTGTTCCATATAGCTGGGCGTGCGAAACTCCATTATCCAATTTTGAAACAAGGCTTGATAACGCATATAGAGAAAAGACTAGCAAAGCTGTAACTGTTGCATTTGAGCTTTTAGAAAACCCACAGCAGTTTAAAAATGTATGTAAATTACTTGCTTGGACTACAACTCCTTGGACGTTGCCGAGCAACTTGGCTTTGGCGATAGGGAAAGATATTGAGTATTGTGCAGTATTAGTCAATGGTGAAATCCACATCTTCGCTGAAAGCTACCTAGAGAAATTTATCAGCCACTCTGAACAAAACAATATTCCATATGAAAACTGCAATATAAAACTTAAAGCGAATGATCTTGTAGGTCTTTCTTATAAACCACTATTTGATTACTTTAAAGATACGAAAAATGCATTCCGCGTTTTCATCGCTGATTATGTTACAGGAGAAGATGGTACTGGCGTTGTGCATACTGCTCCTGGATTTGGTGAGGAAGATTTTTACCTTTGCCAAAGCCATGATATTCCAGTTATTTGTCCAATTGATAACAGTGGAAAATTTACTGCTGAAGTTTCAGATTTGGCAGGGGTTCATGTTTTTGATACCAATGATACAGTAATAAAAAAATTAAAAGGGCAGGGGAGTTGGTTCAAAACTGAACAATATATTCATAATTATCCACACTGCTGGAGAACTGACACTCCTTTGATCTATCGCACTATGCCTTCTTGGTATGTTGCCGTTACAAAATTCAAAAGCAGAATGGTAGAGCTAAATAAGAGAGTTAATTGGATACCAAACCACATTAGAGATGGTCAATTTGGAAAATGGCTTGAAGGGGCACACGATTGGTCAATTTCACGCAATCGATTTTGGGGTACTCCAATTCCCGTATGGAAATCAGATGATGCAAGATATCCAAGAGTAGATGTATACGGTTCAATAAAAGAACTAGAGCGAGATTTTAATGTTAAAATAGATGACTTGCACAGACCATTTATCGATACTTTAACAAGACCAAATCCTGATGATCCAACAGGAAAATCAGTTATGCGTCGTGTGCCTGATGTGTTTGACTGTTGGTTTGAATCTGGCTCGATGCCGTTCGCGCAAGTTCACTATCCGTTTGAAAACAAAGAGTGGTTTGAAGATAACTTTCCTGCTGACTTTATTACCGAGTACATAGCACAAACAAGAGGATGGTTCTATACGCTTTTTGTGCTTTCCACTGCTTTATTTGATAGTGAGCCATTTAAGAACTGCATATGCCACGGCGTTGTTTTGGATGTAAAAGGGCAAAAATTATCCAAACGTTTGAATAACTATGCAGATCCAATGGAGGTTTTTGATAAATACGGTTCTGATGCACTGCGTTTTCTTATGCTGTCTAGTTCCATTGTTTGTAGTGGTAATTTGCTACTTGATAAAGAAGGAAACTCAATACGAGATGTTCTGAAAAACGTAATAAAACCTATTTGGAACGGTTATCACTTTTTTACCATGTATGCAAATGCAGATGGAATTAAAGCTGAAGTTTGTAAGGATTATCAAAGTACTATTGATCGCTACATGATTTCCAAATGTTTTGAAGCTGTAGAAAGTATCCAAGCTTCTATGAACAACTATAATTCCCAAGAGGCTTGCAAAATTCTGATGGATTTTTTTGAAGTGCTAAATAATTGGTATATTCGTCGCAGTCGCGAGCGTTTTTGGAAAAGTGATTTGGATCAAGATAAAACTGATGCTTATAATGTTTTATACACGGTTTTTTATTATATACTAAGAGCTGCAGCTCCTTTGTTGCCACTTATAACAGAGAATATATGGCAAGGGCTTAAGTACAAAGAAACATCTGTTCATTTGGCTGATTTTCCACAATCAGATAGATATGACAGTGAACTCATTGCCAAGATGGATTTGGTAAGAGAGATATGTAACTCTGCATTATCCATCAGAAATACGTTTAATATACGCATCAGGCAGCCACTTGGCAGTATGACCATTTATCATAGGTCTTCCTGCGATTTCCTTGAAAATGAATATCAAGAGATAATAAGAGATGAGGTAAATGTAAAAAAATTAGAATTAGTAAACAGACTTGAAGATATTGCATCACTAGAGCTAAAACTAAATTTTCCGCTACTTGGTAAGAAGATTGCAGATAAAATCAAGAAACTAGTTCAATATGTCAAAGAAGAAAAGTGGAAGCAAATTGAGAATGAGCAAATATTTCTGGGGGATGAAACAGAGAACTATACTATAGAAAAAGGCGAATATGAACTATTATTAAAAGCAAACAGTGAATTTTCCTCCGTGTTTGATAATAACAGAGGAATTGTGATTCTGAACACCACTTTAAATAATGAATTAATTCTAGAGGGACTTGCAAGAGATGTCGTGAGGCTCATTCAGGAAACCAGAAAACAAGCTGATTTTCATATGTCCGATAGAATCAGAGTAATAATCAAAACAGAAGATGAGAAAATTAAGGAAGCAATAAACACGTGGATTGAATATATAAAAGAGCAGACCCTTGCCTTATCTTTGGACATTAATACAGAAATTGGAACTAACTTTTATTCTAAGGAGTACCAAAATTTGATAATTGGTATTAAGTTAATAAAGTTGCAAAGTTACTAATGTTTATGCTATACTTAGATTGCTTTAGGTAGGTGATAATATGAATCAAGTTGTTGCAGATGATTATGAAGAAGTTGTTGATTTAAATAACAATAATGATGATTTAGATAAAGTAAAATCTACTTCCGATGTTACTTCGGAAGAAGAAGAGGAATTTTTTGATGCTATGGAAGCTGTTTCTAATGTAGAAGAAGGGAATGATTTAGGTCTTACTGTTTCAGAAGAGGAAGAGTTTATTTCAGATTTAGAGGAAAGAGAAGAATTCTTTGATAGCGAGGCTGCTGCTTTTAATGTTCCACTCAGTATATTTCATTATAAAGATTACGACTCTGATTTCTTTACTTCTTGGTACAATATATCAAGTAGAATATTTAAAGAGGTGAATCGAGCTTGCCCGGAGAAGAAAGTATTAAATTTAGCTCTGTCAGTTTTAATGCTTCCTTATATTGCTTTTACTGCACTGGGATTAGTCGTATATAATAAATTAAAAACAAATGATAAGACACAAATCAGTTCAGGAGAGAATAAAACAAAAAAAAGTGAAGTAAGTGAAAGTACAGCAAAAAGATTGGCATATGGTGTTCTTGCTTCAATCGCGGTTCTTGTTAGTATACCTATACTTCTACTCTTGCTTATTCCTGCAACACCCGCCTTAGCTATTTTTTATCTTTTAAATAGGAAATTATCTCATTCTTTGATTGATGTGCTTAAGTTGAGTAATGGGTTATATCAGAATGAACACCAGAATATTGAAGTGTCTTTTCATGAAATAGATGCTGGTAAATCAGACATTAAGTGGGACATGGAGATTAAGTTTCCACCGCAATTTGAACAATTACTTAGAGATTTATATGAAGATAAAGATGGTAGTTGGTTTAATGTTGCACGTGATTCAGAACATAATACCATACTGAAATTGTCAGCTAATATCCACTTAAAAAATGGTCTTAAGCCCTTGCGTAATGAAATCAAGAATGTGCTTGCAACTTCGATTCAAGAATTTGCAAAGACTATGGAAGAATTGATGAAGCTAGAAAAGAAAGACATTACATATGATAAGCTGAAGGAATTGGTGAACGAATTCAGAGTGGAAGTAGTAAATAGTATAGGTCCTAAATTGACAAGTCACTTAATACAAAATGCTTATCAAGTTGCCTTTATACAAGCAATTAAATTTGCACAAAAAAGAAGAGAGGAAAAGGAAGATTTTTCATTAGAAGAAAGACTGAAAGAGGTATTAGTGGAGCAAGAACTGAGAAGCCAAGGTAAGGAATTGCCAAGTGAAAAAGAAATGATAATAAAAGATCTAAAAGAACTAAAAAGGAAAGAGGCATTTGATTTAGCTGATGAAGATGATCGACTAGAATCGCTTTCGAAAATAGACGATATAACAAGTGATACAAGTGATGATGCACTTCCTATGTTTAAAGCAAAATGGAAACAGCTTGTAAAAAAAGGGAAAATAGCTGAAAGGGCAATAATTAATACTTATGAAGATATGTACCCTCAAGAAACAAAGAAAGCTCTAGATAACGCTGAAAGAGAGATTGAGGATTTCAGAGCATGTCTTCAAACTAAGTAGAAAGGAGTTAAGAAGTGTGTTATAAGATATATTTTAAATGTACCCAAGCGATATAAGTGACAAAGAATGGAAGATGATAGAGCAATATTTTGAACCTAAAAAGACCGGCAGACCAAGAAAACACAGTATCAGAACGATTATCGATGCAATAAGGTATGTGATGAGAACAGGCTGTCAATGGAGACAACTACCTAAGAATTTTCCACCATGGAAAACCGTGTATAGTTGTAATTCGCGTTTAAAAAAAAGTGGAATATGGCAAGAAATTCATGATTTTCTAGTTAAAAAACTAAGAAAGATAATTGGTAAGAATGAAACTCCATCAGTAGGAATAATTGACAGTCAATCAGTAAAAACCACTCAAAAAGGGGATCCNAGAGGATATGATGCTGGCAAGAAAGTAAAGGGTAGAAAACGCCACATCGTTGTAGATACTCTAGGTCTTGTAATTGCTGCTGAAGTACACAGTGCAAGCATTCAAGATCGTGATGGTGCACTAAATCTTTTTGTTCAAGCCAAATGCAAAGCTCCAACATTACGTAAGTTTTTTGCTGATCAAGGATATACAGGTAAATTGCAAAACCGCTGTTTATTGGAAACTGGATGTTTGTTGACGATTACCAAGAAAGTAGTTGATACAGGATTTCAGGTTATTCCTAAACGTTGGATTGTTGAGAGAACCTTTGCTTGGCTCTCCAATTTTAGACGTATGAGTAAGGATTATGAGCATTCTCCTCTCACTTCAAAAAATAACATCTTTTTTAATATGATCACTATTATGCTTCACAAATTAGCTCATTCTTGAGTTTGAAGACATGCTCTAAGAAAAATAGGACAAGAAAGATATAATGAAATATGTGAAAAATTAAAAGAAATACATGGAGATAAAAGTAACTTAACAGATGGTGTCTTAAGAAGGAAATTGGGAGGTCTTTTTAAGCTTGCACTTACTGATCGGGCCATTTACAAAAAATTGATAAAATCAAGGATAAAAGAAACCAAAATTATGTTAAATCAATCAGATTTAACAATTGATATAAGACAAAGTTTACTTGATGGATTCTGTAATTTAAATGTGAATGTGTGTTCTTATCACGAAGTAAATCTCTTGCTAGAAAAAATGCATTCAGAAATAACAAAATGTGGAATTCAAGGATTATTTAAAGAGCAAGAGAAGAATATAAAGAATATAGAAAATAATACTGGCATATTCATGCTATTCGATGAAGAAGATGAAAGAAGTCTAGTAAAGAAGATTGTTTCTTATCGGGAGGAAATTGGAGAATATTTAACGCATTCTGTGAGATTGAAGGAAATAATAGAAAAGCAGAATAAGAATTTGAATGTTGAGAAAAATAGTAAAGAAAAGGGATCTCCAAGTGTGGAGTTAATAGAGTTATGTTTGAAACATAACCAAGAAATTCTGAAAGCATTAGAACAATTAGAGTTAGAAAAAGAAGGATTGTTGATAAATGAAGAAACAACAAATGATTACAGAGAAGAACTAACATCTCGTGAAAGAATAAAATTTGCAGTAATAGAGGATGATTTACTGAAGGTATTCAAGCTTGAAACTTTTGATGAAAAAGAAATCAAGAAGTTATTAGAGGAAGCGGAACTTGAGTACTATTTGGCAGAAAGGTGCATGAAAAGTCCTGTAATTAAAACAAAAGATAATATCAAGCATTTTTGCCAGGATTTATTATCTCCTTTGATAGACAATTTGGTGAAAAATATAATAAACAATGTATTAAAAGATAATGATGGATTGCTTACAAAATTTAAAAAGCTTCTAAGCGTTGGTTGGGGGTGGTTGCAATTAGGAGCTTGCACCTTTTGTGTCTTCTGTGCCTCTTGTATATCGTATATATGATCAAAACTTGGANNTGAAGCGCTAAAAACAGGACAGAATATACATAAGGAAGTGGAAGCATTCCTTCAACATTTCGAATCAAGTTATGAAAAAGTAGGAGCCTTGATAGGTGATGTATTTTCTGATGATGGTGAAATATTTAAAAATGATGTATGGCCTAAAGTAGAAGAGCATTTGCATGGAATGTGGAATAGATTTTTCAAGGATATTGAATTCAAGGTTGGAAGTAGATTAGATGAGGTAAGCTTGGCACAGCAAAAGCAGAACACTATGATTGCGGCTTAATGATGAGTTCTCAAAGTTCCTCCGATATTTTTACATACTAAATTAACTATAGCACTTGATTCTTTTTGAATCTCTTTTTCAGTTAAAGTCTGGATTGGAGAGCAGAAAGTAACTGACAATGCTATAGACATCTTATTCGATTCTATATTATTTCCATGGTATACGTCAAATACTAAAACTTCTGTGATGAGCTCTGAGCTTTTTTTTACCACATTGATTATGTTACCTACTTCCACATCCTTATTTACAATAAATGCAAAATCACGTTTTACACTTTGGTATTTATAATCGATAAATTTCTTTCTACTTACAGGTAAATTTTCAATATTTTCTAGTATTACCTCAAAACCTACAACTTTTTGCTTAATATCAAAAAAATCCAGTATACTCGGATGCAGTTCTCCAAAATAACCCACTATTTTACTTTTAAAAGAGAGAGTGCCTGACTTTCCTGGGTGGTAATGTTCTTTTTCTGCTCTCTCTATCGTTAAATTATCGCAATTGACGTTAAAAAACTCCAAAGCTGCTATGCAATCAGCCTTTGCGTCAAAAACATCTACTTTCCTATCAGTATTATAATGGTTTCTCGGCAAATTATTTCCTGACCTAATTCCGCTTAAAACATACTTAGACTGAGCTTTATCATTGTAAATTGGCCCAATTTCAAAAATTGCAAGATCAGATGTTCCATGGGCAATGTTATCAGCAGTTACTTGCAACAAGTTTGGTATGGTACTTGGTCTCATTATATTAAAGTTATTATTAAACGGATTATCGATGGTAACTGAGTTACCAAACTTTTCAGCTATTGATTCACTCATGAAAGACCAGGTTATCACTTCATGAAATCCTCTGCTTGTCATCAAAATACGCAAATTGTCGTATGTACTCTCTACTTCTTCAACATTATTTGGTAGTGGTTCTTCTTTTATTTTGTCATAGCCGTATATCCTTGTTACTTCTTCAATTAGGTCAGCAGGTATTGTCACGTCTGATCTCCAGCTTGGTACTTTTACATTCCAATTGCCTTCGGTTTTTTTATCAATACTAAACCCTAGTTTCGTTAAGATATCGCACACTTTATCAGGCGATACAGACACACTTCCTAATTTGTTTGCATTCTGATAATCAAAGCTCACCTTGGTGTCAGCCCTATCTAAGCTGCCAGCAGACACTACGCTTGAGGTTTCTCCACCACATAAGTCCAAGATCATTTTGGCTGCAAGATTGAGTCCATCAAGGGTAAATTCAGGGTCAATTGAACGTGCAAATCTGTAACTTGAGTCTGTGGAGATGCCGAGCTGCCTTGAAGATTTAGTAATAGAGATAGGGTCAAACCAAGTAGATTCTAAGAAAATGTCGGTAGTTTTAAATGTACATTCGCTGCACTTACCACCTATAATTCCAGCAATTGCATGAATATTTTTATCACCTGCAATAACGCTTATGTCTTTGTTTAATAAGTATTCTTTACCGTTTAAACCAGCAAATTTTTCTCCGTCGTTTGCTTTGCGTACTGTAAGCTCTCCTTCTATTTTTTTACNATCATACGCGTGCATTGGGCGGCTGAAAGATATCATAATATAGTTAGTAATGTCAACTATTGCAGAAATGGAGCGCATTCCTATCGATTCCAGCCTATCTTTTAACCATTTTGGGCTTTCTTGATTTTTTACATTGGCGATGTATATTCCACTAATAAAACTTTCCCCGTCAGTAACTTCAACATCGATTGGTGAATTTATGGAGCTGGTAAGTTGTGGAATGCTTAAAGTCTTTAATGTCCCAATTCCAGTTGCAGCAAGGTCGCGAGCTATTCCATAAATGCCTAAGCAATCTCCACGGTTTGGAGTAACATTTATATCAATTACAGGATCACAATTGAAAAATTTATCCCCTACTTTATAATCATCAGAGAGCTCGATTATTCCTTCACTTTTCTCTTGAACCAGCACAAGTTCAGAAGCAGAGCAGAGCATCCCTTCACTTAGCACTCCTCGTATTTTTGTAGGCTTGATTGTGAAATCACTTTCTGGCAATGTGCTACCAAGAGATGCAAGCACAGTTTTCATGCCTTCTCTAACATTGTTTGCTCCGCAAACTATTTGCAGAGTTTTACTTCCGTCATCTACTTTACATAATTTTAATTTATCAGCATTTGGATGCTGTATCACCTCTAATACTTCTGCAACAATAAAACCAGCTAATTTGGTATTGTCGATCACATCTTCTACTTCCAACCCTATGTGAGTTAACTTATCGGTAATTTCTTCTAAACTAGCATTGGTTTCTAAGTGTTCTAATAACCAAGATAATGTGAATTTCATGAACCTTTAAAGAAATAAAAGAGTTATTGTAATATAAAATGTAGTGCTTTTAAAGCTTGTTGTAATGGAACAAAAGGTAACTTCTACATCATAAACAAGGATGCAGAAGTTTTTGTAATTTTATATATTATTGTAGAGAGAATTTATCTTCTCAATATTACCTTTTAAATCTATCTCCATAGAGAGCTTAAGATTCATATTGTGGTTATCTTCATGGAAGTTATGAATGTAACCATCAATAGTTAAGTTTCCTATCATATTATGGCTTTTATCTAGTATTTCGCTTCCCATTTGATAACGACCAGTATATTCGTTAAAGGAGCCATCTGTTAGTTTAATGTATCCACTACCAAATTCCTGCTCTAAATTTAAAGGATGATTAGTGTTAATAAAATCTATTTCGTTCATAATATACCTCACTAAAAATTAAATTATAATTAAAATAAGATGTTAAGTCAAGATATTGAATGATTTAATAAGATTAGTAAGTTTTAAAATACAGAGCTGACTGTAATTAACGCTCTAATTACATATTTTGTTAATGTATCAATGTTATAATAATACAGGGCTTTATCTTAATTCTTGACTTTGTCCTATAAAATTCATACTTTATTTACTGTTTATAGTTCAGATTAAAATGGCATTAAATCCACTGGAACAGTTTAAAGTATATACAATAATAGAGTTACCTAGGTTATTTGGGTATGACGTAAGCTTTACCAATTCATCTCTTTTCATGATGATTTCGGTGATATTGGTGACACTCTTTTTGCTTTTTGGAATAAAGAAGGGGTCAGTAATACCAGGATATTTGCAAGCTGCAGTTGAGTATGTATATGATTTTGTTATTTCAATAATAGAAAATAACACTGGAAGCAAAGGCTTGCAGCACATTCCATTGATATTCACAGTATTTATTTTCATTTTATCGTGTAATTTAGTTGGTGTTCTTCCTTATAGTTTCACGGTCACAAGTCATGTGATAGTCACCTTCGCTTTATCGATGGTGGTTTTTATTTATATAACGATTGTTGGATTTAAAGAAAAGGGAGTAGAATTTTTACGCATATTGCTACCAAAAGGAACTCCTTTGTGGCTTGCACCTATAATAATTATTATTAAGTTGTTTGCTTATTTAGTAAGGCCGGTTAGCCTATCAATAAGGCTTGCAGCAAATATGATTGCTGGTCATACAATCATCAAAGTGATAGCAGGGTTTATTGTAAATATGAACATATTTTTCACTCCTGCGCCGTTTTTGTTCATAATTGCATTGATAGGATTTGAAGTATTTGTTGCAATTTTACAAGCTTATATATTTACTATATTAACATGTGTATATTTGTCAGATGCAGTAAAGTAATTGACTTCCTTGTAGAATATTTTACAATTATATTATAAAGAAATAATTAAAGGTAATATATGGATTTAGTAGCTTTAAAATTTATAGCAATTGGTTTAGCTGTGTTTGGAATGCTCGGTGCTGGTTTAGGTATAGCTAATATCTTCTCTGCTATGTTAAATGGGATTGCGAGAAACCCTGAATCAGAAGGTAAAATGAAAAGTTATGTTTATATTGGTGCTGCCATGGTTGAAATCATGGGGTTGCTTGCGTTTGTACTTGCAATGTTATTAATATTTGCTGCTTAACAGATGCCACAGCTTGATGTTTCAACCTTCTTTTCTCAAGTTTTTTGGTTTTTAATTTTTTTCTCTTCACTTTTTTTCGTAGTAAGTTGTTTATTTTTACCAAAGTTAGATAAAATAATAAGCACTAGAAGTAAAGAAGTATTGGGTTCTTTTAATAGTTCCGTTCATCTTTTAAGACTTACGGAAGATCAGGTTGCCAAGTATAACGCAGCTTTAACCCAAGCTAGAATACAGGCAAAAAAAATCATAGATGATGCACTTGCTCAGGTGGAAGAAATGAGAGCTAATGTTAAGAATATATTAGAAGAGGAAGACAAAAAAAAGAGCAAGCTTATTGAAGAAAAAGTGGCAGAATTCAAATCTGAATATACTGATCAGTTAAAACAAATGGCTACTAGTATTGCTTTAATTTATTATACTAAATTGACCAATTCTGAGATTGAAGAGGAATTTATTGCTGACTTGGTGTCCAAAGAATTTTAGGGGTTTTTATGTCTACATCACTGATTATCGGTCTTGCCTTCTTGGTAGGCNCTTGTTCTTTCGTATAAATTGCTGAAGAAAGTGATAAAAAATGCGCTTAACAATAAGCGTAACAAAAGCAAATTTTCAAGTGAAGAAACTGAAAAATTCAGAAAAGATATGTTGGAGTATTACAAAAAATCTTCTGAAAAATACAAAAAATTAGATGCAGAAGTTAATAAAATGATGAATGAAGCACTTGATAAGGCTAATAGTATCATTAAGCACAATAGACAGCAGCTAGATCATACATTAGATGACAATGCTCATTCTAACTTGAAGAAAGTCACTGACCAAGTTGAAAAAGCTCTTGGAGATTTACAGGCTAACACAGCGAGTATAGCTGCTGATGCTGTAAAAAAAATAATGCATGAACGTAAAGATGATAAGCGTAGTAGCGAGGTCATATCTTCATTTTCACGTGACTTAAATAAAAAATTGCATTAGATTTAATGCCTATACTTCAAGCTGATAATGTAGAAAAAATTAAGTTTGATTCTAGTTTATGCAAAGAGCAAGAGAAACTTTTTTACTATAAATTTAATATAATTCCTTGGCAAAAATTAAATGATACTACTTTTTTTATGGTTGAAGACACAAGTCGAGATATCAACCGTTGGGTCGAAGCTCATTACGGTATTGACTATGTATTAATAAAGATGGATAGCGAACAGATTTTAAATCTTCTTAACTCGCACTTTGGTATTTCAGAATTTGCAAGTAACTACTTATATTACAAGAATCCTAATTTTTCAGCTAAAAGCATTAAACTAAGCTCAATATTTTTTGCTTCTTTCTTTATTGTAACTTCAATTTTAACACTCACAGAGAAATATACATATTTTGCTTTGATGTTGATATTTATAATCGGATGTTCTAGTTATTTATTCAAGTTTATAGCTACAGTTTTTAGCTTATGTGAAATCTCTAATCAAAAAGTGGATTATAGTAAGTTGAATGAAGAAGATTTTCCTATATATACTATTTTATTGCCTGCTTTTAAAGAAAGTGCAGTGATAGAGCAATTGATCGAAAGCATTGAAAGTTTGGATTATCCAAAATCAAAATTAGATGTGAAGCTTCAGGTAGAAAGTGATGACCAGGAAACGCTAGCGGCTATAGAAAAGTACGCTTTACCGCAGTATTTTGAAGTAATAAAAGTGCCTCACTCTTTGCCTAAAACAAAAGCCAAGTCATGCAATTATGCTATGAGCTTTGCCAGAGGAAAGTATGTGGTAATATATGATGCGGACGATAAACCAGACCCATTGCAGTTAAAAAAAGCACTGATTGAATTTAATAAGGGCGACGATAAGCTTGCCTGTGTACAGGCGAAATTAAATTACTATAATTGTGATTATAATTTTCTCACAAAATCCTTTTCTCTGGAGTATATGAACTGGTTTCAATACTTATTGCCTGGATTCCAAAAAATGAACATGCCAATGCCTTTGGGTGGTAGCAGTAATCATTTTTCAGTAAAAATTCTAAAAAAAGTGTTTTTCTGGGATGCTTATAGTGTTACCGAAGATGCTGACCTCGGTTTGAGACTTGCGCAAATGGGATATAAAACCAGGATGATTGACTCGGAAACATTGGAAGAGTCACCAATTACTGTATTTGCTTGGATTAAGCAAAGAGCGCGCTGGATCAAAGGCTATATGCAAACTTATATTGTTCATTTAAAAAATATAAAGTCACTTTATAAACACACTGGATTTAAGGGAATTTTGCTATTGAATCTTTTTGTTGGCTCTGCAGCTTTTATATTTTTTACTACTCCATTTTTACTGCTTTCATTGATATTAACTAAAGTTTTAAATGAATTATTTTTGTACTATTTTATAGTGGTATACGTTACTAACCTGATTCTTTTGGTAATGGCTGTAAAACAGCAAAAGATGCCTTTTTATTTTTATATAGTATCGATATTTTTTCCGGTCTATAGTCTGCTACATAGTGTTGCAGCTTTTCTTGCCTTGTGGGAATTTATTCTTTACCCTGAGCGATGGAACAAAATTAAACATGGTTTATGGAAGCAAAACCTGTAGCCATTTGGCTTTTTCTCTGCTCGGTCATGGTAATTCTCATGGTGGGGATTGGTGGATTTACCAGACTTACAAGAGCGGGATTGTCAATCACGGAGTGGAAACCTATTACTGGGACATTACCACCACTGAATGAGCAAGACTGGCTACAAGAAAAATTAAAATATGAAGCTACACCTGAGTATAAAGCATTCAACTATGGTATGGGTATGGAGGAATTTCAGGCTATATACTTAATAGAGTATGTGCATAGATTAATTGCAAGACTAACAGGTTTAGTTTTTATCCTGCCATTTATATATTTTACATTAAGAAGAAAAATATCTAAAAAGGTAGTAATAAAGCTATTTGTGGCATTATTATTTGGAGCTTTACAAGCTTTTGCTGGTTGGTATATGGTAAAAAGCGGCTTGGTAGCCAAGCCTCATGTTAGCCACTATAGGCTCGCACTTCACTTATTATTAGCATTAATTATCTTTGCATTATTTTCATATCAATTTTTTGATTACCAAATCAGGCCAAAGCAAACTAAACTTAAGATTAGTTGTAACACCAAGTACTACGTAGGAATTATTTTAGTTCTGATCATGATACAAATAATTTTCGGCGCATTTGTTGCAGGATTAAATGCTGGTCTAATTTACAATACCTTTCCACTAATGGACGGACAAATCGTTCCAGAAGATTTATTTTTCTTACAGCCTACATGGCTGAATATCTTTGAGAACAGAGCGACAGTGCAATTTATCCACCGAGCGTTAGCATTGCTAATATTAGTTCTGACAGCAATACTCACAATAAAAAATGCCAGTTTAAAACCGGTATATATTATGCTGCTCTCCGTTATCATTCAGATCATTTTAGGTGTAATTACTCTATTATTGCACATACCAATAGCCATTGCCATAGCTCATCAAGTGTTTTCATTTATCTTGTTTGGGTCAAGTTTATACTTCTTGTGTTATTTAAGAAAGCAGACTACATCACCAATCTGCACATTTTTTCCTTCTTGAACGGGAATATTTTTTATCACCATTGCTGCTTCAGCACATATAATATTTTCCATTTTCATTGCTTCCACCACAAATAAAGGTTGTCCTATTTCTACCTGATCTCCTATATTTACGTGCAACTTAACTAATAAGCCAGATATTGGGGATTTTACAGCATCTACTGAAATCTCTTCTGTTTCATTATTTAGCATTAACTTACTTAATTCAGCTACATGAGGTTTAGATATACAACACTCAGCTTTCATACCTGCATGTCTTATGAAGTATTTACTGCCTTGTTTTTCTACTTTAAGTGTTATATCGGTATCATCGTTAATCGTGATGTTTAGCAACCTATAACTTGATTTCCACTTACCTACTACAGAATATACGTTATGGTTGTATATTGTTATTAACGTATTATCTTGGTACTTTACGTTTACAGAGTACTCATTGTCATTTACTACTACTATAAACGTTTCATCTACTGGCCTATTGTAATGCCTTTTCTCATTTTCTAAATGAACATATAACGTAGTGAAAATAAATATTTTAATATACTCTTCTGTAACAAAATCGCCGTGAAACCCACTAGGGTAATGGTCTGGAATGAATCTCGTATGGAGTTTTGCTGCAATAAAATTTGGGTGATGGAAGATGGATTCTAAAAATTCTATATTATTTGTTACTCCTTCTATATAGCATTCAGACAAAGCTTTTTGCATTCTACTGATCGCTTCTACTCTATCTTTTCCATATGTTATAACTTTTGCAATCATTGAGTCATAGAACGTGCTAATTTCTGAACCTGCAGCAACTCCATCATCTATTCTTACATAATCATTTTCATCCGGTTTATCGTAATATTTTATTCTTCCGCTAGAAGGGAAAAATTTCTTTGATGGGTCTTCAGCACAAATTCTACTTTCTATTGCAGAACCAGTAAGTTTAATATCATTCTGACTGAACCTTAATTTCTCTCCACAGGAAGTTCTAATCATTTCTTCTACTATGTCTATTCCAGTCACAAATTCTGTTACTGGATGCTCAACTTGTAATCTCGTATTTACCTCAAGAAAATAGAAATTTTGGTCTTTATCTACAACAAACTCAACAGTGCCTGCTGAAAAGTAACCAACCTGCTTTGCTAGAGAAACACATTGGACATACATTTTTTGTCTTACTTTTTCACTAATAAATGGACTTGGAGTTTCTTCCATTATTTTCTGGTTATTCCTTTGTATCGAGCATTCTCTTTCTCCAAGACACACTATATTGCCATATTTATCTGCTATAATTTGTATTTCGATATGTCTTGGTAATTCTATATATTTCTCTATAAAGATACTGCCATCCTTAAAACTTTTTTCTGCTTCATTTGTTGCTGATGTGAACGCTAGTTCAATTTCTTNTTTGGAATTTACAATTCGCATTCCTTTGCCACCACCGCCTGATGCAGCTTTAAGCATAACGGGAAAACCGATCTCTTCAGCAACTTGAGCTGCGTGGGCAGCATCGCTGATCTTACCCATATATCCTGGCACTACATTCACTCCAGCTTTTCTTGCAGCTTCTTTTGCTGTTATTTTGTTGGCTGTAACTTCTATTGTTTCTGCACTGGGACCGATGAAGTCTATATTATGTTTTTGAAGAGCACGTGGAAAATCTGGATTCTCTGCTAAAAAACCATAGCCAGGATGAACTGCCTCAGCACCTGTTTCAACTGCTACTTCACATATTTTTTCAATGTTTAAGTAACTGAGGCAAGATGGCGAAGGGCCGATATATCTTGACTCATCTGCTTGTCTTACATGCACAGAATTTACATCTGCATCCGAATATATGCATACACAAGATATACCCATCCTACGAGCAGTTCTGATAATCCTGCAGGCAATCTCTCCTCTGTTTGCTATTAAAATCTTACTGTACTTCTTTTCCGTCATTGTATGAGTATACTTTCTTGAGTTAAGAAAGTAAATTTCTATATCATTGCCTGCAACTTTTTGTTATATATCAGGCAGTCAACCTTGCAAGATCCGTATTATTAAAAGTTTCTACTGGAGTGCTTACATCATGCAAGTCATGTATCTCACTAAATACTTTGCCTGACAGATATGCAGCCCCACCAGAAATTATTCCAGCCATCGAAGCCAATGCAAGAGACTGAGAAACTAAAAATAAAAAGTATAAAGAAAGACACAAAGCAGCAATACAAGCTATAGCTCCTACTATATATAAGCACAGGCGAAACTTCTGATTACATATAAGACTGTCTTTTATGCCTGCAGTTTCTTTCACGTTTTTCTTAACATCCTTACTAACCCAATCAAGAGGAGTCTTTTTAGATTTATCTAATGCACATCTATTGCCTAATGTATTTTTAACATAACTTTTAACCTCTTCTAGTCTTTTCAAATCACTGTTTGGGTTAGTTTTTTCAGACTCCAAATGCTTGAATATTCCTTTTACTACACTTGGTAATATCCCCATCTTTGCTGCTATATGAAATGGATTTTCATGATCTTCATTGTACTCTAACAAATGGATATTTTCTTCAACACTTTTCTTAAATGTAGATAAAAATTTTTCAATATTTGCTGTTCTTGCAGCTAGATGTAGAAGGTTATCTGCATTCACTATTGGTTTTGTTTTATCAGATGGACCAGTATAATGCCAGCTAACATTAGCTTCATTATCTGAGAACAATTTTTCTATATATCCAACCATAACATACCTAATTATTAACCAATACTAAATCATACAACACGATTTATTAAAAATAAATAAAATTTAATCTCTCAGAGCATGTCTTCAAACTCAAGAATGAGCTAATTTGTGAAGCATAATAGTGATCATATTAAAAAAGATGTTATTTTTTGAAGTGAGAGGAGAATGCTCATAATCCTTACTCATACGTCTAAAATTGGAGAGCCAAGCAAAGGTTCTCTCAACAATCCAACGTTTAGGAATAACCTGAAATCCTGTATCAACTACTTTCTTGGTAATCGTCAACAAACATCCAGTTTCCAATAAACAGCGGTTTTGCAATTTACCTGTATATCCTTGATCAGCAAAAAACTTACGTAATGTTGGAGCTTTGCATTTGGCTTGAACAAAAAGATTTAGTGCACCATCACGATCTTGAATGCTTGCACTGTGTACTTCAGCAGCAATTACAAGACCTAGAGTATCTACAACGATGTGGCGTTTTCTACCCTTTACTTTCTTGCCAGCATCATATCCTCTGGATCCCCTTTTTGAGTGGTTTTTACTGATTGACTGTCAATTATTCCTACTGATGGAGTTTCATTCTTACCAATTATCTTTCTTAGTTTTTTAACTAGAAAATCATGAATTTCTTGCCATATTCCACTTTTTTTAAACGCGAATTACAACTATACACGGTTTTCCATGGTGGAAAATTCTTAGGTAGTTGTCTCCATTGACAGCCTGTTCTCATCACATACCTTATTGCATCGATAATCGTTCTGATACTGTGTTTTCTTGGTCTGCCGGTCTTTTTAGGTTCAAAATATTGCTCTATCATCTTCCATTCTTTGTCACTTATATCGCTTGGGTACATTTAAAATATATCTTATAACACACTTCTTAACTCCTTTCTACTTAGTTTGAAGACATGCTCTCAGGATAAATAATTTATAGTAATTCTACATTGTTACAAACGTGGATTTTGGGTATCATAGCCTATACTTTACTGTAACAATAACATGCCAAACGTAGTCACGAGATTCGCTCCATCACCCACAGGGTTTTTGCACATTGGAGGGGCCCGCACTGCGTTATTTAATTGGCTCTATGCAAAGCATCATGGTGGCAGGTTTTTGCTAAGGATTGAGGACACCGACAGAAAACGTTCAACGCAAGAAGCAATTGATGCAATTATAGAAGGGCTAAAATGGCTCGGTGTGAGCTGTGATGGGGAAATAGTCTATCAGTCAAAAAGAATAGAGCGGCATAAAGAAGTAGCAAACCTTTTAGTTGAGAAGGGTAGGGCGTATCACTGTTATTGCCCTGAAGATGAAGTTGCAGAAAAGAAAATAAAAGCGAGAGAAGAAGGAAAAATATATAAGCACAAATGTATTAGTGTGACATCAAACGTAAAGCCTGTTGTCCGCTTTAAAGTGCCGGATTCGCAAGAGATCGTCGTTGATGATAAAATATACGGCCAAATCAAAGTAAATAGCGAGCAGCTTGATGATATAGTGATCTTACGCTCTGATAACACTCCAACATATATTTTTGCCGTAGTGGTTGACGATCATGATGCTGGAATAACTGATATTATACGCGGCTCTGATCACCTCACTAATACTTTTAAGCAATTGCTAATATACCAGGCTCTTGATTTTGATGTTCCATGTTTTGCGCATGTGCCTCTTATCCATGGGGAAGATGGAAATAAGCTGTCTAAAAGGCACGGTGCCACAAGCGTTTGCGATTATGAAAAGATGGGGATATTGCCAGAGGCAATGCGTAATTACTTACTCAGACTTGGCTGGAGTCACGGCAACGATGAGATTATTAGCGATGAGCAAGCAATAGAGTGGTTTAATTTAGAAAGTATTGGTCGTTCACCTGCACGGCTTGATTTTAAAAAATTGGAACATTTGAACAACCATTATATTAATAATATGAGCAATGAGGATATTCTGGATATTTTAAGTACATTTGCTCCGATGTTAAAACTGAGTGATATAAAAAAGAACTATTTATTGCAAGGGTTAACAGAGCTAAAAAAAAGAGTTAGCTACCTAGCTGAATTATTATGTTTAGCCAGCTTTTATATACAAGATTTACCGCTTCTTTTAAGTGAAGAAGCTCGTCAAATTGTCAAATCTAACCTCGATATAATCAAGTTACTTGCGTCATTTCTGTCAAAGATCGGTGATGAAAATTGGAATAAGAGCTTTTTATCTTCTCAGATCAAGGAATTTTCAAAATTACATGATGTTAAAATGAGTGATGTATACCACTCATTACGCGCCCCTATAACTGGAGTAATGGATGCACCTGGAATCATCGATATCATGGTGATTCTTGGTAAAGATGAGTGTATAAAAAGGTTACAAGAATTGTAGCTAATTTGGTTTTAAGTTAAGTGCAAAGGTTGTCAAGGAAGTTTTTCGCTTTTGTAAGCTACTTGGATAAGAAGTTTCATGATTCTGATACTCTCCTACTGAAATTTTGAAAAATGTAACCTATTTCTATATTCAAATATATCAAGCAGTAATTCAAAATTAGCCATTGCGCCTTTTGCGTTATTATACGCAAGATTGAGCAGCTCTTTGTCCTGATATAAATCAGCAAATTTAAATTCCATACATCCTGATTGTTTTGTGCCTAAAATATCTCCACTGCCTCTTAGCATCATATCCCTTTCAGCAATGTAAAATCCATCCTGTGACTCACACATGATCTTTAACTTTGAAGATGAGCTTTTACTTAAATTATCGTATAATAATACACAAAAAGATGGCTTGTTTCCTCGTCCTACTCTGCCTCTTAATTGGTGTAATTGCGATAACCCAAATTGCTCTGCATTTTCTATAATCATAATGGTTGCATCTGGCACATCTATACCAACTTCTATCACAGTGGTTGCAACAAGCAGAGAAAATTCATTCCTTTTGAAGGAAAACATAACTTGATCTTTCTGCTCCTGAGTCAATTTTCCGTGTATTATGCTAACCTTATCAAGAAATGTTTTTTGTAATTCTTGAAAACGCATCTCTGCTGCAGCAATATTGGTCTCTTCGTTTTCTTCTATGTATGGACAAATCCAATATGCTTTTTCGCCCCTGTTTATAGCACCTTTTAGCTTTTCAATAACATCTGGCACCCTACTAATGTTCATAGTTACAGTTTTTATTGGCAATCTGGATTTTGGTTTTTCTTTCAAAATTGAACATTCAACGTCACCATACATAGCTTGCTGCAAGGTTCTTGGAATGGGAGTTGCAGTAACGAAAAGTATATCGGCATTTTCTCCTTTTCCTACCAAGCGATTTCTCTGCATCACTCCAAATCGCTGTTGCTCGTCTATGACTGCAAGACCTAAATTTTTAAATATAACATTAGCTTGAAATAGTGCATGAGTGCCAATCACTATATTTAAAACACCACTTGCAAGTTCGTTCATGATAATCTTTCTTTCCTTGCGCGAAGTTTTACCAGTAAGCAGCGCAACTTTTATATCGGTACAGGATAAAACTTCCTCAATCCAATTATAATGTTGCTCCGCCAAGATAGTAGTTGGTGCCATTAGAGCTGCCTGCATGTTGTTTTCTACCACATTTAGCATCGCAAAAAGTGCAACTACGGTTTTGCCACTACCAACATCACCTTGCAGCAAGCTCATCATGCGATACTTGGATTTTTGCCTCTCTGAAATTTCATCTATTGCACGAATTTGATCGTTTGTTAATTGAAACGATAATTCATTTAAAACTTGCTCTTTATATTTATTCAATACTATAAATTCTCTTCCCCTTTCTTTTACATGATTTTCTCTTGCAAGTTTCAGTGCTAGCTGATACGCAAACAATTCATCATAAGCAAGCCTTTTTCTACAAACCTCGGCTTCCGCCAATGAGCTTGGTCTGTGCAACTTTATGATGCTTTCCCTCCAACTTAGCCATTTTTTTTGCTTGATTAATGTATCATCTATCCACTCTGGTAAATCAGGCAATTCTTTCAGGTTAGAGCTTATTATGTTTCCAATGCTCTTATTGGTAATGCCACGGCATAATTGGTAGACTGGCTCTATGCGAGCTATTTCTTTAAATTGGTTGATGTCAAGCGACACGTAATCTGGGTGAGTAATTTGCCAATATCCAGCAAATTTATCAAGTTTACCACTGATGATTACATAGGCTCCAACTGGAAATAGTTTATATAAATACTTAACTGAGTGATTAAAAAAGACTATGAATATATATTGACTCTCACTTTCAACGACTATTTTATATGGTCTACCTCTAAAAGTGGGCGACTGATGCTCATAGACTTTTGCCATGAAAGTTGTAAATTCTCCAACTTGAGCATCGGGCAGTGACTTGCTTCTATCCACATAACTAAGTGGCCTATAAAATAGCAGGTCCACCACTTTGTCCCCACCACAAAGTTTAGGCAATATTGCGGAATGGAACTTAGGTATATTCTCCAGCCTGCTATTTAGAAAAATCTGATTGCTCATTGAGATTCATACATGTGTAAAACTGTTATAGAGTCTTCTTAAGACCCTGTCACCTTATAGTCAAACTATTTGCTGTCATAGAACTTGCGTTTATATAAAATATTTTTATTGACTTATTAATCATTTTTATGTATTATTATACTATTAGCAGTTCATATCAAGGTATTAATGATGAACAGCTCTACACCAAAAGAAAGGGAAAATCCAATAGTTACACTAAGAGCTCAAGCAGAAAAGTTTGATTATAGCAAATTAAGAGCTGATGAAAGTAATAAGTCAGCAACCTCTGGTGAACAGATGTATAAAGACATCAAGAGAATGGATTTTGTTATTAATAAAAAAGATATAGATCAAAACTTTATCGATCAATTATATGCAAAACATGCTAGCTTGATTGAAAACGACAAAAATGGAAAAAAGAATTATCGCCTATTTGCAAAAGCAGTTTTCAAGGAAATATTTGAACGTGCTAAAGTTCAAGTTCCAAGTGACTCTATCTTAGAGGAACTAATCACTAATTGTAACCAATCAGGATATGAATTTATATATGCACCATTTATGGCTGAACTCTTGAGTAAACATGAATTATTTATGAATGTTAATGGTAGTAATGTTGATAGAAAAGTGTACATCGATTGCAGAAACCCAAATTCTGTAAAAGTTGAGTGTAAAACTTCCAGAATACCTGTGAATCTTTCCACAGAAAAAATAAGTGATATGTCGTTCTCATTAGAATTCACACTTCAGTCTCAAGATGGAAAAAATGGTGTAACATACACAAATGGTAACTTGTCACTTACTGTTCCTCGAAAATTGAGAGATTACAAAATTGATGACAGAAATCTATTTGATATCATTAAAGAATATTTCTACAAATTCTGCGAGAAGCTAGGATTTAAGTTAAAAATAGAGCATAACTTGGATAAGCCACTAGAAGTAAACAGCCATCTGGAAAGTGTAGAACCTCCTGCCCATAGTAATGAACATGGAAATGCACATGGACCTGGGAACTAATAGCGATGCCGAAAATGAATCAAAAGAGCGTGCTGCAAGGATAGAGAGTGAACAACTATCTACACGGGGTTTCTTTGCCTTTTTTTCTGCTTGGTAAATTTCTTAATATTTATGGCTAAAGTAATTTAAGAGCCCGTGAAGGGTGTCATCCCAGTGCCCAGACTACTTGGATCCAGCGGTTATTGCTGGTGTACTCATTTGTAGTTGACCGAGCTACTTGGATGACAGAAACAAGAAAAGGAGATGCTGTCTTTTTGATTGAATAAATGATACAATGTTCGTACAACTGTGTATTAAAGGAGAGCTTATTGTTCAAGAAGTTCTAGATAAGCCTCAAACCTATAAAATTTATTACGCTTTTTGTTGTTGCTGTCTTCCACTAATATTTTGGCTTCAACAAATTGTAGAATTAGATTATTTATTGTATTATAGGCTTTATTTAACCTTTTACTTAACTCTCTAACATTTATAACTGGAAGTTGAAAAAGTATATTCAATGCTTGCAATGCTGTATCACGGATCTTGAAGAAGCATTGATTTACTTGAATTATGTTTACTAAATCCCTTTCCAACTTTTCAATGCTCTTAGCTCTACAATAAGCATCAAAGCTACTATCTTTTATAGCATTTAAGTAATACTCAATCCACTCCTCAAAGTCACCATGAGTTCTTATTCTGTCTAAACATCTGTAATAATCAAAGTGGTTCTTTTTAAAATAGTAGGATGGATAAAGTATTGGAGTTGATAATAAGTTGTAATGAATTAGTAGTATTACAATTAAAAGTCTTCCTATTCTTCCATTACCATCTATAAATGGGTGAATAATTTCAAATTGTGCATGCACTAGCCCTACCTTTATAAGTGGAGGCAATTTGTTATCAGTGTTAACATAGCTTTCTAAGTCGTTCATTAGATTGACTACTTCAGGTGCAGGGGCTGCAATGAGATCACCAACACGTACAGAATCTGCACGATATTCACCGCCACCTTCATCATGCTGCATTAATTCTTTGTGAGCAGTTAAGATGGTTTGTGCTATTGTTGAATGTTTTGCTGTACTGAGCGCCATCTCAAGTGATCTTGTATAATTCATAACTAATTGGGTTTGCTTGTTAGGTTTTGTTGATGATACTCTTTGAGTAAAAACATCAAGTAAAGTTGTGTGTACACCTTCAATTGCGGAAGAAAGTAGTGCTTCTTTTACAATATATGCCTTAATAAACCTTTCTGCATTTGGTAAACGCTCAGCCATTTCATTCAACTGACCAAGCTTTATCATTGTTTCACCGTAAAGAACAGCAATATTTTCACTAAAAATAAAAGGAGGATCTTTTGGTGGTAATGAATAAGGGACAAAGTGTGCTAACTTATCTATATAATGGTAATATCCACTTTCACGCATTGTTTCAATATACAGACCCAAATTGAAACAATTATACAAAATCCTGCTTATGTTTCAAGATAAATGACTTTAATGAAATATAATTTACCTTACCACTTCGTTTTGATTCTCCAGTTCAACATAGGATAAATTACTCATATATTCTCCTAGTATTTCCTCCTTGTTGTCATTACCTAGTCCGCTGCTAAACCCCTGACACTTTTTCTGGGTAAGGTCAATTGATTGTTCATAGGTTTAGTTGATGGCTGCTTGCTTTTTCTTCAAACACATCCCAAAGATCTTTTTCTAGCGATATATTATACAATTTATTGATATGAACTACTCCCGTGGGTGAAGTTGTGTTAATTTCGAGCANGAAGTCATCTATAATATCAATACCAACAAATATTAGCCCCCTTTTCTTTAATTCAGGACCAATTTTATTACATATTTCATTGTCTCTATCGTTCATTTGAGCGGGTTCAAAACTTGCTCCAAGCCGCACATTTGTCCTGATCTCTCCACTAATCTTTGGAACTCGTTTCATTACACCAATTGGTTGACCATAAAGTAGCAATATTCTTTTATCTTTATCTATGTTTTTACAAAACGATTGTGCAATCACAGGGCATTCGTATTTTGCTATCATGAGATCCACTACTACTTGAATACTATTCTCATCTTGTATTCTTATCACATCGTTTCCTCCATAACTATACAATGGCTTCAGGATAATATCTTTATAGTTGCGGTAAAAATCTCTAATCATTGATATATTTTCAGTAATCAAAGTCGGCGGAATTAGTTCTGGAAATAATGAAGTTATCAATTTTTCAGGACAATTTCTTATTTCTGTTGGATTGTTAATTACCAATGCGCTAGTTTTTTCTAAGATATATGTTGTTGTAATATAACGCATATCAAAGGGTGGATCCTGTCTGATAAATATGATGTCCATTTCATTCAAGTTGATTGCTACATCCTCTTTAGAGATAAAACTAAAATCATCAACGCTGACTTTCTGAGCAAAAGCAATTGGATAGTTTAGCTTTAGCGCTAAATTATCAGGAGTATAAACAAAAATTTCATAACCCCTCCTTTGTGCTTCTTTTATTAGCGCAAATGTAGTATCAGTTTCAAAATTTATATTTTCATCCATCTGAAAGGCAATTTTCATTTATGTTCTCTACCCGTTGTTACAACTGTACAAATGTTATAATTTGAAAGCGATTTTTGCCTAATGGCGTAACTTACTGTACCTATATCGTACATAACTTACAACTTGTTTTACTCCCTTTACTTTTCTTGCAATTGCTATTACAGCTTTTAATTCCGCTTTATTTTGGGCTATACCCATCAAATAAACAACTCTATCAACCGTATTAACGCTATAATTAATTGACTTAATATTTCTTTTTCCCAGGAGTCTTGTTCTTATTTCCGCTGTTATCATGCCATCTACAGTGGTGTCTAGCATGGAAGCCATTTGAATTGGTATTACTCTTATTTCATTTATCACTTCTTTAATTTCTTTTTGCTGCCAAGCTATTTTTTCTGCTGTAAGTTGTTTTTCAGGAGTGTCAACACTTCCAATGAGCAATACTCTTCCTTCACTTATTTTAACCTTTATGGATGAAAATAGCCCATGTTTTAAGAGCCCCTTATTAATTCTGATGACCATAGTCGTATCATCAATGATATTTCCCAAGGATTTGTCCTGCATTGTTATTGCTGTTGCTGTCGCTGTAGCCACCACACCACCTATTATAAGGGTTGTGCAACCACTTTGTGTAATCAAAAAAATTGCGAGTAAGAAGCTTGTTATTAATCTCATTATTGATTTTCAGGGTTTAGAGCTTTCATTAAGAAATGTTAATAAGCTTTTTTGATTGTGTAAATACCATAAATTAAGTAAGACTTTAAACCTTGAATATTTTTAATGGAATACCTATAATAGGGTACTGGAAATTTCTTGCGGATATGGCGGAATTGGTAGACGTGCCAGGTTTAGGTCCTGGTGAGCTTGCTCGTGGGGGTTCAAGTCCCTCTATCCGCACTTTAAAGTCATGTAACTCAGGCTTTAAGAGAAAATTTATAATCACTAAATACACTTTTGTTTGTATAAAAACCTGTTCTTAAGGATTGTGTTTAACTTAAATTCTGGTAAAATGACTCTATTAAGATATGAATTAAAATATTAATAAATGAATTATGATGTCTAATAATATACCTCAAAATACAGTCGAAGTAAGTAGCGTATATACCTACAAAGAGCTTAGTATAGATAAACTAAAGCATGAGTATGAAATCACAGTTAGTAGTGATTATATAAAGCAAAAGGTAGATTCCAGGTTGCAGGAGATAGCAGAAAATGCAAAATCACCTGGGTTTAGGGCTGGAAAGATGCCCTATGATCTTGTTGTTGCAAATTATAAAAACGAAGCTTTGGAATATGTGGTAAATAATACAATTGATTATTGCTCAAGTGATTTGATGAAAAAAATTGAAGTCAAGTCTCACATTTATCCTAAGGTTGATGTTATATCATTACCAGATCTGGACAAAGAAAATGATGAGGGCAATTTTGTATACAAGCTATCTTTTGAGTCGATGCCTGAAGTACCGATGATAGATCTTGACAAAATAAACTTAAAGAAAATTGAAGCAAAGATTGAAGAGGAAGATATAAAAGAATTTATTGATTCTATTAAAACAAAATTCCCCAATTTCGCCTCTGTTGATGATGCTTCTTATCAAGCAAAAAATGGGGATAAATTGATAATTGATTTTGAAGGGCGGATTAGGAATAAGCTCTTTCAGGGTGGAAGTAGCAAAAATTTTGCCGTTAATTTAGGGTCTGGCACATTTATTAATGGTTTTGAAGATCAATTAACTGGTATGAAAAAGGGAGAAACAAAGAACTTTAAGTTAAAATTTCCTGAAAATTACCAAGCCATTTCCCTTGCAGGACAGGAAGCTGATTTTTCTGTGCAAGTTAATGAGATTCAAATTGCCAAAGATTTTGAAAATGATGATGAAATAGCTAAGAGTGTTGGTTTTAAAGATTATTCTTTGCTAATAAATCATGCAAAAAAAACGATTGGTGATCAGTGCACCGAAATGAGAAATCTCTTAATTAAAAAGGAGCTATTTGATTATTTGGATGCTAATTATAGTTTTGATTTACCCACAGACATAGTAAAACAGGAGCAACAAAGAGTGGAAGGAGAATTGGGTGCTCAAAATGATTCTCGTAAAGAAGCTGAAAAACGTGTAAAGCTTGCTATGTTATTTATGAAATTTAGTGCAGAACATAAAATATCATTAACTCAAAATGATGTTTTGAATGTTATTGTAAATCAATACGTCAGTAAGGATGTACCGTTTGACAGAGTACTTAAGCATTTTGAATCAAATAAACAATTTCAAGAATTAGTTAGAGGGCAAGCGCTTGAGTATAAAGTGACAGATTATATAATAGAAAAAGCTAGTAAAGAAGAGCAGATTATTTCTGTGAAAGAATTAAAGGAATTGTTTGGTAATATTTAATAGGAAAAGGTATGACTCTTATACCAATTGTAGTTGAACAAACTAGTCGCGGTGAGCGCGCTTATGACATATATTCAAGACTAGTGAAAGAAAGAATAATTTTTGTCACAGGTCCTATTGAAGACAACATGGCCAGCGTAATAGTAGCACAGCTTTTATTTTTAGAATCGGAAAATCCCGATAAAGACATTTGTATGTACATCAACTCACCAGGTGGTGTTGTAACTGCTGGTTTGTCGATCTACGATACAATGCAGTATATAAACCCAGACGTTTCAACTTTATGTATAGGTCAAGCTGCGTCTATGGGTTCTTTATTGCTTGCAGCTGGTACAAAAGGTAAGCGCTACTCTCTACCTCATTCAAGAATTATGATACATCAGCCATCTGGTGGTTATCATGGTCAAGCAACTGATATAGAAATACATGCTAATGAAATTTTGCGGGTTAAGAAAAAACTAAATCAAATTTATGAAAAACATACTGGAAATTCACTGAAGAAAATTGAAGGAATGATGGAAAGAGATAAATTCATGGATCCTGAAGAAGCAAGGAAAATTGGCTTAATTGACAGGGTGATAGCTGAGCGTACAGATATTGAAATTGAAAATATTAAAGTTAAACAAAAGGTGGGTTAATGGATAACAATAATGATTTACACTACTGTTCTTTTTGCAACAAGGCGCAAGATGAAGTAGATAAATTGATTACTAACTCTTCGGATGGTTTAAAGGTGTTTATTTGTAATGAGTGCATAGAATTATCCCATAAAGCAATAAGTCAAAAGAAAGATAGATCTTTTAATTCAGATTGTATATCTGATATGAAGCTATTACTAAAGAAACCTGAGGATATAAAAAATTTTCTCAGCAAGCATGTTGTAGGTCAAGAACATGCGCAACATGTTTTATCTGTAGCTATGTATAACCATTGTCAATCCATGGTACAATTTCATGCTATAAGTGATATTGAAATCGAGAAGTCAAATATAATGCTTATTGGTCCCACTGGTTCTGGTAAGACTTTGCTGGCCAAAACACTTGCTAAAGTTTCAGATGTGCCATTTGCTATGGCTGATGCAACAACTTTAACTGAGGCAGGTTATGTGGGTGATGATGTAGAAAGCGTGTTGTCGCGTTTATTACAAGCTGCAAATTATGACGTTGCAAAAGCACAGCGTGGTATAGTGTTTATAGATGAAATAGACAAGATCACAAGAAAATCTGAAAGCACTTCAATAACCCGTGACGTTTCAGGTGAAGGGGTCCAGCAAGCTCTGCTTAAGATTATGGAGGGTACAGTTGCTTATGTTCCGCCACAAGGAGGGCGAAAACACCCACAACAAGAGTTTATACAAGTGGATACTAGTAACATACTGTTTATTTGTGGAGGAGCTTTTGAAGGCCTCGATAAAATTATTGAAGCGAGAAAAAAGGGAACGTCAGTTGGCTTTGGAGCAGATATAAGTCAGTCTAAAGAGCAAAAGAAAAAGAATGCTTTACATGATGTTCAACCTGAAGATTTAATCAAATTCGGTTTAATACCCGAATTTGTAGGGCGGGTTCCAATAACTGCTGTTTTAGATGAGCTAGATCATGAAGATTTAATACATGTGTTGACAGAGCCAAGGAATGCACTAATAAAACAGTACAAAGCATTGCTTGCGTTTAGCAAAGTAAACCTTGAGTTTTCAGATGAAGCAATATCAGCTATTGCTAAAAAGGCTATAAGCTATAAAACAGGCGCAAGAATGTTACGTGCTATTTTAGAGTCACTTTTGCTTGACATTATGTATACAGCCGGAAATGGAGGCTTTGAAGGTAGCACTATAGTAATCACTAAGAAAATGGTAGAATTAGGAAAAGCAACGATTAATCATAATAATAATGGCAATGTTATAACGGTTAATGATTAATTTGAGGCATATATTGTGAACATTGAACGTACTGTGAGCTCTGGTTTTGCTGCATTGTCAGTATTACCTTTAAGAGATGTAGTAATTTTTCCAAATATAATGGAGCCTTTATTCATAGGCAGAGAAAAATCTGTTAATGCACTAGAGTATGCAATAAGTAGTAGTAATCACCAAAATGAGATTTTTCTTGTAGCACAGAAAGATGGCTCTGTTGATAATCCAGAGCCTGAAGATCTTTATGAAGTAGGTGTGTTAGCAAGCATTGTACAACCGTTAATAAAATTACCTGACAATGCAGTAAAAGTTATAATCCGGGGGATAAGAAGGGGAAGGGTTGTAGAATATATTAGCTCTCATACTTTATTACAAGCCAGGGTAGAGTTAGACAGTCATTATAAAGAAGATGAAGGTAATATTGATTTAGAGGCTTTAAGGCGGTCTGTTGTAGACGCGTTCGATAGCTGGTGTAAGCTAAACAAGAAAAATCAGCCCGAGGTTGCCATTAACTCCATTGATCAAATCAAAGAAGTTGATCAACTTGTAGACACGGTAGCTTCACATTTAAATATAAAAGTATCAGATAAACAAAGTATACTTGAGGCTTATGACCCAGAAGAGCGTTTAAAAAAAGCTTTTGCTTTTATTGAGAGAGAAATGAGTATTTTGAACGCACAAAACCGTTTATATAAGACAATTAAATCGCAAGTTGAAAGCACTCAGAAAGTTTACTACCTTAACGAGCAATTGAAAGCTATACAGAAAGAATTAGGTGAATTTGAGAATGGTGATGAAGGGAATATACTCAATGAATTTGAAAAAAAGATAAATGAAACAAAGCTTTCTCAGGAAGCAAGAGAGAAAGCTATAACTGATTTGAAGAGATACAAGAAAATGAATCCCATTTCTCCTGAAGCTACAGTTATATCTAGTTACTTGCATTGGTTACTTGATTTGCCGTGGGGAAAGTACAAAGATGCAAAAATTAACTTAAATGTAGCTAAAAAAATCTTAGATGAAAATCATTATGGCATAGAGAAAGTAAAAGATAGAATAATAGAATTTTTAGCGGTATTAAAAAGAGTAAAAGAGATAAAAGGTCCTATACTTTGTTTGGTTGGACCGCCAGGTGTTGGTAAAACTTCTTTAGCTAAGTCTATGGCAAGAGCAGTAGGAAGAGATTTTGTTCGCATAGCTCTTGGTGGTGTGCGTGATGAGTCTGAGATACGAGGGCATAGGAAAACTTATATTGGCTCAATGCCTGGTAAAATCATTCAACACATGAAAAAAGCTAATTCATGCAACCCGCTTTTTCTGCTTGATGAAATAGATAAGATGGGTTCTGATTCGCGTGGCGATCCTGCATCTGCATTACTTGAGGTTTTAGATACTGAGCACAATAAACACTTTACGGATCATTACTTGGAAGTTGAATTTGATCTTTCAAGTGTAATGTTTGTAGCTACAGCAAACAGCTTAAATTTACCACATCCTTTGCGTGATAGGATGGAGGTTATACAATTGTCTGGTTATACTGAAGATGAAAAAATCAGTATTGCTACACACCACCTTATTCCGAAGTTAAAGAAGGAACATGGTTTGTATCAGAAGGAATGGAACATAACTAATGAGGCGTTATACGAGTTGATACGTTTATATACACGTGAAAGTGGTGTGCGGAGTATGGAAAGGGAGCTTGCAAAGCTCATGAGAAAGGCAGTTAAAGAAATATTGACTGATAAAAATAAGAAAATATCCGTAGGGGTTGACAATTTACAAGATTATTTAGGGGTACGTAAATATACCTTTGGCATTGCGGAAAATGAGAGTTTAGTAGGAATAGTAACTGGGCTCGCCTATACTGAAACAGGTGGTGATATTTTGATGATAGAATCAGTCCTAATTCCGGGCAAGGGAGAGATAAAATACACAGGAAAGCTTGGAGAGGTTATGCAAGAATCTATAAAAGCTGCGTATAGTTATATTCGATCAAATTGTTTATTTTTTGGTATAAAGCCCGAAAAATTCCAAAATAATGATATACATTTGCATGTACCTGAGGGTGCGGTACCAAAAGATGGTCCTTCTGCTGGCGGCGCAGTATGTACGTCTATTGTTTCTCTTATGACGAATATACCAGTTAACAAAAATGTTGCTATGACAGGCGAAGTGACATTGCGTGGTAGAGTTTTAGCTATTGGGGGCTTGAGAGAAAAATTGCTTGCAGCGCTCAGAGGATCAATCAAAACTGTGATTATACCAAGTGAAAATGAGAAAGATATGCAAGAGATTCCGGCAAGCATCAAAGAGGGGATCAACGTAGTTTTTGCTAAGAATATTGATGAAGTTATGAAAGTTGCTTTAATGCACCCTACTACTCCAATTGATGGTGATGATAATCAAAATAGTGTGCCTTCCTCTATAGAAAATAAAGATGATACTTTTCCTATGTCGGAAACATTGAAGCATTAGATTAAGAAGATATTATCAATCTCCATTTCTCTTTTATCTGGCAAAAATCCACCAACTTGTGCGTCCCATAGGGTTTTATACATTCCATTTTTATCGAGCAGTTCTTGGTGTGTGCCGTCTTCTACAATTTTACCTTGGTCAAGAACCAAAATACGATCCATGTGCAAAAATGTGGATAGACGATGGGCTCTCGCTCAGGTCATAACTTTGACTAATATGAAAATATGTGCAATATTCAGAGCATGTCTTCAAACTAAGTAGAAAGGAGTTAAGAAGTGTGTTATAAGATATATTTTAAATGTACCCAAGCGATATAAGTGACAAAGAATGGAAGATGATAGAGCAATATTTTGAACCTGAAAAGACCGGCAGACCAAGAAAACACAGTATCAGAACGATTATCGATGCAATAAGGTATGTGATGAGAACAGGCTGTCAATGGAGACAACTACCTAAGAGCATGTCTTCAAACTCAAGAATGAGCTAATTTGTGAAGCATAATAGTGATCATATTAAAAAAGATGTTATTTTTNTGAAGTGAGAGGAGAATGCTCATAATCCTTACTCATACGTCTAAAATTGGAGAGCCAAGCAAAGGTTCTCTCAACAATCCAACGTTTAGGAATAACCTGAAATCCTGTATCAACTACTTTCTTGGTAATCGTCAACAAACATCCAGTTTCCAATAAACAGCGGTTTTGCAATTTACCTGNTATATCCTTGATCAGCAAAAAACTTACGTAATGTTGGAGCTTTGCATTTGGCTTGAACAAAAAGATTTAGTGCACCATCACGATCTTGAATGCTTGCACTGTGTACTTCAGCAGCAATTACAAGACCTAGAGTATCTACAACGATGTGGCGTTTTCTACCCTTTACTTTCTTGCCAGCATCATATCCTCTGGATCCCCTTTTTGAGTGGTTTTTACTGATTGACTGTCAATTATTCCTACTGATGGAGTTTCATTCTTACCAATTATCTTTCTTAGTTTTTTAACTAGAAAATCATGAATTTCTTGCCATATTCCACTTTTTTTTAAACGCGAATTACAACTATACACGGTTTTCCATGGTGGAAAATTCTTAGGTAGTTGTCTCCATTGACAGCCTGTTCTCATCACATACCTTATTGCATCGATAATCGTTCTGATACTGTGTTTTCTTGGTCTGCCGGTCTTTTTAGGTTCAAAATATTGCTCTATCATCTTCCATTCTTTGTCACTTATATCGCTTGGGTACATTTAAAATATATCTTATAACACACTTCTTAACTCCTTTCTACTTAGTTTGAAGACNNATGCTCTTACAGACATAATATTTGAAAATGTATCTACCATTTTACCAGTAATGCTTGAATTAAGCTCTGACCATGCGTCTGCAAGGTCTGTTATTCTTTTTGCAAGAAGTAAGGAAGACAAAATAAATAATGTTGTCCAAGTTAACATCAATAAAGCAAAGCTAGTACCTACTTGCCATAGATAATAAATTCCAATACCAAGCACTAGTGTGCGGTGCATAAACCTATCGATTGTAATTTGCACAATTTCTGGAGTATAATTTGTCAAATCATTAATCTTGTTAGCAAAACTGCCAGAGAAGTTATTTTGGTAATAGCTGTTATCCTGATTCAATAATCTGGCAAGACTTGATTCGGCAATATTCTTACGAAGATTTGGAATCATTCTTATTTGACAAAGGTAGTTGTATAACCTAAAAACACACTCAAGTGAAAACAATATCAGTATGTAAAATATGGCCGGAATTGCAATGTTATGGAAAAGACTGCCTGTAGCTGATGTAGAAGCACGATCTATAATAACCTTGACTAGATATGGGCTAAAGGAAATCTCAACAGCCCAGATTAATGCTGCAAAACACATGAAAATAATTTGCCACTTGAATGGACGCAGCATTTCTAGGATGAAAGATATGATCTGTTTAGTTGTGATGTCATTCATATTTTTTACTTATTCTATCTCCCAGTTTTATTCAAGTAGATGATATATTATAATAGTCCTTTTCATGGAAACCTTTTCTGGTAGATTGCTTTCTAGAAAAACATTGGTCAAGGTGCTAACTGTGGTTTATAATAATATAAATTATATCATAGTTGATTTGCGTTTATCAGAGCTGGGGAGGTATGTTTTATCTTACAAATTTTTTGCCTATTTTACTGTTCTTATTTCTTTTTGTAGGAAGTGGTATATATTTTACTATTCTTGGCGTGTCAAATGCTTTTTATCAGTTATCTCCACTGGTAGCCATTGTTCCTGCCATAGCTCTGGGTTGGGTTTTATACAAGGGCAATACTGAAGAAAAAATGTATGCCTTTCTAGATGGGGTAAGAGATCGTAATATTATCACTATGTGCATCATTTTTTTACTTGCAGGTGCATTCAGTGAAGTAACTAAAGCAATCGGTAGTGCTGATGCCACAGTTAATTTGGCTCTTTCATTTATACCAACACAATTTTTACTCATAGGATTATTTTTTGTAGCAGCTTTCATCTCCACTGCTATTGGTACATCAATGGGCACCATTGCAACAATTGCTCCTATTGCAGTTGAACTGACACAAGCTGGGATTTCTCCTTCCTTAGGAGTTGCAACCGTTGTAGGAGGAGCAATGTTTGGTGACAATTTATCTATTATCTCTGATACTACAATTGCATCTGTGATGTCTCAAAAGGCTGATATAAAGAAAAAATTAAAACTGAATGCAAAAGTGGCACTAATTGCTTCTATATTCACAATCATTATATTATTTTATAGCTCAAGCAATAGTGCTGCTATTTCAGTTAAGGAGTATTCTTTATTGCTTGTGGCTCCTTACATCATACTTATATTGCTTGCAAACTTTGGAATAAATGTATTTACGGCATTGGTTTTAAGCATAACTTTTGCTGGAATCATTGGATTTATAAATAACAACAATTATGGTTTATTGTTTTTAAGCCAAAACATCACTAAGGGGTTTATGAGTATGCATGAAATTATGCTACTGTCATTGATGGTTGGCGGGCTTTCAGGACTGGTAGGTAAAAATTCTAAGGAGTTTGCAGATAAACTTTCATCTTGGGTTATGATACAACGTGGTGGACAAAAAACTGCGCAATTATTTATTGCAAAAATAGTCAGCATATTTGATATTTTACTTGCAAATAATACCATCGCTATAATTTTTAGCGGTGAAATTGCTAGAGATATTGCTAAGAAATATGAAATACCGCCTCACTATAGTGCAGCATGGCTAGGCATATTTTCTTGTGTATTTCAAGGATTAATACCGTATGGCGCTCAATTGCTTTTGGCTAGCACTATTGCTGGAGTTTCACCTTTGGCAGTCGTACCACACGTATACTATTGCTATGTTTTAGGTATTATTGCAGTGTTATATATTGTATTGAACAAAATTGAGAAAAAAGATTGTGCTTAATATACAAAACAATGCTCTACTTTGTCAAAGATGGATATTCCTAGCAGTATGTGCTCTTGCTTGCTCTGGGTTACTGTCAATAATTGTTATTTTTCTACGATTGCCTTTTATCTCCTCTCTTGTTCCTTTTGCACAATATATTTTTGATAATGCGCTGGTAATACACGTGAACTTGTCAATTTTGGTGTGGATGTGCTCTATAATATCTCTGCTCTTTATCATAAACCTACAAAATACCAATAGTTGGTTTAACTTTTCATGGGTTCTATCAACCCTTTCGATGCTGCTCATGTTTGTATCTGCATTCGTTCCAAACACTGAAGTTATCAAAAGTAACTATATTCCCGTGTTACAAAACAAATTATTCTTATTTGGTCTTGGTTTGTTTACCACCAGTATATTAGTAAATGCAATGCTAGCATACACATCAAAAAAAGAGGTTTCATTTCTCTCTGTGGGGCAAATTGGGCTGGTTATTATACTTGTTTCGTCATTTCTTTGCTTTGTTTTAGCATATCAAAATATGCCTCCAGACTCAGATAAGAATTTGTTTTACGAATATCTCTTCTGGGGAGGCGGACATTTATTGCAGTTTGCTTTTACTCAAGGAATGTTTTTAGTCTATTTAATAATGTTAAGCGATACTAGTTTAGCTTCAAGCAATAAAATTACTATTTTACCGCTATTTATAAATACAGTTTTGGTTGTAGGTGCGCCGTTTATATACTTTGTTTATTCCGTGGATAGTGCTGAGTTGATACAGTTTTTTACTTGGCATATGAGGATTGCTGGAGCAGTTTTGCCGTGCTTTTTGATAATATTAGTGTGCTACAACATCAGAACTTTTATTAATGATAAAAGCAACTATTTATTACATTCATTTTTGTTGTTCATTTATGGAGATGTACTTGGAATTTTGACTATTGAAGGAAATGTCACCATTCCTGCTCATTATCACGGTTCTGTAGTTGGGATCACTATAGCTTTTATGAATTTCATTTATTGGCTGTTACCCAAATTAAACTTTAAAGAGGTAAAAAGTTCCATGGTAAGATTACAGATTTATGCCTATAGTATAGGACATTTTCTCCATATTACTGGCCTTGTGTGGCTTGGTGGATATGGTGCCTTAAGANNAAAAGTTGCAGATCTGCCAAGTATTTCATCAATGTTAGCACGCACGTGCTTCATTATAGGTGGCGCTATATCAGTTATTGGTGGAATGTTGTTTGTAATAATTGTGCTTTCACATTTGTTAAAAGGCAAAGCGCGTACCAACTGACCCATAGAAACGAAAAACTTCCTTGACAAACTCCGCCAGCGCCCTTATCATGAAACTGAAGCTATTTATTTATCTTCTCTGTACAGATTAAATGACAAAAAAACTCACGTATCTGGCGTCTTATTTTTAATTTTTTGCACTATGTGCACCTTATGTCTTCACAATACTTCTAGCTATATAAGCTGAAACGCGCTTATAAAGCATTTAAAACATAAAAAAACGCCAACTTAAAAATGGATAGTGAATAACTAGCTACCCTAGGGTTTCTTTTGCCTTTTTTTCTGTTTAGTAAATTTCTTAAACATTTATGACTAAAGGTTAGTTGCATTAAAAAGCAGCTAAATCGCGGTTATTAAGCGTTTAGAATAAAAAAACGCCATACTTGAAAGTATAATGTAAGTAATTAGCCAACCACGGGGCTTCTTTTGCCTTTTTTTCCGTTTAGTAAATTTCTTAATGTTTATATGGAAGATGTCATTCCAGTGCCTTGACTACTTGGATCCAGAAAACTTAACTTTAAATAAGTGGCTGCATAATAAAGACTAGATCCCAGTGTCACGCACTGGGATGACATTATAGGAGCGCTGGGATGACAAGAAGAGGGCACTGCCGTCATAAGGGAACCAGTGTCAGCTACTTGGATGATAAGAAAAAGGCTACTCGGTGACACCATATGGTTACTTAGATGGCGGAAGAAGGAGCTACTTAGATGACATCGTTTACTATACAATGTTCGTACAGTTCTGGATAAAAAATTAGCTAACAAATTTATAAACATCAGTATATAGCTCATCGATGCCTGGCTCTTTACTATTTTTAGCAAAATCTTCCGACTTTTTTACTAAATCACGTATTTCCTTATCAATTACTTTGCATTCTTCTTCTGAAGCAATTTTATTATCTACCATGTATTTCTTTAAAGTGCTTATAGGATCATGATTTTGCTTCATATCTTCAACTTCTTCTTTTAAGCGATAAGTAGCAGGGTCTGACATTGAGTGACCGCGATATCGATATGTCTTCATTTCAAGCAGGATAGGCCCTTTTCCGCTGCATGTGTGTTCCGCTGCTTCGCTTGTAGCCGCATAAACAGAGAAAAAATCCATTCCATCAACTTGTTTTCCAGAAATACCAAAACTTTCTCCTTTTTTATATAGCTCAGTTATCAAAGTGGATCTTTCTACAGAAGTACCCATTGCGTATCCGTTATTCTCTATAATATAAATTACAGGTAATTTCCATAAAGCTGCCATATTAAATGATTCATATGTTTGCCCTTGATT
Organism: Wolbachia endosymbiont of Anurida maritima; assembly: GCF_042182995.1. Taxonomy (NCBI): domain Bacteria; kingdom Pseudomonadati; phylum Pseudomonadota; class Alphaproteobacteria; order Rickettsiales; family Anaplasmataceae; genus Wolbachia; species Wolbachia endosymbiont of Anurida maritima. The sequence continues at coordinate 261,819 of NZ_CP102058.1, forward strand.
TACAGCACCGTCACCAAAATATGTAAATACAACATTGTCATTTTTCCTGTATTTATTAGCAAATGCTATTCCTGTACCAATTGGAACTTGCGCTCCTACTATTCCATGTCCGCCGAAGAATTTTTTTTCAACATCAAATACGTGCATCGAACCACCTTTACCTTTCGAGCATCCCGTTTCTTTACCGGTGAGCTCTGCCATTACAACATTCGGATCAGAATCACATGCGAGCATTAAACCATGGTCTCTGTAGCTTGTAATAAAAGAGTCACCTAATTTTGATGCAGCGTGAGTTCCAACTGCAACTGCTTCTTGTCCTATTGATAGGTGACAAAACCCGCCTATTAATCCCATCCCATATAATTGTCCTGCTTTTTCCTCAAATCTGCGTATGAGTAGCATTTTCCTGTAGAATCCAATTATCTGTTCTTTAGTGAAATTTTCTGCTTTCATATTAATTTCTTTTTCATTAAACTAAAATAATATCAGAAATTTTTAACATTTTGTAATAAATCTCAATGGATTATTACCACTGGCTTGAAGCTTTTCACATTATTTCCGTCATTATGTGGATGGCAGGTATGCTTTATTTACCCAGACTTTATGTTTATCACGCAACTGTAAAACCGGGATCAGAAAATGATAACTTGCTTCAAACAATGGAAAAGAGGCTACTTAGATATATCATAAACCCTGCAATGCTTTTCTCACTTGGTTTGGGAATGACATTAATGATTATAAGAGAAGCATATCGCGAAGGGTGGTTCCATGTAAAAGCACTAGCATTACTCTTTGTGTTTGCTATTCATGGGCTACTTGTAATGCATAGGAAAAGTTTTGTAATGGGTTCAAATGAAAAAACCCACGTTTACTTTCGCGTTTTAAATGAGGCAGTTACAGTATTGATAATAATCATAGTTATTATGGTTGTTGTGAAACCATTCTAAGAGGTATATGGTGAAGGGGTTCTGTTTAATAATTTTAACCGTTATAATCTTTGTATTTGTGGGTGTTGGTTTTCATAAATTTACCAATTATAGAAGAGAGAGTGTAAATGAAGTTGAGCTTAAACATAAGATAGGTCAGATGTTGATGATTGGATTTGAAGGGAAAAAACTACATCCTGAAGATCCTATTGTCCAGGCAATTTTGGCTCAGCAAGTAGGAGGTGTTATTTTATTTGATTATAACAAAGAAGAAAAAAACTTTAATAAGAATATTGAAAGCCCAGGACAAGTTAAATATCTTACTCAACAACTGCAAGCTTATACGCAACGAGCAGCACTGAGTAACAAAAATAGCCTTTTTCCTCTTTTTATAGGAATAGATTACGAAGGTGGGATGGTTACACGTTTAAAATCGAAGTATGGCTTTCCACAAACCATATCGACAGAGGATATTGGTCGTGGCACAGATGAACAAGCAAGTAAATATGCACATCAAATGGCTGATGTACTTAAACAAATAGGAATTAATTTCAATTTTGCTCCAGTGTTAGATGTTAATGTCAATCCAGAAAATCCTGTTATCGGTGCATTAGGACGCAGTTTTTCTAGCAATCCAGAAAAAGTTGCACATTATGCATCAATATTTTCCCAAGCGTATAAGGAGAAAGGAATACTCTGCACTTACAAGCATTTTTCTGGTCATGGAAGTTCCACTAATGATACTCATGATGGATTTGTTGATGTTACCAAAACTTGGAAAGCATACGAGCTAGTACCATATAAAACATTGATTAGACAATCAGAAAGCTGTCCTGTAATTATGACAGCACACGTGACCAACACTAGGCTTGATAGCAAAGGGCTGCCTTGCACACTTTCTTATGAAATGATAACAAAGCTACTGCGCGAGGAGCTTCACTTCAATGGTGTGGTTGTAACAGATGATATGCAAATGAAAGCCATTGCTGACCAATACGGGTCGGCAGATGCTATTAAATTGTCTATTAACGCTGGTGCGGACATATTGCTATTTGGTAATCGAATGGTTTCTGTCAGACAAGATCCAAAACAGCTTATTGATATTATTTATGACAGTATCCAATCAGGAGAAATTTCAGAAACCCGAATTAACGAAGCTTATCAACGCATTATGAAATTAAAAGCACAGCTTAGGGCTGGATATGATCATGAGAGTATAGTTGCTTCTGGAGTTACCAAATTTCATGAAGTTAATTATTCTAAAAAGGGTTATTGATAACATCAAAGCTATGCAGTATGTTTATTAAAAAAGAACCAGAAACAATGGGAGAAAAATTAATACATTACTTCAGCCAGAACAAGTGCGAAGGCAATGCAGAAATGAAAAATCTGCTGGGAGGAAAGGGAGCAAATTTAGCAGAAATGTGCAACATTGGTGTTCCTGTTCCACCTGGTTTCACAATTTCCACCTCTGCTTGCAAAGTCTATTATCAAGATAATAGATCTTCTGTTATCCAAGTAGCTGACTACTCGGATCCAGAAAAAAATATGGATTCCAGTGTTACGCACTGGAATGACATATGTAGTGAAATCAAAAATTACATGGCGATGCTCGAAAATGACATCGGTTGTAAATTCGGAGATTCAAATAATCCTTTATTAGTTTCTATACGCTCTGGTAGTGTTAGTTCAATGCCGGGCATGCTTGATACTATTTTAAATGTTGGCCTAAATGATGAAACCGTTGTTGGGCTTGCNAAAAAAAGTGGCGAACGTTTTGCTTACGATAGCTACTGCCGTTTCATCATGATGTACTCCAATGTTGTACTACAGCTTGACCATCACCTATTTCAAGATGTTGTTGATAATAAGCAGCAAAAGAGTGGAGCAAAAAGCTTAGCTGATCTTGATGTTGATGTTTTAAAAGAAATTGTTAACAATTTCAAAAGGATAGTACATGAAAAAACAGGAAAACACTTTCCGCAGAACGTTGAAGAGCAATTGCTCAGCTCAGTGAATGCAGTATTTGCCTCTTGGAAAAATGATAGGGCTGTTTCCTATAGAAGAATACATAATATTCCTGAAAACCTTGGAACAGCAGTCAACGTGCAAGCAATGGTTTTTGGTAATTTAAATGATAATTCTGCAACTGGTGTGATATTTACACGAAATCCTTCAACTGGAGAAAAAAAGCTTTTTGGTGAGTTTTTGGTTAATGCTCAGGGTGAGGATGTGGTTTCTGGTGTTTATACTCCTATGCCAATTGACGGAGAGCAAAAAAACACCATGGAGAAGTTGCTGCCAAGTGTCTACCGAGAATTATGCGTGGTATGTGAAAAACTTGAAAGGCATTATAAAGACATGCAGGATATCGAATTTACTGTACAGGACGGTAAGTTGTGGATTTTGCAAACTAGGTCTGGCAAGCGCACGGCTGAAGCTGCTATTCGCATAATAGTTGATATGGTAAACGAAGGAACGATTACAAAAGAAGAAGGAATATTGAGAATTGATCCAAAAACCTTTGACAATTTATTGCATCCAGTTCTTGACGTTAAGAGTGACCAAAAAGTAATAGGGAAGGGGCTGCCGGCTTCTCCAGGGGTTGCTTCTGGATATGTAGTGTTTAGTGCAAGTGATGCTGAAAAAGCTGCAGAGCAGGGCAAAAAAGTGATTTTAGTAAGGTCAGAAACGAGTCCTGAAGATATTAATGGAATGAATGCTGCAAGTGGCATAGTAACAGCACGGGGAGGGATGACCTCGCATGCTGCTGTTGTAACCCGTGGAATGGGTAAGCCATGCATTTGCAGTGTGAGTGGACTTTATATCGATAAAGATGGAACTTTCTTTTCTGTAGGGGATACAAAAGTAAATAAAGGTGAACCAATTACCATCAACGGAGGAACAGGGGAGGTTATGCTTGGCATTCTTCCTACAATTTCACCTGAATTATCGCAAGAATTCAAAACGATAATCAACTGGATAGATGAAATCAAAACGATCAAAGTGAGAGCGAACGCTGATACTCCAAAAGATGCAAAAATTGCAAAAGAATTCGGTGCAGAAGGTATAGGCTTATGTCGCACAGAACATATGTTTTTCGCTAGTGATAGAATCGAATTCATTCAAAAATTGATAATAGCTGACGATGAAAATGAAAGGGCAAATGCGCTCATTAAACTAGAAGAAATGCAAAAGTCTGATTTCAAAGAAATATTTTCTATTATGGAGGGCAGGGAAGTCACTATACGGTTGCTTGATCCACCTTTGCATGAATTTTTACCCAATGATCAGTCTACTATAGAAAAAATTGCCAAATCACTTAGTAAGTCAGTTGAGTCAGTAAAAAATAAAATAGCACAGTTATCAGAAAAGAACCCAATGCTTGGCCATCGAGGTTGTAGACTTGCTATTTCTCATCCTGAAATATATAGCATGCAGATTAGGGCAATACTTAGTGCTGCAAGTGAATTAAAGAAAGAAAAGAAGATAGAAGTGGAGCCTGAAATCATGATTCCTTTTATCATGAGCGAGAAAGAATTTATTCTGATATGCGAGCTAGCAAACTCTGTTATCTCACAGACGCAGATTCCAGCGTCACGCGCTGGAGACAAGGCTTATTCAATTGGAACGATGATAGAACTACCAAGAGCAGCACTGATTGCTGATAAGTTAGCAAAACATGCAGAGTTTTTTAGTTTTGGCACTAATGATTTAACGCAAACAACCATGGGACTTTCAAGAGATGATTCAGTTAATTTCCTCGATTCCTATAAGGAAAACAACATATTCGAAAACGATCCATTTGAAGTGCTGGACATCGAAGGGGTAGGGGAGTTAATCAAGATAGCCATTGAAAGAGGCAAAAAAACCCGAAAAGAAATAAAACTGGGTATATGTGGAGAGCATGGAGCAGATCCAAAATCTATAGAGTTTCTCATCGAATCAGGGGTAGATTATGTTTCATGCTCACCCTATAGAGTACCGATTGCAAAGTTAGTGGCAGCACAGTTTAGTGTTAGATCTAAATTTGCTAGGTAAGTATAGTGGCAGTGTTGGCTACTCATATGGTTTTAGCCCACCAGAGGGTGTCATTCCAGCGCGTGACGCTGGAATCTAGTTTTTATTATGGCCTTCTGGATCTCAGTGTCTGGGCACTGGGATGACATCCTGTTACAGGTTCAACTTCATTCTCTCTCATCTCTCTATAGCTTGGTAATGTAGAATTTTTTACATGCAACCCGGTATATATTGCAATCAAAGCAGCTATAACACCACAAACCACCGCACCAGCCACAAATGGAACCATCACAGCAGCAGTAATGAATAATCCTGTAATAACAACTCCAACAACATCTTTTGTCAATGAGGTGTAAAAATCCTTTTTGCTCTCTTTATATTTAGTTTCTTGTTCATTTGGCATAGAAAATTGAGCATCTACAAAGCCGTTAGCTTTATTATCATTATTTGGTGTGGCAGTTTGCTTGGTATTTGTTTCCTCTGGTATTACAGGTGTTTTATTTTCGTTATTATGACCTGGCTGATCATTAACACTACTTGACACAGGTTGGTTAGCATTTGCTTCTGTTACTATAGGAGGTGCTGGTACTATATTTTCTTCTGCATTGGGTGTTTCTGGTGTAATAAAGTTTAAAAGTACCTGAGTAATTTCTTCTTGTGTATTATTCATAGCCAACTCTAAAGCTGCTTGTCTGCTTTCAGCATTTACATAACCTAAAAATGCCCCAACTTCTTGGACATTACCTTGAACAATAGCAAAACGCAAAGCGTTAAATTTTTCTTCTTCATTAAATTTGCCACTATCCAAGAGTACCTTAACAACGTCAGCTTGTTTTGTTATTGCAGCTATATCCAATATAGTCCTGGAAGCAGTATCTGTAAGATGGATTACAGCATCTAAATCTGTAAACAATTTTACAACATCTCGAAATACGCTACGATCGCCGGTAATATTGGACTCTCTTACAGCATTTGCAAACGAGTCAAAAATTGCCGAATTTGTTTTTTTGTCTTGTATTAGTTGCCCGTAAAGTACTTCAGCAGTCATACCAGGGTTTATGGAGTTACTAGAATCTACTTCATTACTGTCTGTTTTATTTTCTTCAGGTACCTCTTCTTCCTCATTTATTGCTGCGGTTATTTGCTCTTGCTGAAGGGGTTCACACCCATTTTTAAGGAGAAAATCCTTAACGCGTGAGTTATCATTTTCAGTTGCATACTTTAGAAGTAAGTCTCCTAACGAGTTGTCTCCTTCACACTTACTTTGAAAATCAATTTCTTTAAATTTAGCTTTTCTTCTTAAGTTATTTTGCAAGTCTTCAAGGCTGGTAACTTCATTGTACTGATTATCAACCATTAAAATCCTATCTACATCTAGACACAACTCTCTAATATCATCATTACTATACGGCATAACTGCAATCCCACTACTATAAATATAACCTATTATACCAATTTCATCAAAATCAGTCAAGAAATTTTGCAGTTTCAAGCAGCATGATATATATTGAATATAGTTCTTAAAGCAAATGATGGAAGATTTAGCCTATAAATTAGTTAAAGTGACTGAAGCTGCGGCGCTTGCTGCATATAAACTAACAGGCTTCGGCGATGAAAAAAAGGCTGATCAGGTTGCAGTTGATGCAATGCGTACAGTATTAAATTCAATGGAAATAAATGGTACTATCGTAATTGGTGAAGGTGAGAGAGATGAAGCGCCGATGCTATATATTGGCGAGAAGGTTGGTACTGGAAATGGTCCTGAGATTGACATTGCTGTTGACCCACTTGAAGGCACTACGATTTGTGCTCATTACAAATCAGGGGCAATGTCCGTTCTTGCTGCAACGAAAAAAGGTAATTTTTTACATGCACCTGATGTTTATATGGAAAAGATAGCAGTAGGAAAAAATCTTCCAGAGGGTGTGGTCTCACTAAAAAATAGCATTGAAAAGAATCTAGACAATTTAGCCAAGGCAAAAGGATGTAAAGTAAATGATCTTACAGTAACTATACTTAACCGTGAAAGGCACAATGAATTAATAGCAAAAATCAGGAAGTTAGGAGCAAAAGTTAAGCTAATAGATGATGGTGATGTTGCGGCCGTAGTTTCACTAGTAAATGGCAATCACGATATGTATATTGGTATAGGAGGAGCACCAGAAGGGGTGCTTGCGGCTGCAGCGCTAAGCTCAATCGGTGGGCAGATGGAAGGAAGATTAATATTTGACACGGATCAGTTAAGAGAAAGAGCAAAAAATTTGAATATTGATGACCTAGAAAAAGTCTACACCGTAAAAGATATGGCAAGAGGTGAATCAGTGTTCATTGCAACTGGAGTAACAAGCGGAGAACTTGTGGATGGAGTTAAATTGAATCATAATACCTATTCAACTAATTCTTTAATAATTCTGCCTAATAGGCTGATAAAGCTGCAAGTTATAAGTTAGGTTAATTATTTTTCAATACACCTAAATTTTAGCTTTACAATGCTGATATTAGAATATACTATTTATATTATTTCTATCTTAAGAAAAAGGAGGTCCTGGAATGTTAAGTTCACTTTCTCAATTAAAAAATAATGTTCAATCTATAATTGACCCACGTGATAAAAATGCTACAGAAGGTATTTCGCAAGAGAAATTAATTGTACAAGAAGTTTCTCAAGATAAGCATAAATTTGATAACGATCCTGAAATGCAAAGCATATTGTCGGATTTTCAAAAATTAGATTTTGCAAAGAATCCATGTGATGATCCTTCGGATGTTATAAATTATAATGAAGGTAAAGAGGCAAATCCATTCGATAAAATAGTAAAATATTATGGAAGAAAGAAAAATGTTTTTCTTTTTATCTCCATGCTGCAGAACAGTGAACAGTTAGAAAAAATAATCAATATAATAGGTGAGAAATGTAATGCTCAAGATAAAAAGAAATTCACAGAAAGATTGAATATATATTTGGGTAGAATTAGAGAGGGGGAGCAAGATGCAAAAGAATTGTTAAATAGCGATTTTCCTGGTGCTTTTTTTAATGGACCTCATATTGGAAAAAATCGCAATATTCATCAGAATCTTAATATTAAAATTAAACCTGGGCAAACTTTAGAAGTTAGTAGCTTATTCAACAAAAAAAGTGAATTAGAAAGAGAAAAAATATACAACGAAAAAGGTCAAAGAATAGCAACGATTGAGAAGAATGAGAAACAACAGAGGAACTACTCCTTTACAAAATTTGCAATATGTGACACCGAAATTAGTTGGGGTGCAAAAGATGAATCTGGAAAAGACCTTAACTGCGCTGTTGTTTTAAATATAAATTCTGGTCAAATTAGTATTAAAAAATCAACTATTGACGGTAAAGATGTTGAATCAAAGGAAATTTTAGAGTTAGCTAAGCAAAACGAGGCTGTGCTTATAAAAGGTAAAGCTTTACATGAAGGTTTAGCAGCACATTTCATTAAGCAAACACCATGTGAGGAAAAAGAGAACATACAACCACACGAGAATATCATTGTACCTGATTCTGGTGCACCTAGCTCGGCTATTGATGAGGAAATAACTGTAGAGCATCCGTTCGGGAAAGCGGCAAATAAGGTAGACAAAGTAGGATAATAAGGATAATCATAGAGAAAAAGTGAGGTAACATGGTTGATTCTTTAGAATTGTGCGAAAATTTACAGCAAAAAATAAAAAAGTTAGAAGCAAAAATAGAAAGGTTGGAATAAAGAGAATGAAAGTTTAAAAGCAGAAAGGATAATTTCATTATATTTGACTTGGGTATCTATTCAGATGCATGGCTAATGTACAAATACTGAAACAAAAATTCCAGTGCTCGCTTTCTTGTCATCCCAGNNTCTGGGATCCAGATTGGGCACTAAGTTGGTAAACACGAAAGCGCTTTACAACGTTTTTGATGGAACTGTGCAAAAGGACTGGATGCCAGTGCCACGCACTGGCATGACACCCATNTGTTCCTATAGTTGTCTTTTCTCGTCTACCTTATTTTGCCACTCTGCTGAACAGATACTGACTTGGAAACAAAGGAGGCTGAACCCTTTTCAAAACCTTTTATCTATTGTTTCTTAAACCACTCTCCTGAACGGAGACAGTTTAGGCTGTTATGCCTGGCGGCTTTGTTGGAATAAGTTTTTCAACACTGCTAACAATAAAATCAGTTATACTGTCAGCTACCTTATCGAATTTACTGTTTATATCTTTTCCTATTTCTTCATTTTTAACATATTCGTGTAGAGCTAAAGCAGTTATAGCTGCACATGCTGCAATTAAGCCAGTTTGTGCTATAATGAGCATTGATAATCCTCCTACGAATATAGATGTTAATCCGATAGCCAGGTTTATAATTTTACTTTGTGTTGTTTGTTGCGTCGCTTGGCTTTGATCTGCCTGTTTATCCTCTAAAGCATTCGATATTGTTTTTAAGGCAACTTTTATCGCTATTGCTGCAACTGAAACCATAATTAGCCCTATAGCTATTTTTGCTAAAAGAAGAATCGACGGTAGCATCATTACAAATAATAGCGCGCCAATTCCTCCAGCTAACCACTTCTCATTTATTTTTTTTGATTGATTTGTACCAGTGTGCATTATTACCCTCCACTTTACTTATGATTTACCTATATCTAATACGAAATATGAAGGTAGTCAACTATATATTTTATATGAAAGATTGTATTAAAAGTTTTTCATGTTATTTTTTGCTGCTTCGTGGTTAAATTTGGAATTTTAGAAAGAGTTACGTATTATTTGAAATCCTTAGCCACATTTTAAGAGAAAGGAGCTGGGCAAAAATTGCTAGACCAAATTTTGAAATCAGCTATTATATCACTAACTAATTCGAAAAGCAAAAGAATGAGCAGTCACTTGATCAATCTATTTTACAAAGCAGAAGATTTCTTCACAAGATCAATAAGTAGCGAATATTTTGAGTTTGATGGCAAAGCAAAGGCTTATTTAACAGGAATTGATTTTGGAGGTTTTAATTCTTTGATCGTGCGAGAAAATATTCTAAATATCAACGAAGTTTTAGAGCATGTCTTCAAACTCAAGAATGAGCTAATTTGTGAAGCATAATAGTGATCATATTAAAAAAGATGTTATTTTTTGAAGTGAGAGGAGAATGCTCATAATCCTTACTCATACGTCTAAAATTGGAGAGCCAAGCAAAGGTTCTCTTCAACAATCCAACGTTTAGGAATAACCTGAAATCCTGTATCAACTACTTTCTTGGTAATCGTCAACAAACATCCAGTTTCCAATAAACAGCGGTTTTGCAATTTACCTGTATATCCTTGATCAGCAAAAAACTTACGTAATGTTGGAGCTTTGCATTTGGCTTGAACAAAAAGATTTAGTGCACCATCACGATCTTGAATGCTTGCACTGTGTACTTCAGCAGCAATTACAAGACCTANGAGTATCTACAACGATGTGGCGTTTTCTACCCTTTACTTTCTTGCCAGCATCATATCCTCTGGATCCCCTTTTTGAGTGGTTTTTACTGATTGACTGTCAATTATTCCTACTGATGGAGTTTCATTCTTACCAATTATCTTTCTTAGTTTTTTAACTAGAAAATCATGAATTTCTTGCCATATTCCACTTTTTTTTAAACGCGAATTACAACTATACACGGTTTTCCATGGTGGAAAATTCTTAGGTAGTTGTCTCCATTGACAGCCTGTTCTCATCACATACCTTATTGCATCGATAATCGTTCTGATACTGTGTTTTCTTGGTCTGCCGGTCTTTTTAGGTTCAAAATATTGCTCTATCATCTTCCATTCTTTGTCACTTATATCGCTTGGGTACATTTAAAATATATCTTATAACACACTTCTTAACTCCTTTCTACTTAGTTTGAAGACATGCTCTTAGATAGCTGTTCTGAAATTTTTAAGAAAAATAAATTGCCATGGGTTGTAGTAATTCCAGAACATTTTCTGGATGATAGATTAGAAAATATCTTAAAAGATAAAAATTTTAAATGTACAAGTAAATCAGTTGCAATGTTTATTGAATTAAATGAACAATTATGCTTACCTCAGTCACATAAAAATAATAACCTAATAATTAAATGCGTTGATGAAAATTTAACAGACTGGATGATACCATTAATATGTGCTTATGAATCCACTTATGAAGTGGCAGATCAGTATAGAAAAACCCATGAAAATAATGCTGGCTTTCATCATTTTAGTCTCTATAAAGATGATAAACCTGTATCATCTCTTACATTGTCAATCGATAAAGATAGTGTACGTGTAGATGATGTTGGGACGCTACCTGAGCACCAGAAAAAAGGTTACGCAACCCATCTAATGTATCATGCGCTCACAAAAGCCAGAGCCTTGAATGCTACACATTGCTTTCTCGAGGCTTCAGAATCAGGAGTATCTGTTTATCAAAAAATTGGTTTCAATCCATTGTTTAAAAATAAAATATATACATGTATGGGAATAAAATGAATTTTTATGAAAAATCAATTGCTATCGTAAGATTCTTACAACCATTTTAGTTGGAAGAATTCGTAAAATATGGAAAAATAACTGCCAAAAAACTGGAAAATTTATAGTTTTCTTTCCTTTGAGTACCTTATTCAAAATATGTGCTGCAGCTTTTTGTGGTTTCCATATGAAGGGAAGTGGTTTATTAGATTTAAACATATTGGTTTGTACTGGTCCTGGCATTACGGTAATGAATTTTGTAGCGCTATTAGCATATTGAATTTTTGGTGATTCAAAACAACTTCTTAGTGCTGCTTTGCTGGCACAATATGCAGACGCATGTGGTGTTGCGTGCACAGCAACAAGAGAAGATATAGCCACAAAAATTGCCAAGGAATTGTGATGAATCCATTCTTCAATCCAGTTGATAACGCCAAAATAATTAGTTTCAAATGTTTTTCTATGAATGTCTGTGTGAAACTCATCTTCTATCTCACCACATCCTGCATTAAGAAAAAAGAGATTTGGTATAATATTTTGCTTTTTTAAAAAATCAGACGAATTTCTAATATTTTCGCTCTTGCCTACATCACATGTTATAGGTAAAAAATTACTACCTAATTCTTCTTTTAATTTTTCCAATTTTTCAGTGCGTCTCGCAATGCCGATTACAAACCATCCATCTTTAATGAGTAACCGTGCTAAACTTTCTCCAATTCCAGATGATGCTCCTGTAATGAGACAAATTTTTCTACCCATGTGAATTTAACCTAATATGAAGCATGAACTGTAACAGATATTGCCTATTCACAGAAGTTAAATTTGCTATAATATTAGCGGAATAATAAAGAAGAAAGGCTGTTTATAACTTTGAACTTTTTTTAGTTATGTAAGTTTCATGACAAGAGGGATTTAGTATTTGCTTACTTACTATTTAAAATTCTTATATAATACTTTAAATGAGTTGAAGAGATAATGAAGTGCAGGACGCGATTTTAGTTTTACAAGATGGTAAATGCTTTTGGGGAAAATCAGTAGGTAAAAAAGGCAAGTGCATAGGCGAGGTTTGTTTTACCACTGGTATGACCGGTTATCAGCATACTATAACTGATCCTTCTTTTGCCGATCAAATTATAACGTTCACTTTTCCTCATATTGGTAACATTGGAATAAACCATAAAGATAATGAAGGAAAGAAAATTTTTGCAACTGGTGTGGTTATGCGTGAACTTTCTTCTATGTCCCACCCTTCTTCATATATCAGTTTAAATGATTGGTTAGAGAAAAATAACGTGATTGGGATATCAGGAGTTGATACTAGAGCTTTAACAAGACATTTGAGAGAACATGGATCTCAAAATGGAATGATATGCTCATCGAGTAAGGCGCATGCATTAGACAAATTGAAGGAATACAAACCTGTAAATGGGATAGAAATAACTAATAAGGTTAGCTTAAATAACAGTTTTGAAAATAATAGACTAGCGGAGCACTTTGTCATCCAAGTAGCTGACTACTCGGATCCAGCAAAAAATATATGGATTCCACTGTCACGCACTGGAATGACATCAGATAGAGCTATTGACCTTAATGCAAAATATAGGATTGTAATCGTTGATTTTGGCGTAAAAATCAGTATAGTTTCACGCTTAATAGAACTTGGTTGTACAGTTGAATTAATCAGACCAAGCACAGGTTTTGCTCAAAAAGTGTTGAGTATGAATCCAGATGGTATAGTGCTTTCAAATGGTCCTGGTGATCCGCAAGAAATAGGAGAAAGTGTAGTTTCAGAAATAGACATTATTATAAAATCTAAAATACCAATTTTTGGCATATGCATGGGCCATCAATTACTTGCGATTACTTTGGGGGCAAAGACCATCAAGATGGATATAGGTCACAGAGGGAGTAACCATCCAGTTTATGATGTAATTAGTGGAAAAGTTGAGATCACTAGCCAAAATCATGGTTTTGTTGTTGATTCAGCTTCTCTTCCAAGTAATGTTGAAATTACTCACATTTCTCTATTTGATAATAGTGTAGAGGGAATAATGATGAAGGATTACCTAGTCTTTTCTGTGCAATATCATCCAGAAGAAGCGCCAGGTACGCATGATTCGCATTATTTGTTTAGACGTTTTATTGGCAATATTGTGTTATATAAAATGAAATCTGCATGATTTTAATCAGGATGGGTTTTATTGCTTGATTTTTTAATTTTAGGCGTTTAGTATTAAATAGAATAAGAGCTTAAGTTAAGATGCTAAAATAGTATTCTCTTAACAAATTTTTGCGGAGGAGTGACCGAGTGGTTAAAGGTAACAGACTGTAAATCTGTCCGCGTGAGCGTACGTAGGTTCGAATCCTACCTCCTCCATTGTGCGGGTATAGCTCAATGGTAGAGCTCTAGCCTTCCAAGCTAGTGACGTGGGTTCGATTCCCACTATCCGCTCTTTTTTTTGTTGTATTTTTATAAAATCAACATATTATTTATTGATGTATTTGTATTTTAGGTAGAAAAGTTTAAATTATGACAGCAGTAGTGGAAGCATTTGGAAAGCCACATGTAAATGTGGGAACAATAGGACATGTGGATCATGGGAAGACAACATTAACAGCGGCGATAACAAAGCATTATGGAAATTTTGTAGCGTACGATCAGATAGATAAGGCGCCAGAAGAAAGGAAGAGGGGGATAACAATAGCAACAGCGCATGTTGAGTATCAGACGGAAAAAAGGCATTATGCACATGTTGATTGTCCTGGACACGCTGATTATGTAAAGAACATGATAGTAGGTGCAGCACAGATGGATGCAGCGATATTGGTAGTGTCAGGGGTTGATGGGCCAATGCCACAAACAAGAGAGCATATATTGCTGGCGAAGCAGGTAGGTGTTGGATATATCGTGGTGTATATAAATAAAGCTGATGTTGCTGATGCTGAGATGATGGATTTAGTCGAAATGGAAGTGAGGGAATTGCTGAATAAATACGGATTTCCAGGGGATGAAGTGCCTGTTGTGGTTGGTTCAGCACTCAAGGCGCTGGAGGATGACAGCAGCGAATATGGAAAGAAATCAATAGATAAATTGATGGAAAAGTTAGATGAATATGTAGCGGTTCCACCAAGGCCTGTGGATTTACCATTTTTATTGCCAATCGAAGATGTATTTTCGATATCGGGGCGAGGAACGGTGGTAACAGGAAGAATAGAGAAAGGAGAAATAAAGACGGGAGAAGAGATAGAGATAATAGGCCTGAAAGCGACGCAAAAGACGATATGCACAGGTGTAGAAATGTTTAAGAAGTTGCTGGATAAGGGAAGTGCAGGACTCAATGTAGGAATATTGTTAAGAGGAACAAAAAGAGAAGAAGTGGAGAGAGGACAAGTATTAGCAAAACCGGGGACGATAACGCCGCATAGAAAGTTTAAGGCGGAGGTTTATATATTAAAGAAAGAGGAAGGAGGAAGGCATACACCATTTTTTGCGAATTACCAGCCACAGTTTTATTTAAGGACAACGGATGTAACTGGGAGCATAAAATTGCTAGATGGGAAGGAGATGGTAATGCCAGGGGATAATGTGAGTGTAGAAGTAGAATTGCAAGTACCGATAGCAATGGATAAGGGATTGCGTTTTGCGATAAGAGAAGGCGGTAGAACTGTTGGTTCTGGTGTTGTTTCTGAAATTTTGGAGTGAGTGTAGTAACTAAGATGAAGCAAGATATATATATTAACATTAAGGCTTTCGATTGTTCTTTGTTGGAGGAGTGTGTTCGAAAGTTTGTTGATGAATTAAAGCGGTCCAGTGCAAAATTATCTGGTCCGATTGCGTTGCCAAGAAAAGATTCTAAATTTATTGTTAATAGATCTCCTCACGTTGATAAAAAATCTCGTGAACAGTTTGAAATAAGAACTTCTAGGCGTTTGATTGTTTTACATGATCTTACTCCTACTATGATGCAGATGCTTAAAGATTTATCTTTTTCTGCTGGTGTAGAAGTGGATTTAAAAGTTAAGGAAGTTAAGGTTTAGGAGAAGGAAATGAAGAGAATAAATTCGCTGAGGAGAATTGGTTTATTAATGACGAATATTGGTCATACTGCTATATACTCTAACAATAGTCGCATGGCTGTAACTTTATTGCATCTTAGCGAAACTTATATTGTTGATATAAAAGGACAAGATAAATGTGGCTATAATTCAGTCATTTTAGGCGCGGGAGATTTTAAAAATATAGCAAAACCTCAGTTGGAATATTTAAAGAAAAAGGGTATAAATAATAAATGTAAGTTATACGAAAGTAGATTAAATGACCTGTCGGGAGTAGAATGTGGTAAAAAAGTGGGAGTCAATCATTTTGTGGTTGGTCAATATCTTGATATTACAGGTTATTCTATAGGCAAAGGATTTGCTGGTGTGATGAAAAGGCATAACTTCAGTGGGCTTAGGGCATCTCATGGTGTTTCTATTGCTCACAGATCACAAGGTTCCACTGGCCAATGTCAAGATCCTGGTAGAGTATTCAAAGGAAAGAAAATGGCTGGTCATTTAGGTAACAGCAGGATAACTGCACAAAATATGAAGATAGTATCCATTGATCATGAAAATAGTATAATTGCTGTGAAGGGTAATAATGTTCCTGGGTTTAAAAATTCCTATGTTTTTGTAAGAGATGCAGTTAAAAAATCTTTACATAAAGATGTTCCTTTTCCGGTAGGTCTGCTATTAGATGTAAATGATGATGCTAGTAATGTGGTAAGTTAGTTATGGAATGTAATTTAGTTAATCTATCTAATAATAATGTAGGTACTGCTCAGCTCAATCCTTTGATATTTTCTGCTAAGCAAAAATTGAGTATTTTGCATGATATAGTGAAATGGCAATTAGCGAAGAGAAGAGTTGGTACTCATAAAACAAAAGGTATCAGTGATGTCTCTGGTACAACAGCTAAACCTTATGGTCAAAAACGTACTGGTAGGGCAAGACAAGGGAGCTTGCGATCTCCTCAATTTAGAGGTGGTGGGATTATTTTTGGCCCTGTTGTGAGGAGTCATACTTATTCTCTTAATAAGAAGGTACGCAAATTTGGTTTAAAAATTGCTTTATCTCTAAAGTATTTAAATAATCAAGTAATTATTCTGGATAATTTAAATATTGATGTGAAGAAAACGTCTGAAATGTGTGAATGTATTAAAAATTTTAAATTTTCTTCCTTTTTGATAGTTGGTGATTATGGAGATGATTTGTTGCGTGCGGCTAAAAACTTGCACTATGTAGACTTAATCAAACCTATTGGGTTAAATGTTTTTGATATATTGAATCACGAATGCGTGATGTTGACAAAGGATACTTTAAAGCATCTTGAAGGTAGATTGTTATGATCAAATATAATAATATAATAAAATCTCCTATAATTACAGAAAAGGCCTCTTTTTTGAGGGAGAAGTTTAATAAATATTCTTTGTATGTTTTTGTAAATGTAAATAAGCGTCAAATAAAGTTGGCAATAGAGTCTCTATTTGATGTTAAAATTTCTTCTATAAATGTTGTTAGAATTAAGCCTAAATATAGGCGTTTCAGGGGTGTGATTGGTTGTGAAAAACAGAGAAAGAAAGTTTATTTTTCTTTGATGGATGGTCAAAAATTAGATATAATGAGCGTTTAATATGGGTATGAAATTTTTTAATCCTGTTACTCCGTCTTCTCGTGGGACTGTGTTAGTAAGTAAAGTTGGTTTATCAAAAGATGAGCCAGAAAAGTCTCTTACATCCGGTAAAAAGTCCAGTGGTGGAAGAAATAATCATGGTAGAATTACAACTCGTCATAGAGGTGGTGGTCACAAAAAGAAGTATAGAGTGATAGATTTTAAGCGTAATAGAAGTGGTCAAGGTATAGTTGAAAAAATAGAGTATGACCCAAATAGAAGTGGATTTTTGGCGTTAATATCATATAAGGAAGATGATATCAAGTCTTATATATTAGCTCCTCAAGGTATGAAGCCAGGTGATGTTGTTACAGCTGGGAATGATGCTGATATTTTGCCAGGGAATTGTTTGCTACTCAAGCATATACCTGTTGGTTCTTTCGTTCATAATGTTGAGCTGAAGCCAGGTAATGGTGCTGCGATTGCTAGAGCTGCTGGTTGTTATGCACAAATCGTTGGTCGTGATGGCCAATATGTTTTATTACGACTCAGGTCTGGTCAAATTAGGTTGATTTTATCTTCTTGCAAGGCTACTATTGGTGTAGTATCTAACCCTGACCATAAGAATAGAAAGTTGGGTAAAGCTGGGAGAAGTAGGTGGCTTGGGATTAGACCTACTGTACGTGGAGTTGCAATGAATCCGGTTGACCATCCTCATGGAGGCGGGGAAGGAAAAACCTCTGGTGGTCGTCATCCTGTTACTCCTTGGGGTGTTGCAACAAAAGGAAAGAAAACTCGGAGGAGAAATAAATCTAGTGATAAGTATATAAAACAATTGAAAGGTTAGTTTATGAGTAGATCTGCGTGGAAGCCTCCTTTTTGTCATCCTTCTATATTAAAGTCGGTGAATAATGCTTTAAACAAGGGGTTTGTTAACATGGCTATAAAAGTTCATTCCAGGGCTTCTGTAATTCTTCCTAATTGTTTAGGTTTAAAGTTTGCTGTTTATAATGGTAAGGATTACATTCCTGTGAATGTTAATGATCAGAATATGATAGGTCATAAGTTTGGTGAGTTTTCACCCACTCGTAAATTTACTGGGCATAGTGGTGATAAAAAGGCGACAAGAAGGTAATTGATATGAAAAACAGAGATGTAATAGTTAAAGCTGGTTCTAGGGTTTTAAAATCAACTCCTCGTAAATTGAATTTGGTTGCTGGTTTAGTACGTAATAAAAAAGTTTCTTTTGCCACTGTGCAATTAAGATTTTGTGAAAAGAAAGCTGCGGGTCTTATAAGGAAGGTATTAGATTCTGCGATTGCTAATGCTCAAAATTATGGATTGGATATCGATAATTTATATATAAAAGAAATTTTAATAGGTAAGTCTCTTACTTTGCGTAGGGTATGTCCAAAAGCTATGGGTAGAGCTAATAGAGTTAGTAAACGTTATAGTAATATAACTGTAAAATTGGGGGAAATTATATGATTCATAAAAATAGAAAATTAATAAGGAAAGTGCAAAAATATGGGAAACGTTAATCCTAAAGGATTTAGGTTAAAAATAATTAATACTTGGTCATCTATTTGGTATGCTGAGAAGGATTATAAACAAGGGTTGCATCAAGATTTATCTATTCGCAGTTATATAAATGAATCTTTTAAGCATGCTGGTGTTTCTAAAGTAATTATAGAGCGTACGATCGATTCGGTGTCTGTAATAATACATTCTTCTAAGCCTGGAGTGGTAATAGGTAAGAAAGGCTTAGGTATTGAGGAGATAAAGCAAAAAATAGCTGAAAAAGTAAAAAAGAATGTAAAAGATGTAGACGTGAATGTATTAGGGGTTAAAAGGTCTGAAATAGATGCAGTTTTAATATCAAATAGCATCGCACAACAGTTAGAAAAAAGGGTTTCATTTAGAAGAGCGATGAAAAAAGCTATTCAAAGTTGTTTGAGGATGGGTGCTAGAGGTATTAAAGTAAGTTGTTCTGGGCGCCTTGGCGGAGCTGAGATAGCTCGTACTGAATGGTATAAAGAAGGTCGTTTGCCTTTGCATACTTTACGTGCTAATATAGATTATGCTTTTGCTGAAGCAAAAACTATATATGGCATCATAGGAGTTAAGGTCTGGGTTTATATTGGTAACTAATTAGGTATATTGAAATGTTTGTTCCTAAAAAAAGTAAATATAAAAAAGTATTTAAAGGACGAATTAAGGGTAACACGAAAGGTGGTAGCACATTATCTTTTGGAGATTATGGTCTAAAGGCTATGGAAGCAGGTAGGATTCAATCTAAGCATATTGAAACTGCAAGGCGTGTAATATCTAGAACATTAAAACGCTCTGGTAAAGTGTGGATAAGAATTTTTCCTGATACCCCTGTTAGTAAAAAGCCGGCGGATGTGCGTATGGGTAAAGGGAAAGGTAGTGTTGAGTTTTGGGTATTTAAAGCTAAGCCCGGTAGAATATTGTTTGAAATTAGCAGTGATGTTCCCACGCATTTAGCAAGATTGGCGCTTGAAAAGGCAACTGCTAAGCTTCCTATGAAGTGTAAATTTGTATCTAATCATAATTAAATGGAGTTGCAATGGATATAGCTGACATTGAATCGAGGTCCTCGCAAGAATTGCATGAAATTCTTGTGAATTTGAGAAAAGAGTTTGTTAATTTGGTTTTTCAAAAAAAGCTGGGCCAGTGCAACAATATTTCGCGTTTTAGCTTGATAAAAAAGAGCATAGCTCGTATTCTAACTACATTAAATAAAAGAAGAAGAGAGGAAAAGAATGCCTAAAAAGGTTTTTTGTGGTACTGTAACTAAGGCTGAGTGTGATAAGACTGTAAAGGTTTCGGTATTACAAGTGTATAAGGATGAGCTGTATAAAAAGGTTATAAAAAAATACAAGAAGTATACAGCACATGATGAGAATAATAGTTGTAAAGAAGGGGACAAGGTTTTAATACAAGAACACAAGCCTATTTCTACTACTAAAAAATGGATTGTTGTTAATAGCTCACATTGAATAGGATATTTACATGATTCAAAAAAATACATTATTGGAAGTAGCTGATAATTCTGGTGCGCGTGCAGTGCTTTGTATTGGTTTATTGGGTGGTAGAAAATCTGCATCTATAGGTGACACAGTTATTGTATCTACTAAATCTATTACTCCAAGAGGGAAGGTTGAGAAGGGAAAAGTATATAGAGCAGTTGTGGTGAGGGTGAAAAGCCCTATTAGAAAATCTGATGGTTCTGTAATTCGTTTTTCTAGCAATGCTGTAGTTTTGATTAATGATCAAGGTGAACCACTTGGCACTCGGGTGTTTGGTCCGGTAAAAAAGTTATCATCTGGTTCTTTTATGAAGATAATGTCATTAGCTGTTGAGGTTTTATAATGAGTGCTAAAATAAAAAGTGGTGACGACGTTATAGTTTTAACTGGTAGAGATAAGGGAAAAATTGGTAAGGTAATCAAAGTTATAGCACGTGATGCTAAAAAGAAAGTAATTATTTCTGGAGTGAATGTGCATAAGAGACATACTAAACCAAAAGCTGGTAGTAGTGGTGGTATATTAAATAAAGAGTTAGCTATTGATATATCCAACGTTGCAACATTGGACCCTAAATATAAAACTCCGACTAGAGTGGGGTTTAAGGTTATAGACGGTAGAAAAGTGCGTTTTGCAAAAGTTTCTGGAGAAGTGATAGATTAGGTTGATATGTTTAAAGAATTGTATAAAGATAGCATAGTAAAATCCTTAAAGGATGAGTTTAATTACGGCAATATAATTCAAGTACCTAAACTTATCAAGGTGTGTATCAATATGGGCGTTGGAGATGCTGCTACAGATAGTAAAGCAATAAATGAACCACTTGATAGCCTATATTTGAT
Organism: Wolbachia endosymbiont of Anurida maritima; assembly: GCF_042182995.1. Classification (NCBI taxonomy): domain Bacteria; kingdom Pseudomonadati; phylum Pseudomonadota; class Alphaproteobacteria; order Rickettsiales; family Anaplasmataceae; genus Wolbachia; species Wolbachia endosymbiont of Anurida maritima. The sequence continues at coordinate 282,774 of NZ_CP102058.1, forward strand.
TGCAGGGCAAAAGCCTGTATCAACTTTTGCAAAAAAATCTATTTCTGGCTTCAAGATCAGAAAAAGTGCTACAGTAGGTTGTAAAGTAACTTTGCGTAGAGATAAAATGTATGAATTTTTAGAAAGATTGATATATATTGCTTTGCCAAGGGAAAAAGATTTTAGAGGGTTTAGTGTGAAGCAATTTGACGGTAATGGTAATTTTTCCTTTGGTATAAAGGAACACATCTCGTTTTTAGAAATAGACTATGATAAAATAAGTAAAATTATAGGTATGGACATTAACATTGTAACAACTGCGGCTAGTGATAAGGAAGCAAAAGAATTATTACTGGCTTTTAAATTCCCTTTTTTTGATTAATTGAGAGGAGAAATATATGGCAAAAAAATCTATGATAGAAAGAAATCTTCGCAGAATAAAGCTGTGTGATCAATATAAAGAAAAAAGAGAAAAATTGAAATCTATAATAAATAATAAGAATTTGTCTATTGTAGAAAGGTTTACAGCTCAAAATAAATTAATTAAAAAATTGCCTAGAAATTCTTCTAAAACCAAAATTAGAAATAGGTGTGCTTTGACTGGGAGACCAAGAGGAGTATATAGAAAATTTGGTTTATGTAGAATTGTTTTGCGTGATTTATGTTCTTTTGGGCAAGTTCCAGGAGTTACAAAATCTAGTTGGTAAATATAATATAAGGAGTATATTGTGGCGTTATCTGATAGTATTGGTGATTTTTTAACAAGGATACGTAATGCTCAATTAGCAATGCATAGGGCGACAAGGGTGCTATTTTCTAAGATGAATTCTTCTATATTGGAGATTTTAAAAGAGGAAGGGTATATCCTTGATTATGAAAAGCAAGTTGTAGATAATTTGCCTTCTTTCATTGTAAAATTGAAGTATTATGAGAAATCACCTGTAATTAGTGACATAGTTAGGGTGTCAAAGCCTGGTTGTCGTCGTTATTCTAAGTATAAGGACATTTCTAAAGCATATAATGGTCTTGGTATTTTTATTATATCAACACCCAAAGGAGTGATGACTGATTATAATGCACATAAGTTAAAGGTTGGCGGAGAAGTTTTGTGTCGTGTGTTTTAAATAATAGGAGAAATTTATGTCTCGTATAGGTGCTGCTCCTATCAATATTCCTGCTGGTATTTCAGTTGAATATAATAATGGTAGTATGTTAATAAAGAGTGCTAAGGCTGAAAAAGAAGTTAGCTTGATCAGGGATGTTGTGTGTCAGATTATTGATAATCAGCTATTGCTTTCTGTTGATCAAGATAAAGATGATTATGATGAAATAAAGCCTATGTGGGGTACTTATAGGAGTAATATTAATAATATCATTAACGGTATGGTTGATGGTTTTTCTGTTAATCTTGAGATCAACGGTGTTGGATATAAGGCAGAGTGTGATGGTAAGTATTTGACTTTGTATCTTGGTTATAGCCATAATGTTAAATATAAAGTGCCTAAAGATGTTGAGATTAAGTGCATAAAGCCAACTCACTTAATAGTTAGTGGTATGGATAAGCAGAAGGTCTATATGGTGGCGTCTGATATATGCAAAATTAGAAAATATGATCCTTATAAAGGTAAGGGCATTGTAATAAAAGGCAAATTTATGCTGCGTAAGGTTGTAAGTAAAAAGAAGTAATTAAAATGAAAAGATCGTATAATTTTTTAAGTAATTCTGAAAAAAGGAAGTTACGTAATAGAAAGAAACTCAATAATGGTGTTGAGCGTTTACGTATATCCATATTTAAATCTAATAAACATTTTTATGTTCAGTTAATTAACGATGCAAAAGGACTAACTCTCACTTCTGCTTCTACTTTGGATGCTAAAATTAGGGGAGTATGTAAAAGGAAGGTCAATGCTGAAACTATAAAACAGGTTTCTTCTTTAATGGTTGAGCGTCTATCTGGCATGAAATTAGAGCAGCAGCTTACGTTTGATCGTGGAGCGTATAAATATACAGGATTAGTTTCTCAATTTGCTGAGGCTTTAAGAAGTTCTGGATTTGAGTTTTAGAAGGGTTTGAATATGGCTATAAAGAATTTACAAAATAATAATGATTTATCAGAGCTTTTAGTTTCGGTACGAAGAGTAACAACGGTTACCAAAGGTGGTAGAAGATTTTCATTTTCAATTTTGGTTGTTGTTGGCGATGAGAAGGGTAGGGTAGGATGTGGAATAGGTAAGCACGCAGAAGTTGCTGAAGCAAGAGTCAAAGCTGTAAGTGCTGCAAAGAAATCGATGATTAGAGTGTACTTGCGTGAAGGTAGAACTTTGCATCATGATATTAAAGCTAAATTTTGTTCTGGTGAGATAGTTTTAAGAACCGCGAGAGCCGGAACAGGTATTATTGCTGGTGGAGCGATTAGGTCAGTTTTTGAGGTGTTAGGTATAAAGGATGTGGTAGCTAAATCTACTAGATCAAATAATCCTCATAACGTTATATGTGCAGTATTTAAGGCTTTTGATAGTATGTTGTCTCCTCGTCAGGTGGCAAGCAAAAGAGGCAAAAAGATTAGCGAGATAGTTGGAAACAGGTAAAGTATGAATAATGCTGTAAAATTAAACTCTATATTTACTAAATTATCTAAGAAAAAGAAGCTTAAGTTGCTGGGTAGAGGTATCGGTTGTGGTAAAGGTAAAACATCTGGTAGAGGGCATAAAGGGCAGAAGGCTAGAAGTGGAGTTTCTATAAATGGTTTTGAGGGTGGACAACAGTCTATATATACTCGTTTGCCTAAAAGAGGTTTTAAGCCTATACGTAGGAACATATACTCTATAATTAATGTTGGCGATATACAGCGCTTAATGGAAGCTAAAAAAATAGTGAAAGACTCTGTTATAGATAAGGAGAGGCTGTATAAATTAGGTTTTATAAAGTCTATTAAGGATAAAATTAAACTTCTTAATAAAGGTAAGTTGAGCGAAAAATTTGTGTTTCATGTTGATTCTGCGTCAGAAGCTGCGAAAAAATCTGTAGCTTCGTCTGGTGGCAGTGTGGAAATACTATTGTAAATCATGAGCAGTAAATCCGCATTTAATAGCTTGGATCCTACGTTGTTATATAAAGGCGATTTATTAAAGCGTATATTTTTTACGCTAATAGCTTTAATTTGTTACCGTTTAGGTACTTATGTACCTATTCCTGGAATTAATCTTGATGTAATTAATGATATATTTCCCAAAGAGGGCTCAGGCGTTTTTGGAGTATTTAATTTATTTTCTGGTGGTGCATTGGCTAGAATGACAATTCTAGCATTGAACGTTATGCCATATATAATGGCTTCTATCATTATTCAGTTGCTTTCTTCTGCGATTAAAGGAATGAAGGAAGTTAAGAATGATGGAGAGTCAGGCCGTAGAAAGATGAATTCTTATACACGCTATCTGACCATAGTAATTTGTGTATTTCAATCAATTCCAATTTTGGTTGGATTGGAAGGGATGAATAGGGAAGGGGTATTGGTTGTAATCGAATCTGGTGTTATGTTTCGTACAATAGGTGTTTTCAGCCTTTTAGGTGGAACTATGCTTTTAATATGGCTTGGTGAACGAATCAGTGCTAGCGGTATAGGCAACGGTATCTCATTAATCATTTTCACGGGCATAATATCAGAGTTACACAGCGCTTTGTCATCTCTGTTGACGTTAAATAAAAACGGTAGCGTATCGTTATTTATTATCCTTTTTGTTTTGGTATTGTTTTTTTTGCTGTTACTCTTAGTCATTTTTGTAGAGTCTTCTTATAGAAAAGTTGTTGTTCAATATCCTAAAAAGCAATTTAAGAGATTACATAATGACGATTTTACTTATATTCCATTGAAGATTAATTTATCTGGTGTAGTACCAACCATTTTTGCTAATGCAATTTTATTGACACCTATTTCAATTGCAAATTTCTATAAGGGGCACGCTTTTTCTGATTTTATTTTGAATTACTTTATGGCAAATAAAGTAGTATATATTGCAGCCTATTTGGTGCTGATAGTATTTTTTAATTTTTTCTATACTAATTTTATATTTAATCCAGAGGAAAATGCAGATTTTCTTAAAAAAAATGGTGGTTTTATACCTGGTAGAAGGCCTGGGAAACATACTTCTGATTACCTTCAAGATATAGTTTTTAAATTGACATTTATTGGTTCTGCGTATTTGGTAGTCATATGTACCGTACCTGAAGTTATGAGATATTATTATGATATACCATTTATTTTTGGTGGAACGAGCTTGCTGATTATAGTGAACGTTATTACTGATACTATTATGCAAATACAATCTTATATTTTTTCGAATAGGTACGACAGCTGGATAAAGAAATATGAGTCTAAAACGAGGAGATTAAGGTGATTATTACAATTTTTGGTCCTCCTGGCTCCGGTAAAGGTACTCAGTCAAGCTTGTTAATAGCAAAATATAATTTAAAATTAATTTCAGTAGGGGATTTATTAAGGAATATTATATCTAGCAGTAGTGAGTTAGGTAAAAAAATAAAGGGTACCGTGGAATCTGGTAATTTAATTCAAGATGAAATTATATGTGGATTATTGCGTGACCAGCTTGCATCAATGGATGGTAATTGCTTATTAGACGGGTTTCCGAGAAATTTAAACCAAGCTCATTTCTTGACTCAAATTTTGCAGGAGAAATATAGTACAGATGCTGATATTGTAATTGAGCTGCAGCTTGACGATAATATTGCAATTGATAGATTAAAAAATCGTCTTGCGTGTTTGGACTGTAAAAGTATATATAGTGTATCTTCTTTTAAGAGTACTACTTGTGCTAAATGTAAAAGTACGAGGTTAGAGAAAAGAATTGATGATGCTGATATGTCTGCAATTAATAAGAGAATAAGTGAATATCACCTTCAAATGAAAGGTTTACGCGAGTATTATAAAGGCAAGTTATTAACAATTGACGCTAATTTGAGTGTTGATGAGGTAACGCAAGAGATTGAAAGTAAAATTTCTTGTAATTTGGTTTGACTCTGAGTTGTTTTATGGTATAAATTAAGAGTTGTTATTAATAAAGTATCGAGGTACCAGTGGCACGTATTGCAGGCATAAATATTCCAGTGAGGAAATCTGTTCCTTTTGCATTAACTTATATATATGGTATAGGTATTGCTACTGCGAATATAATTTGCCACGCTTGTGAAATTGATAAGTGCAAACGTGTTTCAGAATTACGAGATGAAGATATAGAAAAGATCAGCAGTTTCATTAGACAAAATTATGTTATAGAAGGTGAGCTCAGAAAAGAAGTGGCTATGAACATAAAATCTTTAGTGGAAATGGGATGCTATAGAGGAGTGAGACATAGAAAAGGTTTACCTGTGAGAGGGCAAAGGACTCATACTAATGCTAAGACTCGTAAAGGTAGATCTCGGTTGCCTATTGCTGGGAAAAAATAAAATTTATTATTATTGTGAGTTTTAATGAAAAAAGTCAAAACGGTTGGTAAGAGTACAAAGGAGTTTATTACTGGTGTTGTCCATATTCGTGCAACTTTTAATAATACTTTTGTAAATGTAACTGATGTTCATGGTAATACGCTATGTCAAACTTCTGTGGGTGCATGTGGTTTTTCAGGTTCGAGAAAATCCACACCTTATGCTGCAGGTAAGGCTGCAGAGGCTGCTGCGAAGAATGCAATGGAGAGATTTGGTATGAAGGTTGTCTCTGTAATAATTCGTGGTCCTGGCTTTGGTACCGAAGCTGCGGTTAAAGCACTTCAGAACTGTGGGTTGACTGTGACTTCAATTGCAGATAAAACCGCAATTCCTCATAATGGGTGCAGGTTAAGAAAAAAAAGAAGAGTATAGGATATTTAAAAAGGTTGTTTTATGTATTATAATAATGATGTTTCTCTCTGTAGCAATTTAGATAAATTGCTTAAACCTAGTTCAGTTAAGGTAATATCAGATGATTCCAGTGAAAAAAGTGATGTAGTGCTAGAACCGTTGGAAAGTGGTTTTGCTTTAACATTAGGTAATGCATTAAGACGTGTAATGTTATCTTCTCTTAAAGGTAGTGCTGTTTATGGAATAAAAATTGAAGGTGTAACTCATGAGTTTACTTCAATTCAAGGGGTGAGAGAAGACGTAACTGATATAGTATTAAATATGGGCATGTTGAGATGTAAATTAAATGGTGCTTCTAATAAATGCTTAAATTTAAACGCTAAAGGGCCTTGCCAGGTATTAGCTGGGATGATAGAAACAGATGATCAATGCTCTATTGTTAATAAAGATTTGTTAATATGTACGCTGGGGCAAAATATAGAGCTTAACATGACCATATATGTGGCTAGCGGAAAAGGTTATCTTCCTGTAACTAAATATAAAGAAAATGAACTTGTGAAGCTTATGAGCGAACAGGATTTAATAGGTTTTATTCCAGTTAATGCTTTGTATAGCCCTGTCAACAGGGTTTCGTACAAGGTAGAGAACAGTCGTGTTGGCCAAGTTACTGATAAGGATAAGCTGATATTGTCAATTGAAACTGATGGTACAATCTCTCCGAGTCAAGCTGTTGACTTTGCTGCAAGAATATTACAGGAGCAACTTCAGCCCTTTATTAGTTCTGATGTGAGTTATAAAAAATCGCAAGCTTCTTCGTCTAGTGGTGCTAAAGACTTGGGTTATGACCCTGTCTTATTGCGTAAGGTAGATGAAATGGAATTATCTGTCAGGTCTCATAACTGTCTGAAAAACGAAAACATCACTTATATAGGTGATCTTGTGCAGAAGACAGAAGGTGAAATGTTAAGAACTGCTAATTTTGGCAGAAAGTCTTTGAATGAGATTAAGGCAGTTTTGGTTAATTTTGGCTTGTCTTTAGGTATGAATGTGCTAAACTGGCCGCCTAAAGATATAGATGAGTTGGCTAAACAACATACTGATGAAGATTAGGTGATATATGAAACATGGAATAAAAAAACGTAAACTATCTCTTTGTACTGAACATAGATTATCGATGTTAAAGAATCTATCTATCTCATTAATTAACCATGAGCAGATTGTGACTACTTTACCAAAAGCTAAGGAACTTCGTCCATATGTCGAAAAGTTTATTACAATTGCTAAGAATAAGAATACTTTACATGGTAGAAGACTTTTGCTTTCACGCCTTCATAATAATAAGTTAGCAGTTGATAAGTTATTAAACGTCTTAGCCAGCCGTTATCAAGATCGTAAAGGTGGGTATTCTAGAATAATAAAATTTAGCACTCGAAAGGGTGATTGTGCTTCAATGGCAGTGGTAGAATTGGTTGATAGGGATGTTGCAGCAAGAGGTAAGGTTTATAGTAAAAATAGAGAAGGAGGCAAAGTAGTTACACAAAGTTAATTGTTATCATAATTGTTCTTCTTATGGTAAGTAGGTTGCGCTACTTTGTAGGTTACTTTGGCGAATTGTTAGTTTTGGCATATTTAAAGCTGAAATGGTATAATGTTATAAAACGCCGTTACCGTTGTAAATTCGGTGAAATTGACTTAATTGTATCTAAAAAAAAGGAGCTGATTTTTATAGAAGTTAAAACAAGTTTGCTTGGAAAAGAAATACCGATATCTCATCTTCAATGTCAGTCTATTATAAATTCTTCTAAGTATTTCTTAAGTAAAAACCTTAGTTTTTTAGATTATTCAGTCAGATATGATTTATATTTTCTTTCCTTAAAGAGAAGACCTGTTTATATAAAAAATGCTTGGATTGAAGAATGAAAGATTTGTAGCTGAATTAATTTAGATTTACTGGATTTAATATGAAAAAGACCCAATACAATAATTTAGTTTCATCTTACGCTAGAGTGCTGTTTCATGTCTCAGGAAGCAGGTTAGGCATTATAAGGAAAGAAGTAGAATTTTTATTGGCTTTTTTTAAGGATCAACGTGATGTTTTTGTGTACCTATCTCATCCTATGATTTCTTTTGCACACAAAAAAGAAGTGATACTTTCTATAAATGAGCACTTGAGTGAGAATTTAGTAAAATTTATTATGGTTATATTTGCAAATAAACGCTCTAGTTTATTGATCCTTATATTAGAAAAATTCTTAAGTCTTGCAAGAGAAAATGAAAATGAATTCGAGATTACTATAAAGTCAGCAGAAACTTTAAAGGAATCTGATGTAAAAATAATTACTGAATCTTTGAGCTTTCTTGGTAAAATAATAAAAGTAAGCAATGTGGTTGACTCTTCTATACTAGGTGGCTTCGTAGTTAGGTATGGTTTTAATTTGATCGATGCTTCGCTAAAAAGTTACTTAGATAGATTGGTTGACTTAAGTAAAATGGAAATATTAAAAGTAAGGAATTTTGTATGAAGAACAGTATGAATGTTTCTGAGATAGCAAGTGTAATAAGGGAAAAAGTTGAGACATTTGATAATCCTATAAAGCGGGAAAATATAGGTGAAGTGATTGCAGTAACAGATGGTATCGCATTGGTTTATGGGCTGGAAAAAGCAAAATTTGGTGAAAAGGTATTTTTTGCAAGCGGTATAGAAGGAATAGTTCTTGATTTAGATCATGATACGGCTGGAATAGTTGTGCTTGGTAATGACCGTGATGTAAAAGAAGGGGATATTGTAAAATGTAGTGGTAATGTTGTGCAGGTACCTGTAGGGCATGAATTATTAGGAAGAGTTGTAAATGCATTAGGTCAGCCTATAGATGGTTGCGGAGAAATTAGAACTAAAAATAGGATGGATATAGAATCCAAAGCGCCAGGCATTATTGATCGTAAATCTGTGCATGAGCCACTGCAAACAGGAATTAAAATTATAGATTTGCTAATTCCAATAGGTAGAGGGCAGCGTGAATTAATTATTGGCGATAGACAAATTGGTAAAACTACTATTGCGCTTGATACTATTATAAATCAGAAGAAGATTAATGATGAAGTAGACGAAAATCAAAAAGTTTACTGTGTTTATGTTGCTATTGGACAAAAAATTTCAACGGTAGCAAAAGTGGTAAATAAGCTAAAAGAAAGTGGAGCATTAGAGTATACAACTGTAGTTGTGGCTAGTGCATCTGACTGCGCGCCTATGCAATTTTTAGCACCCTATGCTGGTTGCACTATTGGGGAATTTTTTCGTGACAATGGAATGCATTGTTTGATTGTATATGATGATTTATCTAAGCATGCTGTGGCATATAGGCAGATGTCTTTATTGCTCAGACGTCCTCCTGGTCGTGAAGCTTACCCTGGAGATATATTCTATGTACATTCTCGCTTGCTTGAAAGAGCTGCTAAAATGTCTGATAAAAAAGGGCAGGGGTCTTTAACTGCTTTGCCAATTGTCGAAACTCAAGCTGGTGATGTATCTGCATATGTGCCAACAAATGTTATTTCAATTACCGATGGGCAGATCTTTCTTGAGTCTGAATTATTTTATAAAGGATTTCGACCTGCAGTAAATATAGGTTTGTCAGTTTCACGGGTTGGTTCTGCTGCACAACTAAAGTCTGTGAAGAAAGTTGCTGGTTCTATAAAGCTAAGCTTAGCTCAGTATAGAGAATTAGAAGATTTCGCAAAATTTGGTTCTGATCTTGATGCTAGTGTTCAATTATCCTTGAATAAGGGTAAATATCTTGTCGAGTTATTAAAGCAAAAACAACATTTACCTATGTCAATAGAAGAGCAAGTAGTGCTGATGTATATTTTTTCTAACCTGTATAATCAGTTAAGTAAAATACAAATAAGTTACATTAATAAATTTGAACATGATCTTATTAATTATTTTCATACTGTGCATCCTGGGGTTTTAAAAAAGTTGTCAAATGACATGAGTGATGATATAAAAGGTGATATTTTTAACATTGTGAGTAATTTCGTTACTCAATTTAATTGCGTTTAGGTGGTGATTATGGCTTCATCCATTATTAATAAATTTCCTATAACGAGTGAAGGTTTTGAGAATATGCAAGCCGAACTTGAAAAATTAAAGGAAGAAAAACCTTCTGTGATACAGGCTATTTCTGATGCTCGTGATCAAGGTGATTTGTCTGAAAACGCAGAGTATCATGCAGCACGGGAAAGGTTAGGTTTTATTGAAGGCCGTATAATGGAGATAGAAAGTAAGCTCTCACATGCGGAAGTAATAGAAGTAAAAAATTTGTCTGGTGATTCAGTAATGTTTGGTGCAACTGTGACATTAAGCATGTTAAGTGATAATAACGGTGAAGTGGAATATGTTTATAAGGTTGTAGGCGAATATGAAGCTGATGTTTCAAAGCAGTTAATATCTACTAGTTCACCACTCGGGAGTGCCTTAATCGGCAAAAAAGTCGGCGAGTATGTGGAAGTGACAGTGCCAAATGGAGAGAAATTGTATAAAATAGTTAAGATTGAATTTAAGTAAATTATTATGGTACAGGCCACTTATGCTTCAATGAGTCTACCCGGCATTTCTTCTGTGGAAGATGTATTAGAGGATGCTCGTTCCGGTAAATTATTCATTTTAGTTGATGATGAAAATAGAGAGAATGAAGGTGATTTGGTTGTCTTAGCTGAAAAAGTAAAATCAGAACATATGGCTTTTATGGTTAGGTATGGTACTGGCATTGTATTTTTAGCTATGACAAAGCTTCATATGAATAAACTAAATCTTGAGTTTATGAAGAGAAGTAATGTGGATGAAAAGCTTACTCCTCATACTGCATTTACTACATCAATTGATGCGCGTTATGGCATTACAACAGGTGTTTCTGCTCATGATAGAACACATACGATACTTACCGCCATTGATGAAAAGAGTACTAAAGATGATATTATTACTCCTGGGCATGTTTTTCCTATTATTGCAAATGATGGTGGAGTTTTAGCACGTAATGGTCATACTGAAGCAAGTGTTGAAATAGCAAAGTTAGTTGGCTTTAGTCATGCAGCTGTAGGGTGTGAATTGGTGAATGATGATGGCTCTATGATGCGCTTACCTCAGTTACTTAAATTTGCTGAACAATATAAAATTAAGTTAACTACCATTGATAAACTTATTAGTTACGTTAAAAAATTAAACTAGCGTTTATAAATTTGTATAATTTAAGTGTTAAAATACTGTAATTTATACAAGCACAGAATTTTCATGTTTAGAATTGCTAAGTTTTTGACCTTATTGTTCTTTCTTGCATATTATAATAATGCTTACTCTATTAATATTATTAGAGATAGTGAAGTGGAAGCGATAGTGAAAGAGCTAGCGCAACCTTTATTTTCTGCTGCGGATGTTGATCATGAGCAAATAAAAGTTTTTATAATTAATGACAATTCGATTAATGCTTTTGTAATTAACAATAACAGTATCTTCATTCATTTAGGGCTTTTACGATATTCGGCTAAACCTTATGTCCTGCTTGGTATATTAGCACATGAGATTGCTCACATATCTGCTGGTCATATATTGCAAATGAGTAGTGCTATGGGTTATTTTCAATCGATAGCAATGATTAGTTATATGGTAGGATTAGTTTCTAGTATTATCATTAACCCTCAGGTTGCTGGTGCAATTTTGCTTAGTGGTGTAGCGTTCAGTTCAAGGCTATTTTTTAACTATTCTCAAGAGCAAGAAAGTGTAGCAGATAGCTATGCTTTAAGGTACCTTGATGAATCTAGCTATGATAATTCAGGTATGAAAGAGATTTTTGATTATTTTAAAAGTATTGAGCATGAGAACACCGAGGAATATTTCCGCACTCACCCACTTAGTGAGAAACGCATATTTGCTGTACAAAATTATAAGGTCAAAAACAACGTGAAACCAATTTTTGCGGATAAGTTACTAAAGTTTGAGCGTGTGGTTGCAAAGCTAGACTCTTTCTTTGCTCCTATTCATGTGTTATCTAATAAATATGAAGATAATTCTGAGTATGTAAATGCTATAGTTTGCTATAGGCAAGGAAAGATAGAAGAGGCTATTGCTAAAGTTAACTCATTGATTCAAGAGTCACACAGTGATCCATACCTATATGAATTAAAAGCAGAAATGCTATACAAGGCTGGAAATTTAAGTGAAGCAATAAAAATGTATGAAGAATCGCTTAGGTATTTATCTGAGAAAAACAGTTATTTAGTGAAACTTGCATTATCTCATACTTTATTATTACACGGTGATGCAAAAAAGGCGATTTTTTACTTGGAGCAGATTTTGAATGTAGAACCAAATAACGCTTTTGTCTGGAAGTATTTAAGCATTGCATATAAATGTGAAGCTGATACGGCAATGCATTATTTTGCTTTAACAAAAAAGGCTTGTATTGAAGGTGATTTAAAGCAATTTACAAAATATGCTGAGCTAGCTGTTAAAACTTTACCAAAAGATAGCCCTTATTTGTTGCAAGTTGAAGATATGAAACGATTTAATGGATAACAAAAAAGCACTTCTGCACTTTTATGGGTTATTTTTGTCCACACTTTTCCAACATAGCTTTTGCTTCATCGCTTACATTGGGCATAATTTTCGTTATAATAGTTTTAGCGCCAAAAAATACACCACAGAACATGCCAAGAGCAAAGAGGGCTGGCCACGGCATCCTGCCAAATATTGCAAGCAAGGATGCACCAATTATTACTATTGTCATAAGTGGACCACCTATTCCCCAAACATAACCAATAATATTGCATATTACTTTAGTTGTGTCATCCATATCAGGGTCAGCTGCATAACCTGAGAAAGAGAAAAGCAATACTACACAAAAAACACTAAAAAATCCTATTATAGAGCTCATTTTTTTGCCTCTAGATAATAAATTAACGCAAACCTAAACCTACACATATTTTTATTTTAAAGTAAAAATTATAATTTGTCCATACATAAGTGTTGCTACATAAATAACCCACCATTAATGTTAAGCACATGCCCTGTTATATATTTTGCTTCATCACTTGCTAAAAATAAGACCCCTGCTGCTATTTCTTCCCCTGTTCCCATTCTTTTCATTGGAATATTATCTAATATTTTTCCCTTTTGTACTTCATTTAAAACTTCAGTCATTTTAGTATCTATAAACCCAGGAGCAATACAATTTACTGTTATATTACGACTTGCAACTTCTTTTGCTATAGATTTGCTCATAGCTATTATTCCAGCTTTAGACGCTGCATAATTTGCTTGCCCGGCGTTTCCTGTTAGCCCTATTATTGAGGAAATATTTATAATTCTTCCCCAATTATTCTTAATTAGTTTCCTGCATGCTTCTCTACTCAGCTTAAATGTAGAACTCAAGTTAATATCAATTACTTTTTGCCATGCTTCATCTGTCATTCTCAATAATAAACTGTCTTGCGTAATGCCCGCGTTGCATACAAGCCCGTCAAAGCCTTCCATCAACTCACTTGCTCTATTTATTAGTTGATTTACTTCCTCAGCATTTGATAAATCGCAAGGGAGTACATGCATGTTTTTTTCATATTGTTTAGCAACTCCTTCGAGCACTTCTTTTTTTGTGCCAGAAATACATAAAGTTGCTCCGGCTTCGTGCATAATTTTTACAATTGCTTGCCCTATTCCGCCTGATGCGCCAGTGATTAGGAACTTTCTGCTTTCCAATCCAAACATAATAACTTTATATTATCTTAATTCCTAACAGAATATTGACTGGTTGGCAATAGATTTCTTACATAATATAAGTAACTCAGATATTCACAAAATAAAGAAAAAGTTATAATAAAGTTAAACGTCAAAAAATTTTAAAAACATAGTTGATGCAGGAATTGTTACTAAATAGTTTATTCTGGTGCTCTACAGTCTAAATGGAATGCTTAAATTATAGATTCTTTGTTTTTGTGTGTTATCTTGAGTTAACACAAATTCACAGTAGTATTATGATAAGTAAGTTAAAAAAGCTTAGCGCTGGATTTTCTTTGACAGGCTTGATTGGCCATAGTGATAATATAAATATGCAAGGAGCAAAAAATAAAAAGAAGAAGTACCCAAAATTTTTGGATAAGACGTTTGCATTGATTGATGCAGTGATAAATTTTATTTTAAAACGTGAAAGTAATAACGTAAATGAAGTCCTGAAAGTAACATGGGGGCCACTATCTTTTGGTCTGATAGTGATACTCATCTTTTTTGGGATAGGCGGTATTTGGTCGGCTATAGCTCCAATTGACGGTGCGGTGCATGCAAGTGGAGAAGTTATTGTATCTTCAAATAGGAAAATAGTTCAACACTTGGGCGGAGGAATAATAAGCAAAATTTTAGTAAAAGAGAGCCAAGCAGTTAAAAAAGATGAGCCTCTAGTTTTGTTGAGTGATGTTAACGAGAAGGCGAATTTAAGTATTATCAAAGAGAAGCTCTTATCATTTTTAGCAACAGAAGCAAGGCTTCTTGCAATCAGAGGAGATTTAGACACGCTCGAGTTTCCTGATGAGGTTAAAAAATTATCTAACGATGAACTTGTAAATAAAGCGATAAAGAATCAAGTAAAGTTGTTCAACTCTCAGAGAAAGAGCATATTGGGAAAAACAGATATACTGCAACAACGTATAAAGCAGTTAAATGATGAATTAGCGGGGCTAAATTTTCAACTAAATGCAGCTCATAAGCAATATGACTTGATAACTGAAGAGTTGGAAACAAAAAGACAATTACTTGATAGTGGCCATATAAGCAAACCACACATTTTAGCTTTAGAAAAACAGTTTGCTGAAATTGAAGGCAGAGTTGGACATTACCGTTCTGCAATATCTCAAGTGCAACAAAAAATTGGAGAGAACGAATTAGAAATTATAAACGTAAAAAATGATTCTCAAGAAAGAGCAAACGCTGAACTTAAGGAAGTTAGTACGTCTATTGCAGACTTGAAAGAGAGGCTGATGGTTGCTGAAGATTCACTGGCACGTACAATAATTAAATCGCCTCAAGATGGGATAGTCACAGATATAAGATACCACACTGAAGGTGGTGTTATACAATCTGGAGTTCCGATCATGAGCGTAGTGCCATCGGATGATGACCTAATAATAGATGCTAAAATTCAAACCAGAAACATAGAAGAGATACTGTCAGCGCAAAAGAAAGATAGCAACATAGTCTCTATTGACGGATTAGAAGGGCTAAAGGTTAAAGTTCGGTTAAGTGCTTACAGTGCACGCCGTTTAAGTTTAATTAGTGGTATAGTAAGCCATATTTCTCCTGATGCTCTTGATGATCCAAGACTAGGGCGTTATTATTCAGTGCGCGTAGTGATACCAAAGTCAGAGCTTGCTCAGTTTAAAAACGTATACCTATACCCTGGTATGCCAGCAGAAGTGTACATAGTTACTCAATCCCGTACTCTTTTATCATTCTTATTTACGCCTATAATTGCAACAGTCGATAGGTCTTTTATAGAAAGGTAGATTAGAGTAAATAGGCTTTTTCATAACGGTGCTAAGGTCTTAGAGTGGACTTCTTGCATAACAAGCCAGTTTTGGCAGCGCGTAGCCGTCATTCAGTAGAAACGAAAAAATTGCTTTACAAACCTTGCCAGCCTCCTTATCATAGTACTGAAGCTATTTATTTATCTTCTCTGTACAGATTAAATGACAAAAAAACTNNCAACGTATCTGGTGTCTCATGTTTAATTTTTTGCACTATGTGCACTCTGTGTCTTTATCAAATTTCTAGGTTTTTACCTAATATGAGCTGAAATACGCTATTTAAAACATCAAAAAACGCCAACTTAAAAAATGGATAGTGAATAATTAGCTACCCTAGGGCTTCTTTTGCCTTTTTTTTCGTTTGGTAAATTTTTTAATATTTATACGGAAGGTGTCATTCCAGCCACTTGGTTAAAATTAAGTCTTCTGGATCACAGTGTCGGCTGCTTGGATGACAGGAGAAGGAGGCTACTTTCATGACACCATTCTTTTTCCTGGATCCAAGTAGTCAGGCTACTTGGATGACAAGTAAAGGAGGCTACTTTGATGATACCGTCATAAAGGAACCAGTGTCACGCTACTTGGATAGGGGGTACTGGAATGATGAGAGGGGGCTTCTGTGAGTATACAGTTTTGCCGGACACAACAGTACGTACTACGTGTCCTTTTACTTTGCGCCCATCGAAAGGGGAATTTTTTGATTTACTAGCAAAGTTGTCAGTTTTAATTTCCCATTCATGATTGAGGTCAACTAAAATTAAGTCTGCAGCAAGGTTTTTTTGTATACGACCACGTGGTATGTGTATTATATCTGCAGGCTTATATGTCAATTTTGCGAGCACATCAAGTAGACCCATTTGCCCACTGTGATAGAGTTCAAGTGAAAGGGGCAGCATTGTTTCAAGACCAACAATACCAAATGCAGCATTTTCAAGTGGCAGATCTTTAGAACTACGATCATGCGGAGCGTGATCGGTTGCAATGCAATCAATCACACCTGTCTTTAAACCTTCAACCATAGCTAAACGATCTTCTTCAGTGCGAAGTGGCGGGTTCATTTTTGCAATTGCTCCATGTTGCTTTACTATATCTTCAGTCAAAGTGAAGTGATGAGGGGTTACTTCGCACGTAACATTTAATCCCAAGTCTTTTGCACGTTTAATAGCATCAAGTGAATCTTTTGAAGAGACATGTAGAATATGGTAGTGCACATTTTCCATATCTTTCATGAGCAGTATATCGCGATTTACCATAATCGATTCTGACGCACTCAAGATTCCCTTTACTCCCAATTCTTCAGAAATTTTACCTTCGTTGATTGCACCACCTGCTGACAAATTTAAATCTTCTGCATGTTGAGCAATAGGGACACCCAGCATACTTGAATAAAGCAGCGCCTGTCTCATAATCATGGGGTTCATAACTGGCATACCATCATCGGTGAACCCAACCGCACCTGCTTCCTTTAAAAGTGCCATCTCAGTCAACTTTTCTTCCGAAGTGGTGATTTTAGCGTAAAATTCAACATTTACATGTGAAGTTTCAAGTGCTCTATATTTCAAATATTTAGCCAAAACAACGCTATCAATTGCTGGGGAAGTGTTCGGTTGACAAACTACAGTTGTAACGCCTCCCGCAGCTGCAGATTTGCTACCTGTATATATAGTTTCTTTATGTTCCTGACCTGGTTCACGAAAATGTACGTGAATGTCAATAAGGCCTGGCATTAGAACAAGCCCTTTACAGTCTATTGTTTCATCGACCCCACTTGTTGAAAATAATGATTCACCAAAGTCAATAATTTTATCCCCTTCAGTCAATAATGAACCTTTTATATCAAGCTTAGTTTCCGGGTCGATAATACGAGCATTGATATACGCGATTTTATAGCCTTCCTTTTGCCCTGTTTGCAACAAATCCCAAGTTTGAGTCATCATATCTGAGTATCGATTATAAAATAAATCTAAAGTTTTTTTAATAAAACACAACCAAATTAAAACACAGACTAAAGTTGCGAGAGCTGTCTTGAGTTAACAAAAATTTGGCTCTTATAACTGAGTTACTTCAGTTTTAACGTTAATATGTGAAGCTCTTAGCTCTGTTGAAGGATTTTCCAGTTGAATATCTAGCTCATTCTGCATGTTCGATAAACAAATTAAAGCTGAATCAAAATCTTCATCGAACTGTTTTGCTTCATGCATACCATCGATTATTTCCTCTAATTCTTCCATCATCCATTTCTTGCGGCGCACTTTTTAATATCGCTTTTATTTGGTTTAAGTTTTGACGAATTTTCTCCTGATATCCAACAATTCTCTCTTGATATATATCAATCATTTTTTGACATGCATTGCCTCTAAATGGATGTTCTTTTTTCTCTTTTATGTAAGAACTTTGAAAGTCTTTACAGTTAAGGATTGCTTCTTTATGTTTTTTTATGTCATTAATCGCGCTGACTATCGACTTATCTATTTTCTTCGAATTTTCTTCCCGTTCTTCTCTTTTAATTATACTTTTGGACTCATTTTTCATCTGGTTCATTTTGTCATACAGGTTTCTGCATTCTTTATAAGATACCATTGGTTGTAATATTCCTTCTTTTACACCTTTATTGTAAAAATTCTTCAACTCATCACTTGATAGTATTGTTATAGCATCTTCCCTTTTGCCTCGTGATTTAGGATGCTTTTTATTCAATGAACTAACATGATTTAACAAGAAACCTTTAACTAGCTCTTCCTTTTTAACTTCAGCTAATTTTTCTAGTGTTTCTATATATTTCAGAGTTTCTACAAAAAGTCGAGGACCAACTGATCCAAACGGACGAAGAAGCTCTTCTTGACTCCTACGAAAATTTTCAATTGTTTCTATTGTTGATTGTGTATTATCGAATTTTTTCTTTAGTTCTGCTCTTTTCTTTTGATCTTCCTCTTGGGTTTCTTTTACATTTTTTAAAAAACTTTCGGCTTGCTTTTTCACCACTAAAAGTTCATTAAAGGCTTTTTCTGGATTGATTTTCCTCAAAATACTAATAGCTTCTCTAATCGCTTTTTCTCTCTTTTTATTATCTTGCTTTTCATTTAATATCAGATGTTTAGTTTTGGTAAAAGCATTACCTTGATCAATCTTTGCAATGTTACAAACGATGTTTTTTACAACTTTTTCGGTTGCTGCATAATCTATTTCTTTTGCAAAGCAGTCAACAAATAATTGCCAAATTTCTTTGTTAACAAACTTACTTGTCTTATTTTCAAAATCTTCTATATCTTTGAATCCTAAAATAGTATAGAGATTTTTTTCGACTATTGGTTCGGCATGTTGTTTTGCCACTTTACCTTTTATATTAAATGGAAATTTACTAATCTTAGTTGTACCCACAATGTTACCTCAATATTAACGCTATCTATAAAAGTATAAAGATTTAATATTTAATTTTTAATTAATACTAGCACAGCTATCTACGGGGGCATTATGCTAGCATCAATTAACACTTTAACTTCTAACTTGTCATCAGTAATATTGTTTATATAAAAACTATAATTTTTTATGCCTGAATTTGGGAATATATTGCTATTGGTAGCCTGCTTATTGTCTTTGACATATTTGTTTTTACCGCTTAGTTCTTGTCGGTTTATTACCACTGCCATATTTTTTTGTGTATCAGCGTCAATGGCTATTTTGATCTACTGCCACATTACAAATAATTTCTCACTCGAAAACGTATACTACCACTCACACACAACAAAACCTTTGATCTATAAGATTTGTGGTGTTTGGGGAAATAAAGAAGGGTCCATGTTGCTTTGGGTTTTAGTGCTTGCCGTGTATTTATTACTAATGGATATTTATATACCTTCTGTCATCCCAGCCTCTTCTTCTGTCATCCCAGTGCCCAGACACTGGGATCCAGACAATTTAATTGCAAATGAGTACATCAAATGGCAGTGTAATAAAAACTGGATTCCAGTGTCAAGCACTGGAATGACACCAGAACGAACTAATGGTAGTAAATTAAAAAAAATATCTCTTATCACTCATGGGCTGATTTGCTTTTGTTTTTTACTGTTCACTTTAATTGAATCCAGCCCCTTCACTAAAATGCCAGGCATTGAAACAGATGGATTGGGTTTTAATCCGATATTGCAAGATATAGGCCTTGCTATTCATCCACCGATATTATATTTGGGGTACCTTGGATTTAGCGTTCCTTTTTCGCTCTCTATAGCTGGATTAATTTTAAATACTGAAGGAAATGTTTGGGCTAAAATTGTCAGGCCTTGGGTACTTATTTCTTGGTCGCTGCTCACTTTGGGCATCAGCTTGGGTAGCTGGTGGGCATATCGCGAACTTGGGTGGGGTGGATTTTGGTTTTGGGATCCAGTGGAAAACGTTTCTTTGATGCCGTGGCTAATTGCAGTAGCGCTGACACATTTGTTGCTCGTTGTACGAAATTTCAATACTTTAAGGAATTTCGCTATTTTACTTACGCTTACAACTTTTATATTGAGTGTGACTGGAACATTTCTAGTCCGCTCAGGAATACTCACCTCAGTGCACACGTTTGCAGATGACCCAAGGTATGGACTGTATATATTAGCTCTACTTGGTGTAATTACAGTCAGTAGCTTAGTAATATTTGTAGTATTTACGAGAAAAAATCACACGTCTGCGATGTCATTCCAATGCTTGACACTGGAATCCAGAAAGAAACTTGCTACTCAAGTGACAGAGGGTAGAAGATTCTTTTCACGCCTTACGATGATGCTGATGAACAATTTATTATTTATTACTGCCTTTTTCATCGTGTTCGTTGGCACTTTATACCCTACAGTGCTTGAGTATTTAACCGGTGAATTAATTTCAGTTGGAGCACCATATTACAATTCTTTATTTAACTCTATTGCACTAGCTATTCTAGTGCTCA
Organism: Wolbachia endosymbiont of Anurida maritima; assembly: GCF_042182995.1. Lineage (NCBI taxonomy): Bacteria > Pseudomonadati > Pseudomonadota > Alphaproteobacteria > Rickettsiales > Anaplasmataceae > Wolbachia > Wolbachia endosymbiont of Anurida maritima. The sequence continues at coordinate 303,091 of NZ_CP102058.1, forward strand.
CCATGATAGGGCAATACTGCAGTTGGCAGGGAAATAGTCTATTGCCAATATTCCGTGAATACAGATTCTCATTCTGTAGTGCTGCAGCTATTTTGCCGTTTATCTTTCACATGGAGCTAATGATTGTGCTATCAATTACTATCTCCATAGCATTATTAATCTTTGTTTTAGAAGCATACAGTAAAAGAATTCGTTTATTTAAGGTAGCATTTGGTGAATCAATTTTATTAGCAAGAAGAGTTTCTAAGTCCTACTATGCAATGATGCTTGCTCATGCTGGAGTGGCAATTCTAGTGCTTGGTATAGCTTATTCAGTTGGTTGGCAGGAGAAAAAAGAAAATTACTTAAAAATAGGGGATAGCATAACAGTCAATAAATTTAAAGTTACTTTACGAAATATTGAGCTAATAAAAGAAAAAAATTTCCATGCAGTGAGGGGTACAATGGATATCAGGAATTTGCTGAATAATAAGATATTAGGTGAAGTAACTCCTGAATATAGATTTTACCTTGCGGAAGGTCAGAAAAATGTTGAAAGCAGTATCTACCACAATTTATTTTCTGATATTTATGTTGTAATTGGAGAGATTGATAAGAGTAAAAGCAAAATCGCAGCCAAAGTGCACTATAAACCTGGAATGTCTATAATCTGGTTTGGATCCTTTCTTATCGCTTTTGGTTCGCTCCTTGCTGCTTTTTCTTTTAGTGGACGAACGAGACTAATCACAAAATAAACTAGTAAATTTTTTGAAAAGTATATAAAATTCAAGTTTAAGTAAATAGCATGGCACTTAGACTCATTCCAGATAACCTTGATATCAAGTTTAGTAAATATAGGGATTTGACTGCATTAATTAGCATTATTCTTATCATCTTTTCAATGTTCACTGTTATGCTGCGTGGAGTGAACTTAGGCATAGACTTTGCAGGCGGAATTTTGATAGAGATAAAATCTTCAGATGAGAATCACTCTATTCTCGATGCATTAAAAGAAAATGGTTTTACAGTGCAGAGTTCAAAAGCGGGTGATATGCGTTTTAAAGATGAGGGAGACGAAAATAAAATCAAAAAGATAAAAAGCATACTAGAAGAAAAGCTGGGGAGCTCAATAAGCTATCGTAAAATAGACTATGTTGGCCCACAAATAAGCTCAACACAAATATTTGAAGGAATGTTATCCATGTTGATCGCAATTTTTGGAATATTTTTTTACGTTTGGTTTAGATTTAATTGGCAATGTGGATTCAGTGGAATAACAGCACTGATTCATGACGTGATTTTAACTGTTGGTTTTATTAGCCTAACTGGCATTGAGTTTAATATTTCATCAGTTGCAGCTCTCCTTACTGTCATTGGTTATTCAATCAATAACTCAGTAATTATATACGATCGGATTCGAGAGTATTGCAAGAGTGGTAAAAGTGGGCGGATGAGTGAGATAGTAGATGCAAGTATCAACGCTACATTGTTTCGCACTATATTAACCTCGGGTACAACCCTTCTTGCTGCTCTTCCTTTGGTATTAATCTGCACAGATGCAGTTAGAGACTTCAGTTTGATCATTTTTTTTGGTATTTTAATTGGCACTTGTTCTGCAATATTTATTTCTGCCCCTATATTGACCTACAGAGCTTGTAGATTGTAGGAGTATTTAGTCGCGGTATAATGTCAACTTATTATCTCTTATAGTGAAATGAAAATACCTTAAAAAGCTCATTCCAAGTAGTGAATGAGACATAGAATGAGTGTTAACGCTTGCCTGTACATCATTAATCAAAAAATTTCCTATTTTAACTTGAGATATTTGAACAACGCCGGCTTTTATTTGACCTTTCGCAGTTTCATATATTTTAAAATCCTGAACGTTTTGTAAGTTAATACCAGCATATAATGCGTCTTTTTGTGATAGAGCAATATCGGTTGCCCCGGTATCAAGCAAAAACGTTATATTGCGATCATTGACTTGAGCCTGAATATAAAAGTGTCCATCGTATGATTTCGTAAATTCGATACTTCCACTATTTTGAATTCTTCCTTTATATGGTAAAAAAGTACTGAGAAATCTGTCGCTTAGTTTGTCCCTTTGTGAATCAATAAGCATTGCAGTAGTGGCTATTATTAGCAACCAAATAACTAGATTTTTCACCGCGTTCATATTGTTAAAATTTGAAGCTATTAAAATAAATTTTAAAGATCAGCGTTAAAAGTTATTATTAAAAATAAGTAAATTTCATTGTTTTAGTACAATATTTAGTATACACTTTAAGAAGATATGTTTGATTTAATTTCATGTCAGAAGCAAAAAGGTTAATTTTAGCAGCTATCCTTTCCATGTTAATCATGGTGTCTTGGCGTGTTATTTATGATAATTTTTTTAGTACAAATAAAAACCAGCTATCGATTGAAAATATTGAACATATCGAATCTTTTAACGACCTTGCTCCTATAATATACCAAAATCGTTCTGAAATTATTAATTCTACTCGAGAACAGAGGGTTAGTTTAACCAATAACATGATTAAAGGATCAATTTCTCTGAAAGGTGCAAGGTTTGATGACTTAATTTTAACTAATTACCACTTAGAACCGAGTTCTTCTTCTCCACAAGTGGTGTTACTTTCACCTGCAGAATCAAAAGATGTATATTTCGCTGAATTTGGGTGGCTCGATCCGAGTAACAAAATTAAAGTTCCAGATTCGAAGACAGTCTGGCAAGCAGATAAACTTAATCAAAAAGAGGTCAGTTTATTTTGGGATAATGAAAATGGCATTGTGTTTAAAATGAAAATTAGCCTCGACGATAACTACATGTTTAAGGTTGAGCAAATTATTGAAAACAATACAAAAGATAATGTAGTTTTGGTTCCTTATGGTAAAATTAACCGTAAACGTGATAATATTAATGAATCTTATTGGATATCACATGAGGGAGTACTGGGTGCATTTGATAATAAACTGGAGGAGTGGACATATAAGGATATCTCTAAGAAACATTTAATAAAAGCAAGCTCAAGTAANAAAAATTGGTTTGGTTTTGCTGATAAATACTGGCTTACAGCCATCATACCTGAGAAATCCGATAAAATAAATGTAAGCATTAAACACACGAACGTTAATAATACTGATAAATTCCAAGTAGATTTTGTCAAACCTTACAAGAGCATACTTCCTGGCGCAAGTGTTTCTAATGTGAATTATTTTTTTGCTGGAGCAAAAAAGTTGAATTTACTGGATTCTTATAAGGATACTCTCAATATACCTTTGTTTGATAAAGCTGTAGATTTTGGTGTTCTTTATTTTATAACCAAGCCAGTGTTTTTACTGCTTGAATATTTTAACTTCGTTTTAAAAAATTTTGGCTTAGCAATATTATTGCTGACTTTAGTAATCAAACTTTTGATGCTTCCCTTATCTAATAGATCATATGTTTCAATGTTCAAGGTGAAAAGCTTGCAGCCTGAGCTAACTCATGTAAAAGAGTTATATAAAAATGACAGCTTAAAGCAGAATAAAGAGACAATTGCATTGTTTAAGAGAAACAACGTAAGCCCAATGTCGAGCATTTTTCCCATGCTAATACAAATACCGGTATTTTTTGCTCTATATAAAGTATTATTTGTTACTATAGAGATGAGGCATGCTCCNTTNTTTTTATGGATTAAGGATCTTTCAGCTCCTGACCCAACGAACATCTTTACATTATTTGGGTTGTTTAATTATAACTTTCCTATTTCTATAGGCATTTTACCTATAATTTTCGGTGCCACCATGATAATTCAGCAGAAGCTAAGTGAGAAAGATCAAACCAATAAAGATGATATTCAAGTAAATGTTATGAAGTTTTTACCTTACATTTCTGTCTTTATTTTTTCTTCTTTTCCTGCCGGCCTGGTAATATATTGGATATTTAGTAATATTATAACTTTAATTCAACAATCATTAATAAAGTTGTTTTTAACAAAAAAAGTGGTAGTAAATGTCAAAAATACTAATAGTTAATTCGGTTTATTATGCTGAAATAGCNNAAACCTTTTGCTTGAAGGTGCAATTGATAAATTCAAAGGAAATAATGTTGATTATGAGATAATTGAAGTTCCTGGTGCATTCGAGATACCAGCTACAATTCTTTTTGCGGTCAAAAGTAAGAATGCTAATTACGACGGTTATTTAGCTCTTGGGTGCGTAATTCGCGGTGAAACCGATCATTATCAATATGTTTGTAAAGGAGTAATTGAAGGCTTAAATGCAGTTGTTATGCATTATGCAATGCCCCTTGGTATGGGCGTAATTACCGCTGACAGCAAAGATAAAGCACTAGTTAGAGCTGACAAAAACAAAAAGAACGTTGGTGGCCATGCAGCCTCAATTGTTTTGCGTATGATAGATTTACACAATAAGTTAAAGTAATGGAGGAAAAACCAGTAGATAAAAAGTGGCGCATCAAAAGAAGCACGGCAAGATTTCTTGCTGTACAAATTGCTTATTCAAATATTTTCGTAGGTTACAACAAAAGCACTTTTAAACTGGAAAATTGTGAGCTTAAGGACTACATAAGTAAGTTGAAAGATATATTTGAATGTGAAGAATTTGAACATCAGTTCTTAGAAAACTTGTTATATAAGGTTATAAAAAGCAGTGAAGAATATGATAAAATAATAGAGTCTTACTTACACCCAAGCTGGTCCCTCTCACGGTTAAATCTTATAAGCTTATCTATCTTGCGCGTTGCAATATGTGAGTTGATTAATTGCGATACACCAGTTCCAGTTGTCATTAATGAGTATACTAACATTGCATCTGATTTACTTGATAAATCAAGCGAAATTGGTTTTATTAATGGGTTATTGGATAAGGCAAAAGATGCAGTTAAATTAAATAAAAATCCTTAGCAGCTTCTCACAACTATATAAAAGTTAAGGTAATTCCCATAATGAATTTAAGTAACTGACACTAAGTATAAAAGAGGCAGACTTAATCTGCCTCTTTTATACTTAGCTGTCTAGCTTTTTCCGTTTCCTTTTTCGTTTCCTTTAGCAACTTGTTCAACAATAAGTGAGCCTAAATAAGTGTTAACCCCTTTATTCTCATTTTTGTTTAAACCTAATTCTTCCAATTGCTTTTTGTTATCACTTATTGTAACATATTCACCTTTATCGTTTTTCATTGCTAGTGAATTTATATCTAAGAACACAGTATCACCATACAACGCTTCACCATTACCAATGTTACCAGTAACATAGAAATTTTTGCCTTCTAAGCTGAAGTTTATACGATACTCACCTTCCACAACCTTACCGTCTTTGTCCTTATTTTGGTTATTCTTTTTTATTTCCTCATGCACCTCTTTTGTTACTTGTAACGTTATGTTACCATCATTAACAATTCTCGGAGCTTTCAACTCAGATATTTTGTTATTTTTGCTGATAGCGTATATTGCTAGACTAGTTAGTGTAACAGCAACAAATGCTAATACACCGATTCCAAGTGGTGTAGCTGCAAAAGCTGCTAGCATGGAAGTTGAAGACAACCAATATGGTGATGAAAGTGCTACTGCTGCGCCTATGACATACAAAGAAGTAAGTGCAACAAGTGCAGTATTTGTTTTGTGGAATTGACCACAATGATTTTTGAAAGTTAGCATAAACGACCTCGTTTAATAAAATATTAATATGCTTAAATTGTGTATAAAAAAACTGTCATAGTCAAGCTTTTTCGCAAATTACTTGCCACTTGAGCCAAAACCCCCTGCATTGCGACCGGTTTCTTCTGTGCAGAACTCTTCTCTGTCATCCCAAATTACCTGAGATACAGGAGAAATAAGGATTTGTGCGATTCTATCTCCCCTTTTTATTTCGTATGGTTGATTACTTAGATTAATTAGGCAAATTTTAACCTCACCTCGATAATCAGAGTCTATAGTGCCCGGAGAGTTTAAGACAGTGATTCCATGTTTTGCAGCAAGACCAGAACGTGGGCGTACTTGCCCCTCAAAACCGTTTGGTATTGCAATCACAATTCCAGTTGGAACAAGTAATCTCTCAAGTGGATTTAAAACAGCAAAGTCATTCAATGCAGCATAAAGATCCATACCAGCACTCTGCGTAGTTGCATAACATGGAAGAGACAAGTCTTCTCCGTGTGATAATCTTTTTATTTCTACTTTAATTTTACTTTTTTGCATTCTAACTTACCAATTATAATTATAGCATCTAAATTGTACCTGTAAAAGTAATAAATGTTACATAGTAAATCAAGTAGCCCCTTTCCTGTCATTCCAGTATCCCTTTCGTGTCACTCTAGCGCCTCTTTATGTCACTCCAGCGCCCTCTTCTTGTCATCCGAGTAGCTGACACTGGGATCCAGGAACTGAGTTGGTGAGTATAAAAGTGGCTGATCTTATGTTAAAACACAGCGTTCTTGATGAGATTGCAGGAAGGCTGGACCACAGTGTCGGCTACTCGGATGACACCATTTGTTGTAAACTCACTTTTACTCTATGGTCTTGCCGTTATCCTAAACAGATACAGAAGTTTAGCTTTAACTTTAAATAGGCTACTCGACCGTAACAGACTTAGCTAAATTTCTCGGACAATCCACGTCTAACCCTTTTTTTGTTGCAGTAAAGTAAGCAAGGAATTGCATAGCAACACTGTAGATGATTGGAGAGATAAAATTATCAGCGTCTGGAAGTTGCACCACATCTGCGCAAACTTCCCTTAGGAATGGCGCTCCTTGCTTATCACTAAAGGCAATTACTTTGCCTTTTCTTGCAATAATCTCTTGTATATTAGATAGCGTTTTAAAGAATAAACTATCATAAGGGATAATTGCTATAACAAGCACAGTGGAGTCTATTAAAGCAATAGAACCATGCTTCATTTCTCCCGCTGCAATACCAATGGTATTAATGTATGAAAGCTCTTTTATCTTCAATGCGCCTTCCATTGCAACTCCGTATGAGCTTCCTCTGCCAATTAAAATAACGTTATTGTGTTCTAATATACTGCCTGATATATGTTGTATTTTCATCACATTTAAAACATGCTCAACATACTTGGGAATAGAGTTGATAGCGTTGCTTAGCTGTTTTATTCTCTCTCCATCCAGTACACCTTTTATTTTTCCAAGCTCCACGACAAAGCATGCTAAAGTTGCAAGTTGTGCAGAGAAGGTTTTTGTTGAAGCAACACCAATTTCTGGCCCAGCAAGAGTATGTAACACAATATCTGAGATCTTTTCAATACTGCTGTTAAATGTGTTAGTTATGCTAATGATCGTTTGTTTCTGCAATTTCGCATAACGCAGCGCTTCTATGGTATCTGCAGTTTCGCCAGATTGAGAGATGAATAACCCAATGCTGCCTTCTTCCAGCTTGACGTTGCTATACCTAAATTCTGATGAGATTTCTAGATATACTCGAACTTGAGCAATACTTTCCAGCCAATACTTCGCTATTAGCCCAGCAAAATAAGATGATCCACATCCAACTATAGTAATGTGATTCAGTTCAGAGAATAATTTTTTGTTGACCTCTTTATATTGCTTGTAAAATTGATTTATTGTTTTGTTTAATGCACGCGGTTGCTCAAAAATCTCTTTTAGCATGAAGCTAGAGTAACCATTTTTGCTAATTAGAAAATTGCTCAGGCTACTATTTTCTATACTACGTTTAACTTGTGTACCATTGTTGTATATACTAACTCCACTAGATTTTATTACTGCAATGTCATCATCTTCCAAATGCGATATTTTTTCCACAAATGCACTTAAAGCATTAGAATCAGATGCAGCAAACACTGTGTTATAGTTATAGCCTATTGCTAAAGGCAAATTTCTTTTTGCAACAAATAAAGCATCTGGATATTCTGCAAATAATAAGACCAAGGCAAATGAGCCATGTAAGTTGTTTAAACACTTAAATAGAGAATCAACTGGCGACAATCCTTCATCAAGATATAAGGTTAACATGTTTGGTATGATCTCTGTGTCAGTGTCAGTATGAAATAACATTCCCCTTTCTTCTAGACCCTTTTTTAGCAGATTGTAATTCTCAATTATGCCGTTATGAGCAACAACAACGTTATTTGTACGAATGGGGTGAGCATTTTTAAGGCCTGGAACTCCATGTGTAGCCCAGCGAGTATGTGCTATGCCAATTGTACTGCTAGACATCTTGCTTTCATCAACAACTTCACATAACCTTTCAACCTTGCCTTCTGATTTTTTGATTTCTATCTTACCTTCATTATTTATGATTGCTATACCCGAAGAGTCATATCCCCTATATTCCAATTTTTGCAACGCAGTTAGTAAAGTCGGTATTACTGAATAACCGCTACTTACTACACCAAATATTCCACACACAACCAAGTGAACCTTTTTTTAGAGTTATGAGGCATTTTTCCCTTTATCGTCTTTTCCCTTTATACTTTCCTCTGGTTGATTTTTATTTTTTCTATCATTCTTTTCGATTTTGCCTTTTTCAATTGGTTTAGCTGCTACTTTCTGAGATTCTTTGTTTAAAACTTCAGATATAGCGGACTTTAGGACTTTTATCTCAACTTTTGGTGCTATTTCTATTATAAATTGTGCATTTGCTCCATCAACCTTGTTAACTTCACCTATTATACCACCAGAAGTAATGACTGTATCACCACGCTTTATTTGATCTATCATCTTTCTATGTTCTTTTAGTTTTTTTTGTTGTGGGCGAATAATGAGAAAATAAAATACTACAGATATTAAAATCGATGGAATAAAAAAAGATGCGCCGATACTTGATGCATTGCTAGTTGCATCTGCTGCAAAAACTTCAGAAATGAGCATATTTAATCCTAATTGTTAATGATAAAAACAAACCTATTTAAGTATTAATTACAATACCATGCCATGTCAAGTCTGGTGAAAACGTTTCTAAATACCGGTTGCGGATTTTAGATTATGCCAAAACCAGTATGGCGGGAGTGATGAGACTTGAACTCACGACCTCATGCGTGACAGGCATGCGCTCTAACCAACTGAGCTACACCCCCCTAATTTCTTTTTAGCGTTTTCGGGCTTCGACTTTAAAGCTAATAAACATGTTGCCCTTTGTCAATATTTTTTGTTTGCGCTTTGCTGTCTTTTCTATTACTATACAAATAATTTAATTTCACACATGGCTTGTACAAGTAGTCCCTTTAGGGCAATGCCATGGAAGATAAACTATTTGGAGGAATGAAATATGGCAAGTTTGCCTGAAGTCACTGTGCGTGATTTAGCCGGGTCTGGTGTACATTTTGGTCACAAAATTAGTCGCTGGAACGCAAAAATGGCTCCATACATATATGGAGTGCATCAAGAAAATCGTATACATATAATTGATTTGCGAAAAACACTACCGTTGCTGCAGATGGCCATGAAGGCTTTATATGACGTTGCATCTCAAGGTGGGCGCATTCTATTTGTTGGTACAAAATTTCAAGCTTTTGATATTATTGCAAGTGAAGCGATTCGTTGTGGTCAATATTATGTGAATCATCGATGGCTTGGCGGTATGCTTACTAATTGGGACACTGTTTCTTCTTCGATAAAAACCTTGATGCAATATGAGAAAATATTAAATGACGAGGATAGCATTTTAACAAAGAAAGAATTGGGGAACATTGAAAAGAAAAAGCAAAAGCTTGATAAGGCGCTTGGTGGTATTAGAGAAATGGGAGCAATTCCTGATATCTTATTCATCATTGATACTAATAAAGAGCATATAGCGGTTAAGGAAGCTAAGAAGTTAGGAATTCCAATAGTTGCAATACTTGATACTAATTCTGATCCAGATGATATTACTTATCCAATACCTGGAAATGATGACTCAAGAAAATCAATAGAGCTCTATTGTAAATTAGCTACCGACTCTATATTAGCTGGAATAGAGTCTAGTCTAGCAAGATCTGGAGTTAAGATTGATGATATAAGGGGTGATGAGTTTATTCAAGAAAAAGAAGATGGTATTGTGCAAACTAAAAGAAGACGTAGTAAAGTTTATAAAGAAGAAGAAAGGGAGGTAGTAACAAATGAAGATGAATCCAGATAATATAAGGGAATTACGTGATAGGACAGGGCTTGGCTTAAGTGACTGTAAAAAAGCATTAGAAGAATGTGATGGTGACATCAAGAAAGCCGTTGATAAGTTGCGTACAATAGGTCTTGCTAAAGCTGACAAAAAATCTGATAGAGTAGCTTCAGATGGGCTCGTTGCTATGTGTTTGACTGAAAATCATGGTGCATTGGTTGAACTCAATTGCGAAACCGATTTTGTTGCAAGGAATGAGAAATTTATAGAGTTAGTTTCAAATTTAGCATCAATTGCTCATCAAGAACGCTGTATCAGCGTTGATGAGTTAAAAAATGCCAAGTATGAAAGCATTGGCACAGTGCAGGAAGCTATTATGAATGGTACGTCAGTTCTTGGTGAAAAGTTAGAGTTAAGCAAGCTTTGTTACTTAGAAGCTAAGGATGGAGTTATTGCTGGCTACGTACATGGTGATGCGCATGGCTTAGGTAAGATTGGTGCTTTAATTGCATTGCAATCATCTGGTGATAAGGCGAAGCTACAAGAGATTGGAAAACAAATAGCTATGCATGTAGTTGCTATGAAGCCTGAAGCTTTGTCTATAGATGATTTAGATCAAATGAAGTTGAACAACGAACGTTCTATAATTGAAGAGCAAGTGAGGAGCTTAAATAAACCTGAAGAAGTAGCAAAAAAAATAGTAGATGGGCGAATGGCTAAGTACTATGAAGAAGTTGTCTTACTGGAGCAAAAATTTATAAAGGATGATAAGATGAAGGTTTCTGATTTTATAAAATCAAGCGAGGTGAGTGCTATTAAATTATCTGATTACAAGTTACTTGTTTTGGGCAGTGCAAACTAAATGGCAAGAAATGTTTATTTCAACAAATGAAAAAAGCGAAATAAAATATTCCAGGGTGTTATTTAAAATCTCTGGTGAGGCTTTGATGGGATCAAAGCAATTTGGTCACGATATGGAGACTATAGGTGAGTTATCTAAAGGCATAGTTGAAGTTTGTAATCTTGGAGTTCAGGTATGTATTGTTGTTGGTGGTGGTAATATCTTTCGTGGCGCATCTGCGTCTTTAAGTGGCTGTGAAAGAGCAAGCAGTGATTGTATTGGAATGCTTGCAACTATAATCAATGCTTTAATTTTACAAAACTTTTTAGAAAAAAATTTAGTAGCTTCTAGGGTATTATCTGCAATACCCATGGCCACTGTATGTGAACCTTACATAAGAAGGAAAGCTATTCGTCATTTAGAAAAAGGTAGAGTGGTAATTTTTGCAGCAGGCACAGGCAACCCATTTTTTACTACAGATACAGCTGCAGCCTTACGTGCTGTTGAAATGAATTGTGATGTTATTCTAAAGGGTACACAAGTAAATGGTGTATACTCCGCTGATCCGAANAAAAATGAGGATGCTGTAATGTATGATAGGCTTTCTTACACGGATTTATTGACTCGTGATTTAAAAGTTATGGATGCATCAGCAATTTCACTTGCTCGTGAGAATTCTATTCCAATTATAGTTTTTTCTTTGAAGGGAGAAAAAATAGTCAATATTATTAAGGGTCAAGGTACTTATACTATAGTTTCAGATTGTAAACAGTAGGTAATTTATGTTAAATGAAATAAAAGCTAAAACAAAAGAAAGAATGCTAAAAACTATTCAGTCCTTTCATGATGATATTAAAGGCGTACGCACTGGTAGAGCTAGCGCATCGTTGCTTGATGGTATAGTTGTAAATATCTATGGTGGACATCAAAAGTTAAATCAGGTTGCAGGTGTTTCGGTTATAGATAACAAAACCCTATCAATTAAAGTTTGGGATATTAATGTTGTCGGTGAAGTGAAAAATGCTATATTAAATGCCAACTTGAATTTAAATCCTGTTGTTGAGGGCAATACCATACGTATAGCTCTTCCGGACTTAACACAAGAAACCCGTGAAAAATTAGTGAAATTATTGCATCAGTTTGCTGAAAATGCGCGGATTGCCATCAGAAATATACGTAGAGATATTATAGAAGAAATAGAAAAAATGAAGGAAAATAAAGAAATCTCAGAAGATGATTTTCATGGCACTAAAAAGGAAATACAAAATATTACTGATGATAATATAAAAAAGATTGATGGTGAATTGTCCATCAAAGAAAAGGATATATTGCATCACTAAGGTAATATGAAAAAAACCTTCAGTAGTGAAAAAGAAAAAATTACATGCAAGGGTGCCATGGAGGTAGCAGGCACACAACCGTACAAACGTTGCAATATTGCACAATATTATACAGTAAATGATGTCATTCCTGTGCTCTCTTTCATGTCATCCAAGTGCCTTTTTTCTCTGTCATCCCAGTGCGTGACACTGGGATCCATCTTATTTTCATCATGGACATTATATGCTCTAAGAATCTGTTGTTCATTGCATAATTTGCAAATATTTTTATACTTAGATCCCAGTGTCAGCTACTTGGATTACAGAAGAGTGCTGGTGGATGGTTTAGGTGAACTTTAAATGTTGAATCAAGAATCTTTACCGAAACATTTAGCAATTATTATGGATGGTAATGGTAGATGGGCGAACAATCAAGGAAGGGTAAAAATTGATGGTTATAAAAAGGGCAGTGAAGTTGCATACGATATTGCCAAGTATTGTACAGACCTAACCATACCCTACTTAACTTTGTATGCATTCTCTATGGAGAATTGGCTTAGACCCAAAAACGAAACTGACTGTCTATTTGATTTATTTTACTCTGTCTTAACTAATGAAGATAAAGTCAATTTCATTTGCAACTGTAACATTAAGTTGAATTTTATTGGCAATTTAAGTCTGTTATCCAGTAAAATATTGGATCAAATTAAAAAAGCAGAAGAAGTGACATGTAAGAACGATGGTTTATTACTCACTATTGCAGTTAGTTACGGAGCAAAGCAAGAAATTACACAAGCTATAAGCAATATTATAAAAGAAAATATTGCTTATGTATCAGAAGAGGAATTTGAAAAATTTCTGTATACTAAAGATCTGCCAAAATTGGATTTATTAATTCGCACTGGCGGCGAAAAAAGGTTAAGCAACTTTTTATTATGGCAAGCAGCTTATGCTGAATTGTATTTTTGTGATACTTTATGGCCTGATTTTTCTTGTCAAGATTTGAGTAAAGCATTAGAAGATTATACAAAAAGAGAGAAAAAATATGGTAGATAATAATTTTATAATTAGAATGTTGTCCTCAATAGTAATATTATTCATATTTTCTTTTGCTACATATTTCAGTGATTTATCGTTTTACCTATTGATTTTTTCAATAGCAGTTTTATCTTCTTTTGAATGGTATAATCTAACCCAGGGAAACAAAATTTTATACGTTTTTGCATTATTATTGATTGCACTACCAAGCGCCTCATTAATATATTTATATAATCTACCACAGGGAAAATACGCATTAGTATGGTTCGTCTTAACCATTTGGGGAATTGACGTTACTGCCTACCTATTTGGTAAGAATTTTGGTGGAGCTAAATTTTGCCCAATTCTTAGCCCTGGAAAAACTTGGACAGGACTTCTTGGTGCGATTTTAGCTGGAGTAGTGTGCACAATTTTTGGATCAATATTTTTTGGTCTATTTTCAATTTTTTATTCTCCAATCATTGGCCTTGCAATTGCTATTCTAGCGCAACTTGGCGATTTCACTGAGTCGCTTGTTAAAAGAGCTTACGGTGTTAAAGATAGTGGAAATATGATACCTGGCCATGGAGGAGTGCTCGATCGTATGGATAGTTTCATTTTTACTGCCCCTCTTCTTGCTATTTACATAAGCTAGGTCTGCAGAAGAAATAAAGTGCCATTAGAGTTCATCCCTAGTCAGCTCCCCAACCGCTTCTACAGTACAGTCATGGACAAACGTCTTTTCACAATAAGGGCAGGCTATTTCCTCTTCTTCTCCCATATCTAAATATATTAATGGATGGCCGGAACCCTCATCATTCTCATCACCATGACAACAAACTTTTCTTTTACTAACCCTCACTTTTGACATGCTACTCCTTTAGCTTATAACATTTTATATATTAAATATACCTATCCAGAAATAAAAAACAACACACGCTATTCTCCATTTTTTATCCTATTTAGATCAATCAATTCGTTTTGAACGCCTTGTGATACAAATTTGCTAACATCTTCTCCTAATCTTGCTATTTCCTTTACAAAACTTGATGAGATAAATTGAGTATCTTCAGAAGCGGGAAGAAATATGGTTTCGATTTCAGGAAGAAGTTTATAATTTACCCAACTCATTTGAAACTCGTAATCAAAATCCGACACTGCTCTTAATCCCCTAATAATAACAGAAGCATTCTGCTCTTTGGCAAACTTCACTAGCAACCCATTAAAAGATATAACATCTGCATCAATTCCTAGTCCTTTAATTTCATTTTCAGCCATGCTTGTGCGTAGCTTTGTGTCAAAGGCAGTATGCTTATTAACGTTTTCTGCAACCCCTATTATTAATTTATCGACTAGTTTACACGCTCTTTTGATTATGTCAATATGCCCAAAAGTTATAGGGTCAAATGTGCCAGGGTAGATTCCTGTTCTGTTATTAATGTTCATCCTTTATTTTTATAAACTACTTTAAAAACTTTTGATAGACATGATAACATTTTTTATCTAAAAATGAAAGTATACAGTTGGCCTGATAGCTCAGTTGGTAGAGCAAAGGACTGAAAATCCTTGTGTCGCTGGTTCGATTCCTGCTCAGGCCACNTTCTCTTTCTTGGCAAACTTGCCTTTTTGTTATAAAATACTCTATATCGTAATATAAATATTAGAGAGGCAAGTTATGGTGTATAAATATTACAATAAAGTATTTAACATCTTATTAATTATAGTTCTATTATTAAGTAATATTACTTATGCTGGCGTTAGTGAAAAACCGACATCTCAACATGTAACCAGAAAAGAAGAACCAGCATCAACTGCCTTGACGGCAGAAAATACAGTAAATAATGACATAGTTGTTGGTTTGTTAAAAAAGGAAGAAGAGACATACCCGCATGAGCTTGGGCTATCTCAAAATGTCTACGAGATGTTTAATAATTTTAGAGTTAAAATTGTACTAATTGATTACAATAAAATAATTAGCCTTAAAAAAATTCAGACAGAGTCACTTAATCTCGCAAAACAAGATGAAACATTGGCAAAGAAGTTAATATTAGACCGAATAAAAGTTGAAGTTGCAAAGTTTATAAAAGAACACAAAATAAATAGAATATTCATTCCAGGAAATTACTACAATTTACACTCCGAACCTTTTCCTCCTACTCCTTGTCGCCAGCTTGTTACTGAAGCAATTGTAAAAATAGTGGATGATAACCCTGCAATTCATTTGCTTGGTATATGTGAAGGCATAATGAATGCAAAGGGAATTGAAGTAGTGAGTGTTGTGAGTGATGAAGAGAAGCAAAGATCTCATTTAAAATCAGCACCTAATCCACAGAAAGAGGATGTACCTCTCCAGCAGATAAAGATCGTTCCCAACAGTCGTTTAGCCGAAGTGGTTGCTAGATTTTTATCACCTGACGAAAATGGTTGGTTTTCAACATGTTTTCCAGATGCTCACTCGGGAGCAGTGAGTAATACGCCAGAAAATAGAAGAAAATTGGAGTTACTTGGATATAAAGTTGCAGCATTTTCGAGTGATGGGGTAATAGAGGCTATTGAAGATAAGCATGGTAATGTTCACTTTCAAAGTCATCCAGAAGCCCTTGTTGTGAAGTCAGATAAAAACCTCTATTTATCAAATCACAAGGAACGTCAAGTGTCTACACTAGTTGCTATAGCGATTATAAATGATTTTCTTTATCGTGCTTGATGGCTATAGCTTGAGGCTTACCGACAACCGTCATCCCGCTGCTTGTTAGCGGGATCTAGAGATACCGCGGCGGTATATTAGCTATAAAAGTGGTTTATATAAACCCCATAGCATGTCGAATGAAGCTTTTTTTGAGAAAATTTGAATTTTCAACTGCAATCAAGCCAAGATTTCTTAGTGCTTTAGCGCAGAATATTCTGTTGGAGAACATCCTATTTAATCCATCAGTTGCAAGCGCCATTGTAAAATTATCAAAGTATCTGTTACGTGAAATTTTCTTTAATAAATAACTACTGCCAACATCAATACCAGATGCTTTTGCAGCAACTATGTGCTTTATAACACTTTCTACATCTCTAATTCCAAGATTAAGCCCTTGACCTGCAACTGGATGAATTGAATGTGCTGCATCGCCGATAAGCAAAACTCTACCCTTATATAACTTTTTTGCGAAAACAAAACTTAAAGGATAAAGTTTTCTTTCACCCTCTAATTTTATCTCTCCTAAATAAGAACCAAATCTTTTTTTGAGCTCTATAATAAATTCTTTTTCAGACAGATCCATTAGCATTTTTGAAATTTCAGATTTTTCTGTCCAAACTATCGAAGAAGTATAGCCACCCTTCATCGGTAGAATTGCAAATGGACCGCCAGGAAAAAAACGCTCTACAGCTAAGCTTTGGTGATGCAGTTCATGCTTTACATAAAATACTATGCTACTTTGTTTATAATCAAATTTCACTGTCGGTATAGAAAATAACTCTGGTAGTTTAGAGTTTTTGCCTTCAGCACAGATAAGTAGCGATGATATTAATTCCTGGTTATTATCAAGAATAACTTCCACATATCCTGAATCACAAGCAATTGTTTTATAGGAATGTGGAGAGTATATATTTAGTTTATTCAGAAAATTATTGTTGATTGCATTCCATATAGTAGCATTGTTAATAACATAACCCATTGGTTCTTCACCAACCATTTTATGATTGTAATGCACAGTAACCGCATCTAATATGCATATATCAAGTATTGGCTCAGCTTCGCTTTCTATAAACTGCCAAATCCCTAATTTTTCCAATATTTTTTTCGAGCCTTGAGAAATAGCAAATGCTCGGTTGTCATCTACTACACGTGGTAGACTATTTTTTTCAATCACAGCTACAGACACAGAGTCACAACTGAGGCCAATGGCAGTAATAAGACCAAGTAACCCACCACCTGAAATGATTACATCATAATTCATTTTATTTACGCTAATTGTAAAATTATATTTTATCTGTTTTGAAAATAGTTTAAACAAACTTTATAGACAAAGACCTATAGCTAACCCAAGAAAGGTTTCCCTACGTCATACCACGATTCATTCCATAGCTGTACGAACATTGCAATGTGGCACATAGTAAACGATATCATGGAAGTAGCTGACACTGGAATTCAGAAAAAAGGATGACACCCTTCTGGTAGACAATGTTCGTACAGTTGTGCGCGGTATAAATTCCGCTAACGAGTAGCGGAATGACGGTTTTTCAAATTGTAGGTAAACCTAAGCCACTTTAGCTATAACATCTTTAGCAATGTCTTCATAAATCTCTGCTAAATCTTCACTTAGCATTAAAGGATTTCCACAATCAGAAGCATGACATATTTGTGGATCCAGAGGAATCCTGCCTAATAGTTTGATGCCCAGCTCCTCAGACATTCTTTTTGCGCCGTCTTTTCCAAATATGTATATTTCTGAGCCGCTTTGAGTAAAATAGCTCATGTTTTCCACAATGCCAATAATCGGTATACTGAGCTTTGTAAACATATCATAAATTTTGCGAGCATCGATTAAAGAGAGCTCCTGTGGAGTTGAAACTATTATTGCCCCGGTTAAGCTAAAATTTTCCATAAGACTTAAATGCACATCGCCAGTTCCAGGTGGTGTATCAACTATCAAATACTCTATATCGGACCATTTTGTTCCTATTAGCAGATTATAAAGTGCTTTTGTAATCATAGGTCCGCGCCATATTGCTGCACGATCTTTATCGATAAAATAGCCAATTGAAATAGTATGCAGTCCATACTTTTCTATAGGCATTGCTTTACTATCCTGTATTTTTGGCTTTAATTTTTCAGCGCCAAGCATTTTAGGAATTGAAGGACCATATATATCTGCATCAACTAGCGCAACTTTGTGTTTTAACTTTGCTAATGAGAGAGCAAGATTTAGCGCAACTGTGGATTTACCTACGCCTCCTTTACCAGAGGCCACAACGATTATATTTTTCACTCCTTCGATATGTAATTTAGCTTTTTGTTGCCCAGTTTGTTTTTGACCAGTAGCAACCACGGTTACCTTCTCCACCCCTGGTATAGCCTTAACAGTTTGCTCACAATTTCTTCTTAATTCTTCGTTTACTTGCGTGTTACCGGCAACTTCAAGCGCAAAACCAACGTCCCCGCCTTTAATAATGATTGAGGATATTATGCCAAGATCGATCACATCTTTACTGCTTTTTTGCTCTATGACTTTTTTTAAGCTCTCTCTTACAATTTCTTCGTTGATCATTAGGCCTCTGTTGTTTGATGCGCCAGGAAGAGTATCATTGCGACAATGTTACACGAAATAAATTCAAAAACCAACAAGCCTTTTAGGCAATTTCTTCCTGAAGTTGTTCAATTTTAGCTTGAGGAAGGCTGGTTGTCTTAGATGTATGGTCCATAAGTGTTGAAAGTATCAAAAATAACGTGATATGAGATGATCAACGGCATGTAAATTACCTCCCGACAGTAAAACAATCGAACGTATAAAAGAGTCATTTAGATCCAATGTGAATTGCAGTAATGCTATTTTGAACCCATGTAGATTATTTTTGATTTTATAAACAAGAAATAACAAAGCCGTAATAATAATCATGTAAATATACACCTTCATGCCATTCATAGTATGGCTTAAAAAGTGCTTATATCCAAGATTTTGCTTTATAAATTTAAAGAACACTTCTATATCCCATCTGGGCTTTGTTGCATGGCTACCAATGAGAAGGTGTGATGTAAGGGATTTACGAGGCAAATTCGAAAATAGGCATACCGATATCAGTAAATTTGTTAATCAAGTAGCATTTTAAGATCATCTCTTGAGAACGATTTATTTTGGATTTATTCTTAAAACTAAATCCAAATGTTTTTTTAACCCTAAAGAAAAAACTCTCAATACGTGATCGTGTTCCATACCTTGTCTTCTTTTTCCACTGACTTAAATTGTATGCTTTTCTTATATTGATGTTCTTATTTCGTTCCGATAAATGATCTATATCATTGTAGATTTTTGCATTTTTTCTCGGCTTTATTATGGGTTTTAAATTATACTTATTGCATAACTTATATAAATTTGCTGTATCATAAGCTCCATCTGCACGAAGAGACTTAATCTTATAGATATCACCTATTTCTTTTAGTATTTCCGATGCTGATACGCTATCATGTGAAAGGAAATTAGTATATCGAGTTGTTATTGCCTTTTTACTGTTTATATCTAAAGCAACATGTAGCTTTCTTGCTTGATTTCTACCATTATATTTCCTTATCTTGGCATTATCTTTGTTATGTTGAGTGCTGTTGCTATAAATATGGATTACTGTACTATCTATAGCAATTTCAATATTCTCCATATCATTTTTATCTGTTCTGTGATCACACAGTTTCAAATTAAGTTTGTTTAGTCGGCGACAAGCCTGTGAATAGCTCATCACTTGCAGATTCTTCCCTATACCTTCTAAATATCCTTTTATGAATCCAACTGCTTGCCTTAAACCTATTCTAAATAGATTAACAATTATATGTATTGCAATGACAACTTTATCGCTGTAAATGTTATTTCCACCTGCAACCTTTTCTGAAATTTCATACCAGTTTTCTATAGCTTCATCAATGAAATGAAAGACATTTCCTCTTTTTTCTAAAAATTGATTATACTCGTTATTGTTACTTTCAACACTTATGGTGCACTATCCTATAATATCATACGGTCAATACACTCTAAATGAGATGGAAAGATGAAGGCATCATTATAGCTGCTAAAAAATACGGCGATAAAAACTTAATTCTTTCTCTATTTACAAAAAATCATGGAAAGCGTAGGGGATTAACTAAGCTAACAAACAATAGCAATTATAAGTTTCAGATAAGTAATCTATTACATGCAGAATGGAGTGCTAAGTTACCTGAAAATCTAGGTTTTTTTAAGTGCGAATTAATTGAGTCTCCATTCCATCATTTCTTTCAAGATAGGTTAAAAAGCATTACTATTGTTTCTTTCTCCTCTATTTTAGAAAAAGTGCTTCCAGAGAGTGAACCTTGTGTTGTACTGTATGATAACTTTCGATATTTCATCGATATAATTAAGCACAATAATGAACTTTGGCAAGGCCATTACCTCAACTTAGAGCTTCTGCTTCTTACGCAATTGGGGTTTAAGTTAGACTTATCCAAATGCGCTGTAACAGGTGTTAAGGAAAATTTACAATTTATTTCTCCAAAAACTGGTAGAGCGGTGTCAAAAAAAGTAGGAGATTATTATGCAGATAAACTCCTACCTTTTCCACAAATGTTACATGATGTATACAATAATAACCTACAAAACAGCTACTCATTCCAAGAATTTCAGTTAGGACTGAAAGTTACAGGATATTTTTTAAATAAGTATCTATTTTTGCAGCTAGACATGAAATTTCCAGAGCTGAGAAGCCTCATGTTGTCGCTTTAATCTTAGTTATCATTTTTTTGAAAGAATATCCAAGTAGCCTCTTCCTGTCATCCCAGTGCCCAAACACACATCTGTACGAATATTGCAATTTGCAGGCAATTTGCGTGGCAGATTTCATTCTGGAATCCAGCTTTTATGTTGTATAGTGCACAATCAATTCCAGTGTCAGCTACTTGGATGACACCTTTGTGTTTGAGGCAAAACCGGCCATAACACTTAACATACTGCCTTTGCAAACAAATGTTCGTACAGTTATGTGTCAAGCACTGGAATGACACCCTCCTAGTGGATAGTACGTCCGGAGCTTGCGAAGTTTTTAGACTGTAAAACTTATCAGTTACTATCTCTACAAAGTATTTTTCTGCCTCTTTTTGTGCTGAATTGGAAAAGATTTTCTTTTTATAGTTGCGCTTAGAGTCTATTAAGAAATTCATATCGTGTAAAGCATGAACTTATGCTTTACACGATTTTTCTTGAAATATTGAAATCACAAAAACGAAGAAAAATTAAATCACTCTGTTCTTGCGTGGAGCGTAGTTTTTACTTCTACTAGGTTAGTGTGCTTTTTCTGATATAAGCAACGAACAGACAAAGTCTGTTAAACCGGAAAGAAACGCCACTTTTGTTTTTAGCAGTCTGTAAGTATAATTTTGTGGGAGTACTTTTGCAGTTATAACCGATAAGCCCAATGGTGCCTTAAGTGCCCGTGTAAAAGCATGGTTTTGGGTGGAACGGTCAAATCATTGGTGGAGTCTAATTATGACTACCCCGCGTAGAAGATTGTATAATCTAACCGTTCCAAGCTAAAGTACTTCTACATTAGAAATTATATAAGGAGGAACTTGAGATGGCAAAAACAAAAAGTAAATTAGAAATCTGATGAAGCAGATTGGTTCAGCTGTACACTATGTGTGTGTACCTGAGGGAAGAGATGAGCAACGTGTTCAGAAATTTGGCTGCTTTACTACAGATCTTCATAATTTAGCACGATGGTTGAAAAAGTGTAAAGTTACAACTGTAGCTATGGAATCAACAGTGGATTGCTTTATTTCAAATACTTGAGTCATATGAACTTGAGATAAAGCTGGTAAATGCACGGCATGTAAAGAATGTACCTGGTAGAAAGTCTGACGTTCAAGATTGCCAATGGCTCCAACAATTGCACAGCTATGGATTGCTTCATGGATCATTTNNAGATCAGATGTGTGTATTGCGTAGTTACGTGCGGCAACGTAAAAATCTTACTGAAAGTGGATCAACGCATATTCTGCGTATGCAAAAGGCATTAATTCAAATGAATATTCAACTACATAAAGTTATAGGAAACATTACTGGAACAACTGGTATGAGAATTATCAAGACTATAATTGAAGGCGAAAGAGATCCTGAGAAATTGGCTGAACTCAGGGATGGACGAATAAAAAATGACCAGTCTACTATAGCAAAAGCATTAAAAGGTGACTATAGAGAAGAACATTTATTTGCATTAAAGCAAGAATTTGAACTATACAACATTTATCAAGAAAAAATAGTAGAGTGTGACAAAAATATTGAGGCCTATTACAAAATGTTTGAAACAAAATCTGGCGAAAGTAAGCATATAAGTAAGGAAAAGAATAAGAATAAAAGGGGTAAGCCAAGCTTCACTGCCATTAAGTTAAGGAAGGAATGGTCAAAAACTGAACTAAAAAGTTAGAAATAACTAAGGATTTATGGCAAATACTAAAACAAAATAGAGTAGACTTTAAAGCAGATAAACTCTGAAGTGTAAATCACTTAAGAAATAGTTGATTTAGGAGTCATTTTACAGGAGCTATGGCAATAAGCTATCCAGTTATTATCAGAAGATATGAGTTGGTCAAAACACATCCTTCCTAGCTCTTTTTTGGTAGTTCAGTGAACGAGTATCAGTTACTTTATTACGGTCAACTTTTCTTCCTTTTCTCACCACTAGAGTGTTCATCAAAAATAACTTTGATAATCGATCCATGATGCAGTCTGTGTCTGACTCTGTAGAAAAAATATCGAAAGCCA
The DNA here is from genome assembly GCF_042182995.1 of Wolbachia endosymbiont of Anurida maritima. NCBI lineage: Bacteria > Pseudomonadati > Pseudomonadota > Alphaproteobacteria > Rickettsiales > Anaplasmataceae > Wolbachia > Wolbachia endosymbiont of Anurida maritima. Next base: position 325,810 of record NZ_CP102058.1, read on the forward strand.
AGTTTTTTATTGCATTAAATGAGACAGATTTATTGATGCTTTTCTCAGACTTGCAATTGGCTAGGCCTGCGTTCAATGTCTCTTCTATATCTTCTGTCATAATACTTTCTAAGTTGCTAATAAAGATAGTTGACCAAAAATCCTGCTTAAGAGCATGTCTTCAAACTAAGTAGAAAGGAGTTAAGAAGTGTGTTATAAGATATATTTTAAATGTACCCAAGCGATATAAGTGACAAAGAATGGAAGATGATAGAGCAATATTTTGAACCTAAAAAGACCGGCAGACCAAGAAAACACAGTATCAGAACGATTATCGATGCAATAAGGTATGTGATGAGAACAGGCTGTCAATGGAGACAACTACCTAAGAATTTTCCACCATGGAAAACCGTGTATAGTTGTAATTCGCGTTTAAAAAAAAGTGGAATATGGCAAGAAATTCATGATTTTCTAGTTAAAAAACTAAGAAAGATAATTGGTAAGAATGAAACTCCATCAGTAGGAATAATTGACAGTCAATCAGTAAAAACCACTCAAAAAGGGGATCCAGAGGATATGATGCTGGCAAGAAAGTAAAGGGTAGAAAACGCCACATCGTTGTAGATACTCTAGGTCTTGTAATTGCTGCTGAAGTACACAGTGCAAGCATTCAAGATCGTGATGGTGCACTAAATCTTTTTGTTCAAGCCAAATGCAAAGCTCCAACATTACGTAAGTTTTTTGCTGATCAAGGATATACAGGTAAATTGCAAAACCGCTGTTTATTGGAAACTGGATGTTTGTTGACGATTACCAAGAAAGTAGTTGATACAGGATTTCAGGTTATTCCTAAACGTTGGATTGTTGAGAGAACCTTTGCTTGGCTCTCCAATTTTAGACGTATGAGTAAGGATTATGAGCATTCTCCTCTCACTTCAAAAAATAACATCTTTTTTAATATGATCACTATTATGCTTCACAAATTAGCTCATTCTTGAGTTTGAAGACATGCTCTTAATATGATCACTATTATGCTTCACAAATTAGCTCATTCTTGAGTTTGAAGACATGCTCTCAGAGATTTAGCTAGCAATCACTCTATTTCTACCACTGTTTTTTGCTTTATATAAATATTTGTCGGCACGTACTATAAATTCTTTAATATTGTCAAGGTCAGATTCTTGCATTTCTGCAATTCCAATGCTCACAGTTACATCGTGGGTTGTATTTTTATCCACAGGTATAAAAGGTTTTTTAGCAATAATTTTTCGTATTCTCTCCGCAATAGTATACGCATCTGATGTATCGGTATCTGGCATTACAACAACAAATTCCTCACCACCAAATCTAGCTAGTAAATCTGTCACTCTGATATTTTCAGAAATTCTTTTCTGTATTTGCTTTAAAAGTTCATCTCCAACACTATGCCCAAAACTGTCATTCACCATCTTAAAATAGTCTATATCAAGTATCATAAGAGACAACCTTCTATCCTTTTCCACAGAGTCCTTAACAATGTTTCTTAAGTGTGCATCAAAATATCTTCTATTATAACAGTTAGTTAATGGGTCTTTTATAGACATTTCCGCATTATTAAATAAATTCATTCTCAAGGCATCTTGATATCTTTTGCGTTTTACTTGCGAATTAACCCTTGCTATTAACTCACCCTCATCCAAAGGTACTGTTAAATAATCATTAGCACCTACATCAAGTGCTTTTACTAAATTGTTTTTATCATAATCCTCAGAAAGAATTAGAATTGGTGTATAACGTGTTTCCACCTTACTACGAAACCCAGAACACAAACGCAAGCCGTCAGTTTTTGAAAACTGCATATCAGAAATGATCAAGTCGTAATTATCCTTAATACCAACCTTTAATGCCTCTATTGGATCACTCAGTATTTTAATTGACCTAAAGCGTTGCTTTAGTACATTATATATCTGCTCTGCTTGAAAGACATCTTCATCTACAACAAGTATGTTAGCATCAAAGATCTGATTGGAATAATCCATAATACTACTTCCTGCTACTCCACCAATCTCAGCATTAGTTTCTCCTCTCAAACGCAATTCATCGATAATCATCTTTAAGCGTGTGAGAGACTTAATTCTCGCAGATAAAGCAGTTTCATCTATTGGTTTAGTCAGAAAGTCATCTGCACCAGCATTAATGCCTTGCACTCTATTGTGAGTGTCATGCAGTGCAGTTACCATAATTATTGGAATATGGGTCGTTAAGGGATCATTTTTTAGCTCCTTACAAACTTCAAAGCCATTCATCTTTGGCATCATGATATCAAGTAATATAATATCAGGCTGCTGCTTTGCTACTAAATCTATAGCTTCTTCACCATCATGAGCTACGATAACCGTATAGTACTCTGCTTTTAGTCGAGCTTCTAAAAGCTTGACATTAGATAGTACATCATCTACTACCAAAATCTTCGCTGTCATTATCTTTAGATGTATTATCTATATCGTAAGTAGGATAAAGCTTACCATTTTTACCAACTATGTAATTTACTTTCTCAGTATTACACTCTTTATATAAGTCTTCAATTCCTGCGTCTTTCAATAACCTCCTAGCTTTTGATTTTATAATCACAAGATACCTATATGTATTCCTAATAAGATCAATAAATACAGGCACCTTATTTCTATCAAGAACAATTATGCTCACTAAAGCAACGACCAAAATTTCTGAAAGACCTATATTGAACATTTTCCTATGAAGCAAGTACTTTAATTCTTCTGATTATAAATATTAATTTGCTTAAATCAAGTTTAGAAGCAACCATCTCATCTAAAAAACTATTATAACGTTCTATGTAGTCTTTATCATTACAAACCCAGGTTTGAACCTTATCTTCGGGGTTATCAGTAGCTTTTATGACTTTAACAGCTAGCTTGTGATGGTAATTGCTTAAATCGTCCAATAAATCATTAACTAAGCTGCGATCCCAATAAGAAGAGCGGCTTTTCATCTTGATGGCAATTGTTCTAATAAGATCGAATCTTAACAGCGACTTTAACTCAAAGTATATTTTACCAGCATCAAGAATGGGCAAAGACGTCTGTTCAGCAACAGATATAATATCCAGTGCATAAGTAAGAACGCACAGGTCAGCAATTTTTTTTGCTAGATCTTTATCTATATCAAGTTCCACTAAAGAAGTGTATCCATGATTATAGACCTTTAACAGGTGTTCATCTAAAACATCATGGCCTAAAGTTTTAATTGCATCTTTAAATTTTGTAACATCATCCAATTCTACAAAGCTAAGATTTTTTACTAACCAAAACGATACTCTGCCAATAAATTTCTGCACATTTCTCACTATTTGCAAGTATGAGTTAATATCAATTTTTCCATCCAATTCATCAATTTTCTGCCACAGGTTATTTAAATCATATAGGTGGTTAACAACGATATATATGTTAACTGCTTCGTGTACCTTAATTCCAGTATTCTCAACTAAATTATTAATAAATATACAGCCCATCCTATTTACTACATCATTTGTAATACAAGTGGAGATAATTTCTCTACGAAGTTGGTGTTTTAATATGAAATCCTTAAACTCTATTACCATCTTTTTAGGAAAATAACCCAGCAAATAGTCATTAGATATAAGATCTTTTTCAGGCAGATCAGAATGTATAATTTCATTTTTTATCGCCGTTCTAGCATAAGACATTAGAACAGAGAGCTGAGGAGAACTGAAACCTTCTGCACCAGTTAACATCCTTGCTACCTCTTCGTCAGCTGGAAGAAATTCTACGCTTCGGTTTAACAGCCCAGATTTTTCTAAACTGAGCATTAACCTATGATCCTGCTCCAATCTCTCTTTAGCTTGCAAACATTCAAGGAGTAATGCTTTTGTTTCAATTCTGTTGTGGTCCTCAAGCACCTTAGATGCAACTTCATCCACCATGCTGGCTAGTATTTCATTCCTTTTTTCTAAAGAAACACCTCCTGCTTTCATAGCCGAAACAAATGCAATTTTGATGTTAACCTCAAGGTCCGAACATATCACTCCGGCTGAATTATCAACAAAATCTGCATTGATATGTCCACCTCTTTCAGCATATTCTATTCTCCCAAGCTGTGTACAACCAAGGTTCCCACCCTCTATAAACATGGAAGCTCTAATATCCTTACCATTTACTCTCAGCTCATCGTTTGCTTTGTCACCGACCATGCTATGATTTTCACTCTTTGCCTTAACAAACGTGCCAATTCCTCCGTTCCATATAAAATCCACTTTTGCTTTCAACAGATATCTAATTAAGTTGCTTGGAGATAACGTATCTTCTGTTATACCAAAGCATTTTTTCATTTCTTGAGAAATGTTTACTTGCTTGCTGCTACGCTCAAATACCCCGCCACCCTGAGAAATCAAATCTTTGTTATAATCCATCCAAGTTGAAAATGGTAATTCAAAAAGACGCTTACGCTCTGTGAAACTCTTTCCTGCATCAGGATTTGGATCAATAAAAATATGCATATGGTTAAATGCGCCGATTAAATGTATATTTTTTGAAAGCAGCATACCGTTTCCAAATAGATCGCCAGCCATATCTCCAATCCCAATTACAGTTACATCTTGGTAAATATCCTTATTCATTTTCCAAAAATGCCTCTGTGCTGCAATCCATGCACCTCTTGCTGTGATACCCATCTTTTTGTGGTCATAACCTGCTGATCCACCAGATGCAAATGCATCATCAAGCCAAAAATTATACTCAGAGGCTATTTGGTTGGCATAATCAGAAAATGAAGCAGTGCCTTTATCTGCCGCAACCACCAAGTATGGATCGTCTTCATCATACCTAATCACATCCTTTGGTGGAATTATTTTACCATCAACTACATTATCAGTAATATCAAGCATTCCTCTGATAAAACCCTTATAGTACTCAACACTTTTCTCTCTTAAAATATTCTTATCTTTATAAGCTTGCTTTATTACAAACCCACCCTTTGCGCCAACAGGTACAATAACCGCATTTTTTGTCATCTGAGCTTTCATGAGCCCCAAAACTTCAGTGCGAAAATCTTCCGTCCTATCCGACCATCTTAAGCCACCACGGGCTAATTTCCCTCCTCTTAGATGTATTCCTTCAAAAAGGTTTGAATAAACATACAATTCACAATATGGGCGAGGATCAGGCAAATCATTCACTTTACTTGAGTCAAATTTTATAGATAAGTAGGGTTTATTATCTTGATAATAACTGGTCCTTAAAATAGCCATTATCAAGTTAAATATCGAGCGTAAAACGTAATCATGTGAAACATTGCTGATCTCTTTTAGAAGTTCCTCAATTTTTTCTCTGAAAATGTCCGTGGTTTCTGCTCTATCAATGTCTATGTTAGGATCAAATCTTGCATGAAATAGTTGTATCAAATACTTTACTACTTTTGGATGCTCTGAGACTACTTTTTGGATATATTCTGGGTTATAATTAAATGACGTCTGCTTTAGGTAAGCACTGAGCGCTCTAATCAGAAGCATTTCTTTCCACTTCAGCCCAGCAATAATAATCAAGCTATTGAAATAATCATTTTTAATTTCCTTTCTAAACACTTTCGCAAGTGTTATTTCAAATTGCTCTTTTAGAGTAATGTTGTCTATTAATTCATCAACTCTTGACAACACAAAATGATGTATCCATATTCCACCGTTAATTTCTATATAATAGCCATTATGAGATAGAATCTTAGCTCCCAAATTCTTAGTGATCCTTAATATCTTCGATAATTCAAGGCCTCCATTGCTTGGAGTATAAACCTTTAATTGATAATTAAGATTATCACGAGTAAGTCTTAAATCGACCTCGCTAACTCCTTTCTTCCTCACTATCTCCAATTTTTTCATATCGTAATATGCATCATGAGGTTCGAAACTCTCTTGATAGCTTATTGGAAATGCCTTGCAATAACGGGTGAATATATCCTCAACAGTGCTAAAAGTATTATATAAATTGTCTATAAAACGATCTTCCCACTTTTCCGTAATGTTTCTTAATTTGTTTTCGATACGCAAAACTTCATCATCAAGAACGCTAGCATTTTTGGTCTTTAGCACTACATGCAATTTCATCAAATCATATTCATTGATAATGTGATTGTTATAAATATCTGAACTTCCTGCACTTGTCTCATCCTTCAATATGTCACGTATCTTGAACATTAGCCTAGCGCTAGCATAACGCATTGGTATCAGCACTATGCAACTAATGAAATCCCCTACTCTTCTTAAAAATAATCTGACCCTTGGCCTAATCGCAAGAGACATGATCGAAATGCAAATTTTAAATAATTCGTCTTCATTTGATTGGAATAATTCATCACAAGAGAATGTTTGTAAAATAGAAATTAAAGCCTTGTTATTGTGGCCCCCGGTTACAAACCCTGCATTTTNTTCTATAATTCTAACTTTCTCTCTTATTATTGGAATAGTTCTAATATCTTGGACCTCCGCTACAGAAGTAAATAGCCCGAAAAAACGCCGTTCCTTTATCACATTACCCTGGCCATCAAATTCTTTTACTCCTATACAATTCATGTATGTACGCCGATGAACTATTGAGATTAGATCTGATCTCAATATGTATAGATAATCAAGGTTTGCAGAAGGAATCAACGTACTTTGACCTACTCTCATCAGGCCAAGGTCCTTTTTGCCATCACAGACGAGTTTTTCATTTTTACCAGCAATATATTCTTGATAACCTAGAAATACAAAATTATTGTTTTTTAGCCAATCTAAGAAATCCTTTCCTGGTGTCACTCCAGCATCAGGCGCTGGCTGCTTGATGACAGAAAGAAGACTTTTTGCTTCATCAAGTTTCTTGAGCATTAAGTGCCAATCTTTCACAACGCAATTAACTGCTTTCAGCGTTTTTTGTAGAGATTCTTTTAATGTATCAACAAAACTGTCACTTATACCTTTGATAATTACATATATAACTGACTCTTTGATTCCATTGCTTTCTTCCAAAGGGTAAATCTCGTTTATTAGGCCCTCTTTTCTTTGGATATTAATTATGCTATTACTGTAATAGCATATGGTTAAATTGTGCGACTTAATAGTTGCAATAACGGAGTCAACTAAAAATGGCATGTCATCGTTTGTTATCTTAATCGTGGTAAAATCGCCTTCTATTCCTGGTATATCATCCATATTGCTTGCTACTAACTTACTTTCATCTTTCTCTTTTTGAGAAACGAAATTGTAAGCATCGGTTACAATATACAGCAAAAACTTATCATTGGCTTTTAGGTCACTTTTATAAACAAAATTATAAAAATACTTAATAAATTTTTTAATTTTTTCTTTATCTTGCTGATTTTCTTGATCAGCTAACTTAAATAAAGACTCAGTGTCAACATTATGATCTATACACATTCTTTTTAACAAAAATACACAGTGAACTTAAACCTTTTTAACTAAGATTTCATTATCAAGAGCGTACACTATTAGTTCATCATTTTCTACTACTTCCCCTGATAAAACTAATTTAGCTAAATTATTTTGAATACACTCTTGTATAACCCTTTTTAGGGGCCTTGCTCCATATTCAGGGTCATAGCCAGTTTGTGCTATTAGTTCTTTAGCTTCCTGCGACAAACTTATACTCAGTTTACGCTTAGCAAGTGTTTTTTGTAAATAAGAAAATTGAACATCTATAATTTTATAGATGTCACCTCTGGTTAAACTGTGGAATATAATAATTTCATCCAGCCTGTTTAAGAATTCTGGACGAAATGCTGATTTAACTATTTGCATCACCTCATTTAATCTCTTTGGTGTCATTCCAGTGCGTGACGCTGAAATCCACTTTTTTTCCTGGATCCCAGTGTCAGCTACTTGCATGACAGAGGGCTTTTCAAGAGAGCTATTTTCTTTTGCTCCTTTAAGCATTATCTCAGCGCCAAGGTTAGAAGTTAAAATCAGTATGGTGTTGCGAAAATCAATTAATTTGCCATGACTATCAGTGAGTCTACCCTCATCCAAGATTTGCAGCAATATATTAAATATATCTGGATTTGCTTTCTCTATTTCATCAAACAGAATAACCTGATACGGCCTTCTTCTTACTGCTTCGGTTAATCTGCCACCTTGCTCATAGCCAACATACCCTGGAGGCGCGCCAATTAGCTTTGAAACAGAATGTTTTTCCATATATTCTGACATATCAAAACGCAAAAGCGCTGATTGATCGTCAAACAAAAATTCAGCAAGGGCTTTCGCAAGTTCGGTTTTACCAACCCCAGTTGGGCCTAAGAATAAAAATGAACCGAAAGGTCGATTAGTATCTTGCACCCCAGAGCGAGAGCGCCTAACTGCATTACTTATCGCTTCTATTGCATCTTTCTGCCCTATTACTCTTCTTTCTATTTCATTCTCCATGTTAAGAAGTTTTTCCTTTTCGCTGTGCATCATGTTATCAACTGGAATTCCCGTCCACTTTGAAACAATGTTTGCAATGTCATCTCCAGTCACTTCTTTCTTTAAGAAACTATCAGTAACCTTTTCCTGATTTTTTAATTCATTCTCAAGCTGAGGAATCACACCATACATCAGCTCTCCTGCCCTTCCCAAATTCCCACTACGCTGAACTAATTCCAACTCTTTTCTAGCGTTATCTAATTTTTCAACTGTTTCTTGTATTCTAGCTATTTTATTCTTTTCCATCTGCCATTTGCTGTTCAAGTCAGCAAATTTACTGTTTAGATTTTCGATCTCTTCATTTATCTTTTTTAAACGCTGTTTAGAATTTTCATCACTTTCTTTTTTTAGAGCTTCTGCTTCAATCTTTAGCTGTATAACCTTTCTCTCAAGTTCATCAATAACTTCAGGCTTGCTATCCATTTCAATTCTCACCCTGCTTGCTGCTTCATCAATCAAATCAATTGCTTTATCAGGTAAAAACCTATCTGTTATATATCTATTGGATAACGTTGCAGCAGCAATTATTGCACCGTCTGTAATTCTTATACCATGATGCACCTCATATCTTTCCTTCAAACCCCTCAGTATTGAAATGGTATCAGTTTCAGTTGGTTGAGAAATAAACACGGGCTGGAAACGCCTTGCAAGCGCAGGATCTTTTTCTATATGCTGACGATATTCATCTAAAGTTGTGGCCCCTATACAGCGAATTTCTCCACGCGCAAGAGCAGGCTTTAGCAAATTTGAAGCATCCATTGCACCACTTGTTGCTCCTGCTCCAACTAAAGTATGAAGCTCATCTATAAACAAGATAACTTTTCCCTCCGCTTTCGAAAGCTCATTAATAACTGCTTTTAACCTTTCTTCAAATTCTCCTCTAAACTTCGTTCCAGCAATTAATGCACCAAGATCCAAAGCTAAAACCTTTGCATCACGCAAACCAAGCGGCACGTCATTTGCAACGATTCTATTTGCAAGCCCCTCAACTATTGCAGTTTTTCCAACACCAGGTTCACCGATCAGCACTGGATTATTTTTTGTCCGCCTCAGTGATACCTGCATAGTTCTTCTGATCTCTTCATCACGACCAATTACAGGATCAAGCTTTCCTCGCATAGCAAGCTCTGTAATATCCTTTGTATATCTCTTAGCAGCGTTCAATTTTTCCTCACTATTTGGCGAGTCTGCACTGCTACCTTGCCTCATTTCTGCGATAACTGAATTTAATTTTTGCGGTGTAACACCACTTTCTGCCAGAATTTTGCCTACAGTATCATCTTTTTGTGCAGTGAGGCCCTGCAGTAAACGCTCAACGGCAACAAACGAATCTTTATTCCTCCGAGCAATACCAATTGAATCTTCAAAAACTTTTGCTATTTCTCTTGAAAGTTGAAGGCCACCACTTCCTGGACCTTCAATTACTGGCAACTTTTTTATTGCGCTATCCACAGTATCAGAAATACTTTGCATATTTCCACCACAAGCGTTTATCAAATCCTGAACGAAACCTGATTCATCTTCAAGCATCACTTTGAGTAAATGCTCAGGCATAAAAATCTGATGCCCAGCTCCCAACGCTTTCATCTGAGCACTTTGAATTAGACTTTTTGCTTTTTCGGTAAATTTATTTAAGTCCATAACACCAGTTAAATTCGTATTTGCTGATGTATATAACAACTGATTTCATAAATTTAAACCTAAAGTTGCTTATTGCTAAGTATGAAATTTAAAACTTTCTTAAAAAAGGAACTATAGCTGACCAAGCAAGGTTTCCCTACGTCATACCGCCGCGGCGCTAACTAGTAGCGGAATGACGGCTTATCAAATTATAAGTAAACCTAAATTACTTTAGCTATAAAAGTCTAATTTTGCTTAGTAAGTACGCTAACTATGAAACAGTCTATATTACCATCAAAAACAGAATTTATATTACCCATTTCATGTCCTGTTCTTAGATCCTTCACCATTTGATATGGATGCATAACGTACGATCTGATCTGATTACCCCAACCTATATCACATTTTTTACCATACTCTTCAGCCATTTTCTGTTCTTTTTNTTCCAGTTCAATTTGGTATAAACGTCCTTTAAGTAATTTTAATGCCTCATCTTTATTTCTGTGTTGAGAACGACCATTTTGGCATTGAACTACAACACCAGTTGGAATATGCGTAATGCGTACTGCACTTTCAGTCTTGTTCACATGCTGACCGCCAGCTCCGGAAGCACGGTAGGTGTCGATTTTTAGATCCTTTTCATCCACAGCAATATCAATTGAATCCTCTATCACTGGAGTTACTCCTACACTTGCAAAACTGGTATGACGTTTACCATTTGCATCAAACGGCGATATTCTAACCAGCCTGTGAATTCCACTTTCACTTTTTGCCCACCCATAAGCTTTTTCTCCAACGATTTTTATCATTGCAGACTTTATACCAACCGCATCACCATCTAGTTTTTCTACAACTTCAACTTTAAAGTTGTGATAAATTTCTGCCCACCTTATATACATGCGCATGAGCATTTCAGCCCAATCATTGCTCTCTGTTCCACCAGCTCCTGAGTGGATTTCTAAAAAGCAGTCATTATTATCTGCTTCGCCAGTAAATAAGGATTCTGTTTCTTTACACTTGATTAATTTTTCTAACTTTACCAGTTCATTTTCAACTTCAGAGAAAAATTCTTCATCATTCTCATCAATAGCAGACTTCATTAAGCTAATGGCATCGTTGTAATCGCTTTCTAGCTTTGAAAATAACTCTATATCATGCTTAATTTTAGAACGTTCTTTTAAAATTTCTTGTGCTTTTTGGTTATCTTGCCACAGATCATCATTCGACGCTTGGGAGTCCAGCTCTTCAAGACGCAACTTTAATTTTTCTATGTCAAAGACACCCCCTGATAAGAGAAATACTTTTATTTAAGCCTTGAAAGTGTTCGAGAATTTCTGAATAAGTTTTCATTATACTTTAGATTTTAATATATTTACTATTACTAACAATAACAGCAAACAAAATAGAAATTTAACCATATAGTAGTTAATTTGAAATAATCTTATTATACTTTAATGCTCAACGGAATCAAGCACGTATATTTAAAGGTAAAATAATGAATATTAAAACAAGTTCTCATTATGGTTTAGACAAAAAGGCTATTGATGACTTAATAGAGTCACTCGATAATCAAGAATTAGAAAATGTTCGTAATATTGTAAAAACGATAGATAGCGTTCAGTTAGCTTATTTTTTATCTACTTCAATCAGTGATCACAGGGAGAAACTAGTTAATATCCTCGATCAACATTTGTTAAGTGATGCCCTAGTGCATGTAGTGCCAGATTTACAAATAGAGATCATAGAAACATTGGGAATAGAAAATACAGCAAAGTTACTAATGCTTCTTGATGTAGAAGATATAGTAACCATAGTGAAAGATTTAGATAGAAAGTCTGTAGAGAACATACTTTACTACCTGCCCAGCAAGACTCAGAAATCGGTAGAGGAGTTGCTATCATACCCAGAAGAAAGTGCAGGAAGGTTAATACATAAAGATATGGTTATAGCTCCATATTATTGGACAATAAATCAACTGACAGAATTTTTGTGCAACTATAAAAAAATACCAGAAAAATTTTACCAGATATTCATTATCAACTCAAAATTAGAGCCTATAGGCAGTGTTAATTTAAATAAGATAATATCTCACTCAGGGGACACAATAATAAAAGAGATAATGGATCATGATATAAAAATCATTAAAACTGGAGTAGACCAAGAGGAAGTAGCAAGAATATTTAAAGATTACTCTCTATTATCAGCTCCGGTAGTAAATAAGAATGGTAAAATTATTGGTGTGATCTTAATTGAAGATGTAATCAAAATTGTTCAACAAGAAACAGAAGAGGATGTACTTAAAATAAGCGGTGTATCTTCTAAAGCCGATATAAATGCCCCTATACACAAAACTATAATTAAAAGGCTACCTTGGTTATTGTTTAACCTCTTAGCTGCAACAATGTGTTCTATAGTAGTTGGCTTTTTCGATAACGTAATACAAAGTTTTATAGTACTGCCAATAATCATGCCGATAATTGCATCAATGAGTGGAAATGCAGGATCCCAAACAGTAACGCTAACCATCCGGGCAATCGCAACAAAATATCTAACTGAGCAAAATGCAAAAAGAGTACTGATGAAAGAATTTTTAATAGGTCTTATAAACGGGATAATTTTATCTACCATTTCACTCGTAGTATTAGTAATTAGATTTCACAGTTTCAAAGTGGAGATGATTTTTGTAGTCTCCATGATTATGATGTCAATTATTGCAACGTTTATCGGAACTTTCATTCCTATAATGCTTCATCGCTTAAAGTCCGATCCTGCCGTTTCTTCTTCAATCCTAACATCGGCAACAACTGATATTCTCTCAGCTCTTATATTTCTTGGTTTAGCTACGATCTTTTTATTAAACAGCTGACAATATCAAATTTCACCAACTATTTCTTTCTATTAAATAAGAATAAATTGCCTATACAAAAATAGATTGGCAATATTTCAAGTCTGCCAAGCAGCATTAAAAACGATAGAAATAATTTTACTTCATTACTGAAAGAGGAATAATTACCCGAAGGACCTATTAAGTTGCTGAACCCTGGACCAGAGTTTGTAAGCGTTGCAGAGACTGAGCTGATGCTAGTTATAAAGTCCTCATTGCTTAAGTAAGACATCACTACTGATGAAATGGTAAACGTTAACATGAAAATTGCAAAAAATATAAAGACAGAATGAACTTCATCATTCTCCAGGGTTTTTCCATTGAATTTTACTCTATTGTCTGCATTAGGGTTTAATAAAAGGCGAAAGTGATTTTCTATAGACCTTAGAAAAATGATCAAACGAAAGATTTTAATGCCACCACTTGAAGAACCACTACATCCACCAACAAAGGTTAGAAAAAAAGCTAAGACTGAAATGAAGCTCCAATCTATATGATCACAGATTGCATAACCAGTTGACGTAATCAAGGAAGCGATGGTAAATGTGCTGCATCTAAATGATAATGACACTCCTAAATCAACATTTTTATACAACCAAAAACAAGCAAATAAAGATGAAACAATAGCTATCTTAAAAAAGTAAGAGACCTGCTCATCATAGCAAATGTCTAATCGTCTTATAATTTTTAAATAGCTAAGAAAAGGCAGAGAACCCAAAATCATAAAAATGATCGTTATGACTTCTAACATAGGGTTATTATAGTGCCCTATAGAATCATTATAGTTAGCAAATCCACCAGTTGATACAGCAGACATTCCGTGACATATTGCATCAAACAGTGGCATACCAGCTAGATAATAGGAAAATATGCATAACAAAATTAAGCCATAATATATTGCCGTAACATGAATCACTACGCTTCGTGTGTTCGGCAACTTCCTTTTGGTAGCATCTGAATATTCAGAATAAAGTAAATTATTTAGGCTGAGAATCTTGAGTATAGGAAAAACTGCAATTCCTAAAGTGATTACACCAAAACCACCTATGCCATGTAGCATTGCTCTCCACAGCAATATTCCCGGAGATTGCTTTTCAATATCATTAAATATAGTTGCCCCTGTGGTTGTGATGCCAGATATCGTTTCGAATAATGCATCAACATAGCTCAGATTATCAAAATAGAAAGGAATAGCTGCAAACAGAGACAAGGCAATCCAGGTGCAACTAGTAATCGCAAAAATTGCTGGCATGCCATGCAATCTACTCAATTTACCGAGTAAAATAAAAGTTACGCCAGATGTGCAGGTAATTATGAATCCAGCGAGAAAATTTTTCCATTCGTAGCTGAGATACTTATTGGTAACAGCAGGAATAAGCATTGCTAAGCTAAACAGCAATAGGAATATTCCCACAATAAATACAATTGAGCGTAAGCGTTCCATAGAGTTACTTTCTAGCTATACAAAACCATAAAAGCTATTCTAACGTCAAGCACTTTGTTGGCCTTTATTAACAATATATTTGACTTACTTGTAAATATGTGTGATAATTAAACTTGTTATGAAAAATAGAGGTAAAATATGGAGTATGAACAGTTTTCAACAATATACAAAGCATTACATTCCGCAAGTGCTAACAGCAGTCTGAGTCAAGATAACGTAATTGAAGCAATAAAAAGTCAATTATCACCAGATTCAGATGGATATAAAGAGTGGGAAGAAGGGAATTTTAGTTTAGATCATGTGTTTACTACTGTTAATGATTACAAAGTAGAATCTAAACACACATTATTAACGTGTGCTTGTAAATCGGCAGATTTAAAGGTGGTAGATTTTCTATTAAGAGCAGGGGTTAATGTTAACGTGGCGGCTGGAGATGAAAATCCTTTCACTGCTGCTATTGAAAATGAATATGTAGATAGTAAGAAAGATGCAAAAGCTATAGTAGATCTTCTAATAGAAAAAGTAGACGCTCATGTTAGCGCAGCGGATGAAAATGTAAATAATACAATAGCTAAGGCTGTTGAGCGTGGCAATTTAAGGGTATTCAATGCTCTAATAAAAGCAGGGGCTAATGTTAACATACAGGTACATGAAATGCCTATATTAAAGTGGGCTGAGTTCCATCAACCCGATCCAAGGATAAAGAAAGAAGACATGGAAGAGATAATCAATACTCTAAGAGCATGTCTTCAAACTAAGTAGAAAGGAGTTAAGAAGTGTGTTATAAGATATATTTTAAATGTACCCAAGCGATATAAGTGACAAAGAATGGAAGATGATAGAGCAATATTTTGAACCTAAAAAGACCGGCAGACCAAGAAAACACAGTATCAGAACGATTATCGATGCAATAAGGTATGTGATGAGAACAGGCTGTCAATGGAGACAACTACCTAAGAATTTTCCACCATGGAAAACCGTGTATAGTTGTAATTCGCGTTTAAAAAAAAGTGGAATATGGCAAGAAATTCATGATTTTCTAGTTAAAAAACTAAGAAAGATAATTGGTAAGAATGAAACTCCATCAGTAGGAATAATTGACAGTCAATCAGTAAAAACCACTCAAAAAGGGGATCCNAGAGGATATGATGCTGGCAAGAAAGTAAAGGGTAGAAAACGCCACATCGTTGTAGATACTCTAGGTCTTGTAATTGCTGCTGAAGTACACAGTGCAAGCATTCAAGATCGTGATGGTGCACTAAATCTTTTTGTTCAAGCCAAATGCAAAGCTCCAACATTACGTAAGTTTTTTGCTGATCAAGGATATACAGGTAAATTGCAAAACCGCTGTTTATTGGAAACTGGATGTTTGTTGACGATTACCAAGAAAGTAGTTGATACAGGATTTCAGGTTATTCCTAAACGTTGGATTGTTGAGAGAACCTTTGCTTGGCTCTCCAATTTTAGACGTATGAGTAAGGATTATGAGCATTCTCCTCTCACTTCAAAAAATAACATCTTTTTTAATATGATCACTATTATGCTTCACAAATTAGCTCATTCTTGAGTTTGAAGACATGCTCTAAAGGCTCCTTCAAAAGAAAAGGGACAAAAAGGTGCTAAGTCTACTGGCGGACAAACCCCAGTAAATGGTGGCAACGCAAATACTCAATCTACTACTGACAACACAACCCCAGCAAAGAACGATACAACCTTCTGGAGTGAACACAAAGGGAAGATTGCTCTAGGCGTTGTTGGACTGTGCGCAGCTGGTGCTATTGCAGCCTATGTGCTAGCGTATCCTGCAGTTGCACTGGCTTTAACAGTTTTGGCAGCAGTTATATTAATGGGTGCTGGTATTGCTAAGGTTTGTGAGAAACTGGAAAATCCAAATGCAGACAAGGTATTTACAGACAAAAACAAGTCATATTGTGTTAATCAATAGACTTTTTGCATTATCTCCTGTCATCCGAGTAGCTGACACACAACTGTACGAACGTTGTGCTAACAGGAGGGTGTCATCCCAGTCTGGGATCCAGGAATTTTATTAAGTTGGTAAGCATAAAAGTAGCCGTTTTATGTTAAAATACAACGTTTTGATGATTATGAAAAGGCTGGATTCCAGACTGGAATGACACCTCTCTTAGTAAAAATTACTTTTATATCATAACGTTCGTACAGTTGTGCGCACCTCTAGAACAAAGAATATAAAAAAAGTGTTGCCGTCACGTTATATCATAAACTTTTGCTGAAGCTTTTTTCATGTCTTCACTTGAAAGTGGGATCAGACCAAGCCTAGATAGGTACCCATCTTCAATGCCGATCGAATCTATAATTTCTTTAATGAATTCTCTGAATCCATCAACAGTATCCAAGTGTTCCCTCTTTATGTAAAGGTATAGAGGTCTTGCTAATATATATTTTCCCGATGATATATTTTCGTAAGTTGGCTCAATTCCTGCAATTGTGCTCCCTTGTATTTTATCTTGATTCCTCATTAAAAAGCTAAAACTAAATATCCCTAAGGCATTCTTGTTACTTTTCAATTTTTGTATTATTATGTTTTCATTAATTCCAACTTCTATATACCTTCCGTCATCCCTTATATTACCACATGCTTTCTTTCTTTCTTCCTGATCTTTGTAATTCTCTTTGAAAATTCTTGAGTTCATGCATGAATATTGATCAAGCATAATAGAATTAACCAAAGTTTCGTATGTGCCTGTATTTTGATGTGGACCATAAATTTCAATTTCTGTTTTTGGTAAGGCTTGATTTACATCAGACCAAAACTTCTTATTATTTTTTACTAATTTATCATTTTCTTGAGAATATGCAGATAAAGTTTCAAATAAGTCCTTCTTTGTGAAATCAAATCTATGGCTTTGATTTGAATTTGCAATGACAATCCCATCATAGCCAATGATGATCTCTATCACTTCATTAATTTTATTTCTTTTACATAGTTCTCTTTCTACTTCCTTCATAGGGCGAGATGAAGTGGTGATGTCTGGCGTGTCTTCCCCTATTCCTGAGCAAAACATTTTGAACCCTGATCCACTTCCTATTGATTCCACAACTGGAGTCTTAAAAGGGAATACACGATTGAACTCCTCAGCTATAAACGAGATAAAAGGAAAAACAGTTGAAGATCCAACAATTCTGATGTATTTCCTGGCATCAGCATTTGACAGCGGCGTGAATAATACGAATACAAAAATCAGGAGAAGGTTTTTAAGCATTATTTTTAGTTAAGAACATAAATCTAATTATTGTAATAAAAAATCAAACTGAAAAGCTTTAATTGCATTACAAAAGCTACAGTTTACATTTAAATTTTATTTTATATTATTGTAAGTATTACACAACTTTAAGGGGCAATTATGGCAGTTATGCCAGATAAATGGATAAGAGAAAAAGCTGAAAACTTTGGAATGATAAAGCCTTTTGTGAATCACAAAAGTAGCAAAGGTGTCATATCTTTCGGACTATCATCTTATGGTTACGACGCAAGAGTGGATAATAAATTTAAGATTTTTACTAACGTTAATTCAGCCATCGTGGACCCTAAAAATTTCTCTGAGAATAGTTTTATAGATAAAGAAACAGATGTATGTATAATTCCACCAAACAGCTTTGTGCTTGCAAGTACAGTGGAATATTTTCGTATACCAAGGAATGTACTGGTCATTTGTGTTGGTAAATCAACTTACGCAAGGTGTGGAATTATAGTAAACGTTACTCCCTTAGAACCTGGATGGGAAGGTCATGTCACACTCGAATTCTCAAACACCACTCCGCTTCCTGCGAAAATTTACGCTAATGAAGGCGCATGCCAATTCGTATTTTTAAGCGGCGAAAGTGAGTGTGAGAAATCATATGATGATATGAAAGGAAAATATATGAATCAGCATGGTATCACTTTGCCGCTGGTGAAATAATTACTACTTTTGTTGTGAGCCACCAGGTTGCTCTATAGACAATATTCCATCATTACCAGATAGCAAAGTTCGCGCTGATTCACTTTGCTTAAGATGTTCAATTGCCTGGTTTTTGTCAGTTCCAGTGCGCATACTGCAGCCAAGTTGGAAATCTATTCCATTCTCAACAATGTTACATAAAAACCCCATAGCAGTAGCGAAACCTTCTTGTTTATTAGTAGCATTTCCGGTAACAACAACACGAACAGTGAAGTTACGATCATTTCCAACTGTTCGCATCAACATTTCACCATCTCGTATACCATCATTATTTATACCCTTTGCTATAACAGTCTCATCTACACCTTCTCCTACTCCTACTCGAGATGTTACTTCTATAGTCGGTTGGTTATGCAACAGACCACTTCTTGTTAATGATTGACGTAAATCAGTATTTAATTGATCCTGCTCTACATCATTCTGTTGCCCTAACTTATTAGCTTCTTCTTCAACACGCTTATTATATTCTTCCACCTCAACTTTATTTACTGTTTGACCTTCATCGTTTTCTATGTTTTTTTGACTAAACATATCTTTATTGATAGCTCGAAAAATAAGAAATGGTATCAGTGAAATTATTAGATTTAATACAATGCACGGAATTAAAATCACAGCAGCAGCTATACAGATTAGAGCTTTAACTATAAACTTTATTACTTTAGATAATTTAGAATCATCTTTTTGAGCACTAACAGCATTCAAAAAAAGCATAGTTAAGCTAAGAGATAATGCTGTTATAGCAGTAGGCACGATGATTGGAACAAGTAAAAAAGCGTTGATTAATTTTTTCCCAGAACTAGTTGGTTTAGTGCTATTATTCATTGATGCAAGATAGTTTTGACCAACATTAGTAATCCATTTTGTACCAGACAAAACTCTTTTACTATTTTCTTCCGACATTTCAAATTTCATTTTCATTACCATTTTTATAATGCTAAATTATACTAAGAATTGATATTGTAAAGTCAACATAAATTTTTTACTTCCGCACTTTTTCATTGTTGCTTACAATGACTATAGCTACACCATGTGCTTTTCTTAATTAAAAACTTCAATTATTAATTGTAAGTTATTGAATTTCTTATCATAATATCTGTCATCCCAGTACCACTTTCTTGTCATCTCAGTGCCTTGACTACTTGGATCCAGCTTTCTATGTGACCTCATCAAAAATGTTTATTTTTCAGCCATTTTTATACTTATCAACTCAGTGTGCTTGCTTACAATTAAAATTCCTGGATCCAAGTNNAGTCAAGNNGCACTGGGATGACAAAGGAGGAAGCACTGGGATGACAAGATTATAGGTGTCATCCAAGTAGCGTGACACTTGGATCTTTTCTCAACAATTTCAAAAAAATCTATCAAAAAGGAGGATTATCATGTCCACAATAATTTTATCATCAATTTTTGGTCAAGCAGGCAGCATTTTTGGGCCAATTGGCCGGATTATCGGCTCAGAACTCGGTGCTCTTCTTGGTGCACAGCTAGATAGCGCAATGTTTGGTCTTGATGCTGAGCAAAAAGTAACGCATGGAGCAAGGCTAAAAAATCTGCAAGTTCAAACCTCAACCTACGGCAGGACAATTCCGATTATCTATGGTACTGCTCGTGTTGCAGGGAACATTATTTGGTCACAGCCAATAAAAGAAGAGGCGATAACCACCAAAAGCAAAATTGGAAGAGGTATGAATGTTGAGTATAATTACTATGCAACGCTTGCAATTGCGATCTGCAAGGGGAAAGTAGAAAAATTAAACAGAATCTGGGCAGATACAACATCACTTAGCTTTGATGAAATAGATTATACTTTTTACAGCGGCAGAGAAGACCAAAATCCTGATCCATTCATATCATCAATTGAAGGAGAGGGAAATGTGCCGGCTTATAGGGGAATATCTTACATAGTCATCAAGAATTTTCCTTTAGCAGACTATAATAATCGTGTTCCGGTATTTACATTTGAAGTGCGGACTGCAGTAAAGTCAAATGAATTTTCAGTAGCGAAAAATATTCGGAATATCAATATAATACCAGGCTCAGGAGAGTTTGTATATGATACAAAAATACAGAAGAAAATCGCGCAAGAGAAAATAAGCAGCAACCAATATATCCCATATGGACTGGCACAAAGGGTAAATCATAACAACCACACTAAAAAGAGCGATGCAATGCTTTCTTTGGATCAATTAAAGGGAGATTTACCACATGTTGAGTGGGTATCGGTAGTAGTCAATTGGTTTGTGAATGATCTGAACATTAAAGATTGTAAAATATACCCTGCAGTTGAATTTCAAGATGATTCTGCAATATTACCTGATGATTGGCAAGTAGGGGGTGTAACCAGAGATAATGCTCAGCTAATTTCAAAAGATGCGAGTGGAAACCCAAGGTATGGTGGCACAGTTAGTGATGCAGCGCTGATAAGATATATAGAAGAGTTACGCAGCAGAGGTTATAAGGTAATACTCTATCCAATGCCGTTGCTTGAAACAGAAAATAAAGAATGGCGAGGAAAATTGAGCGGGACCCCTGGGGATATAAGTGATTTTTTTAAGAGTCAGTACAACAAATTCATAGAACATTATGTAAGCATTGCCAAACAAACTAAAGTGGAAGGGTTTATCATCGGTTCTGAATTTGTGCAGCTTACCAAAATTCGAGATGAACAAGGTAATTATCCTGCCGTTATAGAGCTAGTTAAGCTTGCAAAGCGAATAAAACTTGATCTTGGAAAAGAAGTAACAGTAACTTACGCTGCGGATTGGAGCGAATATCATTCATATGATGGTTGGTATAATATGGATGAGCTTTGGTCTTCAGAGTATATCGACGTTGTTGGCATAGATGCTTATTTTCCACTGAATGATGGTCCAGAGCCTCCTTTTGGTTATTCCGCGGAGGATGTAATGGGTGGTTGGAGTAGTGGGGTAGGGTATGATTATTTCTATGATTACTCAAAGAGTGAACCTGAAAAAGTAAAGTATAACGACAGCAGGTATGCGTGGAAAAATATAGAGAAATGGTGGAGTGAAACTCACATAAATCCAGGTGGTAGTAAAACAAAATGGCAACCAAAGATGAAAAAAATATGGTTTACTGAGTATGGATTTCCCAGTATGAAGGGCTGCACTAATGAGCCAAATGTGTTTGTTGATAAAGGCAGCATAGAGAGCAAATATCCACGATATTCAAACGGAGAGGTGAGCTTTCTTTCGCAAAAAATTGCAATTGAAGGAACACTCAAGAAGTGGCAAAATTCAGAGATGATAGAAAAAATGTTTCTCTGGGCATGGGATGCAAGGCCATTTCCTTATTTCCCCAATTTGTGTGATGTGTGGGCTGACTGCCATAACTGGCAGACAGGCCATTGGATTCAGGGAAAGCTTTCACAGCTTAATATTTCCGATGTTTTATCGGATCTATTACAAAGAGCAGGTTTAAAAAGCGATCAGTTCGATACAAGCAATGTCAAAGGGTTATTGTCTGGGTATGTGATAAACGATCAGCAACCCGTACGTTCAATTATTAAAATGCTGCAAAGTTGCTATTTTTTTGATGTGGTTGAACAGGACTCTAAACTAAAATTTGTTCAAAAGGGCAGGGGAGTTACAACTGTAATGCCAATTGGTGAAATGGTTTTCAATAACAGTTCAAAGTCGATGCAACTTGTTAATATTAGTCAGCTGGATTTAAACAATAAAGTTAACGTCGTTTATTTTAATCGCAATTTTGGCTATCCAATTGATGTTAAATATGCTGAGTTGCCAAAGCAAGGCACTGCTATAACAGTTGAAATGCCACTCATTATCGAGGAGGGGGAGGCACAAAATATAGCTGAAGTTTTACTTTATTCTTCGTGGCAAGAGAGAAATATATACAATTTCAAGCTACCGATAAAATATGCGTGGATTGTGCCAAGTGATGTAATAACGATTTTAGACGGTGAGAAAAAGCATACGGTGAGAATTATAAAAACAAAATTTGAAAGCATGTCCATTCAAGTAATTGGCGTTGGTTATGATCACTCTATATATAAGCTTTCTTTTCCTTCAACAAGGTCACTTATGCTGAAGGAATACCCTCCTTCTCACATCAGCAAAACCATCATAGAAATGATAGATTTACCGCATGTTAAAGGTAATAGCGCAAGCTTTACTTTAATTAATGAGGAAAAGAATTGGAAAGGAGCAACACTCTTTATTTCGTACAACGATAAGGATTATAAGCCTATCGCAAGCACAAATAAACAGTCTACTTACGGATATGTAATGGAATCTACCGACGAGGGGCTTATAGTAGTGTTACGTTTTGGTAAGCTGCTGGGAATTATCGATTCAAATTCAGCATTAATCGGAAAAGAGATAGTGAAATTCCAGAGTGCTGAACTTATAGATAAAAATAAATATAAGCTTAGCAACCTAATCAGAGGGCAAGAAGGCACTAAAGAGCATGAGCATATAGGAGGTGAGAAATTTACCTTACTTGATGATTCAATAATATCTTTTGAAGTGCAACCAGGAAAACGACTTTTCCTTAAAGCAGTGACTTACGGTGATTCATTGGATAACACGGAAGCGAAGGTCCTGAACAATTGATGATCAGTGTTTAAACTTAAACTTGAATAATTCAAGATAAGGTATTGAAATTCGTGCTTTTTATGATTTGAGCTTAAGATTCCAGTGTCAAAGCACATAACTGTACGAACATTGTGATTTGAATCCACTAGGAGGGTGTCATCTAAGTAGCCTCCTTCTCCTGTCATCCCAGTCTGGGATCAAGGAAACTTTGATTGTAAACTAATTTGGTAAGCATAAGAGCATGTCTTCAAACTAAGTAGAAAGGAGTTAAGAAGTGTGTTATAAGATATATTTTAAATGTACCCAAGCGATATAAGTGACAAAGAATGGAAGATGATAGAGCAATATTTTGAACCTAAAAAGACCGGCAGACCAAGAAAACACAGTATCAGAACGATTATCGATGCAATAAGGTATGTGATGAGAACAGGCTGTCAATGGAGACAACTACCTAAGAATTTTCCACCATGGAAAACCGTGTATAGTTGTAATTCGCGTTTAAAAAAAAGTGGAATATGGCAAGAAATTCATGATTTTCTAGTTAAAAAACTAAGAAAGATAATTGGTAAGAATGAAACTCCATCAGTAGGAATAATTGACAGTCAATCAGTAAAAACCACTCAAAAAGGGGATCCAGAGGATATGATGCTGGCAAGAAAGTAAAGGGTAGAAAACGCCACATCGTTGTAGATACTCTAGGTCTTGTAATTGCTGCTGAAGTACACAGTGCAAGCATTCAAGATCGTGATGGTGCACTAAATCTTTTTGTTCAAGCCAAATGCAAAGCTCCAACATTACGTAAGTTTTTTGCTGATCAAGGATATACAGGTAAATTGCAAAACCGCTGTTTATTGGAAACTGGATGTTTGTTGACGATTACCAAGAAAGTAGTTGATACAGGATTTCAGGTTATTCCTAAACGTTGGATTGTTGAGAGAACCTTTGCTTGGCTCTCCAATTTTAGACGTATGAGTAAGGATTATGAGCATTCTCCTCTCACTTCAAAAAATAACATCTTTTTTAATATGATCACTATTATGCTTCACAAATTAGCTCATTCTTGAGTTTGAAGACATGCTCTAAAAGTAAAACACAACGTTCTTGATTACGTTAAATTAAAAACTAGATCCAAGTAGTCATGGCACTGACTCTACTGGATAGAGCCTTCACAGGCTTTTTCTCGAATAGCTACCCTTAATTTCAGTAGTTAAATTAATATACTAATGAAAAAAATACACTATAATTAAGCGTATTTAATCCAATAAATCATTAAGTGAAAACAGCTCTTTCGCAAAATATCATCTCTCTTATTATGATATTGTCTGTAGCAATTGTCGATATGGCAACTGACCTATACTCAGTTGCACTACCAAGCATTGCCAATTATTTCAAAGTAGAGGGCAGTGTAGTGCAGCTTACAATTAGCTTAAATCTAGTTGGATTTGCAGTGTCTGGATTAATTTATGGTCCATTATCGGACCATTATGGTAGGCGTCCAATGATGCTGATTGGTATGACAATTTTTACTTTGGCAAGTGTCATGTGTTATATAGCCGACAGTATTATGCTCTTGATACTAATTCGCTTCATACAAGGAGCAGGGGCTGGTGTTGCAGGTGTTGTTGGGTATGCAGCAATAAGGGATATGTACTCGGGTAGTGAATACTCGAGAGTAATTTCAAAGTTAAATATGGTAGTGGCACTCTCACCTGGAATAGCTCCAGTGGTGGGCAGTTATATAATTTCACATGGATATAGTTGGAAATTTTTGTTTTTTATTATATCACTTGCGGCAATTGCTATGCTTATTTTTATTTACTTTAAGTTACAAGAAACACTCACTGTGAATAAAAGTACAACTAATGTGATTGTTAATATCTTCAAGCAATATATATCAATATTTAGAAATTATCGTTTTCTTGGGTTTTCAGCCATTCATGGATTAACTTTCATGTGGCTTTGGGCATACATTGCTAACTACCCTTTCATATTTGAATCGATGGGCATTGAAGTACAGTATTTTGGCTACCTCATATCGATCATAGTCATATTTTACATAATTGGAACTTTAATTAATAGAAGATATGTGCCGAAAATAGGGGTGAGCAAAATGCTAATAATAGGTTTGGTGTTACCGATAATATCCGATAGTTTATTGGTATATTTTTATTTCGTGGACAAGTTGAATATATTCATTCTTCAAGTTGCCTGGATTCCAGCCAATATCGGACTTGCATTAATAATAAGCAATAACGTAACTTCTGCTTTAGAAACGATCAAAGGTATAGGGCTTGGTAGTGCAGTCCTCTCATTCTGCAATATGATGTTTGGGGCCATTGGAATATATATAGTAGGAAAATTTTTTCGCTATGGTATTTTACCAAATTTACTATTAACAATAATATGCTCTACAATTGCGATTCTTATGTACAGCCGGCTCAAATATACTGAAAAACACGGGCATTATTTGCGTGATCCAGGAACATAGAGTTTATGGGTTATTAATGATTTTGCCGTGATAATATAATTTTATAGGAGGTGTAGAATGAGTAATAATTTAAGTGTAAGTATTAGAGAAGAAGGAAAATCCTATGCTAAAAGTAAATATTTTTCTGATAGCCAAATATTAAACCATGATTACCAAGATAAACTAACTAGCATTGTGATAAACTCTCATTGCTATCTAAATGGGGGTGAAAGAACGAATTTAGCTGAAAATATTGATCAGGTTAGAAAAATCTTCTCGGAACACACTGACAATAATATCAAGAGTGTGTGGATCGATATTTTTGATATTACAAATCTTGATACTGACAAGTTCAAAAAAAGAGAAATAGAAGGCGGTCAAGAGAAGCACTGGAAGAACAGTATTCATGTAAGATTTGGAGGCGTTCAAGGTAAAGTGTTAGTTTACTCATGGCTTGATATCGATCAGTTTAACCAAGATAAATGGAATAATCTCTTATCACAACTTGATAGAGATTATACAATAGATTTAATAGGAACTGGACCACTTACATTTAAATATAAAGACTTTAATTATCGTGTATATCCTCCACTCTTTGTTTCTTCGGATGATGAGGAATCTTTCCTTAACAACCCCCAAGTTTATAACTTCTCACCAACAGAAGTAAATAAGATTATAGAAGATATCAAAGAATCTCATCAATCAATAGAAAAGAAAATTATTGATCGTTACCAATCATTAAAAAAAAGTTTTGCTGAAATTAACAAAGGTTATATAGAGATAAAAGCTGGTATCGGTGAAAACAATGTAAAGAATTTTACTGATGTATCCTACACAAACGGATCCGACGGTATTGACAATAACCCGATAAAAGAAGCATTTATTAAAGAAGAAGAGCTTTACAAAGCAGGGAGTATGTTACATAACGCTGTTTACATGAACGATGAACCTCTTTTAAAAGGGTTATTAGGAAATCCATCTTATGATGTTAATGCAGTAAACACAAATGGTAGAACCCCTTTACATTTAGCTGCCAAATATGGCAGAAAAGACATGGTAGAAATGCTATTAAATAAAGAGGCGAAGGTTGATATAGCAGATAACAGTGGCAGGACTCCTTTACATTTAGCTGCCAAATATGGCAGAAAAGACATGATAGAAATGCTATTAAATAAAGAGGCGAAGGTTGATGTAGTAGATAATCGTGGTAGGACTCCTCTACATTTGGCTGCTGCAAATGGCCATAAAGAGGTAGTAGAAGCCCTATTGGGAAAAGATGGAATCAACGTTAATGCAGTAGATGAAGATGGAAAGACTGCTTTCAATTTGGCCACTGATGACGAAATAAAAACTCTATTGCAACCCACAGAAAAATCTAATCCAGTGGATGAATCACTGAAGGATAGTGAAGGGGTTCAAAAGGAGAAGGAGGAAGAAGAAGATGTTGCTCCCAAAGAACCTGCACAGCCTGTTTCCACAGAACCTGCACAGCCTGTTGCTCCCAAAGAATCTGCACAGCCTGTTGTTCCCAAAGAACCTGCACAGCCTGTTTCCACAGAACCTGCACAGCCTGTTTCTACAGAACCTGCACAAACAGAAGAACAGCCTAGCTCTTTTTTTGGTAGTTTGTTTAGTATACTTATGAAGCCTTTTTCATTAATTGCATCATTTTTTGGTGGGTTTTTTTCATGTTTGTTTGGGTCTGATGAGCCAATACAATCATCATCTGAATCTGACCAAACAGTTGTATTAGAATTATCAAGTGATCCAGGAGACAATAACATAATATAGCTAAAGGTTTACTAGATTCCAGTCAGCGCAAAAGGGAGTGTTAAATGAACCATACGCGTCAAGTTAAGGAAAGAAGGTATAAAAAAAGACAGAATAATAAGGTATAAGTTCTCCCAAATATGTTTTTAGTGAGAGAACCAATGATGAATAAGATAACTTGCCTATCAAATAACCTCAACAAATTTTTTAATAAAAGGGCAGATGAGGTATCAATTGAAACAGGATTTATAAAAAGGAAGAGAAAACTGAGCGGTTCATCATTCATAAAAGCTATAATTTTTGGCAATATAGGAATTGAAAATTGCAGCATAGATGCAATGTGCCAATTATTAAATGAAGAATCTGTAGTAATAACGAAACAGGGTTTAGATTTTAGGTTTACTAAAGAAGCAGTGGAGTTTATGAAAAGAATGTATAATGAATCTATGGTTTTATTTAACAATACCTTGCAAGTTGATTGCAGAATATTGCAGCAATTCAAAAGCGTCAAGTTATTGGATGTAGCTATATTAGCCTGCCTAACAGTATGGAAAACATGTATAAAGGGTATGGCACTAGTTACAGTGGTTATGAAAGTAATACTAGATCTGGAATAAAGTTGCAATTGGTTTTTGATTACCTAAATCAAACGTTAGACCAACTTAACATAACAGAGGGAATAAGGTCAGATCAAGGATATAGAAAACATTTAAGCAATATATCGAACAATGATTTGATAATATCTGATCTAGGTTATTTTGTACCAAGTTCTTTCAAACAAATTGATGAAATAGGGGCTTATTTTATAAGTCGTTGATACCAACATATATGATATAGAAACAGGTCAAAAAATAGAGTTATTGGAATGTTTAGAGGATAAATTGTTTCTAGAAAGTGAAGTATTATTGGGAAAAGAGGCAAAGATTAGAGTAAGAATTATATGTCAAAAGCTAACTGAAGAACAGTCTATGGCTAGAAGAAGGAAGGCTACTAGATTAGCGAAATCACATGGATACACATCTTCCAGAAAGAACCAAAAGTTACTGAGTTGGTCAATATTCATAACTAATGCTCCAGATAGAAAAATGAGTGCTGAGCAAGTATTAACAATTTACAGGGTAAGGTGGCAAATTATTTAAATTATATAAGAGCCATATAAAGCTTGATGAGCTAAAAGGAAAGCCATACAGGGTACTATGTGAATTATATGCTAAATTGTGTGCAATTCTTATATTCCATGGAATGGTTAGTTGTACAGAACTGGAAAAAAATACAGAACTTAGCTTAACAAAGGCATTTATTGAGTTCAAAAGGCGGGTTAGAGGGTTACTTTTGGCACTAAATAATAAAATTAATAACTTGAAAATTTTCCTTAAAAAGCTTACCAAAACTTGGTCTCAATTTTCATTGAAAGACAAGTATAGGAGAACTAGAGTGTCCACCTTAACTTCCCTAAATTTGCTCACAATCTCTTAACTTGACGCGTATGGTTCAAAAAAGTGTGTCAAACCGCATTTTTAGTTCAACTCAATTTTCAATCTATCTGGAAAGAAAATATCAAGTTGAGAGATAGTTAATGCCCAATCAGATATAGGCATCGTCCACTTTTCCTCTGCCTTCTTTATAGCACAATATACCTGTTTATACAAGCTAGTAAATGAGCCCTTAGTTTTAGTGAATTTTCTAATCTGTATATGCAACCCCTCAATAGGATTAAATTAGCCTCCTCAGAATACTTAAAATAGCCGGATCCAATTATTCTGCCACGATTTTACAACCAATGGATACTTTTCTCTCCATAATTATTTCTGACTTTTTAGTTCAGTTTTTAACCATTCTTTCCTCAACTGAATGGCAGTGAACCTTAGGATAAACAGGCGAAGTAATTTTTTACTGAATTTTGTTTTAGCTATCAATCAACCGAAGCTCAAATATCTTGACATTTATTTAATGTTGCTATATAATAGCTATGTATGTTTTGTGTACTATAGCAATAAAATTACCTTGTAATAGGTGTATTGGACCCGAGGGCAGTACTCGGCGCCTCCACCATGTTTTTTAATTTATATGGGGGCGAATAAGGATCGACATGCATAGTAAAGATGGTAGCTTTGCTCGGTTAGACACCACCGCTAAGAGTTCATAATTTAAATGCAAACGATAATTTTGCTGCTGAAGACAATGTCGATGCAATAGCTGCTTAATTTAAGCACTATAACTTCATTGCTATAAGCACGGTTCAGGGAACGCCGGGTAACAGAAGTTCCCCAAAATTTACGTATGTAAAAGTTATATGGAACAAACAGATTACAAAAAATTGCTTAATTCTGTTAAGTTTCAAATTATCAAAAAGGCTTTAGATGTTATATCAGGTAATGGTTTTACCCCTCACTTAGAAATATTATTTTTCACATATTTTAATGGTGTGACCATACCAGATTATTTGAAAAAGTCATACCCTACTCAAATGCTTATCATATTACAGCATCAATTCTATGATTTAAAAGTTTCTGAGGATAAATTTAGCGTTAGTTTGAGTTTTCAAGGAAAACAAGAGCGAATTACTATACCGTTTTTTGCTATTAGTGAGTTTCGTGATAAAATTTCAGGAGATGTTTTAATATTTAGTATCGATTCTGATAAAGAATACAAAAGTGAAAAATGTACTGAAAAATTATCAAATGGTAGTATTATATCCATAGATCAACTGCGTGATAAATAGTTACTCATAAGAGGCTTAAAAGTCTTTTCTCTCGCTTTGACAAAACCTCTGAAGTTTTTATGGGCTTTTTAAATTTCGTGTAGACTCTCATTTGGCTTCTCTAAAATTTTGTCCACAGAGTCTGGCGAATAGTCTATTTTAGTCAACCACTTCAAAGGTTCTACTTTTTCTGGGTAAGGTCAGTTGAGACCTATGCAAGAATTCTGTTGTAGTTTGTACGATATCTTTATAAAATGGTTCGCATAAGTTATCTAACAGTGCAACTAAACAAATACAAAAATCAAGACGTCGCGGTTTTTGGTCTTGGTAAAACTGGTTTATCCAACATTAACGCCCTAATAAATAGTGGTGCAAGAATATATGCATGGGATGATCATGAAGAGCAAATAGCAAATGCAAAAATGATGTATAAAAAATGTAATTTTATTCATCCCAAGGAATATAATTGGTATGAGATCAATGCATTGGTTTTAAGCCCTGGAGTGCCAACAGAGACGCATTGGATAGTAAAACTTGCAAGAAGCTTTGATTGCAAAATAAAATCAGACATTGAGCTATTTCTTGAAGCTAAAACTACAAACCAGAAGGTAATAGGCGTCACAGGAACAAATGGTAAATCAACCACTACATCACTAATAGGACACATATTAAAATCTGCAGGGAAAAAAGTAGCTATTGGTGGAAATTTAGGCGTTCCTGTTTTGAATCTAGAAAGAGATGCAGAAATTTATGTAATTGAGTTTTCCTCTTTTCAATTGGAGCTGATGAATGAAATCAATGTGGATATCGCAGTATTGCTCAATATTACACCAGATCACATAGATAGGCATGGAAGTATGGAGAACTACATAGCAACTAAATTAAAACTGATAAACGGTAGTGAGATTGCCGTGATAGGATGTGACAATGAGATTACTGCTGATATATTCAACAAATTCACTGGAAACAAAATTCCAATCTCAGCTTCGGTGTCACCCTTCCAGCCACTTTTTCTGTCATCCCAGTGCCGGGACACTGGAAAACTAGAGAATCATAGCTTATCATTAAGCAACGTGAAAATAAACCTAATATCCAACGCAGAGAACATAGCAGCCGCATATGCCGTATGTAAGCTGCTTAAAATAAATAGCAACACTATTATCAATGGAATCAAATCCTTTTCAGGACTGGAGCACAGAAATGAACTACTTGGCAAAATAAGAAATGTGTTTTTCGTGAACGATAGCAAAGCAACTAATGCCAAGTCGAGCGAAAAGGCGATCTTATCTTATGAAAACATATATTGGATTGTTGGTGGAAAAAGTAAAGAGGGTGGAATAGAATCATTAAGCAAGCATTTTACAAGGATTAGAAAAGCTTTTCTTATTGGGGAATCAACCGAAGCCTTTGCAAACACTATGGAGAATAAAGTAGATTTTGTGAAATGTTGCAATTTGAAAAACGCACTTAAACTAGCTTTTGAAGAGGCCTTAAATAGCAAAGAAGAAGTAACTATATTACTTTCTCCCGCGTGTGCTTCTTTTGATCAATGGAAAAATTTTGAGGAACGTGGTGAGGCATTTTGTAGAATGTTTGAAAATCTCAGGTACAATCACACATGCTGTTTAGTATAATGCTACGTGGAACAAAAGTTAATAATAGATAAGCTAATTAGGGTTATTCCATTTGAAGGAATAAGCGATGAAACCCTATTAAAGGTGTGCACAGACCTTAATCTAGCTAATAGCTTTTGCAAATTTCAGAATGGAATATATAGCGCTTTGGAGTACATAGCAGAGGACTTAAATAGCTCAATGGAAGCTGAACTAAGAAATTCTAATTTAGAAGATATGAAAGTGCGAGAGCGAGTAAAGTTAGCTATTCAAATACGCCTTTCAAACTACGCTAAGCTACCGAATTATAAAGAACTTTTAAAAAATGTTTTATTATTCTCTGTATCACCAAAAAATACATATTTTTCTAGTAAACTTTTATACAGAACTATTAGCGCAATTTGGTATGGCATTCATGATCAATCAACAGATTTTAACTACTATACAAAAAGAGCAATATTAGCTGGAGTATACTTAAGTACAATACTCTTTTTTATTAATGATTATTCAGAAGATTTTGCAGATACTTTATCGTTTCTTGACAAACGTATCAACAATGTCATGACATTTCAAAAATTCAAAACTCGCTTACAAGGAATCATAGGAAATTTCTTATAGGTCTTTTATTATACTAGTTTTTTGATAACTCATATTCTCTTGATTTTTTTTTAATTTTTATGTTAAAGTAACTAAATATTCATTAACGATAAAATGAGAGTTATTTATTACACTGATGGTAATATCAAGCCAGAGGAAAATGCAAAACACGTGATAAACTTTTTTGGAGTATTGGGGTGTATTAAAGTTAACGCTCTTGGTAAAAATGCACTTAAGGGGCAAGAAAGTAAGTTAGTTAAGCATTATTTTGACTATCCCTATTTCTCTAGTATTGTTAATTCAGAATTCTTTCAAAAAGAATTAAATTCTGAAGANAAAAAATTCAATAGGAGAATAGTATCAATATATTTATGTTTTGCTATATCGTCTACTGCTTTTATTGTGTTGTTATACTTGGCACACCAGAATCAAAAATCAAAAAAGGTGCTTACGGGATTAGTTTTTACGTCGGTAGTGCTATCAATTTTGGCTACCATATGTTTTGTCGTACTTTGCTTATGGGTATTTTTTAATTTTGTTAAGGAAAGGTTTATCATACATAAAATAAAAAGCTTTTTGGAAAATGAATTCGGTCCTGAGTGGATAAAATGCTTTAAAAATAAACTTGTAGGCGAAAAATCAGAAACAAGTGCAGAAGCTCATGATCAGGAGNNTCAGAAAAAAAACAAAGATATAGAAGATATTATTGAATTCTTTTTGAAAAGAGAAAAGGTTGTAGCACTATATAAATTTCTAACAAACGGTGAAAAGTTAGTTCAGGCTGGAATGGCAATGGTAAACATGTTACTTGTAAAAGGTGTGCATCCAAACGATGTAATTTTGGATACTAATTCTCTTGGAGGAGGAATTGCAGCAGAAGTTTTAAAAAGGTTTGAAAAGCAAGGGATTTATTTGACACTAATTCACAGCAATTCTTATAGCTCACTTAAGGACACAGTCAGAGATTCTCCTGAGAGTTTAGTGAAATGGCTTCCCTCAATGCTTTTAAATTTCTGGTTTAGACATTGTGGATTAGATTTTAATTCACTGGAAATTGTAAAGAATACAAAATGTCCTGTGCTGATTGTTGGCAGGAAAGGAGATAAAGTAATCCCAGAAGACATGCAACTTGTTAACAAACTTTGCGATCAATTAACTAACGGAAAACTGTTCAGACAAAATATAGTACTTGAACACGATCCTCAAAACACGGAGTGTAAGAGCAAAAATATTCATGCTGATTACAAAGAACATTTGATTCACCGTCAGGATAACGGTAATGCAACAAGATACGAAGAAAAGGAGAAGCAGTTTATCGAAAAAGCACATAAATATTTGTTGGAAGGTGAATTTAATAGCAATTTTAATCTAGAAGACTACCCAAAAAGTAGTATCTCCGAAAGCTTGACGAAAATAGAACTGAAACCCATCAATGAAAAGCATATACAAGTTTAAGGTATCCGTTCAGCAGAGTGGTTTAAGAGACAATAGATAAGAGGTTTTGGAAAGGNNCCTTTTGTTTCCAAGTTAAGTATAATGAAATTATCCGTTCGAGGAATGTGTTTCCTAGTTCTGATTGTGTAAAATACGAATTTTTGCGGTAAACGACATAATGCCGAATTTGCCGTTCAGCATGGTTGTTTGTCAGCGGCTGGGTCATCTAAAAATTCCACATCATTCTTTCAGATTTCAAAATATTTTTTGCAACTCGAGAAGCTCCAATTACTTCAGGTAAGTGNNGCTTCAAGTAATACCTTGTACGTTTTCGCAACTTTCTGGCACGTCTAGTAAATCTTAAAACATCTATTTCACTTTTTAGTAAAGCTTTTTTCAGTGCAAATAATTCAGTGGCTACGTTTCTTAANNCCAGAACTTTAACTTCAATGTTCCAACTATGCGCTAACCTTTCAAAATCTCTTGATAAATGTGCCCAACAGATTTGCCTGTTTTTATCGGCAAAGTAGTTGTATGCTGCGTACCTGTCAGTTACNNTATTGCGATTGCAGAACTTACTATTTTGTAAAACCTTCATTCCTCTTGACTCTGTCAATTTTATAAAACTTGCTCTATTAGTCGTAAACATCCAGCACCAACCAAGTTTACCTTTGTTATAATGNNCATCGATATGCAGAACTTCACTTTTACTTACTTCTTGCTCGATTTGCTCATACGCTTCTTGGCATTNTTCTGCAACTCTAGCCTCGCTATTTGACACGCTACCAACACTGATGTCCAGGTTGAAAATATTTTTTATAATATTTTCTACTTCTCTTTTCGAGTTCTTGTAAAATCCGCTCAGCGCCGCGATTGTTGACTTAACTTTTGAACCAAATGTATCNNCACCTTCTGGTAGCCTGCTACTTTTTCTTTTTCCACACTTGCAACAGCGGCCNNATTGGTATTCCACAACATAAGCTGGCAAATCAACTTTTTGATGAATGTATGGTCCCTTGCATATTGCAATCTCTCCTCCGCATTCACAAGTAGATGACAACTTTACTTTTATCACCTCATCTGCATCCATTTTGGCGCGAAAACTCCCTTTATGACCAACCTGACCACCAACGTTTCTGTCGCTCTTTGGCTTGTCCTTTTTTATTTTGTACAACTCTCTAGAGCTTGGTAGAGATGAATTTTTCGAGTTTACNNTTTCCTTTAATTCAGCGTTCTCTATCTTTAAAGCCTTGTTCTCTGCTTTTAAACTTTCATTCTCTCTTTCCAGCCTTTCTATTTTTGCTTCTAACTTTTCTATTTTTTGCTGTAAATTTTTGCAAAGTTCTAAGAGCATGTCTTCAAACTCAAGAATGAGCTAATTTGTGAAGCATAATAGTGATCATATTAAAAAAGATGTTATTTTTTGAAGTGAGAGGAGAATGCTCATAATCCTTACTCATACGTCTAAAATTGGAGAGCCAAGCAAAGGTTCTCTCAACAATCCAACGTTTAGAGCATGTCTTCAAACTAAGTAGAAAGGAGTTAAGAAGTGTGTTATAAGATATATTTTAAATGTACCCAAGCGATATAAGTGACAAAGAATGGAAGATGATAGAGCAATATTTTGAACCTAAAAAGACCGGCAGACCAAGAAAACACAGTATCAGAACGATTATCGATGCAATAAGGTATGTGATGAGAACAGGCTGTCAATGGAGACAACTACCTAAGAATTTTCCACCATGGAAAACCGTGTATAGTTGTAATTCGCGTTTAAAAAAAGTGGAATATGGCAAGAAATTCATGATTTTCTAGTTAAAAAACTAAGAAAGATAATTGGTAAGAATGAAACTCCATCAGTAGGAATAATTGACAGTCAATCAGTAAAAACCACTCAAAAAGGGGATCCAGAGGATATGATGCTGGCAAGAAAGTAAAGGGTAGAAAACGCCACATCGTTGTAGATACTCTAGGTCTTGTAATTGCTGCTGAAGTACACAGTGCAAGCATTCAAGATCGTGATGGTGCACTAAATCTTTTTGTTCAAGCCAAATGCAAAGCTCCAACATTACGTAAGTTTTTTGCTGATCAAGGATATACAGGTAAATTGCAAAACCGCTGTTTATTGGAAACTGGATGTTTGTTGACGATTACCAAGAAAGTAGTTGATACAGGATTTCAGGTTATTCCTAAGAGCATGTCTTCAAACTCAAGAATGAGCTAATTTGTGAAGCATAATAGTGATCATATTAAAAAAGATGTTATTTTTTGAAGTGAGAGGAGAATGCTCATAATCCTTACTCATACGTCTAAAATTGGAGAGCCAAGCAAAGGTTCTCTCAACAATCCAACGTTTAGGAATAACCTGAAATCCTGTATCAACTACTTTCTTGGTAATCGTCAACAAACATCCAGTTTCCAATAAACAGCGGTTTTGCAATTTACCTGTATATCCTTGATCAGCAAAAAACTTACGTAATGTTGGAGCTTTGCATTTGGCTTGAACAAAAAGATTTAGTGCACCATCACGATCTTGAATGCTTGCACTGTGTACTTCAGCAGCAATTACAAGACCTAGAGTATCTACAACGATGTGGCGTTTTCTACCCTTTACTTTCTTGCCAGCATCATATCCTCTGGATCCCCTTTTTGAGTGGTTTTTACTGATTGACTGTCAATTATTCCTACTGATGGAGTTTCATTCTTACCAATTATCTTTCTTAGTTTTTTAACTAGAAAATCATGAATTTCTTGCCATATTCCACTTTTTTTAAACGCGAATTACAACTATACACGGTTTTCCATGGTGGAAAATTCTTAGGTAGTTGTCTCCATTGACAGCCTGTTCTCATCACATACCTTATTGCATCGATAATCGTTCTGATACTGTGTTTTCTTGGTCTGCCGGTCTTTTTAGGTTCAAAATATTGCTCTATCATCTTCCATTCTTTGTCACTTATATCGCTTGGGTACATTTAAAATATATCTTATAACACACTTAACTTAACTCCTTTCTACTTAGTTTGAAGACATGCTCTAAAAGGTTTACCACATTTTTACTCTATGATTATCTTTTTAGATCACCTTGTCTACCTTATTCTGCCACTCCGCTGAACGGATACAGTTTAAGTTAATAGAGAAAGAAAAATTATTCTTGCTATACCGTAAGTACGTTCCAGAATTACACCAAAATTTTTATTGCACTCAAAACCTTCGTTTTTCCTAATCTCTAGAATTATCAATGCATCATTGCTTAACCAGCCTGAGTGAGCTAATCCATTCAACGTTGATTCAACTAAATTACTATTATAAGGTGGGTCTATAAAAACTATGTTGCACTTTGAAATAGGTTTTGGTAAGCAGTTAGCACTGCAACAAATTAGCGTAACATTGTCCGTAATTCCAAAATCTTCTGCTGTTTTTTTAGGCAGTTGCAAATTGTAATAATCTGAATCCACCATGAACGCATGTTTAGCACCGCGAGAAAGCGCTTCAAATGAAAAAGAGCCACTACCACAGAACAAATCAAGTACATTCAAATTATAAATAGGTTTTCTTGAGGAAAGCATGCTAAATATTGCTTCTCGAACAATACTCATAGTTGGTCGTGCAGCTAAGTGCTTGCCTGTAGTTATTTTTCTTCCGCGATATTTGCCTGCAATAATGCGTAGCATACTAAATGAGCTCCAAAATAATTAATTATTTATACTATAAGATTAATGTCAATATGGCTTTTAGCAGTTTAATAGAAAGAAGCTACCAGAGTTACTTACAAGAAGAATACAAATACAAGACCATCAGTTGTTTTTCTTTGATTTGCCTGCTGCATTTATTGCTTGACCAATCTCATCTTGTAAACCATCATAATCATTTCTTTCATCACGATTTATCCCTTCAATTCTGCTTTCTAATTCTAACTTAATTATAGTATTGATTTTATCTATATCATCTAGAAAGCCTTTACATTCTTCATTACTATATTCCTCACCAGATGCCTTTTTTTCAATAAATAGGCTTTTAAACTCTGCTAAATCTGAATTCTGATCGGTATTTAGCACAACATTTCTCTCTATGAAGCTAAGATCAGATAGTAATAAACTAACCTCGAGTAGATCTTCACTTTTAATATTTGCAAGATTATTAAGGTTATCTAAAATGTTAAACGCCTTAAGCTCTTCCTGCGCAATTTCTTGATCTTCCTTATCAAATTCAGACGATAAACTATGATTATCTACAAATTTCTCACTCAAAGCTTTATTTAACCTAGTGAGGTCGATATTGTTGTCTGGTGTGTTGTCTAATAGTAGATCTACTCTCGCCCTACGCGCATTTAAAATGTCGTCGTAGTCATTTAACTTTATGTTACCGTCTTCGTCTTGCTGCAAACCATAATATTTTAGTCCTTTAAAGTTATGATTNNACTCGCCATTGTCATCCTCATTCCTATCTCTTTCTCTTGGCTCATCCGGTACCCCTCTTTTTATTGATTCATTTGGCTGGTCTTTGTCTTTTGATAAATTCCTTGCTGATTCACTTGAGGTTTTCGAATCTGGCGCACTAGATTGGCTATCACTACCTTCATCCTTATGCTTTTCTGGCGTCCTTTTGCGACCGATAGTGTAATCATGAAGCTTCTCCAAGAATTCCCGTCTATGTGATTTTGCTCTATAGAGTAGGTTATGGTTATAGCCATCCTTTCCTATAGAGTCAAGGCCATGCTCCCAAGTAAACTTCATAGCATCTTCTATTGTATAACCCAAATGTGATCCTACATACCCTTTATAATAATCCAAATATTTACCAATTCTTCTGTGTGTAATATCTTCTTCATCAACTCCAAACGCCTTGTAAATTTTTTTCTCAAGCTTATCGACGTCATTTTCAGGCGATGTCACAAATTTTGTTGCTTCAATAGTAGCACCTACAAATTTACGTGGCACATCAATAGCGTATTTTAGCACTCCTCCAACTCTTGGTATCCTGCCTAATAAATTAGCTGCACCTCCGGCTAATCTATCCGGTAAATGAGTAGCCCAACTGCCTAAAGACTCTAGTTTTCCACCGGCAAACTTTTGCCACTGCTGTTTGAATCCTTCCATTATGCCAGTCAAAGGCGATGCCTGATACATACTAGATATATTGTAGACGCTGTATCCACCACCAGCGATACTTGAGCCCATTTGTTGTACGAACGTGCGTAAGCAGAACATTAAAAATGAAAGCAAGAATAACACAAAGATTTCCCCTGCATTGATTAAATAACCTCTCTGTATGTCTTGTACCCTTTGGTAATCGCTATTATCTTGATAATTTTTGCAATTCTCACAATCTTTACATTTCTGGCAGTATTTACTGTTGGGATCCTTATATAAATCATGAAGTTTCAGTATTCTACAACCTTGTTTTTCTACCGCACTCCGCACTAAAGATCTTATTTCATTAATTATTTCCCTATAACTATTGCATTTGTTTATATCTTGACAGTAGCGTTTTATTATTTCACTAACATCACCTATCCTTTTCTCTATATTGTTGATCAGTAATATAATGTCAGCCCTCTCTGATGCATGGGATAAACTATTTGTTAAGCGTACTAGATCTTTTGCACTGCAGCCATTACTAACTACCATATCACTTTCTGCAATATAGTGGTCTGCTGGATTATCTTTAGTTTCAGGAATTGGATTAAAGAAAGGGTAATCTATATAACGAAAACCTTTTATGTAATCCGGTGGAAGAGGGATATACCCAGCACCGCCAGTAAATTTTATTGTACCACCTTCTCTGCTTATCTTTTCTATACCTTCTATACTTTTATCCACATTCAGTGGGGAAGCTTCTCCGATAGTGTAAGGTACAAAAATTTGCCCTGGAGTCCAACCAAAGTACTGCTTATCAATGATGCAAAACAATTTTGGAATGCACAACCTTACCTCAAACCATTTATTGTAGCATACAGTAAAACCTAACTGCCTATAAAAGGTATTCATTATAATGGAAGCCAGTAATGACAAGAGAGCAAATATCATAATCGATTGTAAACAAAAACTGATGCAGAATTTTATCCAACCTTCAAATAGACTTTTCAGCGGTGAAAATAAAATAGAGATCAGGAACAGTGGCATGATAGCTATAAGAAAAGCTATACCCATGAAGCCAGAGAGAAATATTATGTAAGCATATAAGCACAGCAAGAAGTATAGCACAATCCCTATGAAAATTGCCGGTATCATAAGTAGGCTTGCCCACATCTGATAATGTAAAAACGCTGCAAATTTTTTCCAAACAGAATAAGCAAAAAACTTATTGAACATGCCCTCCATGAATCTAAACAACTTAGCTTCATCTCCTTGAGCAATACTTCCGTTGTTCATGTTGGGAGCAAAATTAGTAATTATGCTTATCAATTGTTCAAGGCCTTTGACGAATAAAACAAGAAAATGATCATAGAAAAATCTAAAACTTCCAGGAGATATAAGCACTATTACTAGAGTGATTTTCATCATTCTGATGAGCATATCATGCTTAGTTTCTCGTATCATGCCAAAAAGATAAAGAAGCGATGAAATCATTACAAATAGAACAAGCAAGGAAAGAACAAAATTATGAAAGCTCGTGCTATGCTCAGCTATATTTTGAAACATAGCTTGTGCAGCTGCAGGTTCGTTACTGTTAAAATGCCTTTCACAATTTTTGTTAATCAATAATACACATTTTAGATAGTGATAAATGTAATCAAAAAACCCAAAACTACTTGGCTGCTGCACTCCACTTAAGAACTCAAAAGAGTAGCCACCTGCATTATCTAAGTAATATCTATCTAATATTTTTACATATATTTTCCATCCCTTTTCTAATTTCACTGGGTTACAATTTCTGTCCTTTAATTTAGTGCTATCTTTGTCTAAAGTAAAAAGTCCGCTTTCGCCTTCTGCTGTAGAGTTATAACCTAGATGTACAGTAGGAGATGAAGGATTACGCATTAACTTTAGATTGTCGTTAGGATTAATGTCACCTGGCCTTTGAAACAAAAGATAAGCACCATGACCATTAGTAAACCAACATGGGGCACCACGTTTTGCTCCATCATCTTCATTAATGCACTTGCAATTTACAGTGCAACTTGCATTCGGATTACTTGAAAATTTTTCTATGCTAAGTTGGTAATCGTTACAAACAAAGTGAAAATTAGGTAAACTATTATCACTTTGTTTACCTTCAAATTTAGTTGCATATTTTAACTGCTCCAAGCTTTGTAAGGTATAACTGCCTTTTTTAGATTCCTTCTTGTTATTATTACTCCAAGATGTCCATGCACCATTAACTCGCACTTTTAAACTATCTCCATTAGTTTCAAGTCCGGTATCCTTCCACTTCACCACTTGGTTATGGTGAAAACCATAATTAATTTCGCCAGTTTCAGGATCAATAACTTCTCCATCTCCTGGAATAAATGCATCGTGGCCGCTTGGAAAATGAGCGCTTACTGCAATAGGTTCAGGACCAAAATAGTCAGCAGATATACACCTTGGAAAAGGCATATCGTTTTTACTACAACCTGTGATCAGCACATAAGCTGCAAGAAGTAATACCCTAAACCAACATTTGCCTAAACGTGATTGCATATCTAAACTTTTTCCAAATACAGAATAAATTTCTAAAACTTTACTTAAAATATCTTTTTAATTAGTTACTCCATAACATCATTCATATCTTACTTCTCTCCATTTTCTTCCTTGTTTTTAGCTTTAGCACTAGGGTCACTTCTTATTGTTTCATCAGGATTTTTTTGCTGACCTGATTGTTTTGGTGCTTCAGGTTTAGAGCTCCCCCTCTCCTTTTTATCAGGACCTTCTTGCTTACCTGATTGTTCTGGTATTTCAGATTTAGGGCTCATGGAATTATCCTTCACGTCAACTTCCGTCCGATCTTTACCCACTTGTTGCCTAATGTTCTGTATAATACCTTGGGTCTTATCATCAAGGCCAACAGTTGACAGCATAGCTTGTGATGCGCTCCTAGCAACATGACCAACACTACCAGCAACTCCATAACCAGAGCTAAATAGTGCCTGTGCCATAGCTTCCGATATAGAAACAAAAGCTTCCATTGCACCAGCAATAATGAGGTATATAAACGCCTGGATTAGGTCTATAGGTAATGCTGCAAAGTGCCCACCAGCCCTTTCTCCGGTACTGAGTGCAACATC
This sequence comes from Wolbachia endosymbiont of Anurida maritima, assembly GCF_042182995.1. Classification (NCBI taxonomy): domain Bacteria; kingdom Pseudomonadati; phylum Pseudomonadota; class Alphaproteobacteria; order Rickettsiales; family Anaplasmataceae; genus Wolbachia; species Wolbachia endosymbiont of Anurida maritima. The sequence continues at coordinate 367,549 of NZ_CP102058.1, forward strand.
AACGCTAGTGCCAGGACTGTATCCAAGAGGCAGTATTGATTTCATCAAGCACAGATCATACGATAAGAAATTTACGCTAATTAAACATTGATAGCATGCAGAAAAATTTGTGAGATTGTATAGAACTGAATACATCAACTGATTTAAAAGAGATAAAGATGAAAATAAAATAACTGGTTGTACTGCAACGTGAGCCAGCGTTTTTATCCAATTATCAAACAAGGATTTAGTCTGTTGAAATAAAATAAATACGATAAACAAAGGTGTTAATGACAGCAAAAACGCCACTAGAACAGTAGATATTACATATTTAAACGTAGCGCTAATAATGCATTGTAAGAACATAAAAGTAGCGTAGAGTATTGCCAAAAATGCAATAAAGCCAAAAGGACCAGAGAGCATTAACGATAAAAACTTCAGCCATGTTTCTGCTGTGAATAATACTCCTACTGTTAAGTCTAAGAATGCAAATTTTCTCCCCCCTTCTCCTACATAGCCAGAAAAGCTATCAACTAAATAAATGCTACCACCTACGAAAAGTTTGGACAAAGTTGTACCAAAAAGTTCCCAGCTTCTATCGCTAAAGGCAAAAGCTATAAATGCTATCTTGAACATTCTTACAATGAAATCAAATTTACTTAGCTGTATTGTTCCAAGCATATAGCCAACGACAGTAAATATAACGTATAGAGTAAGTAAGGCTCTTACTCCTTGTATAAGCCCCTTTCTATATCCTTCATATAAATCTTTAACAGTGTCTCCACCTCCTTCTGTTATAACACCAAATATCTTGTTTATATTCGATGAAATAAAATCGTTTATTTTTCTTTTTAGAAATAAATTTACTGTGTACTTATTGTTTTCATAATATTTGCCCTCCTTGTCTGTAATGTCATCTTTCTTTACGTTGCTTACATCAATACCAAAATATATCTTCTTAGATTCTCCGTCCTGAAAGTGTTCTCCTTTTATTACATCTAATATGGTGTACTTATCTTTTTCGTCTACTCTTTCTCTCACTCCTACCACTTTAAAATCATTAGTTCCTACACCATGCAAATCTTTAGGTGGGTTATCACCCAAATATACATACAGTTTCTCGCCATTAATATATTCACATGATCTAGTTACCTTAACATGGTACCCACCTCTATGAAGGTAGTATTCGCCATTACTTGCTATAGCAAGCATTACATCACTACCGGACTTTATACCTTGATTTACTTCATAATCATGGTTCAACCTTAAAGAAAAATCCTCAAAATCATCTTTAATTTGTGAACACACATTATTCCTTTTTGCACCCTTATCCTCTGGAAGACATTGAATACCTTGAGCAGTATCCTGATAATCAAGATTGCCAATCTTTGCAACAAGAGCTTCAGCCCAGGAAATATCTTCTCCAGTGTCTGATGTAAAATCAATAATGTTAATCTGCCCTTTATTTCTTTCTATCTCCTTAAGCTTATCTTCAACCTCTTTAAGGTGAGAATACATATCACATTTATCTCCTTTATCATATTTGCTATACCTTATAGAAGAGACGCAATTCTTCTCTTTAGGAAAAGTAGCATTCCATATACCTTCTTTGTTGTAACATATGTTCTGATAGTAACAGTTAAGCTCATAAGAGCTATACTTTTTCACCTCGTTAAAATCGCAGCTTTTTCCATCACATAATTCGTTCAATCCTATTTTAGCGCGGCGTAAATCAAGTAGCGAACCATATACCCATGGTTCGTTGTCTTTAATGTAACCTTTATTAAAATGTACCTTATTATCATATGGAGTGTATCCATTGCCAACCAGCACTTTGCTTTCCTTTGCTTTTGTTTTATCAAGAGGTAAAAATTGTATTTTATTTTTTGTACCATCTTTACCATCACAAAAAAACTCTCCCCCCTGATGTACTTCACTCACTGTAGCTTTCTTATATACAGTTTCCCCATGACTATTTTTCATAGCTTTATAACAATTGTCATCAAAGCTGATGCCCTTTCCTTGTGGATTGTCATAATCAATTGTTATCTCTCTTGGAACTAAGCTGAAACTTAACCTGTCACCTGGATTTACTTTAATTCCAGTATCCACATAACGTCTATTGCTGCCAAATCCTTTACTGCCGCACAATTCGTTTTCACTTACGCCTTTTTCATCAACGCCATAATTATTAGGCACATCGTTAATATTTGCAGCTTTACTATAATTTGGTTCTGAGCCATCAGTACAAAAGCTAGCCGGCACCAGTACTTTCCTTGGATTTTTGCCTTCTTTAGGAGGGCAAAAATTTACTGATCCATTGAGGGTAAATTTGATTTTCTCACCCTTACTAATTACTTGACCAGAATCAACCCAATGAATTTTATCGGCTTTATGAACTGGAACATCCACGTTAACACTAGTGTTTCTGCTCTGCAATCCAGGTTCGACACAATCCATGTTACAACCAGTGATTGCGAAACATAGTATAAATAATAACGATCTTTTACTTATCATTATGAGCCCCCTGGTATCTTAGGCCCTTGAGGTCCTTGAGCCCTTTGCGGTATTTGAGGCCTTTGACTTGGCGTACCTGATTGTTGAGAAGCACTTCCTGCTCTTCTTTGAACGCTTTGTTCATCTAACCCTACTGTTCCCATTAAGCTTTGTTGATACTGTCTTCCAGGTTCGCTTGCTACATAAACACCAAACAACGAGTCAGATATTGTCGAAGAAGCTTCAACTAAAGCTTTCATAGCATGACCTAAGATAACAAAAGCCATCATAGAGGTAATATTGGGTGTATATTTGGAGGCATAACCATAAAAAATACAAGGGTTAAAAATCTTTAGATTAATATTAAGTATACATGTAGTACAGACCTCAAAATTAAACACTGAATACACAATATAATCCATAACCTGACTTATCAGTGATATAAAAATTAAAAGCACCACTGGATGAATTGCAAATCTTGCTAAATTTTTAACCCAGTTTTGAAACATCTGCCTAGTATATGAAAATAAAAGACAAATAATAAAAATAGGTGTTAAAGAAAGCAATAACGCAACTATTGCTATAGATGTAATAAAAGAAAATAAGGCATTAAAAATAGATAAGCTCACTGTGATTAAACCCCAAATCACCAAGCAAAAAGATACAATGCCCAAAGGGCCAGAAAATATAAGAGATACTATTAACAATACTGAATGCGATGACAAGAACCTATTGAGCGGCAAATCAAGGAATTCAAAAACATTTGATGTCGTACCTCTAAAATTTGCTATTTCTATTAGTTGTTTTGGAGTGTTAATAAGCATAGAGAATGCATTGTTATAAAAAAAGTTCCAGCTATTATCCTGCAATAGCTGGACGATGATTCCTATCTTTACGCATACAATTAAAAACTCATATATAGAAATATGAGTTAAACCAAAAAAGTAGTAAAGGGTATATAAGGTTATGTATAATACTAACAGCGATATTATCGTGGATCTAATGGTATTTGTTCTGCTTGATTTTATAAAACTTTCGTAAAGAGACTTTACAGGACTAGTATCAGAGTGAATTGCGTTAGGGTCTTTATAATTAGAGCCGAAAAATGCAGTTTTCACTTTTTCATCAAAGAAGTTATATATCGCACTAAAAGTTCTTGTAGGTGGCTCTTTAGTTGTGAGGCTAATGCTAAACTGACCTTCATTTTTATAATCGCAGCCATGGTCTCTTATTCCGTAATATATGGTACCGCTTTTGTTTTTTAATTTTCCTTTCAAGTTTTCCATATATTGGGTGTCATGAACTTTGCTGATATCTACGGATATATCTCCCTGAGTTTCGTCAGGCTCACGCTCAGGAAGTTTGTCAGAGACGCTTATATACAAGCTATTCTCCAGACTGTGGTTCTTCGTTACTCTTATGTTGAAACCACCCTTGCCTCCAGTACCAAGGGTGAAAGTTAAATTCTCACCTTGGTGATGATTGCCCTTCACTTCATGATCATAGTTAGTGCGTATACCATCGTTTCTCACACGTTCAAAATCTTCTTCCTGCATTGACACTACTAATGATGGAATGTAAGTACTTACCCCCTTTTCTCTTATACGATCCACAGCCATCTTGATAGCTTTTCCTTTACTTGCTTCATCGTTACCAACAGCTAAAGCGTTAGCAAGTTCTCTAGCCACACGGCCATCATCTACAGTATTAGACTCTATCTGAACGCAATTTTGGTTATGATAATAACACATGTTTTGACATGCAAGATTTAAAATGTATGTATCTATCTCACCTTTCTTGCCTTCCTTTTTCTTATTGCTTGAAAATTTGCTACATATACTTTCTCCCTGTTTTACAGACTCAATAATATCATTAATCTTCTTTTTCCTCTCATCTTGATCTAACTTCGAAAAATCTGAATCCCAGTACTCTTTTCCACTCAACCATTGCGCATCGCCTATTATATATTTATTAGGACATATCCCATCCTTGCCACCTTGGCATTTCTCTTGATTTAAAACATGTGCAAAATGTTCCGTTTCTTGCTCGCTACACTTTTCGTCGATTTTCAAATACCTGATTTTTGTCTCACTCTCTTTATCTTTACACACTTTACTTCCAATCACACTAAAGCTTATCGTATCACCAGCTTCAAGTGCAAATGGTAATGTAACGTCATTTCTCCCAGGCCCAATTGCAAAATCTGCGTACTGCTTAGGACAAAAATTAATCTTGCTAGGCACTATATTAATTTCTGTTACTCTTACCCCATCTGAGATATGGACACCAGAATCAACCCACTTCTGCTCTGTTGACACTATATCTAGTTTTTCACGCAAACCTGATAAATTTTCTGGCTTAATACAGTGATGTTCCCCGCACCCAGACAATAAAAAGAGCACCACAAAACTCATGCATAGCTTACCCAAGTTTTGGTTACTTAAACGTTTAAGCATCTGTTACTTACCTTAACTAGCATCGCCGCCACCTTATTTAACAGTTTCGCTGGAACCTTTACCACTATCTCCATCTCCACCACCACCTCCTCCAATAGCACCTCTTGCCTTCTCAGCAACAGCTTTAGCAACTTCACCAACATCCCCAGCAGCAGCTTTAGCAGCAGATAAAGCTTTGTTCACCATTTGTGGAGGTGTACTACCAGAACCGAGCGCTGCTCTATGGTTACCAGCAAGTTCGGCAGCCATTCCAGGAAGAATGTTTAAAAAGTGATAAAATAGAAATAGTACTAAACATAACTTCATTAGCTCTCCAAGCACAGAGTCACTAAATTCAACATATGCAAAATCAACCAGACCAAGTAGCATGCTCTTTTCCCATTTGTAATTTTGCAGCATGCACGCTAAAGTATTTGGATTGCTAGCACATTCTCCTTTTTTCAACTTAAACCAATATGTTTTCTTGCCTAATATTTTAACTTGTTCTTTCTCAAAATTCAAACCTCTATAAAAGATTTTATCACATGCTATAAACATAAAAGACAAAAACGCAAAAAGGATAACCGGGTATAAGCTATAGGTAATCAACTCTTTCACCCAGCCGTCAAAATATCCTTTGGTGTGTTGAAATAAAACCATAGGAATGAACAAAGGTGATAAAATGACGATTACACTTAAAGCAACTAGAGATAAAATAAATACATAGCACAGCCACAAAATAACCATCATCATCAAAACGGCCATAAATATACAGACAATAGCTACTAAAATCTGTCCACCAGCAAAAATAATACCGATTATCGAACCTGCAACTAACAAGACAGGAGCAGCACCAAGCAAGATTGCTAACGTTACAACACCTCCAGTACCAATTTTGCCACCAATTCCATCTAACGGGGCGCCTAAATAAAATAGAATTCTACAATCAAGCCTGTCCCAAGGAGCAAGATAACTGTAAGATACCTTATTTCCTGCACGATCGTATTCATAATCCTCTGCTTTGTAGTTACATAGACCTTTGCTTTCAGATGATGCCTTCAATACTATTTCTGACAAACCATTTGAAAGCTTCGTCAAATACCCATAGTGCTTCTGCATGGCATCACCAGTTGTAAAATACATCACTAAAGCAAATTTAATAATCAACATATACATTTCTTGAGGCCTCTGAACTCCACCAGACATAGCTTTTATAGAGAACAATACTAAAGCTAGAACCAAAACAGCAGTTACGGTGTTTTTTAGCTTTTTCTGTGCTACAGATAAGAAACTGCCCTTGTTATGTCCATTTTCATCCTTAAGTGGGCTGCCACTTGAATCAATACCTGCAACTAAATTATCTAACGATTCCTTAATGCATTGCACTATCATAGAAGTGATGGGAATAGGAGCTAATGATTTACTCCCTGCCTGATTATAGCAAGCTTCAGAGACATACGAGCTAAAACAGCCTTTATTGTCGTAACCTACAAAAATTTTTCCTTCTTTTTCCCTATCTCTTATATTAGTTTTATAGTCATCATTATTACCAATAGGAACTTTTTCCTCTCCTGTACCATCTTTATTTTTGAATATCATCACAGATTTTTCACACATAGGAGCAAGTGGGTCAGGTGGCAATTCCGTGCACCCCATATCAACCCATTGCGGCCAAGGAGTCATTTCGATACCAAGCATGCTAACACTGGCTAACTCCACACATAATCTGCCCGTTTTTCTCACTGCTTTGAATGTAGCTCCATGTATGGTTTTGCTTTGCCCAGCTTTAAGAACTCTACATTCTAGGGCGCCATCAACTTTTGGTGACCATGACCCACCTTCATATCCAGTATCTTTCTCTCTTACATCAAAGTCTACATCACTAAAAATATGACCAAATGTTAAAGGATTTCGATGACATACTTCTATATATTCACTGTATTGCACGCTGTTTTTTGGCCAAAAATAATTCTTATATTCGTTATTCATAGTATCCGAGTTGTTAGAGTCTAAAATCTCTTTTTCTGTTTGTTTTCCATCTTTTCCTGATTTTCCTTGTAATGCAGAAAAATATTCGTCTTCTTTTTGATAATTTTTATCTGTGTAGACACTATAACCTGTATCTTTTAATTTAAAGTTTTTATATTTTCCATCATGGTCACGTGCAACTGGGTGTCTAACAAAACTATGTTCACAAACAACAAGTCCTCCTATAGCTTTCCAGACTCCAACAATTGCAGCTATCATTCCAACAATAACAAGAGCGGTAAACAAACCAGCAGAAGAGACGATTAAGACAATGCCAGTAAATATTGCGCCAACAGCAATCGCTATTCCAGCAAATGCTGCAGCTGTTTCAAACGCCCCACAATCAGGATTAGAGGCACGACTGAAGCTGCCAGTGGAATTAAATCTGCTAACAAATTCTGTCTTGTCAGTACCACTTACTCCATCTGCAAGCACTGGATATGAGAGTAAAAAGTCTATATTTAGTAAAAATATCGCAATTAATAGCAATGACAGTTTAGTCTTAAACATTTTTTACCTTCTGATAAAATATAGGCAACCATACTTTTGGGTTGTCCCCAACTTCTTTTAATATATCATGTAACAGTATGACACTTTCTGCACGTCCAGATAATACGTTGATTATATCATCTAAGTCTTTTAAGTCTATTCTAGCTACCACAGCAGTAACTCCTTGTTTCACCAAAAAGAATCTAGTACTTGGATCTGTGTGCTTAATTAATATATACTCACGTTCAGTTAACATAAAAACATCTCGATAGACACTAGTAGCTTTCAGATTTGGTAAAAAAATCTGTGTCGCTGTTTGTTGTACAAGCGTATCGCTAATAGCACTTTTACTTGCATCCTCAACACTCTGAGTAGCAAAAATTACAAAAGCATTTAGTTTTCTCAGTACCTTCAACCAGTCTTTTATCTTGGGTGCAAAAACTGGATTATCTATTAATGCCCATGCCTCATCCAGAACAATAATAGATGGAGTGCCATCAAGAGATATGCTAATTCTATGGAATAAATAAATCAATACTGGTCCAAGGGCAACAGGATCTTTGAGCAAGCTAGCCATCTCAAAACCAAATACTCTTGCTCGTGAAAAATCTAGTAAATCTTCTTCATTATCAAATATTGCAGCATGAGAACCATTATCATGCCACATAGATATTGCCCCAGCTAGAGTGTCAGGACCTGCAAGCCCTAAGAACGGTACGAGGTTTCTCAAGAACCTGTCTTCTTTTCTTAATTTAAAATTTCCTTCAATTGCATCATTAATCCGTGCAATATCTTCTGAAGTAAATTTATCATTATATACCGAAATTAAAGACTTTATCCACTCCATTAAAAACGTTCTATTATCAGAGGTGTCATCAAGTTGCAAAGGATTAAAATTTGTTTTAGTTCTTGGTTCTATTACAGTATAAATACCACTAAGTGCTCTCAAAAAAATCTCTGCACCGCGATCTTTATCAAAAAAGAATATCCTTGGAGAAAACTTCATCGCTTGGGCACACAAGAAATTCATTAAAACAGTTTTACCAGCGCCGGTTGGGCCAATTATCATAGTGTGTCCAACATCCCTTATATGAAAGTTAAAAAAAAATGGAGTACCAGATGTCGTGTCAAAAACTGTAACTGCATCTCCCCAGTGGTTATTGAATTTATTGCCAGTAGGATAATTATGTTGAGATGCAAATCCAGCCAAATTAAGACTACTTATTGTAGCTTTTCTCACTATATAATCGAAATTACCAGGAATTTGCGCCCAAAATGCTGGTTCAAGGTTAACTCTTTCGCGAATAGGGTAAACACCGCAATTAGAAAGCTCGGATTCTACCAATGACAGAGCGTTATCCAATGATTTAGGACTTTTTGCTATACATGAAATAGTCAGGTGATGGTGACCAAACGCAATCTTACCACTCATTGCGTCATCAAGTGCTTGAGAAATTTCTGCTATTTGAGAAATAGCTTTATCTGCAGACTGTATCATTCGATTTTGCTGTATCTGCATTTTTCCAATCGCCATTTGCCTATTTGTAAATTGAAAAGATTGCGTAATTATAAACTCGTAAGGAAGTTGTAAGAATGAATCAAGCATTCCTGCAGAAGTATTATTTCCATATTCTTTGATACTAACTATTCCAGCATATTTACTCTCATTATGAGTCACAACCTGTATCATCTTACGGCCAAAGAATAACCTATGTACTGGTAAGTATCTTGATATTTCAGTTCTGAGCGGAAAAAGCGTATTTGTAACGAAGCCACAATTTACAATTCTAGATAGAAATTCCATTATTTCACAGAACAAACCATCTGGAGTTTCTTTTACTCCAAGGATTTTAGGCGAATAATTCCTAAGGCTTGTCACTATACGATTTGTCGTTTCCTCTAAATCTTCATACGTAGCACGCATATCACTTTCCCAAGCATGTTTTGAAGTTACATGCCCGAATTTTTTTAGTAGATGTGATAAAAACTCTACTCCTTTTGTGTCCGCTCTACGGATAATCGTAATGTATAGGTCATTAATAAATGATTGCCTTGCTGCGTGCTTTTCTCTCCATTTTAGATTTACGTGATTAGCGAAAAAATTCGGCAAATCTTGATTTGCAAATTCATCAGAAAAAATATTTTTCTTACGTCTGATAGTATGAAAATACAAACTAAATGCTGGAGATGAAATGCTTCTTAGCATCTGATTCCTGATATTGTTCTGTATGACTAAATCCTCGTCATCGGCGGTTTCAAATGCAAAACCACTTAATTTTATAACCTTAACCAACCAATTTTCTTTTGTCATCAAGGTTGTGCTATCCCAATAGCAAGAATAAGGAATAAACTCAGCAGCGTGAACTTCCCTGTTCAGAGTAGATTTATTCTTTGATTGAATAGCCCTAAACCTCAGCATCACATAACGTTAAGCAATATCATAAGAATTAGCTCCGTGGTAAAAACGATTTAAACACCTTGAGCATTTTCCTAACTTTACCATAAATAATTCAATAAACAACGGTTCTTTTGCAGAAGCTATATAACCAAGTCCATGTATACCTGGTAACATTAAGAGAATCACTCTTAAATCATTTGAATTAATGAAAATTAGCATGCAAATCAGGACGTTTAATATTGCAAACATATAACTCACACCAAAGAGCATTGCAGGTCTTGTAAGACCTTTAAATAATTGATCTGTTTGTATACTACCTGTGGACATATCTTTAACCTTCTAATAATAACTAATACTATATCATTATATTAAAAATCCATTGAAACTAGTAGCACTTTAAGTTAAGATACGTTATTTAACCCAGATAATGACAAGTTGGCCATTTCAAGAAGCAGAAAAAATATTGCAAGAGTTTCCTAATAAAAAAGAAATAATATTTGAAACTGGTTATGGACCCTCTGGTTTACCACACATAGGAACCTTTGGAGAGGTTTTCCGCACTACAGTTATTGTAAATGCATTAAAAAAAATAGCTCCTGGTATAAAAACCAAAATCATTGCAGTTTCAGATGATATGGATGGTTTGCGAAAAATACCAGATAATGTGCCAAATCAAGAGATGCTAAGAGAGCACTTAAATAAACCACTAACTATGATACCTGATCCATTTGGCACTCATCAGAGTTATGGTCATCATATGAATTCATTGTTGTGTAAATTTCTTGATATGTTTGAATTTGAATACGAATTTAGGAGTGCAACAGAGTGTTATAAATCTGGCATTTACGATGAAAAACTTTTACTCTTGCTGAAAAATTATGATAAAGTAATGGACGTAATGCTTCCATCATTTCGGGAAGAAAGGCAGCATACTTATAGTCCGTTCTTGCCAATATGCCCAAAAACTTCTCAAGTTTTACAAGTTCCAGTAATTGAAACAAATACAGATAAAGGAACAATCACGTATGAAGATCCAAACGGGGAAAAAATAGAAGTTCCGGTAACAAAAGGAAAATGTAAACTGCAATGGAAACCTGATTGGGGAATGAGGTGGGCCGCATTTGGAGTAAATTACGAAGCTCATGGAAAAGATTTAACTCCATCTGCTGTGCTTTCAAGTCAAATATGTGAAATACTTGGAGAAAAGCCACCACTTCTGTTTTGCTACGAGCTTTTCCTTGATAAAGAAGGAAAGAAAATATCAAAATCAAAAGGAAATGGTATTTCAATTGAAGAGTGGTTAACTTACGCACCAACAGAGAGCTTAGCATTGTACATTTTTCAGAGTCCTAAAAAAGCTAAACGTTTCTATTTTGATGTGATACCAAAATCAACTGATGAGTATCTAGAGTTTGTTAAGCGTTATCATAAAAATAAGGATAACGTGCTCGATACAGAATCCTCTTCTGTTATCCCAGACTCCTCTACTGTCATCCAAGTAGCGGACACTGGGATCCAGGAAGAAAAAATATGGATTCCAGTGTCCGCTACTTTCATGACACCTGACCAAGGTGCTAATTTTTCACTAGAACAACGATTAGACAATCCTGCATGGCATATCCACCAGGGCAAAGTTCCAAATATAGAAACTTCAGGCATAAATTTCTCACTACTTTTAAACCTAGCAGCAGCTTGTAACGCCGAAAACAAAGAGATCCTATGGGGTTTTATATCCTCTTATGCACCGAATGTTACATCAGAAAATAATAAAATGCTCGATAGACTTTCAGACTTTGCAGTAAAGTATTACCACGATTTTATCAAACCAACAAAATCGTATAAAACTCCAAATGAAAAAGAGAAAGAAGCGTTACTAGATTTGAAGGACACTTTACATTCTCTATCTATAACTGCTACTGCTGAAGAAATTCAATCTCAGGTATTTTTTATTGGAAAAAAATATGATTACACCAACTTACGTGATTGGTTTCAGCTATTATATGAAACATTACTTGGCCAAAAAACCGGCCCAAGAATGGGATCTTTCATAAAGCTTTATGGAATAGATAATACGATTTTTCTCATAGAAAGCGCTACTAAGCGCATACTTTAGAAGGCCAGTTCATCAATCCAACTATTTGCCAATTCCACCCAATTTAACTTTTTCCTGAACTCTATCCAACTTTTCAGCATCTGGAGAAGCTATTAAGCTTGCAGGGAGTGAACCTTGTGATGCTTTCTTATAATCTTCCGATAACTTTTGAACATGGCAAGTATTAAGCGAAGTTTCCGGCAAATCACCAAGCTGCTGAGGTGGATAGTAATTACGACCATTTAATCCTGCTCTCAACATCTCCAAATATTCATAGATAAACTTCTCTGCAACCTCTTTATGTACATCTTTACCTAATCTTGCAATTTCTTCTTTCGCTCTTCTAATACTACTATCGCCAAGAAACCCAAGTACTTTGTTTAACATGCTATCTTGATTATCTCCACTATGAGCTGTGTAATCTGCCACAACAGCTGCCCCTCTCATTATTGCATTAAGCGTTGAAAACATAATTGTTCCAGTGTTGCAGTGATTACCACGAATTCCTGTGTTTATAGGATTATAATTCTTTAGATCGTTAAATGCTTCTTTTGTAGTTTTGTTACTTGGGAAGAATTTTCCCACAATATCTTGTAATATATATTTTTGCTCATTATCAGTGTTATTGTTAGGGAATTTCCGCGCCAGAAGATCAATCTTTTCAAACGTTAAAGGTTTTATAAGCCCAAGATCTTTGCTAAGAGCATTAGCGTGATGATTGAACTTTGTAAGTACAATTAACACACACAATTGCGCTGTATCCTTTATTAACACACTATCCATGTTGTCCCTTATAAAACCTTCATCTAAATTCTTATTAAAATCCTTATTTAACAAACTTTGATAAAATTTACAGATTCTGTCTGCACCTTCTTTTGAACCATTGCCACTTTGATCAAATATATCGAGTGCTATTTTGAGATTTCCTTCATTAGCAAGTGGTGCCACGATATTAGTAAAGAGCTCTAAGAAAATAGGGGAGCTGAAATACTTCATCCTGAGCTCCACATTCTTTTCCTCTAGCTTTGGCAAGAANNTTTCAATAAGTACTGCACCCATCCACACAACCCTTCTTACATCGTAATTCTTATTGATACTCTCAGATACTTTCAATCTTCTGCAAATATCCATTTGTTTTGCATCAGTGCCTAGTTCTTTTTTCTCAGTTTCTAACTGCCTTTCTTTCTTCTGCCATTCTTCTATCTTTTTCTTCTCATCTGCAAATTCATCAAAATACGTGAGCAACCCTTTAGCATCACCAAGATTGCACTTCAGCCCTTCATTGGCAAGATCTGTATTTTTTAGACCATCAATTTTATGATTTATTGTATTGTATAACTTCTCAAATTTAGTTCTACCTCCTTCTATATCTTTCAGGCCCACTGAAGCTATATCTTTCAGGCCCACTGAAGTTCTACCTTCCTCTTTCACATTCATGCAATCTAATAGCTGTTCAACTATTTTCTTGGCCTGTTCTTCTTGTTTCTCACTGTTGTTTGCATTGCGCAGATCATTAATTTGATCTATTATTTTTTTCTTATCATCATCATTCATTAACTCATGACTGTGCAGCTTTATTGCTATCACCTCCATCCCTTTTGCGAATGATTCCAGATTATTCACTAATGGCTCTTCTATGATTTTACATCTTATAAGTACTAAGGTATCCTTAGTTTTAGCTAAATCAACAATCTTTTCTAATTCCCCCCTGAGAGCTTCCATACGGCCTTCTAAGATTGTTACATCCCTATCATTACTCTTTTCTGAGGTTGTATTACTATTGAGCTCATTAAACACATCCTTCTTGTTTTTGTCCAAAGGACTTTGCACTTCTTTTAACTCTGATTCAATGTATCTAAGTTGTTCTTTTTCTACCTTCTTTTTGTACTTATCCGTTATTTCTTTTTGTTTCACATTACCTTTGATTTCCTTTATCCCTATAAATTGATGCATTTTATTATACTGCTCTTGAAGATTTATCTTTTCTTTCTTAAAATCTTTCATTTCGCTCTTCTGTCTATCCTGTATCTTCTGCAAAGCTGACTCTTCTTGTTTAATCTTCTTCTCTTGCCTGACAAGGCCAACTCTTTCTTTGAAAGTAAGCTTATCTTCTTTCTTTAAAACTTCTTCTACTTGTAACTGGTTAAGAGTAAATCTCCAATACCACAAACGTAGCACCAAAGTACAAAATTTGATGATAATAACCTTTAAAAAATTACCTTCTATCTTCAGTTTGTTACTAACTTTATCTTTTTCTTCTTGTTTACCTTTAATGTTACGTGAAGAATTCTCATATTCTTCGAACAGCTCACCTATTTTTTTCTCAAGAATTTTAATTCCAAGCTCAATTTCACAATCTCCTACTACTATTCCTTTTTGATCAAGTTGTTTTTTCAAGGTAGAAGTTGCAGACTTTAAAACCTGATAAAAGCATTTATTTGCTTCAACGTGCCCGTTGCTGTATCCACTGCGATTATAAATCTCATGACGCACATTCAAAATGTGCTGGAAAGTCTCTCCAATCAGCCCATTGTATGCTTCCTCATCAATAAACTTAGGTTCTTGTTCATTCTTTTCATATTTAGAGTTAACAAGTCCCTCAATCCCCTTAATCATCCTTTCAGCATACTTCTTCGTATCAATTTTATGCTTTACCTCCTTAAGAGAGTCAAAAGGATCACCCTTTGTTAACTGATTCTTTACTGTACCAGGACTATTGATCTTTGCAGAATCAACATAAGATAATGATATAATAGGACCTTTCTTCCTACCTCCCCTACCCACGCACTGCTTCTTATTTTCTGCATTATCTTCCATCGTCTCTCTCATAAGAACGTTATGCAGTACTTGGTTATTATAACCTGATTTCCTTTCCCAATTGAAATAATACCCAACAAGACCCGCCTTTGATAATTTATCACCAATGCATTTATCTTTGCCATTAGCCTCGTAGACAGATAACTCTTCACAAATTTTTCGTAATTCCCTTAATGGATACTTTTCTTTACTTTCAAACTCTGTTTTAATTTTTCTAAACGTAGTAATTAACTCTTTCCCCTTTTCTTTTACCTTGTCTACTTTACCATTATATATAGCTTTACAGGCAGTCATATTGCCTGTGGCTTCCGTTTCATCTTGCTGTAAACGCGGCTGTTCTTTTATAGCTTTTTCTAACTCTTTCCTCATCTCCTCGATTTTGTTTCGATCCGCACCTGTCGCTTTTTTTATCCCATTTTTTAATTCTTCTATTCTTCCTTTACATGCGCTATGTTTTCCCTTTGCTGCATCAAACTTCGCACGAGCTGGCTCCAGTTCTGTTCTCTCATAGTTATCTGCATCATCCTTTTCTTCTTTATACACTAGATATAGCGTATTACACTCTTCTTCTATTTTTGCCAATGCTCCATCTGTTTCATAGTGCTCTTTGAGGTATCTGAAGAAAGTACTTCTATTTTCCTCAATAATTTTTAGAATATCTTCTGTAGAATCAGATGGAAACATGGAACCCAAATCAGGTGGCATCATTCTGTGAATTTCTTTGCTGAGATTATGATTATCTAGCAACTCATTTAACCTTTTATCATCGCTTTCTTTCAATACTTTCCATACAGCTTTCATTGCTGATTTTATCTTATCTTCATGCACACCATTGTTAATATTTAAACCTTTAACATATTTCTCTATCTTTGTGTGAGCTTCCGAATCGTTAAGTTTATCTTTAACCTTCTTTCTGAATGATTCTATATTTGAGAACCGTTGATTATCAAGCTCACTTAGCTTATCTTCCAATTTACCTTTATTTAGTTCATCTGGTGTAATAGTTATGCACGATATGACATTGTTAATAATCCCGTGCTCAACAGCAAATGTACCACTATCAACAATGCTGCCCATATAGTCAAAGCCTTTGAGAACTTTATTAATTGCTTCTTCATTCTCTTGACCAAACTGACCTAAAAGTTTCCCCTTTACTTCACTGGTTGAATCATATGAGTCACTATTATAAAGAAATTTCCCTATCTCTGAACTTTTTTTCTCTCTCCACAAACACTCCTTCAACTGCTTTTTAGCTTGATCAGAATCCATGCACGCAAGAGTCATTCTATTACGTACACTCTGCATATTCCATATGATGTACTTCCTTATCTCTTCCTCTATATTAGAACTGTCCTTCTTGGGATTATAATAATAACATTTATCACCTTCAGATCTTTCCAATAATTCCTTATTATGATATTTTACATAATTACTAACAAAATTTCCATCTTTTACATTCTTGCAAACTTCAACATCAATTCTCGCGCCAATACCCAACATAATTTTTTGCTGCAACGATTGAGCTTCAATATGCGCTCTTCCATCTTGTGGTTTCTTTTNTTCTTCCTCTTTTATATAGTCCTTCATCCAAACAGGAGGAGTTGCTGTTGTTATTACCAGGTTTATTTTTTTCCAATGTGCAAGCAATAGCAAAAGCTGGGTTGTTTTATAATATACTTCCCCCTTGTCAACCATATCCTGCACTTCATCAAGCATCAAGAGTAACTTGCGGTCACTAAAAATACTTTCCTTATGTTCCTCGCCCCCAATCGTATAGCGATCTTCATAGATCTTGATATTTTCACCAATTGTTATTTTCTTGTTCTTGCTCTTCAAATCCACCTTAAATTCCTTATCTTCCGCTCCTTCATCTTTTAGCAGCTTGGAAAATTTACTAAAATCTAATATTTCATTTGAGTTATTAAAGAAAGTCTCTAGACCCACAACATTGTGCTTGTATTCTTTGACGTAACCACCATTATGGTTAACACCACTTAGCTTAGATACAGCTCCTTTTTGCTCTTCATATTCTTGCCCTACCAAATCAGCACGGGGAGTAACCGATACAACATCCATTCCACGTAATTTTGCTACAAGAGCAAACATGAGCTTTGTTATGGTCTTACCAGACCCTGTTGCTGTTGCAATTAATCCTAAATGCTTATCAAAACCATCTTCTAATGCACTTACTTGTGATTTATATGGTAACTTTTCATTATCTCCACCTATGGTGAATTCTTCTCCACCTTTACCAAACTTTGCTCCAAATTTATATTCTTCTTTGCCATCCACCTTCACCTTGCACGCAAACAACCGCACTTCCTTAAGTGTATTTGACAGTGCATCTAATTCTTTCAGTTCTTCAATCCGTTTCTTATCTTGAATTTGAACTGGTTCAACTTTGATATCTGTAAATTTAATGTTGTATACATCATCTTTTTCACTAGATTCTATCTTAATTTTAGCATTCACTCCATCAGTGCCAACATCGACCTCACCCAGAGGCTGAGATTCCTTTATTTTTTCTTCAATCTTCTTTACAATCTCTTTAATAACGCTATTACTACTCACGCCATCTAGAAATTCGACAGAGTGTTTTATTTGTGTTGTATCTCTTACTATTTCCTGCCCTACAGTCTCTACCTTTGGATCTTCTCCTAAAAACTCATTTGGTATTGCCGTTGCCGTCTGTATTTCAGTCATATTACCCCGAAATTAACACTATTTTAAAGCATTATACATAATATTATACTTCTTCACAACTAAAAATTCTTAGTTCCGCATGTTATAACTGTCGAGTTGAAAATGCAGCAGACGAACTAGATGTTAGATTAGCAAGTATTTCATCCAATGAGTTGCTTGGTTTGTTTCCTTCATCTAGACTAGCAAGTACTTCATTCATTGGTTTATTTTCTTTTGACGAACTAGATGTTAGACTAGCAAGTACTTCACTCATTGGTTTGTTTTCTTCAGCTAGATTAGCAAGTATTTCACCCAATGACTTGCTTGGTTCGTTTTCTTTTGAAGAAGGAGTAATAAGCTTAGCAGTAAAAGTTCCCAATTTGTTAATTGCAGACAGGTTACCAATAAAAATTTCTATTGGGAACACTATTGCTCCTATTACTGCACTTGCTAAAGCTATCGACCACATTCCAAGCATTACATTAGGAAAAACAGCACTGACAGCAACGCCAAGACCAACTCCAACTGCTGTACCGATTACTGTTACAATGCCTAACTTTATAAAAAATGCTTTACTATCTTTAAGGATTTCACCGAAAACTCCATTTTCCTTATCAGGATTACGCGACAAAAGTACTGAAAGCAATATAAACAGCGCCGGATATATAAAACCAATCATTCCTCCCATAATCAAAGGTGAAGAGCTAATAAAGTTCAACACAAAGCCAGCAACGTATCCTATTAAAATCATTCCACAAATAACAATAGGCGGAACAATTATCTTTTTGATTAAAGGTGATTTTACTTGCCTAATAATGATAATAGCTCCAATTAAGCCTAGCGTAAGACAAGCAAGAGCTACCTTTAGGCCTCTATTAAACTTAATACGAAATTAACAGGAATTCCTACAAGACTTAGTGCAAAACCAATAACCATCCCTATCAATTTTATTAAATTTAGCACAAGACTGACAATGCCTCCAATTATAGCACCAATTGCTCCAAGAGCTATAACCTTATCCCTAGTATCTTTTACCACACTGCTTTACTTAAATATTTGTTAACGATGTGATATTATAACGTTATTACTTCGATTTGCAAAGTTATCTTAGCATTATAGTAGACTTCTTGCATAACCATATAAAAAAACCAGTTTTTGGTAGCGCATAGCCGTAAGAAACGAAAAACTTACTTCGCCAGCCTCCTTATCATGAAACTGAAGGTATTCAGTTATCTTCATCTGTGCAGATTAAACAGCAAGAAAACAACGTAGTTGGCGTCTTATTTTTAATTTTTTGCACTATGTGCACCTTATGTCTTCACAACATTTCTGGGTTTTTACCTATATAAGCTGAAACGCAGACAGTATAGTACGCCAATTTGCAGGATTAGAGAGTGAACACTAATTACCACGGGGTTTCTTTTGCCTTTTTTTCTGCTTAGTAAATTTCTTAAACATTTAAACTAAGGTGAGTTGCATTTAAACGCAGCTAAATTACAGTGTTTAAGACTTAAAAAACGCCAAATACTGAAAATAAACAATGACCAGGGCTTCTTTTGCCTTTTTTTTAGATTGGTAAATTTCTTANNAATATTTGTAGCTAACATGAAGCTAAGTACGAAC
This sequence comes from Wolbachia endosymbiont of Anurida maritima, assembly GCF_042182995.1. Lineage (NCBI taxonomy): Bacteria > Pseudomonadati > Pseudomonadota > Alphaproteobacteria > Rickettsiales > Anaplasmataceae > Wolbachia > Wolbachia endosymbiont of Anurida maritima. The sequence continues at coordinate 386,588 of NZ_CP102058.1, forward strand.
TTTGTTAAACACAACAAATGGTGTCATCCCAGTGCTCCNTATAATGTCATCCCAGTCTGGGATCCAGGAAAATTGATTGTAAACGAGCAAACATTTTCGATAAAATTACCGAAAAGCTGGATCCCAGACTGGGATCTGATGGGCCCAAATCACAATGTTCGTACAGTTGTGGGTTTAGCACCCCTTACAATTTCCAAACACCCCTCCCACATTAGAATTATTAAGTTCACTATAAGGAGGAGCGTTTGGAGGAGGTGATCCATAATTCCTTACTGCTTCTTCAGCCTTCTCAATATTGTCTGATTCTTTCTCATGCTTCATAGAACTTATATGTTAAAAACAAGTCTTTATAAGTATTAAGCAATAGTAATATAAAGATGTATAGAGAAGAGGAGCCGTCATAGATCTTGGTCATAAGGACCGTATTGGAGCAAGGTTCTCTTCTCTGTTTATATACTGAATAGCTCCGAACAACTGATTGAGCTTTGTTTTGTTCATATCTCATACTTTTAAATGTATGATTTTATACTAATTTTTGCTCTTTGCCAATTTTGAAAGAGGTCTATTAATAATTATACACACAATTATTCAATCATATTTTTAAGGAAGACAACTTTTAACTTTGTAAAAGATAGCCAGGAAAATTGCATTTGCAGTAAATTTTAAGATACCCATCTATGGCCTAACTTAACGCGCATGAACGTTTTCAGAAGCCCTATTATTCTACTAATATCTCTCTCTTTCCTGAATAATTTGGAGCACTGACAATACCTTCCTTTTCCATTCTTTCAACGATGTTTGCAGCTCTGTTATAGCCTACTCTAAGCTGCCTTTGAATGTAACTGGTTGAAACTTTTTGATCCCTTTGAATAATGGCCACTGCTTGATTGTAGAGGTTATTTTCTTCATCCTCTATTTCATCACCCAATTCCGTAGAAGAATTTTCATCTTCTTTGGTAATTTCCTCCATGTAATTTGGCTCACCTTGCATTTTCAAATGATCAACTATATCTTGTACCTCATCATCGCTCACAAATGGGCCGTGAATTCGAATAATCTTACCACCAGAGGCCATATAGAGCATATCACCCATACCAAGCAATTGTTCAGCCCCTTGTTCGCCAAGTATTGTGCGGCTATCTATCTTAGAAGTAACAGCAAAACTGATTCTTGTTGGAAAGTTTGCTTTTATCACACCTGTTATCACATCCACGGATGGACGTTGTGTTGCCATTATGATATGTATTCCTGCAGCTCTGGCCATTTGCGCCAAACGCTGAATAGAGCACTCTATCTCTTTGCCGGCAACAAGCATCAAATCTGCCATTTCATCCACGATCACTACAATATACGGAAATGTCTCCATCTTGATTGGTATTTTTTCAAACAAAGGCTTACCTGTTGTTGAGTTAAAGCCAATCTGCACAACGCGCTCCAATTCTATTCCACTATTCATCGCTTCTGTGATTTTTTGATTATAGTTTATAACATTGCGCACATTTAAGTATGACATCATGCGATAGCGGTTTTCCATTTCTTTCACTATCCACTTAAGAGCGACTATAGCCTTTTTTGGCTCTGTTACCACTGGCGTTATGAGATGTGGTATTGCATCATATATTGAAAGCTCAAGCATTTTGGGGTCAATCATTATCATCTTACATTCATCAGGACTTAATCGATAAACGAGTGAAAGAATCATAGTGTTAATCGCAACTGACTTACCTGACCCTGTGGTTCCAGCAACAAGCAAGTGAGGCATTTTGGTTAGATCTGCAATAACTGGTTTTCCACTTATTTCTTTGCCAAGCGCAATTGGGAGATTTAAGTTTGCATTTTGGTATTCTGGTGATTCAAGCAAATCACGCAGCATTACAATTTCTCGTTCCTTGTTCGGCAACTCTATTCCCATAGCATTTTGCCCACGAATTATTGAAATACGTGCAGAGAGTGCACTCATTGAACGTGCAATGTCATCTGCAAGGCCAATTACTCTTGCAGATTTCGTGCCAGCTTGTGGTTCAAGTTTGTATAAAGTCACAACCGGCCCATAGCATACACTGATAATTTTTCCTTGCACGCCAAAATCACTCAGGACTTGTTCCAGCAGAGATAAATTTTTATTGCTCTCCATTTCATTCAGCTGCTTTCTCTGCAAAGACTCCTCTGCTTTAGAAAGTAAATGAATACTTGGAAACTCGAACTCACTGAAAATTTCTTCGGTGGCTTTTTTCTGTCTTTCTTTTGGTTGTTGTTTAGTAGTGATTTTAGTTTTATGTTTTTCTTCTACTACTAATGGTGCAACTGAATATTCAGCAGTTTTATGTGATCTGAGGAATGGAACATTTACAAATAAGCAAACTATTTTTTTACATAAGAAGAATAGAAAGTAAGTTATTTTCTTCCAACCAACCAATCCTACAAGACCTATTGATGTTACTATCACAAATATATAAAACGGGCAGTTATTAATTAGTGTATTCCCTATTATTCCACTGTGTCTGTACCTTGCAGTGATGCCTAGCGAAAGTTGTGGTAGTATAGCACATATCCCTAAATTGATTAATATTAAATAGAGAATTTTCAGCGACCTTTTTGATATCAACAAGTAAACTATGGTTGTAGCTATTGTAACACTAGTTAATCCAAGAAATTGAACCAATATATCAGCTAAATATGAACCTACTATTCCACCTAAATTTGTCACTTTCTCATTTGTAGCTGTGTTTAAGGAAGGATCTTTATAGTTGTAGCTAAAAACTGATATATATACATATATTAAGAGTGATAGATATACTGCTGCTTTTAGATATCTTTTTAGCATCTACTTAAAAGTAGTAATTCATTGTATATTGTACAAAGCGAATTGCTATTAGCAATATCATTATAGATAAATCTAATCCGTTGAACGGTGGTATGTATCTTCTGATAATTTTTAGTGGTGGATATGTCAATTGGTTCAAGATGTGCATTATGCTGCTGACAGTTTCATTATATATGTTCACCATATTAAGTTTAATCAGCCAGTTTAGGATAACCCAACATATTAGAATGAAGCTATAAAGATCAAGTAACGTGTTGAGTAGATATATGATTGGATGCATAGCTTTGCTTTAATTGACTATATTGCACTTGTATTACATGAAAGGTTAAAAATCAAGTCTTGTAGCAATTATACACTTTTATGGTGTTACAGGTATAAATGATAAATTACCAGTATTTTTATTAATAGATATATCTACAGTTTTTGAGCTTGGATCTTTTGCTGTTTCGTAAAATTGTTCAGCTTTTTTTAACATTAATGTTGCATCTACAAGCATAACATAAGTGTAAAAACTGTCTGGAACAATCAAAAAATCTTCAATATATTTGATCGTATGAATAAAGGTTTACAGCCAACTCTAGTGTCTTACAAATTTCTTCAGAGGTTAAATTAGCAACTCCTGTATCGGGGCAAAAGAAACTGCCCTTACTCGGCTTTGTTGCATGGCTACCAATGAGAAGGTGTGATGTAAGGGATTTACGAGGCAAATTCGAAAATAGGCATACCGATATCAGTAAATTTGTTAATCAAGTAGCATTTTAAGATCATCTCTTGAGAACGATTTATTTTGGATTTATTCTTAAAACTAAATCCAAATGTTTTTTTAACCCTAAAGAAAAAACTCTCAATACGTGATCGTGTTCCATACCTTGTCTTCTTTTTCCACTGACTTAAATTGTATGCTTTTCTTATATTGATGTTCTTATTTCGTTCCGATAAATGATCTATATCATTGTAGATTTTTGCATTTTTTCTCGGCTTTATTATGGGTTTTAAATTATACTTATTGCATAACTTATATAAATTTGCTGTATCATAAGCTCCATCTGCACGAAGAGACTTAATCTTAGAGCATGTCTTCAAACTCAAGAATGAGCTAATTTGTGAAGCATAATAGTGATCATATTAAAAAAGATGTTATTTTTTGAAGTGAGAGGAGAATGCTCATAATCCTTACTCATACGTCTAAAATTGGAGAGCCAAGCAAAGGTTCTCTCAACAATCCAACGTTTAGGAATAACCTGAAATCCTGTATCAACTACTTTCTTGGTAATCGTCAACAAACATCCAGTTTCCAATAAACAGCGGTTTTGCAATTTACCTGTATATCCTTGATCAGCAAAAAACTTACGTAATGTTGGAGCTTTGCATTTGGCTTGAACAAAAAGATTTAGTGCACCATCACGATCTTGAATGCTTGCACTGTGTACTTCAGCAGCAATTACAAGACCTAGAGTATCTACAACGATGTGGCGTTTTCTACCCTTTACTTTCTTGCCAGCATCATATCCTCTGGATCNCCCTTTTTGAGTGGTTTTTACTGATTGACTGTCAATTATTCCTACTGATGGAGTTTCATTCTTACCAATTATCTTTCTTAGTTTTTTAACTAGAAAATCATGAATTTCTTGCCATATTCCACTTTTTTTTAAACGCGAATTACAACTATACACGGTTTTCCATGGTGGAAAATTCTTAGGTAGTTGTCTCCATTGACAGCCTGTTCTCATCACATACCTTATTGCATCGATAATCGTTCTGATACTGTGTTTTCTTGGTCTGCCGGTCTTTTTAGGTTCAAAATATTGCTCTATCATCTTCCATTCTTTGTCACTTATATCGCTTGGGTACATTTAAAATATATCTTATAACACACTTCTTAACTCCTTTCTACTTAGTTTGAAGACATGCTCTAAGATCAAAGAACTTAAAAACCCTGCCCAGAATGGACAAAATCAAAAGATGGCACATTGTCTAAGGGGTCTGGGCATAAGTGTTGAAAGTAACACAAAAAAGACATAAAGAACTATTATTGCAAGAAAATGGAGGCAATAATGGATCAAATAGAAAGAGTACTAAATTTAATAAAAGATGAGGATTTAGAAAGGCTAGGAAAATTAAGTGAAGTAGATAAATGTAATACTAAATTGTTGGGCAAGATTATATTTAAAGGTCTAATGAAGTTAATATTAATGGGGCAAAAAACAAGCCTAAGAGCGCTAGAAATGGTAATAAACAGGTGTATAATGGATAAGAATAGCGATAAAAGTACAGTAACATACAGTGGTTTGTCAAAAAGGTTAAAAGTTATAAATCCAGAATATTTTAAGGGAGTATATATTGATTTGATGAGCAAGATTAAAAAGCTATTACCCCAAAAAACATCAAATAACTTACATAAGTTTGATTCGACGATCATAAATTTATCGGGATATCTCATAAAAGATGGGCTAAAAATAGGCGGTAAAAGTAACGACAGTCAAGTTAAAGTGAGTGTAGGATTAAAGGATCAATTGCCGACAAGTATAAGATTTTGTAAAGGACAAGAAGAAAGTAGTGAAGATATAGCATTAGTGAGAGCAATTAATGAAGCTAAAGTTGAAAAAGAGGATATTTTATTATTTGATAGAGGAATCAGAAAAGTTGGAACTTTTGCCGAATTTGATGAAAAGGAGTACAAATTTATCACAAGAGTTAAAGTGGGAAGAAAACATGATGTTATAAGCAGGAACAAAGTTATAAGAGAACAAAAATCGGATGGATCAGAGATTTTAGAAGATATAATAGTTAATCTTTATCGTGCACGAGGTAAAGTGGCAGAAAAGCATGATCTACGGCTAATAAAAATCAGAAATAAAATTGGAGATGAAATATGGTTTTTGACAAACTTGTTTGAAATGCCAGCTTATGAAGTAACAGAGCTATATAGGCGCAGATGGGATATAGAAGTGTTCTTTAAATTTATAAAGCAAAATCTTGGATATAAGCACTTTTTAAGCCATACTATGAATGGCATGAAGGTGTATATTTACATGATTATTATTACGGCTTTGTTATTTCTTGTTTATAAAATCAAAAATAATCTACATGGGTTCAAAATAGCATTACTGCAATTCACATTGGATCTAAATGACTCTTTTATACGTTCGATTGTTTTACTGTCGGGAGGTAATTTACATGCCGTTGATCATCTCATATCACGTTATTTTTGATACTTTCAACACTTATGGGGTCTGGGCACTGGGATAACACCCTACTAGCGGAAGTTACTCTCAAATATGTTAGCTATAAATGTTAAGAAATTTACCAAACGAAAAAAAGGCAAAAGAAATCCCGTGTTAACTAGTTGCCACTCTCTAATCCTGCAAATCGGCGTTCTATACTGTCTGCGTTTCAGCTTATATAGCTAGAAATGTTGTGAAGACATAAGGTGCACATAGTGCAAAAAATTAAAAATAAGACGCCAACTAAGTTGTTTTCTTGCTGTTTAATCTGCACAGATGAAGATAACTGAATACCTTCAGTTTCATAATAAGGGAGCTGGCGAAGGAATCTTTATGGCTGCGCTGGAATGACATTTGGGAGTTGTGGTCCACTTCTAAATGATAAGAGCCTCAATGAATTTATTAGTTTATTACATGTCTCTTTTCATGTATAAATCTATAAAAAGTTTTATACGGAAGTTGTTTTATGAGCAAAATTATAGAAATCAGAGCACCAAAAACTCTTGGTGGTGAATCAGTCACAGAAGGTATAGTAAAAATAAAGAAAAATATTGGCGAGGCAGTAAAAGTAGATGACTTGCTCTTTGAAATTGAGACTGACAAAACAGCACTCGAATTAACTGCAGAAGCTTCAGGGCAAATAACTGAATTTCTTGTAAAGGAAGATGATGTGATAAGTCCTGATCAATTGTTAGCGAAGCTTTCTGTGGGGGAAGTAAAAGAGGAAGCGAGAAAAGAAGATAAAAGCGAAAGTGCTGCTAAAAAAGATGCTCCATCAGCTCGCAAAATTATGGAGGAAAATTCAATCAATGCAGAAAGTGTTAAAGGAACTGGTATGGGAGATAGAATAACAAAAGCAGATGTGATAGGCCATATAAACAAAGCTGAACAGCCTGCAATAAAACAATATGAATTGCCAAAAAGTATAGTAAGTGGAGAGCAAAGAGAGGAACGAGTAAAAATGAGCAAAATAAGGCAAGTAATTGCCGCTCGTTTGAAAGCGTCGCAAAATACTGCTGCAATACTGACCACGTTCAATGAAATTGACATGAAAAATGTCATGGATCTAAGAGCAAAATATAAGGACACTTTTGAAAAAAAATATGGAATAAAACTTGGTTTTATGTCGTTTTTTATAAAGGCAGCGGTGCAAGCACTGAAAGAGATCCCTGAAATTAACGCTGAGATCTCAGGCGATGAGATCATATATAAACATTACTATGACATAGGTGTTGCTGTTGGCACCGATAAAGGTCTTGTTGTGCCAGTTATTCGAAATGCTGATCAGATGTCATTTGCTGAAATAGAGTTGACTTTAGTTGCTCTTGGTAAAAAAGCACGAGAAGGTAAGTTACAAGTGTCAGAAATGGAAGGTGCAACATTCACTATCTCAAACGGCGGAGTATACGGTTCGCTTCTTTCTACTCCGATAATAAACCCTCCGCAATCTGGAATACTTGGAATGCATTCAATACAAAATAGGCCAGTTGCCGTGGGCAACTCAATTGAAATTAGACCTATGATGTATATCGCTCTCTCTTACGACCACAGAATAGTTGATGGCAAAGGAGCAGTGACTTTCCTTGTTAAAATAAAAAATTATATAGAAGATCCAAATAGGTTGGTTTTGGAAGTATAATTTTAAACATGATCCCATAGCTCAGTTGGTAGAGCGGCTATCAGTAGGTCGTGTACACTGGGATCACTGAACAAGGAGAAGGTTTGAAAAGTTGACAAATTTTACTAAAGTGTATATAATAATATTAGGATATAGGTATGTTGGGTAGTAACTTAATAAATGCAATATATAATGAGAGAGGTGTTGCGAGTATATTAAAAGATAGGAGTAAACAAGAAATACAAGACGTTCTTTTAAATTATACACATAAAGTAAATAGTAAGAAACTTTTGTCAGTGACTTATACGTTACTTACTTATGCTATATGTGAACACAATGATCAGGCTATTAAAGATATTCTACAAATAGCTGAAGAAAATGGTATTCTTGAACAAATTCTTGGATTGAGAGCGACTGACCAACTAACTTCTTTGTTAAAGCACAATACTNNGGTTTACCTTTTTATTATGCTATATGTGAACACAATGATCAGGCTATTAAGAGTATCCTAGAAAAATCTCAGAGGAATGGTATTGAGGGATTAATCTTAAGTAATACGGCAGGAGATCTTGGTGGAGATATTGAAAGTAGTCATACTGATAAATGGATTTATCTTTTCAGCAAGCATCCTAACATTGCTTGCTCAATTCTTAAATCTGGTCCATTTAAATATAGATTTACTGAAAAGGAGCTAGGTAAATTAACTGAGAAAATTGATAAAGGTCAATGTAAAGAAGTAATAAATACAATTCGGAAAAGACAATTACATTTATCATGTGCTATTAGTGTTGCAATGATAGCTACTGCAGTAGGTATTACTGCTGGCACTGTTTGGTTAGAAATTGAATACGGTGTATTTCCTTTTATATCTCTTAATGTAATATCAGTTTCGCAGGTGTCGCCCAATGCACCTGCTATACCAGCTTTATTAGCTACTGCAGGAGCATTGATAGCACTGTGTTTAGGAATTATAGGAGGAGTGAAATTTCTTGATTCGTTTCATAAGTTGAATGAAATGAAAGCTTCTGAACCTAATACTGACATGAACGGAGTTAGTACGCAAAATCAAGAAAAGACAGAGCAGCATATTTAACTAAGCACTAAGGAATGCTCTGTGCACTCCTTTGCTATTATATATCATTGCTGTAGGCTGCATTTAGTAATATAATCTCATATTAAATAAGACTTTACTTAAGTTTATGTTAGATTCTCCGCTAATTTTGACAGCCATTCTTATATTTTTCATTTTTATATTGTCGTTTCTTTTTATAAAAAAGACATTTGGGTCAACAAATAAGAAGATCGTAAAATCCTTCAGAAAAATTGTTGAGAAAATCAATGCATTGGAATCTGATATGCAGAGTTTATCTGATGAGGAGCTTGCTGGTAAAACTGAAGAATTCAAACAAGAATTGAAAAATGGCAAAACACTAAATGACATTCTTGTACCCGCATTTGCGGTTGTGCGCGAAGCATCGCGAAGATTTCTTAGCATGAGACATTTTGATGTTCAGCTAATTGGTGGAATGGTACTCCACAGTGGCATGATATCAGAAATGAAAACAGGGGAGGGAAAGACACTCGTTGCAACTTTAGCAGCATATCTAAATTCCTTAGAAGGGAAAGGCGTGCACGTCGTAACTGTTAACGACTACCTTGTAAAACGAGACACAGAATGGATGAGCAAATTATATAATTCTCTTGGGGTTTCTGTTGCGTTTATTACGAATAACTTGACAGATGAAGAGAGAAAAGAGGCTTACAGTGCAGATATCGTGTATTCCACAAATAACGAGCTTGCCTTTGATTACTTGCGGGACAATATGAAATTCTCTCAAGAAGACATGGTTCAGAGAGGCTTTCACTACGGAATAGTTGATGAAGTGGACTCCATATTGATTGATGAAGCTCGCACTCCGCTTATTATTTCTGGCCCGGTTGAGGAAAATAATCAGATATATAAGCATATCAATAAAATAGTAACCAAATTAGTTGACTCTGATTATGAGGTAGACGAAAAGGGTAGGGCAGTGTTCCTTACTGAAGATGGTATTTCACGAGTGGAGGAACTACTCAGGTCATATAATCTCATTCCTGAAAATTCTTCGCTTTATGATACCAACAATATGATAATGACCCACTACATAGACCAAGCATTGCGTGCACATAAGCTGTTCACTGCTGACAAAGATTATATAGCAAAGGATGGCAAGGTAGTGATTATTGATGAGTTTACTGGGCGTATGATGGAGGGCAGGAGATATTCCGATGGTCTTCATCAGGCACTTGAAGCGAAGGAAAATCTTGAAATTCAGCATGAGAACCAAACTTTAGCTTCAGTCACATTTCAGAATTACTTTCGTATGTACAATAAACTTTCCGGAATGACTGGAACAGCAGCAACAGAAGCAGAAGAGTTTCGTGATATATACAGAATAAATGTAGTAAAAATTCCAACTAATGTACCTGTAAAAAGAATAGACATCGATGATGAGATTTACGGTACAGAAAAGGAAAAGTTTAATGCTGTATTAAACTTTATAGAAGAATGCCACAAGCGCCTTCAACCAGTTCTAGTTGGCACGGTAAGCATCGAAAACTCTGAGAAGCTTTCTGCGCTTTTGCAAAGTCATTCTCTTAAACATTCAGTATTGAATGCTCGTTATCACGAACAAGAGGCGTACATAATAGCGCAAGCTGGGGTGCCAGGCAGCATTACTATAGCAACTAACATGGCAGGGCGTGGAACTGATATTCAGCTTGGTGGAAATGCTGAAATGATTGCAAAGGTAGAGCTGAAGAAGATAAAAAATGATGATGAAAGAGANAAAAAATATCAAGAAATAGTCGAAAGAGTAAAAAAAGATAAGGAAGTTGCTATAAAAGCTGGTGGTTTATGTGTGGTTGGAACCGAAAGACATGAAAGCAGGAGAATAGATGATCAATTACGTGGCCGTTCTGGCCGTCAAGGTGATCCTGGACTTTCTAAGTTCTTTTTATCACTTGAAGATGACCTAATGAGAATATTTGGCTCTGATAGAATGAGAAGTTTTTTACAAAAAGTAGGATTAAAGAATAACGAAGCTATTCATCATCCATGGATCAATAAGGCACTTGAGAAGGCACAAAAGAAAGTTGAAGCTAGAAATTATGATATGCGGAAGTCTTTGCTTAAGTTTGATGACGTAATCAACAACCAACGTAAAGTTATTTTTAAGCAGAGAAACAATATCTTAGGCAATGAGATTAATGGTTTACTTGAAGTATATAGCGAAGTAAATGAGAGCATAGTAGAAGGTATAATCCAAAGTGGCTATTATGAGGATTATATTGAAGATATAATCAAAGAATTCCATACAAGGTATGGAATAACGCTTGATAAAGAAGATTTAGCAAAGTTTTTGAACAAACAGGAAGCTTTGGGTTATATAAATGGTAAGATACAGGAATTCTTTGCTGAAAAAGAAAAATATTTCAATAGTCAGCAAACTACAGATTTGTGGAATACGATAGTGAAGCAAATGATGATAATGACACTTGATCATTTATGGAGGGAACACCTTTCAGTTCTAGAGAGCCTAAGACAAAGCATAAGCTTACGTGCTATGGGGCAGAAAGATCCACTGAATGAATTTAAACGCGAAGCTTTCTTGATGTTTGAGTCAATGCTTGAAAAGTGGAAAGAACTTACCATTCACCGCTTAGCACACTTTAAGTTGGTAGATAACCAAGAAATAGGCAATAGGTTACACTCTGCTAGAAATAGCAGACTTCCCAAAGTCTCAAGAAACGACAAATGTCCTTGCAACTCTGGGAAGAAGTACAAACACTGCCACGGCGTGGTTACTGTGGTAAATTAGCAGCTGTGGTCTGCTCACCTATATTACTCCAGCTAACCTCACTTAACTTGCTATTTAACGAATGCTCTGATACCTTATATGCAACTCCATAGGCAATACCACCAACTATCAGTGCAGATGCTACAGTAATTCCAATTATTGCTAGTGCAGGTAATGCAGTAGCGTAAACGAGTGCTAATGGAGCAACAATGGCAGCTAATATACCCACAGTAATTCCTGCTGTTATAGCTTTAGGTCTATGAATAAATGATGGATCTGCACCATAATTTAGTAGAAGTTTTGCTACTTTTGGATGTTGATAATTTAGTCTTGGATATTCACCATGAGTGTAATAAACAGCATAATATAAAGGAGTCCTTCCGTCTTTATCTTGTTACATCAACACCTGCCCCTCCTTTTAATAGAGCCTCTGCTATTTGTGTGTACTCATTCTCAGCAGCATAATGCAAAGGAGTTTTTCCATTTTTATCTTGCACATTAACGTCTGCATGTCCTTCTTTTAGTAGAGTTTCTACTATTTGCACATATCCACGCTGAGCAACATAATGCAAAGGAGTGAATCCACATTTACTTTGTACATTAGTAGCTCCTGCTCTTAACAGAGATTTCACCATTTCTATCTCTCTATCTCCATGACAAACAGCATAGTCCAAAGGAGTAAATCCCCTGTCATCTTGCATACTAACGTTTGCTTTTGCTGCAAGTAAGATTTTCACTATTTGTGTATACCCGTTCTCAGCAGCATAATGCAAAGGAGTTTTTCCATCTTTACCTTGTAGATTAACCTTTGCTCCTTCTTGTATCAGAAATACCAATACTTCTTGACTTTTCTTTCTAGCAGCACAATGCAAAGGAAAGCCATCATTAACATCAAAACCATTTGCCACCAAATGCTTTGCTAGTTTTTCACAATTAAACTCAGCTGCTAATTGTAGTAAATTACCATATGGAAATTTCTTTAAATCAAAATTATCTTTTTCCCACCTCTTAAGAAGTTCTTCCCAATCTTTCTTAATCCACTCATCTAAATTTTCTTCATTGAGCTTAGTCTCTATTTTAGCTTTTATTTTATCAGCTATATTTTCCTTATTCAGATCTTGGCTAAAATTGACTGCCATTAGTATTTTACTTAACTCCTGCATTTTTTCTCTCCAAATCTTAAAGCTTTATTATGGCATATGAAGTGGATCATGTCAATGAAGAACTAAGAAACTGGTTCTTTTTTTTCAGGTTCCAGCGTCACGCGCTGGAATGACAAGAAAGGAGTGCTGGAATGACAAAGAAGAGTGAAATTAGCACTTATTTATTGTTTGTGTCGTTTTCAGCAAAAGCTTCCTCCCACGTACCTTGAGTTGCTGCGCGGCTATATTCTGTTACTCTATTTTCGAAGAAATTCGTATGTTCCACGCCATTTAGTATTTCATCAAGCCATGGAATAGGATTATCATTGACATCATATATGGATTCAAGACCTAATTGCATTAACCGTCTGTTTGCTACGTAGCGTATGTAATTGCGCACTTCTTCTGCGGATAGTCCTTCAACGTCTCCGAAATCAAAAGCAAGCTTTATAAACTCATCCTCAAGTTCAACAATAGTGCGACATGCAGAATATAATTCCTCTTTAAACTCGTCGTCCCAAATTTCATTATTCTCTTTAATAAATGTATTAAACAACATGATAATTGAATTGGTGTGCAAAGTTTCATCACGGGCTGACCAGGCAATTATTTGTCCCATGCCTTTCATTTTTCCAAAGCGTTGAAAATTGAGCAAAATTGCAAATGATGCAAATAACTGCAGCCCCTCGGTAAATGCACCAAACACTGCTAGAGTTTTAGCTACATGTTTTTTATCATGTTTTTTGCTTTCCTCGAATTCTAACATGTATTCATACTTCTTTCTCATAGCATCATACTTTAAGAATGCTTGATACTCGCTTTCTGGCATGCCAATTGTGTCTAAAAGATAAGAATAAGCTGCAATGTGTATGGTTTCCATATTGGAAAAGCTTGCAAGCATCATGCATATTTCTGTTGGCTTAAATATATTTGAATAATGCCTCATGTAACAGTTATTTACTTCAATGTCTGCCTGAGTAAAAAATCTAAAAATCTGAGTTAGTAGATTTTTCTCTACGTTTGAAAGTTTAGTTTTCCAATCCTTTACGTCATCAGCAAGCGGAACTTCCTCAGGTATCCAATGTATCCTTTGTTGCTGTAGCCACGCATCATAAGCCCAAGGATAATTAAAAGGTTTGTATATTGGATCTGCTTTTAACAATGACATAAGACACCTATTATTTTCTAAAGTAAATATTATATTAAATGATATTTAGGATCAGTCAATTTAACTTTTTTGAAATTTGACGGCAGGTAATTTCTTAGTGTATTATAGCTTCAAGTAATTTATCAACAAAAATGCGAGTATTAATATCCTTTGTTTTATTATTTTTAATAAGCTGCACTCACACTATTCATAATCACGGAGCTCCTGGCATTAATTTTGAATTGTGGAACAAGATAAAAGTAGGTGACGATAAAGAAAAAGTGGTTCACACTTTAGGATCACCAACATTAGTATCAAAGTTTGATGACAATGTTTGGTACTATGTCTCATATAAAATTAAACAAGCTAACTTCTTAGGAAAAAGGAAGTATAGCAGTAAGTCTCTGCAAATTTCATTTGATCAAGATGGTAAAATTGCAGATATAAAAGAAACTGACATCTCAGAGAGATCTTTGGCTGTTTTTTCTGATTGAAAATCTGCTCAGATCTCTTCACGTCATACCATCACAACTGTACGAATTTCTTGCGTTGTAGTAGAATGAATGTAGGATGTTAACCGCCGGTAGCGCGTGACGCTAGGCCATAAAAATTCCTTCGCCAGCGCCCTTATCATGAAACTGAAGCTATTGTATTTGCTTTCGCCAATCTGTAGATTAAAAGGTAAGGATTACTTAATGTATCGGCGTCTTATGTTCAATTTTTTGCACTATCTGCACCTTAGAGCATGTCTTCAAACTCAAGAATGAGCTAATTTGTGAAGCATAATAGTGATCATATTAAAAAAGATGTTATTTTTTGAAGTGAGAGGAGAATGCTCATAATCCTTACTCATACGTCTAAAATTGGAGAGCCAAGCAAAGGTTCTCTCAACAATCCAACGTTTAGGAATAACCTGAAATCCTGTATCAACTACTTTCTTGGTAATCGTCAACAAACATCCAGTTTCCAATAAACAGCGGTTTTGCAATTTACCTGTATATCCTTGATCAGCAAAAAACTTACGTAATGTTGGAGCTTTGCATTTGGCTTGAACAAAAAGATTTAGTGCACCATCACGATCTTGAATGCTTGCACTGTGTACTTCAGCAGCAATTACAAGACCTAGAGTATCTACAACGATGTGGCGTTTTCTACCCTTTACTTTCTTGCCAGCATCATATCCTCTGGATCCCCTTTTTGAGTGGTTTTTACTGATTGACTGTCAATTATTCCTACTGATGGAGTTTCATTCTTACCAATTATCTTTCTTAGTTTTTTAACTAGAAAATCATGAATTTCTTGCCATATTCCACTTTTTTTAAACGCGAATTACAACTATACACGGTTTTCCATGGTGGAAAATTCTTAGGTAGTTGTCTCCATTGACAGCCTGTTCTCATCACATACCTTATTGCATCGATAATCGTTCTGATACTGTGTTTTCTTGGTCTGCCGGTCTTTTTAGGTTCAAAATATTGCTCTATCATCTTCCATTCTTTGTCACTTATATCGCTTGGGTACATTTAAAATATATCTTATAACACACTTCTTAACTCCTTTCTACTTAGTTTGAAGACATGCTCTTAGACCTTTAAATATAATCTTGCCCAACAATTTAGTATTACATTTATCTACTTCACTTAATTTTCCTAGCCATTTCTAAATCCTAATCTTTTATTAAATTTAGTACTCTTTTCTATTTGATCCATTATTGCCTCCATTTTCTTGCCGTCTTTAATGTCTTTATTCTTTTGTTATTACTTGCAGCCTTTGCCGTTTGGCCATAAGAATTACGGGAAATATCAAGATAAATTAAACCTTCACGTGATTTTTTTCTTATATCAACTGAAAACTCGTTTGGATATTCCTGAGCAATTGCAGCAGTAATTTTATGTAACATATCTCGCACTTGATCAAAATTCATTTTTTGTTTTATATAGCTAACTACGTGTAGCCCAACTTACCCTGTAGTCATCACATATGGTTTAAATTTTCTATCTTCTAATTGCACCTTTAGTAACTTAGCTGCCTTACATGCTAGGTCAAAACGAGTACTAGGTGAATCTATATCTATGATCAAAATATCTGGATTTTCTGGATTTTCAATTGTACTCAGCCACCTATGAAACTCAATTGTGTTATGATTTACCAGATAAATTAAGCTCTCTTTATCATTACATAAAATATGTTTTACTGTCCCTCCCATTTTCCTTTTCAATTCGCATGTTTTAAACCATTTAGGTAAGTCTTCCTGCGCATGTTGTCGGTAGAACCCTTCTTGCGCGATACCATGTGGAAAACAATGAACAGTCAAGGGACGATCTTTTATATATGGTAGTAAACGACCAGCAATAGCTGTATAATACTTCACAAATTCACCTTTAGTTATATTACTTTCTGGAAATAATACTTTCTCAGGGTGAGTTATATTTATTGTATTATTCGACTCTTCCATATAAAACTTATGAAACTTTAAAATGGATTATAATTAATCTAATTTTAGGAGCAAAGCAAGTTTAATGTCACTGCAACAAAAGCAAGATTTCACTAAAACTAAAGAGCCTAAAGGTGATAATCAAGCATTAACTAAGCCTATATTTGTTGTTCAAACACATTCTGCTTCACATTTACATTATGATTTTAGATTAGAAATTAATGGCGTACTAAAATCTTGGGTTATTCCAAAGGGTCCTTCAAGCGATACTCATGATAAAAGACTAGCTATTGAAACAGAAGATCATCCACTTGAGTATGCTAATTTCGAAGGAGTCATTCCAAAGGGAGAATATGGTGCAGGCACTGTAGAAATTTGGGACAAAGGAACGTTTGATAACATAACTAAGAAAAATGGTGAAATAGTTCCAGTAGATCAAGCTTTGAAAGATGGCCATATAGATATTTGGCTGGATGGTCATAAATTAAAAGGAGGCTTTACTTTGATATTTTTTAAAAAAGAAAAAAATAGTAAACAGTGGTTGCTTATTAAAAAATATCAGTAGCAGATATGTAGCGCAGGTAACTTGTATAAGCTAAAGTTGCTAACGTAAGAGTACCTGTTTCTTTAAAATCAAACTCCTTTTTAAGTAGTGAATGTAGGTTTTGTTGTTCATCAATCATGCTTAATGAAGCTTCTAAAAAATACTTAACACGTTTAATGTTCTGTAATCGCGCTGCAATCATAGCAAGTGCATTTGCATAATTTGTTAAATAAAAGGAATCCTGCTCTACATAGTAACAAAATCTTTCTCTTGATAATGTCCCATTCATCAATTCTTGGTTAAATGGTTGGTTAATAATGTCTTGGTAAACATGTTCTGATTTTCTCCATACTGTTTCTGATAATTTAGTCATTTTATTCCTCCATAATTTTATTGAGTGTTGGCCACAGATGATAAAAGTGATGAACAGGCCCAATTCCTTTTCCGGTGCGTTGGCCTTGAGCAGCCTTTAAAGCTTTATTTATGTACTTTTTTGCTATCCTACAACTGTCAAAAAGATCTAAGCCAAGAGCTAAACAAGAAGCAATTGTAGCAGATAATGTACAACCTGTTCCGTGAGTATTCTTAGTCTCAATTCTAGGATAGCTAAACCATTCATGATTACTATTAGCTGTAATAAGTAAGTCACAGGATTCATCACTATCTTTTAAATGCCCACCTTTGAGTAATACAGATTTTGAGCCAAACTTTAGTAATTCTTTTGCAATGGTAAGCATCTCCTCTTTAGTTCTAACTTCAATACCTGTTAATTCTTTAGCCTCTAATAGATTTGGAGTAATTATTGTACTCACTGGAATAATTTTTTCCTTAATAGATTTGATTGCTTCCGGCAAAAGAAGATTATCACCACTCTTTGCTACCATTACCGGATCAACCACAATTGGTATTTCAGTAGCATATTTTAAGAGAGATTCTGAAACCAATTCTATAACTTCAGAACTAAATAACATTCCTATCTTTATAGCATCTGGTGTTATATCTTCAAAAATAGCCTCTAATTGCTCCTTAATTGATTCTAAAGGCAATGGGTAACACTTTTTTACCCCTGTAGTATTTTGTACTGGTAAAGCAGTTAACACAGTCATTCCATAACACCCAAAGGCTGAAAATACCTTAAGGTCTGCCTGAATCCCAGCTCCACCTGAGCCGTCAAAACCAGCAATTGAAAGAGCTTTATATTTCATAACTTTTCCCTCATAAAGTTGAAATCGGGATTATATAAAGCATCAAGAAATACCACTCTAAANAGATCCAGAGCAAGAAGTCTTCTGTGCAGCTTGTTCACCACATAAGCTGTAGAATGCGGTAGCTAGCAAACTCGCTTGAAATAAATCAGTTTCTACAGAACAAAATGCAGCAATAATAGAAGATAGTGCGCAGCCCATCCCCGTAATACGCTGCATAAGCGGTAAACCGAATGATAGGTGCCTTATAGAACCCTTTTTTACTACAACATCAATTGCACCACTAATTACAACTGTTATATCGTATTGCTCAGCTAAAGAGTTAGCACTTTCTTCTGCTTCAAAAGTAGCATTCTGCGACTCAACTCCAAGAGTTTTAGCTTTATTATTATTGTCAAGCGATATGATCTCACTAGCATTGCCACGAACAACATTAGCATACTGAATGAGTTTCTGACTCGCTGTTGTGCGAACCATTGTTGCTCCACAGCCTACTGGATCAAGCACTACTATTTTTCTTAGTTTCTTTGCAGTTTTTAATGCATGTTTTACTCTTTCCAGAAAAGCATCATTAAGTGTTCCAATATTAACATTGACAGAACTTGAGTAAGATATAAGTTCATCAAGTTCATTTATTTCTTCAGACATAATTGGTGCAGCCCCTATTGCAAGTAGAGCATTTGCAACAAAATCCATAGTTACATAATTGGTTAGATTCAGAATCACAGGTTTTGATCTTTGAATTTTTTCAACGCATAATTTTATCTGCTCTAGCATAGCTTTTAACTTCCATTGATAATGTTACATAATCGCTGCACTTCTTTCTGTGGATCCTTCGCTTCATGGATTGCACCAATAACAGCAACTCCGAATGCACCAGTATTCATAACCTGTGCTACATTTTTCTGATTGATACCTCCAACTGCAACTACCGGATACCTTGATAATGCAACTACTTTTTTCAAACCATCTATTCCCCATAAGGTTTTTATATTATTTTTGCTTTTGGTTGCAAATACTGCACTTGCAGCAACATATGTCACCCCTATATCTAGATCGTTGATCTTCTCTAACTCATCTAATGATTCAATTGAAAGACCAATTATTTTGTTTGGACCTAGTAACTTCTGTGCTTGCTCTGGATTACCATCAGTGTGACCAAGGTGAACTCCATCTGCATCAAGCCTATGTGCAAGTTCAATATCGTCATTAATTATAAGTGGAACACTAAAAGGTGCCAAAATTAACTTTAATCTACGCCCAAATTCAAACAAAAACTCTGAAGAAGTATGCTTTTCACGCAACTGCAGTGATGTTATGCCTCCCTTTGCACACTTCTTAATAAACTCGAGGTATAAATCAATACCAGCACTATAGAAATGCTGAGTAATCAATATGAGCTTATATGGATGTTCATATTTATATTGAGTAACCACGATACCTGATAAGCATAAACAGTATATTGAAGATGGATACATTCATGGTAATATATACTAAACAAATTTGTTTAGTAAGACAAGATCTTTTTTAACAAAAACACAAGCTAATTAGCATCACAAAAAATTTGTTTATTTACTTTCTTCAAAAACATAAAAATAGTACGTACCTTTGTGAGAACGCGTTGCGTAAAAATAGGGTTGTGAAAATAAAAGCGTGAAATTGTTGCAACACAGCTAGGCACGTTAGTTCATATCTAAATATGGTGAAAGTAGGCCAATATAGCTGATTTTAGCGTATAATAAAATTACCATATAAAAAAGTTCGTACAGATCACATGGTAGACCAACGCATCCCAAAACGAACAGTTCTCACGGTTGCAGATTTTGTGTGCTGGAAATGGTTGTATTATTTAAGTTATTAGTGATATGTATTGCCAAGTTAATAGCAATTCATTTGGAAATAACAGAAAAATTTATGATAGTTCCATACTCTAAATGGAATGAAATCCTTTTTATTGATATCGTCTTTTTTGCAAAAAAATCCCTAACTTTTTCACCATTTTTCCGTGCAAAGTCAGTTTTTCTGTACCCATAATAGTTACTTTTTATCATTAACATAAGACCATATTTTCTAAAGCCCTTTTTACTCCACCTAAATCACAATCTGTACAGCATAAAATAATTAGTCTATTTTCATCCTATGTTATGGCTTGAACAAAATTACACTGCAGCAGACTTAGAGCTCAAACACTCAGGGATCAGGACATTTGTAAGCGCAGTCCACGTGCTTATGTCTGGATCCTTGATTTTTTCTTTATCTACATTTACCTCGAGCTTTGCAATGTTATGGCCAATTAATGCGCCAACAACAGGAGCAAGAATTAATGTGCTAATAGCAGCAGTCATACTCATAGAGGCTACTGTGAAGAGATATGTTAGTGCTGTAGTTATACCAACAAATGCTCCAAGGAGAGAATAACATGAATCATATGTAACATAATCTAGAGGAGTTTTTCCAAGACTGTCTTTAGCGTTAACATCCGCTCCGTGTTTTACTAAAAGCCGTACTGCGTCGATATCACCCTTTTTTGCAGCCAAGTGTAAAGGTGTAGATCCATATTTATTTTTAATATTAATTTCAGCTCCCTTTTCTATGAGAAGTTGCGCTATGTCTGTGCTATAACTGTCAATAGCATAGTATAGAGGAGTATTTCCATTGTTATCTGTAATGTTAACCTTGTTACATTTGCCTATCAGAAGTTGTGCTATGTCTCTATTAAGATAACGATAAAGATTCTTATGAAAAATAATAGCAGTTTCATGCTGACCTTCAGCATCAACCTCGGCGCCATTTTTTATTAGAAATTTTATTATATCTTCACGCGAATTAACTATTCCTAACATAGCTAAGTATAGAGGAGTCCACCCATTACCATCTTGGGCATTAACATCAGCTTTGTGTGTTACTAGAATCTTTGTTATCTCCATATTACCATGCTCCATAGCATAGTGTAAAGGAGTTTGTCCCAATCGACCTATAGCGTTAGTATTAGCTCCCTTTCCTATTAGAAAAATAACTACATCTGTATAGCCATTGCGTGTAGCATAGTGTAGAGGAGTATCTCCATATTCATCTATGACATTAACATCACTACCACTTTCTACAAGATCTTTTACACTATCTAAGTCACCACTCTTAACAACAGTAAACAGCGGCCTATTTAATTTATCATTCTTTTGCATGCCTAACCTCACAATTAACTTAAATTTAGTTTAACATATACTTTCAAGAAAATCAACATTATTAAATTTTTAAGAATAGATCTGCTGCGAATCAGGAAGGAAAAGTTTAGAGTATGAGGTTAGGAAAAAGCATTAAACCCGAATTCTGGATTAAGGATAAAAAAGAGCAAGAATATCAATAACTTATAATTTTAGCATTTACGATAGAAAAATTAATGGGCACCTAAATTTAAGCAGCAGGCACCTTAAAACTACCAATCAATTCAGTAAAATTCAAGAATTTCAATGACTTAGCCGTATGATGCATGTAATAAACTGTCATTTTTAAATTTGATCAGACTTAGTTAAAAAGTCAAGATTTTCAATAATTTACCTAAAATCTAATCCATAATTCGCGTTTTAGAGCAGCACAAGAGACCAACGCATTCCAAAAAAAACACCTCTCACGCTAGCTGGTTTTGGGCGCTGGAAGTGGCTATATTATTTAAGCTTTTAGTAATATATATTGTTAAATTAATAATAATTTATTTGGAATAGTAGAAAAAAATTATGGTAATTTTATAGTTCAAACGCAATGAGATCTTGATTTATTAGATCGTCCTTTTTGTAAAAAATACTAACTTTTTCTCCATTTTTTATGGATAAGGTCAAAAAGTAATAGTTGAAAATGTTATTGAAGAGATTTAAAATAATTGCAGATCGATATAGCAATAGACGAAGGCGTTTTGGTTTGCGGTTCGATATTATTGCCTGTTTTTACAACCTTGAATTGATTTCTTAGGTTATGCAAGAAGTCTATTGTTCCTATGAAACAATTTGTGTCACCGCTTGATAACATTGGTGGAACTTTCCATCCAGACATTTATTATCAAGGTGATTTTTTAGATACAGAAGGGGTACAAAAGTGGTTTCTTTATGAGGTTTTAAATAAAGATAACCTATAAATTGAGTTATAAAATTTATGAAAATCATTACCAACCCACTTCACTGAGAATAATTCCATTTTCAAAGCACTCTATTCCTTGTTTCATATATTGAACAATGTTATCTGGAAGATTACTGATATTAAAAAAAAGTAATTCTCTACACTTATTTGGCTCCATATTCTTTATCTCACCGTGCCATTTACAACACTTAAAGAAGAAATCAATGTAGTCTGGTTTGTGAGGATAGTGAATTATAGACGTAAAATTTAAATCACTTTTTTTTATGTCAATTCCCAACTCTTCTTTAGCCTCTCTTATCATGGCAGATGTAACAGATTCCTCTGGCTCAAGATGTCCAGCTATCAATCCATAACAATTTTCACTCAATTCAGTATTATGCCTTAGTGAAAGCAGCACCGAATTTTCTTTTATTAATAGAAGATTTACAGATATATGAACCTTGTGACGGTTATTATTCATGAGTAACTCCTTATCGACATTTGACAACTGTATTAATATATGTAAATAACATGCATGCTGCATTAATTATTCATATTTTACCTATTACCAAGTCTCGGTCCATCATCATCCAGATGTGCAGTTCATAGGCTTGTTAATTTGGCAAAAATGGAATGAAATCCTTCTGGTGATAAGTTTGCATTCGGTATTTCCAACCAATTCGGATATAGTATTTTTTGATATTTACTTATTCTTAAATTGACCTTATATTGGCTGATTTAAATGGAGAGTAAAAAATGGTTAATAAAAAGATATTAGCAATAACTGCTCTTGCTTTGTTGTTATCGCAACAATCATTTGCATTCAGAGAGTACGGATTTTATCTCAGCGGCATTTATTATGGTGAATTTTCAATCAACCCGGGGTCTTTAGAGATAGAGAATAATAATATTACAAATGCTGTTGTACGTGACAGAACAATAAAAAGTCAAAAATTAAGTGATNNGAACTATAACTTACCATTTGCTGCAAGCGTAGCAGTTGGTCATGTAGGAAAATTTAAAAATCATGATTACATAATTGAATTAGAGGGAATATATTCTAGAGTTGGCTCAATAAATGATCCAATTACAATGTCGTATACGTATTTAAATGACAAAAGTAACAAAGTATATGGATTTCAAATAGACTGTGACCGGAGCGAAAGTACATCTGTTATGGTTAATACCTACCACTACTTAAAAAATAATCTTTTTGCTTCTTCTCCTTACATTGGAGCAGGAGTTGGAATAACACGAATCAAGAGATTTGAAGAAATATCAGTAAGGCCTGCATATCAATTAAAAGCCGGCCTTAATTATCGCATAACTAAGGATATAGATATGCATATTGGATATAGACACTTTGGTACTATTGGTGCTAATTTTAAGCTTAAAGAATACAATCTAGGAATAGCGAATAATGATACCATTACTCCAAGTCAATCAATTACAGAAACTGATAAACAATCAACTATAACTAACAGCTTTTCTGGTACTCACAGTTTGGAAGTTGGAATCACTATTCGCTATGCAATTAAAGCTTAAAAATTTACGCAGCAATAACTGGAATTGGTTAATGAATATGTGCGTCCACACAAATTTAAAGCACATATTCATTAACTGAAGCAGGAATTGCTGTGGTGGCTGTTTGATATAAAATTCTGTTTCTACAACAGGTAGTGCCCACATAGTTGGATAAAATTACAAATAAAAAATTTTTTAAAAACGTAATTGATCAAGCATGCACAAAAGCAACTCACAGAGTAGATAATGCAAAAAAATAGAAGCTAATATTCAAATACAAAATGTTTACAAACCATTTTAGAAAAGCCTTCAAATTGTTTATTCGGTACTAAAAACAGTTCGCCGTTTTAACTCAATCAAAAAATAAAAAATTTTTGAAAATTCTGTTGATGTTATTATAAATTTATAATACATTTAATTGATATTGTAAAAATAGTTTTAATAGTAAGGTAAGTCATCGATGTTATGAAAAAGGGAACCAATGCAGCACAGGCTCTCGCAACAAGGAGAAGCACAAGATTAAGCACTTCTTCTAATCAGGGAATTGAGCAACCTAATACTACTCCGAAGAAACGGATTAGAAGATCTAAATCTTTCTCAATCTTAGAGGTATCTCCCACAAAATCAGAGTTATCTCCAGAAGAGGACTCGCCCAAAAGAAAAAGACGTGAAAGTGTACCTAGTGTGCCTTCACAAATAATAAATCAACCTATTCAGAGAGTTCAAGTTCAGGATAAAGCTCAATTACGTAAATCTAGAAAATCATCAGTAGCAAGTGGTAGTTCAATTGAATCATTAGGGAATGATAGTGTTAATTCACAAGGTGGTGTATTTGACAAAACAGATTTAGACGATGATGAACTTGAGGAAGGTGAAATTGAAGAATTGAGTGATGAGGGTTATGCATCAGCTATAGATAGTCTGGAATTAACGCAAGATAAGTATGCAAAAATTTTAAATAGTATCAAAGAAGAATTAGAAGCAGAGTTGTCAGCAGAAGTAGATGGAGAGAGACGTAATGAGATCAATAAAGAAATAGAAGATATTGAAAAATCAATACGTGATTTAGCAAAAAACGGAAATTTTACAGGCAATTGGATAAATCTCTTAGAGCATGTCTTCAAACTAAGTAGAAAGGAGTTAAGAAGTGTGTTATAAGATATATTTTAAATGTACCCAAGCGATATAAGTGACAAAGAATGGAAGATGATAGAGCAATATTTTGAACCTAAAAAGACCGGCAGACCAAGAAAACACAGTATCAGAACGATTATCGATGCAATAAGGTATGTGATGAGAACAGGCTGTCAATGGAGACAACTACCTAAGAATTTTCCACCATGGAAAACCGTGTATAGTTGTAATTCGCGTTTAAAAAAAGTGGAATATGGCAAGAAATTCATGATTTTCTAGTTAAAAAACTAAGAAAGATAATTGGTAAGAATGAAACTCCATCAGTAGGAATAATTGACAGTCAATCAGTAAAAACCACTCAAAAAGGGGATCCAGAGGATATGATGCTGGCAAGAAAGTAAAGGGTAGAAAACGCCACATCGTTGTAGATACTCTAGGTCTTGTAATTGCTGCTGAAGTACACAGTGCAAGCATTCAAGATCGTGATGGTGCACTAAATCTTTTTGTTCAAGCCAAATGCAAAGCTCCAACATTACGTAAGTTTTTTGCTGATCAAGGATATACAGGTAAATTGCAAAACCGCTGTTTATTGGAAACTGGATGTTTGTTGACGATTACCAAGAAAGTAGTTGATACAGGATTTCAGGTTATTCCTAAACGTTGGATTGTTGAGAGAACCTTTGCTTGGCTCTCCAATTTTAGACGTATGAGTAAGGATTATGAGCATTCTCCTCTCACTTCAAAAAATAACATCTTTTTTAATATGATCACTATTATGCTTCACAAATTAGCTCATTCTTGAGTTTGAAGACATGCTCTTAGAAAGAAGGATAGATTTTACTATTTCTTTAAGAGATTGGATGGAAAAAAAAGAAAGGAAGAAGTAGATATTCTTCCTCATGTACCTGAATTAATAATGAGGATAGTAGCTGAAATATGCAAAACTGTAAATAAAAATTATGATCCAACAAAAGATGAAGAAAGTGGTAAAGATTTAAGGTCCGTTTGGCAAGCAAAAAGGTTAATTCATTACTTTAAAGATCTTAGTGAAGTGATGACAGTTGAACAACGTCAAACCATGGCAAGGTTAATCATAAGAAGTAACAATAAACACCTTATTGAAGAGTTTTGTAAAAAAGATAGAAGAGATATTAAATTATATACATGGAATACAGGACAATACAGCAACTTATCATTGTATGAAGCATGTAAATATTCAATTCAACTTAAACTAGCTGTATCAGCAGAAGTAATAGTAGAGAGATTATTCGAATGTTCCCATGTAATATATAATGGTAATCATTTTCGTGATAATAAGCACGCAAGCAATGTGGTAAGCAAATTTATTAATGGTACAGATGTAAAAAATACGCGAGATTTATTTCTTGATGTGGAAGCCAATATGTGGTTAGTTGCAATTAGTACTAAGGGTTTCAGTCGCGTTTTATCGTTAATGTTAGCCGGAGATGTTTTGCATTTTTTAAGGTTAGAACCAATTGAGGTCAAGGATATTGAAAGCAAAAGTGATGAATACAAAAAATTTCGAAAATGTCTAGAAAATGTTATAAGTATAGTTCAACAGGATTTAGGTGAAATAATAAACAGTATAACTTATGACTGTGATAAAAAAACACAACGTAGTACAGATAACACTGAAATAATAGAAAAAGTTGTTACACCCTTTTTCATAGGTAAAGTGATAGCAGAATTGTTTTATAATCATAAATCTGCTGCAAGTGAATTTGTTAATAAATCATATAAAGGTCAAGAAGAGCAAGATAATAGTTTCTTAAACGGTATATATAAAAGTAGAGAAGATTTACTTCATGCAATTGACTATTCTAGTCATTTACGATCACATATTAGCCTTAAAGTATTACGTAAATCAATAGCAAGTAAAAAGAAGAATGCAGCTGCAATAAAAGAGTTATTGTCTTGTATATGCAAAACTTCAATGCAAGGACTTTTACAGAGAAATAAAAATATAATAGTTGATGAAGAAGTAGGAAAAGTTCTAGAGTGTTTTGGAGTAGAGGAGCAATACCTGAAAATTTCTCCTAAAGAACAAGATATGGGTAATGATAACAGTTTACCAAGCAATAAAAGTACTGTTATTCAGCATGAATTTTCAGATGAAATAGGTGATTTATTAGTGATAAATAAGTCTAATTGCCTATCGAAGAAGAATTTAAGTAAACTAAAACATAAATTTAAAAATGACGAAATTTTGACATTACCAGATGAAAAGTTAGATATAGCTTTCTGTGAGCTTTCCAGGGAGATAATAAAGAAAGATTACACAGATGGTGAAGGTTTACCTCTGGGTTTCATTAACAAAATGAAGAGGAGAATTGATTTTATTGTTGAGACTCGCGATACAAAACTAAAAAAGATAGCCAGTGATGATTTTCATAGAACTTTTATGGATCAAGGACTTAATTGCAAAATGACCGATGAACAACGGCAAGAGGTTATAAAATATATAATAGGTAAGAATTGTGTTGATTTACTAAAAAAATGTTTTTCTCAATCATTTCATAATGATAAGGCAAAAAATCATATAGCTACCATATATAATTTCTACTCATTTCCCTTTGAAGAACTTACTGGGAAACCACTTGAAATATGGATGCTGTATGCAATTAAGGAAAATCAAATGCATACAGCAATGTACTTTACTAAATTAGCTTATGAGTGTCAAAAGTTACATATTACTGCTTCAATATCTCATGAAACGAATGTTTTGTTCTCGTTGAGAAAAGCAATTGAAAAAAAAATAATAAAAAAAGAGGATATTCAACACATTAGACTTATAGTAAAAAAAGCAATTAGAGAACATTTTATAGAGGAAGAATTAGCTAAAACTTTTCTTGACTCAAAAAGTAGATCAATTACAACTTTAAACGAGCTAAACCAGAGATATGAAGAATATTTGTGTAAGATGTCATTGGAAGAAGCAATTCAAGAGGGTGTATTAAAGAAAAATGCACTTCAAAAAATTTGTATAATCTTATCATTAAGAGAAGTAATTAAAAACAGCAGCTTTAAAGATATTACCTTAAAAATGCTCGGTGGAATCACTTTTTTTTATGTATTTAGTTATGAAAATACATACGAAATTGTAAAAAGAGCAAAAGTAAACACTACTAGAGACATACTTGAGTGGCATGAAGTGCCACCAGTATTTCAAAATGCAATTGATAAAGTTCGTAAAAGCATGACAGAACTACTGTATTCATGGATAAAAGAAGATGCAAAGAAAAAAATAATAAGAGATAATACAGCAAAACTTCCAATAAAAACAATCATAGTAATTGGTATGATATGGGAGTTATTTGCTAATCAGAATGATTTAATAGAAGCAAATACTCAAAAAGAAGATGTACATTTCTCAACTAAACGATCAAAAAATAATGAAAGTGGAGAAACAATAGAAAGTTTAATAAAGTATTTTAGTAAATTAAAAAATGTAGAACAAATAGAGCAAAAATTAATCCTTGGTCAGGGTAATGCAAATTTCATCTTAGGAAACAGAACTCTTTTTGCTGAAGAATTATTTAAAGAGGTAGTGACTGATCCAGAAGCTATGGATGCACTCAGGGCAGTTTGGGTCCATATACTTGGCCCATTAAAAAGGTTAATAGATGATGTAGAAAAAGAGCATGGAAATAACGAGACAATTGAGTTTCTAAGGTGTCTTCTTGCTCCTCCTTTTGTACATCGTACTCTGTTTTATAAAGGGGATTACAAATATAGGTTAACTAGTAGTGACATCAGAGATATTGCAAAAAGTTCCTATGGATGGGAAGAATATGAAGATAAAGAAGGTGCAAGGTTTATATCTAAAGATGGCGTATTTTTTGCTTGCATAGAGTCAGTAGATTCTCTTAAAACAAAATTGCAGGACTATAAAGAAGCAATAAAAAAGAATCGTAATTTAACATTTACTTCGATCCTTTATGATAAAAACAAGGAGCATTGTATAACATTAGTTATTAAGGGTAATAAATCTTACTACTATGATCCACTTAACAAATTTTCAGAGGAAGATTTAGAAAAAATCAAGAATGTAGTTCGTGGAGTTTTTGAAATTGAAATTCAAAAAGCTGAAGTTGTTCAAAAGGAAAAGCAGTATAATGATTATGATTGTGGGATACTTGTATTAGAAAATGCAAAAGCAATTACAGATTTATTTAAGGAGAAAGAAGGAAGTGATATCTCTTCAGCGTTATGGGAACCTAGCAAAGAACAAATTAGAGAAAAAAGAGAAGAGTTTGCAAAAAAGCTATATCCTGTTGCTACATCACAAAGTATGAATATCGCATCAAATAATGATACGCCATCACAAAATACTATAGTCATTTCTGATGGTGAATCACATATTTCGCTAAATGATAAAGAAGATAGTGATTCTTTTGTACATAAAACTCTGAATGAAAAGAATTACAAATATAAGTTACAGACTAGTGCTATTAGAGCTATCACGGAAGCTTGCTATGGATGGAAAGCAAATTTAGATAGAAAAGGTTCAAAAAATATTACTCAAGGAGTGTTTTTTGATTGCTTACCAATTGAAAACCTAAAATTACAACTTGAAGAGTATAAAAAACTTCAACAGAAAAATAAGGATTTAATATTCACATCAATTATTAATACAGATAAAGATCATTGGGTAACGTTGATTGTTGTATGTAGAGAGAATAAACTAGAAGCTTACTACTGTGATTCATATGGCATGGTATTCAATAGCGCATATAAGTTAGTATCTCAGGCTTTATTGGAGATTTTAAAAATAGATCATGTTAAAGATCCTAAAATTGTGCAGCAAGCAGATAAGTACAATTGTGGGATATTTGCGTTAATGAATGCTAAGACAATTACGGACATGATAAAAGGAAATAAGCCTTTTAATGAAATTGATGAAAAACTAAAGGAGTGGCAATATAATCGAGACACGGCTAGCGAAATGGATGAAAAGCTTCAGGAAAAGAGGAAAGAGTTTGCAGTGGCAGTGCAAGATAATCGTAATAGATCTACATTTAATGGAGATAATTCGAGGAGTTTATTTGAATATGCAGGTAGTAAGATAGAAATAAATGGAAATCAAAATAATCCTAGACAAAGCCAAAATATTCTACAAAATAGAGACAGTATATCTGTATTAGAATCAAGTAATAAAGGTATAGAACGATTTAATATTAATTTTAATACGGAGGGTAAAATGCACACATCGGAATCAAGAGATTTTATTTTTGATTGGAGTAAACAATGTGAATCAGGAAATATTATTCCTATTTCATTTCCAAAAGGATATGATGATTTAAGAAGAAAGGTTGAAATAAAATATAAGGAAAGGTTATTAAATTATATACTTAGTCCTCAAGTGATATTTAGTAATCCTTATTGTATTGAAAGCGAAATAATAGTTGATGAGGCTATGGAAACCTCTGCTAATTCATATGATATAGGTGTTACAGCTGCTATGGGTAATGAAGAGCATCACCTTTTATATTACAATCAAGGGAAGGCTTGTTTAGAGAGAGGAGATATATACAATGCTACTAGAAATTTTCGCAAATTAACATTGCCAATAGAAGGAAGTCAAGAGGATAATTTAGACGAATATGGTCTTTATGCGTATTCAACATTATTATTCCAAAGTATTCGAAATAAATTAGAAAGACGAGAAGTTCTTACTCAAGAAGATTTATCAGAAGCAAAGAGGGTATTTCCATTATTACGTGATGCTCAATCCATTTATCCTCTTAATGAATTTTTACTTGGAGTGTTAGGAACATATGGGGATATTAGAGCACTGTGGAATCAATGATAAAAAGTACTTGCAAGGTCTAATCAGTAACATTTATAAAAAAACTGAAAACCTTCCTATTCAGATAGACTATTCTGATTTAGGTGATGTTTTAAGAAAGCAATACTCTTCATCAAATCAAGGTAATAATCCTTATATTGAACTAGTTCAATATATAACTAATCATTCAAGATATTTAGAAGCTATGGCTATGAGGCAGCAACAAACTGACTATAGGAAGAGCAAGTCCTCAGATAAAGTTATAGAGCAGCTGTCACTCTCTTATGGACAAAAATTACCTGAGGCGCAATTCATGTATGTACTTGATATATTGAAGTCGTTATTGAGTGACGGAAATATAATTGGAAGTCATGGATTCAAAACTGAATTTGAAAAGATGACAAAAGTACTCAAAGGTCTCGCTACAGGTAACAGCAGTGTTAAAGATGAAGCAATCTTTTTAATCGCTACTCTACCTTTAAGCAGTACAAAGTTTACGCAGCATTATAACAGAGGGCTCCATGCTCAAGCTGGAGAAAATTTTAAATTGTTAGCAACGCTTGGTGCTAGAGACAGAGAAGCAGCACTCCTTTTTATTAAAGAGCCATACTAAGCAGAAATCTTCCCTTATCGTACAAGATATTAATGAAGTTATGTTATTCATGCAAAATATCAGGTACCAAGGTAAGGGAAGTGATATTAATCATATAAAACTAAGATTAAAGGGAATACAGTTAGTAAAAGATGGTAAACACAATAATATACAACAGATAGAAGAAGATCTGAAGGAATGCACAGAAGAAAATTTAAGAGAACTACATAGCGTGTACTCTCAATTTACAGGACGGGATTTTAAATGTTTTATAGATAATTTAAATTTCTTGATTAGTAATAAGCAACAACAAAATATCAGTGGTATAGGTAATCCATTAAATGCCAGCACACCTCCTGATAATCGTTCATATTGTAGTACATCAGGTAGTAGAGCAGGCAGCGGTAGTAGTGGTGTAGGTAGTATTATGAGTACTAGAAGTGAAGGAGATAGCGATGTGCAAGTCTATATTGCACCACCAGGCGACGTGATGCTGCAAGATGATGATATGGATGAGATTCACATCATATTTGGCAATGCAAAAGGTGGAGGAGATTGCTTCTTTGATTCATTCAGACAATCTTTAGAAAAACAGAAAAGAATTGAGGTTACAGTACAGGAATTACGTAAAAAGTGCAAAGAATTTGTTGAAAATATTCCTATAGAGATTAATGGCCTATTAATACCAGAAACTCCAAGAGAATATTGGCCAGAAGATTACAGGTTTCTAAATGGGTGTATTGGTAGGAAATTAACAGAACGTGAAGGTAGAGATGAAAAAATTAAAGATCTTCCTGATTACATCAACTATATTGTGCATCCAGAAAAAGAACTATGGGGTGACAGTGATATTGAAGGTATAATACTTTGTAAAGTTTATGGAGTGAAAATACATCTTATAGAACCAAACTATCACGCTTCGGCTGATGATGCAAGTCATAATGAAGATATGTTCTTACATCAAGTGATAAATGATAAAGGGGTAAATTCTGTTACTGACAGCGAATCCATTGATTATAAGGATAAAAATATTTTACATATATCAAATGAATATTTTCATTTTCTTCCAGTATTTGCGTGTAAAAAAGGTGAATTAGGAAGCTTTGCTTATTCTTCTAACCTGAAAGATACTAAGTTGCCATCAATTGAATTGAATGAAGATCATTTAGAACATAGTACGTCTTATGAAAGTGCTACATCAATTGAACAAATCAGAGGGGGTAATGATTCCAGATGTCGTTGGGGACCTGTTAGTAAATTGTCATTTTTAGTTGATAGAAGTGATGCACCAGTGACGGAGTCATCATCGATATCTTCTGAAGCATGGAATGGAATAAGTGAAAGGTTAGCTAAGCTTGTTATTAAGCCTGGGATGGTGATACAAGTTAAGGGTACGAAAGCATCCCAACTTAGGCAACAACGTAATCAGGAGCGTATAGATAAAAGAGCACCTACTCAGCAACCTAGACGTGGAAATATGGGTGGAGCAGGAACAGCAGCTGCTTTAAAAAAACCACCTACCGTTTTAGCAAGTGAACAAAGAAATGCACCTTATGGAGCACAAACAGTTCAGCAACTTGGACGTGAAAGAACAACACTTCCTCAGCAGACTGGACATGGGAGTATACGTGGAGCAGGAACAACAGCTGCTTCTATCGTTCCAGCAAGTGATGGAGTAAATCCAAATCCGTCTAAACGCCTTACTTATAATATAGATGAAGGGACTGCTTCTCAGCAACTGCCTACCGTTCCAGTGAGTGGACTTAGACCAAAAATAACAATTGTTCCTCAATCTGCCGATATGAATGGGCATAAAACGGTAATACGGTCTAACAGAGCTACTTTTACACGTAGTAAAGGACAGGGGCAGCAGACTTCTTTTGCTCAGGTAGAGACTGAGAACCAAGGACAACAGACTTCTCCTGCGCCGAGATGTGACGCTGCTACATCGTATCGTGGACGAGATTATGGCGATGTAAGTCGCAGTATGTTGCAAGCTCCTTTTGGAGAAACAGGAGAAGGTCTGGAAGATCAAATTTCTACTACAAGTTATTATAGTACAACAGAAGGAGAGAATCTGGAAAACCAAATGCCGCCAGAAGAAAGTATTATTGAAACTCCTCCTCTTGCAGATAATTCAACGGAAAGAGATCTTGCAGGTATAACTCCTCCTTCAGGTAATCGCTACAACTCGGATGTTAGTGGAACGCCAGTAGGTACGCCGTTTGATCGAGGTCAAGGGCCTGCTTATGGTGGTTTTCCTAATACTCGACGTCGTCTTCCTGCGAGTAATGTTGAAGATGTTGATGTTAATCAATTAACGCAAGCATCAAATAGTCTTCCTCCTAGGTAAATAACTTATTAAAATACAAGAGTAACTTCAATTAAAAAGTTACTCTTACTTTATAGTATTAATAACACTAGTTATCAGGATGTAGAAGTTATCACAAGTTGCAAAATCTACTGAGAAAGAAGTTCGAACTTTATTGGAAAATCCAAATATTTCTATGCTTAGATATAAGCAACGAACAGACAAAGTCTGTTAAACCGGAAAGAAACGCCACTTTTGTTTTTAGCAGTCTGTAAGTATAATTTTGTNGGGAGTACTTTTGCAGTTATAACCGATAAGCCCAATGGTGCCTTANNAGTGCCCGTATATAAGCATGGTTTTGGANNGGGAACGGTTAAACCATTGATGGAGTCCTTGCAGACTACCTCGTTTAGAAGATTGTATAATCTAACCGTTCCAAGCTGAAGCTCTTCTCAACTATAAATTATTATAGAGTGGAGGTTCCAAAATGGCAAAAGTAAAAAGCAAATTAGAGATCTGATGCGGCAGATTGGCTCATCTGTACATTATATATGTGTACCTGAAGGAAGAGATAAGCACAGTGTTCAAAAATTCGGGTGTTTCACAGAAGATCTCTACAACATAGCAAAATGGTTGAAAAAATGTAAAGTTAATACAATAGCCATGGAGTCAACGGGAGTGTACTGGATTCCTTTGTTTCAAGTACTTGAATCACACGGATTTGAAGTAAAACTGGTAAACGCAAGACATGTAAGAAATGTACCTGGAAGGAAATCAGACGTTCAGGATTGTCAGTGGCTTCAACAGCTACACAGCTATGGATTACTTCAAGGGTCATTTAGGCCGGCTTTGTTGCATGGCTACCAATGAGAAGGTGTGATGTAAGGGATTTACGAGGCAAATTCGAAAATAGGCATACCGATATCAGTAAATTTGTTAATCAAGTAGCATTTTAAGATCATCTCTTGAGAACGATTTATTTTGGATTTATTCTTAAAACTAAATCCAAATGTTTTTTTAACCCTAAAGAAAAAACTCTCAATACGTGATCGTGTTCCATACCTTGTCTTCTTTTTCCACTGACTTAAATTGTATGCTTTTCTTATATTGATGTTCTTATTTCGTTCCGATAAATGATCTATATCATTGTAGATTTTTGCATTTTTTCTCGGCTTTATTATGGGTTTTAAATTATACTTATTGCATAACTTATATAAATTTGCTGTATCATAAGCTCCATCTGCACGAAGAGACTTAATCTTATAGATATCACCTATTTCTTTTAGTATTTCCGATGCTGATACGCTATCATGTGAAAGGAAATTAGTATATCGAGTTGTTATTGCCTTTTTACTGTTTATATCTAAAGCAACATGTAGCTTTCTTGCTTGATTTCTACCATTATATTTCCTTATCTTGGCATTATCTTTGTTATGTTGAGTGCTGTTGCTATAAATATGGATTACTGTACTATCTATAGCAATTTCAATATTCTCCATATCATTTTTATCTGTTCTGTGATCACACAGTTTCAAATTAAGTTTGTTTAGTCGGCGACAAGCCTGTGAATAGCTCATCACTTGCAGATTCTTCCCTATACCTTCTAAATATCCTTTTATGAATCCAACTGCTTGCCTTAAACCTATTCTAAATAGATTAACAATTATATGTATTGCAATGACAACTTTATCGCTGTAAATGTTATTTCCACCTGCAACCTTTTCTGAAATTTCATACCAGTTTTCTATAGCTTCATCAATGAAATGAAAGACATTTCCTCTTTTTTCTAAAAATTGATTATACTCGTTATTGTTACTGACTTTCATTTTCTGTGGCATACACTCCCTAAAGCATTCATTTTTCAATAGAGTAACCACTTCTTTTTTAATTTTCTCTCTTTTTTTCTCCTATCTCTACTCGCTATGCAACAAAGCCTTCTTGTAATTTCACTCTCAAAGCATTAATTTGAGGTTCAGCGGCGTTAATGCCTTCTTGTTCTACAACTTGACTTACTTCTTGAGCAATTTTTTCAATTTCTCCGTAAAGCTTGAAATATTTCTTTATCTCTTCTGTAACTTCTTTACTATCTGAAACCCCCAAAAAACTGATATTAGTAAATGGCATTTTCCAAAATTTACTCCACTCTTTAACTTTATCTTTTTCAGGTACTTTGGAATCCCACCATAGACCTAATACTGTCTTTTCATCAAACTCATTCATTAATTTACGCATTTCGACTACCTTATTTTCATAATAAGGAACAAGATTCTTAGTAAAGCTTTCGGGATTTGCTACTGCATACATACAGACCTCCATTTGAAATGAAATTATTATATGTAACCAAATTGATCTAGTAAGTCAACTACCTTTTTCAAAAAATATTTTCAATAAAAATATAAGCCAATTAGCACCACAAAAAATCTAATTATTGACTCTTTCTAAAAACATAAAATAGATCGTATATTTGTGAGAATAATTTAAATAAAATTGGTGTTGCGAAAATAAAAGCTTGAAATTATTTGCAACAAAGCCAGGTACGTTAGTTCGTATATAAATGTGACCAAAGTAGGCTAATATAGCTAATTTCAAGATATAGTAGAATTATTATATAGAAAAGTTCGCAAGGAACGAGCGGTAGACCAATGCATTCCAAGAAAAACACTTCTCATGCTTGCTGGTTTCGGTTGCTGGAAGTGGTTGTGTTATTTAAGTTATTAATAATAGATTTTATTGAATTAATAATAATTTACTTGGGAATAAAAGGAAAACTTATGATAGTTTTATATCTTAAATAGAATAAAATCTTTTTTATTAATATCGTCCTTTTTGCAAAAAGCATTCCTAATACCAAACTTCGTTATTGGGAAGACAAATAGGACATATTATAAATTTGCTTAAACTCCGCAATTACAGGCAAAAGGGCTATTTTTAATTTGTCTTATTATTAATGAGACTTGGTATAAATACGGGATATAATTCCAAAGATACTGTTCAGTCTTTCAACTCTGTTGGAAGGGGAGCAAAATCTAATTTTCGGCCTTATTGGCGTTAGTTCTCGCCCTGCTTCACCCTTCCCTGTAAGATATTTTAGCTCTAATACCTTACACCATAAAGATACAAGTTCTTCTGTCAGATTAAATCTTGTTTAGTACATTTACATATACCTTTTCTAAATCACTTAGCTTGTGATTAAAGCTNNTAT
Source organism: Wolbachia endosymbiont of Anurida maritima (assembly GCF_042182995.1). Taxonomy (NCBI): domain Bacteria; kingdom Pseudomonadati; phylum Pseudomonadota; class Alphaproteobacteria; order Rickettsiales; family Anaplasmataceae; genus Wolbachia; species Wolbachia endosymbiont of Anurida maritima. Next base: position 423,244 of record NZ_CP102058.1, read on the forward strand.
ATCTCTTAACCATCTCATCTAGTGTAACAGAGCTTAGAGAGAAACTTAACTCTGGTAATGGATGCACAATTGAGGATTGCAGACTAGTTAATGGCTCTCCGCCATTTATTTGAGAGTCTAGGAAAGTTAGCTCACTTTCCAGGCTATCTAATATATTCTCATTTGACGTTAAACTACTATTAACTGTTGAATCTTCTGGTACTATATTGCGGAATTGATTATCTAATTCAGCAAAACCCAGAAATGGAATTACTGATATACACTGGCGCTTTGCTGGTTGCTCCACTGTAGATATTTCGTCTGTTCCAGTATCAATTTCATATTTACCAACTATTTCGTCTGGTATAACAGAGCTTGAAAAGAAATTTCCTTCGATTTGCAAATCTAAAAATTCATTCAAATCATCTATCTTTCTTTTGTGTACTAACGGTTCATTGTCATAAGAAAAGTCCGGTCTACTATCAGATGCATGTCCAACAAATGTTTCCTCGAATGCAGGAGATATAGGAGAGAAATTTAACTCTGGCAATTCATCCACAATTGAGGATTGCAGATCAACTACTCCATTTATGAAATAGTTATAATACTCTGGGGATAATTGCTCACCTTCTAGGCTATCTGATATATTCTCGTTCGACGTAAAACTACTACTAGGTGTCGAATTTTCTGGTACTACATTGCGGAATTGATTATGTAATTCAGCAAAACCCTCAAATGGAGGTACTATTTGGCTACATAATTGATTCTCTTTGTCAGAAGAAAATTCTGGTCTAGTATCAAATGGATGTTCAACAACTGTTTCCTCGAATGCAGGAGATATAGGAGAGAAATTTAACTCTGGCAATTCATCTCTGTTTTGTACTAACGGTTCATTGGAGTTTTTAGTGCTTAAATTGCTTGAACTCTCTTTATTGTTTGAATAAAACTTTTTTAGGGTAAGCTTAGCTTTGGCTGTTGTTTTTGTCTCTAAATGTACTTTATAGTCTTCTTTTTGCTGAGGGTCCAGTTGATAAAGTAGAGTTTGAGATAAAGTATATTGGGGATGAATACGACCGAGTGTATTGAAAGCAAACTTTTTATTCTCTTGAAGCAACTGATTAAAGATTGAAATTGCTTCTTCCTCCTCTAGTGCATTTAGTATGCCGGACATAGCTGAGACTTTAAGCTTTGCTTTAACATGCTCTATATATTCATTTTTATGGTTAGTGCTAAGATTATTGAATATCTTTTTAAATTTATTTGCTTGTCTATCAGAAGCTAACTTGTTTAAATTTTTCACCACTTCGTCGCTTATACTACTATGCATTTCTTTACCACCATCAAAGTTAATATATTAATATTATATGAACTTTGATAATAAAATCAATATAAAATATTTAAAAATTAATTATTTTATAATAAAAACAGAAAATCTATTATTTTTTTTGTTTTCCTGATTTGTGTCTGTGTTGTTGTTTGTATCTGTTCAGGCAATGGCGTCAACTTAAGAGCCTCCATTAGCAAACTCTCCTATGGATTTTCTGAAAAGTTTTCGAGTATATTGTATTTTTAATTTGTAAAATAAGATTTTTCCTTTCTGCATGTTTCGTCTAAAAAGGACACATTTTAGACTTCTTTGTTGAAATAAAACAGAAACAAAAGTGCTGTTTATTGCAGCTTTTGGGTAATTTAATGGTAAAAATTTTAGAGAGAAATTTTATACACAATCACTGATATTTTTCCTTAAGTTGACGCCATTGTCTGTTCAGGGGAGTGCAAGCCAGTGCTCCTTGTCATGTGATGCACAGCTGTACAGAAATTGAAGATGTCATCCGAGTAGCTGACATTGGAATCCAGCTATGCAAGAAATCTATTGTTTTAAGGCGAATTATCTTTCATGGTCTGTATTTGTTTTTTCTATTTTCGTAGTATTGACAGGAGTTACCAATGGATCATCAATTTGCTTTAAACTTTCATTTACGCTTTGGTCTTGACTTAAAAGGAGCTTATTTTGTTGTTGTCCTTCATCATTTAGCATACTTTTTTGAGTAGTGCCTTTTCTATCCTCTACACTTTTTTTATCTTCACCAAAAAGTTTTTTGAATATTTTCTTCAGAAAACGCACCAAAAAGCCTTCTTCTTTTTGATTTTCTTCCGATTGAGCTATATTTTTCTTTTCACTCAACTGAGATTTTTTTTCTGTAGTATTCCTATTCACTGAGACTTGTTTTAACGAAATTTTGGCTTTTTCAGGCTTTTTGTCGTTCGGTTTATCTTTTATAACCCCAGTTGCGAAAGAGTAGACTCCGGAAACATATTATCAAAAAATAGAGAGGTTACCCATGAATAAAAATGTAACAGAATTATTTTGCTTTGTAGACGATTGTGCGCCGTAGAAACACGGAAAGTGTTGAAGCTGCACAATAGATGAGCCTCGGAGACGGTTTGCAAGAGCAGGCTTCAAACAACCATAAGCTGCTTTGGTAAGGTAGTGAGCATTATGGAAAAGGCACAATTATGTGTCATGTGTGAAATAGAGAGACGAACGCAAGTGAACCACTGATGAAGTGTCAAAAGCGTAGAGACGACGTCAAAACCAGGGGAACCTGGTACCGGGAGCTTGTTTACTGGGTAGGTGGCGTCCGGCATAAAAGTGGCGTGAATCTATTTTAGGCTATTGCATGGAACTGCGGGAACCTGTCGTTTCGATGATAAGGGAGAAATCCAAGGAGCTGAACTCCAAGGGTGAGAGTACCGATGCGGAAAACAGGAGCTCGTAGTAGTGAAGAAGTTTCTGTAATGGAAATGGAGCGAAGGAGCTGAGTTATTCAGTTTTAATTATGTATCAACCGAAAGGGAGGAGTTAATGAATAAAACAAAGTCTTTTGATATACCAAAGCAACTTATTTGGAGGGCTTATAAACAAGTATCGAAAAATAAAGGTGCGGCTGGTGTGGATGAGGTATCGATAACAAAGTTTGAGGAAAATCTAAAGGATAATAGACCTCTTTCAAAATGGGAATGTTCAAAAAAGCATACGCGTCAAGTTAAGAAGCAAGGGTTAGAAAATTCAATGAACTTAAGGTGGATACTCTAGTTTTTCTATACCTGTCTTTCAGAGAAAATTGTGACCAGTCTGTGGTAAGTTTTTTCAGAAAAATTCTCAAGTGATTAATTTTGCTGCTTAACGCTAAAAACAACTCCCTAGTCCTTCTTTTTAGTTCAATGAATGCTTTTGTTAAACTCAGTTCTGTATTCTCTTTCAGCTTTGTACATCCAACAATCCCGTGAAATATAAGAGCATGTCTTCAAACTAAGTAGAAAGGAGTTAAGAAGTGTGTTATAAGATATATTTTAAATGTACCCAAGCGATATAAGTGACAAAGAATGGAAGATGATAGAGCAATATTTTGAACCTAAAAAAGACCGGCAGACCAAGAAAACACAGTATCAGAACGATTATCGATGCAATAAGGTATGTGATGAGAACAGGCTGTCAATGGAGACAACTACCTAAGAATTTTCCACCATGGAAAACCGTGTATAGTTGTAATTCGCGTTTAAAAAAAGTGGAATATGGCAAGAAATTCATGATTTTCTAGTTAAAAAACTAAGAAAGATAATTGGTAAGAATGAAACTCCATCAGTAGGAATAATTGACAGTCAATCAGTAAAAACCACTCAAAAAGGGGATCCAGAGGATATGATGCTGGCAAGAAAGTAAAGGGTAGAAAACGCCACATCGTTGTAGATACTCTAGGTCTTGTAATTGCTGCTGAAGTACACAGTGCAAGCATTCAAGATCGTGATGGTGCACTAAATCTTTTTGTTCAAGCCAAATGCAAAGCTCCAACATTACGTAAGTTTTTTGCTGATCAAGGATATACAGGTAAATTGCAAAACCGCTGTTTATTGGAAACTGGATGTTTGTTGACGATTACCAAGAAAGTAGTTGATACAGGATTTCAGGTTATTCCTAAACGTTGGATTGTTGAGAGAACCTTTGCTTGGCTCTCCAATTTTAGACGTATGAGTAAGGATTATGAGCATTCTCCTCTCACTTCAAAAAATAACATCTTTTTTAATATGATCACTATTATGCTTCACAAATTAGCTCATTCTTGAGTTTGAAGACATGCTCTAAGAATCGCACATAATTTTGCATATAGCTCACATAATACTCTGTATGAACTTCCTTTAAGTTCGTCAAGTCTGACGTAACTCTTATACAATTTAAANNTAATTTGCCATCTTATTCTGTANNATACCTGCTCAGCACTAATTTTACTTTCTGAAACATTAGTGATAAATATTGACCAATCCATTAGCTTTTGATTCTTTTGAGAAGANNTATGTGACTTTGCTAACTTATTAGCCCTTCTTCTTCTGATGATAGACTGCTCTTCAGTTAATTTTTGACATACAATTCTCACTTTAATTTTTACTTCTTTCCCTAATAACACTTCCCTTTCTAGAAATGATTGACCTTCTAAACATTCCAACAACTCTATTTTTTGATTTGTTTCTATGTCATATATATTGGTATCNNAACGGCTAACAAAATAAGCTCCAACTTCGTCAATTTGTTTAAAAGAAGCTGGTACAAAGTAACCTAAGTCAGATATTAGTAGATCATTAGTTGATATATTGCTTAAATGGCTTCTATAACCCTCNNTTATTCCTTCTGTTAGCTCAAGCCGATCCAATACCTGATTTAGGTAGTCGAAAACTAACTGTAATTTTATTCCAGACTTGGTATTGCTTTCATAACCACTGTAGCTAGTACCATATCCTTTATACAAATTTTCCATATCATTNNAGGTAGAGCTACTATCTAATAGCTTAACGCTTTTAAATTGTTTCAAGATTCTGCAATCAACTTGTAAGCTGTTTTTAAATAAAACCAAAGATTCGTCGTACATTTTTTTCATAAATTCCACTGCTTCTTCAGTAAACCTAAAATTTAAACCTTGTTTTGTCATTACCACAGAATCTTCATTTAATAATTGACACATTCCATCTATGCTACAGTTTTCAACTCCTATGCTACCCAAGATTATAGCTTTTACGAATGATGAACCATTCAACTTTCTCTTTCTTTTAACAAAGCCTGTTGCTGTTATCTGCTTTTTCATTAAAAAATTCGTTGAGAGTTTTCGATAAATTAGTTATTTTGTTCATTATAAGTTCTCTTGTTTTGTTTGATAAATTTAAGAGGACTTATACCCTGTTTTTTCCTTCTCTCCATCAATTTTCCTCTCACTTTTCCTTAACTTGACGCGTATGATGGTACAACAAGGTTATGGTAAAGATTTCTGGAGTGGTAATTCTTGGTATCCTAGTGGGTTTTCTCCCGTTTAACAGGAGCATATTGGCAAAGTTCTCATCGACCGTGCGACAAAAATCCTCGACGCAACAGTACAATATCTTTCTTCATGGGTAATCTCCTATATTGAAGAGAAACAACTTGGAGTTTACCCGCTTTTCAGCCTTTTTTCACTCCTTTCTAATCCATAGTTGGGGTCTGAAGAGCTAAAAAACTACCAAGAGGGTGGTAAGAGCTTGTTTGATATTATCAAAGAACATTTCCAAAAATTCTGCGAAAAGTTAGGATTTAAATTCGAAACAGAAACACAAATAAAGCATAATTTAGAGAATCCACTGAAGGTGAATAGCCATCTAGAAAGTGTGGAACCTCCTGTTTACGCCAATGAGAATGAGCATGTTCATGGTGGTCGAGAATTGTAGCTAACCCTTCTAACTTTCACTTCTTAATTTGATGTGTATGATTCTTTACNNACACTCCAGCGTCATCTACTGCTTCTAAATAAATCATTGCTAGACATATACCACTATGTACTTCTATAGATACCTTACTGCCTAAACTTCGATTAAAGCAAGAATTCTTTCCCGGAAAGGCAAGTTTATTAAGACATAGTTCCCATTTTAATCCTTTAGTTGATATTTGTGCTTTTGGTATACCAAGTAAAGATATTTTAGTATTTTTTGACAAAGAAAAAANATGGGTAATACCTTTTTGTAAAGTGTAACCCATCATAGGAGGCGAAGGCGTGTAGAAGATACTGCCCGTACCTAGAAAAATGTTAATATTCTGTAGTATGTGATCAATTGCTCCTCCAGTAATACCTGTTATTATCGATGGCAGCAACTTCATTGTTTTTAAATGGGCTATGGCTTTAGAAAAGTCACAATAATCTTGATCAGGGAGATATACTGTATTTAAATTAGCACGTAAATTCGGATTTACACTATCTAAATCTCCTATTACAAGATCAGGTTGTACACCAATTGATAGAAGCTTGTTTGCTCCTCCATCTACAGCAATAACAGGTATATCTTGTTTAAAAAACAATGAGCCCGGTATTTCTCCATTTAATACTACAATAGAACGATATTGTTGTTTTATGCTACAATTTAGATGATGCAGATTTTGCATCATAATAACATTTTTGTATGATTAATGTTAAGTTAATTATTAGCCCAGCAATATTGCTAAGTACAATAAAAGTTAATCCCTCATAGAGACCATAGATAAGCCAAGAAAATGAACAAATAACCAAATTTACTAACATCAGCATCGATATATTATGAGTAAATTTAGTAATATATGATTTATACACTTGAGGTAATAATCCAATTAGAGACGTTATTAACGCAATGAAACCGAAGCACTTTCCTATACTTATACACATATACCCTCCTTTTATTTATATATCAAGTTTAAAATGTTGATAATATTAAATTTCTTTCGACTGTTACTAAACTATAATAACGATATAGCTTGGCCTATCAACCAAAAAGAATTAAAAGTATACCTAAGCTAATTATTATCCAAACTAATCGTTGGTTGTGCATCTTGCTCAGAAATCAGGGCAACTAGAAGATTATTTATCAATTGAACCTTTTGCTTGCCATCTAATTGTAAGCTTTTATTTTTTTCAAAATGAGCTATTACTTCCTCGATAATTCCTATTGCGTTTTGCACTATAAGCTTTCTTGCCGAAGTGATAGCATGTGCTTGTTGACGCCTTAACATTGCTTGTGCAATCTCGGACGAATACGCCAAATGCGATATTCTTGCTTCTGTAATCTCCATTCCTGCAATAGACTTCTTTCAAAATTGACAAACAAGGGAAAAGAAGTATAAAATCAAATATTTAAAGGTATGAGATATAAAGAAATAGAAAAGTTGGAAGGGGAGAAATTTAGGCAGGGGTAAAAAAGGGAACATTTAAGCGAATGGTGGAAATTTTGGATGAGGAAGATAGAAAAAAAAAGCAAAGAGTGGGCGTAAAAGCAAGCTCTGTATAGAAGATAGGCTACTTATGACATTGGAATATATGAGAGAATATCGCACATATAGCTCTTTTCATAGAAGTCCGGATGTGGTAAGATAAGGATAGACGATGATAAGGAGGTTAAGTGCCAGCAGCATATAGTTATGACTTAAGGAAAAAAGCAATGGAGGAGGGAGGAAGCAGAGAAACAGTGGCAGCAAGATTTAAAATTGGACGAACTACTTTATGGGAGTGGCAGCAAAGAAGAAAAGAAACAGGAGACTTTCAATCAAAAAAACTTGGAAATGGAAGTTACAATCACAAAATCACCGATTGGGATGCCTTTGCTAAATTTGCCAGAGAAAAAGGAGGAAAGACTCTATCGGAAATGGCTAAACTTTGGAGCAACGTTAGTATCTAAACGATCCACCGAGCCCTCAAAAAAATTAACTATAATAAAAATTATTATACATATACCTTATCATATGTTAATTTATTATCTTTCATTGCACTAGCCAGCTTAATGCGTTGTTTTGCAGCTTATTCCCAAAATATATATTTTATACATGGATTAAATAAAGCTACCTTGCTTTTAATTACGACTTCTTTAGCTCCGCTTATTGGGGGAATATTGTTTTTTAGAGGAACCAATTATATTCCCTATTATATTTCTTCCTTATTTCGCGCTTTAAATCCTTTAATAGTATACTTATTTACTCTATCTTGTATGAACTCAAATCTATCATATGTAAATATATTAGGTTTTTTTATTACCAATATTACATTAGGATTGTTAATTTATTGCAGAAATAAAACCGATAATAATGGAAAATCTCTTTGAAAACATTAGTGATTCAGGTAACTCCGATAGGGTTTCAATTTTGAGCGGATTGGGATTTGACAATGATAAAGGAGCTTATCTTATGATAGACGACACCTCTACTGTGCCTTGGCAAAGAAAAAAATATTTTAATATTTTCAACAAAAAAATTTTTCTAGAACCTGTAGAGCAAAAGTATTGCATTGGTTTGTATGACTTGTCAACTATGCAGTCGTCACCCTGCCCAAGACAAGCTGTGATAACAAATAAGGGACAAAATTGCCTAGAATGCTTTGAAGAAATAGGTTTCAACCCCGCTTTTTACCGGATAAAGTCAGAAAAATTATCAATCAAGCAACAGCGGTATAACAAAACGCCACATTATGTCTATATCGCTTATTTTTCGCCTGCCGTGCAAAAGGTAGGAATAGCATATAAACCTCGTCTTTTTCTACGGCTTAAGGAGCAAGGGGCATAAGTGTTGAAAGTAACANNCAAAAAAGACATAAAGAACTATTATTGCAAGAAAATGGAGGCAATAATGGATCAAATAGAAAGAGTACTAAATTTAATAAAAGATGAGGATTTAGAAAGGCTAGGAAAATTAAGTGAAGTAGATAAATGTAATACTAAATTGTTGGGCAAGATTATATTTAAAGGTCTAATGAAGTTAATATTAATGGGGCAAAAAACAAGCCTAAGAGCGCTAGAAATGGTAATAAACAGGTGTATAATGGATAAGAATAGCGATAAAAGTACAGTAACATACAGTGGTTTGTCAAAAAGGTTAAAAGTTATAAATCCAGAATATTTTAAGGGAGTATATATTGATTTGATGAGCAAGATTAAAAAGCTATTACCCCAAAAAACATCAAATAACTTACATAAGTTTGATTCGACGATCATAAATTTATCGGGATATCTCATAAAAGATGGGCTAAAAATAGGCGGTAAAAGTAACGACAGTCAAGTTAAAGTGAGTGTAGGATTAAAGGATCAATTGCCGACAAGTATAAGATTTTGTAAAGGACAAGAAGAAAGTAGTGAAGATATAGCATTAGTGAGAGCAATTAATGAAGCTAAAGTTGAAAAAGAGGATATTTTATTATTTGATAGAGGAATCAGAAAAGTTGGAACTTTTGCCGAATTTGATGAAAAGGAGTACAAATTTATCACAAGAGTTAAAGTGGGAAGAAAACATGATGTTATAAGCAGGAACAAAGTTATAAGAGAACAAAAATCGGATGGATCAGAGATTTTAGAAGATATAATAGTTAATCTTTATCGTGCACGAGGTAAAGTGGCAGAAAAGCATGATCTACGGCTAATAAAAATCAGAAATAAAATTGGAGATGAAATATGGTTTTTGACAAACTTGTTTGAAATGCCAGCTTATGAAGTAACAGAGCTATATAGGCGCAGATGGGATATAGAAGTGTTCTTTAAATTTATAAAGCAAAATCTTGGATATAAGCACTTTTTAAGCCATACTATGAATGGCATGAAGGTGTATATTTACATGATTATTATTACGGCTTTGTTATTTCTTGTTTATAAAATCAAAAATAATCTACATGGGTTCAAAATAGCATTACTGCAATTCACATTGGATCTAAATGACTCTTTTATACGTTCGATTGTTTTACTGTCGGGAGGTAATTTACATGCCGTTGATCATCTCATATCACGTTATTTTTGATACTTTCAACACTTATGCCATTACACCTTGCAACTTTTGATTTAGTTTATCCAAATCATCTTTGGCTTCTTGAAGTAAATTTTTATGAGTGAAATATCTTAATAAAATAGGTAGAGTTAAAGGATCTTTTTTATGAGTAAAACACAAAGCATCCAGAGTAACACGATCAGGTATTATTTCTCTTGGCAGAGTTATATTTCTTTTTTCATAAACCTGTGAGATTAGATCTGCTAGGTACTTTTCTTTATCACCATCACCTAACCTAAGAGCATGTCTTCAAACTAAGTAGAAAGGAGTTAAGAAGTGTGTTATAAGATATATTTTAAATGTACCCAAGCGATATAAGTGACAAAGAATGGAAGATGATAGAGCAATATTTTGAACCTAAAAAGACCGGCAGACCAAGAAAACACAGTATCAGAACGATTATCGATGCAATAAGGTATGTGATGAGAACAGGCTGTCAATGGAGACAACTACCTAAGAATTTTCCACCATGGAAAACCGTGTATAGTTGTAATTCGCGTTTAAAAAAAGTGGAATATGGCAAGAAATTCATGATTTTCTAGTTAAAAAACTAAGAAAGATAATTGGTAAGAATGAAACTCCATCAGTAGGAATAATTGACAGTCAATCAGTAAAAACCACTCAAAAAGGGGATCCAGAGGATATGATGCTGGCAAGAAAGTAAAGGGTAGAAAACGCCACATCGTTGTAGATACTCTAGGTCTTGTAATTGCTGCTGAAGTACACAGTGCAAGCATTCAAGATCGTGATGGTGCAACTAAATCTTTTTGTTCAAGCCAAATGCAAAGCTCCAACATTACGTAAGTTTTTTGCTGATCAAGGATATACAGGTAAATTGCAAAACCGCTGTTTATTGGAAACTGGATGTTTGTTGACGATTACCAAGAAAGTAGTTGATACAGGATTTCAGGTTATTCCTAAACGTTGGATTGTTGAGAGAACCTTTGCTTGGCTCTCCAATTTTAGACGTATGAGTAAGGATTATGAGCATTCTCCTCTCACTTCAAAAAATAACATCTTTTTTAATATGATCACTATTATGCTTCACAAATTAGCTCATTCTTGAGTTTGAAGACATGCTCTAAGAAATTTTTTGTTACTAAATATCTCAGCCAATGCTCTTGTATCCAAGCAACCAGATTGTTTTATAATATCACTTAACATTGAAACCTCAGCCATTATTTAATGTACATAGCTTAACACTATCTTAATAATGTGTCAAATTAATGAATAATTTAACTATATTATTTAATTAATAAAGCTTTGTTTCTTTTAATAAGGAGCAATCTAAGATAGACGGCTGCTAGAAACTCTCATCGCTGCCCTTTTGTTAACAGTGGTATTAGACTTCAAGTTACTGCAAAAAATGTTTTAAAACATAGTGAATTGACTTTATCTAGTTAATATTCCAAATTATAAAAAAACAGATAGTTCTATGACGACAAGTCTATTACAAGGCAAAAAGGGATTAATAACCGGAATAATAAATAAGAGATCAATAGCATACGGTATAGCAAAAACTCTCTCAGAGCACGGAGCAGAACTTGCAATCACCTACCAGAATGAAATAATAAAAGAAAAACTATCACCAATAGCAGATGAACTAAATGTGGAGCTAATATTACACTGCGACGTTTCAAATGAAAAAATCATAGATAACGCTTTCGAAATAATAGAGAAAAAATGGGGTACTCTTGACTTTTTGGTGCATGCAATAGCATTCTCCGATAAAAATGAGTTAGATGGTAAATATGTCAATACTTCACTGGATAACTTCCTCAATGCAATGCATATATCGTGCTATTCTTTTACTGCTTTAGCGCAAAGGGCTGAAAAAATGATGTCAAATGGTGGTAGTTTACTTACTTTATCTTATTATGGCGCTGAAAAAGTTATGCCAAATTATAACGTTATGGGTTTATGTAAAGCGGCACTTGAAGCAAGTGTAAAATATATAGCATGTGATCTCGGGCCACAAAATATCAGAGTAAATGCAATTTCCGCTGGTCCAATCAGAACTTTAGCATCTTCTGGAATAAGCGATTTTCACTCCATATCAGAATGGAATAGAAATAATTCTCCGCTCAGACGCAATGTTACAATAGAGGATGTTGGCAAGGCAGCGTTATACTTATTAAGCGACTTAAGTAGTGGCACTACTGGAGAAATTTTGCACGTTGATTCAGGATATAACGTTGTAGGAATGAAGGTGGTTGACTGAGATCCAAATCCTTAATTCAAAGCGCTAGTTCCTTCGGGTTCATACACAACTCTATCAGGAGTTTTGTGACTGTGATTGCAGAAAACATCGAACATAAAATTCCTATTGATAGAGTGACAGAAAAGCCTCTTATTGCTCCACTGCCAATAATGAACATTATTCCTGCAGCAATTAATGTAGTGATATTTGAATCCAGTATTGTCTTTATAGCGTTTTTAAACCCTTCTTCAATAGCACGTTCCACTCTCTTGCCAGATTTGATTTCCTCACGAATTCGCTCAAATATTAAAACATTTGCATCCACCGCCATACCAACAGTAAGTGCAATACCGGCAATTCCAGGTAAAGTTAGAGTTGCTTCAAGCAGAGTGAGAATTGATAATATAAGAACTACATTAGAAAAAAGTGCAACAGAGGCCAATACACCTAATTTGCCGTAAGTGATGATTATAAATAAAGCCACGGCTATAATAGAGATTGTTGCTGCCATTTCCCCTGCCTTTATTGATTCTTCTCCAAGACTTGGGCCAATGTTTTTTTCTTCAATTATTTTAAGTGGTGCTGGCAGTGCTCCAGATTTTAAAAGTATTGCAAGTTCGCTTGCTTGTTTTTCAGTGAAATTACCGCTAATTTCTCCCTCTCCATTTAAAATTGGCTCACGTATTGTAGGTACTGTTAAGACTGTGTTATCCAGAACAATTGCAAAAGGTTTTCCTACATTTTCTTTAGTGATTTTCGCGAATCTTTTACTCGCTATACTGTCAAATTTAAAATGCACTGTCGGTTTACCTAAATTACCGAATCTAACTGATGCGTTAACCAACGAATCGCCACCTATTTCAGTTTTGCGGAATATCGGATAAGAATTGCCTAAAGAATCCTTGAGCATGACAGTAGTTTCGTGATCTATATCCTGCACCTTGGCTATGTTAGTGTTTGCCAAATGAAAAGCTAGCTTAGCAGTTTTGCCAAGCAAAGATTTTATCTGCTTGGTATCTTCTACTCCAGGCACCTGCACTAATATTTTATTCTGCCCTTGTTTTTGAACGCTGACTTCCTTTGTGCCAAGTTTGTCCAAACGGCGCTGGACATTGTTTATTGATTCTGCAACTACTTCACTGATCAAAGAATTTTTATAATGGGATTTATACGAAATGAGAATTGAAGAATCTCTTCTATTGAGCTCTAAATTTGGATTTATTGCATTAATCAACACAGATGCTTTCTTATAGTCATCAGTATTACTTAAATTTACAACGCTATTTTGTACGTTAGATTCAATATTTTTTGTTAGCAATGTCTCTCTTATCTCATCAGCAAGCATGCCTAACTTTTCCTTAAAATAGAAGTCTAAGTCTATGTTTAGAAGCAAAGATGCCCCTCCTTTCAGGTCAAGGCCTAAGTTTATTCTTTTTTTCGAAATAAAAAGCTTATTATCAAAGAAATTTGGCAGTGTTATGTATAAAGCAAGTAAACAGATGCATAATACTGAAAAAGATTTGACTATAAGCCTGTTGTACATAAGTTGTAGGTTTAAAATTGTAATAATTGATTGTAGACTAAATAATTACTTACTACAAGGCAGAGGTAATAATAGGATATATTAAATTTATCCTCGCTAAACTGCACGCTCCACACTTGNNAATCAACAGCAACCTCATCAATATTATTGTTTACTTTTTCTGTTGGAGAAAAGCATTGAGCTATATAATCGACTATATTATTAGCAGTCCATAATGCTCCAAACACTGCTATAACTGTAATTGCTCCTATTGCTGCACCTTGTAACATAGATGAACCTAAGAAGGCAGCTGGACGACCCCTGATTAACATTGTAGAAGGAAAAACAGCATTTGCAGCTGTTGCAATACCAGCTCCTAATATAAAATTTACTCCTGCTCCTATACCAACTCCACACACAATTGGAACAACAAGATTTATAATTAATTTGGTAAAATTTTTGTATTCCCATAATAATTCTAAATTTTTGCATCCTGATAATGGTTCGTTTGGCTTTCTTATTACAACGGAATCAACAAAGAGTATTACTGAGCATAAAGCAAACACACAACCCAAAATTCCACCAGTCAATAAGGCNNCTACTGCTAACGCTGAAGATGTACAACATGCAACCATCACTGCCATCCCCGATCCCATCAATGCTCCGATTGCTATGGCACACATAAACTTCATCCAAGGAGACGCTTCATCACTATGATATGGTCTATTGTCCGATTTTAACATAAACACTCCCTGGCTATTAACTAAACATGCGCATTATATTATGCTGATTATCGAATAGTCAATAACTAAATTGGAAATAACACAAAAATAGACATAGAATACAAACATATAACATGAAGTAAAATACATGCTAGTCAAAATAGGCACCAGAGGAAGCAAGCTTGCAGTTGCCCAGGCTTTGGAAGCAAAACAAAAGTTGCTGGACTCTTTTCCTAACTTATCTACTCAAATCATTAAAATAAAAACTTCCGGAGACAAATATGCAAATGCAAACCTTGCTGAAATAGGAGGTAAAGGATTATTCATTAAAGAAATTGAGACTGAATTGCTCGAAAATAACATAGATATGGCAGTTCATTCACTAAAGGATGTGCCTGCATTTTTCTCAAAAGATTTGGCAATTCCTTGTGTTTTAGAAAGGCTAAGTCCATGCGATGCATTTATTTCTCATAAACATAATAGCCTTGAGTCTTTGCCACAGCAGTCTACTATTGCCACTTCTTCAATAAGAAGAAAAGTTCAGTTGCTAAATTTTAGACCAGATTTAAATATAGTACCACTACGTGGAAATGTAACAACTAGATTGCAAAATCAAAGTTTTGATGGAATAATTCTAGCTGAAGCAGGACTCATAAGATTAGAAAAACATCACTTGATTACAGAGGTATTGCCACCAAAAGTTATGTTAAGTGCAGTGGGACAGGGAGCGATTTGTATTCAATGTAGAAGGAATGATGTAAAAATTATCGATCTTTTAGAGAAAATTAATAATAATATGTCCTTTATAGGAGTGAAATCAGAGCGCAGTTTTATGAAGACAGTAAATGGTTCATGCTTTACACCGCTTGCAGCTTTGGCAGAATATGTGAACGAAAATATGCTACACCTTTGTTGTATGTTAGCAAGTGGAAAAAATATATACTTCACTGAGCGCACTTCATTTATAGAAGATGCGGAGAAGATGGGTATGGATGCAGGATTAGAGTTGAAATCAAAATGCTTATAAGCTTACCTAAAGTACGTGGAATCTATCGTTATGACGTCTTAATGTCTAAAGCGACGTGGTTAAATGTCGGTGGACGAGCTGATGTGTTATTTAAACCACATGATATTGAAGATTTAACATGCTTGATTAAAAATACTGAACTGCCAGTTAGCGTTATTGGCGCAACATCCAACATAATAGTACGAGATAGTGGCATTCGAGGAATAACAGTAAAATTAGGTAAGGAGTTTGCATATATTAAAAGTAAGGGTAACAACTCCATTGTTGCAGGTGGTGCTGCGCTGCTCAAGAACCTTGCTTACTTTGCAGGAGAGCAACAAGTTAGTGGACTCGAGTTTCTGGTTGGAATTCCAGGAACAGTTGGTGGCGGAATAGAAATGAATGCAGGTGCATATGGCAGTGATATCGCAGGTGTTGTACAATCTATAAAAGCAGTGAATCTAGAAGATGGAAATCTATATGAATTCTCCAGCGAAGAAATGGGATATTTTTATCGTGGACATAGCTTAAAAGGAAATTGGATTTTTGTTGAAGCTGAGTTTAAAGGAGTAAACTCAGAGCATGAGATTATACTCAGTAGGTTAAAGGAAATTATCGATAGAAAAAATAAAAGCCAGCCAACAAGAGGAAAAACTGCTGGGTGCATATTCAAAAACCCAAAAAACTACCGAGCATGGGAGTTGATTGATAAATCCGGCTGCCCAGGGCTGAATATTGGTGGAGCTAGAATCTCTCAGAAACATTGTAATTTCTTGCTCAATTACAATAATGCAACTGCATCCGACTTGGAAAACCTTGGCAATAGAGTAAAAGATGCAGTAAAGGATAAATTTAATATTGAACTTGAGTGGGAGATAAGGGTTTTGGGTGGCTATTAGGCAGTTTTTGTAGCTGCTTTTCCTAATACTTATCTTTTCCAATTTGTAAATTGTCTATCACCAGAATGTGCTAAGTGCACCTAAATTTAAATCAAGAAATCCTGAAGCACACAAAGTATAGCTCTTCTCATAATAGTCAGAACAAATCATAAAAAAGCAGAATCAACAGCTTGACGGAAAGACTGAAAAATAGGGATATTTTTTCTAGCTCTGTTCTTTATAGCAAACCACTGATGCTCAATTTCGTTAAAGTCTGGAGAATATGGAGGAAGATAAAGAATTTCAGCACCCACTCCTTTAGCAAGATCATCGATTTTTTTAGATTTATGGAAAGTAGCATTATCAAGAATTACAGTTTGGCCAGACCTTAAAATTGGAGTCAAAAACTGCTCAAACCAAGCCTCAAAAACATCCTTGTTGCAGTATCCCTCGAAGGTCAATGGAGCAATGATTTTCTTTTTATTTAGAGCTGCAATCATACTGATGCGCTGAGTTTTTTTACCTGATTTTAGTGAATGAAACCTCTCTCCTTTTCTGCAATATCCGTATGGGTAGTCTTCTGTATTATCTATCCCAGATTCGTCAATATATACAAGATTTTCAGGATGTTTTGTTGCTATAACCTTTGCAAATTGAGTTCGCTTTTCTTCATTTCTTTCTTTATACCCGTAGGTCTTTTNTTNTCTTGTAAATCCAATATTTTTAAGTGCGCGGTGAATCGTTTGTCGACTGATATTGCCCCAGAGTTTAGCCATCTCTGACTGAGTTTTGCCACCATGGTTTTTTGCAAATTCGATGAAGACATTCCAGTCGATAATTTTATGNNCTACGCTTCCAGGCTTTTTTGACTGAAAATCTCCCGTTTCCTCAAGCCTTTTCTGCCACTCATATAAAGTCGTTTTTCCAATTTTAAATCTCTTGGCAACAGTTGCTCTACTTTCTCCTTCATCCAATGCTTCCATCGCTTTTTTCCTTAAGTCATAACTATACGCTGCTGGCATACAAACCCCACTACCATAAATCCATATCTTACCTTGTTTGGATTATTATGAGAAGAGCTATATTTTACGAAGGTTGCTGTAATTCCACTTTCTTCGAATAAATGCGTTCTCTTACTTTTTCAACTAGGGAATGTTCAAAAAATTATTGAGTTATTGTTGCTTTATGGGAACTATTAGCGATTACATTGGGAATCTATGTCGTGTTCTAATCTCTGTATTGCTACTTGCAGTTCAACTTCTCTTTCGCTGGTAAATAGCTCCTGCAGTGAAGTTTTGTCTTGAGATAAATCATATGCTGTTTTGCCTTTTTTATTCTTTATAAACAGCTTTGCACAGTTGGTTAGTAATAATCTCACAATAGGTATATTCTCTAACATGATAGCCTTGTATAGNNAGCCATTACTGCTACATTCGTTAATATCTACGCCGCTTTCTATTAATGACTTTATTTTATCTAAATCTTTGCTTGACACAGCTTTATACAATTCTGGTTCACAAAATAATGTATCACTGAATCTGGCTATAGATACACCTTTGATAGCTCTTATTATTTTCTGTAATCTACACATCTTCCCTCAAATTTTAAGCATCATGTAAAATTTTTACTAATTAATTTTTTAAATTTTATCTTCGCTAATCTTTACAACCTCTGATAAAAACGAATGTAATAAACTTTTTAACCTTTGATCATCAATTTTGTGATACTCTTTCATTGTACTTAATATCTTCTTTTCTCCTTCACCATCCTCATCTTCACAATAACTTTCCGCTTTTGATGTAGGCAGTAGAGCTCCAGAATGTAATGACAATCCTCCTGCAATTTTAGGTGCTATTTTGAACGATGCCTCCCCTTGTTCATACCTGACTATTTGTGACTTGAATATTCCGCTTTTATCTGCTAATTCCTCCTGTGTATACCCCTTTGCAAACTGCCAATCCTTTGCCTTTTGTACCATTTGGTATTTTACAGGTCTTACCTCTGTTATAACCTTGCTAATTTGAATTCCTTTTGACAAAAATCTAGTTACCGCATCACGCACTTCCTGGTCCTTAATTCTTTTCAGGATTTGCACTAAATTAAATGCCTCCTTGTCTTCACTATCAATACAAACTGTTGGTTTAGGAAAGAAAATTTCAATATCATAAAATAATTTTTTTGCTATCTTTTCGAGCGTTTCAGGTTGAATGTTGTGTATCCCTCGATCATACTTTCCTATTAGTGACTTTGCTACACCAGTTTTTGTTGCGAAATCCGCTTGAGAGCACCCTAGCTCTAGCCTCACATCTTTTACCTTTTGAGTTATTTGGTAGCATAAAGAGTCAGTATCTATCTTCTTNNTTTCGGTACTCATGTTTTCACTCATTTGCAGTACAAACATATAGTACATTATTATAAAATTTTATTAAAGCCTCACGAAAAAATTGCAGCACTCGGCTAAAATTGCCCAAAACCAGAATAAAGTCTTGAGCACTGAGTTTTTGCCCTACAACAATCCGTTTTCTCTAAAACTAAAATAGCCTGCACTTGTGATGATAATATGATCAAATAATCTAACGCTTACAGTACTACATGCTGCTGCTAAACNTGCTTGATCTTCTTCTGAAGGTTCTAAACTTCCCCCAGGGTGGTTATGTGACATTATTATGAATGTTGCATTCTTTATTAATGCTTTTCTTGTAATTTCCTTTATGTATACTGGTGCTTTTTCCATTTCACCAATATAGGATTCTTCTCCGATTAGCTGGCGCCTGTTATTCAAGTAAAGTATTTTTANCACTTCCCTTTCTGAGTGGCCTATACTTACGTTTAAATATTCTACTAGCCCTTTTAAGTCCATTATTGGCTCACCTGTTTCCTTAACACACATAATCATTGCTACTGCAGAATCAGTTACTCCTTCTATAACTTTCAGGTCATCCATTTCTCAACCTAAAATCCTTCCTACTCCTGTATAAGTATTCACCAAATTTTTAGCAATTTCTTGAGCCTGCGGCCTTTCATGTACTGCACTTAGAAACGTTTCCATTATTTCACGATCAAGTAGTGCTTTGCCTTTGCTTTCTAATATTCTGAATTCTATTTCTTCTTTACTTTTATTCATATAATTTACCTTTCACTAACAACAAACTTTTTTTAGATATTTACTGCTGTTTTTTATCAGCATTGGCATAGCTTTTGAGTGAAGTCAAATCAATTTTTCAATCTTTTTTATTTATTTTTTTATGAGATAGTAAAGATATTAATAGTTACTAGTTTCTTTAAACGATGTCGTTGTATTTTTATACACCAATTTGATGTCTCCTACAGCTTCAAACTCATCGCATCCATTTGCTGGCCTTTTAAGATATTTTACAGCAGGGTTGATAAAAGATATACAATTGGACGTTTAAAGCAGAGGATGCTATTCTAAGATGATCTCTGACAGCCGTTTAACACACTCAAAACTTAATTAAAAATAAAGAAGTTGAATATTTCTTTAGAATTGTGTATAATTATTAATGCTTTTTAAGTGGATTTCCTATGGCTCTTTCCAAGTTTCTCGATCCAAAAAATGATCTAAGTTTTAAGAAAATCTTTGGCTCTGAGAGCATGTCTTCAAACTAAGTAGAAAGGAGTTAAGAAGTGTGTTATAAGATATATTTTAAATGTACCCAAGCGATATAAGTGACAAAGAATGGAAGATGATAGAGCAATATTTTGAACCTAAAAAGACCGGCAGACCAAGAAAACACAGTATCAGAACGATTATCGATGCAATAAGGTATGTGATGAGAACAGGCTGTCAATGGAGACAACTACCTAAGAATTTTCCACCATGGAAAACCGTGTATAGTTGTAATTCGCGTTTAAAAAAAGTGGAATATGGCAAGAAATTCATGATTTTCTAGTTAAAAAACTAAGAAAGATAATTGGTAAGAATGAAACTCCATCAGTAGGAATAATTGACAGTCAATCAGTAAAAACCACTCAAAAAGGGGATCCAGAGGATATGATGCTGGCAAGAAAGTAAAGGGTAGAAAACGCCACATCGTTGTAGATACTCTAGGTCTTGTAATTGCTGCTGAAGTACACAGTGCAAGCATTCAAGATCGTGATGGTGCACTAAATCTTTTTGTTCAAGCCAAATGCAAAGCTCCAACATTACGTAAGTTTTTTGCTGATCAAGGATATACAGGTAAATTGCAAAACCGCTGTTTATTGGAAACTGGATGTTTGTTGACGATTACCAAGAAAGTAGTTGATACAGGATTTCAGGTTATTCCTAAACGTTGGATTGTTGAGAGAACCTTTGCTTGGCTCTCCAATTTTAGACGTATGAGTAAGGATTATGAGCATTCTCCTCTCACTTCAAAAAATAACATCTTTTTTAATATGATCACTATTATGCTTCACAAATTAGCTCATTCTTGAGTTTGAAGACATGCTCTAAGAGTAGTTTAAATGATGTTTCTACTTCTCTCAATTTGGCTCAAGCTCAGGCTCAATTACATAAAATTAATTCCTTAACTTTTTGATTTCATCAAGGGAAAGGCAGGTAATTTGAGCGATAACATCTATAAAGACACCGGCCTAAGTGAGTTTTTAGCCACTTATCCAATCTGGTGCTCCTCTGCCCTTTTCCCACTTAGCAAATCTCATCTTTTCCTTAAGATAATATCTTCTATAAGCTTCCACAGCACTGCTGCATTTATACTGATCCGGCAGTGCCTGTATAAAAGTTTGTATATCGGCTGATTGAAAAATTAGCAAATCCTTATTATTATCACACCAATCTATAACTTCTTCGGATTTATGCGTTCTTTTGTATCGCAAGCTATACTCTATGCACAATTCTTTTCCATGCTTTATCAACCAATTAAAGTTTCCTTTTGAGTGTCTAGCCCATAGAGAACAAGGGTGGTTTTTGTGAGTAAGTTTATATGGAACTTCTATATTCTGGTCTGTGATGCTGACTAAAGGATTTGGCGCTTTTAGTGCTATTGAAAAAACACTACTAAGTAATTGAGCAGTTTCTAATGGCATTTTTACTATGTGCTTATCGCACAACATTTGTGCTGCAATTGCTGGGTTTTCATCTAGTACAAAGACGTTCATCTAAAGATAGAATTAGCTTAAGTCTTTGACTTCATCAGCTGTAAGACCAGTAGTTTGAGCTATGATATCAATAGAAACCCCTGCTTTAAGTAGATTCTTTGCAACTGTCATCTTAGCTTGTTTTTCACCCTTCTCCGCGCCAATTTGAATACCTTCGGCTCTGCCTTTTTCATGTCCGATTAGGATGCCTTCTTGTCTACCTTCTTGTCTACCTTTTGCAGTAGCATCATCAAGTTTTTGAGCGAGGATGCCTTCTTCTTTGCGGAGATCCATTATCCTTTCTTCGTACGCTATCAGATCTTTCTCATTCCAGCGAAACTTGTCTAACTCATCGTAGGCTAACTTTATTATTGGTGCTTTTTCTGCTATTCTCATTAAATCTTCATCTGTCGTTTCTTCAGCATATTTAAAGAAAAATAGCCAACGATCTACTATGCTTTCTAGCTGTTCTACTCTGCTTTTTGTAAATTTAGGTAATTCAATAAAGACGAATTGAAAATCTTTTAAGTAATGTCCATTAGTTTTTACATCACGTATATTATGAGTAGAAAGATAATCAACTTCGTCAGGAAGTAAGTTACAATTGGCAATAGCAATAAAGAAAACTTTCTGTAGATCAATGTAATTACCAGATTTATCTAATTGCCTTGAGTAAGCTTTAGCGGCATATAATTGGGCACGTTTTTCAAAGCCTTTATCACGAGCGAGCTGCATTTCGATGACAAATCTATGACCAATAGAGTCTTTGCAAAGAACATCAACAATACTTTGTTTATCAGAGGCAATTTCAGGATCCATGATAGTACTGAGAAATTCTATTTCTTTTATCTCATTATCACCAGAAAAGCCTAAGATATCGTTTAAAAAGTGTATAAGAATATTTTTGTTCTTCTCAGAGCCAAAGATTTTCTTAAAACTTAGATCATTTTTTGGATCGAGAAACTTGGAAAGAGCCATAGGAAATCCACTTAAAAAGCATTAATAATTATACACAATTCTAAAGAAATATTCAACTTCTTTATTTTTAGTTAAGTTTTGAGTGTGTTAAACGGCTGTCAGAGATCATCTTAGAATAGCATCTTCTGCTTTAGACTTGGTACATCTTTTACAACCTCTTCTGTAAAGCACCTTATAAGCCCAGGAGATGGATGTCACGAATTTGGAGCTGTAGAAGATACCCTTTTTAACGCTTTTTGGTGCAAGAGGCTAATCCCCATAAAAGTACGAGCGCAAAAACTCAATTGCGACTATCATATNATAGTAAAATATTCGAAAAATAATATCAATATTTTTGATATTAAAATTTATATTAAAGTTATAATATACACAGAAGCTCTGTATGACTTAATAGCGTGGGCATTTTAGTTTTTGGTAGGTCTATTGGATATGCTAGCAAAATTTCTATCTCAAACTTCTAAAGGAGATTTTATAGCAGGTTACGCAAAAGAATGACCGCTAGCAACGATAGCTATACTGATTCTTTAGACCGCAAAGTAGGACAAAAAGTAAGAAGTTGGAGGTTAAAGCTAGGGTATACTCAAAAAGATTTAGCGGAGAAAATCGGTGTAAAATACTGGGTAATACTCTATTACGAAAAAGGAACGCGTAAAATTTCAATCAGAAGGTTATATAGCATCGCAGAAGCACTATCAGTTAGCATTATAGATCTTATTCCTGAATGCACAATATCAAATGAAGAAAGTTATCTCGAGAATGAGGGAAAAGAGATATTAGATCTAGTAGAAAAGTATGAAAAAATTGAGAATCAAGAATTTCGTAATGTAGTTTATTCGTTGATCAAATCTGCACAAGCTAGCAAGGAAAATAGTAGAAAAATGGCANNAGAGGTGGCAAAGAATCTAGTTGAAGTAGGAGTTTCTGTTGATACAATTTTCCAAGCAACGGGCTTATCAACTGAAGAATATAGTAATACAGAAGAAAAAACTGATTCTGCAGACTACAGGGTAGGACAAAGGATAAAAAAGCTAAGGATAATGCGAAAATACACTCAGGAAGACTTGGCAAAAAAAATTAGTACAACGCGTCAAAAAATAAGCGACTATGAACAAGGAAATATTGCTGTTCCACTTGAAAAGTTATATGAAATAGCAAAGGCGTTATCAGTCAGCATTAAAGATCTACTTACAAGGCGAAATAGTGAAGCAAGCAGTGGTTTAATAGAGAAATACAAGGAAATTGAGCTACGCAACGAACTTTATGAGTTGATCAAATCCTTATTTGAAGGTATGGAGATTATCGAAAGAAAGGTCAAGAAGGCGGAAAAAGCCGAAATTGCAAAGAATCTACGTAGATTAGGAATTTCTATCGATATTGTTTCACGAACAACTGGGGCAACTGAGCTACTTTTTTAAAAATACAACTTAAGAAATATCTTTTGTATTTTACATAAAAAATAAACAAAAAAAATGAAAAATTGATTTGACTTCGCCCGGAACCTATGGCTTTATGCCAATACCACCAAGAAAACAGTAGTAAATAATTAAAAAAAATTAGTAGCTAATAGGAGGTATATCTTATGAATAATAATAATAAAAGTAAAGATAAAAATGAATTTAGAGATACCGTCTTGCCAGTCAACAAAAAAATTATAAAAATTGAATCTTAAGCTGTATTGTAAAATCAAAAAGTACTTCCAACTGTGTAGCGGTATAGTTAATGTATATGTTAATTTCTGCTGTCTTATATATAAAACTAATTAACATATACACTAACCAACTACATTAAATAAATTTGTATAAAATACTATTTTACATAAGATCGGATGGAAGCATTTTTTGATTTTAAACTACTAAAGCTTCAGTCAACATCCTAGCTCTGTAGTTCTTGATATGATTTGGATCAAAAGCACTTTTGGATGTCAGAATACCGAAAATGATATGGAGTAACTTACGCATTGCAGCACCAACGATGGCCATATTATGCTTACCCTTTTCCTTTAATCTTTGGCAAAAACTCATAATGATAGGATTGTGATTCTTAGCTACTATGGCAGGAAAGAACAGAGCCTTGCGTAATGTTTGTGAACCTGATTTACTTAATCTGGGTTTGGCATATACAGATAAACCTGACGTTATATTTCGTGATATAGTTCCAGCATATGCTGCCAATTGCCTGGCATTTATAAAGGCTTTTATATCAGGAATTTCAGCTAAAACAGCTATTCTCTCCTATTCCTNGAGTAGAAGTTGAAAATTTTCTAATAACTCCTTGTGNNTTAGTTCATGTATGGAGTTTTTTATTGTTTCTATTTTTTGCTCTACATTCATTGCAACNNAAGCATTTGCAACTTCTTTAGGCAGTCTCTCTTTTTTTTCTAAGTGGGTATTTACTAATGTTAATTCATCTTTTAACGCAGCCGAGCAACGATAAAGATGTTTTAATTTTTTCTTTTCAGAAGAAGCNNAACGGGTAGGTTCCTGCCTTTGGCAATAATCTGCAATAATCTCTGCATCAATCTGATCATTCTTTTGTCGTACAAGCTTACTCCTTGCATAAGATTTAATACAATAAGGATTTACAACACTAACAAAATGTCCAGCATTGTGGAGAAATTCAGCCAAAGCTTCGCTGTAACAGCCAGTGGACTCCATGCAAACTTTTACTTCTTCTACATCATGTTTTTGTAGAAAGCTCAGTAGACCTTGAAACCCATTATCATCGTTCTTAAAGCTCCTTTTCCTAGTTTCACGTTTTCCTTTTTTACTTATAAATGAGAGAAAAACATCAAAACGATCTTTTGATATATCTATTCCCAGAAAGTTGTTGATCATATATAACCTCATACGTTACCATTTAAAATGAAAAGTAAGGCTTACCTTGTACATACAGAATTAGAACCATTGAGGTCTTTCTACGATACCGTCCAGCCTATCCTTTTGAGGAGGAAGCTCTTATCTCCAAAACAGATTCTTGATCTTAGAAGAACTCCAGAGTTCTTCCTCCTCCATCTAATACTTAAGCTTAAAATACTAGATGCTTTTTTCAAGATACAAGAAGAACTCTATATTGGTGAAATGGAAAAAGCACCAGTATACATAAAGGAAATTACAAGAAAAGCATTAATAAAGAATGCAACATTCATAATAATGTCACATAACCACCCTGGGGGAAGTTTAGAACCTTCAGAAGAAGATCAAGCAGTTTAGCAGCAGCATGTAGTACTGTAAGCGTTAGATTGTTTGATCACATTATCATCACAAGTGCAGGCTATTTTAGTTTTAGAGAAAACGGATTGTTATAGCAGAAAGTATTTGCAAATCTACTCACTATAATTTACAATGAGTAATAGAGTGTATAAACTAAGGTTTGTATACTTAAAAAGTATTTTTAACATGGAGGTTATATGATTAGTAAAGAACGGAATAAAAAAACTAATGTTAATCACAAGAAAATATTTGGTAATCTTCTACTCACTGTTGGTCAAAGGTATTCATCACTTGTTTTAGAAAATTGATTCATCATTTTCATGACAAAAACGTCTTCTCTACTTTTTCTGGTAATGTCATCAAAAAATAAATTAAAGAATTACGAAAAATTTGCTTGACAAACAATCATTTAATTGAGATAGTACAAAATGCCCTGTTTCTTACCTACGTTAAGGCTTGGAGCTGAGGTTTTTTATAAATTTGGAGGCTCTATGGTAACAAGTGGTGAATTATATACGAACGTTATGGACAAGTTACGATTTGAACCAGGTATTGATGAATCAAATATAACTATTTCAATTAAGGATAATGGTGTAGTCATATTGGGTGGTAAAGTCAAAAGCTATGCTGAAAAATGTTTAGCTGAAAAAGCAGTACAAAAACTTAAACAAATTAAAGGTATAGCTAATGAGTTAGAAGTAGATCTTACACCAGACTACAAGAGAAATGATGATGACATAGTCCAAGCTGCTCTTACTACTTTGAAGTGGAGTTTTTTTGTCCCGTATCAACAAATTAAAGTAACTCTGGAAAATGGACATTTAACTTTAACTGGCGATGTTGAGTATTATTATCAGAAAGAATATGCAGGAAAAGCTGTACAACATCTATACGGGGTGACATGTTTTACTAATGGTATAAAAGTAAAACCTAGTGTTGATGCAGTAGAAGTGAAAGATAAAATTACTAAGGAGTTTGAGCGTAATGCGCGCATAGATGCAAATAATGTTCAAGTAGAGGTTGATGGTAGTAAAGTGACTCTCAAAGGTAAAATAAGAAATTTTGATGAACGTAAAGAAGCAAGAACTGCTTCATGGGCTGTCCCTGGTGTCACTAGTGTAGTAGATAATATGGTTACTGGTTGCTAATGTTTACGGGGTAGAGATTAGTTACTTTAATTTTTGCCCCAGAGTTTTTAATTAGATACTATGAAAAATTCACAAAATGGTTTATTATGATCTTTATTGCCATTCAATAGTAGTTTAAGAGAATGTATGCTGCAAATATATAGGGAATGTTCAAAAAAGTGTGTCAAACCGCATTTTTAATTCAACTCAATTTTCAATCTAGCAGGAAAAAAGATATCAAGTTGAGAAATAGTTAAAGCCCAATTGGGTATAGGCATAGTCCAATTTTGCTCTGCCTTTTTTATAGCACAATATACCTGTTTATACAAGCTAGTAAATGAGCCCTTAGTTTTAGTAAATTTTCTGATTTGTCTATGCAACCCCTCAATTGGATTGGTGGTATAAATCAGCTTTCTAACTGGGCCAGAATACTTAAAATAACCAGANNTCCAATTGTTTTGCCACGATTTTATAACCAAAGGATATTTTTCACCCCATTTTTCTTCCATCTCAAGCAAATAATTCTCAGCGATTTCTTTACTTGAAGCACGATATATTTTCTTCAAATCGTTCATGAAAACTTTCACATCTTTGCTGGATACATATTTCAATGAATTCCTTATCTGATGCACTATACATAGCTGTACTTCTGCTTTNNAGCTATTTATTGCTGCAGGAAAACTTTTTAGACCATCGACACAGGCAATCAGAATATCCTCTACTCCTCTCTCTTTTAGGTCATTTAATACCCCTAACCAGAAGTTGGCTCCCTCACTTTCGGCTAANNCTAGTACCTCTTTTCTGCCATTTTGCTAATATATTATACATGCATTTACTTACGCAATGCCCGTCCTCCTTCACTTTGAAAAACATTCCAAACTTTCTCTCCACTTTTTCTGGGTAAGGTCAATAAAGCATGGAAAAGAATTGTGCATAGAGTATAGCTTGCGATACAAAAGAACGCATAAATCCGAAGAAGTTATAGATTGGTGTGATAATAATAAGGATTTGCTAATTTTTCAATCAGTCGATAGACAAGCTTTTATACAAGCACTGCCTGATCGCTATAAATGTAGTAGTCCCATAAAAGCCTATAGAAAGTACTATTTACAGGAAAAGATGAGATTTGCTAAGTGGGAAAAGGGCAGAGAAGCACCAGATTGGATAAGTGGCTACTTAGGCCGGTGTCTCTATGGAAATGTTCAAAAAAGCATGTGCGTCAAGTTAAGAACCAATATAGCACCATTTAAACTTGTTTATTACATTTATTTTTTGGGAAATTTTGATCTAAAATAAGATAATTCTTTTAGAGCATGTCTTCAAACTCAAGAATGAGCTAATTTGTGAAGCATAATAGTGATCATATTAAAAAAGATGTTATTTTTTGAAGTGAGAGGAGAATGCTCATAATCCTTACTCATACGTCTAAAATTGGAGAGCCAAGCAAAGGTTCTCTCAACAATCCAACGTTTAGGAATAACCTGAAATCCTGTATCAACTACTTTCTTGGTAATCGTCAACAAACATCCAGTTTCCAATAAACAGCGGTTTTGCAATTTACCTGTATATCCTTGATCAGCAAAAAACTTACGTAATGTTGGAGCTTTGCATTTGGCTTGAACAAAAAGATTTAGTGCACCATCACGATCTTGAATGCTTGCACTGTGTACTTCAGCAGCAATTACAAGACCTAGAGTATCTACAACGATGTGGCGTTTTCTACCCTTTACTTTCTTGCCAGCATCATATCCTCTGGATCCCCTTTTTGAGTGGTTTTTACTGATTGACTGTCAATTATTCCTACTGATGGAGTTTCATTCTTACCAATTATCTTTCTTAGTTTTTTAACTAGAAAATCATGAATTTCTTGCCATATTCCACTTTTTTTTAAACGCGAATTACAACTATACACGGTTTTCCATGGTGGAAAATTCTTAGGTAGTTGTCTCCATTGACAGCCTGTTCTCATCACATACCTTATTGCATCGATAATCGTTCTGATACTGTGTTTTCTTGGTCTGCCGGTCTTTTTAGGTTCAAAATATTGCTCTATCATCTTCCATTCTTTGTCACTTATATCGCTTGGGTACATTTAAAATATATCTTATAACACACTTCTTAACTCCTTTCTACTTAGTTTGAAGACATGCTCTTAGAACCTGTTTAAAATCTCGAAGAGATGAGGTAAAGTAGGCATAGATTAATAATGAGGTGTCTATGCGGGAAAGTTATCCAAGCGATATAAGTCGAGAACAATTTGAAAAAATCAGACCAATTCTGGAAAGTAGCAGAAAGAAAACAAGACCAAGAGAACTTGATTTGTATGATGTATTTTGTGGANNCGTCCTAAAAAGCGCCTGCCAGTGGAGAATGCTGCCAAAAGAGTTTCCAAAGTGGGAAAACGTGTATTACTATTTTCAAATATGGAATAAAAAGAATAAAGAAGAACCAAGCCTGCTAGAGTTAGTTTTANNAAAAAAATTGGTTGGAGAGAACAATGGTCGGAAANNCAGTTTCTGTATAATTGATGCTCAGAGTGTAAAAAATGCAGATACTGCTGAGAAAAAGGGCTATGATGCAGGTAAAAAGATTTCANNGGGTCATATTGCAGTAGATACGCAANNGCATGCAATTCATATAACAACAGCAGAGATAACTGACCGTAGTAGCGCTGTGAGAATGGTCGAAAATGCTAAAGAAAACCTCTCTGAAGTTAAAAACATATTGGTTGATGCTGGCTACACAGGAGAAAATTTTGCAACACAAATCAAAGCAACTATTGGCGCTACCGTTGAAGTAATAAAACGAAGTGAATTACATACCTTTATTGTATTGCCAAAGAGATGGGTTGTTGAGCGCTCTTTTGCTTGGTTGGAAAAGTGTAGGCGGTTGTGGAAAAATTGCGAACGTAAACTCAACACTAGCTTACAAATGGTTGTCCTTTCCTTTATTTCTCTCCTANNTTACGAAGATTTTAAACAGGTTCTTAGAAGAATCTATCAACTGCAACCAGCTAAAGCTGGTGGTATGAAAAGAAGCTTGTAAAGCAGATTATGAGTTTTAAAACTCTGAAATATTAAAATTAGTATCTTTGTTGTGGTGTGTTTCCTGCCCCTCGATGTACTTTTGAACATCTATAGTATTNNCAACTGTGACAGCAAAGTATCCTCTTGCCCAAAGATGTTGCCCCCAATATCTTTTTCTTAGCTGCTGAAATTCTTGGAAGAGCTTACGGCTGCTCTTACCTTTGATATATTGAACTAATTTTGAGAGAGCTATACTAGGAGGCATAGAAACTAGCATGTGTATATGATCAGGNNAACCGCTTATAATATCTACGTAGTTNNATATCTCTCTAATAATTTCTCTAGCGCGTGTAGCTATCTGACCTGTAAGTACCCTATGTCTATATTTAGTACAAAATACCAAATGGTATTTTAAATCAAACGTACTATGAGAGCTATATCCATACTAAAGTAGTCCAACACTAAAGTGCATTATACTAAAGTGTTCGACTCAAGGCGAGGGCGTTAACCCTCCCACCTAACTACATAAAATACACCACTCATAACTTCTTCTCTCAATTTAATCTTAACAATCAGATTTCACTCTTAAGGATGTCATGATATCTCTGATTTGTCAACTTTATCAATAATTTAACTAATTTCTTTATATTCTTAAATCTCTCTTTAGAAGTCCTGACTAGCGTATAGACAACCTTCTTATATTCAGTTGTAAGTTAAGTATTAACATTTTGCCTAACTTGCAAGACTTTTTTACATCAATCTAATTCCAAAACAATAAAATTGTTGTACAATATTACTTTGAAGTTTTATTTTTAATGCATAAGTTTGCAATACTCTTTTCTATACTGCTTGCAATCGTTGCTTACTATTCAAACAGTGAGATTATATTTGAAATAGCAAAGCTATTTAGTGACATATTTATCAGCTTGCTCAAATTAATAAGTTTACCTCTGGTTTTTCTATCAATAGTTTCCACAATTTCAGGGCTCAAGGACTCAATTGAAATTAAAATCTTACTTAGGAAAACACTATTTTATACCCTACTTACAACTATTGTAGCTGCGTTTGTTGCATTATCGTTTTATTTGTTAATAGATCCAGCAAGAAAAAATTTCATAGGTAGCACAATAGAGAGTGTTAATAGCAATAACCACAGTTACTTTTCATACTTAAAATCACTTATTCCTTCGAATTTTGTGCAAGTCTTTCTTGAGAATAACATTATTGGCAGCATATTGATCGCTTTTTTGATGGGTGGAGCTATTGTTTCACTTTCAAAAGAAAAGCAGGATATATTACATCAAGTATTCTCTGCACTTTTTGATACGCTACTTAAAATTGCTCAAGGGTTACTAAAATTCATTCCGCTTGCTGTGTGGTCCTTTATCACATGTTTTTTGCATGAATTAAAAGGTGGTAGCGAGTTCTACAGTCTTTTATGGTATTTTGTTTGCATAATGTCTGCAAATTTTGTGCAGGCGTTTCTGATTTTACCGCTACTTATGTGGTATAAAGGCATATCACCAATTCAAACGCTAAGGGGGGTTATGCCAGCGTTGACGCTCGCATTTTTCTCTAAGTCATCCAGTGCAACGCTGCCCACAACCATAGATTGTGTGCAAAATAAGCTAAAGGTGCCAAAGAAATTGTCGTCTTTTATTTTACCAATATGCACAACAATTAATATGAATGCATGTGCTGCATTTATACTAATCACTGTAATGTTTGTTGCAGAAATGAACGGATACGCATTTTCCTTGAGCGAAATGTTGATATGGATTTTTTTAGCTACAGGGGCTGCAATTGGCAATGCTGGAGTGCCGATGGGGTGCTATTTTATGGCAACTAGTTATCTCGTATCGATGAATGTTCCTCTGCATATTATGGGACTGATTTTGCCTATTCACACGATCATCGATATGTTTGAAACTGCAATAAATGTGTGGTCTGATATTTGTATCACTCAGATAATTAATAAAGAATGTAATAGTGAAACTTAAAAAATGATATTAGACGAAAATAACCTAATAATAAAAGAATTTAAAGAAGCAGAAGCAATTTTGCATGGGCATTTTGTTTTATCTTCTGGATTGCATAGCAATACATATATACAATGCGCTAAAATTTTTGAAAATCCAAGCAGAGCCATAAAAGTTTGCGCATTACTGGCAGATAAAATAAAAAAAGAATTAAATAGCTCCATAGATTTAATATTATCTCCTGCAATTGGTGGAATAATTGTGGGTTATGAGATTGGCAGGCAGCTTGGAATGAAGACAATGTTTTGCGAGCGCGTTAACGGCAAGTTTGAATTACGCCGTGGATTTAAGATCAAAAATGGTGAGAAAATATTACTTATCGAGGATGTAATAACCACAGGTAAATCTTCGCTTGAAGCAGTAGAATGTGCAGAAGGGGAAGGAGGTAAAGTTGTTGCTGAAGCTTCTCTAATAAAGAGGAATAGTGAAACGAAACTGCCTTTTCCTGTCATATCTTTGATTGAACTGAACATCAAAAATTACAGCGAGGAAGAACTTCCAAGTGAATTAAAACAACTACCCATAACAAAACCTGGGAGTAGAGAATATTTAACAAAGTAATCCTATAATATCTTGGAAACACAGCACAGCTTTAGTTATTTACTCCAAGTGTATTTTATGTATACTTATTACTAAATTAATTTTGAAATGATAGAAAATGAGCGAATTTAAATCGATCCGAAATATAGCAATAATCGCACACGTTGACCACGGTAAAACTACTTTACTTGATAACATGTTAAAACAAAGTGGCACGTTCCGCGAGAATCAAGAAGTTCAAGAACGAGTGATGGATAGTGGTGATCAAGAGCGTGAACGCGGAATTACAATACTTGCAAAATGCACATCAATAATGTGGGGTGATGAAAAAATCAATATTATTGATACGCCAGGGCACGCAGACTTTGGTGGAGAAGTAGAAAGGGTATTGTGCATGGCAGATGGCGTGTTGCTGCTGGTTGATGCTGCAGAAGGTCCAATGCCACAAACAAAATTTGTGCTCTCAAAAGCACTAAAAGCAAATTTGAAGCCAATTGTGATAATCAATAAGGTCGACCGACCAGACAGCAGAATTGATGAAGTATTAAATGAAATATATGAGTTATTTTTTAACCTTGATGCAACTAACGAGCAGCTAGATTTTCCAGTGTTGTATGCTTCAGGTAGAAATGGTTGGTGTGCTAAGGAGCTTTCTGATGAAAGAAAAGATTTAAGCCCATTATTTTCAACGGTTATAGATTATATAAAACCTTCTGTTTATGATCAAAATGCACCTTTTGCTATGTTGGTCACTCTACTTGAGTCTGATAAGTTTCTTGGCAGAATATTGACAGGAAAGGTTTATCAGGGCGTTGCAAAAGTCAATTCAGATCTTAAGGTACTTGACCTCGATGGCAAAGTAATTGAACGAGGAAGATTAACTAAGTTGCTCTCATTTTCTGGCTTGAAACGCATTCCAGTAGAACAAGCTGTGGCAGGCGACATAATTGCAATTGCAGGACTTGAGGAAGCTTCAGTTTCAGACACTATAGCGGCGCCAGAAGTTACAACTGCAGTAAGCTCGACTCCAGTTGATCCGCCGACAATGGCGATTACTCTAAGCGTTAATGATTCGCCTTTTGCTGGACAAGAAGGTACAAAGCTTACCTCAACTGCTATAAAGGATCGCTTATACGCGGAGGCAGAAACAAATGTTGCAATTACTGTGACTTTGGCACCAAGCGGTGAAGCATTTGAAGTAGGTGGACGTGGTGAGTTACAGCTTGGAGTGTTAATTGAAAATATGAGAAGAGAAGGTTTTGAGCTTTCGGTATCACGCCCTCGCGTGCTATTTAAGGAAGAAGATGGCAAAAAACTTGAACCTATAGAGGAAGTAGTAATTGATGTAGATGATGAATATAGTGGAATTATCATGGAAAAACTCAGCTTCCGAAAAGGTGAAGTGACTGACATGAGACCTTCTGGTAATGGCAGGACAAGATTAACGTTTTTAGTGCCATCAAGAGGATTAATTGGTTATCAAGGAGAGTTTTTAACTGATTCTCGGGGCACAGGCATAATTAACCGTTTATTTCACAGTTATGCTCCACATAAAGGTCCAATTTCTGGAAGGCGCAATGGAGTTTTAATTTCCACTGATAAGGGTGAAGCAGTAGCATACGCAATTTTTAATTTGCAAGATAGGGGAATTATGTTTATCAAACCACAGGATAAGGTATATTGTGGCATGGTTGTCGGCCAGCATAGCCGTGACAATGATTTGGAGATAAATGTGCTAAAAGGTAAACAATTAACCAATGTAAGAGCTTCAGGTAGTGATGAAGCCATAAAACTCACTCCTCCAAAGATAATGACACTGGAGGATATGATAGCGTATATAGACGATGATGAATTGGTAGAAGTAACCCCAAAATCTATACGTTTACGCAAGAAATTCCTCGATCCAAATGAACGCAAACGTGCAGGAAGGGCAAAAAATAAGGAGTAATCAGAATGTAATAGTTTAGACTTGATCTGACAGGCAAATAAAGTAAGATAAAAATATGAACAAATTTTAAAGGAGTGTCAGGCAACACAAGAAAAAATACTAAAACCAAAGTTGGGATTGCTAAAGCAATTAGGACAGGCGTGTAAGGTAA
Source organism: Wolbachia endosymbiont of Anurida maritima (assembly GCF_042182995.1). Taxonomy (NCBI): domain Bacteria; kingdom Pseudomonadati; phylum Pseudomonadota; class Alphaproteobacteria; order Rickettsiales; family Anaplasmataceae; genus Wolbachia; species Wolbachia endosymbiont of Anurida maritima. Next base: position 457,510 of record NZ_CP102058.1, read on the forward strand.
TGNNAAGGGATACATTTTACCGCTTCAAAGAACTGTATGAAACAGGAGGAGAAGAGNNCGAGATAAGCAAAAGCAAGCCATTATATGCAAATAGAGTATCGGAGGATATAGAAAAAGCANNGATAGCAATAGAATTTCCAGCATATGGACAAGAAAGAGCAGTAAACGAACTGAAAAAGAGANNGATCTCTGCAAGTGGAATAAGATCAGTGTGGCAAAGAAACAATTTTGAAAATTTCAAAAAGAGGTTAAAGGCATTAGAAGCAAAAGTAGCTCAGNNCATTTTAACAGAAGAGCAGATAACAGCTCTAGAGAAGGCTAAGGAAGAAAAAGAGGCCCATGGAGAAATTGAAACAGAGCATCCTAATGATAGGGTAATACCGTTTTTTGATGAACAGAAAGTATCATTACTAAGCGTTTTGNNTGGTACAGGGTATTGTGGCAGACCTGAAAATNNCCAGCTGTATTTGGGGGTAGAAAATATTGATCATTCTCGAACCAAAGCTCGTTCTCCACAGACTAATGGCATATGTGAAAGGTTCCACAGAACTATGCAAGATGAATGCTACAATATTATCTTTAGAAAGAAAATTTACACCTCTTTGGCAGAATTTCAGTTAGATGTAGACCATTGGGTGCATTCTTACAATAGATCTAGACCTCATTCGGGTAAGTATTGCTATGGCNNTATGCAAACCTTTTTTGATAGTATGCATATTGCTTATCAGAAAAATATTGATAGCATTAAACAGGATGCTGATTTTGGTTTTCAATTCTTCTGTCAGTTAATTCACGCCTGTCAGATCAAGTCTAAACTATTACAGTTTTCGGTAAACCTAATTTGGGTTAGCTATAGAATTAAATATTAAAAAACCTTGATTTATAATTAAATAAAGGTGATATAATCTATGTGTTACTTGACTTCAGTCAGGTTTTAATATCTAAAGGTTAATATTTTAATGGAGGTACAAATGAGTTTAGGACCATGGCAATTGTTTCTAGTCTTAATAATAATTTTAGTTCTGTTTGGTGCAGGCAGATTACCGCAAGTTATGGGTGATTTAGGAAAAGGCATCAAAAACCTTAAACAGGAGCTTAAGGACTCAGAAAAATTATCGTCTAATGAACCAGATCGTTAGCGTCCTCATACTTCGTGACATGCACTAAGGTGCGTGTCACTCACTTAAAGCATCAATTATTTTTCAATCTTTCCGCTTAAGCTGTTGCGTCTGCTTCACCTTCCTCTGATTTTTCTAATATTGTTAAAATGTTTTGTAGAAATTTTCGCGGTCACTTTATATAGCATACAGACAAGTCTTGTAGTGAAAATTTAAAAATACAATCATCATTATTAATAAATTTTTATACATACTATACTGATAATGTAAGAGTAAATTTATTCAAATAGTGAGGTACGAAAATGAGTAAAAATAACAATCAACAATACAAAAACTATTCTGAAGATTATAATGGTAAAATAGGTATTAACACTGATGGAGGAAAGTTTCAATTCATCAAAAATAACTCAGATCCTGTATACAATTATACAGTTCATGATATGGATGGAAATCCTATACATAACATATAAGGTATACGGTAAGTAACAAGCTATATCTTATTAGACATAGGGATCATGCTATTAAACGACATATCAAAGTAAATGGAAATAGATCTCCGTATGATGGAGATTGGCCATATTGGGGAAATCGTTTAAGTAAACTACCAGATCACGAGTAATAAAATTACTGAAGTTACAGCAAGGTAAATGTAATTATTGTTATCTTTGGTTTAGGTTTAGCACATGTACATCATCAAGATCGCAATAGACGCAATAATAACATGAAAAATCTATCCTTGCTTCATAAGCACTGCCACGATCAATTACATGGAAGTATGCATGATAAGCACCAAATTAGAGAGAAGCCGGATGATGGGAAGTCCGGTTTTGAAGTCGAGTGGGGAGAGGTGACTTTCTCCACTTAGATACCGCACTTGCTGGTTTTGGGTGCTGGAAATAGTTGTGTTATTTAAATTCTTAATAATAGATTTTATTGAATTAATAATAATTTGCTTGGGAGTAAAGGAAAATTTATGATATTTTATATCTTAAATAGGATGAAATCCTTTTTATTGATATCGTCCTTTTTGTGAAAAATATTCTTAACTGCTCTACCACTTTTTCTGGGTAAGGTCATGATAGAGCTGGTATAACAAGAAATTGGATAATTTTTCTTGCACTAAATTTTAAAAAGATTACTTTATTTCATAAGTTGATTTGCAACTAACTTAGTATAGTTATATTTATTAATCGATAATTAATATCTGTAAATTAACTAATATAAATCGCAAAGGGAGGTAAAGATGCGTTTTAACTTAGAACCAAAAGATATTCATTATCAGCATGGGCCTGAGCCTGCAACTGTCAAAGTAAATGATAAAGAAAGGATTGAGTTCCCTACTACAATCTATTATATTGAAGATAGTAATCAATTTAGAGTATCTTATTTAAGAAGTAGAGGGTACTCACGTTATATAGGAAATATTCAAGAGCTAAGACTAAAGGTAGAAAAAATCAAAGGTCATTATAAATTAGTTTTAGCTAATAAGCATGATAACTCTTACTATTATTTCAATAATTTTAATACAGTGAATGTGTTCGAGGCCTGTAGTACTGGAAACAGTTGCGCATTACCAGAACAAAGTAAAGTTTTAATAGATCCAAAAGACATAATGAGTAGTGAAAATATAATCGCTACTTTAGAAGATCTTGGAAGTCGTAATTATAGTCTTGAGATACGAATCGGAGAAAACCCTGCACCACAAGCTCCCCTAGCGTCNGAGATATACAGCCCCTTTGCTGGTAAGGTAATTGGAACACTGAATTACATTGTTCCCTACTTTCCTGAATCAGCTAGTCAGAGATATCAATTACTATTACATAGTTTATATTCCATAAAAGGATTGGAAGAACAAGATAGCTATTTTACAGCAAAAAAGTTAGGCCGTAATTATGTTGGCTGCATATCAGATGAAAATGGCGAGTGCAGAAGATTTTATGAATTAAACCCTGATTATTTTGGATATGAGCACGACAATATTCCAGGTCCATATCCTTATTATTATAACTTAGAAAATTTTGGTAACTTTTTGGAGGTTGATGTGAAAACTCAAGAATATATAGATTTAGAAAACGAAATTGTAGGTTTAAAAGGGAGAATTGAAGAATTAGAACGTACTGGTGTAAAAGGTTTTCCAGGCGAAAGGGGTGAGGTAGGTTATCAAGGTCCCCCAGGTTTGCCTGGCATTAAAGGTGAAAGAGGTGATCCTGGAATGGATGCAGAGCCCGAGAATTTGGCAGCTATTTTATTATCAAGTAAAAAATTCGAAAAGGTGCTATTTGATACGCCTATAACTGAATTAAAAGATAAAACACTTAGGAACTATATTTTGCAAGACCTGCCGAAGAACATTGCAAGTGATGAGAACTTTAGAAAAAATATAAAGGGTGAAAAGGGCGATCAAGGGTTANNAAAGGAGAAGTTGGTTCTCGAGGTTTGGTAGGTCCGAAAGGTGATAGGGGTGAAATTGGAGAGCTAGGTCCAGAAGGCTTTGGTAGGAAAGGGGAGAAAGGGGATAGAGGTTGGATAGGTAAAGGTGGATTACCAGGAGCGCCAGGAATAACTGGAGAAAAAGGTGATCTTGGTCCTAAAGGTCTTCCAGGTCCAGCAGGTAGAGATGGAACCCCTGGTAAAGGTGGATTGCCAGGAGCAAGGGGAGAAAAAGGTCCACAAGGTCCAGTGGGTCGAAAAGGAGAGAAAGGTGATATGGGAACTCTGGGTCCAGTAGGCCCAAAAGGTGATATGGGTAATAAGGGTGAAATTGGAGCGCTAGGTCCAAAAGGCTTTAATGGTACGCAAGGGGAGAAAGGTGATCGAGGTACAAGAGGTTGGAAAGGTCCACCTGGTTCACAAGGTAAAACCGGAGCGCCGGGTAAGGCTGGACTAAAAGGTGATAGAGGAGATAAAGGAGCACCTGGTGAAAACGGAGCACAAGGTTTACCTGGTCCTAGTGGTCAAGCTGGTAAAGATGGAGCAAACGGTTTACCTGGTCCTAGTGGTCCAAAAGGTGATAAAGGAGATATGGGTACAAATGGAACTTCTGGTAAAGGTGGATTGCCAGGAGCAAGGGGAGAAAAAGGTGATGCTGGTCCGAAAGGTGATATGGGTGCAAAAGGAACAAATGGAACTCCTGGTAAAGATGGAACACTAGGAATGCCTGGTCTGAAAGGTGAACAAGGAATACCAGGTACACAAGGTTTTAATGGTACGCAAGGGGAANAAGGTGACCCAGGTCCGACTGGTCCTGAAGGAAAACAAGGTTCAATAGGCATTCCAGGTACACAAGGGGAGAAAGGTGATCTTGGTCAAGCTGGTACANAAAGGTGATGAGGGTGCGCAAGGTCCAGTAGGTCCTAAAGGTGATCAAGGTCCAGTAGGTCTACAAGGTATTCAAGGGCTACAAGGCTTTAATGGTACGCAAGGGGAGAAAGGTGATCTTGGTCAAGCTGGTACAAAAGGTGATGAAGGTGCGCAAGGTCCAGTAGGTGATAAAGGTCCAGTAGGTCTACAAGGTATTCAAGGGCTACAAGGCTTTAATGGTACGCAAGGGGAGAAAGGTGATCTTGGTCAAGCTGGTACAAAAGGTGATGAGGGTGCGCAAGGTCCAGTAGGTCCTAAAGGTGATAAAGGAGACATAGGTCCAATAGGCCATCAAGGAAACAAAGGTGACAAAGGAATACAAGGTCCTCAAGGCTTTAATGGTACGCAAGGTGTACAAGGTCCAGTAGGTCCAAAGGGTGATCAAGGAATACAAGGTCCAAAAGGCTTTAATGGTACGCAAGGTTTGCAAGGAGAAAAAGGTGATTTTGGTCCTAAAGGTGATAAAGGAATTGATGGAGCGACAGGTACAAATGGGTTGCCAGGTGTGCAAGGTACAAAAGGAGAAGACGGACTACCAGGTATAAAAGGTGAGCCAGGTTTGAGGGGCTTTAATGGTACTCAAATCATTTCGGTCTTGCCAGGATTGCAAGGTGGGCCAGGTCCAAAGGGAGAAGATGGATTGCCAGGTATGCCTGGTCCACAGGGTTTAGTAGGCCCGAAAGGAGATATAGGCCCAATAGGTCCAAAGGGAAAAGATTGGGTAGGTGCTGCAGTGGCTAATCAATTTTTGCATGAGATAAAAAAAGCAAAAAATGAAACTCTGGATGCTAAAAAGGCAGCAGAGGTAGCTAAAAATGCTTCAGAAGGTTTTGCAAACAAAGTTGAAGAACTGCACAATAAAACAGCTAGTTTAACAAAAAATGCTAACAATTTTAACACTCGAGCTTTGCGATCGCAAATGGACACAGAGAGTTTGTATAAAGCTACAAAAAATATATTTTGTACAACAAATCCAGCAGATCGAATTTGTGGTGCACGTAGAAGAAGGAGGGAAACTAAAAAATCATCAGTGGCAAGCGGAGCAAGCAGACCAACTTCATTTATATCTCAAGTAATAAATTTCTTTTACCCTGCGGTAGGACAGGATGAATATAAAGTAAAAAATGAAATACAGGAAGTAGCAAAAATAATGAATGCAGCAGATATTGTAACAAAATTTGAAGAAGTATTAGGAGCAACAGCTGTGAAATGTGGCATTTCAAAGAAAAGTCTAAATTTTGATCCAGTAGAACTGAAGTCAACCATTATCAATAAGTCATTACTTAATGATGAAAATCATAACGAATTGTTGAAGTTCTTGTGTGTAACTGCGAAAAAATCACTCCCTAGTTACAAACAAACTAGTAAATGTTTGTCTACTTTTAAAGATCATGTGGAAAAAAGATTAAATGAACAGCAAAGCGCTTTCGTTAATACTGAAAAAATAGTGGCAGATAATGAGCAGCCAAGGAGTTTTATTAGTGATGTTGCTCCTCCTAGTAGCCTCAGTGCCATTAATCAGCAAGTTGTTGGTTATTTAAGGTAATATCATGGAAAAACAAGAACATATATTTGAAATAAACGATAAAAATCCGCTTCATAAAAAATTGATTAAACTTCCCACTGCATATTACATAGTAAAGGAAAATGGTAATGTTAATACTGTTTCTTCACATATTGGTACAGTTGAAGTAGGGAATATTAGTGATTTAAAGTTAAAGGAGCAGGGTGATGAGATAGTTTTATTTACAAACGACTCACCTCTAAAATTAAATGGCACGGACTTTATTATAGCACAAAAAGCTATCATAGGTGAGAACCAGGAAAATATTATAAAACAGCTTAAATCAGGAAAAGAAGCTTTAATTTCACGTAAGTACATAAAAGACAGTAATAATTTCGGTATTGAACTCATAATGAGTGATGATGACGGAAATAATTTCATTGGAATGCTAAATTTTATCAATTTTTACGATGAAAATGATCCAGTACTACAAAAGATTAAAGAAAAAACAGGTGGACTTTATTTTGCAATAGAAGGTGATTATATCTATATATCAGATGGAGATAGAGATAGATAGAGATAGAGATAGAGACTGTCTTCCAGTATGTGAGGATGGTAGTTGCTATAAGTATCAATACACAAAAAATGAATGTGATGTATTAACAATAAGTGATGTATCAACAATAATGGACAGCTTAACCGAGACTAACAACAAAAAGCAGAAATTCACTTTGCAAAAAGGGAAAGAGTTATCGGATGATATCTATGAAGCAAATATTGCTTTAAATGGTAAGCCCATAGCTACTTTACCAAAAATAGGTTACTATATGTTCGATGATCAATTGGTCATGCGTAATCATGTTACACAAGAGAAGGTAGTTATCCCAAGGGATTTTCACTATTTAAAAGTTGTTAAATTTAGTAATGATGATTATAAATTAACGTTTTGTAATTTTTTAGGTAATGAATTCTTTGAATATAAAAGATACGATCCACAGTATTCAAACGTTTCAGACGAATATAAATTCATAAGTTTAAGTTGTATGAAAAAAGAATATAACCCAAATCTTGGCGAGTTACTTAGCCATCGGCCATCATTTTTTATTACAGAAGAATCTCCTGAACCAGGCTCTCCAGGTCACTATTCAGTTGCCGTGTTCGAATTCATAAGTGGTAAAAAAGGTAGGAAAATGGCTACATTAATTGATGAATCTAGCTCTTTCAATAAAGAGGGTAAGTTTCAGTATTGTGATTATCATAAAAAAACGCAATGTGATACTTATGATTCTTCTGAGATTAGTCTAAAAGAAATATACACATGGACAGATGAAAATAGCGAATTTTGTTTTGTAGAAGATGACAATGTAACTCTTCATACTACTCCTCAAGAGTTATTTTAATCACATATTTAGATGTACAGCAATTGAACAACCAGCAAAAACAAGGTCTCAAGATCATGAATAGTGTTTTATTTTTGAAGCTTTTCAATTTCACTGACTGGCAATCCAGTAAATTTGGCAATAGTATTAATATCCATTTTATCAGCAAGCATTTCCTTAGAGCATGTCTTCAAACTAAGTAGAAAGGAGTTAAGAAGTGTGTTATAAGATATATTTTAAATGTACCCAAGCGATATAAGTGACAAAGAATGGAAGATGATAGAGCAATATTTTGAACCTAAAAAGACCGGCAGACCAAGAAAACACAGTATCAGAACGATTATCGATGCAATAAGGTATGTGATGAGAACAGGCTGTCAATGGAGACAACTACCTAAGAATTTTCCACCATGGAAAACCGTGTATAGTTGTAATTCGCGTTTAAAAAAAGTGGAATATGGCAAGAAATTCATGATTTTCTAGTTAAAAAACTAAGAAAGATAATTGGTAAGAATGAAACTCCATCAGTAGGAATAATTGACAGTCAATCAGTAAAAACCACTCAAAAAGGGGATCCAGAGGATATGATGCTGGCAAGAAAGTAAAGGGTAGAAAACGCCACATCGTTGTAGATACTCTAGGTCTTGTAATTGCTGCTGAAGTACACAGTGCAAGCATTCAAGATCGTGATGGTGCACTAAATCTTTTTGTTCAAGCCAAATGCAAAGCTCCAACATTACGTAAGTTTTTTGCTGATCAAGGATATACAGGTAAATTGCAAAACCGCTGTTTATTGGAAACTGGATGTTTGTTGACGATTACCAAGAAAGTAGTTGATACAGGATTTCAGGTTATTCCTAAACGTTGGATTGTTGAGAGAACCTTTGCTTGGCTCTCCAATTTTAGACGTATGAGTAAGGATTATGAGCATTCTCCTCTCACTTCAAAAAATAACATCTTTTTTAATATGATCACTATTATGCTTCACAAATTAGCTCATTCTTGAGTTTGAAGACATGCTCTGAGAAATTTATTTTCATAATAAAAATGGTTTAACTTCCTCTCTACTTTTTCTGGGTAAGGTCACTGGTGGTATGTCTTGGTGTACCCAAAATCTACAGGGAGGCCTTTTAACGATTTCAATATCTATGCCGTATTCTTCTTTGATGTGATTCTTTAGATTCCCTCCTTGATATCCCATATCAGCCCACATTTTCTTAACGTTAGTGTATTTTTTTCTCATATTGTTTAATGCTATTTTAATACCATCTCTATCATTTTCACTAGCAGCTCCAACATAGCAGCTAAGCTTGAGTGTCTGTAATTATATGCCTTTTTCTACCCTTTACCTTTTTACCTCCATCATAACCCTTGATCCCCCTTTTTCTGTAGTCTTCACAGATTACTATACAGGCACTCGGCTGCTCATTTCTTCCTATTTTTCGTCTACTATATTTCGTAATTTCATAATTCATTTTCTCAAAAATCCCCTGCTTCTTCCATTGCCTGAACTGCTCATATACAGTCTTCCATAGCGGAAAATCATTCGGTAAATACCGCCATTGACACCCTGTACGCAGTACATAGAAAATCGCTTCTAATATTTCTCTTTTGCTATACTTTGGTGGCCTTCCTCCTTTCTTGTACGATACTCTAAAGTATTTTTCTATTCTTGCCCATTCCCTTTCACTTAAATCTGTTGGATACTTTTTTCTCATCTTTACCACATACTAAAATTTCAGATATTATACCCTTTTATTAGTTTCCGGACAACCTCTTACTATTTTTCTAATCCATAGTTAGCGTTTTTTAGGTAAAACATACAAATAAGATCCGACCAGGACAGTCGCGATAAAGTGCTAAACGCAATCATGTCTTTAGGAGAGTTTGCTAATGGAGGCTCTTAAGTTGACGCCATTGGCTGAACAGATACGATTAAGCTTGTAACTTAATTGTAGCCCTCCCTATATATGGCTGCAGTGCCTTTAATCTAATATCGCAGTTATTCTCATAAAATAAGATATTGCCTATCATACCTTTTATAGTACCTTTAATATAACTGGATGCTGATTCCTTGAAAAATCCGGTTAGTGGTATTGGGAAGTAGCTGTGTTCAAAGTTGAAATAAGCAGGTGTGGAAAACAAAGTCCTCTCTAAATTAAAATTTAGAATTTCGTCCTGACTTAAGACATGTTTTTTGCTTATCTTTGACAAGCTTGCATTCCCTATTTTGGTGCTTAATTTCAGTATCTCCTTAGTTAATTCAATCAATTTTACCAAAGCAATTGCTGGATTATAATTATTCTGGCAGAGAATATGTATTTTTTGAGTAGTTGATATGCCTTCAGCAATGGGCATTTCATTGATCACAAGCTGCTCTATCTCCCTTGCTTTATAAGCTGTGGGGAATTCTGCTACTATGCAAGCTGCTCTAGCCCCTTGCTCCATAAGTGTTGAAAGTATCAAAAATAACGTGATATGAGATGATCAACGGCATGTAAATTACCTCCCGACAGTAAAACAATCGAACGTATAAAAGAGTCATTTAGATCCAATGTGAATTGCAGTAATGCTATTTTGAACCCATGTAGATTATTTTTGATTTTATAAACAAGAAATAACAAAGCCGTAATAATAATCATGTAAATATACACCTTCATGCCATTCATAGTATGGCTTAAAAAGTGCTTATATCCAAGATTTTGCTTTATAAATTTAAAGAACACTTCTATATCCCATCTGCGCCTATATAGCTCTGTTACTTCATAAGCTGGCATTTCAAACAAGTTTGTCAAAAACCATATTTCATCTCCAATTTTATTTCTGATTTTTATTAGCCGTAGATCATGCTTTTCTGCCACTTTACCTCGTGCACGATAAAGATTAACTATTATATCTTCTAAAATCTCTGATCCATCCGATTTTTGTTCTCTTATAACTTTGTTCCTGCTTATAACATCATGTTTTCTTCCCACTTTAACTCTTGTGATAAATTTGTACTCCTTTTCATCAAATTCGGCAAAAGTTCCAACTTTTCTGATTCCTCTATCAAATAATAAAATATCCTCTTTTTCAACTTTAGCTTCATTAATTGCTCTCACTAATGCTATATCTTCACTACTTTCTTCTTGTCCTTTACAAAATCTTATACTTGTCGGCAATTGATCCTTTAATCCTACACTCACTTTAACTTGACTGTCGTTACTTTTACCGCCTATTTTTAGCCCATCTTTTATGAGATATCCCGATAAATTTATGATCGTCGAATCAAACTTATGTAAGTTATTTGATGTTTTTTGGGGTAATAGCTTTTTAATCTTGCTCATCAAATCAATATATACTCCCTTAAAATATTCTGGATTTATAACTTTTAACCTTTTTGACAAACCACTGTATGTTACTGTACTTTTATCGCTATTCTTATCCATTATACACCTGTTTATTACCATTTCTAGCGCTCTTAGGCTTGTTTTTTGCCCCATTAATATTAACTTCATTAGACCTTTAAATATAATCTTGCCCAACAATTTAGTATTACATTTATCTACTTCACTTAATTTTCCTAGCCTTTCTAAATCCTCATCTTTTATTAAATTTAGTACTCTTTCTATTTGATCCATTATTGCCTCCATTTTCTTGCAATAATAGTTCTTTATGTCTTTTTTGTGTTACTTTCAACACTTATGGGTGTAATGGATGAGGAGCTAAAAAAGCTACAGGACGAGCGGAAGCTATTGTGTGAAGAGACAGCTGAGTTATCTGGTAAAGAAGTGGATGTTGAACAGGGTGAAGTGCTTGTTAAAAAGAGTGAAAAAATAACTGAAACTGCATCTAAGATCAAAAAACTTGAGTTATACAAAGAAGACATCAAAAACCTTCTTAATGGTGATAAAGTAAAACTAAGGTCTTGTCCACCCCAATATTTCTCTATACTAAATAGTGGGCTTATAGAGATAATGGAAAAAAAACTAACAGCTTATGTTAAGGGTGATACTGATATTGGGGAAACATATTCAAGTCTTAATAATAAAGCAGAAAAGATCAAGATGTTAAGAGGTGCAGAACTATTAGCAGCAGTAGCTTCTATGGAGTTTTTTGTGTCTGCTCCTTTTGTCGGATTTTTGATTAGTACAATTGCAGGTGGTAGGTATCATGAAGAATCTTTGGCTGAGACATACTACTTATATACAATAGCGATTATGCTCTCAGTTGCTGCTATATCACTTACAATAGCAGGTGTGGTTCACTTAGCAAATAGGCACTATGAGAAAAGTTTTGCAAAAGAAATGCAAGACTTTATAGAAGGACCAAAATATGTAGATAAAGCAACTAATACTGAAGATGTGAAAGAATCAGAACAAAAAGAAACAAAAGAAGGCGAGTTAATAGGTCTTTCTGGTGATCATAAAGAAGTACAACCTTCGATATCATCTGAGCAGTCAGAATCGGGTATGGATCTTTTAGTAGATCTTTCAGAACAACCAAACAGTAACGTTGATTCTACTCTGTCTGGTGTAACACAAGTAAGAGAAAGCAATGTACAATTATTGAGAGGTATAGTCATAGGAAAAGGACAGGAAATAGGTGTGTAGATAACGGCAAGCAAAATTACAAATGTAATTTTGCTTAGCTATCCATCTTTTCCACCTTTATCACCACCAAAAGTAGCTAGCTATACAACAACATGACGTTAAGCTACTTTAGCTATATCTAATTAAGCATATTAATAAGTAAGTAAATTTTAATGTAATTTTATTATACTTACAGATGTATCATATAAAATGAAAATATGGATGATTTCATAACTGCAAGAAGAAAAGATGATGCTGTGGTATCTGTTTGTCAGGATAATAAGAAAAAAAACGTGTTAATTTTAGGGCTCAATCAAGCCGCAAGGAATTTGTTAAAATACGAGGAAGGGAATTTACTTAATAAGCCGTTAATCAATATTTTAAGTGCAAGAGCAGCTGACGACATGAAGAATTATTTAGAGTATACCGAAAATGGGCACGATTTACTTGATATATTACCTAAAGTGATAGATTTTTCCTTAACTGATGCTAAAGGAGAAGATATCAGGACAAAAGTAAAAGTTTTCCGCACTGCACAATTTGCCAGTAATAAAATAAATTATGAGCTATTAATACGTGATATCAGTTTGTCCCATAAACTAGGAATCTTTAGAGATAAATATCTAATGGGTAAAAAATATAAAAACCATGACTTATTCGATATACCGGGCAATGAGTCCACTATTCTAGAGTTATACGTTATATTAAATTTTGCCTTTCAACATCAAATTAATGCAGCTATAGGAGTGATTGGCTTAAATAGTAGCTGTAGTGAGACAAATAATGCACTGAAAGTTATCATAGAACATTTTTATAAAAATTGCCGTAGTGATGATTTTCTAGGGTATATTGATGAGAATAAAGTGCTTTTTGTTTTGATTAACTGCGATGTAAAAAGTACATCTAAAATAATTAATCGTATACATTCTGCCATTAATAAGCAGTTATTAATGCAAAAATTACCAAGTGTATCAATAATTTATGGGAATATAGCTCAAAAACAGGCAGCAAAATCTACCAGCGGTGCCTTCTGAAAAGTTGTTTTTTATTTATATTGAGTTTAAACTTAAATTTTTATAAAGATTTAAGTTTATTTATGAAGTTAAAGTACTACCTGGTAGCACTGCTTTCATCATTGTTTTTGCAGAATAGTGCTAGCTCTAAAACAATTTTGGATAAGGAAATATTTTATGCAGAACTAGACGGAAAAATAGATTTGAGATTCGGCTACGCCTTCAACAGAGATTCTTTCAATGCTAAGCCTAAGAGCATGTCTTCAAACTAAGTAGAAAGGAGTTAAGAAGTGTGTTATAAGATATATTTTAAATGTACCCAAGCGATATAAGTGACAAAGAATGGAAGATGATAGAGCAATATTTTGAACCTAAAAAGACCGGCAGACCAAGAAAACACAGTATCAGAACGATTATCGATGCAATAAGGTATGTGATGAGAACAGGCTGTCAATGGAGACAACTACCTAAGAATTTTCCACCATGGAAAACCGTGTATAGTTGTAATTCGCGTTTAAAAAAAAGTGGAATATGGCAAGAAATTCATGATTTTCTAGTTAAAAAACTAAGAAAGATAATTGGTAAGAATGAAACTCCATCAGTAGGAATAATTGACAGTCAATCAGTAAAAACCACTCAAAAAGGGGATCCAGAGGATATGATGCTGGCAAGAAAGTAAAGGGTAGAAAACGCCACATCGTTGTAGATACTCTAGGTCTTGTAATTGCTGCTGAAGTACACAGTGCAAGCATTCAAGATCGTGATGGTGCACTAAATCTTTTTGTTCAAGCCAAATGCAAAGCTCCAACATTACGTAAGTTTTTTGCTGATCAAGGATATACAGGTAAATTGCAAAACCGCTGTTTATTGGAAACTGGATGTTTGTTGACGATTACCAAGAAAGTAGTTGATACAGGATTTCAGGTTATTCCTAAACGTTGGATTGTTGAGAGAACCTTTGCTTGGCTCTCCAATTTTAGACGTATGAGTAAGGATTATGAGCATTCTCCTCTCACTTCAAAAAATAACATCTTTTTTAATATGATCACTATTATGCTTCACAAATTAGCTCATTCTTGAGTTTGAAGACATGCTCTAAGGATAAAACTGCAAGTTATTCATACTTGCGCTTTCTTTATTTACAGCAAGTTTATCCAAATACTCAAATGGGGGTTAATGTTAAGGCAGGGGTTTCTGGTATTGCAAACCTAAAAGCGTTAGACAGAGAAAAGTTAGACATGGAGGAAGGGTATTTCATCATTAAAAATCAGGGACTTGGATCAATTGAATATGGTAAAAGAAGTTTAGTTAGTCAGAGCATGTTAATTAACACTTCAAAAATTTATGCAGCTGCTGGAGGAGTAAATGGTCATTGGACAAACTATGCAAATTTGCGCGGTGATCATAAAAAAGATGGTGACCCTGGATATGATAAAGACAAGGTATGTTGGGTAAAACCCAACATTTACAGTGAGTATAATGGACTCGAATTAGGGTTAAAACAACCATCAATTAACTATATCTCCCCTGAAATCTATAACTTTCAACTCGGGTTCAGTTATGTCCCAGGAAAAAATAACTTACAATATAGCAATCTAATTGCTGCTGGCCTTTCTTATAAAAATGGCCTATCAGACGATATAAATTTTACTACTGCCTTAACTGGTGAATTTGCAAGAGAAAATTTAACTGGTTGCTTAGATGGAACTCCTGAAGGTTATGGATGTCATAATCAATTACTGCACTGGAATTTTGGTTTGAAGCTAAAATTGTTCGATCTTGATTGCATTTTTTCATATGGTAATGGTGGTAAATCAGGCGAGAAGCGTAATCATGAAATAAATAATACGTATTATATGAATGCAGGTATCGCTTACCATTCCGATTCTTACAAATCGAGCTTAACATATTTCAATAGTGGCAGGAATATTGTAGGCATAGGTACAAACGAGTTAACATCATATGCTTTAAGTCTTGAAAATTCTCTTTTTTTAGGTACTTCATACTATTTCGATATTGTAAAGTTTAGTACAAAAGAGCCTAAAATAGAAAATAACAACTCCGGTTACGTGCTCTTGGCTGGGTTGAAATTAAGTCTTTAATAAGGTTGCATTGCCTCCTGTCATCCAAGTACCCTCCTCTTGTCATTCCAGTGCTCCTTTTTTTGTCATCCCAGTGCGTGACACTGGGATCTAGCCTTTATTATTTGGTTGAAATTAAGTCTTCTGGATCTCAGTGTCAACTACTTTCATGACATCATCATAAAGTAAACCAGTGTCACGCACTGGGATGACACCCTTTTGGATAGAAACCAGTGTCTGGGCACTGGGATAACACCCTTTTTCCTGAGTCCAAGTAGTCGGCTACTCGGATGGCAGGGGAGGGAGGCTACTTTCATGACCGTCATAAAGGAACCAGTGTCAGCTACTTGGATGACACCCTCTTGCTATTCGTACAGTTGTAAGCAGTATAGCTATAAATCACTCACAATTGATATGCTTGAATTATTTTCAGTAAATAAATCAAGCATAATGTTAGGTATTCTACCATCAACTATGTGAACAACTCCAGCACATTCCTCCGTCATTTTAACGTATGCCATAAGCCTTTCAATAAATTTTTCCCCTTTAATTTTCCCACAATCAATTGATGCATTTAAATTTTTAACAGATATCTTCCTGCTACCAATTTTATCTATTTCTTCATCTGTGTCACTCAAGATTATCATTTTAGATGCAGAAACTGCAATTGCAATTGCGCTTGCAGTGCTATCGGCATCGATATGATATGTTTCCCCATCTTTTCCATGACCAATTGGTGCAATAACTGGTATAAAATCTGATTCTTCAATAAAAAATAATATATCAGGATTGATTTCAGTGGGTCTACCGATGAACCCCATGTCTAATATCTTTTCGATATTATTTGATCTATCTTCTCTAAGCGTAGCGGTTATTTTTTCGGCTTTAATTAAGTTACCATCTTTTCCACATAATCCAATAGCTGAACCACCAGCAGAATTTATATGCTGAACAATTTTTTTATTAACTGAACCACACAGTGCCATTTCAATGATTTTCATAGTGTCTTTGTCTGTAAGTCTGATACCATTCACAAACTTACTGTCCATACCCAGCATTTTTAACACCGAGTTAATTTCATATTCTCCGTCATGAATTATTACCGGATTTATACCAAGCTGCTTCAACAAGACAACATTATGCACAAAAGTATTAAATAGTGTTTCATTTAAGATTATTGTACCACCGCATTTAATGACAAAAGTCTCGCCTACAAAGCTAGGTATGTTAGATAGCACTTCAAGTAATATTTCTGCTTTTTGTTCAAATGATACCTCACCCTTTAAAAATTCACTACTCTTCATTTTTTTATCTTGTAAACTTGAAAAACTCATCTCTTACCTTGGTTATTTTATGCTTAACACGGATGCTCATTTGATGAATTGACACATTCTCATTATTAATCCATTTTTGAATATCTTCTATAACAGCACCTAAGCTTTTTTCACTTACTTTATCTATTTTTGTTAGCACAACGTTAAAGTTAATGTTATTATATATTAACCAATAAATGAAGTCTTTGTCTATTTCTTTTAATCCTACCTTGCTATCTATCAACACAAACACTCTTCTTAGATTTCTTCTTTGAATTAGATAATACTCAATTAAGTTTAAATATTGTATAATTTCCTCCTTACCTGCATGAGAATAACCATACCCTGGCAGGTCAACAAGCCTGAACTTATCATTGTACATAGAGTAAAAATTTATTTGTCTAGTGCATCCAGGTTTAGAGGAAACTCTGGCAGCTTTTTTGCTGTTTATCAGTAAGTTAATCAGACTGGATTTTCCTACATTTGATCTACCAGCAAACGCAATCTCTGGAGCCGATTCATCTGGTAATGATTTTATGTCTAAAGCTCCAAATATGAAATTGCAGTTTGATGTTATCTGTTTTGCCATTATATTCAACTAGAAGGTAGTAGGTATATTATAGTGTTATTGCTTGATATAAGAAATTTTTTATTTCAGTATATATTACTTAGCTAGATCTGTGCTATATGGATATGGAAAATAATTTACAAGACTTAAAGAAAAAATTTAGTGATATAGAAAGGAACTTGGAAAACCCTACCAATTTAAGTCAAAAAGAATTCATTACCCTTTCAAAGGAATACTCTGAGCTCAGGCCAATAATCAAGATAATTGATGAATATAACACGCTGAAAGAGGAAATTTCAGACTTAGAAGAAATCATGAAAGATGAAAACAGCGAAGGTGATATAAAAGAGTTAGCAAAAGAAGAATTCTTCGAAAAGCAGAAGGTATTATTACCAAAAATAAAAGCAAAATTAAAGTTAGCATTATTGCCCAAAGATGAAGATGACTCAAGAAATGCAATATTAGAAATTAGAGCAGGCACAGGCGGAGAAGAAGCAGCATTATTTGCAGCAATGTTATTTCGTATGTATCAAAAATATGCAGAAAGAAGAAATTGGAAGTTCGAGCCAATAAGCATTTCTAATACAGGTATAGGTGGCTATAAGGAAGCTTCTGCACTCATTAATGGAACAGAAGTTTTTGCAAGGTTGAAATTTGAATCAGGGGTGCACAGAGTACAGAGAGTGCCAGAAACTGAATCCTCAGGAAGGTTGCATACCTCTGCCGCTACTGTTGCGATATTACCTGAAGTAGAAGAAGTTGACTTTAAAATAGAAGAAAAAGACTTACGAATAGATGTTTATAGATCCAGTGGTCCTGGAGGGCAATCAGTGAATACAACTGACAGCGCAGTAAGGGTCACCCACTTGCCAACAGGGATAGTTGTGATACAGCAAGATGAAAAATCGCAGCACAAAAATAAAGCTAAAGCGCTCAAAGTATTGAGGGCAAGGCTATACGAAATTGAAAGACAAAAAAAAGAAATGGAAAGGTCAACAATGAGGAAAAGTCAGATTGGCTCTGGTGATCGTTCCGAGCGCATAAGAACATATAATTTTCCACAATCAAGAATAACAGACCACAGAATTAATCTAACTTCACATCGGCTAGAGCAGATTATAAAAGAAGGTGAACTAGATGAATTTATTGAGGCACTAATCTCACGTAATGAAGCAGAAAGATTGGCCGGGGAAAGTTAGCAGCCTACAATGGAATATCTTTATTAATTACATAGGATCTTTTAAACGCAATAGATAGACAGTAAAAACAAGTTCTAGTACTATCGCGGATAAAACAAGAACAGCTACACTAATTGTTTGACCATTGTAAACGTAGCTTGTTAAGCCAATAAAAATAGCTATAATAAAAGATCTAATGAACGCAACTGTAGAAGAAGCTGTGCCTTTAATTTCAGGGAAAACATTTATTGATGCGTTAAAAACTACTGGCTGGCACATTGCACAACCAATACAAAAAATGACCATAGATAGTGTTACTAAGTAGTAAGAGTGGGGCATAATTACACTGAATATTACAAGCAACAGAGATCCAATAGCAATCACGCCTGTACCAGAAATTACACACCATATCGNCTCTCCAAGCTTCTGCAAGATTTTGCCAATAAATAGACTGACGAGTGAGAAACACCCAACTATTGCACCTTGATGTAGTGCATAAATAGTGCTAGATAAACCAAAAGTTTCCATATACAAGAAAGGTCCACAAGTGATGAATGACATATATGCAGCAGAAAAGAGGCTTGACACCAAAGACAGCGCCACAAATCTTGAACTCGACAATAATTTTCTGTAATCTTTCATCATTTTTTTCAAACTGAAAATATCGCGGTCCTTCTTTGTTTCTGGTAACGCTAAAAGTAGTAAAATCCAAGAGATCAAACAAATTACTGCAACAGTTGCATAATTACCACGCCACCCTACAGCTTCGTTAATAAAGCTTCCTAAAATAGGTGCAATTGCCATGACAACTGTTAAAACAGAATTCATGATTCCAATAAATTTTACCGCTTCGTCGCCTTTGTAGCTGTCTGCAATGATTGCAAACACAACTACAGACGTGCTGACACCAATGCCCTGAACAAAGCGAGAAATTAAAAGCCAAAAAATCGACGGTGCAAAAACACAACCAGCAGCGCCGACGAGTAGCAAAGTGTTACCTATGATCATCATCCTTCTTCTGCCATAGCATTCAGACAATGGACCAAAAAACAACCCTCCTATGCACAAGCCTAGGAAATTATAAGCAATAGTTAATTGAATTGTGCCTTCTGATACGTTAAAATAGTGCACCATATCAGGAAAACTAGGTACGGAAATGTCAATTTCAATGAACTTAGCAATTAGAGATAGGATTAACAGAAATGGTAGTAACATTTGAGATTTTCAATTAATGAATAAAAATATCACATTTAAAGCGTTGAAAGAAGAACATTTTTTACTGTTATTAAAATGGTTAGAAACACCTCACGTAAAGCTATGGTGGGATGCGGATATAAATTGGACACCAGAGTTAATTGAGAAAAAATATAGCAATTATGTCAAAGGATTCAAACGTTTAAAACTTAAGACACAAATTATTGAAAAACCAATGCATGCATTCATTATTAATTGTGACGGAGTTGATATTGGTTATATTCAATACTATAACAAACATGATTTTCCACCTGAGCAGGGCTACGATACTTCTGAGCTTCCAGAAAGCTGTGCTGCTATAGACTGGTATATCGGAGAGCTGGATTATGTGGGCAAAGGCATTGGTCCACAAGCTTTGAATATATTTTTAAACGAATTTGTCTTTAAAGTTTCTGAAAATGCTTTTGTTGACCCAGATACAGCAAATGTTCGTGCAATCCGTGTTTACGAAAAAGTTGGATTTAAAAAAATTAGGGAAAGCAATGGTACAATCTTAATGATCAAGGCAAGAATTCCTGAGAACCACTCAAGATGAGTGTTTTTTCAACAGTCCGTCTAAATTGCTACAAGCAGTTTAATTTTTAGTAAATATGTCATTATTCAAAAATATGCAAGAAGCTTTATAGAAACTTAACATAATTTTATCATAAAAATGTCATTCTTAAGAGCATGTCTTCAAACTAAGTAGAAAGGAGTTAAGAAGTGTGTTATAAGATATATTTTAAATGTACCCAAGCGATATAAGTGACAAAGAATGGAAGATGATAGAGCAATATTTTGAACCTAAAAAGACCGGCAGACCAAGAAAACACAGTATCAGAACGATTATCGATGCAATAAGGTATGTGATGAGAACAGGCTGTCAATGGAGACAACTACCTAAGAATTTTCCACCATGGAAAACCGTGTATAGTTGTAATTCGCGTTTAAAAAAAGTGGAATATGGCAAGAAATTCATGATTTTCTAGTTAAAAAACTAAGAAAGATAATTGGTAAGAATGAAACTCCATCAGTAGGAATAATTGACAGTCAATCAGTAAAAACCACTCAAAAAGGGGATCCAGAGGATATGATGCTGGCAAGAAAGTAAAGGGTAGAAAACGCCACATCGTTGTAGATACTCTAGGTCTTGTAATTGCTGCTGAAGTACACAGTGCAAGCATTCAAGATCGTGATGGTGCACTAAATCTTTTTGTTCAAGCCAAATGCAAAGCTCCAACATTACGTAAGTTTTTTGCTGATCAAGGATATACAGGTAAATTGCAAAACCGCTGTTTATTGGAAACTGGATGTTTGTTGACGATTACCAAGAAAGTAGTTGATACAGGATTTCAGGTTATTCCTAAACGTTGGATTGTTGAGAGAACCTTTGCTTGGCTCTCCAATTTTAGACGTATGAGTAAGGATTATGAGCATTCTCCTCTCACTTCAAAAAATAACATCTTTTTTAATATGATCACTATTATGCTTCACAAATTAGCTCATTCTTGAGTTTGAAGACATGCTCTAAGTGAATCTTTTTTAATTAACTATGAGCTGGATAAATTGGAAAATAAATTTTGTTTACTTTTACAATATCCTAAGATCTAATATCATTTTATCAATCAAAAATATCACAATAGGCTAATATGTTCTTTACTCTTTTTCTAAAAATATTACCTATTTATATTACAATGTTTATTGGTTATTTAGCAGGAAAATGTCTTAAAATTGATAGAAACACTATATCTCAAATACTCTTTTATATAGCTAATCCAATAGTGATTTTATATGGAGTCTCTCATACAGAAGTTAATTTAAAAGTAATTTCTCTGCCGATTTTGGTATGGTTTATAGGTAGCACTATGTCCTTATCAGTGTATTATCTTTCTTCTTTTTTATTTAAGGATAACACGAGAAACATATTAGCATTTAGCTCGGGCAGCACAAGTATGGGTTATTTTGGTCTGCCGATTGCCATGGCTTTATTTGATGAAGATTCAGTATCTGTATATGTTGTTTGTTATATAGGAATGGCGCTATTTGAAAACAGCTTAGGATTTTACATAGCTGCAAATGGTATTTATACCGCAAAAGAATGCATATTAAAGTTGTTCAAACTTCCTTCGCTTTATGCGATGGTTCTGGGCTTCTTTTTAAGTATATACGATATACAAATACCTACTTTTTTAACAGATGTTATGATGAATATTAGAAGTACATTTGTCACATTAGGAATGGTGCTACTTGGAGTGAGCATTGCGAATATTACAAGCTTTAAAATAGATTGGAAGCTTGCTTTGATCACTATTACAGCAAAGTACGTATTCTGGCCACTGTTTGTTTTAGGAATTGTCCTTTTAGACAAGCATGTTATAGGTATATACGATGAGAGCATATATAAAGCACTGATGTTGCTGGCTATTATTCCAGTTTCTGGGTCCAGTATAATACTTGCTAATATTTTGAATTATCAACCAGATAAAGCTACTCTGTTGCTTCTAATCAGTACTGCAGTGGGACTGTTTTATGTTCCATTAATAATATCATTATTTTTTACTAAACTTGTTCCTTTTTGATCAAAAATTCAAGTGGTAGATAAAACTTGGATTTACACTAGACTGCTTGCATAACCACATGAAAGCCCACTCTTTTTTGTCATTCCAGCGCGTGACGCTGGGATCTAGTTCTTATTACCTGGTGTAAAGTTAAGTTTTCTGGATCCCAGTGTCTGGGCACTGGGATGACAGGAGAAGGAGGCGCTGGAATGACATCATAGGGGAACTGGAATGACGAGAAAGGAGCTACTCGAATGACAAAGGAGGGCAGTATCAATTACTGGGATGACGGAGGTAACGCAAGAAGTCTACTGCTATTCCACGTCAAGAACAACCATAAGTTCATTAGGGTTCACATAACCTAAAGCATTTTTTGCTTGCTCATCAAGCAGATCTAAATCTAAGCTTTTTTCATATAAGCCGAATACTTTGTTGTCCAACTTTTTCTTTTCAGAAGAGACATCCTTTAGCAAAAGTTTATTGTACTCGATTTCTTTTTTTAAGTCTATTAGCGTCAATAAGCCACGTTTACCTGTAATTGTGCTAATGCTGAAATATAATGTAAGAGAAGAAATGAGTAAGGCTGCGCTTAAACACAGTAACTTTTGCTTCTTTTTAGATATAAGCACCGTACTTTCACATACAAGAAATATATAACATGAAAAGGTGAGCAGAAAGCTAAGAACCTTGACGCGCTTTACACCTTGGCTTTACCTTATTTATAATGTAAATCTTACCACCCCTTTTCACAACTTTACAATTTTTATCTCTGTTGCGATGAGATTTTAGCGAACTTTTGACTTTCATATCTATAGTAAGAATTAAATTACCTTACATTATGATCACTTACAGAGAGTTAGTCAATTGATAAATTTTTCACATTTTATTAAAATATTGTATAATTGTTGCTGATACTTCTTCGATTGACTTTTGCGTAACATCAATAATTGGCCAGTTATTCTGCTTAAATAGTTCCTCTGCTTCTTTAATTTCCTTTTCTACTTTTTCAGGATCAGCATATATACTATTATCTTCGTTGTTAATTGAAGTAAGTCTATTTTTCCGTATTTCTATTAGCCTACTTACGTCTATTGTTACCCCTATTGTCAGTTTATTTTCTAATTTTGCTAAGTCGACATAAGAGGGTACCTCACTAACAAAAGGAATATTTGCAACCTTATAGCCTCGGTAAGCTAAATACATACTGGTGGGAGATTTTGATGTGCGTGAAACTCCAACCAAAATTATATCTGCTTTATCAATATCTTGAATATTTTGTCCATCATCATGATTAATAGTGTAGTTTATTGCCTCAATGCGCTGAAAATATTCGTTATTTATCTCAGTATGCAAGTCAAGCTTTTCGTCTTTTTCAATTTCAAGATAGGATGAAATTTCTCTAATAATATGTGATAATATTGCTCTATAGGGAATTTTCAACTTTATACAGTTATCTTTTAGATATTTTCTTAGCTCATCATCAGTAATAGTGCATATAACAAAATTATGCTCATCACTTTTCCTATTAATTTCCTCCAGAATTTTGTCAATCTGCTCTTCTCCTTTTACAAAAGACCAAACATATTCGATTGTTTCTATAGAACGAAAGTGTTTCAGAGCTGATTTTGCAACTGATATAACAGTTTCACCACTTGAATCTGATACTAAGTGTAGATTAAGCTTTTTAAGAGTCATATACTAAAAATAATAGTGTACATTTAAGCAATCAGCTATTGCTAACTTATCAATTACACATTGCTCGGGATTTCTCTTACATTATTACCTATTGAATTAACTTCACTTACATTTAATAAATTACTAGGAGAATCATCACTAAGACCTTTTTCATTGCACATTGTATACATATTGTAAACACAACATACAAATGATAATACAGATATTATAAATAATGTTGAGGTCATATAAGGTAATGTAAACCCATAAGAGGAAAGCATTATTATACCAAGAACTAAAGTAACAGACCCTACTATACTTGAAGCAACAGCTTTTTTTTGCTTTAGTGATATTTGTTTCATTTCTTTCTTTTAAGTTTGTAACTTTATTCTTCTCAGACTTAAGTTTTTCTTCTAATTCATTTCGAAAATTACGCAGACTTGAAACGTTTGTTTTTTCATCTTGAAGATGTTTTTCCAAATCTGAAATTCTTTTATTTTTATCTTGAGAGTTTTTTTCTAAATGTGAGATTTTTGTTTTTTCGTCTTGGAGATTGTTTTCCAAATCTAAAATAGTTTTATTCTGAGCTTGAAGACCTTTTTCTAAACCTAAAATCTCCTTGTCTTTGTCATTAAGAGTGCCACTTTCTATTGCACCTTTTTCTATTAGATATTCGCAAATGGAATCAGCACCTATATGAAGAGCATGATCTATGGCCTTTATCCCATGTTTCAATACATTAACATCTAGATTCAAATTTTCTATTACAAATTTAACTTGTTCAAGATCTCTATGATAAATAGCAGTAAATAATAATTCATTAAACGCTTCCTCAATTTCTTGATTACCTTGTGCTAAATCTAAAAAGGTTTTTCCTTCGTTATTCTCTACATTAGCTATTCCTAACTCACCTATTTTGTATTTTAAAAGTAATGGTATTAACGATGTAAGTTGATTTATTATAGCAAGATGCAAAGCTGTGTTTCTATCTTTATCAAAGCAATTAATATTAATTCTAAAATTTAAGAATCTTTTTGCTTGCCCTTCATCTTTTCTTGAAATAGCACTTAACAGAGCTCTTCCTGATCGTGCTTCTTCTATGTCTAAAAAATCACTATAAGCATCTCCAATATTATTTTTTAGATCAAAATTTACATTTGGGTGTGCATGTAAAATATCTACTATCCCAATATAATACTTATCATCTTTGGTATCATAGAGATGTAGAGCCGTATCACCTCTATCAATAGGAATTGGGGACAAAGAAATTATACGATTAATTTCTTTTAAACGTTCTTCAAGCACTCCTTTTTCTTTTGCATCATCCCGACGAGTGGTAAAATAATTAGGATTATATTGTCGGTTTACTTGCTTCAATGCATCTGAATAAATTTTACTCTCATAAGATTTTTTCTCTTCTTTAGTTAATGGAACTTTACTTCGAGCATTAATATCAATATCTTTATGCCACACAAGCAATTTAGCCATTTTTCTAATTATGACACCTTTACTACCATAGAGATACTCATGCACCATTTCATCATCACTCCTTACTGCTAGTTCTGCAGTATTAACAACGTGCATCAGCGGTGTATAACCTTGATCATTAAATGCATTAACGTCTGCACCATCACTTAAAGCTTGCTGAAATTTTTCTAAATCGAAGTTAGTGGTAGCATCAAATAGTTGTTTTGTTTGCTGAGTTAACATTTTTCACATCACACTTAAAATAATATTATATACTTTAACAAGTCTTTCGTCCATTGAAAATTACTCAGTTGATAAAACTCAAACTAATTGGTAAATTCTTAACACAATTATTCTCAAAACGAATGTTTTTATTAAAGCCTACAAATTTCTCTTCTTTTTCTAAGAAAGCTCTACCTTGGCTTGGGGTTATTTGTTTCGCATGTTTTTTAGTTGGAATGTTTTTGGCATTATTCTTCTCCCCAGAGGATTATAAACAAGGAGAAATTGTACGAATTATGTACATTCATGTGCCTTCTGCATGGCTTGCTCTTGGAATATATGGACTCATTGCATCACTCAGTTTCATTTCATTAGTGTGGAACAATAGCGTTGCTAGTGTCTTGGCACATGCTGCTGCTCCTGCAGGAACAGTCTTTTCTGCAATATGCTTAATCACAGGTAGCATCTGGGGAAAAGGAACCTGGGGCACTTGGTGGGTATGGGATGCAAGGCTTACTTCAATGCTGATTTTATTTTTCCTATATGTTGGCTACCTTTCATTGTGGAGCGCTTTTGATAATGAAGCGAGAGCAGAAAAATCAGCAGCAGTATTTGCCATTTTTAGTGCTATAAATATTCCCGTAGTAAAATTTTCTGTGAATTTATGGTCTACTCTCCACCAGCCTGCAAGCATTTTGAGAAAAGGTGGAATAGCAATAGAAAGTTCTTTACTGCTGCCACTCATTGTAATGTTTATGTTTTATGCCACATTTTTTTTAGTAGTGTGGATACTGTATTCGCTTTACTTAATTAATTTATATAAGATAAAGAGAGAAATTAGTGTGCGGTATTAGATGATCTTGCAATTTTATAGAAGAATATGCTAGAGAAAATTAAGCAAAATACCTTCGTTCACTTCAGATACCTGCCTGAAGCTGCAGGTTTTAATGTAAAAACAGACCAGAATCTTACGATAATTAACTGTGGACTTGGATCTTCAATGTTTAATATCGTTTGTGGTAACTGCTATACAGAAAAAGTTCAAAATATTGTAAACGAATTTGAAGGTCAGCCCTTTGCATGGTGGATGATTGAGTCAAAAATATTAAGCAGAAAATTGCTGGAGCACGGCTTCATCACCGAAACTGAAGAACGTGCTATGTTATGTGATCTAACTAATTTTGAAAGTAGCGCCAATCAACTCATCAAAATAGATCAGGTATTGAATCGAGATCGACTTGAGCATTTTATCAAAGTTCTTGAAACATATGATACAACGGCACGTAGCTTTTACGAAAAGCTCACAGAACCACTACTAAATCAACAAGAAAAATTGTTTGTTGGATATGAAAACGATATTCCCGTTGTAATTGCTATTCTTTTCATTTCTGGTGACACAGCCAGTATTTTTAGCTTGGTAACAGAGGAAAATAAAAGAGGGCTTGGGTATGTNGGCACTGAAATGATGATCCACCTTATGGATACTGCTAGAAAAATCGGTACAAGGTACGCAACTCTCTCTGCATCAAGTGACTCAGGATATCGAATCTATGAACGCTTGGGATTTCTTACATTTGGTCAATTTGAGTGCTTTGAATGGAGGAGCTAAAGGTGAAAATTGACCACACTATATCTCCAAATAGTAAAGACATTGAATATTTGTCTAGAAAAATCAATGAAGAAACCGCTGATAAAGGTACGTGTAACCCATTTGCTTTTTTTATTCGCGATGATACTGAACAAATTATTGCAGGCTGTAGTGGTTCTGTGATATATGGATCAATTTATACTGATCTACTTTGGGTACATTCTGATTATAGAAGAAAAGGTATGGGAAAGCAGCTAATGGAAGAAGTTCATGATTATGGTCGAAAAGTGCACTGCAAAATAGCAACTGTTGCAACCATGAATTTTCAAAGAGCAAGAGCATTTTATGAAAAACTTGGGTATGAGTGTGATCTTGTACGTTCAGGGTATGTTGATGGAGCGACATGCATGTTTTTGAAGAAAGTGTTGTGAGATGCACTGTAAAATAGCAACTGTTGTAACCATGAACTCTAAAATATTTAAAGAGCCTACTAGTATCTTTAATGTAAGTGTTCATGTGATTCCACAGATAATCTCTGTTCTTTTATTTTATCTGTCCATTTATCATTTTCTATATCTTGTTTGTTGGTTGCTCTTTTTTCTTGCTCAACAATTGCCTTATCTACCTTCTGATGAATTGCATCAATTGCATTAATCGCACTTTTTTTNNCGTATACTTCTCTTTTTCCTTCAATGATTAAATTGGTAAAAATATTTACAACAAACTGCACTTGATTATGATTAACCTGACCTTTTATCAAAGAAGGTAAAGAGCCTAATTCCATTACATGTTGACCTATGTTATTATCTATGCCTTCTGTATGCATTAACATTTCATCATCAAACTCTTTCAATACTTCTGATGCTGTTTTACCTTGAAAGGAAAGCCATAAATTATCTGCTACTTCACTTATTAATAACTCTCTGTTTTCTTTATTATCTTCCAATTTAGCATAATCACTCAATAGATCCATAACTGTAGATAATCTGACCTCAACAAGATCATTAACATCCATCTTCTAGAGCAAGTCTTAACCCCAAGAACCTCTCTCTGAGATTTTCGCTTAAAAGATTGATAAATTCTTCATTTGCATCTGATCCTGTGGTTGATATTGTACCATCTAAATAATTACTTTGAGCACCGAAGTTACGCTCTATTTGTATTCTTGTCTCAGATTTAAATCCTAATTTTGCACAGAATTTCTGAAAATATTCTTTAATAATGTCAAACAAGCTCTTGCCATTATCTTTATAGTTTTTCAACTCTTCAGGAATAGTAAGTGACAATTTACCATCTCTGTATGTTACAAAGTCTTCACCATTGTGAGATTCAATTGTAAATTCCAATGAACTAGACAGATTACATATCTTATCGCCATGCATAACTTGATTTTTAACAGAGAGTATTGGTAGCCTCATATCAGATCTAATTCTCACATTATTTTGGTTAGCACAATCAATGTTTATTACTTTTTTAGGATTTTCTACTATGAACGACTGTCCAAGTGCAAGTTGGGTTTGTATAAATGGAGCAGCCTCATACCCTGCTTGATTACAATTGGTGACTAGCTCTTCTAAAATAGCATCACTTGGAACTTCTGCTTCAGCATATTTAAACATTTCTTTAAAAACTTCCTTTACAAATGGACGATAATTTTTTTCTCCCTTCTTTAGTAGTAAGTAATTATGTTCCTTTCCTACATTGTAAAATCTCTCAAATTCTTTTTTGTATGTATCGGTTTTTTGATGATCAGCAATGTCGGGATTATTGCAGTGGTTTTCCCAAATTTCAGGTAATCTATTCTGATTAAGCTCTTTCAACACTGAGTCAACAAAGGCTCTGCCCTGATCTGTATCTATTTCTCTCTTTTTTTCGCTCTCAGGATTATAGATGTCGTCTTTTTTACTGAAAAGCTCGCTTTTGTAATCCTGAGCTCCTTCTCTCAGTGTAACAAGAAGATTTTTATCTATTTCTTTTCCGTTAATAATAAAATTCATCCTTTGAAAATCTAAGAACATTGTTTCACCGGAATTCGCTAATTTATTATCTTGATTTGCTCTTAATTTACTAAAATTGAATTCTTTAGCTGTGGTCTTTAATCTAACTACTGGACTCTTCTTTGCCTCTTTCATAATTAACACCTTACTATAAATATGCTGTAAGTTGTATCATATAATGATGAATAATTTGATAATATATTAAAAAAATCGATAGTATATTTCTTTATTTAAGAGGTGTAGGAAAGGCGTAGATTTCTCTTTCCATTTGTAGCGTACTGCATTAATATTTATGTATTAATCTAGAAAATAATGATGAATAATATTGTAATTGTTGGTCTGCAATGGGGTGACGAAGGCAAGGGTAAAATGGTAGATTATCTTTCTGAAAATGCAGATGCAGTTGTGAGATTTCAGGGAGGAAACAATGCAGGGCACACTATAGTAATAGATGATGAGGTTTATAAATTAAATTTACTGCCCTCTGCTGTTTTGAGGCCAGGCAAAATATCTATTATAGGAAACGGTGTTGCTCTTGATTCGCATGCTCTAGTCTCAGAAATAGAGTCATTGAAAGTTAAAGGAGTGGACATAAACTATAACAACTTGATGGTATCCGAGAGCTGTCCATTAATACTTAGCGTACATAAGGACAAGGAAAAGCTATTTGAAGACTTAAACGGAAATCGCAAAATTGGTACAACAAATAAAGGGATAGGACCATGTTATGAAGATAAAGTTGGAAGGAGAGCTATACGCCTTTGTGACTTAGAAAACGCAGATGAGCTCAATAAAAGGGTGGATACTCTTTTGAATTACCATAATGCTATCAGGAAAGGCCTTAACTACCAGGTGGTTAAAAAAGAAGAAATATTAAAGGAAATTCAAGAGATTTCAGAAAAAATTCTTTCATATAAAAAACCTGTGTGGAAGATATTAAATGACTTTATGAAAGAAGGTAAGAAAATAATATTTGAAGGCGCCCAAGGCACATTTTTAGATATTGACCACGGAACTTACCCTTTTGTTACTTCAAGTAATACTGTAGCGTCGCAAGCAATAACAGGCTCAGGATTAGCCTCCAATGCTCACATTATTGGTGTGGCAAAAGCTTATACAACCAGAGTGGGCAATGGTCCATTCCCTACTGAGCAAAAGAACGAAGTGGGGGATAGCTTATTTACTATAGGCAAGGAACTTGGAACAGTGAGCAATAGAAGAAGGCGCTGCGGATGGTTTGATGCAGTTTTAGTGTGCCAGGCTATTCAACTCTCTGGAGTTTCAAGTGTTGTATTAACCAAATTAGATGTTCTTGATTCTTTTGATACAATTAAAATATGCACTGGTTACAAGTATAGCGGAAAAATGTATGATTATTTACCCGCATCACATTCAATACAAGAGGAATTAGAGCCAATATATGAAGAGTTTCCTGGCTGGAAAGAAAACACTCAAGGGAAAAGGTCGATTGAAGCATTACCTATCAATTTAATAAAATATATAGACAGGTTAGAAAAATTAATAGGTGTACCAATTCATCTAATCTCAACTAGTCCAAAGAGAGAGGATGTTATTNNAAGCTTAAAGATTTCTGAAAACGTCTTTGTATCTTATTAACTTTTATCCAATAAAAAAAATACTTGCATAACTTCGAATACTAAGTATATCATATAAGATATTATTGTAAACTTATAGTGAGTAGTGTACAATGAGAGGCAAAAAATCAAGCTCAACATTTGCAGTTATTTTTAACACAGCTAAGTTAATCATAAAAGTTGGTGTAGAACGAACTTTAATAGCCTGATTGTTTTTAAAAAATATATTATACTAATTAGTATAATATGAATGTAGTGAAGGAGGTGTGTTATGCTAGTGGATGTTTTGACGCAGAAAAAAGAGTTGTTCTTAGCAAAGCTGAAAGAGAAAAGCAACTTCGCTGCTCTAAGAGATCAAGATGAGTGGGAATTTCGTCATCTGTTAAGTCTCTTAACAGATGACGAGGATTTTAAACAAATTTGTATAGATAAAGCAGCAACAGAATCTGCCGGTAAGAGCTTTAAGGAAGATATAGATAAATGTATAGAGTTGGCAGAGCANGGGAAAAAAACTGCAAGTAAGTATTTTAAGAAGGGAGTAAAGCTTCAAGCTTACTATACAAAAATTAACAACGCTGATAGAGTTTTGAATATTAACCTTATTCATTACGATAAGAGTGAACCAATCAGGATTAGTGATATTTTACAGCAAGAGAAAGATATTAAAGAGCTGAATATCTATTGCAATAAAAAACATGAAATACACGCTCATCGAGAAGGTAAGAAAAGACATTATAAATTTAAAGAGGGCGCAGATTATGAAATGACAAGCACTTGGCCTGTAAAGGATGAGTTCGGGAATGTTTCAATTTGTACTATGATTATGAATATAAGTAGCAATGGCATAACTGAAATACTAAAANNTTTAATGATAAAGATTTTGTGCTATCGGAGGAGATCTTAGAATTAATAAAGCAAAATGATGAATTATACATTCAAGGTCTTTCCTTATATGATGCTGTACTAGAAAAGGGTAAGGCTATGGCACCGCTTGATGTTATACCTGCTGCTAATAATAATTTGCAAAATGAATCTATAGTGGCCTATCAAGACAAAGAACCAGAGGAGAAATTAGATCCTAAAGTTGATGCTGACAATAGCCTTCCTCCTCCTCCTTCTATTAATAGCAATGCATTAATTCAAACAGAAGTCAATTTACAGCACACTGAAACTCAACCAGAAGTTGCTTCACAACACATTGGAATCCAAACAGAAATTAACTCACAACAAATAACCGATTTACAAAACGAGCTTGGAAGAGCTAAGCAGACAATTGTAGAGTTGGAGAAACAAAATAGCGATTTACAAAGTGAGTCTGAAAAAGCTAAGCAGACAATTGAAAAGTTAGAGAGGCAGAATAGCGATTTACGGAACAGGTTTGAAAAAGAAGAGCAAAAAAACACGAGATTACAAACTGAACTGGCACAAAAAGATGAAGAGTCAACAAGCGCGTTAGCAGAGCTGCGAGAGAAAGTGCACGAGCTGAAAGTTGTCAATGCAGAGGAGGAAGAGTTAAAAAGTGAATTAACGGAATCGAAAAAAGAACTAAATCATGTGCGGGAAGAAAATTCTAATTTAGAGGACAAGCGTGACTCTTTAGAACAATTGAATAAGAAGATGAATGGAAACCAAGAACAGCTTTCAAAACAAGTATTAGATCTGCAAAAAGAATTATCATGCTCGGAAGAGGCAATCCAAGAATTAACCAATAAGTTAAAAAGTGCTGAAGTAGAAAAAAAGAAGTGAATCAGGAACTTACAGAAGCTGAGCAAAGAATTGAAGCATTAGAAAAACAGACTAGTGAGTTAAAAGATAAACTTGAAAAAAAGGAGCGAGGATTCGAGGTAGAAATAAATGCAATGTGCAAGGAGTTCAAAGAAAACCTGGAGAGAAAGGAGGAAGAATTTAAAAGTGTGTATGAAGAAAAAAGAGAGCTAGAGGCAAAGCTGAAAATTGTTAATGCAGAAAAGGAGAGTTTGGAAAAAGAGCTAAATCAAGCACGAGAATATGTGGAACAGATAATGGTTGAAAAATACCAAAGGGAAAAGTGCTTGAAGGATCAGCTAAGAAAATTAGATCAGGGATATGAGGTACGGCAGGAATCTTATGAACAAGAGATAAGCGGACTAAAATGGGAAGTTGAAGAGTTAAAAAACGAGCTAAAGCGTGAGAAGGAAGCGTACAAACAATATTATTTATTATTAGAAAAAGAAAATGAAGGGGGTGATGAATTGGTAGAAATGCTTGATAAATTGTCAAAAATAATAGGTGAAACGGTAGATAAACCGTGCAGTAATATAACAGAACACTTAAGTCGAGTAGAAACGAAAGAGCTTATTGTAAACAAATTGACTTCAATGAAGCATAAGCTGACGGGGAATGTTTCTAATGAACCTGATAATGTTCCACCAAAGAAGAGAAAATTATCCAGATCTTTAAGCGTTGATAGTGGATTTGATAACAATGAGGAGAACTGTGGTGATTGTAGTTCAGTTCTAGTTATAAAGTCCGTAAGTCCTACCGAGGACAGAAAGGAAGTAACTCGCCTTCTCTCTGTTAGAAATTGATTGCCATAAAGCTCGGTTAGGTTGGAGAAAGTGAAAAATGCAGGTTCAAAAGCATTATTGTGAAGATGATTGGGGTTAAGTTGCAACTTAAGTGGGGCGCAAAAGGTCTTTTGTGTTGATAATAATTTAAAATCTATAGTAGACTGAAAAAGATTATTAAATTATAATATAACATATGATAAAAGACGAGAAATCGAAAACAATTTTTGAAGTGGAAGGGGCAGTAACTGCTTTACTACCTGCAGCAGAATTTAGAGTAAAACTAGACAATGAACATGAGATTATCTGTCATGTATCAGGGAAAGTGAGAAGAAGTAAAATACGCATCATTATAGGGGATAGGGTGTTAGTTGAGATGAGCATTTACGATAGAAATGCGNNAAAAGGTCGGATCACTAGAAGGCTTAAGGGTACAAGTGACAGAACGATCTCTAAATAATCTTATTCTTGCTTCATCATCGAAAAGGCGTATAGCTTTACTAAAACAAATAAATATTGAGCCAGGCTTAGTTTTGCCAGCAGATATAGACGAAACTCCTTTAAAAAAGGAACTTCCGAAGGATTACTCAATCCGTATGGCAAAAAGTAAAGCTGAGAAAATACAAAGTTCAAATCCAAATTACTTTGTGCTTGGTGTTGATACAGTTGTTGCTTGTGGTAGAAGAGTATTGCTTAAAGCTGAAAACGTTGAGCAAGCAGAAAAATGCATCCGCTTGTTATCAGGAAGAAGGCATAGAGTATACACCAGTGTGTGTCTATTAACTCCCGATCAATCTAAACAGCATATTAGAACTGTGGTTACAATAGTGAAATTTAAACGTCTCAGTGAACAAGAAATTAAGTATTATTTAGCATCAGAAGAGTGGAAAAATAGGGCAGGGGGATGCAATATACAAGGCCTTGCTGGAATGTTCGTATTGTTCTTACGCGGCTCCTACTCTTCCGTTATAGGGTTACCATTACATGAAACCTATTATTTGCTAAGCAATTATTTTAACCTCAATTGGGAATGTTCAAAAAAGCATGTGCGTCAAGTTAAGGGAAAATGAGCAAATTTAGTGCACTCAAAGTTTATATTCTTGTTTTTCTGTATTTGTCTTTTAAGGAAAATTTTGACCAGGTTGAGGTGAGTTTTTTGAGGAAAATTTGTACCTTACTGACGTAATATAGAGCTCAATAAGATGTGTATTCATTTTGAATTATAGGTAAACCTTAGCTGTAGAATATGGATCAGAAGTGACAAAGCCTAAAAAAGGGCCTAATATAATACAAAAAGCTTTATGAAGATCAGAATTGGAGTAATAGGCTGCTTAGGCAGAATGGGCAAGAAAATACTCAATGAATTAATTACAAATACCAAAGTGGAAATAGCAGGTGCTGTTGCCCGTTCGGGCAGTAAGTACATAGGCTTAGATATTGGACCAATTATAGGCTACAGTTCCAATCTAGAAACTAAAGTTACAAGTTCTATTAGTGGCATATTTGAGTCATCTGACGTTGTAATAGATTTTACAACTAAAGAATGTATGTTAGACTGCCTTAAAGCAGCTGTAAAATTTAAAACACCGCTGGTTAGTGGCACAACTGGAATAGAAGGTGTCGATTTGAAAGAATATACTGCTGAAGTTCCAATATTATGGTCAGCAAATATGAGTGTTGGAGTTAATGTGTTGCTGAAACTGGTAAAAAAAGCTGCTGAGCTTTTAGGTAATGAATATGACGCTGAAATTTTGGAAATGCACCATAACTTAAAAAAGGATTCACCATCTGGAACAGCTATAGAACTTGGTAAAACAATTGCTAACGCTTCAAAAGTGGATTTTCAGTCCAATCAATATTTACATAGTGGTTCAAACATAAGGAAAAAGGGGGGAATAGGTTTTGCAGTATCTCGTGGAGGTGGAGTAATAGGAGATCACAGCGTGATGTTTGTTAATTCTGATGAACGGATAGAACTAAACCACAAAGCAATTGATCGCACAACATTTGCTAGAGGAGCTGTTCAAGCAGCAGTATGGCTATACGAAAATAAAAGAGAAATTCCGGGGCTCTATTCAATGCAGGATGTGATATGAGCGATACACGT
The DNA here is from genome assembly GCF_042182995.1 of Wolbachia endosymbiont of Anurida maritima. Taxonomy (NCBI): domain Bacteria; kingdom Pseudomonadati; phylum Pseudomonadota; class Alphaproteobacteria; order Rickettsiales; family Anaplasmataceae; genus Wolbachia; species Wolbachia endosymbiont of Anurida maritima. The sequence goes on from NZ_CP102058.1 coordinate 492,582, forward strand.
GCCTCTGTTAAAGATTTAAATCTCTGGTACGGCTCTAAGCAAGTTTTATTCGATATAAATTTGAATATTTATAAAAGAAAAGTTACTACTTTTATCGGACCATCCGGGTGCGGTAAATCAACATTTTTGCGTTGTTTTAATCGTATGAATGATTATGTACCTGGATGCAAAATTGTTGGTGAATTAGATATCGATGGGCTGGGTGATATATATTCACGCGATATGGATGTTGTGCTACTCAGAGCAAAAGTTGGCATGGTATTTCAAAAGCCAAATCCTTTTCCAAAATCAATATATAATAATGTTGCTTATGGGCCAAAATTGCATGGTATGGCGAAGGATAAGCAAAAATTGAATGAGATGGTGGAAAATAGTTTAACCAAGGTTGGTTTATGGGAAGAATTGAAGGACAGATTGCAGGATAGCGCACTCAATTTATCCGGTGGCCAACAACAGAGGCTATGCATCGCTCGCGCAATTGCAGTGAAGCCAACTATTTTATTAATGGATGAACCGTGCTCTGCTCTTGATCCAAAGGCAACCAATGCAATCGAAAATCTTATACAAGAGCTGAAATTAAGATTTACTATAATTATGGTGACTCATTCAATGAAGCAAGCTAAAAAGTTATCTGATAGTGTAATTTTCTTTCATAATGGCAGAATTGTTGAGTCTGGAAGCACTCAAGAAATATTCGAAAATGCTCAATCTCCCTTAACAAAGGAGTATATCCTGGATCATTAGGTTTCTGCAATCAAAATAGCTTGGCTACCTTAAAAAATGTATCCGTATGCTGTATCTGTCGTGGGAATGTTCAAAAAAGGTATCCGTTCAGCAGAGTGGTTTAAGAGACAATAGATAAGAGGTTTTGGAAAGGCCTTTTGTTTCCAAGTTAAGTATAATGAAATTATCCGTTCGAGGAATGTGTTTCCTAGTTCTGATTGTGTAAAATACGAATTTTTGCGGTAAACGACATAATGCCGAATTTGCCGTTCAGCATGGTTGTTTGTCAGCGGCTGGGTCATCTAAAAAATTCCACATCATTCTTTCAGAGCATGTCTTCAAACTCAAGAATGAGCTAATTTGTGAAGCATAATAGTGATCATATTAAAAAAGATGTTATTTTTTGAAGTGAGAGGAGAATGCTCATAATCCTTACTCATACGTCTAAAATTGGAGAGCCAAGCAAAGGTTCTCTCAACAATCCAACGTTTAGGAATAACCTGAAATCCTGTATCAACTACTTTCTTGGTAATCGTCAACAAACATCCAGTTTCCAATAAACAGCGGTTTTGCAATTTACCTGTATATCCTTGATCAGCAAAAAACTTACGTAATGTTGGAGCTTTGCATTTGGCTTGAACAAAAAGATTTAGTGCACCATCACGATCTTGAATGCTTGCACTGTGTACTTCAGCAGCAATTACAAGACCTAGAGTATCTACAACGATGTGGCGTTTTCTACCCTTTACTTTCTTGCCAGCATCATATCCTCNTGGATCCCCTTTTTGAGTGGTTTTTACTGATTGACTGTCAATTATTCCTACTGATGGAGTTTCATTCTTACCAATTATCTTTCTTAGTTTTTTAACTAGAAAATCATGAATTTCTTGCCATATTCCACTTTTTTTTAAACGCGAATTACAACTATACACGGTTTTCCATGGTGGAAAATTCTTAGGTAGTTGTCTCCATTGACAGCCTGTTCTCATCACATACCTTATTGCATCGATAATCGTTCTGATACTGTGTTTTCTTGGTCTGCCGGTCTTTTTAGGTTCAAAATATTGCTCTATCATCTTCCATTCTTTGTCACTTATATCGCTTGGGTACATTTAAAATATATCTTATAACACACTTCTTAACTCCTTTCTACTTAGTTTGAAGACATGCTCTTTAGACCCAACTTCTCGATTCATATGAGCAGCTTGAACGCTAACATCTCTATTAACATCAATTCTTGTTGTAGTTTCAGATGATAGCTCGTTACTGTCTTTATTATGTTGCACCTCATTCACTTTTCCTTTTTCCCTGAATTCTATTTCATGCAAGAATAAACCACCTATTTTTACATCTTGATTCGCTTCTAACCGTTCTAGAGAAAAATCATCACCTTTAACAAGTTCTACACCGTTAGCATCAATCTTAATTTTGATCTTGCATTCTTCCCCTTTCGCATACCATTTCAGAGTCATTTCATATGAACCATCGGTTACGACATAATGTCTTATTTTTTCCCTTCTTCCTCGGCAACAAAACCATGCATTCCGCTCTTTCCATCACTATGCAATGTTGAAAATCCCGAGATTCCATTCTTCTCACAAAAATCACTATTTAAAAATTCGCTGATTTTAAACTCTTTTTTGTTGTCTCCCAGCGTAATAATTGCGTGATTACCGTATATTGAAACTCCTGCAACATCATCAACATACTCTTTCAACCTTTCTTTAACTTCACTTTCAAGGTCTTGTCCAGCTTTCTTTGTCTTGTCGCATTCCTGAAGAATAACTCCATATGCTTTATTTTTGTTTTCTTCTTCGTCCCAATTCCAGTTGGCGTGTTTTGTTAAAAACTTTACTGTGTTAAAATCAACTCTAGCATTATAAATTGGGTCGTCTTCCTTTTTTATTTTATCAAATAAAGGAAAAATTTCTTGAATGCGCTCGTTATAAATGTGTTCTTGTTGTGTATCGTTAGTGTTCATATACCCCTCACTAATAACCCTCTGCCTTTAGTTCTAGCTAATACTAGCTAATATAATTATCACGAGCATTGGTTGAATTTTTATTAAGGAGGTTGTGTTGTTACTCAAATGGCAACTTTTAGTTGGCACCTAATTTCAAATATCTATCACTCATAGTAAACACTTCTGGATCTTGAGAAGTTAGTTTGAGTATGGCGAGTATGTTGATAAACAACAAAGCGGCGATCGAAATATCAGCAACATCCCATAGCAATTGAACTTTACCTATCGCACCAAGCGGAATAATCAAGGTAAAAATTACAATCCAGATTTTAGTGTATTTATTATCCATAGACACATAGCGTATTGTCTGTTTTGAGCAAAAAAACCAAGTAAAAATAGTAGTAAAAGCAAAACAAAACATTATGGCCATAATTAAATAGTCAATATAAGGCCAATTCATTGCCTGTCTAAAAGCAAATATGCACATGTTAGTGCTCTCTAAATCAGTCCTCCAAGAATCTGTGACAAGCAGTACCATTGTTGTAATAAACACTATAAACGCAACTATAAAAGGCGATATTATCGTAATTAGACTCTGCTCAATAATAAATTTATTATTATTTTTCTTAGGAACAATTGAAGAATGTACGATTCCTTCAAGACCAAGCCCTATATCTGTTGCAAAAATACCTCGCAAAGTTCCGACTTGAATAATAGTCAACATTTCTAAAATCAAACCTAAAGATAAACCAGAGTTAAAGCTACTAGTTGTAAAAAAATTGCTTGTTATTAGTTTTAGAGAAGGAAGAATATTTTCACTAAATTTAAATAATATGATACCGCAAAGTATGAGGTAACTTACCGTCATTATCGGTATCATAGCCGATATAAAAATTTTAATTTTTTTAAGCTGAGAGCTGCAACAACAAAAAATATTATGGCCATTACAATGCCACCAACAACTACAGGTACATCTATCATATTAAGTGGTATTGATAGAGAATTTACCTGAACAAGGTTACCAACTGTTATTGAAACCATCATCATGATAACTAGAAAGACAATTGTGGCCTTTCTAGAGTTAAACGCATCAGCCATGTAGGCTACAGGGCCACCTATAAACCGTTCGTTCTTTTCCTTTCTGGTTTTTATACTTAGATAACAAGTGACATATTTTATCACAGAAGTGATAACAATAATTATTGCCATCCATAAAATAGAGCCCGGTCCCCCGGTTTTTAGAGCAACAGCAGTTCCTGAAATATTTCCTACTCCTAAATTTCCCCCTAAAATTGTAAACAGAGCGGCTATAGAAGAAAATTTATTTTCTCCTTTTTTAGCTCCAAGGAGTGAAAGGGCGTATGGTAATCTCAATACCTGTAGCCATTTTAGTTTAATCGATAGGTAAACACCAGCAACTAGCATGAGTAATATTGTTGGCAGTAATAAAACAAACTTTACTATATCCATTTACATACTAAAAGTGAGTGTTTTGATTTAAGTATACATACAAAAGTTGAAAATACCTAACCTATTTTCTATGTATGACTTCGTTTCCGTCATTCTAGCACCCCTTTCTGTCATTCTAGCACCCCTTTCTGTCATCCTAGCACCCCTTTCTTGTCATCCCAGTGCGTGACACTGGGATCTAAATTTTTTATGCGAAACCATTATACTTGTAGGCCCAAGTTCCTCGTATAGTGAACAAAAAAGTAAATGAGATTCCAGTGTCACGCACTGGAATGACACTTACCCCATGAGAACTCTATTTTTCATACCACTCATTTATGAGGTTACTGATATCAGAATCTATAAAATCCTTTAGTGGTTGCCTGGTTTTTATCTCAGCATTTTTAGGGATACACCTATCTTTACATATCGCATACTTTATATGAAAGTTAAGGTCAATATACCCTTGATTTAAAAATATATTCATCTTAAAGGGAAATAATACCATATCCTCATATACGTTACTTACAAACGTCTCTCTCCCTACTTTATCTTTATGCTCCTTTGGAATAGGCCAGTGAATATTTATATCTGATGCATTACCTTTGTAACTAATAGACGTGGGAAGGCCAAAATCTCCAGAATCTTTATAATATATGTGCCATCCTGGTTCTACTGTAACCTTTATTGCACCTTTAAGAGTGAGGCTTGCTTCATTTATCTCGCCAACAAGCAAATCAAATTTTGCAATTTCCTCGTCAGCATATAGTTGAGCGCAAGAAAAAAATAAAAACAATATTAAATATATATATATTTTCATTAAGGTAAATTTCTCCTTTTATAGAGAAAGTGATTTAGATTTTAATTATTATATTTAATAGTATTATATAGATTATTTATTAACATAGCATTATTCTAATATATACAACTGTAATATAAATGGGTGAAAAGAATAAGTCATTGTGGAAAACACATATAGCTAAACTGACTTAGATTTACCAACAATTTGAAAAACCGTCATTCCGCTACTAGTTAGCAGAATCTATGCCGAGATATCGCGGCGGTATGACGTTTTCTTGGGTTAGCTATAGGCAACCACAATATAAAGGAGTGAAACGGATGCGGAGAATAAGACCAGTAGTGCCTTTCTGCACCAAACGTATTACCTTTAACGAATAGTAAAATGTGAGATTTTTTGGAACTACCGTGGAGCAATTGCTCCACGGTTTCACTCTACTTAGAATCCACCCATGCCACTCATTTCTCCTGCGCCCATAGGAGATGAAGCATTTTCTTTGCTTGGTACATCAACTATCATAGATTCAGTAGTAATCAGTACACTCGCAACAGATATCGCTGTTTCAAAAGCAATGCGCACCACTTTTGCTGGATCGATCACACCAGCTGTAAATGCATTAGCATAATTCATAGCCTCAACGTTGTATATAAGCTCTTTATCATTCTGCTTAATCAAATGGTCAATTATAACAGCAGACTCAAGACCAGCATTTTTAACTAACCTTCTAATTGGAGCACTGAGAACTTTCTTGATAATGTTTATGCCTATTTGCTCTTCGTCACTTGCACCTTTTAATTTGTCGAGAACAGATGAAGCATAAAGAAGTGCAACTCCACCACCTGGAACTATGCCTTCTTCAATTGCAGCTCTTGTTGCATGCAGCGCATCTTCAACTCTATCTCTACGTTCTTTAACTTCCACTTCAGTTGCTCCACCAACTTTTAGCACAGCAACACCACCTGATAATTTCGCTAAACGTTCTCTTAGCTTTTCTTTATCATAATCAGAAGTTGAAGTTTCAATTTGAGATTTGATCTGCTCGATTCTAGCTTTCACACTGTCAGAATCGCTATTTTCGCTGATAACTGTGGTATTATCTTTAGTAATTTTAACATTTTTAGCAGTACCAAGATCATCAAGTGTCAGATCTTCCATCTTGATTCCAAGTTCATCTTTTATGACGTACTTAGCACCAGTCAAAGGTGCTATGTCTTCGAGCATCTCCTTTCTTCTGTCACCAAAACCTGGAGCTTTTACTGCAGCAACTTTTAAACCACCACGCAATTTATTGATAACTAAAGTGCTTAATGCTTCACCTTCGATATCCTCTGCAATAATAACTAAAGGTTTACCAGATTTAACAACAGCTTCAAGAATAGGAAGTAAAGGTTGAATAATATTTAATTTTTTCTCTGTAATTAATAAATAAGGATTATCAAGCTCCACGATCATTTTTTCATTATTTGTAATAAAATACGGAGAGAGATAACCGCGATCAAATTGCATGCCAGTAGTCAGCTCAACTTCTAACTCTTTTGAACCTTTACTTTCTTCAACAGTTATTACACCCTCTTTTCCAACTTTTTTCACGGAATCAGCAATACTGTTACCTATATCCTTATCACCATTTGCAGAGATTATCGCAACTTGCGCTACTTCATCCATTTTCTCCAGAGAAATTGTACGAGACATTGACGTAATTTCCTTTAATATTACATCTTTTGCCTTCTGTATTCCGTTTTTAATACCAACACGATCGGTTCCAGCAACAATTGACTTTGAAGCTTCCATTATCATATTGCTAGTTAGTATTGAGCACGTTGTTGTACCATCACCAACTTTGTCGTTACATTGAGAACAACTTTGGGCAAAGATGCTTGCTATTGCAGCATTTAGTGGTTTTTCAGGCTTGATACCCTTCATTACCTTATAACCGTCTTTTGTGATTTCCGGTGCACCATAGGGTTTATTAATCCCTACTGTTTTTCCCCTAGGTCCCGCAGTTATTGCCACCGTTGAATCCACTATTGCTGCAACTTCACGAAAAGCTTCTTGCAACTGCTCACCTGATACTACTACATTAGTCATTTTTATCACCCCTTATTAATAAAAAATTTAGAAAACTACAATAAAATCACTTACAATGCACTGTATCGTGCTTTGTTTTAGTTTAGTAAAATAAAGACTGCTACTTAATGACAGCAAGTATATCGGACTCCTTCATCACGATAAGCTTTTCGTCATTATGTTCTATTTCTGTGCCAGCCCATTGACGATAGAACACTTTATCACCAACCTTTACAGTTAAAGCTACGCGTTCACCGTTTGAGTTGCGTGAACCTTCACCAGTTACTATAACTTCACCTTTAGTAGGTTTCTTTTCAGCACTTGATGGAAGCATAATTGCACTTTGCTTTTCCTCGCTAATAGGCTTGATCAGCACGCTATCATCTAATACATTTAAATTTACATTTGACATTTGCTTTTCCTTCCAATAAATTAACCTATAACTTTATATATATACTCGTAAGTTAGATTTCAAGAGCTGGAGTTTGTAAAATATGCACACCATATAAAATATGTACGCCAAAAGCAGTTTCTATAAAGAGCCTAATGTTATATAATAGAATTTAGATTTATTTATAGAGATTTTATGAGTTATATACCATTCTTAAGTCGTGGTGTGATAGTGCTATATGGGCCTGACACTAGAGATTTTCTGCAGGGTATTATAACCAATGATATTAATAAGTTGGATAGCCAAAAAGCCATTTACTCTTTATTACTTAGCCCTCAAGGGAAATATCTATATGATTTTTTTCTTATTGAATATGGTAAATACACCTTCTTGGAATGCGAAAACATACACTTGCAGCAAATAATGGAGAGACTAGATTTACTTAAAACTTATTTGAGGGTGAAAATTAAAGACGTTAGCGCACTGTATAAGGTTGGGGTTTTATTTAATACTAAGTTGGCGGAGTGTAGTAGTAAGTCACAAGTTATTTTTCAAGATCCAAGGCACAAGCTGCTAGGAATGAGGATCATACATAAAGATGAAATGAAAGAGCCGGTTGGGGATTTTACTCAGTATGAAAAAGTTAGAATTCAAAATCTCGTTCCAGATGGAGCGAAAGATATGGTGCAGAATTCATCATTTCCGCTGCAATTTTTAATCAACGGCATAAGCTTTAATAAGGGGTGTTATATAGGTCAGGAAGTCGTAAATCGAATGAGCAGACAAGAAATATTCAGAAGAAAACTTTACCTTGTTGAGGGAGATAACGCACTTCCAGATATTGGCACTAAAATGACAAATGAAAACAATGAGGAAATAGGGGAACTGCGCTCTAGTGTAGACAACATTGGACTTGCATTGCTTAATACTGGAAAGAGTCACGCAAATTTATATGCTGGTGGAGTCAGGTGCGTTAAGACGTTGAAGTCTTAAGGAGAAATGAAAAACTTACTTGACACATTTTGCCAGTTCCCTTATCATGAAACTGAAGCTATTTATTTATCTTCGCAATCTCTGCAGTGGATTAATGACAAAAAAACTTAATGTATTTGGCGTAAATCATGCTTAATTTTTTGCACTATGTGCACCTCATTTAGCTATACAAGCCGAAATGCGCTGTTTAAGACAGTAAAAGACAGACAAGGGAGAGCTTGAATACTAGCTACCCTGGGGTTTTTTTGTCTTTTTTTTCGCTCAGTAAATTTCTTAACGTTTATAATTTAGGTTAGTTGCATTTAAAAGCAGCTAAATTGCAGTATTTAAGACTTAAAAAACGCCAATACTGAAAATAGACAATGACTAGGGCTTCTTTTGCCTTTTTTTTATTTGGTAAATTTCTTAAATATTTTCTTAAATTTTATAGCTAATCAGTACTGGGATGACACCATCATAAAGTGAACCAGTGTCACGCACTGGGATGACAAAAAAGGAGTACTGGGATGACAAGAGGGGCACTGCCCTCTTGGATGGAAACCAGTGTCTGGGCACTGCCGTCATAAAGGAACCAGTGTCAGTTACTTGGATGACGCCTCACCATGTCATCCCAGTGCGTGACACTGGGATCTAGTATCGTTCAGCGGAGTGGCAGAATAAGGTAGACAAGGTGATCTAAAAAGATAATCATAGAGTAAAAATGTGGTAAACCTTTTAGAGCATGTCTTCAAACTCAAGAATGAGCTAATTTGTGAAGCATAATAGTGATCATATTAAAAAAGATGTTATTTTTTGAAGTGAGAGGAGAATGCTCATAATCCTTACTCATACGTCTAAAATTGGAGAGCCAAGCAAAGGTTCTCTCAACAATCCAACGTTTAGGAATAACCTGAAATCCTGTATCAACTACTTTCTTGGTAATCGTCAACAAACATCCAGTTTCCAATAAACAGCGGTTTTGCAATTTACCTGTATATCCTTGATCAGCAAAAAACTTACGTAATGTTGGAGCTTTGCATTTGGCTTGAACAAAAAGATTTAGTGCACCATCACGATCTTGAATGCTTGCACTGTGTACTTCAGCAGCAATTACAAGACCTAGAGTATCTACAACGATGTGGCGTTTTCTACCCTTTACTTTCTTGCCAGCATCATATCCTCTGGATCCCCTTTTTGAGTGGTTTTTACTGATTGACTGTCAATTATTCCTACTGATGGAGTTTCATTCTTACCAATTATCTTTCTTAGTTTTTTAACTAGAAAATCATGAATTTCTTGCCATATTCCACTTTTTTTAAACGCGAATTACAACTATACACGGTTTTCCATGGTGGAAAATTCTTAGGTAGTTGTCTCCATTGACAGCCTGTTCTCATCACATACCTTATTGCATCGATAATCGTTCTGATACTGTGTTTTCTTGGTCTGCCGGTCTTTTTAGGTTCAAAATATTGCTCTATCATCTTCCATTCTTTGTCACTTATATCGCTTGGGTACATTTAAAATATATCTTATAACACACTTCTTAACTCCTTTCTACTTAGTTTGAAGACATGCTCTCAGAGTTTTTTAATTCCCTTAAATAACATAAAGAAAATGCTTATACACGTTATAGCACAAAGTATTACTCTGCTATTTTTATTATAGCTGTTGCTATAAGTGCTGCTAAATAGGCTATATCTATTATAACTTTACCACTAAACTTAATAACACTGCAATTATCACACACCATAATAAAAAAGTTAACCCCACACCTTAGGTTGCAAAATCCCAAAAAGCAGCCACAATGAAATAAGCAAACATTTACAAATAAAATTTAGTGCAAACAAGGGTGTTGATATCAGCTATTCTCTGCAGAATCGCAATATGGTATGACCATATGCTCTTTATCGATCTGGTTAACATAATTAGTAGAGAGTTTTGTTATGCAAAAGATGTTTACTACAGCATACTGCAATTGTTTGGAATTGCAGGACTGGGTGCTATAGTAAGGCCACTTGGCGCATTCATATTTGGTCACATTGGTGACAGGTATGGAAGGAGAATGGCATTAACAATCGCTATCTTGCTAATATCGATTCCGTCTAGTCTCGTTGCGTTTATTCCAAATTATAGTAAAATAGGTATAACTTCTACTATATTGCTTCTTGCAATCCATGTGACACAAGGGATTGCGCTTGGCGCTGAACAAGGAGGCAGTTCTGTTTATCTCATAGAACATTTACCTAATCAGAAAAAACTAGGAATGTTTTTTGGAATAATAAGTTTTGGTCGCTCCATTGGCATCTTGCTCTCTGTGATTGCAGTGATCATCTGCAAAAAAAACACTGACTTTAACACTTGGGGTTGGAGGCTGCCGTTTACTTTTTCATTTGTTTTGGGGTTAATCAGCGCATATAGTGTATACACATTAGGAGAAACTCCAGCATATGAAGAAAATCGAAAACAAAGGAATTTATCTGATTTGCCAATAATAGAGCTTATAAAACGCTACAAGAGAGCCCTGATACTTGCTATTTTAATATCTATACCTGTTAATGTTGCTGTTGGATTTACCATATTTCTTCGAACAATTGCAAAAGAAATAGTGTCGGTTGAGACATATGTAACAACATATGTCAATGAAATTGTGCTCATTATAACCAGTATATTAATGCCGATATTTTCAATAGCGCTTGGAATTTTAGCTGATAAAGTAGGAAGAGAACGCACTGCAATCTTATTTATAGTGATCACAATGGTAATATGTTGTCCTATGTTATCTATTGCATACTACTATAAAAGTTATCTTATAATTATGCTGAGTGTAATGGCTCTTTCTATAATAGAAAGGGGTATAAATCCTATAGGAATAGTTGCTGCTGAACTTTTTCCTACCAATGTTAGATTTAGTGGAGTGAGTTTATCACGTAACATCTCTTATGCGTTACATGGAGGATTTACTCCTATGATATGCACTTGGTTTACTATAACATTTCCTCAAGTAAACTTTGCCGCTGGGCTTTATGTAGTCTTTTGCTTATTGATCAGTGTGGTAGCAATATTGCAAATAAAGCCGCAAGATAAAAAATTTGATTGGTCTTAGAGCATGTCTTCAAACTCAAGAATGAGCTAATTTGTGAAGCATAATAGTGATCATATTAAAAAAGATGTTATTTTTTGAAGTGAGAGGAGAATGCTCATAATCCTTACTCATACGTCTAAAATTGGAGAGCCAAGCAAAGGTTCTCTCAACAATCCAACGTTTAGGAATAACCTGAAATCCTGTATCAACTACTTTCTTGGTAATCGTCAACAAACATCCAGTTTCCAATAAACAGCGGTTTTGCAATTTACCTGTATATCCTTGATCAGCAAAAAACTTACGTAATGTTGGAGCTTTGCATTTGGCTTGAACAAAAAGATTTAGTGCACCATCACGATCTTGAATGCTTGCACTGTGTACTTCAGCAGCAATTACAAGACCTAGAGTATCTACAACGATGTGGCGTTTTCTACCCTTTACTTTCTTGCCAGCATCATATCCTCTGGATCCCCTTTTTGAGTGGTTTTTACTGATTGACTGTCAATTATTCCTACTGATGGAGTTTCATTCTTACCAATTATCTTTCTTAGTTTTTTAACTAGAAAATCATGAATTTCTTGCCATATTCCACTTTTTTTTAAACGCGAATTACAACTATACACGGTTTTCCATGGTGGAAAATTCTTAGGTAGTTGTCTCCATTGACAGCCTGTTCTCATCACATACCTTATTGCATCGATAATCGTTCTGATACTGTGTTTTCTTGGTCTGCCGGTCTTTTTAGGTTCAAAATATTGCTCTATCATCTTCCATTCTTTGTCACTTATATCGCTTGGGTACATTTAAAATATATCTTATAACACACTTCTTAACTCCTTTCTACTTAGTTTGAAGACATGCTCTTAGTTTTCTCTTATGTGATTTGATAGACCGGGAAAGGGTGTCATGCAAGTAGCCCCTTCGGTGTCATCCCAGTGCCCAGAAGTGTCACGCACTACCTTCCGTATAAATATTAAAAAATTTACCAAACGAAAAAAAAGGCAAAAGAAGCCCTGGGGTTATTATCTGCTTTAAAATATTGGCGTTTTTTATGTTTTAAACGCTTGACAAGCGAGATTCAGCCGCTTTTAATTGCAACTAACTTACGCTGCAAATGTTTAAGAAATTTACTAAGCAGAAAAAAAGACAAAGAATCCCCGAGTTAGCTAGTCTTTTACTATCTCTGTCGAGTATTGGCATTTTTTGATGTCTTGTAACGCTTTATAAGCGCGTTCAGCTTATTTAGATAAAAACCTAGATGTAGATGAAGTTTTGTAAAGACATACAGTATCTATATACTGCAAAAAATTGAACATAAGACGCCGATACATTAAGTAATCCTTACCTTTTAATCTGCAGATTGGCGAAAGCAAATACAATAGCTTCAGTTTCATGATAAGGGAGCTGGCGGAGTTTGTCAAGCAAGTTTTTTCGTTTCTAACGGTTGTTGCCAAAAACTATGCAAGAAGTCTTTTAAGATCAATCACTTATCTTCAAAGCTTGAATAAAAGCATTCTGTGGAATATTTACGTTCCCTATAGAATGTAACCTTTTTTTACCTTTCTTTTGCTTTTCAAGTAGTTTCATTCTTCGCGTTACATCCCCACCATAGAGTTTAGCTGTTACATCTTTTCTGTATGGGTTAATCGTTTCTCTGGCAATAATTTTTCCGCCCACTGCCGCTTGAATCGCGATTTTGTATTGCTGACGTGGTATTAGATCCTTCAAGCGTGCACATATTTCACGCCCCCTTTTTTCTGCCCTACTTTTATGAACAATACAAGCCAGTGCATCTACGGGCTCTCCATTAATTAAAAAGCTTAATTTATCTATTTGGCTTTCCTGATAACTGGAAATTTCCCAATCCAAACTTGCATATCCTTTGGAAATTGATTTTAATCGATCATAAAAGTCAAAAACAACTTCAGACAGTGGTAATTTATATCTTAATAATGCTGTTGTTGTGTTACCAATGTAAGATAAATCCTCCTGTTCTCCCCTTCTTTCTTCACATAGAGATAGAATCTCTCCCAAGTATTGGTCAGGGACCATTATGGTTGCGGTAATCCATGGTTCTTCCACAATTTCAATTTTCGTTGGATCTGGCATATCACTTGGGTTATGAATATTCAAAACTTCACCACTTCGTGTTGTAACCCTATATATAACACTCGGTGCAGTTGCTGTTAAGTCTAAATCAAATTCTCTCTCGAGCCTTTCTTGAATAACTTCAAGATGCAACATTCCCAAAAATCCACAACGAAATCCATAGCCTAGTGCATTTGAAGTTTCAGCCTCGAAGGTAAAACTTGCATCATTTAAATGTAACTTTTCTAGAGCTTCCCTTAAATATTTAAAATCATCCGTTTTGTGAGGGAAAATGCTACAAAATACCACAGGATGCACTTCTTTAAATCCAGGAAGTGCTTCACTACAAGGTCTCTTTTCCTCAGTGATAGTGTCCCCTACCTTGCAGTCTGCTACTTCCTTCATTGAAGCAGTTATAAAACCAACTTCACCCGCTGAAAGCTCACTCTTCATAACTTTTTTAGGGGTGAAAATACCGATATTGTCTATCTGATATGTAGCATTATTAGACATCATAACAATTCTCATGCCTTTTTTTAGCACTCCATTTTTAATTCGTACTAAAATTACTACTCCCAAATAAGTGTCATACCAACTATCAACTAAAATTGCTTGCAATGGAGCATTTACATCACCTTGAGGAGCTGGAAGTTTTGCCACTATTGCTTCAAGTACATCTTTTATTCCAAGTCCAGTTTTTGCTGATATTAAAACTGACTCACTTGCGTCAATACCAATTATTTCCTCAACCTGGAGTTTTACCCCTTCTGGATCTGCAGCAGGAAGATCAACTTTATTGAGCACAACTATTATTTCATGGTTGTTGTCAATAGCTTTATATACATTTGCAAGGGTTTGTGCTTCAACGCCCTGGCTACTATCTACTACTAAAAGTGAACCTTCGCACGCTGCTAAGCTTCGACTTACCTCGTAAGAAAAGTCAACGTGACCTGGGGTGTCCATGAGATTTAGGCAATATTGATTACCGTCATTTGCCGTATAATTGAGTTTTACCGTCTGTGCTTTAATTGTAATGCCACGTTCACGCTCTATATCCATTGAATCGAGTATTTGATTGATCATTTCTCTTGCTTCAAGGCCGTTACATTCCTCTATTAAACGGTCAGCAAGCGTTGACTTACCGTGGTCTATATGCGCTATTATTGCGAAATTCCTTATGTTGTTCATTTATGGCCTACTATACTTAATTAGTAAAACTATTTTACATTTTAAGTGTTGTGAGGGCAATTATTTATGTATATAGGAACTTCTTTCTTCTATAAGAAAATAATGCATTAGGCTTTACGACTACTGATGCGTTCCATAACCTGACTAACTAATGATTGGTCAAATTTGCTACTCACTTTACTCGAATCTTCATGCTCCTGCAGATCATTATTCTGTTTGCATCTCTTTACTGCATCAGCAAGACTCAAGTACTCGTCATTAACTTTAATCCTTACATCTTTATTTTTTTCCAAATCTCCATCAGCTGGTTTATCACCCACTATTTTAATACTGCCATCGCTATTAGCACTTAATGTAATGCTACATTCTCTTTCACCTACATACCAATCAACCTTTATTCCATATTGAGCTGTGGTACCTAAATCATAGTACCTTACTCCTTTATCATCTCTGTAGCCTTTTATAACTTCTTTCTGACTACTATTTATTGAGAAACCAGCAATGTTGTTTTCTGTACAGAATTTACTATTTAAAAACTCACTTATTTTAATACTCGTGTTTTTATTATTATTATCTTGTAGTGTAATTGCTGCATAAAGATTACCGCTTTGAGTTTTTGTTATTGATGTTGAATCAATAGCACCATTTTCTATATATTTACCGAATTCTGCATTGGCTTTTTTCTCTAATTCACAGTATTCGTTTTCATTAGCATTGTCGTGATATTCGTTTACATCATCACCTTGACCTTGGTTCGTTGCACTTTGTTGCTGTTGCATTTTTTCTAGCGCTTCTTTCATTTTCTTCTGAAGTGATGTAATGTCATTAAGTGATATATTTTTATCACTATCAATAATTGGTTTACACAAATCGTCATTATAAAGTAGCCCCAAAACCTCTACCACTGCGCTTAAGTTTTCATAAGCTGTTTTAATATTATACTTGTCACTCAAAGACTCACTATTGCTTAAAGAATGTCTAAAGCTATCCCAACAATCACTTTGAATAATTTCATATACTCCTTTAAGCCTTTTGTAGATATCCTTAAGCTCTTTTATTATTTCTTCTTTTTGATCGTCACCCTTTCTAATTAGCTCCAGACTTTCTTTAATATCTTCAACTAGATTACCATACATAGGCAATTTTATTATCGACTTGTTCTGTATTGATTGCCCTATTTTTTTCTCAATATCTTGAAGTTTTGTCAAAATCATACACTTTCCCTCACAAAATTATCTAATATTATATACATAAACATTAGGAAATTTTCAACATATTTATGCATCTTCTATTACTCCTTCAACATAGACGACACTTTTTTCGAGCAGGAAATCACTTTATTAACCATATAGTTTTCATGATTATTATCTATTTTAGGCAACTCATACAGATAATTTACCATCATTCCAGCCGACTGACTAATACCTTTTTCAGAAGTATCCGCCATCCAGTTTAATTGTTTTATCGATGCACCATTGCTTAAATGGAAATGCGCCACCGGGTCATAAGCATTTCCATTACTATTATTCACTTTTAGTAAATAATATGCACATAGTTTAAGCATGCATTGTTTAGTTTCATTTGTACATTCAATGTTAGTTTTTAATTGCTCTGCACTTTCTAAAATTTCTGCACTAGATTGTTTTATATTTAGTTTGCCCAATAAAGTGACATCTTGGTTTTTCAGCCATTTCGTAAAGCCAGGTATTGGAGAAAGAGTTGCGTATGTTTTTATACTTTTAAACTCCTGTGATAGCTTTTCTACAACCCTTTTGATCAAAAAATTACCAAGGCTGATTCCAGATAACCCTGCTTGAGTATTTGATATTGAATAGAATATAGCAGTGCTCGCACTACTTGGATCATTTGAAGGTACCGACTCATCTAAAAGGTGTTGAATGCTATCTGCAATCTTATCCACCAATGCAACCTCTACAAAAATTAGAGGTTCGTTTGGTATCTTGTAATGAAAAAAAGCAAAACAGAGACGATCAGAGTCTAGTCTGTTTTTTAGGTCGCCCCAAGAGGAAATTTTATGCACAGCTTCATATTTTATAAGTTTTTCTAACAATGATGCAGGTGAATCCCAGGTAATTTGACGAAGATCGAGTAGATCAACATCAACCCAAGTATAGAGTATATTTTTCAATTCGTTCTCTAGTGGATTCAAGCTTCTATATTGGTTCTTTAGCTTAAGCACATCAGAACGCATATCAACAATAAACTTGAGGCCTTCTGGTAAAGAAATAAATTGCTTTAATATTTTAGAACGTGATGATTCAAGAATTTTTATTAAATCCTGCTCAAATTTATAGTTTAACTCGGGATCTTTTTTTCTTATACTCTTTAATTTTCTCATCTATTTCCGCCTTGTTAGGATTGAATTTTTCTGCCAGGGTTTGTAGAAATTTTATTTTACCTTTCTCTGATAAGCTTAAGTACAAATTACCAAGAGATACAGCGTTTTTACGTGCTGAAACTTCCCCTCCCTTTGGGTTTAAGCACTCATTCATCTTCAAGACTAAACTATCGATATCGCGACTGTTGCTTAAATCAGGACTGATGTTACCAATCCACGATCTTACAGCATCTGCCACTCCACCTAGTATTTTAAAAAAGCTTCTTACCGCTTTTTTGTCTTCAACTTTCACTACATCAGTTTTTATCAATGATTCTTTCGTCATAGATTCCCTTTATTATACATGGCTAATGCAAGTCAGGGTCATACCGCCGCGGTATCTCTAGATCCCGCTAACAAGCGGCAGGATGACGGTTGTCGGTAAACCCAAGTTATTTTAGCTACATATAGCTTAAGTTAAAGGAAAATTTTAGCTACATAGCAGGCACTATTACTAGATTATTAATAATTCAGTAATACAATTAATTTCAGAATGTTAATGGGGAGCAAGATTATGGCAGAAGCAAAGAAAAATCCAATCGTTACATTAAACGCTCAAGCTAAAGAATTTGACTTCAGTAAATTAAGAGCTGCAGAGGATAATAAAGAAGCAAACTCTGGCAAAACAATGTACTTAGATTTCCACAGGATGAATTTTGTTATTAATGGAAAAGCAATAGATAAAAATTTTATCATTGCGCTGAAAGAAGGAGCGAAAGACTATGAGAGTAAGCTTCTTAGTGAGAATGATATTTATAGTGATTCTCTGGTTGGTGAAAGAGAAATAGATACAGATCAGGGCAGAGTTTTTGTTGATTCAGTGTTAAAAGAGCTTAATCAGAATAGATTACCTAAAATTTGGGAGAACCACTTCAATAATCCTGAAATTACTGATCATCAGAAAACTGATTCATATAGAAAAGAGTTTGAAAGATTTTACAATATAGGAAAGGAGCATAATCACCTACTACCAAAAAAGGGAGATAAAAATCACCGCCCAATTGCAAAAGAAATTTTCAAGGAAATGTTTGGATATGCTGGAGCAGAAGTTCCAAGTGACTCTATTTTAGAAGAGCTAGTGACTAATTGTAATCAAGCAGGGTATGGAGCTGGTATATTTAATGAGTATCACGCTGCGCTCAGCAGTTACAGCTTAACTCCACATGATCCTGAAAAAGCACTAAATATCTACTACATTGACCACAATCACATAAAAATTAAGTCTGATATGGCAATACCTATAACCACATTTGACAATCCAGAAGAAAAAATATGTGATTTATCCAGCTCACTAGAATTCACACTTGAGTCTCAAGATGGTAAAGATGGTGTAACATATAAAGATGGTAAATTATCACTTACTGCTCCTGAAGAGCTAAAAAACTATCAAGAGGGTGAAAAGAGTTTGTTTGACATTATTAAAGAATATTTCCAAAAATTCTGCGAAAAGTTAGGATTTAAGTTCGAAGCGAACACACAAATAGAATATAATTTAAGGAACCCACTGAAAGTAAATAGCCATTTGGAAAATGTAGAACTTCCTGTTCATAGTAATGGGCATGTTCATGGTAGTTAAGAATTATAGTTAACCCGATTAAGGTTTTCCGATATATAGTTTAGTCCTTCCTTTCTTGTCATCCCAGTGTTAGCTACATAACTGTACGAACATTCATTTTTGAAGGTAAACTGCACAGCAAATGGTGTCATCCCAGTCTGGGATCCAGCTAAGTTGGTAAGCATAAAAGTAGCCGTTTTATGCTAAAATACAACGTTTTGATAATTATGGAAATGCTGGATCTAAGTGGTCAAGGCACTGGGATGATATCTCTATGTTTGAGGCAAAACCGGCTATAACATTTCTTCGCAAACAAATGTTTGTACAGTTGTGCGTCACGCGCTGAAATGACATGGCGGGCAAGTACAATAGAACGATATTGTTGTTGTGTACTGCAGTGCAGCACATGATCATGGTGCAGGTTTTGCATCGTAGTAACATTTTTGAATAATTGATATTATACTAATTACTAACCCGGCAATATTGCTAAGCATCACAAAAATTGAGCCCTGACAAACACCATATCCAATCCAAGATAATGAACAAAAGTGATCTATTTATTACTGAAGTGTTTATAGCAAGCGATATTACTGAATTATTAATAATTCATAGTATAATTGATTTGGTTTTTGATTAAAATATCAATGGAGGTAATGCTATGACAAAAACAAGTCCAGTAGTTGCATTGAAGGCTAGAGCTAAAGAGTTTGATTTTAGTAAATTAAGAGGTGACAAAAACTCTATTTTTGTTAATTCTGGTCAGGAAACATATACAGACCTTAAGAGAATAAATTTTGTCATTAATGGAAAAAAATAGATCAAGCTTTTCTTACTGCATTTGAAAAGGGAACAGCTGATGGTGCGTTACATGAACGTGCTATTAATATGATTCTTCAGAATGATATTGACAAACCTTTGGGCGATTATATAACAAAAGCAAAAGAAGAAAAAGAAACAGATCAGCCATTTGACATGTCGTTGTGGAATGCTTGGTTTGATTCACCAAGATCGGACGAATTTAACAAGACTTGGGAGAGTTACTGTTCGGATGAATTTGACAAGATTTGGCAAGACCACTTTGATGACATCTACAGTGTTACTGATGATCAGAGAACTGATGCATATAAAGAAACTCTTAGAAAGCTCTATGATGCAGGCCAAAAATGTGGTTTCTCATTACCAGAAAAAGGAGATGTGGATAAGGAGTACCGTCCATTCGTAAAAGGAGCTCTTAAGGAAATGTTTAGATATGCTGGGGCGGAAACCCATAAGTGTTGAAAGTATCAAAAATAACGTGATATGAGATGATCAACGGCATGTAAATTACCTCCCGACAGTAAAACAATCGAACGTATAAAAGAGTCATTTAGATCCAATGTGAATTGCAGTAATGCTATTTTGAACCCATGTAGATTATTTTTGATTTTATAAACAAGAAATAACAAAGCCGTAATAATAATCATGTAAATATACACCTTCATGCCATTCATAGTATGGCTTAAAAAGTGCTTATATCCAAGATTTTGCTTTATAAATTTAAAGAACACTTCTATATCCCATCTGCGCCTATATAGCTCTGTTACTTCATAAGCTGGCATTTCAAACAAGTTTGTCAAAAACCATATTTCATCTCCAATTTTATTTCTGATTTTTATTAGCCGTAGATCATGCTTTTCTGCCACTTTACCTCGTGCACGATAAAGATTAACTATTATATCTTCTAAAATCTCTGATCCATCCGATTTTTGTTCTCTTATAACTTTGTTCCTGCTTATAACATCATGTTTTCTTCCCACTTTAACTCTTGTGATAAATTTGTACTCCTTTTCATCAAATTCGGCAAAAGTTCCAACTTTTCTGATTCCTCTATCAAATAATAAAATATCCTCTTTTTCAACTTTAGCTTCATTAATTGCTCTCACTAATGCTATATCTTCACTACTTTCTTCTTGTCCTTTACAAAATCTTATACTTGTCGGCAATTGATCCTTTAATCCTACACTCACTTTAACTTGACTGTCGTTACTTTTACCGCCTATTTTTAGCCCATCTTTTATGAGATATCCCGATAAATTTATGATCGTCGAATCAAACTTATGTAAGTTATTTGATGTTTTTTGGGGTAATAGCTTTTTAATCTTGCTCATCAAATCAATATATACTCCCTTAAAATATTCTGGATTTATAACTTTTAACCTTTTTGACAAACCACTGTATGTTACTGTACTTTTATCGCTATTCTTATCCATTATACACCTGTTTATTACCATTTCTAGCGCTCTTAGGCTTGTTTTTTGCCCCATTAATATTAACTTCATTAGACCTTTAAATATAATCTTGCCCAACAATTTAGTATTACATTTATCTACTTCACTTAATTTTCCTAGCCTTTCTAAATCCTCATCTTTTATTAAATTTAGTACTCTTTCTATTTGATCCATTATTGCCTCCATTTTCTTGCAATAATAGTTCTTTATGTCTTTTTTGTGTTACTTTCAACACTTATGGGCGGAAACCCCAAATGATTCTATTTTAGAAGAATTAGCCATTAATTGTAATAACAGGTGGTATGATAATATGTACTCACCATTTATATCTAGTTCTTTTGATGAAGGAAAATTGTTTTTGGATAATGATCTTGACATTGACAAAGTAATACAAATCAACTGCAGCGATTCAAATTCTGTGAAAGTTGAGTGTGAAACTCCAACAGTGGAAGTAACTTATTCCGCAAAAAAAATATGTGATATATCGAGTTCACTAAAATTCACGCTTGAGTCTCAAGATAGCACAGATGGTATAGTATATAAAGATGGCACATTATCACTCACTGTTCCTAAGGAGCTGAAAAACTATAAAGAAGGGGGTAAAAACTTATTTGACATTATAAAAGAATATTTTCAAAAATTCTGCGAAAAATTAGGGTTCAAGTCTGAAACAAAAATAGAGCATAGCTTAGGAAGTCAATTGAAAGTAGACAATCATGGTCACCTGGAAAATGTGGAACCATCTCCTGTTCATAACAATAACCGCGTTGTTAAATAAAACATGGCAAAAATCCGTTATTTCGCTGAAAAGCATTAAAATGGCGGATTTTTACCTATATACTAATTATTATCCAAACTAATCGTCGGTTGTGCATCTTGCTCAGAGATTAGAGCAACCAACAAATTATTTATCAATTGAACCTTTTGCTTGCCATCTAATTGTAAACTTTTATTTTTTTCAAAATGAGCTATTACTTCCTCGACAATTCCTATTGCATTTTGCACTATATGCTTTCTTGCCGAAGTGATAGCATGTGCTTGTTGACGCCTTAACATTGCTTGTGCAATTTCAGATGAATATGCCAGATGCGATATTCTCGCTTCTGTAATCTCAATTCCCGCAATATCTAATCTTTGTTGTAACATTGACCGCAATTCATCTGAAATTTTATCAGAATTTTTACGTAAAGATTCCTCATCGCTCTCGCTGTCATACGGATAATTGCTTGCTAATTCTCTTATTACTGAATCACTTTGCACAAAAACAAATTCATGATAGTTATTAACACTATAATGTGCCTTTGCCGGGCTGCTCACTCTCCAAACAATTACTGCAGAAATCTCTATTGGACTTCCGTTTGCATCATTCACTTTTATTTTTTCTGTGTTGATATTTTGAAATTTTAGAGAAATGACGTGTTTGTTTGCAAATGGGATTGTGATAAACATTCCGGATTTAAAATAAGTTCCAATATAATGACCAAGAAATTCTATCACTCTTGCTTCATTTGGCTCGTTGATAAAGCAACATATAGACATTATAAATATTAAAGCAATAAAAATAACTGCCGGAACTGTAAACTTGGGAAATATTAAAGAATCTAAAATTATGGAAAAATCTAAAATTATTGAAGATGAAAATATAATTAATCCCAATATCAAGAAAGGAAACAAACTTAATTGACTTAATCTTTTATCTTGTACCATAACTATTTTACCTCTAATGCTTTTTATAAGATACTATTGTATAGCATTTATCTGACCATGCAACAATCAAGTTATTTTTATCTAATCCAGCAAATTAGTTAATAGTCTTAAATTTTTCCCTTAATTAAAAGTTTTGTCGTGAACTATTTTATCCACTTCACCCATAAGTAGCTTAAATTCTTTCAGTTCATAGTCAAGTAACTTCACTTCGTTTTTATGCGCTATCGTAAGCGGATCGATGTGTTTGCCGTTATATATAACTTCGTAATGTAAATGGGGTCCTGTTGCAACACCAGTGCTACCAACATAAGCAATGACCTGCCCCTGCTTTACTTTAAAGCCTAACTTTATATCGCCACTAAATCTACTTATATGCGCGTAACAGGTTGAATATTCATTTTTGTGTTTTATTTTGATATAATTTCCATAGCCACCGTTCTTTCCTATATATTCTACTACACCCTCTGCAGCAGCGTATATGGGAGTGCCAAGTTTAGCTGCATAATCCACTCCTTTGTGAAAAACAATTTTACCGCGAATAGGGTGCTTTCTATTGCCAAATTTTGAAGATATACGATAATCTCCATTTAAAGGATTTGCAAAAATTTCGCCATCTTTTAAGCTTATTCCTTCTTTATTAAAATACCTTTCTTTGCCGTCTTGCGATTTATAATGATATAAACTAATAGCTTTCTTGTTTATTGTCAGTGAAGCATATAAAATCTTTTCTTCAGTCTTCTGATTATTAGGCAATCTCTCAAAAAGAACCTCTAATTTACTCTCTGGCACAATGTCTTTTTTAAAATCAACACCAAAATCTTTATATATGTTGATCAATTTTACCACTGTATCTGGCGCCAACCCTTCCGTGGCAAAAAAGGAAGATTTTGTGGTGCTGGATATGAATAATAATCTTCTATCATGTACTAAGTTTCCTACGTTGCTTCCCTCCATCAAAGTAATATCTTTTTTTTTCCTGATTCCTTGNNCTGAAGTGACACTGGAGAGTGGGTCAGGTTGCTTTCTGTCATGCAAGTAGCTGACACTGGAATCCAGTTTTTTAATCGAAAATGTTGTATAGTGTGCTGTTTACAATCAATTTTGCTGGATCCTAGTGTCTGGGCACTGGGATGACAAGAAAAAGAGGCACTGGCTCCATACTGCGCAAGATCTGTTGATGTTTCAGCGGTATATAACGGTAAGATAAAGAGCAGCATAAATACAATCAGCTTCATCATTTAAACAGCATCAACAAAAGTAAAATTACCTTCCACGTACTGTACATCGTCATTATCTTCTAGTTCTTCAACCAATGTAGATAATTTATCAATCAACTCTTTATCGCTAATTTCAATCAGATCTTTTGGCTGCCATGAAAGACGAGCAAGTTCTGGTTCTCCGAATTTTGCATAAAAGGCATCGCGTACTTTACCAAAATCTTTTATTTCACAAGTTATAACGTGTAATCCTTCTTTGTCATTTTCCTCAACGTTCAATACTTCTAATTCGATTCCATGACTGAATAAATCGTCAAAATTCGCACCCTCTGCTTTATAGACAATTAAACCTACATCATCAAAAAGGTAACTAACGCTTCCTGTTTCTCCTAAATTTCCACCTTTGCGAGAAAAAATATAACGCACCTCAGAAGCAGTGCGGTTGCGATTATTAGTCAAAGCATAGACAATGAGTGCAGTGCCAGAAGGCCCATGACCTTCATATTGGATTTCTTCGTAATTTTCTCCAGCAACGTTACCAGTTGCATTTTTTATTGCTGTTTCTATTTTATCTTTTGGTAGATTTTCCTTGCGTGCAGCAAATATAGCAGAGCGAAGGCGCGGGTTGAGTTCGGGATCGGGCAGCCCTTGCTTTGCAGCAACTGTTATTTCTCTAATCAGCTTCGTAAATTTTTGAGAGCGCTTTGCATCTTGAGCGCCTTTCCGATGTTTTATATTTGAAAATTGTGAATGACCAGCCATATTCAAATAGTTAAAAACCTAATTATATATCAAAGCATAGAAAAAACTAAAGCAAATTTTCAAGCCTCCGGCTTGGCATCTTGCAGGTTTTCTGCCAATAACATACTTTCATACTGCTTAGCTTCTAAGTCAAGGCCAATAGCTGAATGGGCTGCTATTAAATAGTTAATAGCTTTAGAAAAATATTTAGAATCCTTATAGCTTGCCATATTCTGGAAACGCTTAATTGCTGCCAAATATTCACCACGCCTCAGGTAAAATTTACCGATAGAATACTCTTTTGTTGATATATGCTCTGTGATTAGCTTTGCTTTTTCCTTTATCTCGTCTACATATTCGCTATCTGGGAAAAGATTAATGTATTCAGTAGCTAGCTCTAAAGTTTTATATGCAACTTGTTGCCCAAGCCGCACTTTGTTAACTTGCATGTAATAAGATAATACTCTTAAGTAGTATACATGTGGTAAATCTTCACCATTTGAATAAACATATATATAATCATCCATATCACTTGCAGCACTGCTATAGTTACCCATATTATAGTGAGAAACTCCAGATAATAATTTCGCTTTCATTGCACAATAAGACAAAGGATACAAATCCTCTATCTTATGAAATGCCCTAATAGCTTGTTTATATTTTTTCTGGTCAAAAAGTTCAACTGCTTCTTCATATAGTTCAGTTTCAGTTTTTTCAAGATCATTCGCATACGATTGCGTAAAGGAGCAAATTAGGAAAATAAAGCACGTGATTAAAGTCTTATACATAAGATTTTTTTCGATCAAAATAAAGTATAGACTAAATATTATCTAAATAAACAAATTTCTTAGAGCATGTCTTCAAACTCAAGAATGAGCTAATTTGTGAAGCATAATAGTGATCATATTAAAAAAGATGTTATTTTTTGAAGTGAGAGGAGAATGCTCATAATCCTTACTCATACGTCTAAAATTGGAGAGCCAAGCAAAGGTTCTCTCAACAATCCAACGTTTAGGAATAACCTGAAATCCTGTATCAACTACTTTCTTGGTAATCGTCAACAAACATCCAGTTTCCAATAAACAGCGGTTTTGCAATTTACCTGTATATCCTTGATCAGCAAAAAACTTACGTAATGTTGGAGCTTTGCATTTGGCTTGAACAAAAAGATTTAGTGCACCATCACGATCTTGAATGCTTGCACTGTGTACTTCAGCAGCAATTACAAGACCTAGAGTATCTACAACGATGTGGCGTTTTCTACCCTTTACTTTCTTGCCAGCATCATATCCTCTGGNATCCCCTTTTTGAGTGGTTTTTACTGATTGACTGTCAATTATTCCTACTGATGGAGTTTCATTCTTACCAATTATCTTTCTTAGTTTTTTAACTAGAAAATCATGAATTTCTTGCCATATTCCACTTTTTTTTAAACGCGAATTACAACTATACACGGTTTTCCATGGTGGAAAATTCTTAGGTAGTTGTCTCCATTGACAGCCTGTTCTCATCACATACCTTATTGCATCGATAATCGTTCTGATACTGTGTTTTCTTGGTCTGCCGGTCTTTTTAGGTTCAAAATATTGCTCTATCATCTTCCATTCTTTGTCACTTATATCGCTTGGGTACATTTAAAATATATCTTATAACACACTTCTTAACTCCTTTCTACTTAGTTTGAAGACATGCTCTTAGGCAATAGCCGGCCCTTCTTCTTTATAACTACGGTCAGAACTACCTGCATTTCTTGATTCACCTCGTCCTTCCACTTTTGGATCTTTCAGCGTCTTGCTGTAGGAATGTATAGTTAATACCTGTACAACCATAAAAAGTGCAATACCTATCAAGCCTAAAGTAGGTCCAACAGCAGGATTTAAGGACGATGCTAATGCCATTAACATTATCCTTCTTATTAAAAATATAGAAGAACCAGCAAGCGCCAATCCGGCTACAGACATATTGCTAGTTTTCTTGCTAGATTTCTCATCAAGATTAGATTTTTCTGTTTCCTTTTTATTATTTTTTCCATGCTCATTAATATAAGAAGCAAGAGTTGCAAGAAAAGCAATTGCATTGGCAAGAAGTAAAATTGCATCCTCTGTTGCTTCAAGTGAAGATGTTTCACCCATTACCATACCTACAATAACCAGTGCAGTTGTTATAGCCTCAATATAGATCAAACACTGACCTATATCAGAAATATTGTGCTCTTTTTCCTTTACTTCCTTTCCATTTTCAATATTCTTCAACTCTCGTTCTTTTTGTGCTATTTTTCTATTATTGTAAATTAAATATAGCGTATAAATAAGAGATAGGACCATGAAAGGTAATATAGTGTGGCTTAGCGCGCCACTTATCACGCCAAGTAACACCTGATCGCTACATATTGTTTCCAGTTCAATAGCCATAAATAATGCAAATGGGACCATTGTTACCAATGATACACATTGTCTATATAGCTCTCTTTTTTTTAGTGTTAATAGCTCTTGTTCGAGTTTCTTCTTTTTTCTGCTTCTTCTTTTTTTAGTGCTAATAACTCTTGTTCGAGTTTCTTCTTTTTTTTTGTTTCTTCNTTCTTCAATCCCTAACCAAAAATCTTGAAAAAAATCTTCCATTTCAGGATTTTCTTTAATTCCTGGTTCTTTAGAACGAAACTTAGTCTCAAAGTCACCTGTAATGCTAGTCATATAAACCCTATTAACTAATATATTATACAGGATTTTAACTATTCAGTCAATATTATGAAAGTATTAACCACTTTTGTATATTAACTGTTTCTCAAGAAATTCAGTCAATCTGTTTGATGCCGGCTAGGATATAATTATAGCCTGACCACATAGTTATAATAGCTGCAATCCATAAACAAATCGCACCTGTATATTGAATCATATAATAATCGTTCATTATTAGCGCTACTACAGCAACCATCTGTAGAAATGTTTTAATTTTTCCAGCTTTGCTTACAGGTAGACTAACATTTGTAGCTATAAGGAACTCCCGTAAACCTGAAATCAATATCTCCCGACAGATGATGATAATCGACGGTACTATTGTAAAATCATTTATCTTTTGCTTATAAATTAGCATAATTATTGTTGAAACCACTATTAATTTATCAGCAATTGGATCAAATAGCTTGCCAAACTTTGATTGGACTTTCCACGCACGCGCCAGGTAACCATCAAAAAAATCCGTAATGCACGCAAACACAAAGATTGATATTGTTATCAGACCTGCATATTTATTTTCTATATAAAAACTTAATATTATTGCTGGTATTGCAAGTGCACGAGAAATCGTAAGCAAATTAGGCAAGTTCTTCTTAAGCATATAATACCATTTTACGTAGTAGGTAAACTTATACAGAAGTACAATAGAGTTCACAAGCTAATAGTTTACAATTGAACATTTATAAAAACTCCATATACTTAAAAAATACAAGCTTAAAATATAATGATGAACGATGATTTAGATAGTACCACAAAACAAGAAGCACTTAAGTATCACAGTAGAGGTGGTAACCCTGGTAAAATTTCAATTATGCCAACAAAACCTTTATCTACCCAGTATGATTTGTCACTTGCTTATTCTCCTGGCGTTGCAGCTCCGTGCCTTGAAATAGCTAAAAATCCTGAGGTTGTTTATGATTATACGGCAAAAAGCAATTTTATAGCTGTCATTTCAAATGGCACTGCAGTGCTTGGGCTTGGTAATATCGGTCCTCTTGCTGCAAAACCTGTCATGGAAGGCAAAGCTGTTTTATTTAAGCGTTTTGCTGATATTGATGCAGTTGATATAGAAGTTGGTACAGAAAATATAGAAGATTTCATCAATGCAGTAAGGTATCTTGGGCCAAGTTGGGGAGGAATAAATTTAGAAGATATAAGATCTCCCGATTGTTTTATAATAGAGAAACGCCTGAATGAACTGATGGATATTCCAGTGTTCCATGATGACCAGCATGGAACTGCGGTGGTTGTTGCAGCTGGCATAGAAAATGCTCTTGATATTGTTGAAAAGAAATTAGAGGACGTTAAGATCATTATGAATGGTGCTGGAGCAGCCGGTATTGCATGTTTAGAAATACTAAAGTCCATGGGCGCTAAAAATATAGTGCTGTGTGATAAGCAAGGAGTAATATACAAAGGTAGAAACGAGGACATGAATGAGTGGAAGGAAAAATATGCAATTGATACTCCCGAACGTTCTCTACTTGATACAATAAAAGACGCTGATGTATTCATCGGACTATCTGCAAAAGATGTGTTAAATGAAGAGATGTTAAAAAGTATGGGCAAAGACCCGATTATTTTCGCTCTCGCCAACCCCGATCCAGAAGTAAGGCCTGAGTTTGCAAAATCTGTGAGGCCAGATGCAATAATCGCAACTGGTAGGTCAGATTACAACAACCAAGTCAACAACGTAATGGGTTTTCCTTATATATTTAGAGGGGCACTTGATGTACATGCAACAACAATAAATGATGAAATGAAAATTGCAGCTGCAGATGCAATAGCAAAGCTTGCCCGTGAGCCAGTACCAGGTGAGATATCTGCAGCCTATGGCGGTCGTAAAATGAGTTATGGTCGTGAATATATAATACCTACTCCATTTGACCCAAGATTAATTTCTATAGTATCTCCTGCTGTTGCAAAAGCCGCAGTTGATTCAGGTGTTGCAAGAAAGGCAATACAAGATTGGAGTAAATATGAAAATCAATTAAAATCTCGTCTTTCTAATGTTCTCAGCACGCTGAATTTACTATCTTCACATATGTAATTTATTGGATAAAGTTAAAAGTGATAAACCAATCCAAACTCTAAGCCATATATGCCAAACCTATTGGTAATGGTTGCAGTTGTTGATTCAATACGTGCAGTTTCATCAACTTTACTTTCTCCACCGGCAGGAGTATATTCTTCACCAGCTAGTATCTTTATTCCTGGTACAATATCTTTAAATTGGTTATCAAGGATACCAAAATAGCGTAAACCAGCAAACGCTTGAGTTTGTGCTGTAAGTTGGTAATTGACACCAAGTTTGGCTTGATAAGCCAAGGCATATCTGGTTTTTCCTAGAAATTTAACCTTAGTTACACCTGCACCAACACCAACATATGGAGTGAATGGCATTTCTGCTATATTAAAATCATGATACATATTGACCATTCCAGCTAAATTATTAAAACCTTCATTTTTCATCTTAAATGCAGCTCTGAAGTTTGCTTGAGCACCACAATTTTCTTGAATGTGAATATCAACCTTTCCACTTCTCCAAGGTGAATTGCATGCCGCTCCAGCAGACACATCATCCTTACGACGAAGTTCAATATATCTTGCTTTGTTTTTATCTGAGTAATCTTCATCATATAAGTTAGTATGAGAATATAAGCCTTCAAGCTCAACTCTCATATTTTTAAGTAAATATCCTATTGCAGCACTACCGGCAAACCCTGGAACATATTTAGGACTGTATCCAGCTTCAATTCGCTCCTTCTTATTAAAACTAAAAACCCCCTCTGTTATATTGTCACCTGCATCTTCTTTTCCTTCTAGAGAGCCTATTGCATTGAAGAATGCTCCAAAATAGTTAGCTTTGATGTAAACATTCTCTAAGTTATTTATTTTATCATCGTAAGATAAGCACCTAAATGAAAAGGTTAGCAAAACCAATAGATATGTGAATTTAAATCTTTTGCCCACCACAGAGACTCCCTGCATAATTTGTCATTCCATTATTATAGTATGCTTCTATTTTTTGTGATAGCAACTTTTTATTGCGCTCAATCGTTTTAGATTTATAATGAAAGTATTGTAATTTAAAGCAAATCAATGACTATTACAATTCACGAATTAGAGAGGATCATCAAACAATCGTTCCCCGACGCTGATATAAAGGTTCATGATCTTGCTGGAGATAATGATCATTATTATTTAAAAATAACCTCCAAGCGCTTTCTCGGAAAGACAAAAATAGAACAGCATAAAATGGTATATAAAGCACTAGAAGGTCAGTCTATACATGCCTTGCAACTGGAAACTAATACTTAAAAATAAGGTGAATTTATGAGCAATTTTGAACAAATAAAAAANAATATAGCAGAAAATGATGTAGTATTGTATATGAAAGGCACTTCTGATTTTCCTCAATGTGGATTCTCTGGACTCGTTGTGTCAATCCTTAAAAAATTGAACGTGAAGTTTAAGTGTATTAACGTATTGGAGAATGATGAAATACGTGAATCTATAAAAAAGTTTTCTGATTGGCCAACAATTCCACAATTATATATAAAGGGAGAGTTTATCGGTGGCTGCGACATAACCCGCGAGATGTACGAAAAAGGTGAATTGCAAAGCTTATTAAAAGAAAAAAAATTGTTGAATAAGACCTCAAATTCAGAAAGACTTAGGCTTCAACCTTATCACCAGGCTTAACAAATAGGTGGCCCAATACTATTAACTTTATGGGTTTATCTTCGTTATTTGCTACTATCCAAACCCCATCGCTCTCATGATCAACAATTTCTATTGGTGCAAATACTACATAATTATTGTCATCAACAATCTTTATTCCAAGAGCACCCTCGTCACTTAAGCTCAGGGCTGAAGAAGGAACTTTATATGCAAATCTTTCGCCTGAAGGTAGTTTTACGTTGGCAGTTAGTCCCTGCAAGGATATCATTTTATTATTAGTTACCTTTACCTCTACCCTATAAGACCCAGTTTTAGGTTCAGCAATTTTACTAATAAAACTTACTTCACCTGCCAATTCTTTTCCGTCCAGCAAATTAATTTGAGCTGTACTGCCTAGCTCTATTTTATTTACTTCATTTTCTGAAACGTATAACACCACAAGAATTTGATTGAAATCAACCACGTCAGCTATTTTTTGCCCAACATTAACAAAATCCCCTTCATTTGCATTGATTTTATCAATATAACCATCTATAGGAGATTTGACTGCAGTGTTTTCTAAATCCAATTCTAGCCTTTTTAGGTCAGCTTTTGCACTTTGTAACGCAGTAAAAGCTGCTTCTACTTGTATTTGTGCTCCATAGCCTTTTTTATTCAGTTTGTGAGAGGAATCATACTCAATTTCACGCTGCTTTAATAAAGCTTTGGCTTTCTGAGCTTGCTCAATCCTGTCATAATCTTCTATCTTTAACACTACATCATCTCTTTTTACCTTTTCACCATCAGGTAAATAAATAGCAATAATCTTACCACTTATTTTTGAGACAAGGCTAGCTCTATGTAAGGGATTTACTGTACCAGAAAAATTTAAATATATAGTGCGGTTTTGCGGCGCACATTCTTGAGTTTTTACTGAAAAGCTACTAGTTGCATTATTGCTATGAACCGCCTGATCTTTTTTTAAAAATGCACTGCTGATAAAAAACAGTAGAATAAAAGCAATACTGGAAATGATGATTACTTTATTTCTCATCTTTAAACAATAGAATTTGTTAACTAATTTTGTTAGAAACAACTGCATAAATTTTCGAATCAGAAATGTAAGTATAATACATGCACCATCGTCACTCCATAAATAATTTTATATGAGAACAAACACAAGATTTTCCTACAATAAGTAAGTTTTCTATTGCAAAAATGCAATTTTGAATCGAATAAAAATGTAAAATTGCAAATAAAGTTGTGCATAAAACTGGATTTAAAAAAATCTCGAAAAACATACTAAAACTTTTAAATAACAACTTTATATCTAGTGGCTTTGCCTTCTCCAAGACGCTGTAAGTATTTCATCCCTAGCAGTTTCTTTGTAATTGCCTCTACTGTTCTTGGAGGAAATCCTAGAGCTTCTATAGCATCTTTTCTACTAAATTCTTTATCTGCAAGGCTAAGTGCCCATTCCCAGAAGAACAATTGTTTTCTTGATAATAAATATTCAGTATTCTCCCTCTCAAGAATATAATGCGCCTCATTTGCTTGCGTTTTGAGCACATTAAGAAAAAATATTAACCATGGGGAAATATCTTCTTTGCCACTTTTCCAGCTACTTTGTGTTTTATTAAGCGCTAAATAGTAATCAAGTTTGTTAGTTTCAATTATCTTTTCATGTGATACAATAGATACAAAATCATAACCCTGCTGCAACAGCATTAAATTAGTCATCAATCTACTAGTTCTGCCATTCCCATCTTGAAAAGGGTGTATTGCCAGATACTCAAAAACAAAGTTAGCAACAATAATAAGAGGATGCTTAAATTTATTATTTAAGGACCAGTGATACCAATCAATAAGCTCTTGTACTTCCTTTCTAACAAGGTAAGGTGGNNTGGGAAAAAATTATACCAACAACTTTTCCATTCTGATCTTTTGCCTCAACTCTATTAGAACTTGCTTTGTATTTTCCTCTATGATACAAATCTTTTTCACTATAAAGTAGCATCTGGTTGTTAATGTGCAATATTGATGACTCATTAATTGGAATATCCGTATAATCATGAAATATTAGTTTAAGCATTTCTAAGTAGCCAGCAATTTCTTGCTCATCTCTATTTTTAAATTTTTTGACACGTAGGTTTTTATATAGATCCTCAACTTCTTTATCGGTTAGACGATTTCCTTCAATACGGTTAGAAGCGCCAGAAGATGTAACAATAACTGAATGAGTTAATCTTTCAATTGTTTGTGGTAGTAGTTTTTTCGTTATCTGCCAGCTATTTTTAACACTATCAACTGCAGTAATTAACTCGTACACTTGTTCAATTACAGGCCCTTCTAGGTTGAGACGTGTACTAAGACGAAAATTCTTCCAGTTCATATTCTTCTCACATGCATATTATGTGAGATAATGTGATAAAAGTCAATAGTAAGCTTTATATGCATAGCAGAGCTAACTACAAAAATTATACATTTTCAAGTGATCCTAACCATATCAAAAACTACAGGGCAAAGCTGTTGGAGGAAGGCTTAATTAGTTAAAAATTTCAATCTTATGTAAAATATTGTCTTATTTTGTAATTTGCTTGTTGACTAACGAGACGGTATCTACTTTTCAATAAACTCCATTTGCATTTCTTGTATACGGCTTTCTATTTGTTTTATTTGTTCTATCAACCTTTCCTCTAAGTCAAGATTACCACTCAGCCTCGCTTCGGTTCTTTCTTTTCGTAATGCATTTAATTCTTTTAGTAACACTATATTATTCCACACAATTTCTGCAGATTTTCTCTCGTTCAATTGGCTATTTAGTACGCTAGTTTTTTCAAATACATACTTTATAACGTTAAACTGCTTCAATTCTTGCTCTTTATCGAGTTTGCTTCTATTATTTGTTACATCAATTATACGCTGTTGTAATCTTTTCATCTCATTGGTAAATTCAAAATGAGAAAATTGCTCAAAAAATATAGGACGGTTCAAGATTTCAGGAAATTCTACGGCTATACGCAAAATTATGGCCTGATTTTGCTCTGCTTCAATTAGCTCTGGAGATTTGTTATGAAGATACTCACCTTTTGTTGCTCTAGTTTTACTATTAAAAATCTGTTTTTTGAAGCTACTTCTTAGTTCACTAGCCTTATTGTAAAAATAATCCCTGTAATACCTTCTAATACTGCTGTTGCTAATAGTATTTACATATTCCATGAACTTGTGCTCAAGAATTGAATATTTTTCCGGAGCAAGTTTTTCATAATTTTGCAAATTGCTATCGATTATGTGATGCCATAAATATTCAGAATGCAGTTTTGTTGAATGGTCAAGAGCAGTCAATACGTCTTCTTTCTTGTATTCCAGTTCGTTACATATATCGTATGGATCTTTATTACTCGGCAAAGTCACAAACTTTAACGTGTATCCAGGCTCTAATATTGGCAGAGCAAGTTCTGCAACTCGAGTAGCAGCATGACGTCCAGCACTATCTCCATCCATACAGATGGAGATTTCTTTAGCAAATCTCCATAGATTTTTTATCTGTTCTGCAGAAATTGCGGTACCAAGCGGAGCAACTGCATTACTAATTCCTGCTTGATGTAGCGCTATAGCGTCCATATATCCTTCAACAACAAGTATGTGCTGTTTTTTACGTATTTCGCTTAAAGCAAAGTTTAATCCGTATAAATTCTCCCTCTTCTTGAAGAGCTGACTCTCTGGACTGTTTAAATATTTCGGCTGTTGCTCAAAGCTCAGCGCACGTCCACCAAAACCAATAACTCTCCCTGCAATGCTCTGTATAGGAAATATCAGCCGGTTATAAAAATAATCATGAAAATTTTTGTTTACTAATCCAATATCAATTAAAATTTTGTCTTCAATACCTGAAGAGTTTAAATACTCTTTCAAACCAGAGCTTGGTGCATAACCTATCTTAAATTTATCTATGATTTTAGGTGAAATCTTGCGCTGCTTTAAATAATCTACAACGCCCTGATTTTTTTGTGCAAACCAATTTGCAGCTAAATCAAGCGCTAAAAATAGTTTATTGTCCTCTTTTGTAATACTAAGACTTTTGGGCAGTTCAACACCTGTAACCGATGCTAATCTTCCCAATGCTTCTTTAAAGCTTAATCCTTCAGTTTGTGAAATAAATTCAAATGCATCACCACTAGCTAAGCAACCAAAACAGTAATACAATCCTTTAGTATTGCTCACCGAAAAAGATGGGGTTTTTTCGTTATGAAATGGACAGAGCCCAACAAAACTATCTCCTCTTTTTATTAGCCTGACTTTTTTACCTATTATGTCAGATAATAATAATTTTGATTTTATAATATCTATATGATCCATCTTGTTAAATTAGTAGTAGGATAAAAATTATATAGAATTTATACACATCTGACTCGAAATTTATTTTGAGCTTTCAAGGGTTATGAGCACTGAGTGACTTGACAGAAAGATCAAAATAAATTACCCATATAAGTGTCTTTAAGTCATAATTTCTTATATGTCAGATATAATATCAATTGCTTCAGACCACGCCGGTTACGAATTAAAATCAGAAATGAAGCCTTACCTGGAAGCTCTGGGTTACACAGTAATAGATCGTGGCTGCACTGCTAAGCAAAAGTGTGTAGATTATCCAGACTATCCTGTTAAAGTCGTAGAAGATATAACGAGCAAAAAAGCAAATTACGGGATATTAATTTGTGGTACAGGTTTGGGCATGAGTACTGTGGCAAATCGTTTTGAAGGAATCTACGCTGCTTTATGTAATAGTGTTGAGATCGCAAAATTAGCTCGCGAGCATGGCAACGCAAATGTATTGTGTCTTGGTGCAGGATTTACTGCGAGTGGATTAGCAAAAGACATAGTCAAACAATTCCTCGAAACAGAATTTTCAAAAGAAAGCAGACATAAAAAACGTCTTGATAAACTCAGTAATATAACCTCTAAGAANAAAAAAACAAAAACTTATAACGAAGATGAAATATCAAAATTTGCTAAAATGGCAGGTGAATGGTGGGATGAGAACGGCAAATTCAAACCATTGCACATGATGAATCCTGTGAGGGTATCTTACATTATTGAGAAAATAAAAGAGTTAAAAAAATGCGATTTAAAAGAATTATCATTGCTTGATGTTGGATGCGGTGGTGGCATTTTGTCAGAATCAATGGCACGCGTTGGCATTAATGTTGTGGGAATAGATGTATGTGAGGAAAATATAAAAGTGGCACAATCACATGCGAAAAAAGTAGGGCTTAATATAGAATATACGCACACCAGCATTGAAGAGCTAAGCAATGATAAGAAGTACGACGTGGTTCTGCTGATGGAAGTAGTCGAGCATGTAGATAATTTGGAATTCTTTATGAGAAGAGCAGTAGAACTGCTTAAACCAGAAGGGCTAATCTTTATATCCACAATAAATAGAACTATCAAATCCTTCTGTCTTGCAATAGTTGGTGCAGAGTACATATTAAACTGGCTGCCAAAAGGCACACACAATTGGAATAAATTTCTCAAGCCGTCAGAAATTGCAAATCACTTAAGAGAAAATAATGTAACATTACAAAACATGGCTGGCATGGAGTACAACGTAATAAAGCGTGAGTGGAATTTAACTAAAGGCGTGGATGTTAATTATATACTTTGTGGAAACATTGTAGTTTGAGACGGTTCTAATGTCATCCGAGTAGCTTGACTACTTGGATCCAAGACGGTGTCATTCCAGTGCTTGACACTGGAATCCAGTTTTTTCATAATCATCAAAACGTAGTATTTTAACATAAAACGGCTACTTTTATGCTTACCAACTTAGCTGGATCCCAGTGTCAGCTACTCGGATGACAACCTCATGCTACTGGGATTAGCTATTCTGGTGACAGTAAGATTTATAGAATTACAGAGAGTTTTACACAGGTCTGTACAGAAAGATTGATTTCTCTTGCCAACATAAGTAGCATTAGAACTCTAGGTACTTAAGTATGGATAAATCTGAGAACTTTTACATCACCACGCCAATATATTATGTAAATGACAAGCCGCATATCGGGCATGCATATACTTCTCTCATCTGTGATGTGGTGGCAAGGTTCATGAAACTAGCTGGAAAAAATGTCAAATTTACCACCGGTACAGATGAGCATGGGCAAAAAATAGAAAAAGCAGCTAAAGCAAAGGGAATGCAGCCGAAAGAATTTACAGATGAAGTGAGCGTTTCATTTAAAGAATTAGCTAAGTTCATGAATTTTGAGTATGACGATTTTATTCGCACTACGGAGGAACGTCATAAAAAAGCAGTTATAGCTTTATGGAATAGACTTGAAGAGAGAGGGCAAATATATTTGGATTCCTATTCGGGTTGGTATTCAGTTCGTGATGAAGCATTTTATCAGGAATCAGAGCTGATAGATGGCAAAGCACCAACAGGCGCAGAAGTTCAGTGGATAAAAGAAGAGAGCTACTTTTTTCGCTTGTCAAACTGGCAAGACAAATTACTGGAACTCTATAAAAATCAACCAAATTTTATCTTTCCTGAGAGCAGAAAAAATGAAGTGATATCGTTTGTAAGATCAGGGCTCACTGACCTTTCAATCTCTCGCACTAGTTTTAACTGGGGAATAAAAGTACCAGGTAATGACAAACACGTAATCTATGTCTGGATAGATGCATTAACCAATTATCTTACATCAATAGGTTTTCCTAGTACTGAGAGTGAGGAATATAAGAGGTTTTGGGCAGAACCACCATCTGTCATCCCAATACTTGATACTGGGATCCAGAAGAAAACACAGACTCCAGCGTTATGCACTGGAATGACATTAGAACGCTCTTTCAACGTTCATGTAATCGGCAAAGACATATTGCGCTTTCACGCTGTATATTGGCCGGCAATTCTCCTTGCAGCAGAACTGCCACTGCCAAAACAAATTGCAGTTCATGGTTGGTGGCTCAGCGAGGGAGAAAAAATATCCAAGTCTCTTGGTAATGTCATAGATCCAATTGGCCTCGCTCAAGAGTTTGGTGTTGATCAGCTACGCTATTTTCTCCTTCGGGAAGCAAGCTTCGGTCAGGATGGTAATTTCAGTAAGAAAAACATGATCAGCCGCATAAATTCAGAGCTGGCAAACAATATAGGCAATTTAGTGCAGAGAACAGTTTCATTTTTGCACAAACAATGCTCGGGAGTTGTACCAACAATTGATCGAGATTTACTTAGAGGTGAAGAAAGTCTGCCAAATTGCAAAGCTATACTAGGTCAAGTGATGGACCATTTATCAAAGTATGAATTTAACCAGATTATACTTCTAATTATCAACATCTCTTCTGAAGCCAATGCCTACATAGACAAAAGTGCACCCTGGACATTAAGCAAAACTGATAGAGAACGCATGAATTTAGTAATTTACAAGTTACTGGAATATATCAGGATAATTGGCACTTTATTGCAGCCAATTGTCCCCAAGTCAGCGGAAATGATACTCGATCAACTGCAAATTCCGAAAGAACAACGTGATTTAAAATCTCTGTGCGACGCGTGCGTAAGTTCAGGCATTACGCTGCCTAAACCTACGCCGGTTTTTTTGAGGGTTGACGTTTAAATAACCCTTAGTGAACCATTAAGATAGGCTGAAGGATGGTGCTCTTGATTCCAAGTCAACAGAATCCATAAGAGTACTTTGTTGTTTTGATGTGTTTGTACCATTATCTACAATCTTTTCTGGGGTTTCTGGTTTGTATAAGTTAGGCGATAAGTTTAAGATTGGTGGACTACTTTGAACACTATTAGTAGAATCACCTACTGCATTAGATGAGTTGCCAGTAATTGCTCCTGCTAATCCTGTTCCTCCTGCTAATCCTGTTCCTCCTGCTATCCAGAGAACACAATCAAATAATTTTTCTACAGGCCAACGCAGTATGGCCAGAGGAGCTTTTACAATATATATACAACCTTTACCAAAATTTACTTCCGGTGCGTCTACTGTAACCTTTATTGTGGTAAATTTCCTTTTCTCACTCGGCTTAGCTTCATTCTGATTATGCTCCGATTGCATACTAGAAGTCTCAGGATCTTTTTTAGCAGGTTGAGTTTTTTGAGTAGTTACTCCTGCTAATGATCTTGCTATCAAGTTTTGTATTTTAAAACTACTATTAAATGTTTCTCCTATAAACTTCACTAGCATACTAGGAGTATTTTCCATACTACTTCCAACGCTGTTAAGTGCTCCTCTTACAGATGCAATTGATGCACCACAAGTGTTTTTCACGCCGCTTCCAATACCACTAAGTGTTCTTTTTGTAGACTCAATTGATGGTACATAATTATCATAAACACATTGGCTAAGGTACCGAGTACCGTTAGCTATTCCTTTTGTAAGTGAAACAGCACCATTAACTGTTCCTTTTGCAAGCTGAACAATGCCATCAGCAATTGCCACTTTTGATTTGTCTTCTTCTATTTTTTTATTTTTTTCAATAAGTAGATCATCTTTCTCAGAAATAGTTTGCTTTTGAGTTTGTACTTTAGCTTTTTCTTGATCAAGCTGATCCTTCAGGTGAGAAATGTCATTATTTTTTCCATCAAGTTGAACATCTTTCTCAGAAATAGTTTGCTTTTGAGTTTGTACTTTAGCTTTTTCTTGATCAAGCTGATCCCTCAGGTGAGAAATGTCATTATTTTTTCCATCAAGTTGAACATCTTTCTCAGAAATAGTTTGCTTTTGAGTTTGTACTTTAGCTTTTTCTTGATCAAGCTGATCCTTCAGGTGAGAAATGTCATTATTTTTTCCATCAAGTTGAACATCTTTCTCAGAAATAGTTTTGTTCTTACTAATTGCTTTATACGAAAGTGCAATAGTTATAACAGAAAATACAGCACAACCAATAATAAATGGAAGGCCAACACTCAAGGCTGCAACTGGAGCTAAGAACTGAGCATAAGGAGCTATAGCAAACACTCCAGATGCTAATAAAGTTAAAGCAGCCAGAGTTCCAGCTGTATAATAGAGTACATTGTTTTTACTTACCATCTCACGTATTATAAAATATAATACCATTATAAAAGGATTTTTAAGAAGTTGTCAAGCTATCTTTACATAAAAAAAACAATCAATGAACTTGGGAACAAGAAGATTGCTGCCAAGCTACAAACTATGCCTTTCTGTGTAATCTTTAAACGAACCTCTGTTAGAGTCAAAATATAATTTCACACTGCCAATTGGCCCGTTCCTCTGCTTTGCAATAACAAGCTCTGCAATATTTCTAATTTTCTCCATTTTCTCTTGCCATTCTCGATGTTTATTGCTTCCTTCACTTGGTTGCTTTCTCAATTCGTAATATTCTTCTCTATAGAGGAACATTACTATGTCCGCATCCTGCTCTATGCTTCCTGAATCACGTAAATCAGAAAGTTGTGGTTTTTTGTCATCCCTCTGCTCAACAGAACGGGAGAGCTGAGATAGTGCAACAATGGGAATATTTATCTCCTTTGCAATTGCTTTCAAACCCTGCGTCACTTCCGAGATTTCTTGCACTCTATTTTCATTACTCCTTTTTGTTGTTCCTCTGATTAGCTGCAAATAATCAATGAATACCACTTCTACATTATATAATTGATACAGCAAGCGTATTCTGGTGCGAAGGGCACTAATTGACAGTGCAGGAGTATCATCTATTAAGAAAGGTAATTCAGATAACTCTGTACTAGTATTGATAAATTCATGCAATTCAAAATCACTAATTCTCCCAGTTAATGCTTTATAATAACTAATCCCTGAATCTATAGTAATCAATCTTGCAGTTAATTGCTCTGCTGACATTTCAAGTGAGAAAAACGCTACATGGTGTTGTTTATCTGCTCTTTTTTGCAACATCTTACAAGCATTAAGTGCGATGTTTAGCGCCAATGCTGTTTTACCCATAGAAGGCCTTGCAGCTAGAATTAATAGGTCAGATTTCTGCAAACCACCAAGAAGCTGATTTAGATCTTGAAGTCCGGTTGTAATGCCTAGCGCCTCTGGATTATTTTTCAGTGCGCTGATCTTCTCAACTACGTCTTTAATTGAACTTGCAAGTTTTATATATGTTTTCTCACCTTGTTTTTTTACTGCCAAATTGAACAATTTTGTCATTGCTTGTTCAATTTGCGCCTGCGCAGGATTTTCAATATCGTAGTTGTAGCTATCACCAACTATTTCTTGCCCGAGCTTAATTAAACATCTCCTTAAGTAAGTATCACGGATTATTCTAGTCAAACTATAGATATCAAGCGCAATACTTGCCTTCGCTGCAAGCTTTGCTAAGTATTCAACTCCACCACATTCGGTAAATGCTTTGTCGTGCTCAAAAAACATCTTGAGGCTCAGTTCATTGGCAATTATGCCGTGTTTTCTGGTTTTGGATATTTGCGTAAAAATACTTTGATGTAATGGATCATAGAAATTCTCCGCTGTGATTGTGTCTTCAACTGCATCACAGATTCTATTATCACGAATCATTGCACCAATAAGCATCTGTTCAGCTTCTAGATTATGCGGTAATTTACATATTTCCTTTTCTACACTTCTTGAACCCAAGAGACTAGCTAATTCATTCATTTTAAGTTTTGAGAGTAACTGTTGATTATTGTAGAATATTTAGTCCTCATTTGAAAGATGTAAAGGCAAAAAAATTTGACTAATTCCGTGTTGCCTATAGCATTAAAACTTAATGCCCCTGTGGTGGAATGGTAGACACGGCAGACTCAAAATCTGCTGCTTGCGAAAGTGTGCTGGTTCAAGTCCGGCCAGGGGCACGTTAAATATTGGAAAGTGTATATATGTTACATAAATTTTTTGATCGTTTATTTTCTATTTTTTCTTCTATAAATGTTATTCAAAAGGTGAAAAAGGATGAAAATGGGATATGTTATGTAACGGGCCTCAGGCGCTATATATCAGTATTGCTTGATTTGATTATTATCGTTTTGTTCTTGCAGTTTTGCAGCCAAGCCTTAAATCAGTTCTTTATGAACTCAGAGGATAGCAAAATATTAAGCCAAGTTGCTGCAAAATACCAAATGCAAGTGCCACTTTCTATAGAAGAAAAGGCAATGCAGAGTAGACTTGTAAAATTAATGATTCTAAATCAAATAGTCCAGTTTATTATGCTCTTTTGCTATGTAATATATATGTGGGTAAAGTTTGCTGCTACA
Source organism: Wolbachia endosymbiont of Anurida maritima (assembly GCF_042182995.1). NCBI lineage: Bacteria > Pseudomonadati > Pseudomonadota > Alphaproteobacteria > Rickettsiales > Anaplasmataceae > Wolbachia > Wolbachia endosymbiont of Anurida maritima. The sequence goes on from NZ_CP102058.1 coordinate 534,793, forward strand.
CCTGGAAAACTATTATTTGGGCTCAGAGTTGTGGATGCACAAACCTTCGGAAAAATGACTTTAAGGCAAGCAACCAAGAGATTNTTTTCCCTCATACTATCAGTTGCACCATTATTCTTGGGCTTTTTATGGTCAAATTTCAACAAACGCTGCCAAACTTGGCACGATAAGATCGCAGGCACAGTGGTTGTCACGAGTAAAAGCCTCAGAAGGCAGAGCTAAAATTACTTGACAAACTCCGCCAGCGCCCTTATCATGAAACTGAAGCTATTTATTTATCTTCGCAATCTCTGCAGTGGATTAATGACAAAAAACTTAATGTATTTGGCGTAAATCATGCTTAATTTTTGCACTATGTGCATTCTATGTCTTTATAAAATCTTCGGGTTTTTACCTATATAAGCTGAAACGCGCTTATAAGTCGTTTAAGACAGTAAAAGACGTCAAATAGACAAGGGAGAATTTGAATACTAGCTACCTTGGGGTTTCTTTGCCTTTTTTTCCGCTCAGTAAATTTCTTAACGTTTATAATTTAGGTTAGTTGCATTTAAAAGCGGCTGAATCGTAGCGTTTAGAATAAAAAACGCCAATATTTTGAAGTACATATAAATAACTAGTCACCAACGGGGTTTCTTTTGCCTTTTTTTCCGTTTAGTAAATTTCTTAATGTTTATAGCTAAACGACAACCGTCATCCCGCTATGTGTTAGCGGAGATACCGCGGCGGTATGACGTAGAGCTCGCGTTAGCTATAACGCAAAACCCATATTCACCAAACCCAATTGCAATTAAGTTTCCAGTACTGCCTTCACAGAGGAACCAGTTTGCATAACAACGAATTGAATAACAGACAAGAAAATGTTTATGACTAATTTTTAGATCAAACATGGAATTTCGACAAACTTAACTTTTTTGTGAGACTGTTCAGCAATAATAAATAAGTTGAGAGGGAAAGGTTATGGCAATAGAAAAGGAAAAGTTTTTTGAAATAATATGCAATGTGAGTAAGAGTAAAGATTTGAATGAGGATAATTTGCTCCAAAAAATAAAAGATGAGTTATATGAGGTAGAAAAGAAGTTACCTGAAGAAGATCGTGGGGAATATAACAAATTTAAAAACGATCTCTGGAAAGATCACCTATTCAGTATAAAAACTTCAGAAGAAATTGCGGAAGATTGGACATTATTACATCTTGCTGTGGCATGTAACAGTGTACCAATAGTAGAACTCCTACTAGAAAAGAAAGTAAGTGTTAACACTCAAGTGAAAGATGGATCTGATGATGGACCAACTCCTTTGCACATTGCTGCTTCTGATGGCCATGAGAACATAATAAAGCTGTTACTAGATGATGATCGAGTGAATCCTTCATTAAAAAGCAAAGGTAAGACTCCAAGAGAGATGGTTGGTGATGTGCAAAACAGGGATACTATAATAAAAATGTTAGAGCATGTCTTCAAACTAAGTAGAAAGGAGTTAAGAAGTGTGTTATAAGATATATTTTAAATGTACCCAAGCGATATAAGTGACAAAGAATGGAAGATGATAGAGCAATATTTTGAACCTAAAAAGACCGGCAGACCAAGAAAACACAGTATCAGAACGATTATCGATGCAATAAGGTATGTGATGAGAACAGGCTGTCAATGGAGACAACTACCTAAGAATTTTCCACCATGGAAAACCGTGTATAGTTGTAATTCGCGTTTAAAAAAAAGTGGAATATGGCAAGAAATTCATGATTTTCTAGTTAAAAAACTAAGAAAGATAATTGGTAAGAATGAAACTCCATCAGTAGGAATAATTGACAGTCAATCAGTAAAAACCACTCAAAAAGGGGATCCAGAGGATATGATGCTGGCAAGAAAGTAAAGGGTAGAAAACGCCACATCGTTGTAGATACTCTAGGTCTTGTAATTGCTGCTGAAGTACACAGTGCAAGCATTCAAGATCGTGATGGTGCACTAAATCTTTTTGTTCAAGCCAAATGCAAAGCTCCAACATTACGTAAGTTTTTTGCTGATCAAGGATATACAGGTAAATTGCAAAACCGCTGTTTATTGGAAACTGGATGTTTGTTGACGATTACCAAGAAAGTAGTTGATACAGGATTTCAGGTTATTCCTAAACGTTGGATTGTTGAGAGAACCTTTGCTTGGCTCTCCAATTTTAGACGTATGAGTAAGGATTATGAGCATTCTCCTCTCACTTCAAAAAATAACATCTTTTTTAATATGATCACTATTATGCTTCACAAATTAGCTCATTCTTGAGTTTGAAGACATGCTCTAAGGTTTACCTTGCGCAATAACAGAGAAGAGGTGAAAGATATTTCTTCTTTTGGCTGGAGAAAAGTATTGGACTCTGCTGGAAGCAGACATATTACAATAAAAATTAATGGGATTTTAGACTCTGTATTAGCTGATGAACTATTACGTAATTCTGCTATGCTAAACTCTAATAATGATTATGAAATTAGTTTTAATGCTAAGGAAAAGATCAGATTACGGTGTTCAGTTGAACTGTATGAGAGATATTATGACCCCGCTGCTTTTGACAGTTTTACTGTAATTTTAGCGAGTGCTGAAGTTGTAAACGCTTTTCATTAATGTTAATTTAATTTTTTCATATACAATAGTAACTGGTGAGAATTTTAACTAAATTAAAAAAAATCATGAACGAAAAAGACCTTTTTGAGGAAGACGGTGATAATATTGAAGAAAATAACGATGATAAAAGAGAGAAAAGTTTAGAAAATGAAAATCAGCAAAATCAAGAAGAACAACACAAAGAGGAAGATAAGCAATACATAATACAGTATATTCAAGACTATTTGAAAGTTTTTGAGGATATTCTAAATCAGATCGACGAAGGAATTGATAATTCGGATAGTTACGAAAGGACTATGCAAATAAAGCGAAGCATAGACAGGCTCATAGAGACTTTATATAGTCAGGCTGCGTCTGAAGATATTGATGCAGAATTTGAAACCATAAAGCATACTCGCGATAAATCAGAATCTATGAAAAGGGTTAGAGAGAAAAGAAGGAAGCAAGCAATAGAAGAAGTATTAAGTAGCATGTTTGCCCAGCAACAAAAGGAGCTAATGAACGCTAAACACTTAAGTCATGGACATGAAACAGCACATGATGATGAAGCAAAAAAACGAGTGAAGTCTTCAATCAGGGGAGTGTTGTTTTCGGTGATTGCTCATAGGATGGATCCAAGAAGGAGGGCAGGGGAAACTGCTGACGATAACGAAAAGCAAGCTCATATATATGGCAGGGAAGCAGTTGGTGGAGCTTTAGGTGCATTGTTAAAAACATTTTTAACAGCAGTTACTGCCGTTGTGCGTGAAATTGCTAAACCACTTCAGAAGCAGGAAACATCTTTTGCAAAACAAGTTGAGGAAAGCAGAAACGCAGATCCACAAAAGGGTCGATCTGTGTAGACTTACTCTCTGATTTCTTTCTATCTTTTAGGTCAAAAGTTGTAATACTTAAAAATAGGATAACAGCGTATGAAGAAAGAATAATGGATCTGTACAAAGAGGAAGCTATCTTCGAACAAAAACTTGAGGAAGGTAGAGAGGAAGGTAGAAAGGCAAGAGAAATTGAAATGGCAAAGGCAATGTTGGCTGACAATATTGATGTCAATGCCATTGTTAAGTTTACTGGCCTTTCCATGAGTAAGATTGAAGAGTGAAGTGAAAATCTGTGAACAGAATACTATCTATCGTCTCTCACACCGCTTAGCTGAGCGGACAATGGCGTCAACTTAAGGACATTTTAGACTTCTTTGTTGAAATAAAACAGCAACAAAAGTGCTATTTATTGCAGCTTTTAGGTAATTTAATGGTAAAAATTTTAGAGAGAAATTTTATACATTATCACCGATATTTTTCCTTAAGTTGACGCCATTGGCTGAACGGATACGTAAATTCTCTCGGTCAAAAACTCTATTTCTCCATTGGCTAGCACCCTTTTAGAGCTGCTATCAGAAAACAGGTTATGTGGAAATCTTAAAATATTTCTTGTTCGCCAAGCAAAATAAATACATTCCTGCAAACAAGCAGATGCTCAATACTGACGCATAAGAAAACTTAAAAATTAAGTCTCTAGTATATATTGATAGGCATTTACCTGCAGAAAATTTGTATAGTAATCCAACACATACAACGGCACTGTCAACCATTGATGCTATAATTAAAGTAATGAGATTTGCCATATGAAAATTCAATTTGGACCTCAATTTTTTAAAAATAATTATGCTTGAGAGAAGAGATACTAAAATTGCAGTATATGAAATCAATATCATCAAATTAAAACTTTGCCATTTAAAAACACAACATAGCGCTGTACACACTATTAAGCTGTATGTAGCTTTCCTTCTGCCATAAAATTCAACCATTGAATTTACAACTAAAGCAGCTCCCACAAATAAGGCAGCACATATCATCAATTTATTTGAAGTGTTGAGTAAAGAAAGACTTATAAACAAGAGTATCGATAAAATAGACATAGTTACCTACCCAAATTTAATAATATACGTTCATTTTAAGTAAATATTGCACATAGTGGAAGAGTTATTTAGCATAATCAAAAAAAATATTTATAACTATTTCCCAAATCTTTCAGATCTACTTTTAAAACATCCTTTATATTTAGCACCTTTTTCTCTGTTACTTTACCAATACATGAATAAACCGCGCCTTCAAACAATTCTTCAAACCTCTTCTGGCTTTGTGGTGCAATAGTAACCAAAATTCTACTTTGCGATTCAGAAAACATTATTATCTTGTTTATTATGTCTGTATTTTGTGTTTCTCCTATTGGCACTAGTGAAAGATCGATTTCAGCGCCGAGATCTCCTGCAATTAGCGATTTTGCCAGAGCAATAATTAATCCGCCTAAGTTTGGTGCAATTGCAGAGGCAATTATGCCATCTTTTATTGCCTGGTTGTAACGCTCATACAACTTCCTAGCGCTCTTTGCATCAACTTTTGGTACGTTGTTATTACCTATTCCACTGTATAATTGATATTCAGATCTACCAAGCTCATCGTGGGTTGTACCAAGTACATATATCAAGTCCCCCGGCATTTTTACATCAAGCGATACCGCATTTTCAATATTTTCTATAATTCCAATTGCTGAGATGAGTAATGAAGGTGGTGCAGATATCATCACTTTCTCGCCATTTTCGTCATATCCCTTAAAGTCATTAAACATACTATCTTTTCCGGATATGAATGGCGTTTTAAATGCAGTTGCGTAATCATAACAAGCTTCCGCAGCTTTCTTTAGTTGCCACAACTTTTCTGGATTGTAAGCATCACACCAACAAAAATTATCGAGCAATGCTAAGTGATTTATATTTCCTCCTGCGGCTACATAGTTGCGTATCGCGGTGTCAATTGCACATGCTGCCATATGGTAAGTGTCAATTTCTCCATAACTTGAGCCAAATCCTTGCGATTTTACAACACCTTTATTTGAAGAAAGGATTGGCCTTGAGACAACAGCTTCACTGCACACTCTTCCCTTGCCCTGCAGTGGTTTTAGCACTGACGACCCTTGAACCTCATGGTCATATTGCACCACTATGAACTCTTTGCTGCAAATGTTTGGTCTGCTCAGCATTTCTTTTAGTGCAAAGGTGTTATGCAAACTGGAATCCATTTCACATTCAATTCCACCATTAGATGAGTTTTGGCGTAAAATGTTTGCAGGCTCCTTGAACCATGGCTTTGTTTGTAAATGCACTTTGGGATTACCGTCATGCAGAAATTCAGTTCCGATATCCATTATTACTTTCCCTTTAGGACATTTAACAACAGCTTTACCACTTTCGTTAAACTCTCCAATCACACAAACCTCCACATCATGTTTTTTCATGATTTGCTTAAACACAGGAAGATTTTCTTCTGGCACTGCTAAGGTCATTCTCTCTTGTGATTCTGATATCCATATTTCCCATGGAGCCATACCATCGTTCTTAAGTAGAACCTTGCTCAAATCAACTTCAAATCCGTCTTTTCCCATTTCACCAATAGAAGATGATAGACCACCTGCTCCATTGTCCGTTATTGCGTTATAAAGACTAAGATCTCTTGCTTCTATAACGGCATTGGATAATTTTTNTTGTGTTATAGGGTCACCAATTTGCACAATTGTTGAAGGGCTATTTCCCGATAAAGCCTCTGAAGAGAACGTTGCACCGTGAATTCCATCTCTTCCAACTCTTCCGCCAATAATTATAATCTTATCGCCATTTTTTGGTCCTTTAATGTGTGAAGGTGTATTATTTATATTGCGTGGAATAATTCCTACACTCCCAACAAAGACCAGCGGCTTGCCACAAAATCTATCGTCAAAATATACCGATCCAAGTTGTGTTGGAATGCCAGAACAGTTACCAGCAACATTAACGCCATGGATCACTTCTTTCATTATATATTTTGGCGGTAAGATCTCATCAGTGCGCTCTTTATCCCTATAAAATTTGCCTTTTGCTTCTTTGGCAAAGCAGAAATAATAGGTATTCATTATAGGCTCTGCGCCTTTACCGAAACCAACTATATCACGATTTACTCCAAGCACTCCAGTCATTGCTCCACCAAACGGATCAAGCGCCGAAGGGCTATTGTGAGTTTCAACTTTATCTACGATTAAGTAATCGTCATCAAAAATTATTCCTCCTGCGTTGTCGGAGAAAACTGACACGCATATGTCAGAATTTATCTCACGCGTTGCACGCTTAATATAATGAGCATATAGACCGTCTTTTATTTCATCAATAGGGGAGCAAAAAATATTGTGTTTACAATGTTCAGACCAAGTTTGTGCTAGGGACTCAAGTTCAATATCATATGGATTTCTATTAAGTTTTTTAAAGTAATCCTTTATAGCTTTCATTGCTGTCAGCGAGAGCCCTAAAGTGCCATTACCATCGATTCCATCTCTGCTGATTTTCTCAAGTTCTTGGTCACTTACATTTAGGTTAACAGATTTGGCTTTACCATTAATGGTGTCATTTGAGTAGCTGACACTGGAATCTACATCTTTTTTCTGGATCCCAGTGTCTGGGCACTGGGATGACAAGTAAGAGAGCGCTGAAGAGTTTGCTTTGTATTTACCATAATATTTCCAGCTATAGTTATTATTTTCTTTACAGATAAGTGTGCAATACTCAGTGATAGGATTGAATTCTTGTTTTATGTCATCTTCAGTTGCTTGACTTAGAATCAATTTTGAACTTCTTGCTTTGATATAAACATTTTCATCAATGTAGTTCTTGCTTATTAAATATTCTCTAACAATTTGTTTCACTGTGTTGCCTACATTATCGGTCATGCCAGGTAAAAAGCTTATCTCCAAGCCCCACTTTGCTTGTGGTTCTATGAAATCATACGGAACTTCTTCAAGGTTTTCATTGTAGGAATAATAACGGCAGTCTTGTATGACTTTATTATAAAATAGCCCGCAAATTTCTTCATATAATTTGGATGGTAATCCTTTGCGTATGTAAATCGAGTAAACGTTAACTAACCATCTGCGGCCAACTTGCTCACATTTATTTAAAACTTCTATTCTAATGTTTGCCATGTAATATTGTGAAAGACTTTAATATATAATAGCATACAAGCACATTTATATTTTGAATAATTTCTATATAATAAAAGTATTGTATTAATTGTTACTGTTAGTGGGAAGAGTTTTTACCGTTAATGTGGATGAATCCCTTTTTGATGTGCTGGTTCAGCACATATTTTCTGAATATGAAAGAGAAAAAATTCCTGAAGTAAAAATCATACTTCCTTGCAAGAGGGATGTGATAGCGCTGCTGAGTGCATTCAAGAATCATAATGCTAAAAAATGCATAATTTTGCCAGAGATAGTTTCGCTAGAGAACATCGATGAGGAGGATTTAATATTAAATCTTGATAGAGTCAAAGTTATCAAGCTAACAAAAAGGATGCTGCTACTCATTCAATTCATATTAGAGTGGAATAGAAAAAATAACGACAATTTTCCAATTGATTTAGCTTATAGCCTGCCATCACTGCTTCAATCTACCCAAACAACGGATTGTTATCAATTTGATGAACATTCAAAAAAAATAGAGAATTTCATAAGCTTACTCATTGAGACTTGGAGTAAAACTTTAAAAGATTTAGAAGTAGTAGATATATTAAAACATAAGAGTGATTACATAAACAATATGATAATCTCTTTACAAAAAGACCAACATATAATCTTTGTTGGAATTGGAAAGGATAAGTCGTTGATCAAGGCTATATATGACCTGCCATTTGGAAAAATAATTTTGCCTAACCTGAATTTGAAAATTGAAGAGAAAGACTGGAAATTGCTTGATAAAAAACACTATCAATATTGTCTGAAAGATCTACTCGATTATCTAAATGTAGATAGAAGAGATGTTAGTTTTCTACCAGAAGCGTGTTCTCCAGTGCTCCGACACGGGGATCCAGAAAACTTAACTTTAAATGAGCGCACCAGGTGGCTGTATAATGAAAACTGGACCCCAGTGTCAGCTACTTGGATGACAGAAGAAAGGGCTGGGATAACAGGAAGTCCTGAGGAATATCTTGATTGTATCTTTGATACAACTGCCGATCTGAGCAAAGTTGGTGGTAGATCAATTGAAAATATTGAAGTCATCACTTGCGATTCCAGAGAGGAAGAAGCACAAGTGACATCATTAATTATAGAAAATGAAGGTTATGAAAACGTTTCTTTGGTTGTCTTTGATAAATTACTTGCAGCTCGTATAGCATGTTTATCAAGGCAACACAGTACCATATCGGAAAATTATTCTTATATAACGCTCCTACTTTATAGTATCGAAGTTTTGACCTCAAATTGGAACAGTGTGGCATTACTTTCGCTCCTTAAACATAGGCTAGTGACTTTTGATTACACTCAAGAAGAGTACTCTCAGATTTTATCTGAATTTGAAATAGAGATATTACGCAACTTTAGTACAAATGGCCTGAGTGATATTATAAATGCTATCAATGCCCATAAAAAGCTAAAATACAAAGAAGATATATTATTTATTATCAGTAAGTTAGAGGCTATACTTAATCTTTTGCTTAATTCTATAAATTGCCCTATTTCTGATATGGTGGCAACTCATTTGCAGTGTATTAATATGCTATCTGGTATAAATTTTTCAGAGCTAAACAGTGAAATAGGTAATTTTACCTGTAATTTCTTGAATGCATGTGAGGGTATAGAAATTAAGTGCTCCTTAGAGTTATATAGCCAAATTCTGACTTTATTTTTAGAGAAAGAGTTTTTCTCTGTAGCAAGTGACTTGAATAAATTCAGCTTATATCACAACAAAGTTGTAATACTTGCTGGATTTAATGAAGCGCCAAGCTTTCAAAGTCCGCTTTTGAATGCACTTACGAGAGAAAAATTTAACCTTCCTTCTGTGCAAGAAGAGCAGGGGTANTTTTTTTATACTTTACACAATTTGTTTTGCACAAGTAAGGTTTATATTACAAGATCGCTAAGCCATAGAAAACCAATTCTATTGCAGCGTTTGGAAATTATGTTTAAGCAGGGGAAATATCCTTATCGTGATTGGCTGAGGGTATTAAATACGCCTGAATGTACTGTTCCATGTACTCAGCCTATGCCAAAACCTCAAACCGAAGTTAGAAAAGAAAAAATGCAGGTGATGTCTTGTAGTGCGGTGGAAAAACTAATCCGCAACCCTTATTCATTTTACGTTGAATATATACTGGGCCTTAAACAATTAAGAGACTTGAATTTTAAGCCATCGATATTGGAATTTGGCACTATGGTACACAACATTCTTGCAAGATATTTACGCAACAAAAAATCGCCAATGAGCATTGCACGAAAAGCATTTTCGACTAGTCAGTTTAATTTTTCAAATATGTGGTGGGTAAGACTACAAAAGATAATTCAATCTTTTGTCGAATTTGATGAGACTCGAAGCAATGATGTTGAGTTGGAAAAGAGCTTTTCCTGTCCGATATTTCATATTCCAGCGCGTGACGCTGGTTCTTGTGATCAGTATGAAACTGCTGGGATAACAAATAGGCCACAAGAAATTTTACTGACAGCAAGATGTGATAGAGTTGAGTATCTACCAAGTGGGCAAGTAGCAATTATAGACTATAAACTTGGTTCACCACCTTCCAATGAAGAAGTGATGTCGGGGTTTTTTCCGCAATTAATTTTACAAGCCTTAGCGGTAGAACATATAACAAAAAGAGAAGTTTCAGAACTTGCTTATTGGAAACTTGATTATGATAAAATAAAAGTTATTTCTTTACGAGATTATAGACAAAAAATGCTAGAATTTCAGAATGATTTGCCAGATTTTTTATCTAATTATTTAAGAGATACTATTCCCTTTATTGCCTCTCCATATTTTCTGAGGTTTAACAGCTATAAACAGCTAGAAAGGGTAGGGGAGTGGTTGTAAATGGTGTCATGTGTGGTAACAGGGTAAATAATTTTATGCGAATATTTCAAATTTAAGCATACCAATTGCAGTAAATTTGTTCATTAAGTAGCATTTTATACTCCTGTAATTGCCGTAAATTCTCGGCAAGAGCCGCCATTGGCCGCCACTTCGGACTATGTACTAAACAATTTTAATCCTATAATCCCGAATGTAACTAAAATAAAGCATATTACTTCGAATAAATTAACTGGTTCATTAAATAGATAAACTCCAAGTATCGAAGCTCCTATAGCACCTACTCCAGTCCAAATTGCATAGCATACTCCGATAGGTATAGAACGTATAGCGAGCGAAAGTAAATACGTACTAAGAGCCATGGAGAATATGCTAATTATTGATGGTACGAGATGAGTAAATCCACAACTATGCTTAAGTGTTATGACCCAGAACACTTCAATTAGTGACGATAAGAGTAAATATATCCAATTCATGCATAGATTTTTAGGTTTAAATAGAGAGCTTTAGCCCTATGGTTCCTATTACAATTAAAACGATACATAAAACTTGAGATAAATTAATATTCTCTGTGAAAGCGGTTGCACCAATTATAGTTATTCCAATTGTGCATATTCCAGAGGAAACTGCATAGCATACTCTAATAGGTAGAAAGCATGCTGCAAGAGATAAAAAATAAATGCTAATGATCATAATTACCAATGTTGCAATCGAAGGCACAACCTTAGTAAAACTGTTACTAAACTTTAGCGTTACAGCCCACAGTATCTCTAGGATACTAGACAGCAACAAATATAACCAGCACATTTTCGTAACATTTCAATCTTGTATTGTAACAGAAATTGTTAGTTAAAACTACACTAAAGTGCAATAGATCTCTCTTTCGAAATTACTTTAATATCAAACTTAAAATAACATCCTAAAAAACTTTTCTACGAAATTCAATTCCTGCACGTCATTTGCTGCATAAAGTGGTGTAGTTTGTTGTTCAATGCCTGGTATTTCTACAAAAACTTTGCCCACTTCTTGACCTTTTTTAATTGGTGCAGGTATCATATCTTTATATTCAATACGCACCTTAATTTGGTCATGCAATTTGCGGTTGTAAGTTATGGTAACATCGTTTACAACTGTAATAGGCACTTTTTTATCTTTTCCATAGAGAACATTTACTTCCTCAACTACGCTATCCTTAGCGAATATTTTCTTGGTGTTAAAATGATTTAAGGAGTATTGTATCAGTCTTTTTGCTTCTTCTATTCGCTCTTTCTCAGTGTTTAAACCATTTACGATAGCAAAAATTCTCCTATCATTTCGTTCTGCAGATGCTACAATGCCGTAACCGCCAGCATTTGTATAACCGGTTTTTAAACCGTCAACCCCAATATCGTGAAAAAGTAGAAGATTTTTATTCTTTTGTACAATTTCATTATATGTCAAATATTGTTCAGAAAATAAATCATAATATTCAGGAAAATCGGTGAAAATCCTTTTTGCCAGCATTACCAAGTCTTTTGCACTCATAAAATGATCTCCATCTGGCCACCCACTTGAGTTGACAAAATGACTGTCATTCAGATTCAAATTTTGTGCAACCTCATTCATTTCAGCCACAAAGTTCTCTTCTGATCCTGCAATGCCCTCGGCTAGTGTTATGCAGGCATCATTACCTGAAACTATTGTAATTCCTTCAAGTAATTCTCTCACTGTAACAAATTGACCTTCTTTCAAAAACATAGAAGAGCCTTTTCTTTCCCACGCTTTTCTACTTACTCGAAATTTATCCTCCATGTGTATTATTCCAGCTTTTAGATAATCGAATGCTACATATAAAGTCATTAGCTTGCTCATTGAAGATGGGGCCATTTTTTCATCAGAATTATGGTCAAAAATGAACGAGTCTGAAGCCAAATCTAAAACTACTGCTTGCTTTGCTTTGGTTCTAAACTGGTATGAGTATGAAGAAAAAGGAAGTATAAAAACTAATAGCAAAATTACCAATCTGCTTAACATATCTATAATTTTAAATTTATAGTGTACTAATTAATAGTATAATTTTACAGGGGCATTTCAATAGATCTCTTGCATAAAAATTCCTTGACAAACTCCGCCAGCCCCCTTATCATAAGGACAGTGAATAATTAGCTATCCTAGGTTTTTTGCCTTTTTTTCGTTTGCTTAATGTTTGTGGCTAAAGCAATTTAAGAGCCCGTGAAGGGTGTCATTCCAGCACTCCTTTTTTTGTCATCCGAGTAGCTGACACTGGGATCCAGAAAACTTAACTTTAAATAAGTGGCTGCATAATAAACCAGTGTCAGCTACTCGGATGACACTATAGGGGACTGGGATGACAGGAAAAGGGGCACTGCTGTTATAAAGGAACCAGTGTCAGCTACTTGCATGACACCCTCCCTTTCGGATGACACCTTTGTGTTTGAGGCAAAACTGGCCATAATATTTAACACNACTACCTCCGTAAACAAATGTTCTTACAATTGTGCGTCATGCGCTTTATTAAATATTTTACTTAAAAATCTAATTTCTTATTATACAAGAGATAAGCAANNATTCATTAATGATGAAAAATTACAAAAAGGGGCATAGAAAGCGCCTAAGAGCATGTCTTCAAACTAAGTAGAAAGGAGTTAAGAAGTGTGTTATAAGATATATTTTAAATGTACCCAAGCGATATAAGTGACAAAGAATGGAAGATGATAGAGCAATATTTTGAACCTAAAAAGACCGGCAGACCAAGAAAACACAGTATCAGAACGATTATCGATGCAATAAGGTATGTGATGAGAACAGGCTGTCAATGGAGACAACTACCTAAGAATTTTCCACCATGGAAAACCGTGTATAGTTGTAATTCGCGTTTAAAAAAAGTGGAATATGGCAAGAAATTCATGATTTTCTAGTTAAAAAACTAAGAAAGATAATTGGTAAGAATGAAACTCCATCAGTAGGAATAATTGACAGTCAATCAGTAAAAACCACTCAAAAAGGGGATCCAGAGGATATGATGCTGGCAAGAAAGTAAAGGGTAGAAAACGCCACATCGTTGTAGATACTCTAGGTCTTGTAATTGCTGCTGAAGTACACAGTGCAAGCATTCAAGATCGTGATGGTGCAACTAAATCTTTTTGTTCAAGCCAAATGCAAAGCTCCAACATTACGTAAGTTTTTTGCTGATCAAGGATATACAGGTAAATTGCAAAACCGCTGTTTATTGGAAACTGGATGTTTGTTGACGATTACCAAGAAAGTAGTTGATACAGGATTTCAGGTTATTCCTAAACGTTGGATTGTTGAGAGAACCTTTGCTTGGCTCTCCAATTTTAGACGTATGAGTAAGGATTATGAGCATTCTCCTCTCACTTCAAAAAATAACATCTTTTTTTAATATGATCACTATTATGCTTCACAAATTAGCTCATTCTTGAGTTTGAAGACATGCTCTAAGGGAGAAAATTATTTTAGATAATGGACAATCATTACTTGATTATGAGGTTTTAGAGCACATTTTATATTCAGCATACAGTAGAATTGATGTAAAACCGGTGGCAAAGAGTTTGATAGAAAATTTTGGCAGTTTGAATAAAGTTTTTAATGCTGACCTGGAAGCGCTATAAAACGTTGATGGTGTTAGCAATGCAGCGATATCTGCCATCTTTTGTGTAAAACAAGCCTTCGTTCGCTCTGCAAGAGAAGAAATAAAAGATCTGCCTATAATCGATAACTGGGAAAAATTGCTTGATTATTTAAGAATAAGTATAGGAAGCCTCAATAAGGAAAATTTTCGCGTCATCTATATGAATAAAAAGTACCGTCTAATAGCGGAAGACCTGCAAAACATTGGTACAGTAGATCAAACTCCTCTTTATGTCAGAGAGATCATCAAGCGCGCACTTTTGATTGGTTCAACATCCATTGTAATATCTCACAATCATCCAAGCGGAGATACACAACCTTCAAATAGCGATATATCTCTCACTAAACAACTAGCAGAAGCTTGCCAAAGTATAGGAATAGAATTAATAGACCACATTATTATTACATTCAGTAGCTATTTTAGTTTCAAGGAAAATAGGTTATTGTGAAAGCTTTTATAGCTACAGTAACTTAGGTTTATCGACAATCGTCATCCCGCTGCTTGTTAGCGAGATCTAGAGATACCGTGACGGTATGACGTAGGACTGCTGTCATTCCAGTGCTCCTTTTTTTGTCATCCGAGTAGCTGACACTGGGATCAAGTTTTCTTTACAAATTCACCAAAAGTTTTTCATTCTATAACGCAAAACCCATACTCACCAAAACCAATGCATTACTTGCAATTAAGTTTCCTGGATCCAAGTAGTCAGGGCACTGGGATGACAAGAAGAGGGCACTTGGATAACAAGAAATGGGATGGAAGATAGTAGTGCAAAAAGCCTCTTATAACTTACTTTTAAGTAGCCTAACCCATGCGTGCCAATCCCTCTCACCAAGATTGCTTTCAAAAGATAGGAGATCCTTTACAGCTTTTGAGCAAATTTCTTCACTTGGAATTGATAACTCCTTATTCATTGCTAACGCTAAACATTGAGTTTTGCACGCTTGTTCTAAATGATATGTGTAGAACATTGCTTCTTGTATAGTCCGACCACACGTTATGGATCCATGATTACGCATTAACATCACAAAATTCTCTTTCAGGTCAGCTATTAGTCTCTTTCCTTCTGCATCATCAAGTGCCAGGGAGTTATAATCATGGTAAGATATTTTATTATAAAAGTGCAGTGCCCATTGACTTGTAGGAATCAGCCCATCTTTGAGAGAGGAAACTGCCACAATAGAGGGTGTATGCAGATGAAAAATTGCTTGAATGTCTTTTCTTGCTTGATAAATAAAACCGTGGATTACATAGCCAGTTTTATTATATTGATATTCTGTACCCTCAATCACATTTCCATCAAGTGATACTCTCATCAATGAATTCTCATTTACTTCACTAAAGCGTATACCAAATGGGTAAATATAAAACGACTTTTGATCTTGAGAACGTACCGAGAGATGAGTGTATGTATGGTCATCCAGCTTAAGGTAAGACAAAATTTGATAGGCGTAAACCAGATCCCTTTTTACTTTGCTTTCTGTTAACATCACTGTTAAAATCTTCTGAAGATTTATACACGAAAAAAGGCTTGTAGTAAACTAATAAGTCTATGCCACTCCGTCTTGCTTTCTGAATACCAAACACTTTTGTGTTGTAACTTGCTTAAAAATAGTTATCGTTATTATATAGAATTTATCTTTCTAAATTACATAATATCTTAACCATAAAAATAATTTTCTATATAATATTTCATATGTTTTAAAGCTTCATTTTTATGTTATTATAAGTGTAGATTTTAACATTAAAGATAATATGGTAAATATTAATACAGAAAAACAGCTAACAGGATTTTTCATATACCTCTCTGGTCTTTCAGGAAGTGGTAAACTTTCCACAGCAATAGAATTATCCAGTATGATAGACGCATTAATTGTAGATAGTAGCTTCTCTAACAACACTCAAATTTGCTCTATATACAATGGTGTCTTTGAACATGATCAAATTCCTAAAGAAGTTCAAGAGAGAATATATGGCATTACACAAATTATGCTTCAGGCAATAGAAAATTATCCAATTGATTCAAAAAATTACATATTTATTGATGAGTTAACAAAAAATAATGACCAGGGTATGAGGATGTATGACTTAATAGTAAGGCTTAGTAAAAAAATGGGCACAGAAATCCTTCCTGTAGTACTCAGGTGCGATTTACCGACATTACAAAAGCGTATTGCATTAAAAAGGCAAAGAAAAAATAGGAGGGTGATTAATGTAAATAGCGTTATAGAGAAATTGAGGACTAACGATTCATTTATACCACCGAGTACCATAGAGATAGAAAATTCAAATATGAGTATAAAAGAAGTAGCTCAAGAGATAGTAAACCAGATGCACAAGCTTAGCCAAATTGCGTGTATGCAAAAGAATAATCTATAGCAATTTCATATACTGAGGCTCATTTAAATATAGAGCTTCAACTTCATTTAATTTTTGCTTGTTCTTCAGTCTATAATGAACTAATAGTCCTGCATGGCTAGCATTTAAATTGCAATCCATATGTGTACTGCTTGTAGCGTGACCAGGGTCACATGCTGCAGTTGGACCAGACAGCGGCAATAAATTGAAATCAAATAACTGCGTATAAAACCCTTGAGCATTTTTGATTATAGCTCTGATATTTTTTTTGCTATTTGTACAAAGCAAAGATATTGCATAGGCTTGAACTTCCAGTGCATTAACTCCGTATAACGGCTTATTTGTAGCAAGATTTATACCTTGTGCAGCTGATATACCAACTCTAATTCCAGTGAAACTTCCTGGTCCAACTACTACCGCTAAATGGTCTATTTTATCGTAGTTATAATTGTGCTTATTAAATAAAGTATTTAAAGTTTTAAAAAATGATTCTGCATGACTATTGCTGGTGGAATTGCGCTCTACAAAACAATTACCATCATAATCAACTATTGCTATTGAACTACCAATACCTACAGTATCAATCGCTAAAATAGACATTACTTAAGCTTATCATAGAGTTTTGCAAACATCATAGTAAAGGCACCATTACCCATAACATTTGCTGAAGTGATTATTGGATCAAACACTATATACAATGCTGTAATTAACGAAAGCATTTCTGGAGAGAATTTGAGATATTTCTCAAGAATAGGTAGCATTACCATAATTCCTCCTGCCGGCACTGCCACGATAGCAAACTTAAATAACAAAAAATAGAGAAGAAAAGTTACATAATCTATTGTGAACAATGAATAACCGGAGGCAATTATCATTGATAATATTATAATAAAAAAGCAATCACCTACTAAATGAAAGCTAGCAGTTATTGGTACAACAGACGATGCTATGTCAGGTTGCTTTGCATTTTTTTTGCTTCCTTCAAGAGTAAGCGGCATAGTTGCATTACTAGACATTGTGCTCATTGCAGTAATAAATGCCGGTATCATATTGCCTATACTAGCTATCCAGCTTGTAACCTTGAATGAATTTGCTGCTCCATATAAGAGGAAAACATAAAGGTAGGTTGCAGATGCTATAATAATGAAAATTATTGAGTAATCCTTAAATATTATAGATAAAACTTGATCATGCTGCATTTTTAAAGCAAGCCCAAGTACAAATATTGGAATAATCGGCGTCAAAAACGTTTTCAAAATAAAGAGAGTTAAATCTAACATTTTGTTCGAAAGCTCTTTGCTTTTCTTGGGTAGCAATGTGGACACTACTATGCTGGATACAAATCCACAAGCAAGGGCATAAAAATTAGAAAGGAGTAGCGGCAGCCTAAACGACCATAAAGGAACAATTGTTTCTTCATACGTTATGTCTTGTATTGAATGAGTGTTTTGTATGATAAAATGTCCAACAGAATAAGCTATTAAACTTGAAGCCAGATTCGATAAGAAGATCATTATAATAAGTAATAATATAAACTTTATAGCTGACTGCTTAAGATTGTTAACACTGCTAAAGATTAACGCAAAAATAACAAAAGGCATTATAAATAGCAAAACCTCTTTTATACTAAGGCTCACTGAGTACAAGAAGGTTTTTATTTCCATTGGAACTAAATGACCAAAGAATGCAGCTGAAGTGATGACCGTGAGTAAGATTAGTAGTTGTAGCACGTTCTTATATACCAATGTTCTATGGACATATATATGGTAAGTTAGTTGTTAAGTAAAGCAAAACTGCCTATTGCTACGAAACATTATGAAAGACAAGCAGCTTTTCCGCGCGTACTGTACGAATATTTTGATTTTAATCCACTAGGAAGGATGTTACCCAAGTAGCATGACATTTGTATCTGGAATCTATTTTGTACGCAATTCCATGATTGAATTACATTTTCATGTGAAATGTGACGTTCACAACATTCATGCAGCTGCAATTACTTTACCTATAGAATAAAGTCTAGTGTTACTTCACGCCAAATGTGGTGGTGCTGAGTAGGCAAGCCGGTTAATGGGCTACATTTATATACTGCACGCATTGCGTTATCTGCTATCGACCTGAAAAGTGGATTATTTCGATAGGAATCACTGTCTGCTACATCGGCCATAATTATCTCACCTTGACTGGATAATAATAAGTTGATTTTTATACTAAAATTTTCTTTGTAAGCTATGCTTTCAGGAATGCTCCAGCATTTTGTAAGTTTGTCTCTTATAGAGTTAATAATTTCTGTTACAACTAATTCATCCTTTTTGCTCTCAACGCTTTTTTCGTTTCCTACTTCATTCTTTGCCTCTTTAACATCCCTTCTTAGTTTCTTCTCTACACTTTTTTNTCTTTTTGGAACTGGAATGAATTCTTTACCCTCGTTAATAATGACTTCTTCTTGCATTTCGATAATTTGCCTCGGTTGTGTTACAACAGTGTGCTCAACCAATTCTTTTTTCCTTTGTGGTATAAGAACAACTGACGTATCATTCGTTTGGGCTTTTGTTGAAGGTAACGAAAAAAGCAGAAAACAACATGAAGATAAAAAAAGAATGTAATTAGAATAGAAAAAACGCATATGTTAAGCAGCTTGTTTTACTGGTTTAAAGCTAATATTGCATGTAAAGTCAATATATTTTAGTTGATGGACAAGTTTGAAGTAAATAAGGAATCCCTTCAAAGTTGCAGGCAAGCGAAAGATTGCCTTCTCGACAGACAAAGAATTATATAATGGATTAAAAATAACCGTATGACAAAAATTATAGCAAAAGAATATACAGAATTTTTAGAGCAGTTGAAGGATCATATTGCAACAAACCATTATAAAGCAGCACTTGCAGTAAATAGTAAGCTCATATTGCCTTTGTATTAAATAGGACTTGATCTGACACTTAAAATAAGTAAGTTAAGAATAATAAAAATAAGGAGTGTTAGAAACAGGTGTGTGGGAAGAAGTAAAAAGTGTATTAAAAAATCCAGATAGGATGGTGAAGGAGTACCAATGTAGAATTTCAGAACATAAGAATAAATTATTAGATGAAAGGTTTGCAAGACGTGAGAGTCAATTAAAACAAAGTATTAAAGAACTTATAAACAATTATTATAGTTAAGAGAATACAAGTGAGGAAAAATATATAAGTAAGGAAGAATTTAAGCAGGCAATGAAAAAAATGAAGCAACGTTTAAAAGAGATTGAAGGAGAGAAGAAAAAGGTGATTGATCAAAAGGAACTACGGCAGCAAATGAATCTTATTATAAATAGCATAAAGGGCTTTTATTCTAGTGTTAAATCGGAATTGGAACACCTAGATTGGCAAGCTAAACGTAGTCTTATTAGGACATTAGTAAAAGAAGTCAACATTGATCTTGATGAAGTAAATTTGGTATTTAAGAGCATGTCTTCAAACTCAAGAATGAGCTAATTTGTGAAGCATAATAGTGATCATATTAAAAAAGATGTTATTTTTTGAAGTGAGAGGAGAATGCTCATAATCCTTACTCATACGTCTAAAATTGGAGAGCCAAGCAAAGGTTCTCTCAACAATCCAACGTTTAGGAATAACCTGAAATCCTGTATCAACTACTTTCTTGGTAATCGTCAACAAACATCCAGTTTCCAATAAACAGCGGTTTTGCAATTTACCTGTATATCCTTGATCAGCAAAAAACTTACGTAATGTTGGAGCTTTGCATTTGGCTTGAACAAAAAGATTTAGTGCACCATCACGATCTTGAATGCTTGCACTGTGTACTTCAGCAGCAATTACAAGACCTAGAGTATCTACAACGATGTGGCGTTTTCTACCCTTTACTTTCTTGCCAGCATCATATCCTCTGGATCCCCTTTTTGAGTGGTTTTTACTGATTGACTGTCAATTATTCCTACTGATGGAGTTTCATTCTTACCAATTATCTTTCTTAGTTTTTTAACTAGAAAATCATGAATTTCTTGCCATATTCCACTTTTTTTTAAACGCGAATTACAACTATACACGGTTTTCCATGGTGGAAAATTCTTAGGTAGTTGTCTCCATTGACAGCCTGTTCTCATCACATACCTTATTGCATCGATAATCGTTCTGATACTGTGTTTTCTTGGTCTGCCGGTCTTTTTAGGTTCAAAATATTGCTCTATCATCTTCCATTCTTTGTCACTTATATCGCTTGGGTACATTTAAAATATATCTTATAACACACTTCTTAACTCCTTTCTACTTAGTTTGAAGACATGCTCTAAAGCATTCATTTTTCAATAGAGTAACCACTTCTTTTTTAATTTTCTCTCTTTTTTTCTCCTATCTCTACTTGCTATGCAACAAAGCCGCCCTCCTGGTAGCACAATATTCGTGCAGTTAACTACTTTCGTGGCACCGTTTAATCTTTATGCTAGTTTTACTAAAAATTATAGTATTTTAGGTATAATTGCAATATCTAAATTTAAGGTATAGGGATGAACCCTACAATCAAGAGAATTTTCAATATTTTTCTTATAGTATTATTTATTTCTTTCTCTCATGTTGGGAGTGCTGCTAACGCCAATGACGATACAACTGCTCAAGTAATATGTAATATCATTGGCTACGTTTGGGGAATAGGCGGACCGCTTATGACCGTAGTGATAATAGGTGCAGCTTTGCTTGCGATATTTGGTAGAATGCCATGGCCAGCTCTTTTTGCACTTGGTGTATTTTGTGCTGTATTTTTCGGTGCTAAAACTATTGTGACAAAAGTAATGGGTGGTATAGGCGGCACAGGAAATACTTCTTTGATGGACCAATGTGGAACAGGAGACACAAAAAAGAACTAATAGGGTTATTTTTTTCTAAAACAGACCTNNGACGCACGGCTTCAACTATATCTTCCACTTGTGGTAATGCTTTTTNTTCCAGATTTGTAGCATAAGGTAAGGGGATATCCTTGCCAGTTACACGTATAACTGGAGCATCAAGGTAGTCAAATCCTTGTTCCATGACAACGGCTGACAGCTCTGCTCCTATTCCTGCAAATGGCCATCCTTCTTCTACACTAACTAATCTATTAGTCTTCTGAATAGAGTTAATAACAGTTTGAGTGTCAAGTGGTCTTAAGGTTCTAAGGTCAATAACTTCAGCTTCTATACCTTCACCTGAAAGTAAATCTGCTGCGTTTAAAGCATCCATTAATTTTAATGAGAAAGCAGTGATAGTTACATCCTTTCCCTCTCTTATAACAGCAGCTTTGCCTATCTCAAGTAGATAATCTTTATTTGACAGCTCAGAGTCAGAAACTTCATGTTCATGTCCGTAAGCTATTTCGTTTTCTAGAAATATTACCGGACTCAGGTCACGAACTGCAGCTTTAAGCAAACCTCTGCAATCGGAGGCGAAGTAAGGTGCTATCACTTTTAATCCCGGTATATGCGAATACCAAGATGCAAAGCATTGAGAGTGTTGTGCAGCAACTCTTGCTGCAGCACCATTTGGCCCACGAAATACTATGGGGCATCCAAGTTGCCCACCTGACATATAATTCGTTTTTGCTGCGGAATTCACAATTTGGTCAATAGCCTGCATAGAAAAATTAAAAGTCATAAACTCGACTATTGGCTTTAATCCAGCAAATGCTGCTCCAACAGCAAGGCCAGCAAATCCATGTTCGGTAATAGGTGTATCAATTACCCTACTTTCTCCAAACTCTTTCAGTAATCCTTTCGTTACTTTATAAGCACCATCATACTCTGCAACTTCTTCACCCATGATAAGCACATCAGGGTCGTTTTGCATTTCTTCTCTAATTGCTGTGCATAAAGCTTCTCTTACACTTAAGGTTGCCATTTATAAACTTTTGTAGACTTTAACTAAAGTAACTATATCAGAATTACTAGGAAGCGTACAAATTAAGTTTTACAAACACCATGTTGTACTGAACTTTGAGTAGCTACTTATTTCAATTCAGTGGTGGGTAAGGTCACATTTAATATTGTTAGAAAATCAACAGATTATGAAGAAAATAGGAATTTTTGGGCAAATAATTAGACAAAAAGGCTGTATATATAGGTGGTTAAAACAGGCTATTGTGGCTGGTTTTATGTTATACTAAACACTATAGAGAAAAGTTTGAACGGGTGGGACTAGTGCGATTCGAACGCACGACCTTCGGATTAGGAGTCCAACACTCTATCCTGCTGAGCTATAGTCCCGTGTTTCCTACCATGTATGTAAAGTTATAGCAAAAAATCCTTCTCTTTCCTAGATTTCTTGCATAACCAATTTATGACGACAAAACATTTCTGTACTTCTTGAGTATAATGCTATTATATTTAATAACATGGTTTAAGTAAGATTAATGCTAGTTAACAACATTGGTTATTTTTATAACAATCAAAACAACTTTGTTTTAAGCAATATAAACATTAAAGTAAAGAAAGGAAATGTTGCATGTTTNATGGGGGAGTCTGGCTGTGGCAAGTCAACAATTTTGAAGTTAATTGCGGGGATAGAAAATCCAAAATCTGGAACCATTTTTATAAATGATAGGTTAGTTGCAAGCAATAAGGCATCAGTTGCTATAGAGCATAGAAATATTGGATTGGTTTTTCAGCATCCTGCATTATTTCCTAACAAAACAGTAGTGCAAAATATAGCCTTTGCTATCCGCAGCTTTTCCAATAGAGAAAAGCACCTCATTGCATTGGAAATCTTGAAGTTACTCGATATAGCAAAATATGAAAATATCTACCCTAACGCTTTATCTGGAGGACAGCAACAATTAGTTGCAATAGCAAGAGTGATGGCACAAAATCCTGATGTTGTGTTGCTAGATGAACCATTTTCTAATTTAGATATAATGCGCAAGTGCGAAACAAGACAACATGTATTGTCCCTTTTTAGAAGTAAAAATATCCCTGTGCTAATAGTAACTCATGACCCGCAAGAAGCATTGGAAGTTGCAGATTTTATCTACGTAATGGAAAATGGTAAAATTATTCAATCAGGAGTTTCTAGCGACATATACCATAGGCCTAAAGATGCTACGCTAGCAAAGTTTTTTAGTGAGCTCTCTTCTAGATAGTCCTCAACAACTCATGATATAAATATATCTTGAGGAAAAAAAGCTAGTATAAGGTAAGAAATATTATACTAGAATGGAATGTATTAAGTGCAGCGGCAGGTGCGTTAAGAACGGTAAGTTGAAAAGCGGAAAACAACAATATAAATGCAAAGAATGTGGCAAGCAATTCGTGGAAAATGCAAAGAAAAAGTATATTACACAGGAAGAATGGAATTTAGTAGATAGTTGAAAGAATTTCTATAGCGGAAGAGTTACAGCAATCTCAGAAACCCATTTACAAAATTATGTAAATAAAAAATACAACAACGTAAAAAAAAATTGAGGAGCCATATAGAGTCAATACCAACAAACGTAAAATAGTAGTAGAATGCGACGAAATGTGGAGTTTTGTTGGTAAGAAGACAAAAAAAGTGTGGTTGGCAATGAACCAGACAGATAATTGGGTTACATGTTGAGGCAGTGAAGATGCAGCTAAACTATTTCAAAACAAGCATATAGCAAGAATGCTACTTTTATTTCTGATAAACTAGACTCTTATACTGCAAATTTTCCAGCAATACTTCAAGTTTATAAACACTCTGGTCTATATAGAGCGGTTTAATTGCACAATGTGGCAAAGGTTTAGTCAGAAAAACTTTGTCATTTTCCAAGAGTTTAAGCAACCATATAGGTGCCATTTGGAATTTCGTCCATCACTACAACCTCATCATGAGTTGTTGAGGACTACCCAATAATTTTATTGAAAGTAAAGATAGTAATGCCGATGGAAGGGATAAGCAAGAGCTATGGTTGAAGCGTAGACTTCGTAAACAACATGTTGCCATCCACTTCCGCNNCCTAACAAGTATAGTGCGGCTTGGCTAAAATTAAACTAGCCATATCAGACCGCGGAGAGAACCATGGAAGCATGCTATTTTTAATTTATATCAAGGATTATGGAGGAAATATGCTATTTTGATCTATGTGAAAATTATTGTTGACTTGTACGCAATTAGAGAACCATTTCCAGCAACCAAAAACAGCTAGCGTGTTATCTAAGTGGAGAAAGTAACCTCTCTCCACTTAGATAACAGGTAGTTGTGCTAATTAGGCAAAGAGTGATTAACTTATTAATAAAAAATATGGAAATATATACCAACTAAAATAATGTTATTAGTCGTAAAAAGTTAGCGTTCTAAAACATTTTATTGTACTATAAAAATCCCTGTCTCTCCACTTTTTCTGAGTAAGGGGGCTTTGTTGCATAGCGAGTAGAGATAGGAGAAAAAAAGAGAGAAAATTAAAAAAAGAAGTGGTTACTCTATTGAAAAATGAATGCTTTAGGGAGTGTATGCCACAGAAAATGAAAGTCAGTAACAATAACGAGTATAATCAATTTTTAGAAAAAAGAGGAAATGTCTTTCATTTCATTGATGAAGCTATAGAAAACTGGTATGAAATTTCAGAAAAGGTTGCAGGTGGAAATAACATTTACAGCGATAAAGTTGTCATTGCAATACATATAATTGTTAATCTATTTAGAATAGGTTTAAGGCAAGCAGTTGGATTCATAAAAGGATATTTAGAAGGTATAGGGAAGAATCTGCAAGTGATGAGCTATTCACAGGCTTGTCGCCGACTAAACAAACTTAATTTGAAACTGTGTGATCACAGAACAGATAAAAATGATATGGAGAATATTGAAATTGCTATAGATAGTACAGTAATCCATATTTATAGCAACAGCACTCAACATAACAAAGATAATGCCAAGATAAGGAAATATAATGGTAGAAATCAAGCAAGAAAGCTACATGTTGCTTTAGATATAAACAGTAAAAAGGCAATAACAACTCGATATACTAATTTCCTTTCACATGATAGCGTATCAGCATCGGAAATACTAAAAGAAATAGGTGATATCTATAAGATTAAGTCTCTTCGTGCAGATGGAGCTTATGATACAGCAAATTTATATAAGTTATGCAATAAGTATAATTTAAAACCCATAATAAAGCCGAGAAAAAATGCAAAAATCTACAATGATATAGATCATTTATCGGAACGAAATAAGAACATCAATATAAGAAAAGCATACAATTTAAGTCAGTGGAAAAAGAAGACAAGGTATGGAACACGATCACGTATTGAGAGTTTTTTCTTTAGGGTTAAAAAAACATTTGGATTTAGTTTTAAGAATAAATCCAAAATAAATCGTTCTCAAGAGATGATCTTAAAATGCTACTTGATTAACAAATTTACTGATATCGGTATGCCTATTTTCGAATTTGCCTCGTAAATCCCTTACATCACACCTTCTCATTGGTAGCCATGCAACAAAGCCGGCTAAAAATAGGCGGTAAAAGTAACGACAGTCAAGTTAAAGTGAGTGTAGGATTAAAGGATCAATTGCCGACAAGTATAAGATTTTGTAAAGGACAAGAAGAAAGTAGTGAAGATATAGCATTAGTGAGAGCAATTAATGAAGCTAAAGTTGAAAAAGAGGATATTTTATTATTTGATAGAGGAATCAGAAAAGTTGGAACTTTTGCCGAATTTGATGAAAAGGAGTACAAATTTATCACAAGAGTTAAAGTGGGAAGAAAACATGATGTTATAAGCAGGAACAAAGTTATAAGAGAACAAAAATCGGATGGATCAGAGATTTTAGAAGATATAATAGTTAATCTTTATCGTGCACGAGGTAAAGTGGCAGAAAAGCATGATCTACGGCTAATAAAAATCAGAAATAAAATTGGAGATGAAATATGGTTTTTGACAAACTTGTTTGAAATGCCAGCTTATGAAGTAACAGAGCTATATAGGCGCAGATGGGATATAGAAGTGTTCTTTAAATTTATAAAGCAAAATCTTGGATATAAGCACTTTTTAAGCCATACTATGAATGGCATGAAGGTGTATATTTACATGATTATTATTACGGCTTTGTTATTTCTTGTTTATAAAATCAAAAATAATCTACATGGGTTCAAAATAGCATTACTGCAATTCACATTGGATCTAAATGACTCTTTTATACGTTCGATTGTTTTACTGTCGGGAGGTAATTTACATGCCGTTGATCATCTCATATCACGTTATTTTTGATACTTTCAACACTTATGGGGTCTGGGCACTGGGATAACACCTTCCTGGTAGACAATGTTCGTACAGTTATATGTCAGCTACTTTCATGACACCATCTTGGATGGAAATAACGTCACGCGCTGGAATGACAAAGAAGAGTGGGCTTTCATATGGTTATACAAGAGGTCTACTGAATGTAAACCAGTTTCTCACACACACATTTTACTACGCGATCAGCACTGATATTAAAATGCTCATAGAGTGTTTTATAAGGTGCTGATTCTCCGAAGCTTTTCATGCCAATAAATATACCGTTTGAACCTATATATTTATGCCAACCCATTTCACTTCCGGCTTCAATTGCAACTTTGATGCTGTCATTATTTAATATCGCCGCTTTATATTCATCACTTTGCTCGTCAAAAAGCCTCCAGCATGGCATAGAAACAACCCTTGTACTTATGCCTTTTTCCTGCAATTTTTCCCTTGCTTCAACTGCAATTTCAACTTCAGATCCAGTAGCAAATATTGTCACTTTTAATTCTTTTGAACATTCACACAAAACATATGCACCAAACTTCGATGGATTGGTAGATTGATCGATATCAGAATGCATGTAATTGACATTTTGCCTTGAAAGCGCAAACAGTGCAGGTGACTCTTTTTTTTCGAGTGCAATGCTAACACACTCTAGAGTTTCAACTGCATCGGCTGGCCTAAAAACATACAAATTTGGTATAGCGCGCAAAGAGGCTAAATGCTCTATTGGTTGGTGAGTTGGACCATCTTCTCCCACTCCAATTGAGTCATGAGTCATGACATACATAACCTGCTGTTTCATCAAAGCTGAAAGACGTATAGCAGGACGGCAGTAGTCAGAAAATACCAAAAAAGTGCCGCCATAAGGAAGAATCGCGCCGTGAAGTGCCATACCATTCATACATGCTGCCATAGCGTGCTCTCTCACTCCATAGTGGACATAAGAACCACTATAATTATTACTATCTATTACCTGCATGTGCTTATATTTAGTGCAATTTGACCCAGTAAGATCAGCAGAACCGCCGATTAATTCCGGCATAGACTCAGTTAAAAGTTCCATTACTCTGCCAAAAGAAGATCGAGTAGCTTCGTTTGGCATTAGCTTACATATTTGTTTCTTTAGACCAGCCAAAACACTATCGATATTATCTGGTAGGCGTTTATCTATCCGCCTTTGAAGTTCTGCATGATACCCTGTCATCCCAGCATTCTCTTTTGTCATCCCAGTGCTTGAAACTGGGATCCATTCTTTTTCTTCTTTCTTGGTCACGCGCTGGAATGACATCGTGTAGTTTTGTTTTGCTCTCTCAACAGTTTTCTTCCAGGCATTTTTCACATCTTCTGGCACATGGAATGGTTCATAATTCCAGTTTAATTTCTCTCTCATCTGTTTGATGTCTTCCTCCGAAAAAGCACCACTGTGAGCAGAGGATGTGCCAGCACGGCTTGAAAACTTTCCGATAATGGTTTTGCAGCAGATCATTGTAGGTTTATCAGACTTTTTTGCTTGCTCTATTGCAAAGGATATGGCATCAAAATCATGGCCATCAATTTTGTCAATATTCCATCCATACGCTAAGAAGCGTTTCTCTACATCATCAGAGCAGGAAAGGCAAGTAGCGCCATCTATAGAGATATCATTATCATCAAAAAGGGCTATGAGCTTATTCAATTTAAGATGCCCAGCAAGTGATGCTGCTTCATGGCTTATTCCTTCCATAAGACAGCCATCCCCTAGCATCACGTAAGTGTAGTGATTAATTAAGCTATCTCCAAATTGTTCTTTAAGAATCGATTCAGCAAGTGCCATACCAACAGCAGTGGCAAACCCCTGACCGAGCGGGCCTGTTGTTGCCTCTACTCCGAAAGTCAAGCCAAACTCTGGATGACCTGGGGTCTTGAATCCCATTTGCCTGAAGTTCTTTAGCTCATCTATGCTAATATAACCTGTCAAATATAATATTGAATATAGTAACATTGACCCATGACCGTTTGATAAAACAAAGCGATCCCTATTGAACCATTTAGAATCATCAGGATTATGATTCAGATATTTAGCAAACAAAACAGTTGCAACATCTGCCATGCCAAGTGGCATACCTGGGTGCCCAGAGTTCACTTTTTGTACTGAATTAATTGATAAAAAACGGATGGCGTTTGCCATAGATTCCAAAGGTAGATGATTCATAGAAAAACTTAAAAATGAAGTATAAAAGATTATACCAACAAAAACAAGTTGACACTAAGTGCCAAAATCCTTAATAATCTAGAGTTGAATCGTGAGAGTTTTTATATGACAACTGTTATCACTAGAAAGTATAGGATTAGCCGTAGACTTGGTGTAAATTTATGGGGTAGAGCTAAAGACCCAGTAAACAAAAGGAAATACCCTCCAGGTCAACATGGTATTCTTGGATTTAAGAAGTTATCTGACTTTGGTAAGCAGTTTGCTGCACATAAGAAATTTAAGTTTTACTACGCGATTTCAAGTAAGCAGCTCAGACGTACATTTTTAGATGCTTATAACAGAAAGGGTTATACGGCTGATAATTTTATCGGTATCTTAGAATCGAGATTGAGTTCTGTTTTATACCACTCTGGTCTTGTTCCAACAATTTACTCAGCAAAGCAGCTCATATCTCATAAACACGTTACAGTTAATGATAAGGTGGTTAACATATCGAGTTATCGAGTGAAACCAGGTGATATAATAAAAATAAGAGAAAGGGCAGCAAAAATCCCTATAGTAGTAGAGACTGCGCAAAGACAAGAGCGCAAGGCCCCGGATTATTTAGAAGCAGATAGTAAAGAGCATTCAGTGAAATATTTGAGGTCGCCTCAATATTCTGAGGTTCCTTATTCAGCAGACATGGGAGTCAATTTAGTAATAGAGTTTTACTCTAGATAGATAAAAAAAGCCCGTGTGGCGGAATCGGTAGACGCAGCGGACTTAAAATCCGTGGGTTTTGCGACCTTGGGAGTTCAAGTCTCCCCATGGGCACCAATTTAACTTAGCAGATAAATACAAAAAAGTATGAAATGGCTTGATGTAGAAGATATTGTAGAAGCTCTGGAGGAAAAATTTCCAGATGAGAATATAATTAGTATCAGATTCACTGAGCTTAAAAAAAAGGTCTTGAGTTTAGAGGAATTTGATGATGATGAAAAACGCTGTAACGAAAAAATACTCGAAGCCATTCAAGCAGCTTGGATTGAGGAAAGATTAGCAATAAACCATACGCAAATGTGATTTCTATTGCAATTATTGCTTTTCAGAAAAATATTAGTAGCATTAAACAACAGCCTGATATTAGTTTTAATTCTTTTATCAGTTAATTCTTGTCTGTCAGATTAAATCTTGTCTTTTACAGAATTTGGGAACTGATTTTTAAACCAAGTATATTGACGTTTCGCATAGTGTCTTGTGTTTGTTTGAGCAATTTGTATCGCTTCGTCTAAATTAATCTCACCTTTCAAGTATTTTATAATTTCTGGCACTCCGTGTGCTTTCATAGCTGGCAAATGTGGAGCTAGGTTCATGCTAAGTAGCTTCTTTACTTCATCAATTGCTCCATTTTCAACCATTGTAATGAAACGAGAATTTATTTTTTGATATACGTTTTCACGCTTAGGCAAAATTGTGTGTATCTTAAAATTATTGAACAAGGGAGGCTGTCTATGTTCTTGCCACACAAAAATTGACTTGCCAGTTTCGGTGATAACTTCAAGTGCCCTTGAAAGGCGATGCAAGTCATTCATGAATATTTTACCCTGAATTTTTGAGTCTTTACTTAGCACTAACTTATAGAACTCTTCTTTACTTAAATTTTTGCTTAATTCACTTACATTTTTCCTCACTTCCTGACTTATTTGTGGCATTGATGATAAGCCCTTGATTAAGCTGCTAATGTAGAGCCCACTTCCTCCAGTGATGATAGGTATTTGAGCATTTTCTAATGCGTGATTAACTTCTTTTTCTAAATCCTCTAACCATAGACCCACGGAATAATTTTCTTTTGCTGAAACATAACCATATAGTTTATAAAATTCTTCTTGCTTTGGCGGTTGAGCAGTAATTATGGGAATTTCTTTGTATACCTGCTTTGAATCACAATTTATTATGCTGATATTATTATATTCTTTTATCAGGTTATCACACAATTCTGATTTACCTGAGGCCGTAATTCCTGTAATAATTACTATATTATTTTTCATTTATATTAATTTAATTAACGTATGATAGAGTGTAGTAAAAATTTGGGTCCTACAATCTAAAATTTGGAGATTTTTATGGCAGAAAAAAACGATAATGATTCATTTGCTAAGCGTTTTGCAAACAGGATTTCTAATAATGGAAATGCTTCAGGAGGAGGTTTTTCCAGCAAGTATTCATCTCAAAACACCAAAGAACGTGCATTAGGGGAAAAAGGAAAAATTTCTGAATTAGCAGGCAAAAAAAACGAATCTAAGGAAGCTTTTTCTGAAAGCGGTGGTATCAAAAGCAAAAGCAGAACTGTCAATGAAAGATCTTTTGCTGATGCAACAAAAAGAAGTAGATCAGATCTCATATATTTAGTCCGTGGTAAAGATCGTGGAAAATCAGCGTGGCATTATGTATTAGTTGATAAAGAGAAAAGAGAAATGTTTCTAGCAAAAAGCAGAACTGGCTCTATAGATGTTGCAGACTATGGAGAGATTTTGTATTCAGGATGGGGAGAGGATCCACCACAGGCAATAATGGATAAAGTCAATGAAGAGTTTGGGTTGTAGCAAATCTGCATAACAAATGGTAAGCTGCGTTGCATTACGTTCACAAAAACTAGCAGTTACTATATAAGATACAATGCAACACTAGTTGTTATGAATAAGTTTTTAGCTATATGGTATCTAAAATAATAAATGCAATACAGAATAACTTGTTAGTGTGTTTTCCAACAGAAACAGTGTATGCTCTTGCTTGTAATGCATTAAATAATAAATCTATAGGAAAAATATATCAGATAAAGAAACGCTCTCAAAATAAGCCACTGTCTATATTTGTTAGTGATATTTACAATTTGACAAAAATAGCAAAGCTAAAGAAAAAGTATATTGGTTTAGTAAATCACTTTTCTCCTGGACCAATTACCTATATTTTACCACTTAAAAACAACAATATATTGCCAAACGAGTTCTTTAAAGATAGTATAGGCATCAGAATCCCTAAGCATCCTATTGCAATTTCAATATTAAATAAACTGAAAGTTCCAATAGTTGCAACTAGTATAAATATTTCAGGAGAAAAAAGTTTATGTAAGGCAGACGATATACCACAATCCATTAAGCAACATTTATCTGTAGTGATTGAAGATGATGAACTAGTTTCTGGTACAGAATCTACTATTATTGACTTAACCGAAGATAAGATTAAGGTTTTAAGGGAAGGTGCAATTTCATTACAAACAGTAAACAACGCATTTTCAAACTAAGATCTATAGGAGAAAGAATGAAAAAAGTAATAGGTCACAACCAAGCCAAAAAAAAATTAATGAACAACTTGTCTGTTCAGTCTTGGCTGATCTGTGGTAAAAAAGGTATAGGAAAAGCAACACTTGCAAAATCCTTCTCCAATTGGTTACTCATAAAAAGCTATAATGAAGTAG
This sequence comes from Wolbachia endosymbiont of Anurida maritima, assembly GCF_042182995.1. Classification (NCBI taxonomy): domain Bacteria; kingdom Pseudomonadati; phylum Pseudomonadota; class Alphaproteobacteria; order Rickettsiales; family Anaplasmataceae; genus Wolbachia; species Wolbachia endosymbiont of Anurida maritima. The sequence continues at coordinate 567,133 of NZ_CP102058.1, forward strand.
CATTGGACTTACACATTGTTGAAGGTGATACTATCGGAATAGAAAAAGTCAGAGAAATGAAAAACTTTCTACACTTAAGTCCTATTCAATCAGAACACAAAATAGCTATAATAGATAGCTTAGAGGCAATGACTAATAACGCTAAAAATGCAATATTGAAAATATTAGAAGAGCCGCCAAAAAATTCTAAGATATTTATAATTAGCCATAAGCCATATGATATACAAGCTACTATCCGGTGTAGGTGCTTTCAGCTGAATTTACTCCCATTAACTTATGATGAAACAAAGCAAGTTGCTTCATCTCAATGTAAATCTGATGATAAAACGTTTGATGAAATGATTACTTTATTTCCTGGAATGCCAGGAATGATAATAAATGCAATAAGTAGTGATGCTTATGAAGCATACAAATGCTTTTATAAATTCCTTCATGATTTAAAGAATCCCAATATGATTAATAAAGTAATTAATAGCGAAATCGAACTAGAATTAGCATCATATATAATTCAGGCCTTCATTTTAGAAAGCATAAAGAGAGAGGTAAATGGTGTTGAAATTTTACTAGGTCAGTGGAAAAAAATAGATGAACTTTTTGTTATTGCTAAGCAACTCCACTTAGATAAAAAGCATGTTTTAGCTAATGTAGTTAATATCATGACATAAGTTTACAAAGTATAATACTTTTAACATAAATTCATGATAAAATCCTGTTAATTTAATACTTGAAGTATATAATTTGACTGATAATAAATTAACTGTATGGCAATCAATAGAAGTTTTGACAAAAGCCATACTGAACATGCAGAAAGAATTGAGTTCAATCAAGAATATAGCTTTAGACCAGGACGTCACCTTAGAAAAAGGAAAGGAGTTGTTAAGCGGCATCTATGAGGCAAATTTAAAGTTAAACAAGGCAATCAATATAGCCACTTTGCCAAAAATTGGCTATCATATGCTAAATGGTGAGCTTGTTGTACGTAATCATATTACGGAAGAGGAAGTAAAGATTCCTAGAGATTTTCATTACCTTAAAGTCGTTAAATCCGATCATGATGATTATAAATTAACGTTTTGTAATTTTTTAGGTAACGAGTTTTTTGAATATAAAAAGTATGATCCACAATATTCTGGCGTTTCAGATGAATATAAGTTTGTGGATTTTGGTAGTGTAAAAAAGACTCATAATCTAAAATTTAAGGAATACGTTGGTCATGCACCTAAATTTTTTGCTGCAGAAGGGCCTATTGAGCCTGGATTCCAAAACCATGTAATTGATCTATTTGAGCTAGTCAAAAGTGGTAAAGGTAGAAAAGTGGGAACCTTTGCTGATGAATTTGGTTATTTTGATGATCAAAATAAATTACATTATTATAATTATCACAAAAGTGTAGAAAGTAATACTTATGATCCTGAAAATTTCAGTGTAAAAATGATAAATATAGATGTGAGCAAAATCGATAAATTCTACCTCATTGCAGAACAAGGTGATATAATCATTCATCCTATTTGGGAAAATTTAGACATATTTTAAAGTTTTTTTTAGAGTATCTAATTTTGAGCATGTCTTCAAACTCAAGAATGAGCTAATTTGTGAAGCATAATAGTGATCATATTAAAAAAGATGTTATTTTTTGAAGTGAGAGGAGAATGCTCATAATCCTTACTCATACGTCTAAAATTGGAGAGCCAAGCAAAGGTTCTCTCAACAATCCAACGTTTAGGAATAACCTGAAATCCTGTATCAACTACTTTCTTGGTAATCGTCAACAAACATCCAGTTTCCAATAAACAGCGGTTTTGCAATTTACCTGTATATCCTTGATCAGCAAAAAACTTACGTAATGTTGGAGCTTTGCATTTGGCTTGAACAAAAAGATTTAGTGCACCATCACGATCTTGAATGCTTGCACTGTGTACTTCAGCAGCAATTACAAGACCTAGAGTATCTACAACGATGTGGCGTTTTCTACCCTTTACTTTCTTGCCAGCATCATATCCTCTGGATCCCCTTTTTGAGTGGTTTTTACTGATTGACTGTCAATTATTCCTACTGATGGAGTTTCATTCTTACCAATTATCTTTCTTAGTTTTTTAACTAGAAAATCATGAATTTCTTGCCATATTCCACTTTTTTTAAACGCGAATTACAACTATACACGGTTTTCCATGGTGGAAAATTCTTAGGTAGTTGTCTCCATTGACAGCCTGTTCTCATCACATACCTTATTGCATCGATAATCGTTCTGATACTGTGTTTTCTTGGTCTGCCGGTCTTTTTAGGTTCAAAATATTGCTCTATCATCTTCCATTCTTTGTCACTTATATCGCTTGGGTACATTTAAAATATATCTTATAACACACTTCTTAACTCCTTTCTACTTAGTTTGAAGACATGCTCTAAGCTTATTGTTATTATAATTAGGTCTGGTAGTATTGTGTTATGGAAGATAAATTGCTTAAATCAGTAAAAAACAAAAGTTATTTCAGTAAAGCAGTCGAATGGTACTGCCATAGGTATCTGTTTTGTGTAGCAGAAAGATCTTGGATGGCATTAATAGTATCGCTTCTCCTAGTATGCTTATGTTTATTAACATTAAATATATACCTGTTATTTCCTGTTAAAAAAGATTTAAATTTTGTGAAGTATATGAACCACACAGAAGATGAGTTCTCTGCAATGCATAAGCTTAGTTTCAGTAAAAAGGAAGATGAATACACTTCCACAGCGAGGTACTTAATAAGTAAATACATCGAAATATATGAGTCCATTAAGATCGTTGAACCGAAGTACCAAGAAAATTTTATAAGAAACAATTCTATACATAAAATCTATCAAGGCTTTCAGGAAAAAACGAATAATGAAGCTGTTTCATCCAAAAGAAAAATTACCAACATAAACGTAATAACATTATCTATTGACCGATCGACCAAGGACCTAGTTACATTTGCTGGAAATGCTACTGTAGTTCTTACAATTGAGCAAAATAAGGAGGTAAAAAATCAGGCTGTTGAGATCAGCTTTACTTTGTCCAATATTCAGGCAGCCCTGGGTGGCATAATACCATTTAAATTTATTGTTAATGGTTATAAATACAGATAATCACATTTAAAATATTACTACACATTAAACTTAAAGTGCATTATATCACCATCTTGTACGATATAATCTCTGCCTTCAAAGCGAATTTTTCCTGCGTCTTTGCAAGCTGATTCACTTCCATACTTTATGTAGTCTGCAAAGCTTATAGTTTCTGCTTTTATGAAGCCTTTCTCAAAATCAGTGTGGATTACACCTGCAGCTTTGTCAGCTGTTGATCCTATTTTTACTGGCCATGCACGTGCTTCTTTTGGCCCTACAGTAAAGAAAGTTATCATACTCAGCACTTCATACATGATACGCGCTACTCCATCAAGGCCTGATTCTTGTAAGCCAAATTCTGATAAAAAACTCTGTTTTTCCTCTTCGCTATCAAGGTTTGCAATATCTGCTTCAAGTTTTGCTGAAATGCAATAAAATTTGCTTTTATTTTCCTCCGCCATTCTCTCTACCTTTTTAGATAATTCATTGCCAGTTATAACATTTGTATCTTCAACATTGCAAACGTACATAATGGGCTTTGTTGTCAGCAATTGAAGCGACTTCATCTCATCTTCATCGATATTCTCCAAGCTTCTTGCAGGTTTACCGAGTTTCAAAGTAGCTAGAACCTCTTGCATTAGCTCAAGTTGTTTCTTTAGCTCTTTATCGCCTTGTTTTGCTTTTTNTTCCAACTGAGGTAGCCTTTTTTCTATGCTATCAATATCAGCTAGGATTAATTCCATTTCTACCACTTCAGCATCTGATATTGGATCTATTTTACTGTGTATATGGCTGATATCGTCATCCGTAAAGCACCTGAGCAGATGAACGATGGCATCAACTTCTCTGATATGGCTTAAAAATTTGTTTCCGAGTCCTTCACCTTTGCTTGCACCCTTTACCAGACCTGCAATATCCACAACTTCTAATTGGTTATAGATTGTCTTCTCTGAACCGGCAATTGCTGCGATTTGTTTCAAACGCTGATCTTTTATCGAAATCTTGCCTATATTTGGCTCGATTGTGCAAAAAGGATAATTTGCAGCTTCGGCTGCACTTGACTCTGTAAGTGCATTAAATAAGGTTGATTTTCCTATGTTTGGCAGTCCAACTATACCGCAGTTAAAACTCATATTTGCTATGTAAAATTATAACTATTGCATAATTTAAAAATTTCTGCTATACCTAATTAGTTACTTATTGACAGTGTTGTTGGTATATTAATATATAGCTTAAATTAAGGTAAAAGTTATGCTTCAATCTAGGGAACGGAAATTACCAACTAATAGTCAAGTAGTTAAATATGATACTACAGGTGATGGCAATTGCTTTTTCCATGCAGTGTTTGCTGACAACAGCTCTGTTATATATGAAGCTGAAAGAGCGCAAGATATGAGAATGGAATGGCACAAATTTTTAAGTCAATTTAAATCCTTAAGTGATCCAAAAATGCCAAATCCTCTTAAGCAACACTTAAAAATATTTTTTGTAGATCTATTGAGTAACACTGGGGAAGTGCTTAATGTACCAAAAGAGATGAAAGGACTCATTGAGGAAACAAATAAAAAAGTTAACGATGTAATGAATGAAAGTGTTGAAAGAACAAAAGCTTTAAAAGATAGAATTATAGAAAAGTTTTCTAAGGATGAAAAATTTCGTAATGAAATATATGAAGTAATAAGGCAAGCTATCAGTGCACATAATGAGCGTAATGCGCAGCAAAGAGATTTGCTTAGTATCGAAGATTTACTAAAGAAAGAAAATGAGGAAACATTGTATAATAGAGTAGAGGAAGAGCTTGAGTCTTGTGCATATATACTTGACACCACGCTTACTGAAGAAAAATATAAAGAGGAATATATAACTAATAACGAAATAATATTAGATTCAGTTGTTTGTCAAGAAGCCTTTTATCAGACTTATTTGCAAGCAATACAAAGACAAGGGTATTTTGTTTTTCACGGTGAAATCCCTATTTTAGCTTCTTTATCTAATACTGAAATCGAAGCATATTTTGAGGGTCAGGAAAATGCAACAATATATAAACCAGACCCAAACATGATAAATCCTGAGTATGTAAAGAAAAAAGACGAGTTATGGGGCAGTAAAGAGCGAGAAACAATATATCTTGAAAGTGGTCATTACTCTAGAGCTAAAACTAAGGAAGTTCAAGAGAAAGAAGATTTCCTATTAGCAAAACAATATCAGTTAGATGAGATCTTAAAATATTGTAACCTTTCAAAGGATATCTCTGAGAGAGAAGAGGTTGAGAAGAGATTTGATGAGTTATTGGCAAAAAATGCTGATGGAGAAATTAATGTTGTTATAGGGCAGTGCGTTAGTGATATAGAGCAGCACATAGAGCGTTCTGAGCAGCAGAAGTCTTTGAGTCCATCATGTAGCATGGAAGAACCAAGAGTAACACCTCATCAACAGCAACAAATATACATAAAATAAACTTCATAGCCCTATATACTTCTACATAGGGTATTCTATAAAAATGCCTTAATTTTTAAGCCTAGATTAAATGGAGTGTAAGAACGTGAGGTTTTTCTTAGTCCTAATTAATGATTTATTATTACCTTGATTGGTATAGTAATATATAGCTTAATATCTAGAGGGGTAAAATCATGAACTCAAATCAACAACTAATAATAGACTTACATGAAATTGAAGTCAATACAATTAAAAAAGAAAAAAACTTTGATTTCAGAACTCCTTTAATATCACTTTTCAAAGCTTTATACAAGTTATTTGAAAGTAAGCAGGATGTTTCCAAAAAAGACTTAGCTAATGCAGCAGAAAAGGAAAGTAGAAGGCTAGGATTAGAAGGTAGATACGAATGGAACGAAATTTTTGATTTAGAGAAAAAAGTTACTGAAAAAGCAGAAAAACAAGGTAGTAGGGAACAAAAATTAAACAAACCTGACAATTTTTATGTAGGGCGGGCAATCGATGACGGAAACTGCTTTTTCGATTCGTTCAGACAAGGGTTAGAACAGCAAACAGGGGTACAAGTTACTGTAGAGCAGTTAAGGAATGACTGCAGAGAATTTGCACAAAATAATCCACCAGAATGGTTTGCGAATGCAATTGTGAATAGTCATGATAATAATGGCCAGCACCGTAGTGAAGATTTGAATACTTATGTAATAAACATCATGAGTAATAATAGATGGGGTGATCCCGAAGTTGAAGGTAGAATACTCTGTGGGAAGTATGGTGTTAGATTGCACTTTATTGAAGATCAATCTTATTTTAAATTTTTGCAAAGAGAAGTATCTCAAGGTAGAGGTGAATTTGGTGTGGAAATTCAGCAGGCAATAATTGGCTCTGATTCTAATGAAGCGCTTACTCAAAAGTTACAAGAAATTAACTCTGATGAAGCATTTCAGTTACTAGCAGGTGTGCTAGGCTTTATTGAATTAGGTCAAACGCATAGCCTTATTGATTCTTCAGGAAATATGACGCTTGATCACCTAAATTACAATGATCAATCTATTATACATATGATGAACGAAGGCTGTAGTCATTTCGAACCACTGCTTAATATATTAGCACAAGAACAACAAGATTCCTTGCTTGCAAGAGAAGTTCAAGGGCAAGAAGATCTCCTCTATGCAAAGCAACTCCAAGATCAGGAGGAAAAAGACTTTTTGCTTGCAAGGCAACTTCAAGAGCAGGAAGACTCTATTTATGCACAGTCTCTTAACCCAAGATGTAGTATGGAAGAAGTAAAAATAGAAGATCAGCAGCAACAAATATCCGTAAAATAAACTTCATAGCCCTGTATATTTTTATATAGGGCTTTTTGCTTGCATTTCATATAATATGAACTGCAGCATATACTAACTAAATGCAAGTTGACCATGAGACTAGTTTAATTATCGATGCCATAGAGGAATTTGGTGGTGAGGCTAGGCTTGTCGGCGGGTGTGTGAGAGACTCAATTTTGCAGCGTGACGTTCACGACATTGACCTCGCTACCAATCTTCTGCCTGATCAAGCAATTAAAGCGTTAAAACTCCGTAATATAAAAACTATTCCAACTGGCTTAAAACATGGAACTATCACTGCAATTTTAAACAAAAGATCCTTTGAGATTACAACACTAAGACATGATGTAAAGTGTGACGGTAGACATGCAAAAGTAGAATTTACCAATAATTGGCAAGCTGATGCTTCAAGGCGTGACTTTACATTTAACGCTCTATACGCAGATAAGCATGGCCATATATATGATTACTTTGGTGGTATAGAGGACTTAAAAGCGCAAAGGTTAAACTTTATAGGTAACGCTGAAGATAGAATTAAAGAGGATTATTTACGTATTTTAAGAGCATTTCGTTTTCATGCAAAAATATGTGTCGGAGATTTGAGTGATGAAATACTAAGCATATGCAAAAAGCATTCGCATATGATCCAAAACCTCTCTGGAGAGAGAATAAGAGATGAAGTACTTAAATTGCTGGAGTGCAATGATCCTTTTCCAACACTTAAGAGCATGCAAGAATCTGATGTTTTGCAAAAGATTATCCCAAAAGAAGTAAAATGCGAAATTCTGTCTTCGTCACTTCTTTTCGGCACTGATGCACTAGTAAAATTAGCGTTACTTCTTAGGACTACCAAAAATGACAGGCTAAGTCTTGGAGAATATGTAAGCAAATTTTTACGTCTTTCGAACAAGCAAAAGAAAAAGCTGCTATTTTTACTATCCAACGATATCAAAACAGAACTCTCAGAAAGAGAGCAAAAAAAATACATATCTTTATTTGGTAGGGAACTATATTGTGATTTAGTAAGAATTTGTGGTGCTGAGTCTGGAGAAAATGTTGATAAATACATTTCGTTTGCTAACACATTCAATATTCCAAAATTTCCTTTATCTGGCGATGATTTAATAAGTATAGGTCACCAGCCAGGAAAAAGTTTAGGTAAAAACTTAGAGTTGCTCAGGCAACATTGGGAAGACAGCTCCTACACTTTAACAAAAGAGGAGCTGGTGCTTTATGCTAAGGGTCTACTTTAGGCTACTCTCTGGGCATTCAATAAATGTATGCTTGCAATATTAGGGGAACTCATCGAGGAATGAGGTGTGTATTCTTTTTTAGCTTTTTCTGTTAATTGATATTTGTTTACTCCTCCTTGAGTTTGATTACACATTCCCTGATCTGGAGATAAAAATTTATCTCTTATGCTTGATACTAGCTGTAACTTTTGAATCTTATCTAAAAAAAATCTCATTCTAGCTTCTATTAGCTCTTTCACAACAATTTCTTTAAGTAATTCTCCTGAGTCGTTATTATTATTATTTTTGCTATTAAAGCTTTGCAAGATAGAATCTCTAGTTGCAACTGCATCTTTTTCGTTAAAATTTAATTTTTTCATGCATTGCTTAACAGAAGTTAACAACTTGGCTTTTAACGTGCCATCTTGTAGTTCTTTACCTACATTTTTTCCAATGTTACAATGTTCGTTGACAACTTCTTTAACCTTGGCTTCTATGATCTCCCTTGCGGATTGTTCCAAATTACTTTCTAATAATTCAAGCAGCTTACTGCTTTCAAATTTACCATGATTTTGATTTGATAGAAATTTTATGGTTTTATTATGTACGTTATGACAAAAGTGTTTCTTTTCAAATTCAGGAAAACCTTTTTTTAACTCCTCGTTTTTCTTAGATAAAAAGTTATTGAGATTCTGATTCCCAAAAAGCTTATTGGGCAAGTTCCGCAATTTTGAAAGGGTTGATTCAGAGCATGTCTTCAAACTAAGTAGAAAGGAGTTAAGAAGTGTGTTATAAGATATATTTTAAATGTACCCAAGCGATATAAGTGACAAAGAATGGAAGATGATAGAGCAATATTTTGAACCTAAAAAGACCGGCAGACCAAGAAAACACAGTATCAGAACGATTATCGATGCAATAAGGTATGTGATGAGAACAGGCTGTCAATGGAGACAACTACCTAAGAATTTTCCACCATGGAAAACCGTGTATAGTTGTAATTCGCGTTTAAAAAAAAGTGGAATATGGCAAGAAATTCATGATTTTCTAGTTAAAAAACTAAGAAAGATAATTGGTAAGAATGAAACTCCATCAGTAGGAATAATTGACAGTCAATCAGTAAAAACCACTCAAAAAGGGGATCCAGAGGATATGATGCTGGCAAGAAAGTAAAGGGTAGAAAACGCCACATCGTTGTAGATACTCTAGGTCTTGTAATTGCTGCTGAAGTACACAGTGCAAGCATTCAAGATCGTGATGGTGCACTAAATCTTTTTGTTCAAGCCAAATGCAAAGCTCCAACATTACGTAAGTTTTTTGCTGATCAAGGATATACAGGTAAATTGCAAAACCGCTGTTTATTGGAAACTGGATGTTTGTTGACGATTACCAAGAAAGTAGTTGATACAGGATTTCAGGTTATTCCTAAACGTTGGATTGTTGAGAGAACCTTTGCTTGGCTCTCCAATTTTAGACGTATGAGTAAGGATTATGAGCATTCTCCTCTCACTTCAAAAAATAACATCTTTTTTAATATGATCACTATTATGCTTCACAAATTAGCTCATTCTTGAGTTTGAAGACATGCTCTAAGTAGTTGATTTTGCAGTAGATACTGTACTCACTGTATCTGGCTTGTGAGCTTTTGTTTGTTCTTGTGATTTTTTAGTTTTTTCACCAATATCTTCTAATCTTCTATCAACACCCTTTAACTTTTCTTCCAACTTTTGTTGTTCTTGATTATTTAGCAGTTGTTGTTGCATTATTTTCAATTGTTTTTCCATGTTTTCTTTTTCTTCCTGTAGTTTCTTAATATCAGCTTTTTCTGCTTGCTGCTGCTCCTTTTGTAACTGCTCAATCAACTTCTCTTGTTCTGCAAGCTTTTCTCTGGTTTCTTGTAACTCTTCATCTGATTTTTTCTTTAATTCTGCCTTTAGTCTTTCTATTAAGTCAACTTCTTTTCCCTGTAGTTGTTGCTCTTGATTATTTAGTGGTAGTTGCTGCACTAACAATTTCCATCACGATCGAGGAAGTTTCCTTTAATTTACCCTCTATTCCAGCTGATTCCCATTCTTTACTTTCTTCTAATGTCCGTACTTGTTCTTGTAGCCTGGCAACCTCATTTTCTAAGTCCTTTTTCTCGCTTACTGCAGTGCTTAATTGACTGCTTAAATCTTTCAATTTACCTTCTAAATCAATTTTTCCTTCCTCCAGTTGTTGTTTGGATTCCTGAGCACTTTGTAGTTGTTTTTTCAGATTCTCCACTTCAGCTTCCATTTTCTTTTTATCTTCATCTAATCCTTCATTTAACCGCATTAAATTATTTATTTTTGCGTCTTTTTTTTCTGCATCTACTGAAAGCTTTTCTGTTTTATTGGCAAATTCTGTACTGCGCTCAATTAATTCTTTGTTCAGTTTCAATATCTCCTTAGATTTTTCCTCTAATTTTGCTAAAAATTCTTCTCCTCGTTTTTTTGCAACTTCTGCCAATTCTCTATAATTCCTTTCAAGTTCTGCAAGTTTAGATCTTAACTCTTTATTTTCCTCTTCTAAGAAGTCATCTCCTAATTGTAAGTCTGCAATCTGCTGTGCTTGATCATCACAGAGCCTAATAAACGCTTTTAGTGCCTGACTTACATCCTCCAGTTGTTCCTTTAATTCTTCATTCTTATCCTCCAATGCCTTTTCTTTTTCAGATTCTAAACTAGCTTGGAAATTTCTATCCGTTGTTTCGACGTATTTGGTCTGCATTGTCGTATCTTGAAATGTAGCTTCATCCTTACTTATTACTTCACTCTGGCTCCCTTTTTCTGCAACCTCAGGTTTTAAGTCAGCTCCAATATTTTTATCCGTTGTTTCAACACACTCGGTCTGCATTGTCGTATCTTGAAATGTAGCTTCATCCTTATTAGTTTGAACTTTTTCATCTTCACTCACTACTTCACTTTGACTTTCTTTTACTGCTACTTCAGGTTTTAAATCAATTTGAGCACTTTCATCTGTTGTTTTATCAGTATGAGTTTCATCACTTCCAGTAGTTGTATTGTAATATAGAATATTTTCTGCCCATTTGTTCCATTTCTTTGGTAGTATTCGTCCAATCGTTTTTAGAAATAACCAAGAAAATACAGTAGACCAACTGTATTTTTGTTTAACATTAGTTTCATAATCAACCTTATTATTAGTATTGTGCATAAAATTACCTTAGTTTTTAACTTCGATTTACAGAAAATTTTAACAGTAATAAAGTTATATATATTAGTGTAAATATTAAATAAATACTAATGCAGGTGTCAAATTATGGTAAAGTCTTTACACTTTAAGCAGAAATACACGTGTTTGTAAGTACAGCATTTGCTTTTTCTATCGCTCTTGCTAACATTTCCTGTTCATTGTTCTGATTTTTTACGTTGATCACCTGGGCGGCTGAGTTTGCAGGAAAAGTGACTAAACTGACTTCCCATAATTCCACTTGTTTTAACACCCGAGCTCCGCTTTTATGATCAACATCATACTCTATAGGTATATAGCCGATGGAAAGTCCGTTAATTGTTCCAGTTTTGAGCATCAAATACACTTCTTCTGCTTTCTGAATACCCAAAAGTAAATGTGCAATTATATATAGACCAACATCATTTTCATAAATATCTATGATGCTACCTATGGGTTCGTCAGGATTATGCTGCCAAAGGAGTTTTATTTTATTTCTGTTTAAGTTTTCCTTAAATGCCCCAGGTAAGATCAGGTCATTTTGTTTATCAACTATGTTAAAAACGCTAGCATAACCAGAAAATATACCGTTTTCTCCTATGATTTTTATTGACAATGGTGAATAGAGAAATTTCTTATTCATAAAGCCTCCTGTAGGTTATAGTATTGGGAATTTTGTTTCGCAATGCACTGCGATATAATTCTATTATATGCAGTGCTCTAAAAGGAGGAAGCATTTTTTTAGTTACTAAAAACGCTAAATTGTAATATGGTACAATGTTACAACGATGTCATGAAAGTAGCTGACACTGGTTCACTCTATATCCCAGTGCCTTGACTACTTGGATCGAGGAAAAAGAATGGTGTCATGCAAGTAGCCTCCTTTTTTTGTCATCCCAGTGCCCAGAGGTGTCATCCTTTTTTTTGGGATTCCAGCGTCACGCGGTACCTTCCGTATAAATATTTAAGAAATTTACCAAATGAAAAAAAAGGCAAAAGAAGCCCCGTGGTGGTTGGCTATTTACTATGTACTAAAATATCGGCGTTTTTTTTATTCTAAAACGCTTGATTAAGAGCGATTTAGCTGCTTTTAAGCCGCAACTAATCTAAATTATAAACGTTAAGAAATTTACTAAACAGAATTCATATCAATAGAAAAGCAAAAGAATAAAATGAAATATCAAGCGATATCCTCTATAATTAACTTTTTTGAATGAAGAGATGACGATTCGTGTAGGAATTAATGGTCTTGGTAGAATAGGCAGAGGCGTATTGCGTGCTATTTTCGAAATAGAAGAATATAGCAAACAAATAGAAGTTGTAGCTGTAAATGGATCACTCAGTGCAAAGCAGCATGCACATTTGATTAAATATGATTCTGTTCATGGCAAATTCAGTGGTGATATTGATTTTAATGAGTCTCAAAATTGGATTTCTATAAATGGCAAAAAGTTTTCTTTATATAGAGAACGGAGCCCTGAAAATATTCCTTGGAATGTTGATGTAATACTTGAATGTACTGGTGCATTCAACAAACGTGAAGAAGCAATAAGGCACAATGCAGAGAAAGTAATTGTCTCTGCTCCAGTTCCGGATGCTGATGTCACTATAGTTTATGGTGTGAATAACGATATGCTCGAAAAAGAGCATAAAGTGATATCAGCAGGTTCTTGCACTACAAATTGCCTTGCTCCGATTGTGAAAGTCCTACATTCTAGTTTAGGCATAAAAAGCGGTTTTATGACTACTATACATGCCTACACGAATGATCAAAATATTCTTGATGGTAATCATAAAGATTTGCGTAGAGCAAGAGCTTGCGGATTATCTATGGTGCCAACTACAACCGGGGCAGCAAAAACAATTGGTTCTGTCATCCCTGAATTAAAAGGAAAGCTAGATGGCACTGCCGTCAGAGTTCCAGTTAGCAATGTTTCTATGGTTGATTTTACATTTACGACTGATAAGAAAGCGACCGTTAAAGAAATCAATGAAATGTTTAAGGATGCAGCTCTCTCGTCTACTCCATTCCAGCGCGTGACGCTGGAATCTAATCCAGTGTCAGCTACTCGGATGACATCAGAGGGTACTAAGATGACATCAGGGGGTACTAGGATGACAGAGGGTTCTCCAATGTCAAATGTACTTTCTATATGTACGGAACCTTTAGTTTCAATAGACTTTGTGCATAACCCTTATAGTGCAATTGTGGATTTAACTGGTACATATGTTACAGGTGATATATGCAGGGTTGCAGCGTGGTATGACAATGAATGGGCTTTTTCGCTGAGAATGTTAGACATAGCATTATTGAGCCATAGTAAAGTATGAATGAAAACTCGAACAAATATGCCTCTTTTTATGAGCACTTTGCGGAACTCAGAAAAAGAGTTATCTTTTGCTTTCTATTTTTTTGCGTTGCTTTTGGTTTTTGTTACTACTTTAAGGAAAATATATACCGTTTTTTACTTGCACCTTTAATAGAAGCAACAAAAGATAGCGAAGGTTTTTCTTTAATTTACACAGACTTAACGGAGGCATTTTTTGTGTATCTTAGAGTTGCAATGATGAGTGCACTTTTGCTCTCTTTTCCTGTGTTTGCATGGCAATTCTATATGTTCTTAGCACCTGGGTTATATAAAAGTGAAAGGGCAGTGTTGTTGCCATACTTAATTGCAACACCGGTTTTATTTGTAACGGGAGCTACTGTAGTCTATTACTATATATTTCCTTTAGCCTGGAAGTTTTTTATCAACTTCGAACACAGTGGTAAATCCTTCGATATACCGATAGAGTTTATGCCATCAGTTAGCGAATATTTAGACCTCGTTCTCCAATTTATGTTTGCATTTGGCACTGCATTTCAAATTCCAGTAATACTCACATTGATGGTGAGGGTAGGGTTACTCACTACACAAAGTTTGTCAAATAAACGCAGAATCGCGATAGTGGTGATTTTTATTATCGCTGCAATCTTAACTCCACCTGATGTATTAAGCCAAGTAGGGCTTGCAATACCTATGCTGATTCTATATGAATTGTCCATTCTGATATGTAGGTATATTGAGAAGAAGGCAAAGGATTGAATAAATATGTATTTGTAACGTTCTTTTTCGAGCACGAGAACCTTTTTCTTGCTTGAGTGTTTGTGATATTTAGGTAAGTATTTGACTTTATTACTTAAATGTATAATAATTAAAGTATATTATTATTTTTAGTGGGAGAGTTTGATATGCTAACACAAGAACAGAAATATTTATGTCATCGTTTATATAAATCAGTCAGAAAGAAGGAGAATATTGATGAAATTGTAAGAGAAGTAACAGGAGATGATTTTCTTAAAATTTTTAAAGCAATAAATAGGGAAAGTAAGGAGACATTACTTGGAAGTGTTGAATCAGTTTTGCCAGAACAAATTAAAGCAGTTTTGAATCGCGCGAAAGAACTAAATCTTCTTGAAGAAACTTTAAAAGCAGAGATTTTATCTTCTAAGGATGGAGATGAGGTGAGGCATATTTCACTGATTGAATATATTACAGGTTATAATGGCAACCTTTCACCAGAATTTCGTGGGGTAATTGGGGAATTCTACAAATTAGGACTAAAAAATGAGAAGAGCATGGTAACTGAAGAGAGTATCCAAATTGATAATACGGGAGATAAAGAAGATCTACCTGAAACAAGTAGCTTAGCTAGTGATGAAAGTACCATAAATAGTAAAAGTAATCCAGCTACTGATACGGTACCTCAAAGTAATCCAATTAAACACAGAGGAGCTATCTAAGAGCATGTCTTCAAACTAAGTAGAAAGGAGTTAAGAAGTGTGTTATAAGATATATTTTAAATGTACCCAAGCGATATAAGTGACAAAGAATGGAAGATGATAGAGCAATATTTTGAACCTAAAAAGACCGGCAGACCAAGAAAACACAGTATCAGAACGATTATCGATGCAATAAGGTATGTGATGAGAACAGGCTGTCAATGGAGACAACTACCTAAGAATTTTCCACCATGGAAAACCGTGTATAGTTGTAATTCGCGTTTAAAAAAAAGTGGAATATGGCAAGAAATTCATGATTTTCTAGTTAAAAAACTAAGAGCATGTCTTCAAACTCAAGAATGAGCTAATTTGTGAAGCATAATAGTGATCATATTAAAAAAGATGTTATTTTTTGAAGTGAGAGGAGAATGCTCATAATCCTTACTCATACGTCTAAAATTGGAGAGCCAAGCAAAGGTTCTCTCAACAATCCAACGTTTAGGAATAACCTGAAATCCTGTATCAACTACTTTCTTGGTAATCGTCAACAAACATCCAGTTTCCAATAAACAGCGGTTTTGCAATTTACCTGTATATCCTTGATCAGCAAAAAACTTACGTAATGTTG
This sequence comes from Wolbachia endosymbiont of Anurida maritima, assembly GCF_042182995.1. Taxonomy (NCBI): domain Bacteria; kingdom Pseudomonadati; phylum Pseudomonadota; class Alphaproteobacteria; order Rickettsiales; family Anaplasmataceae; genus Wolbachia; species Wolbachia endosymbiont of Anurida maritima. The sequence goes on from NZ_CP102058.1 coordinate 582,823, forward strand.
GAGCTTTGCATTTGGCTTGAACAAAAAGATTTAGTGCACCATCACGATCTTGAATGCTTGCACTGTGTACTTCAGCAGCAATTACAAGACCTAGAGTATCTACAACGATGTGGCGTTTTCTACCCTTTACTTTCTTGCCAGCATCATATCCTCTGGATCCCCTTTTTGAGTGGTTTTTACTGATTGACTGTCAATTATTCCTACTGATGGAGTTTCATTCTTACCAATTATCTTTCTTAGTTTTTTAACTAGAAAATCATGAATTTCTTGCCATATTCCACTTTTTTTAAACGCGAATTACAACTATACACGGTTTTCCATGGTGGAAAATTCTTAGGTAGTTGTCTCCATTGACAGCCTGTTCTCATCACATACCTTATTGCATCGATAATCGTTCTGATACTGTGTTTTCTTGGTCTGCCGGTCTTTTTAGGTTCAAAATATTGCTCTATCATCTTCCATTCTTTGTCACTTATATCGCTTGGGTACATTTAAAATATATCTTATAACACACTTCTTAACTCCTTTCTACTTAGTTTGAAGACATGCTCTTAACTTGACGCGTATGGTTAAGAAGTCAGTCTCACCAGCAACTCACAGAGCATCTTTATGACTTTGTTATATTACGCTAAAAGACTCAAAACTCTTAACACCTTTTGAGTTTATATCTTTACAGTACTCCTGATACTAAATCCACACCATCACACTCTGGACCTAGTAACTCAGCTATGCAAAATGAAAAAAGTTTGTATGGTATACAAATAGTGTGTTTTTTTATAATTATTTTCTATAATGCATAAACCTTTGGTCCAAGCTGTAAATGCTACCATAGGCATTAAAAGTTAATTAACAAACTGCAATGTATAATGAAATAAAGACACTTGTAAGATTTTGATCTTGCAAGTTATAGATAAGCAAATTTGTCATAAAGTTTAATAGTGTCTGTTACTGCTTTTAGGTGTGAGGCTAGAGGGTTATTAGCAGTAACAGACACTATTAAACTTATTATAGAATTTACTTAAAGTAAATTCTTAATTTAAAATATTATAATATTTTTACTTACAATAGATTTATGTAAATGCTTTTTCCTCAAATTAGTATTGTACTATTATACTTATTGAATGCTAAAAAATTATTAACCATCACTAATCTCTATTTGCATAGTAAGTTTATATATACTATTATACAGTATATCATTTAGTTTTATAGCAAACAAACAAAAGATATGGTGAAGTTATTTGCACTATTGATAATATTTTACTCAAATATATCTGTTGCCTCTGCTCCTACTTCCTGGCAATTTGGATTTCCTGCTCCTGCAACTGAAGTAATGGAGGCTGTAGTTAGGGCACATTCGTTTGTGATGCTTGTGATGGTTGCAATAATGCTTTTTGTGTGGGCGCTGCTTGCTTATATAGCGTTTCGCTTTCGTAAAAGCAAAGTAACAAACATAAGTAAAACTACCCATAGTGTTCCTTTAGAAATTATTTGGTTTGTTATACCAACGATTATTGTTGGTATATTAGCCTTTGAAAACGCTAAATTACTGAAGCTACAGGAAGAAATACCGAAAGCTGATATAACACTAAAAGTCATTGGCCATCAATGGTATTGGAGCTACCAATATCCAGAATATCAAGGTGTGTCATTTGATAGTTATATTAAGGGAAAAGAAGATTTTATCGAAGGAGATTTAAAGCTATTCTCTGTTGATAACAACATCATTTTACCCGTTAATACTAACGTTCGTTTACAAGTTACAGCAGGAGATGTGATACACAGTTGGGGAGTACCGGCTTTTGGTGTAAAAATTGATGCGATACCAGGTAGGCTAAATGAAGCGTGGTTTAATATCAAAAAGCCTGGTGTTTATTATGGGCAGTGCTACGAATTGTGTGGTCAAGGCCATGGATTTATGCCAATTGTTGTTGAAGCAGTAAGCAAAGAAGATTTTAATAAGTGGATCGAAAATAGAAAATTAGTGAGTTAAATTTGGAGTATAGATATGAGTGACGCACCAAAGGGCATAAAGCGTTGGTTATTTTCCACCAACCATAAAGACATAGGGACACTGTACATTATTTTTTCCATATTAGCTGGAATTATTGGTGGATTATTATCGGTGATTATTCGTACTCAGCTAATGCACATTAATATACTTAACAATAACTATCAATTATATAACGTAATGGTTACAGGGCATGCATTGATAATGGTGTTTTTTATGATAATGCCAGCCCTCATGGGAGGATTTGGTAATTGGTTTGTGCCTCTTATGATCGGTGCACCCGACATGGCATTTCCTCGTATGAATAATTTGAGTTTCTGGTTATTAGTGTCATCTTTTGTTTTGCTCATTCTCTCAGCATTTGCTGGAGAAGGTCCAGGTACGGGTTGGACTTTATATCCACCTTTATCACAGGTAATGTCCCATCCAAGTGCAGGAGTTGACCTTGCTATACTTGCACTTCATGTTGCTGGTATGTCGTCAATTGTTGGGGCGATCAACTTTATAGTTACTATATTTAACATGCGCGCAAAAGGCATGTCATTAACTAAGATGCCACTGTTTGTTTGGTCTGTCTTGCTAACAGCATTTATGTTGATTGTTGCCTTACCAGTGCTTGCCGGTGCTATAACTATGCTTCTTACTGATCGCAATATTGGTACTTCCTTTTTTGATCCTGCAGGTGGTGGTGACCCTGTGTTATTTCAACATTTATTTTGGTTTTTTGGTCATCCAGAAGTTTACGTAATTATTTTTCCTGCATTTGGCATCATAAGTCAGGTTGTATCAACTTTTTCTCACAGACCTGTATTTGGTTACATAGGGATGGTTTATGCAATGATAGGTATAGCAGTATTTGGCTTTATGGTTTGGGCTCACCATATGTTCACTGTTGGGCTTAGTGCTGACGCTGCTGCATTTTTTAGCACCACCACAATTTTTATCGGTGTTATAACTGGTGTAAAAGTCTTTAGTTGGATTGCAACTATGTGGGGTGGAGCAATTGAGTTTAAAACCCCTATGCTATTTGCACTAGGTTTTATTTTCATGTTTGTTGGCGGTGGCATAACGGGAATAATTCTCTCTCATGGTGGAATAGATAAGCTTCTGCATGATACCTACTATGTTGTTGCTCACTTCCATTATGTCATGTCACTTGCTGCATTATTTGGAGCTTTTGCTGGCTTTTATTATTGGATTGGTAAAATGTCGGGTAAACAATATAATGAGCGCTTAGGTCAAATCCACTTTTGGCTTACTTTTATTAGCACCAATATCACTTTTTTACCTCAACATTTCTTGGGATTAGCTGGTATGCCAAGGCGTATACCTGATTATCCTGATGCGTTTATCCCTTGGAATTATATATCCTCAATTGGCTCATATATGTCCTTCATTTCAGTTATGTTTTTTGTGTTTATAGTTATACATCTCTTTAAATGGGGCAAAAAAGCTGGAGATAATCCTTGGAAAGGTGACACCTTGGAATGGACGGTATCTTCACCACCACCTTTTCATACTTTCGAAAAACCACCAGTGGTAAAATAGAATGTACACAAGTGTTTTGCTAAATGTTGAATCAACAATACTGGATTTTTGGCGTTTGCTGAAGCCAAGGATAATGTATCTTGTGGTATTTACTGCAGTTGCTGGTATGGTTACTGCACCAGGTAGTATGCACCCTTTTCTAGCACTAATATCTCTTATATGTGTTGCTCTTGGCTCAGGATCTGCAGGTGCTATAAATATGTGGTATGACAGAGACATAGATCTGCTCATGGAAAGGACAAAAAACCGCCCTATACCCTCAGGTAGAATTTCTGCAGAAAGCGCGCTTGAATTTGGTATAACTCTTGGAATATTATCAGTATTTATCATGGCAATAGCAGTAAACTATATTTCTGCTGCTTTGCTTGCTGTTAGCATATTATTTTACGTTTTCATATATACAATTTGGCTAAAAAGGCGTACTCCGCAGAATATCGTTATCGGTGGTGCAGCAGGTGCTTTCCCTCCAATGATTGGCTGGGCAGCTGTGACTAATTCTGTAAGTTGGGAAAGTTTCATTTTATTTTTAGTAATTTTTATGTGGACTCCACCACACTTTTGGGCCCTATCTTTAAATAAGTCTGAAGACTATGCAAAGGCATCGATTCCAATGTTCAATATTGTTTATGGTCCGGAAAAAACAAGAAAATATATATTAATTTATAGTGTCTTGCTGGTGCTAACTAGCTTGCTTCCAGCTCTATTCTTGAAAAAGGCTTTACTTTATCTAAGCATGGCAATTTTTGCAGGTTGCATCTTTATTTGGTACGCTATATCAATTCTCAGATTCAAGAACCACAACTCACAGAAACAAATGTTTTCTTACTCGATTTCTTATCTATTTTCCCTATTCGCCAGTATTATTTTTTGTTCTATTGATTTATTTTAGTTATGAAAGAACGGCAGAAACATAAAAACTATTTTTTCCTTTTCCTTTTGGTAATGCTCGTTGTCACACTTTTTTTTGTTTCTATAATAAAATTTAAAGGTGCAGCTTAAACTACCTTTAGAAATTGTGCTTTCATAAAAGCAACTATATACTTTGTTAACCGATATAAACAAAGATGAGTAAAAAAGAAGTGACAATATATACGGATGGGGCGTGTTCTGGTAATCCTGGAGCGGGAGGATGGGCAGCTATCATATTATTTCAAGATTACAGAAAAGACATTTATGGTAGAGAAGAAAATACCACAAACAATAAAATGGAGTTAACAGCGGTGATCAATGGACTAAAAGTATTGAAATTTTCTTGTAATATTAATTTATATACGGATAGTCTTTATATTAAGCATGGCATAACAGAATGGATAAATAAGTGGAAAATGAATGGTTGGAAAACAAGTAATAAAAAATCAGTAAAAAATATGGAATTGTGGAAAGAGTTAGACAGCGTTGCCTCACAACACGAAATTGATTGGAAGTGGGTTAAAGCACACAGTGGCGATAAGTATAATGAGGAGGCTGATAGTTTAGCAAGAAAAGCAATAATCGATGCTTAAAAAAATCACTATATCACTTTCCATAGTTCTATTGTTCGTATTCTGCTTATTTGTCTTTTTTAAGGGTGAGAGTCCTTTAAAAATCAATATTAATTATATTAATTTTTATGTTAAACATAAAATATCAAAAATATTTGTTGGCTCAAGCGTTAATATGGAGAATACCTCAGTTGTTTGGCAGAAAGATGCGTATTTAGTCATTACAGATTTGGCAATAGCAAATCCTAATTTTACTATAAAAGTTCCTGAGCTTTTTGTACATTTTAAGTTAAGTTCCTTATTTAAAGCTAGCACAAATCTCTCTCAGGTTTCAGCTGATAATGTGCATGTATGTATCAAGAGAGAAGAAACTAATGCTAATCCGCAAAACTCATTAGACCTTTTGGATAATCATTATTTAAGTGATAACCACCTTCCTTCGGTGTCATTCCAGCGCGTGACTAGAAAAAAAGAAACCTGGATCCCAGTGTCAAGCACTGGGATGACAACTGGGATGACAGGGAAGAATTTCAAGATGACAGAAAGCAGTGCAAAAAATCTATTAAAAACAATAAGGGAATTNTTTTTTGACTTAAATGCGGATTCAAAAATTGAATTTACTAACATCGCTATTAATAAAGGCACAGAAGATAAATTTTTTATTGATAAATTATATATAGGGAAGGGGGAAGATTTTAATGTTTTAGATATTCATGTAAATACAAAAGATGGAAAGGGATTGTTGGACGATTTATCAATTACGATAAAAAATCGCAACAATTTGTTAAATGTGTACGGGACATTTTATGATCTAAAATTGGGACTATTGAGCGAGTTTTCTACATTAGTTAAAAGCTACAATTTGGACAAAAATATAGGATTCAAAGGAAGCTTCTCAGTGAAAATTAATAAAAAGGATGAAATTGTAGATGGAAATATATACGTATTGAATACAGAAAATTATTTGAACAAAAATTTGGCCTTAACTAATGTAAATATAAATTTAACATATAGTGATGGAATTATTAGTGTAAAAAACTTCCATTTTAAGTTAAATGACACGTATCTCTCTTTAATAGGCAAGATGAACTTTAGTACAAGTCATGCTTTGCTTAGAATTAATATTAGCAAGTTTGCTGTAAAGGATTTATGTACTTATGTACCAGATAGTGTAGTAAATAGTAAATTTAAAAGCTGGTATTGTGATAATATTAATGGCGATGTTTTAAATACCATTGTAAGTTTCAATGGCAAAATTAACAATTTAGTTGATAATGATTTCTCAGGTATTGTGATAGCTGCTGATATAGAAAATGGCAGCGTAAAATTTGATGAAGATTTTGAACAAATAAAAGAATTAAGCGGTGATCTTACTTTCAAGAATAACAATCTCAAAATTACTGTAAATAGCGCTAAGTTTCAGAATTTCACTATTAATGGTGGTGATATTGAAATGAAATCTCTCGATAAGGAAAATTCAGTTCTAACCATTAATGGCCAAGCTGTAAGTGATGCGTATGGTTTATATGAGCCTATAAGATTTAAGCTGGATGATGTGGTGAAGGTTGAAAGGGATAAAGTAAGTGGAATGGCAAAATCCGTATTTAATTTTCGCATTTCTAATCTAAACGCTGATGACAAAAAAGTAGATTTTTCGGCCAATTTTCATTCTGAAATTGACAATTTGGCCGTCTATAATGCAAGTCTTGGTAAATATGACATTAAGCTTAGTTTTGGCAGTGACTTTATAGATTTAAATGGCAGTGGTATGGTAAATAACACACAGCTATTATTTGACCTGAAAAGTAGCAATAGGAATGAAAGTTTCGCCTGGAATTTGACCGGAGATTTACCCGCTCAAATACTTAATTTTGATGGTGGCTATGTCAATACAAATATAGAATCGGTGATAAATCAAGATAAGACGGGATATGTTAATGGTAATATGGATTTATCAGAATTTGAATCACATTCAAGCTACTTAGGGTGGAAAAATCGTTTTGAAGATCACAATAAAATTTTGTTTTCTACAAGGCTAAAAGGAGCAGGTGAATTGTTAATAGACAAATTAGATGTTGTAGGAAATGACCTAGATATAAAATTCAGCGGAAGAGTAGAAAATGGAAATTTATATTTAAATTCTAGTAATTTTAAATTGCCTGATAATGATTTTAGTATAGAAATTGAATCAGGTAAGGAAAAAAATGCCATAACTATTTATGGTGAGGAAATTAACTTAAGTGATATTTTAGGCTTGCTTGGTAAAAACAGTAATGGATTAAACAAAGATATAGAGATTAGTATGAATGTTGACAATGTAATGATGAAAGAAGGCATCGTTATCAAAAATGCTAAGCTGAATGTAACCTGTACTAAAGGTAATTGCAATGGAAGTCAATTTACAGGACAGTTTCTAGAAGATAGCAGCAACATACTAGCGGAATACAGTGGAATAGGGCTCGAAATATATGCGGATAATGCAGGTATACTTTCGCGTTCCTTAGGCATTAGTAAATCAATTAAAAACGGCAAATTGTCTTTTTATCTCTCTCCTCAGAGAGAAAGTGGAGAACATTATGGTACGTTATCCATTAGCAATTTCTACATCAAAGATGCTCCACTACTCACTACTTTATTATCGATGTCTTCGCTTCCTGGTATTGTGAATGCTATAAAGGATGAAGGTGTATACTTTTATAAATGTAATGTACCTTTCTCATATAAAGATGGCTCTGTTGAAATTGAAGAATCTTGGCTTGAAGGGGCGGAGTTAGGTATTAGCACTGGTGGTAAGCTCGATATTAGAAATTATAAATTCCAGGTTGCAGGACAAGTAATACCAGCATATTCAATTAATAAATCTTTGTTAAAAATTCCTATAATTGGAAAACTTCTTACTGGTGGGAAAAGTAGGGGAATCGTTTCAATAGACTATAAAGCAAGTGGGGATGACAAAAACAATAACGTATCTGTTGATCTTATCTCTTCGCTAACTCCAAACCTATTAAAGAGGTTATTGGGAGTGTTTGATCGCATTATGACAAAAACTAACGAAAGCATTTTAAAAGGTAGTATGAAAAAGAAATTTAGTTCGATATGACCAAAAGGGAAGTGTTTTAACAAAATTATAGACAAAAATGCAAGAATTTCAGAATGATCCGCCTGGTTTTTTATTTAGTTGTTTAAGTAATACCACTCTCTTTTTGGAAACTTGATTATGATAAAGTAAAAGTTATTTCTTTATAAAATTATATAGCTAAAGTGACTTAGGTTTACCGATAATTTGAAAAACGTCATCCCGCTACTTGTTAGCGGAATCTATGCTGAGATACCGCGGCGGTATGACGTAGGAAAACCTTTCTTGGGTTAGCTATAGACAAAAAATGCAAGAATTTCAGAATGATCTACCTGATTTTTTATCTAGTTGTTTAAGCACCCTTTATCGCCTCCCCATATCTGCAAAGTCAACTGGAAGGGTAGGGGATAAAAGTTCGTTATTTTACTATATTAGGTCATCATGTTGGTGATAATCATGATTACATAGTGAGTAATTGCCTACGTAATTTTCGTCAGCATCGTGATTAACATCAGGTTTAAGCAAAGAAAGGTTAGCAGCAGAAGGTTGTTGCGTAGATTCATCAGATTTTTCCTCTTTAGACTCAAATAACCATGAAAAGAGTGATGAGATAGAACCAATAACGAATTTAATTGCTGAAAAAATATTGGATAAGAAATTACTGGGTTGCTGAGTGTCTTGCTGGTTACTTTTTTCTTCTTCTACATTACTTTGTTCTACTTCATTTGATTCTTCCACCTCTTGTTCAGGTTTACTTCTGCTTATAAATGTCTTATCTAGCTGTTTGAATATATGTTTGTCGGAGTTTTGAAAATACATTCGACTTATCTCCTTATTTTCATCAACAAAAATTACTACAGTTGCATTCTGACTTAATGGCCCCTCATTTAATCCATCACATTCACTAATGAGCGATTCATGAGAGTTCTTAATGTCTTTGATAAATTGAAGTTTTTCTTTTTCTGCTGAAAGATAACCTTTGTGTTGTATATCATAATTGGTCCCTTTGTACTTAAATTGCAACACTCCTGTAAACTCTGTGTATTCATCGCCTTTTTGTTCTTCTTCTGCCTCTTCTTCAGACTTACTTCTGCTTATAAGCGTCTTATCTAGCTGTTTGAATATATTTTTGTCGGAATTTTGAAAATACATTCGACTTATCTCCTTATTTTCATCAACGTGAATCGATAAAACTGTATTCTCATTCCCCAATCCATCACATTCACTAACGAGCGATTCATGAGAGTTCTTAATGTCTTTGATAAATTGAAATTTTTCATCTTCTGAAAAGTCCTTGCATCTTACGTTATAAGTGGTGCCTTTGTATTTAAAACTAAATATCCATCCACGGTCTTCATATTTATCTACACCCATCTGCTTGCAAATAGCTTTATAATTTTNTTCTTCTACCTCAAGTCCAATTGCATTTGCCATCAGCTGACCATTTACAAAGTCCAATTCTCTTACTTTTGCTTCGGAAAGCTTAAATTGAAACACATGACCGAATTCATGAGCTAAAACGTTGTCCGTATAGGCGTTTTTATAGAGCAATACGCTTTTTCCATTTGTCATCCCACCAGAAGTGTTGAGCGAAGATTGACTCCATGAAAACCCAGGAACCAAAGTGCCATATCTCCTATAATCATCTCCATTATTAAAAATATAGGTATGCACAGTAACTTGAGTATCACTATCCATACAAAACTTTGCTTTATATGCCTCATAGGCATTTTGAATATCAAGCTTTATTTGATCTTGCTCCCGTTGCGATACATTGTCATAATGTATTACGCAATTCAACTTTCCATATTCAAAATTGAATTGATTAGGTAATACATCTTGTAATCCTACGTATTTTGTATTCTCACCAAAGTTTTTTGATTGTGCAGTTTTATATAGATTATTATAGTATGTAATAGAGTTTCCGTTAGGCAACTTAGGTATCTGCGCAATCGCTGTTCCATTACTATCATAGAAGAAAATATCAGAATCACCAATCCTAAAATCCTTTATAGATTGCCCGCAAGTGCCATCATTTGCACAATCGTGATGATTTGGGTCAGTCTTCTTATAAAACCATGCATTAGTGTGTTTTCCCATTTTGATACCTCACTACCAAACCTTACTATATTATTATCTTGGTAAAAATCATAATAATTCGTTAACTTGTATTTTAAATCTGTATCAAATGTGCTTTTCTCGTAAGGTATCAATTGTGAAGTAATTAACTTTATTTGTTTGAAACTTTGCTGAAATAGCTCTTTATTATGTAATTTTATTTTTAGCGTTGCTTCTTATGTTATGTAATTTTATTTTTAGCGTTGCTTCTCAGAGCATGTCTTCAAACTCAAGAATGAGCTAATTTGTGAAGCATAATAGTGATCATATTAAAAAAGATGTTATTTTTTGAAGTGAGAGGAGAATGCTCATAATCCTTACTCATACGTCTAAAATTGGAGAGCCAAGCAAAGGTTCTCTCAACAATCCAACGTTTAGGAATAACCTGAAATCCTGTATCAACTACTTTCTTGGTAATCGTCAACAAACATCCAGTTTCCAATAAACAGCGGTTTTGCAATTTACCTGTATATCCTTGATCAGCAAAAAACTTACGTAATGTTGGAGCTTTGCATTTGGCTTGAACAAAAAGATTTAGTGCACCATCACGATCTTGAATGCTTGCACTGTGTACTTCAGCAGCAATTACAAGACCTAGAGTATCTACAACGATGTGGCGTTTTCTACCCTTTACTTTCTTGCCAGCATCATATCCTCTGGATCCCCTTTNTTGAGTGGTTTTTACTGATTGACTGTCAATTATTCCTACTGATGGAGTTTCATTCTTACCAATTATCTTTCTTAGTTTTTTAACTAGAAAATCATGAATTTCTTGCCATATTCCACTTTTTTTTAAACGCGAATTACAACTATACACGGTTTTCCATGGTGGAAAATTCTTAGGTAGTTGTCTCCATTGACAGCCTGTTCTCATCACATACCTTATTGCATCGATAATCGTTCTGATACTGTGTTTTCTTGGTCTGCCGGTCTTTTTAGGTTCAAAATATTGCTCTATCATCTTCCATTCTTTGTCACTTATATCGCTTGGGTACATTTAAAATATATCTTATAACACACTTCTTAACTCCTTTCTACTTAGTTTGAAGACATGCTCTTATGTTATGTAATTTTATTTTTAGCGTTGCTTCTTATGTTATGTAATTTTATTTTCCATAATATACATTATGTAATTTTCAATGCTAATAAAACTATTTCCCAACCTTTTAAACAGCAACTTGTCGAACCTCCGGATTAGTACTTAAAAGGAATTATTAAAGTACCTCTTTAAGATTAAATTGCTACTTTAAAAACACTTAAAATTTCAATTTTTAGTTCTAACATAGCCCTTTATTTGTCTTTTTTTTTAAAGTATTGCTTTACTAATTGGGCTGATTGTTTTACTTGACTCACGTTCATTTCCCATATCTAAGAGCATGTCTTCAAACTCAAGAATGAGCTAATTTGTGAAGCATAATAGTGATCATATTAAAAAAGATGTTATTTTTTGAAGTGAGAGGAGAATGCTCATAATCCTTACTCATACGTCTAAAATTGGAGAGCCAAGCAAAGGTTCTCTCAACAATCCAACGTTTAGGAATAACCTGAAATCCTGTATCAACTACTTTCTTGGTAATCGTCAACAAACATCCAGTTTCCAATAAACAGCGGTTTTGCAATTTACCTGTATATCCTTGATCAGCAAAAAACTTACGTAATGTTGGAGCTTTGCATTTGGCTTGAACAAAAAGATTTAGTGCACCATCACGATCTTGAATGCTTGCACTGTGTACTTCAGCAGCAATTACAAGACCTAGAGTATCTACAACGATGTGGCGTTTTCTACCCTTTACTTTCTTGCCAGCATCATATCCTCTGGATCNCCCTTTTTGAGTGGTTTTTACTGATTGACTGTCAATTATTCCTACTGATGGAGTTTCATTCTTACCAATTATCTTTCTTAGTTTTTTAACTAGAAAATCATGAATTTCTTGCCATATTCCACTTTTTTTTAAACGCGAATTACAACTATACACGGTTTTCCATGGTGGAAAATTCTTAGGTAGTTGTCTCCATTGACAGCCTGTTCTCATCACATACCTTATTGCATCGATAATCGTTCTGATACTGTGTTTTCTTGGTCTGCCGGTCTTTTTAGGTTCAAAATATTGCTCTATCATCTTCCATTCTTTGTCACTTATATCGCTTGGGTACATTTAAAATATATCTTATAACACACTTCTTAACTCCTTTCTACTTAGTTTGAAGACATGCTCTAATAACCCTAGTTTTGGTTTTAGTATTTTTGTTTCTCATTTCTAACACTCCTTTCTTTTACTATTTTATAACTTACTTATTTTAAGTGTCAGATCAAACTTATTTAATACATGAAAGAAGTTTATTCTTTTTGCTTCTAATTTTTCTATTTTTTACTGTAAATTTTTGCAGAGTTCTCTTACACTCACTCTTTGATTACCTTTTTTGTCTTGCTTTGTTTATCTGTTTTAATGCTCCACTAAACGGGTACCCAATTGTTCAACGCTATCAATTTCAATTTGTAAAGTGTCCTTTATAAACTTATCAGCCTGGTCTGTACTCATAAAAACTGTATGTTTATTGGGCATTAATTTTTCTATTTCTTTGTCCTTCAGATGAGATGTGCAATTATAGCTATGCTTTTTGAGATCCAGAAATTTAGCAAAGCTATTACAATCGTTCTCATGGTGAAAGGTTACATTTATACCTACTATTTCGTCCGTTTTTTGCAACTTTCCATTTTTAGCTATCTGTGCCTTAGCAAGCGCAACTGTAGGTTGATGGCCATAATTTGCTCCAATAATTCTTCTTATTGAGTGTTCTGTTGCCATTTTTTGCACTTCGGGATTTTCATCGAACTCTTTCAAAAAATTAAGGTGTAAGTTAATATATTCAGAGTATTTCAACTTGTGTTTTTTATGTATAGTTGGTTTGCAGGGCAGTTCATTTGTAGGTGACTTATAGCTTGCAAGAAGCAACTTTTGTTCATACTGTTCATTATATTCTTTTACTCCTTTAAAATGTCTTTCATATTGAGTCAATCCATCTTTTCCTTTTTTCTCCATCCTTTTCAAGAATTTCTCTACCGGCTCTTGTTTTGCTGGAATAATTTTGCGTATAAGCGGAATTTGTTTTTGCAAGCTAACCCAATATGGTAAGCAGACAACTTTTGCATCTTTCGAAAATAGACCTTCTAACTTTTTCACTGCATTGTACAAATTTGCTGATTCTGGTTTATAATGCCCACTATTATTGTCTATATAAGTTATTTTACCATTTACCACTTNTTTTATTAAACCAGAACATAAAACTGGCCTACCACCTGCAAGAGTTGAATGACGATAAGCCCATTCGCTTTTATTAACATTAATATGTTCATGAGTGACTAGCTTTCCATCAAGCGTGATCACATAAGCTACACAACCTTTTTCTCCCTTACTAATTTTATCAGTTGTATCATATAGTTTGCCTTTAAAGCCTTTTAACTTATTACCTTCTATTTCTGGCATTAAGTCTATGTATAATTTTCCTTTATAAGTAATTTTAGTATGTTCTACTTGATCATCTGGAGTAAAATACTTAACCTTTGTATTAGTTCCAGGGATTTTTCTTCCTTCGACTCCAACTTCTGGAAATAAATTATAGCGTGGAAGAAAATATGTAAATTTACTTTCTATCCAGTGTAAAATTCTGTTTATAATACCAAAAACTTTTTTGTTACCTAAATCAATAGAGAGTTGCTGTTCTTTTGGTACTGTTTTATGATTGGACTTTGTACCAGATTTGCCAAATTCTTTGGCAGCATATTTAAACTTTTCTAGTAAATATTCCTTACGCTCTTTTGATACTGACATTTTTACCTCACCAACTATTATTTTATTCTATATCACTTTAGACAAAACATCAACTTTTTCCTTAGTATGTTAATAAAATGAAACTTGAGTGAGAAATATTTAAGTAATAATTTTCCGCCACAAACAATACTTTCTTTGTTTGCTAGTGCAATAGAAGTCTAATCTACTTTCAGTTCTTCAGTATGTAAACTGCGCGGTAAGGACTCTAATTCCTTTGCAGCACTTAAACTTTTATTTTTTGCATGTATACCAAGCTTATTGAATTCTCGGGCAGCAGGAAACACCCTTGCTTCAAGCGAACCAGCAGTTTTATTATAATGATCAACAGCACTTTTTAAGCTCCTGCGCAAATTATCAAAGTTTTCGCCCATTGTGCAAATGCGCTCATATAAAATATGACCTAGTTCACTGATTTTCTTTGCGTTTTCAGCTATCATCTCCTGCTTCCATCCATACGCTATTGCTCTCAGCAACGCAATTAGAGTGATCGGTGTTGCAATGATCACTTTTTTCTCCACTCCAATCTCTATCAAAGCAGGCTCATACTCCAGTGCTGCGCTAAAAACCCCCTCCCCTGTTAAGAAAAGCACCACAAGTTCTGGCGTATTTTCAAATTGATTCCAATACTCTTTTTTACCCAAGTCATTTATGTGTTTCTTTATTGCCAGGGAATGATTCTTTAATTTCTCCTTTTGTATTTGCAAATCATTTTGTGATATAGCATCCATGTAAGAATCAAGCGGCACTTTAGCATCTATTATTATTTGCTTTCCAGATGGCATTTTGATTATTAAATCAGGACGCAATAAATTATCCTCGTTTTTATCAACCACTGACGGCTGAGTAAAAAAATCGCAATATTCAATCATTCCCGCCATTTCTACCACCCTTTTGAGCTGCATTTCACCCCACTTTCCTCTGATGTGAGGCTTTCTCAAGGCATTAGCAAGGCTGGAAGTTTGGTTCATCAGCGCTCCAATTTGCTCCTTTAAACCTTCATAGGCCCCTACCCTCTCTTTTTCCAGCTCACGTATTTCATTATCAAATTTTTCTAATTTTTCTTTTATTGGAGTTACAACTTCGTTGATCGTTGCTTGTCTTTTCTTGAAATCGCTTTCCGTTTCTTTTAATTTACTATCGATTACTTCCTTTGCTAAGTTCAAAAAATTGTTATTGTTCACTTGCAAAGCATCAAAAGAAAGTGCTTTAAAAGTATTTGTGAGCCTCTCCTCTGCTTTTGTGAGTAATTCTATTTCCTTTTTCTTTTCCTCACGTTCTTTTTGGAGAGTTACTTCAAGTTCTGCTTTTTTGATCCTTAAATCAACTATTTCTTCATTCTTCGTAAGCAAACTTTGTTTTGTCTCTTGAAGTTCTTGCTCTAATTTACATAAATTACCCTCAAGGTTTGCTTTCTTTTCGCTCAGTTTTTTTACGATAATGTAGAAAAATAGTAATAGAGAGACAACCAGAGCTATAGAATTGAAAAGCATCAGAATAAAAAAACTGTATCTATAATTCTATATGATTTCTGTGTGTATAGCTATAAGTAACGACGTCATACCGCACACAACCGTACGAATGTCTAGTTTAGTTATAAAATGTATATAAAATATTAACCGCTGATGTCATCCCAGTGCGTGACACTGGGATCTAAATTTTATGAAAAACTATTATATTTATATACTTGCAAGTAGACACAATAAGGCTCTATATTATACTAAAAGATGTACTATTACTAGCGCCTGGTGTCGTTGCAGAACTAGCAATTTCTGATTTAGGAACCTTAATCGGATCTTTAGATATTCCAGTTATGTCAGTAAATCCTTTGCTTTCTTCTAAGCCTAGCATTTTTTTCATTTCTACTGGGTCGCCAGATACAATTTTACCATCTTGAGTTGCTATTGAATTTATAGCGAAATATTGAAGCTCATTCTCATTACCAGGATTCACACACATGTTAGGACCGGTAATTCGGTGTATACCTTTAGCATGTTCTACATATACTAGATATTCCTCTGAATTGCTCGGATTCTTACTGGCCTGCATAAAATCTTCCTTATCTGCGTTTACAACTAATCCTAATTTTTCACCACTAACTTCTATACGTTCAGACTTAGGTTCATTAAGATCTGCTTTAGAACTTGCCGGTGGTTGATCAGGATTAGCTTCTTCATCTAGAATTTTTGGTATTGTAGTTTTTGATTGATCATTTGCTTGAGCAGGTTCATGTCTCTCATTACCTGAAGGTCCCTCTTGCTGTGATGTATTTTGTTTTGCTTTACCACCAAATAACCACTTCCAACCTGATGAAATTTTTCTTGCAATCCATGAAATTCCTGTGTGATCAGCAATCCACTTAAAAACTCTTTTTATGCTTTTCCACATATTTTACTCCTATAATTAATAAAAAATAAATAATGTTTAAGTATTACACATTAATTTCAACTTGTCAATTTTCTCTTATGGAAAGAAAGTATATGGCATAAAAAGAAGTAAAAAGGTTTTGAAGGCGGTGCTGTGGAAGTTTTTAGTACTTGCTCGCAACTTTCAACAATTTAATAGCACTGGTGTTTACAACCTCTCCGCCAACACGCTTAGTGACAAAAAACCTCACATAAGGTTTATTCGTATAAGGGTCTCTTAATATTCTCATTCCTCTGTTATCTACAATCTTATAAGCTTGTTTGAAATCTGCCATTGCAATTACTGGTAGCTGAATGTTTGATGCAGGTGGCATATCGGCAGACTGGTATACTGGCACTCCCATTAAGGTATCTGGAGCTTTAAGCGACAAACTTGGTTGCCAGAGATATTGACCTGTTTGAGCTTTTAGTAGCCTAATGTCCTTCAACGTACTCCTGTTCATCAAAAATGACGCATTTTTGGAATAATATTCGTCCAGAGAGTAATACAACATCATTATTGAATCACTATCTAATTTTTCAGTTTTAACTTGCTCTATTTTATTATAACTGTTTCCATTTTCATAAGCTAAAATTCCTTTTGGTTGAAAAGTGCCCTCACCCTTAATGAAGGCTTCGCTTTCTTCCTTACTAAAAGTCTCGGCAATCTTTTCCACCAGCCAACTCTCAACATCGACAAACGCATCATCGAGTAACTTTTGTGATATCTGTGGTTGAGCATATAACTCGTAAGTCGTGATAGAAATCTTTTGGATTTTAGGCGTGTCCGTATCTTTTGCAAAATCATACTTAGATTTATTGCCACCGTCCTCATCATCTACTGTTTCACTGCTCCAACCTGCACCGGCACGGTCAAAATCTTCTATAATGTAATCCAATGTTTCAGTAGAGATTCTTTGACTGGAGCATATTTGTCGCATTGGAGACGAATCAGTTACGCGCTTGTTTATGCGTTTTACAATATGCGGAGTAACTAGATACCCTCCGATATCATTATCATCTCCACTGAGGGTTTTGTGTGATAAACCGCTTTCTATTCCCTTGCGGATATAATCAGAAAAATATTTATCGCTTGTGCTAAAATCTGTATTTACTTCTGGACGTTGAGCTGCAGTTTCGATCAAGTCTAAACGCTCTTTGCAACTATCAATGGCATTATTTACCTTGCATAGCTGCTCAATCGTTGCAGAATCAGCACGCCCTTTGCTTTCAATTTCTTTTAGTTTGCGATCATTTATTAATTTAAATTGCTCCCATGATGAAGCGAGTTCATTAATACGGTGAGCGATATCGGTAAGTGACATAATAGCC
Organism: Wolbachia endosymbiont of Anurida maritima; assembly: GCF_042182995.1. Classification (NCBI taxonomy): domain Bacteria; kingdom Pseudomonadati; phylum Pseudomonadota; class Alphaproteobacteria; order Rickettsiales; family Anaplasmataceae; genus Wolbachia; species Wolbachia endosymbiont of Anurida maritima. Next base: position 600,618 of record NZ_CP102058.1, read on the forward strand.
TCCTTTGAAAATAAAATGGAAATGGAAATAAGGTAATAGGAATGGCATCCATAGATGTTTCCCACATCTGTACGAACATTGCAATATGGTACATAGTAAATGATGTCATTCCAGCGCTCCCTTTCTTGTCATCCCAGTCTGGGATCCAGATTGGGCACTAAGTTGGTAAACACGAAAGCGCTTTACAACGTTTTTGATGGAACTGTGCGAAAGGACTGGATGCCAGACTGGAATGACATCATCTGTTGTGCAATTTACCTTTAAAAATGAATGTTCGTACAGTTATGTGCTTGGCACTGAAATAGCATCATTTTTATTTGTTGAAAATATAAACCGGAAAATAACGTGGCACAAAGTGCCACGCTTAGTACTGTAAGCTTAATCCAGTAATTAAATTAAGCGAGGTAAAACAAAAGATAATAACACTATATAATGTTCGTTTTTTTATGTCAAGCACTTTTTTTATCTGCTTCAATTAGTAAAGGATTTCAGTATTAATTCTGCACTACCTGCAGTTTTTGTAACGGGTCTGCCAATGACGATATAATCAGCTCCTGAATTTATTGCTTCTTTTGGTGTTGCTGTTCTTTTTTGGTCGTCATGACCTGGATCTATACGAATTCCTGGAGTAATAATTTTCAAGTCTTCACCGCATTCTCGGCGCACTTCCTGAGCTTCTAGTGCAGAACAGACTATTCCATGGAGTCCAATCTTTTTTGCAAGCTTTGCAAGCAAAATTACCTGTGATTTTGCCTCTCTTGCTACTCCAAGCTCGTTTAAATCCTCATTGCTCATACTAGTTAGCACTGTCACTCCAATCAGCTTTATTTTTGTGCCTTGCACCACACTTAGTGCTTCTTCAAGCATTTTTGTCCCACCGCTGATGTGCAGAGTTAACATTTCAACGTTCAGAACTTTTATTACTTCAACTGTTTTAGCTACAGTGTTTGGAATGTCATGCAATTTCAGATCTAAAAAAATTGGTACATTGCATTTTGCAACTTCTTGCACTCCAGAGAGACCATGAGCAGCAAAAAATTCTAATCCCAGCTTTACCATGCCAACTTTACCACGCAGAGCATTAGCCAAAGATATGGCCTTATTTAAGTCTTGTGTATCCAGTGCGCATATTATTGGGTTCATTATCTTGCATAATTTTTTTTATAATAAAGCTAATTATTATGTTTTGCAAATACCTTCACTCTGACTACGTTCATAAGATTCTGTCAATAGTGAATTTGGCAACTTGGTCGGAGTGGATGAGCGACTGACAGGTAATGATTCATATCCAAGATCTTCCAGCGAAGAAGAAGGCGTTTTGTCTGGCAAAAGCCGTGCAATTTCTTTTTGTAACGCAAACTTTAATATTTGAATCGTATCTAATATTGCTTTTTCATCATTATTTCTTATTGGTTCTTCTATATTGTCTGTTACGCATCTTATCAACAGTTGCGCAAAATTTACTTGTTCTTTCTTCTCTTTCAAAAAACCTTCTTCAAGTTGTTCTATTTGACTGTCTCGCTCTAAAAGTAAATTTTTTAAACCTTTTACCTCATTGTTACAATCTTTTCTTATTCCGTCTAACTTAAAAGACTGATTTTCAATTAAACCATTTGCTTCATCTAACTCTTCGAATTTCTTTTTTAATTCTTGAGATAAGTTTTTATTTTTCTGATTAATTTCTTTAAATCTACATTGTAACTCATNCTAATTCTGCATAAAGTTCTTCTTGTCTTTTATACAATTCTTCTTTTTTATTATATAATATATGTTTTTCTTTACATAATTTTTCTATTTCCTTACATAATTCCTCTTTTTCTTTAGATAATTTTTCTATTTCCTCATTCAATTTTTTATTTTCTAATTCTTTGCATTGATTATTGTCTACTTTCCTTTTCAATTCCGTTATGCGTTTTTCTTTTTCAGCTAGATTGCCTTCTTTTTCTTGTAAATGTTCACACAAACGCGTGATTTCATAAAGTAATTCTTCTTCTTGCTTACCAAGCTCATCTTTTTCCTTCGNNTTATCTTTTTCAACTCGTCTGTTATTTCAAATATGTGATTCGCTTTGGCTTTTAATCTTTTCTCTAAAGATTTTTTTCNTTCAAGAAGAGATTCTCTCTCAACTTCTGACTCATTTACTTTCTGAGCCAATTTTTTTGCTCTCTTGTCTAAATTTTGCTTTTCTCGAGTTAATTCATGTTTTAATTTTTCCACTTCTTTGTTTGCAGCTTCTTCAGCTTCTTTGCCTAGAGTTATTTTATTTTCTAACTCTTGCTCTTTTTGAGCGAATTTATTTCTCTCAACCTCTATTTNTTTATTATTACTAATTATTTTATATAAAAGTGCAAGCACCAAAACAGATAATGCAGCTAAAGCGAGAGTTAGAGGAAGAGGCACATTAGAAGTTACAGTAAGCGCTAAAGATGTAAGTAGCGTAAAAGTAGCCAGAGAACTAGCTACAAAATAAAATGTGTTAGCTTTGTTAAACAAATTGCTCATTACTCCCTCTTTACACACACAACTTCGGCAGTCTTGTTTATATCTGTTAAGATTCTCTTACTTGTGGGAGTGTTAAATATTCACGATCACCCTGGACTTACAGAGTTAAGCTTTAGCCAAGATTATTTGTTCTATTTTTAAAAGGCGATATCTTAGAGTTGCTGAAACTTGCATTAGGACTTTTTTGATTTTGTGGCCCTGAGTTTTCTTTATTCTCATTAGAAGATCTTCTTTTGTTCTTTTTTGGAGACTTTCGTTCATTTTGCAACTTAAGTACACTTTGGCCTAATTCACCCGAAGTTGAATTACCTATTGCATTTGTTTGAGTGGATTCCGCAATTGGAGATATGAGAAAATCTGGAAATTCTTGAGTAGAAGCCGTTCTTGGTGTGGATGTGTAAGGTAATTTTGGTTTCGAAAATTGTCCATTAGTAAACTCACTTTTACCTGTTCCTTCAAATTCTGATGAATGTTCACTGCTTGTCGTATCATTGCGTGACAAATATTGCTCATCAATTTCTTCTAATACCTTATGTTTGACAAATCTGGTTGCAAATAATACTGCTCTTCTTTCAAGATCTCCCATCTCTTCATTTTTTTTGTTAATTCTTCTACCTCGTTTACCTTGTTTGTCATATATTCTATTATCTGTTGTGCAACACTCTTTTTCTCTTCTAACAAACCTTTCTCAAGAAGTTCCCTGTTACTGGATTCATCAAAAAGTAAATCTTGTAACTTTTTTACCTTACTATCACAACCTTTCTGTATCCTATCTAACCCATCAAGCAGCTCATTAATGTAAACCTTTTCATTATGTAACTCTCCAGATAAATTTTCCTTTTCTTTGGTGATTTCTCCAATTTTTACACGCAAATTTTCTATTTCACTTTTCAGTCCCAATATCTCTGTTACTTTCTCACCCAATAACTTCCCTGTTTTCTCGCTTTTATCCTCTAATTCCTCGATTTTTTTCTCCTTTGTTTCTAACTGCATTCTTAATTGTTCTTTTTCTTCACACTCATCCCCCAATTCTTGTGTNNTTTGGCAGCTAACCCTTGAGTTTTCTGATCTAATTGTTGCTCTGTGGTAGCTTGTTGTCCCCTTAACCGATTCACTTCCTTATTTAACCCTTCAACTTTACCTTCTAAACCTTTTATCTTTTGCTCTGACTCAGCTTTTTCCTTCTGCAGCTTATCGAGAGTATTTTTATTGCCGGCTTTCAGTTGTTCTTTCTCATCATTTAACTTCTTCACTTCGCTTTCCAAATCTTGTTTTTCTCGAGTNTAATCTATTTGATTGATTCTTCACTTCTTTATTTACAGCTTCTTTAGCTTTCTCTCCCAGAGCTATTTTATTTTCTAACTCTTGTACCTTACTCTCAAATTGTTGTTTTAACTCTTGCTCTTTTTCAGCAAATTTATTTCTCTCAGCCTCCATTTTCCTATTCTTGCTAATCATCTTGCATGAAAGTGCGAGTATCAAAGTAGATAGTATAGATAAACTCAAGGCAACAGGAAGAGCTACATTAAAGGCTGCAATTGGAGATAAGAATGCAACATAAGGAGCAACAGCGAGTGTCCCAGATGCAAGCAATGCCAAAGTAGCAAGAGTACCAGCTATAAGATATGGCGCATTAGTTTTATTATATAGATTTCCCACTATCGTTCCCTCATAAGNTAAAGCTATCGTTATGGTAACGCTCACATTAAAGGAAGTCAANNAAATTTAACATAAAAATCAATATAAATCTATATTCACTATGTATTTCTCGTCTTCAGTTTCAAGCTCAGACTGCATCCACTCTATCGTTTCCGCATTGCAAACTGCCTGCAAATCATCCTGTGCGGATTGATCCAACTTATCCTCTTGTACGCTCGCTTTTATCATCAACTTTTTTATCATATGCTTAACTGATACATTATTATCTGCTTTTATCTTTCTGATAATGTTTAATATCTGCACGCAATTGTCTCCCATTTTCTCTGAATATTTATCGTAGATAAGCTCTTCTTTGCTCGGCCAATTACTTTGATTGTGTACAGAATTATAACTATACAACTGGTGGTATATTTCTTCCGTAATGTACGGCAGAAAAGGTGCAAATAACCGCAAAATAATATTCAGTACATATGCCAAACTTTGCTTTGCACTTAAATTTGCTTCATCACCATATACGCGTTTTTTTACCAATTCTAAGTAATTATCACAAANATCTTTCCAAAAAAATTCTTCCACTGCGCTCAAAGCTTCACAATATTCAAACTGCAATAGGTTGTTCGTTGCCTTTTCTATAACTTTGCATAACTTAGACAATATCCACTTATCCATCGTCTCACTGACGGAATTTATGCTCAATGCTTGATGTTTTTCGATGAACATGGAAACAAGCTTGCTGGCATTCCAAAGTTTTGTAATGAGGCGCTTGCCAATTTTGAATATATTTTCAGAGTAGACTGTATCAACTCCAAGCCTTGAGTTTGCTGCCCAATAGCGCACTACATCAGCTCCATAAGTTTCAAGTATTACATGAGGAGTGATGATGTTACCTTTTGATTTACTCATCTTTTTCTTATCATCGGCTAAACACCAACCGCTGATCATAATGTTTTTCCAAGGTAAAGAATTTTCATGATAATGTGCCTTTAAAATAGTATAAAAAGCCCAAGTTCTTATTATCTCATGGCTCTGGCTGCGCAGATCTGCAGGAAATATCGCATCATAGCGATGATTTGGTAAGCTAAACTCACTGTTTACTGCCAGTGCATTCAATTGGGGAGTAATTGAACTTGTGGCCCAGGTATCCATTACATCTTGATCTGGGATAACCTCTTCTTTGCTATACCCTTTTGGCAAATCTTTGAGTGGATCTATAGGTAGATCCTTTATCTCAGCTAGAATAATTTTACCTTCTTCTCCCTTACGGTTGGAATACCACGCTGGAAATGGCACACCAAAATAACGTTGCCTTGAGATGCACCAGTCCCAATTTAGCCCTTCTATCCACACTTCCATGCGTTTACGCATAGTAGCTGGATGCCAATTGCATTCTTTTACTTTATCTAATACTTGAGCTTTTTGCTTTAAGGTCTTGATAAACCATTGATAAGTAGGCAATATCTCAAGTGGTGCACCAGATCTTTCTGCACACTTAACAGAATGAGAAATGTTAGTGCTTTCTATTAAAAGACCCTTTTCAGTTAGGATTTCGATCATCCTCTTTCTTGCTGCTGTAACTTTCAATCCATTTATTTCACTATAGATTCCAGTGTCAGCTACTTGAATGACATCATTCAGGTTCATCCTCCCATCCTGATCGATGATAATTTTCATCGGCAGATTATGCTTTTGCTGCCAATATATGTCGAGCTCATCACCGAATGTACAACACATAACAAGCCCAGTGCCTTTATCTATTTTGACCTTATCGTCAGCAATGATTAGTGCTTTTTCCTTTGTTATTGGCACCACCGCTGTTTTTCCGATCAGATGGGTGTAGCGCGCATCCTCTGGATGACAAAAAACTGCAACACATGCGGGAAGTAACTCAGGTCGCGTAGTTGCAATGTTGATCTGCTCATTTTCTTCAGTAGAGAAAACTATCGTATTTAAGGATGACTCAAAAACTTTATCTTCTATTTCTGCTTGCGCAATTGCGGTTTTATCAACCGAATCCCAAAGGATGGGCTGCATTTTTCTATACGCATATCCCTTATTATATAGATCGATGAATGACATCTGTGAAAGCGTCACAGTTTCCTTGCTGATCGTGTGGTATTCCAAATCCCAGTCATAACTAATGCCGACCAATTTAAATAATTCCTTGAATTCTTGCTTTGATTTCTCAATAACTTCATGGCACATCTCTATAAATTTTTCTCTGCCAACTTCTTTTGCACGGGTTTTATAGGTTTGTTCAACCAATCTTTCAGTGGGAAGCCCATTATCATCAAACCCAATTGGATAAAACACATCTTTCCCCAGCATGCGCTGAAACCTTGCAATAAAGTCCGTGTGGCAATAGCTAAATATATGGCCGATATGGAGTTTTCCCGATATTGTCGGTGGAGGTGTGTCTATAGTGAAAGTGTTATCCTTTTCACCATTCCACTTATAAACTTTACTGCCTTCCCATAATATGTTGTATTTGTCTTCAATTTCTTTAAAGCCGTATTTTTCTTTTAACATAAATATTTCTTAAGTTTCAAGCTCTAAGTTAGCACAATTAAGCAAATACGGCTACGCCAAAATTTTACGAGCATAACACACTATGAAAAATATTACTTTACGTTAAGTTTTAAAAGCATTATACTGCCTAAATAATATTTATATGAGGTTTAATATGTTTAGTAAAACATTAGAAGAAAAATTATTAGATAGTAGTCAGAACTTAAGCAAGAAAGATAAAGAAGCAATATTATCTGTACGGGACGAAACTGAGAAGAAAATAACAGACTTACAAACTCAATTGGCTGAAGCTGCGCAGAATAAAAATAAAGCACTAGAAGATGCAAAGAAACAAGCTGAGGAGAAACAGCAAGAATTACAAGGTGAAATAAACACATTAAAGGATGAAAAACAGAAAGCTGAGGAAGCATTAAAAGCTCAAAACAATACAAAAGAAGTTGCGGACTTAAAGCAACTGTTAACAGATAAAGAGACTGAAATAACAGCATTAAAAGCTCAAAACAATACAAAAGAAGTTGCGAACTTACAGGAACTGTTAACAGAGAAAGAGAATGAAATAGCACAACTAAAACAACAACAGCCAAATGCTGAAGTTGACAAACTGAAGGCAGACTTAACAGCTAAAGAGAAAGAAGTTGACAAGCTAAAGAAGGAAAATAAAGAACTAGAAGCTAAAAACAAAACAACTGAGCAACCAAAACAAAGCAATGGCAGCACGGTACACTGCTGGTATTGGTATGGGTCTTGCTGCTGGATTGGTAGCATTTACTGCACTTGAACGTACAGTTAGATTAGAGATGTTAGTAATGATTGGTATAGCAGTAGCATCTGCACTCGTAGCTGGTGGTATTACATATGCAGTATTACCTAGTACTCAAGTAGATGGAGTGAAAGCACAAGAAGTAAGTGGGGATAAGAAAAGCAAGTAATAAGGGTTGAGCTATAGTATCAAGTTAAGCTTAAAATATGGTTGAATAGTTGTGTGTATAATTATTAATCTTTTCTCAGTATTTTTACTATGGCTCTTTCTAAATTTCTCGATCCCAAGGATGATGTTGCACTCTGGCGTATCTGTAGGGTCGAGAACTGGCGCGCCTCTTTAGGGTTTGGTGGCTGATCCATTATTTTCATCCTGGGCCTCAATCCAAATTCCCATGTTAACGTTTCCAGCTCCCGCCTCGTCAAACGCAGCATCCGCACTACGCTTTCCTAGCAGATTCTTTACCAAAGTTTATAACATATTGTACTGGTGATGCTTTCGGTTTGTAATACCTTATTCTGTAGTCTGAATATAGACCCAGCGTTTTGTATATCCATTCGCTACTCCATTTCTTCCAACCAAACCCTTTCTTTGCTTTCCTGGCTCGCATTAAATTGCGTCTTACCTTCTTTTCCACCCAGTGTTTTACGTAACTGAACTTTCGACTAGAGTTTCCTATCCTAAAGTAGTTTACCCACCCTCTCAATATCGGATTGATGTCATTTATCACTCTTTTTATCGGTTGCGATTTATGGCGCCGAAATATTTCCTTCAACTTGCGTAGCAGGTTTGTTCGTGCTTTCATCTGCGGTGTTTTCTTGACATTCCACTTTCCTTGTTTTGTGATATTCTCTTGAAAATCAAACCCTAGGAAGCTAAATGTTTCTCCTTTCTTTAGGTTGATGACTTTTGTCTTTTCTTCATTTACGCTCACTTCTAGTTTTGCTAATTCTTCTTCCAACCTTCTGTATACTGCTCTTTCTAGCCATTCCCGTTTCGGGTGTTCACTAATCAGTATCACTAAATCGTCTGCCCATCTGGCATATTCCATACGTTGGTACTTTCCTTCTTTGGTCACCTCTTTTGCTTTCTCCAACATTTTATCTACCTCATTTAGGTATATATTGCTTAGTAGTGGCGAAAGTGGTGATCCTTGTGCTATTCCTCGTTTTCCTCCTGTTTTGAGGATTAGCTTAATCATGCGCATGATTTCTTTGTCATTTATTCTTTTGGCAATCTTTTCCATCAGAATATGATGTCGCACATTGTCGAAGTAGGATTTCAGATCTACGTCAATTACTTTTGTATTGCCTTTGATTGCTGCTTCCGTTACTTTTTGTACTGCTTCATGCGCATTACGCTTAGGTCTATATCCGTATGATCCTTTTTGGAAGTCTGATTCGAATATCGGTTCAAGTATTAGCTTCAGTGCTGTTTGCACTATTCTATCCCGGATGCAGGGTATGTTCAACTTTCTGAATTTTCCTCCAGATTTTGGTATTTCCTTCCTCCGGTTCCTATTTGGGCTATAGGTCTTGGTTATTAGTTCGTGTCTTATTTGTTGAAGATACTTTTCTAAGCCTTCTGCCTCTATCGATTCGAATGTCATCCCATCTATTCCTGGTGCCCCATTACTCTTCTTTGTTAGTTTATATGCTTCTTCCAGTGTCTCCATCTTGCAGACGTGAACATAGATTCCCCAGAATCGCCATTCCGGTTCTGCTTTCGCTTTGATATATATCTTTCTTCTCAGGTCTTGTAATTTTATTGGCATTTTTATCATTTTTACCTTTACCTTCCTTTTGTTAAAAGATTTCTACTAGCAGGGTGCCTTTGCTCCATGAGCGTTGCCTCACTTCTTCACTACTACGCACCCATCCGCCACCCTCTCATCTTCGGTTCACTTCCTGTTTTCCAGTTATAGAACCTATCTCTCCAAGGTATTTCTCCTTGGGATGAGGAGGGCTTCTCCAGTTGCTTTGTATGTCCTCATTGCCATGCCGTTACTAACACCCCGCTGAAGTAGACCAATCGTTTCATTCGTTTTTCGTCTGGTCTATTCTGTCTTCGCCAGTACCAAGATGGCTCGACCTTCAGAATATTTCTTTCGAGGCAATCTGTGTATTCGCTTTCGCTACGGCCTGGTAATTCGCCATTATCCTACGATAATGTTGTCGGTAGGCTTCAACATTTTGGTTTCCCTCCATGCTGCTACCCAAGCTACAGGATTCCGACTTTTATCCTGGTAGGTCTATCTCCTACTGAACAATACTCACCTTCTCTGGACGCACTTGGTACTGAAAAAAACAAAGATACTCTCATTCACTTTCTCAATGATATATTGGACTTCACTGGCAAAGATGAAATAGAAGAAATAGAATTTCTCAGCACTATCATGGATGCTGAAACTGCCTCTGATAGACAAAGTATAGTTGATGTTCTTTGCAGGGATTCTAGTGAGTCCAGATATATCATTGAGATGGTGCGACCTGAAAGTCTTCGGTCATATTGTTTGAAGGGAGCTTCAGAAAGAAACTGAAAGAGTTCTAAAACTTATTAAACCAGATGTCACCTAACCCACTGTTGTATGACAAAAAGTCCTGCAATAAGTCATTAATTGCAAAAATTTAATATAAATTATAAAATAAATCCACTGAATAAAAAATATATGCTAATTAGTACAACATCAGAACTGGAGAATACATGTGAAGAGTTAATAGCAAAAAAACCGAAATTTATAGCAGTCGACACGGAGTTCATTAGAAATAATTTAACCTACTACCCAAAATTATCGTTAATTCAAATTTCTTATGGAGAGAAGAGTTTTGTTGTAGACGCATTAGTGCCAGAAATTGATTTGTCATTCATTAAGAAAATAATGCTGAATCAAGAAATAACTAAAGTGTTTCATAGCTGCCGGCAGGATATAGAATCCTTACTCACTGTGTTTAAATGTATTCCCACTCCCATTTTTGATACCCAAGTTGCTGCTATGTTTTGTCATTATTATCATGACTTTATTGGTTACTCAAAAGTAGTAGAGCAATATCAAGGAGTAGTGCTGGATAAAATTAAAGCTAAAAATTCAGATTGGTTAAGGCGTCCGTTGTCCGAGGATCAGTTAGACTATGCAATAAACGACGTGGTACACCTATATGACTTATACCAAATATTGTGCAATAAACTTGAAGAAAATAATAGGATGTGTTGGTTTCAAGAAGAGATGGAATCAATAGTTAATATAAATAAGTATTTACATAGTCCAAAAGATGCATGGAAGAGAATTAAATTTAATTATGAAGCAAATCCAAGATTGGTATTAACTGTTAAAGCAGTTAGTGAATGGCAAGAGACCTTAGCACAGCGCTATAATATGAACCGTAATAAAATAATCAATAATGCTGTAATAGCTGATTTTATTGAAAAAAATGTAGAGCATGTTGATGAGATTTTAGATGATCTCAAGAGGAATACAAAAAATATAAAAGATGCGGATTTACTAGAGTTTGTGAATATTTTTAATGAAAATGAGAGAAATTGGATGCAGCAAAACAACACCTTATCGAGTAATTATGACAAATCTGTACTTGATATACTCTCAATTATTTTAGATAGTAAATGTAAAGAAAGTAACATATCAAGGAAATTAGTTTCTTCAAAAGATGAGTTAACCGGGTCAATATCTGGACAGACAGATAAATTATTCAAGGGATGGAGATATGATTTTTTTGGCAGGTCAGTTGAATCATTTTTGAACACAAGCTCAAAATTTGAGATTTCAGCAGTGAAATCCGCAAATAATACAACTAAAATTCGGAGTGATTTGGTGGAGAATAACTGTTGCTAAAGTAACTTAGATTTATCGACAATCGTCATTCTGCTGCTTGTTAGCGGCCAAGTGACGGTATGACAAGGGAGAACAGTTGCTATGTGTTAGCGGCTAAGAGATACCGCGGCGGTATGACGTAGAGCTACGTGTTGAGGTTTAATGAATTCACTATTTTTTTTATTTGAGAAAAAACATACTCTTTGCTTACACTGGTGTCGATAATAAAGTCACTCATCTTCCTTTTCTCCTCAATAGATAACTGAACATTGAAGATTAAATTTAGCTTTTCTTTATCTATGTTGCGTTCGTTAAGTCTTTGAGCTTGCACAACGCTATCTGCATAGATAAAAATAATAAGGTCACAGTATGAATGAAATTTTGTTTCTAATAGAAGTGGCACATCTAAAACTAAAAGCTTTCTATCGATCTTTTTTTCCTTAGCAATAAAAAATTCTAATTCACGCAGCACAGCAGAGTGAACCAAAGATTGAAATTGTTTCCAATTTTCATCGTAGGCTAAGAAATATTTAGACAGTACTGTTCTATCTATTTCACCATTTGCCACCACTCCAGGAAAATTTTTTTCTGCATAACTTATTATGCTTTTATCCACTTTATAAAGTTGGTGTACAACAGAATCAGCATCAAACACAGCAGCACCAAACTCTTGAAAGCAATTAGTTACAAAGCTCTTTCCTACCCCAATTCCGCCTGTTAGACCTATGATCATATAGCAAAATACATTAACTTCTTTCGAAACTATATTTACAGTAGCTGCTGTGTCTACTAAAAACCCAAATTTGGCTATGCAGAGGCTCTGATGATATAAGAAAAAATAAACAGCTATTATTTTTTTAGTAATTAAGTAAAATAGAGTGAAAGATTGCGAGGAAGTTTTGAAAAATAAGATAAAAAAGATAGTAATTTCAGGAAAGGAAGTGTGGCCAATCATTGAGGGCGGCAAAGGCATCGCAATCAGTGATGGAAGGTCAAGTGGAGCATTTGCTGCAGCAGATGCTGTGGGTACGTTTTCTGGTGCAAATGCTAAGCTTATTGATGATAATGGTGAGTTAGTGCCGCTGATTTACAAAGGCAAAAAAAGAAATGAAAAACACAGTGAATTGATTGAGTATAGTATTAAAGCTGGAATCAGTCAGGCAAAAATAGCGAATGAAATATCAAAAGGTCATGGAAGAATACATATGAATGTGCTTTGGGAGATGGGAGCAGCAGAACGCGTGCTTCATGGCATATTAGAAAAAGCAAAAGGCTTAGTTCATGGTATTACCTGCGGTGCTGGTATGCCTTATAGGCTTGGAGAGATTGCAGCTAAATATCAGGTTTATTATTACCCTATTGTCTCATCGGTGCGTGCTTTTAAAGCATTATGGAAGCGTACTTACCAAAGAATATCTTCCTATTTGCTTGGTGGAGTAGTGTATGAAGATCCATGGCTTGCTGGAGGGCACAATGGACTCAGTAACAGTGAAGACCCAGAGCTACCACAGGCTCCATTTGAAAGAGTTGCAGAGCTTAGATCTTTCATGAACGAGATCGGTCTTTCAGAAACACCAATTGTTATGGCAGGAGGAGTGTGGCATTTGAAAGATTGGGAACATTGGTTTGACAATCTGCAAATTGGACCAATAGCTTTTCAGTTTGGCACTCGTCCACTTTTGACGAAAGAAAGCCCAATTTCTGCAGAGTGGAAAAAGAAGCTACTCACTTTAGAAGAAGGTGATGTATTTTTAAATAAATTCAGTCCAACAGGGTTTTACTCATCTGCAGTAAAAAATAACTTCATACGTGAGTTACAGGAGAGAAACTTACGTCAAATAAAATTTTCAGAAAATGCCAGCGAAGAATTTAGTAGTGAATTTGCAATGGGTAGCAGAGGTAGGAAGATCTACCTTACTTCAAAAGACAAAGAGCTGGCAAATACATGGACTAAAGCAGGGTATACAGAAGCAATGAAAACTCCAGATACAACTGTTATTTTTGTGACACCAGATAAATTTAAACAAATAAGAGAAGATCAAATCAATTGTATGGGATGCTTAAGTCATTGTTTGTTTAGCAATTGGAAGGATCACGGCGACCATTCCACAGGACGAAAGCCAGATCCACGGAGTTTTTGTATACAAAAAACACTGCAAAACATTATACATGACGGCGATATTGAAAATGAACTCATGTTTTCCGGGCACAACGTGTACAAATTTAAGCAAGATCTGTTTTATGAGAATGGCTACGTACCGACAGTAAAAGAGCTGGTGGAAAGGATATTGACTGGGTATTGAGTCAGCAGTGGCCTGAAAAGTCCATTTTTCACTTTATAAAATGTTTATATTTTACTACCTACTTTATTTGAATAAGTTCTTCTGCCACACTTGAACGAATATCAAAAAAGATTGAATATTGGTATAGAATAGTGTATAATTATTAATATTTTTTAAGCATTTTGGCCATCAAAATTTCTCGATCCAAAATTAGACCTAACCTTCAAGAAAATCTGTAGGGTCGAGAACTGGCGCGCCTCCTTTAGGGTTTAGTGGCTATTCCGTCGTTTTCACTGTGGGCCTCAATCCAAATTCCCATGTTAACGTTTCCAGCTCCCGCCTCGTCAAACGCAGCATCCGCACTACGCTTTCCTAGCAAGTTCTTTACCAAAACATATTGTGTTGGTGATGCTTTCGGTCTGTGTATCCGTTCAGCCAATGGCGTCAACTTAAGGAAAAATATCGGTGATAGTGTATAAAATTTCTCTCTAAAATTTTTACCATTAAATTACCCAAAAGCTGCAATAAATAGCACTTTTGTTGCTGTTTTATTTCAACAAAGAAGTCTAAAATGTGTCCTTAAGTTGACGCCATTGGCTGAACGGATACCAAAACCTTCTATCTATTATTTCTTAAACCTCTATGCTGAACATATACAAAAAAATAACTAAAGTGCATGTAGCAGTAATAACTGGAGGTAAAACTAGAAGAATTGGCGTTTTTTTAATAAAGTAATTCTGAGAAGGTTTTAAGAAAAAAGCGTTGTAAATTATCGGTAAAAAGTACAGAGCGTTGAGTATAGTACTAACAATTAACACTAGAGTTACAAACACAGAAAGTATTACATTGCCAGAGTTGAAAACAGCTTGAAAAATGAGAAATTTACCCCAAAAAGTCGGAGCAGGCGGCACCCCTATCATAGATAATGCACCTATAGCAAATGCTGTCATGCTAATTGGCATACTGCGTCCTATACCGTAAATCTTATCTATATACTTCTCACCTGCTCTTGTTATTATTGCTCCGGCAACGAAAAACAAAGTGATTTTTGCAAATGCGTGGCAAACTAATTGGAAAATTGCAACCCTCATGCTGGGCTCACTAAAAATTGAAGCGAATAATATAATATACGACAACTGAGAGATGGTAGAGTAAGCAAGCAATTTCTTTAATTCTTTTTGCTTTAATGCAATCAATGATGCAGTAATAATAGTAAATCCAGCAGCGTACGGAAGCCACCCTCCAGCAAACCAATTTTGCTGCGCAAAACGTTGCATGTTATCGACGCCGAAGGTGTATAATATAACTTTTATGATGATGAAAACTCCGGATTTCACAACAGCAACAGCATGCAGTAGTGCACTCACAGGAGTTGGTGCAACCATTGCTTTTGGTAACCAAAAATGCATTGGCATTAATGCAGCCTTTCCTATTCCGTAAATCAGCATAGCAAAACATACCGCAATGAAAGTGATGAGTGAAGTATCAAATTTGAATATTCCACCACTTACAAAGTCTAAAGTATGAAATTCATTATATAAAAGGCCTATTGCAGGAAAAAATAATACCAAAGAAGAGAAAAATAGCACACCAAAGTAATAGCGTCCTGCAACAACTGATTCATTTGTTGAGTTATAAGTAATCAGAGGGTATGTACTAATAGTTAGAAGCTCATAAAAGACAAATGTAGTAAGCAAATCTCCAGAAAAAGCAATAAACATTGCACAGCTAATCGATATTGAAAAAAAGCATAGAAAACTTGAGTGATTGCTATCAGCATAGTTATTCTGCATATAACATATTGCATATATACTGGTTAGTATCCATAAAAACGATATCAATAAACTGAATATTACTCCGGTAGACTCTAGCTTTAAACTAATATGCAAACTATTACCAAAATCCATGAGAATAAATTGAGAATGATCACCATATACCCAATATAAAGTACATAGACACGTATACGCAAACAGAAGCATAGAAGAAGCAACAGTAACGCTACTGCTTACTTTTGGCCATTTACTAGTAAAAAAAATAACAAAAGCACTTAAAAGCGGAATCAACGCAGTAATTAACAAATAATTCTCAGTAATAAAAAATGGTAAGGAAAGAGATATTAAGATATAGTCCATTAAATTTTTTGTTTAGGTAAAGCTAGAATTATATTCAAATCATAGAAAAACCGCTATGTTTTTTTAGTTGTTGTGTATGCTATAAATAGCATAAAGTCAACTGCATAAATTGAAACAATATCTGCTAGCCACAAATTACAACAAATGCAGTAGCGTAATCTCCATCGTCACTTAAAGAAAGGTGAATCTTGTAGTCCTTTGAGATGAAATCCTTTCTGACAGCAATATATGGTTTTCCTCTTACATCGCTGTATATTTCTATACCTTTCATTGTAATGCCCTGACCACTGCCTAATGCTTTAATAAAAGCCTCCTTTGCCGCAAAGCGTTTAGCAAAATATTTTGCCCTTACTTCTTGGCTATTATACTTTCTACTTAGCTCTATTTCTTTTTCAGTGTAGATTCTATTGAGAAATTTTTCCCCGTATTTTTGTAATATCCTCGATACTCTTGGTATATATACTATGTCAGTGCCGATACCGCGTATCATTTTGTNGCTAAAGTGATTTATCGCTTCTTCAATCTTTATTTCCTCTATTTTCCCAGTTGCTCTATTTTTTATTTCAACTATATTTTCACTTACCGCTTTCTTTCCGACAATTATTTGCCACGGCAAGCCTATCAGATCCATTCTAGAAAATTTTACTCCTACACTTCCTTCCGTATCATCGTAAAGCACTTCATCGCTCTTTAAAGCTTTGTATATTTTATCTGCAGCCTCCGTTACTTTCGGTTGTAAATTGATTAAACCAATTCTGAAAGGAGCTACTGCCTCCGGCCAGACAATTCCTTTATCGTCATGAAAAGCTTCTATAATTGCACCAACAAGCCTTGAAACCCCAATGCCATACGAACCCATATGTATATTGACATTTTTTCCATCTTGTGAGGTGACTTTTGCATTCATTGTTTTTGAGTATTTATCGCCAAAATAAAAAATATGCCCTATTTCAATACCTTTACTAACATTTAACTGTTCTTGCGGTATAGGACAACTTTTAGGGTCATGCATATCGTCTGCAACTGCATATATGCTCTTCAGACTTTCAATATCTTCACTTTCCAGTAGTTCAGAAAATTTATTGTCATAATATAAAGTGCTCTCACCAGTGTTTGCCAATATATGAAACTCGTGGCTCAAATTTCCTCCAATTGGCCCCGTATCAGCTCGAACTCCAATTGGAGTAAGTCCCATGCGTTTGAAGATTTTTATGTAAGTTTTGTACATCAAATTATATGAATTCAGTGCGCCTTCGTAATCTACATCAAAACTGTATGCATCCTTCATCAAAAATTCCCTACCCCTCATAACGCCATAACGTGGTCTTACTTCATCACGAAACTTCCATTGAATTTGATATAAACAAAGTGGCAAATCTTTGTAACTTTTTACCACATCTCTAATTAAATCAGTTGCCACCTCCTCGTGCGTTGGACCGAAAAGCATATCTTCCTCATGCCTATCCCTTATGCGTAGCATTTCCTTACCGTAATCATCATAGCGTCCTGATTCTCGCCAAAGACTCGCTGGTTGCACACAAGGCATTAATGCTTCAATTGCACCAGATTTATCCATTTCATCTCTGATAATATCTTCAATATTTTTAAGTACTCGCAGACCAAGTGGTAACCATGTATAGATACCAGATGCTATCTGTTTTACTAAACCTGCACGCAAAGAATATTGATGGGAGATAATTTTAGCATGAGCAGGCTTTTCCTTTAGAGTTGGTAGGTAATATTGAGATAAACGCATTTGATAAATCTGATTGTACTAAGTAATCTTAGTACAATCAGACCTGTAGGTAAACTTATTTTAAGAAGAGAAGGCCGGGCTACCCCCCAAATTGTTAAACATCTCCGTGAGACCCTTAACAGAACGAGTAGATGAGTCTTTCACTTCAGTCACTGTTGTTGCAGGAGGAGCTTCAGATTTCGTTTTTGAATTAACAGGCTTAGGCGATTCTGGTGACTTTGCCTTTGGCACAGAATGTGACGGAGATGTGAGTTCAGAACCAGATCCATAATCACTATCGGGACTTTTGCTTCTTTTTTTACTGTCTAGTTGAGGGTTTTGAGGTGTTGAATGTTTGTCATTTGACTCATCCCATTCGTCATTAGATATATCACTGTCATTTTCATGCTCGTCTTCATCATCTGAGTGTGCCATGGCTGGTCTCCTCATAAGAATCAAACCAATACTCATTGAGTGACTATTTCCTCCATCCGGCTTTTGTCCCTCTTTAGCACCTGTTTTCTTAAGTTTTTCCCTACTTTCTAGAATATCCTTCAGATTAACAGATGGTTTATCTTCCGGGGATGTGGATTTTTTAGGATAGGAAGCGTTTTTTTGTGTAGTACCAACAGGAGATCCTTTACCAGTAGCACTATTCTTTAGTGGGTTCCAATTTTTCAAACCTTCAGTAGGCAAAGGAGGAGGTGGTGGTGGTGGTGCACTGACACCTTGGATNNTTAGCTGTGTTCCAAGCGTTACTGGAGGTGATTGAGTAGTTGGTATAGGAGGTGGCGAAGGTGGTGCACTGACACTTGGATTTGGTTGTGTACCCAATGTTACTGAAGGCGGTGTAGGAGTAGGTACACTTGATCGATTTTCCAGATTAGTACAACTTTCACACACAAATTTTTGTGGTTCTTGAGATGCAATATGGCCAGATTCCTCTCCATCAGGACCTACTTCTTTCTTATTATCATCTCTAGAAACGGCAAGTTTAATAAGATATGTCGCTAAAACCAGTGCAACAACCGTAGAAACAGCAAAAATTGCTAAAGGAACTGCTGCAATGGCACCAGAACCAGAAACTGCTACAATAACATAAGAAAGATATTGACCAGATATAAAACTAAATATAGATAATGATGAAATAGCAATTAAAGGTTTCCATATAGTCCCCTTAGTTTTCTGACTACCTTTTAGCAACGGAGAATTATTGGATGTCATCATTTTTTTACCTCACTTGTTAACGATAATTTAATAATAACTCAATTATCAAATTTTGTCAATAAATTAATTATGAAAAATAAAGTTACAATTTGAATAATATACGATCAGTAATAATAGACTTCTTGCATTAAGTAAAAGGTGTAGCTATACCGCCGTGGTATCTCTAGATCCCGCTAACACGTAGCGGGGACGGTTAGCCTGTCATCCGAGTAGCCCTTAATGTCATCCGAGTAGCCCCTCTTCTGTCATCCCAGTGTCACGCACTGGGATGACAGAAGAGGGGCTACTCGGATGACACCGTCTTGGATGGAAACCAGTATTAGCTACTTGGATGACATCATAAGGGGCTACACCAGTAGTTAATCTCATGTTGAAAAATCATTTTATGATCTAAATCAGTTTTTTTACAGGTAACTTCTAAGCTTATCAATTTTTCCAAAATCTTCTTAAGTTCTGAAAGTTGCAAACTTCTCAAGTGAGATTTAAAACTTTGCAATTGTTTAAAAAACAATGGAGGGCTTAGCTGATCAATTGCAACCTGCTCACTCATTCCACCTTGCACTGACAGCAAAACGTTTTTAAGACGCAAAAAGTAATTTGATATAATACGAATCAGCGCTATCGGTGAAAAATTTTCTTGCGATATCAATGCATCAGAAATTCTAATGAAGCGCGACATATCTTTACTTGCTATGGCAGAGCATAGATCATCAAGTGTAGCATAGTCGTTGCCGGAAGTTGAAAAGCATAATTCTATATCAGTAAGTTTTAGGTCTTTTCTCTCCCCTAAGTACAAAACTAACTTTTCAAGTTCTGAACATATAGGCAGCTTGCTATGATTAAAGTAAGATTGCAAATGGTAGATTATCTCATTTGTGCATTTTATATCATTTTGTTTCAAGTAACTTGATATAATGTCATAAAGATTGCTGTTGCTGTCCTTATAGCAAGCAATTACACCAAAAATTTTTGAACTCTCCATATAACTTTTAGTCGCAGAATTATATGGAAGATCACTTGCTACCATCATTACATAGTGACCACTTGCGTTATAATCCAATACATTTTTTAACTCTTTGGATATACCTCCACTCACATTTATCAGCTTAATTAATTTTTTGCTGGTAAACATCGAAATGTTTGCCAATTCAGAAAACAGTAAACCGGGTGACTTATTTACTATTGCAAAATCCATCACCTGAACTGAATACTCATCCAAACTGGCAATTATTTCTTGTACATAAAAATCAACCCTACTGTTATCACTTCCATGAATTAACACACCACGTAAAGCATCAGGTTTCTCTAGGAATCTTTTAACTTTGGATGGTGTAACCCTCATGCCACCTATATGATATCATTCTCATTTGATTGTACATGAGTATCCAAAGACTCTGAGTTTTCTTGCACAATATTGTGTACATCATTTGCTGTACTTTGCAGATCATCTGCCGTACTCTGCACATTATCCGACTCTTCTGTTTTTCCTGTAATATAATTATAAAATTTTTTCACAGGTTGAGATATATATTTGGAAAAAAATCCTTCTTCGCTCATATTGCTTACTCCATAAAATTAACAGCTTATCATTAGCATATAAATAATAGTATAGCAAAGACTATTTTGTGCTAAGATAGTGATGTTTTATAATGAGTATATTACAAAACTATTAACATTCGAGACTAAAATTAAGCCAACCTACTTAATACTAGCCTTATAAAATAAGCGATAATTAAATATACAGCTGAAATAAGTATAATTGCAGGTCCAGTTAACAAATCAAAACTTGCAGATAACATGAGACCCGATATCCCAGAGATCACAGAAAAAACTGTTGCAACAATAATCATCTGCATTGGAGTTTTTGAGATGAGCCTTGCAGATGCTGCTGGTATTAGCAAAAATGCAGCAATAAGTAATATTCCTATTAATTGGGCAGCAATTGCTATAAATATAGCAAGAGTGATTAAAAATTCTAGTCTAACAAAATTAACATTAATCTTCTCAACTACTGCTAAATCTTGATTAATTGAAATCATTAACCAATAACGCCATCTAAATATTAATATCAAAGTAACTACTGCAGAGGTTAAAAAAATCAATACTATATCACTCTGATCGAGCGTTAATATATCACCAAACAGTGAGCTAATAATACTATTATTGCCCGATGGAAGAAAAGACATAAGTATTAAACTCGATGATAAAACTACATTGGTAACAATGTTCAATATCGTATCAGCAGAATATAATCTGTTAAAATTAAGAGAAAGTAGTATAGCAAATGTAATTGCAATGAGCATTATGCTAAGCGATGGGCTAATCTTAAAGATTAAAGCAAGTGCAATACCAAGCAATGAAGAATGGGACAAACTATCACCAAGATAAGATAACCTTTGCCATATCATAAACGATCCTAAAGCGCCTGTTACTAGGCTAATCATAACTACTGCAATTAGACTGTTGATGAAAAAGTCCTGGGTAAACATTTCAAGCATGCTATATGGCTATTAGATAACTGACAACAAATCTATCTTCGGATATTAAAACGTTATGGGTTCTGCATGCTGCACTGGTTGTCATAAATTCAAAATTTAAACCTTTTTGTTCCATAAGATAGGACTTCACTGAAGAACTTAGTATATTGCGTGTTTTACCAGTACCTATTAACAAAATTTCTATTTCCTCTGTTAAAAAAGATTTAAAATTATTTATATCACTTTCTTTCAATTTAATCACCTTTTCAGGAAAAATTATAATTGAGCCGCAATATTCTCTATTATTCACTAAAAATTTTCCTTCCCTATAACCATTTATAAGATTTTTATCCTTGAGAATTAAAGGAGTTATATCCATAAGTCAAACTATTAATTGAGTGTTGCATACCCACCATTCTGGTTGCTTTTTTCCGATATTAACTGCAGCAGCTTTTGCATTTTCCTCATTATCGAATATTCCAAAGCATGATACACCACTGCCCGACATGCGAGAAAGTATAGAGCCTTCTTGTGACTCAAGTATTGATATCACATCCTTAATTTCAGGAACAAGGCTTATTGCTATTTCTTGAAGATCGTTTCTCATCTCTTTAAGAAGCTTCAACAAATCCTTTTCAGCGTCATCGCTCCATTTAATTGGCTCAGAAAATTTTCCTTCATGTTTGGAAAATACCTCTGGTGTACTCAAAAACTTTTTTTTCGGTTTCACAAGCACCACATTCGTGGGTAAAGAGAACTTTTTAATGTGGCACAATTCTTCACCAATACCTCTAACAAAAACAGGCTTACTATCTACGCTTGCTGGAACATCAGCGCCAACGCTTAGGGCTATTTCATTTAAAATCGTCCTATCAACCTCCCACAGCTTCCCTAGCGTGCGTATCACAGCTCCAGCATCTGAGGACCCGCTACCCAGTCCTGCAGCAATTGGTATATTTTTTACAACCTTTACAGTGACTTTAGTGCGTATAGGAGCATGTCTAAGCAGCAGATTAACCGCTTTCATTACAGTGTTATACTGGTTATTTATTTTAGACTCGGAGTTTATAAATTCAACTGTAGAGTTATCGTACCTAGAATCCTTCTCACCTACTTTTATTTCCAAAAAATTAGAGAGATTAGCAAAGACAAATAAACCTTCAATCAAGTGATACCCTGTTTCTTTTTTGTCTACAACATGCAAAAAAAGATTGATTTTTGCAGGCGCCTTTACACAAAAACTTTTCATTATATATCTTCACTAAGATTATTTTTACATTATATGTATAATGCTATTCTAGTCAACTTTTATAAGGTTTTCGCACTTCTGATGAGATCAAATGCCATAAATCCTAATTTCTCTGTATGGGTAAATGCGTCCGCTGGTACAGGCAAAACAAAAATCTTAATAGACAGAGTATTGAGACTTTTATTAGAAAACAAAAGAAATATTCTTTGCTTAACGTTTACCAATGCTGCAGCAAATGAGATGGAGAACCGCATTCACAGTACACTTAGTAGGTGGGCAATATGTTCAGGCAGTGAATTAATAATGGATCTGGAACAACTAGATTTCTTTCCGATGTACCCCTACTTGTCATCCCAGTGCGTGACACTGGGATCCAGAAAAAATGAAGCACTTGATCGTTATTTAGCAAGAGCAAGAAGGCTTTTCTCTGAACTGGAAAATCTTGGTTTAACTATACAAACCATACACGCTTTCTGTTACAAATTAATTTCCAGCTTTCCTATAGAAGCTGGCATCGCCCCAAATTGCACGCTGAGCGAATGCAAAGAATTACATCCCATCATATTCAATAAAGTGCTTCATAACGAAACTGTGCAGGATGATATAAACTCTATTGCAACTGAAATTGATGAAAATAAACTACGCGATTTGCTTTATACTTTATGTATAAAAAGAGCACTTTCTGTCATCCAAGTAGCTGACACTGGGATCTATGAAGAAAATACGTGCGTGATATCTAATAGCTTGGAATATATCAAAGATAAACTCAATGCTCCAGATGGAATTCATGACTTACAGAGTGAAACAACTGAGTACATAAAAAGATTAGCAGAGATATTAAGTGAAGGCAGTAAAAGAGATCAGAGTTATAGTGCAATGCTTTATTCTGCTGTCATTCCAGCGCGTGACGCTGGAATCCAGAAAAAAAGAACCAGTGTCAGCTACTCGGATGACACCGGAATGGAGCGGAAAGATACCAGAATAGAGAACCTAGCCAAGGTATTTCTCAAATCAGAATCGCACGAAAAAAAGAGCATATCATCCATTGCAACAAAAAGTATTTTGGAGAAATTCAAAGATGCAGAGCAAATAATAGAGAGCGTTCAGAATGTAGTGTTTACTCATATAAAAGACATAAACTCTTATCAAATATTCAAGAGAACCAGTAGTTTATTCAGTATATTTAAAGTATATGTTGATCTATATAGTAGCGAAAAATCAAAAAATGCACTGCTTGACTACAATGATATAATTGATTTAGCAACAAATCTTCTCAGCGACCCAGATCATAAAGATTGGATATTGTTTAACTTAGATCAAAAAATAGATCACATTCTTGTTGATGAGGCGCAAGACAATAGCATCAGCCAGTGGAAAATTATAACAAATCTCTGCGATGAATTTTTTGCCGGTAATGATGAAAAGCGAACCTTATTTGTAGTTGGTGACGTGAAACAATCCATATACAGATTTCAAGGAGCAAATCCCCATCTATTTAACTATATGCAACAATACTTTCATACGAAAACTGGTGGTAGAGATTGGATATCATGCCAACTTGAAAAGTCATTCCGCTCAACTCCAGAAGTTTTGATGCTTGTAGATAGAATATTTAATAACTTCCGCGCAGAAATATCTTTTGTTGATAATGAAATAAAACATGTTCTACATAGAGAAAATGACCAAGGGTATATTGAAATTTGGCCAGCGTTACCAAAGTGTAAAGAGAAAGAACAGCAAGCTTTACAAATTCCTCTGACATGCAGGGAAAATTATATAATAACAGACCGATTACTTGCTCAAACAATAGCCAACAGAATTCACAATTGGTTAAACGAAGGGCGGATTTTAGTCGCTAAAGATCGCCATATAGAACCAAGAGACATTATGATTTTGGTACGGCAACGAAACGTCTTAGTTGATTACATAATAAGCGAACTTAAAAAAGCAAACGTGCCAGTTGTAGGACGGGACTATTTTAGGATTATGGACTATATAGCTGTGCAGGACTTAATAGCTTTGGCTGAGTTTTTACTCCTTCCGGCAAATGATTTAGCTCTTGCAAATGCTTTAAAATCACCGCTATTTAATTTCACTGAGGATGATTTATTTAACATTGCATATGACCGTAAAGAGCATTCACTATGGGAAAGACTTCAAGATTATCATGGGGTTATCTATAGTGAATTAAACTATCTCATTAACTTATCTCGCACAGAATCCCCTCTTGCATTATTCACGCATATATTGCGCACAGGTAAGAAGAAATTTGCTGCAAGGCTAGGTCTTGAGTGCTTCGAGGTTCTAGACGAATTTATGAACCTTGTGTTGCAATTTGAAAACCCATCTCTTCAAGCATTTGTTCAGTGGATCAAGGAGAATAACCCGGAGATTAAGAATGATATGCAATCAGAACGCAATGCTGTGCGAATAATGACAATTCATAAATCAAAAGGTCTGCAAGCTCCCATAGTATTTTTGGTTGATACAAACACAGTGCCAAGAAACAGTGAAAGCATTATCTTTGATGGAACAGAAGTGCCATTTTGGTGTGGAAAAAACAACAACGCTTATTGTGATCAAGTAAAAAGAGAGAAAAAACTAGAGGATTATAATGAATATTTGCGTTTATTATACGTAGCACTCACACGTGCTGAAGATGAGTTATACATCTTAAGTAAAGAGCCAGTGCAAAAGGGCTCTTGGTATGATCTAATCACTCAGTATGGAGAACCATATGAAAAGAAACAAGCATACTTACAGCCAATATTTAAAGAAAAAGTTGAAGTGCTATGTGTGAACGCAAACTACCCTTACATTTATAAAAAACGTGATTATTTTGACGTTCCAGTGATTTCGCTTCCGCCAAACCTATCAATGTCATTCCAGTGCTTGACACTGGAAAAAGAAGAAAAGCCAGCATCAGCTACTCACTCTTCGATGTCATTTCAGCACGTGACGCTGGAACCTGGAGAAAAAAAGCCAGTGTCTGGCTACTTGGATGACAATAAAAGGGGCACTGGGATGACAGATGGTTATGCAAGAGGCCTGATCATTCACAGCATATTGCAGTATATGCCCAAGATAGAAAAAGAAAGGAGAAAAAATTGGGTCAGAAAATATCTTGACAATATAAACACCAGTGAAGATAAGGATGAAATTTATAGTAAAATATTAGCTTTTAATGAAAAATATGGCTATTTGTTTGATTTGGAAGGTAAGTCAGAAATTACACTGAGTGGAATAATTGATGGCAAGTCAGTATTAGTACGACTAGATAGGCTATGCATAACGCAAGACAAAGCAATCATAATTGACTACAAATCACACCGTAACGTTTCTGTTTCCTCATTAAATGAAATAAAAAAGCAAATGTTGACCTATAAAACCTTAGTACAAGAAATATCTCCAAACAAGCAGGTAGAGTTCATGGTCATTTGGGTGGAAGATTTAACTCTGCAATCTGACTTTTGATGAAACTTGATTGCAAGAGTGCGGTAAAAGAATCTATAGCTAAAGTAATTCTGGTTTAGCAACAATTTAAAAAACGACAAATTTGTCATCCCAGTGCCTCTATAATGTCATCCCAGTGCTTGACACCCATTTGTTCCTATAGTTGTCTTTTCTCGTCTACCTTATTTTGCCACTCTGCTGAACAGATACAGATAAAGAAACTTACATTTCAATTATTTTACAATTTCTGTATAATCTTAAAAACTCAATTAGTATATTATGAAGATAATAATAGGTAGTGCTAGTGAAGGATTAGGGGAATCAGTAGTTAACCAGCTAGATGTTCAACCATCCTCTGCTTGGATATCAAAGTTTGCTGATGGTGAGGTCAATGTAGAAGTAGCAAATGATCTATATAATCAAGAAGTATACATAGTACAATCTCTTTCTCCCCCTGTGAATGATAACCTTATGGAGCTTCTGCTTATAATTGATGCAGTAAATAGGTCAGGAGCAAAAAGAATAACGGCAATTATTCCTTATTATGGATATAGCAGGCAAGATAGAATTATCAAAAACAATAATATGCAATCTGCTTTAAGTGCCAAATTAGTTGCAAATCTTATTCAAACTGCAGGTGCAAGTAGTGTCGCAGTTATTGATTTGCACTCAAATCAAATTGAAGGATTCTTTGATGTACCGATAACTAATTTGAACTGTTTTGAAGCATTTGTTGACTGTATACACACGGAAAATTTGGCAATTGTTGCACCTGATGTTGGAGCAATCGGCAGAGCACGTGCTTTTGCGAGGGCTTTAGAGGAAAAGTACAAGATGGAGCTGAGTGATAAGATTATTGTAGTAGATAAATATAGGGAGAAAGCAGGCACATCTCAAGTAATGAACATAATAGGAGAAGTTGCGAATAAAAATTGTGTCATTGTTGATGATATAGTTGATTCTGGTGGAACATTGTGTAATGCAGCCCTTGCTTTAAAAAATTGCGGAGCAAAGTCCGTAATTTCATGCATCACACATGGCGTGCTTTCAGGAAGTGCAGTTGAAAAAATTTCTTCCTCTTCTTTAGATAAATTAGTGATTACGGATACCATACTTCACAAACTTGAAAAAACTGGTAAAATAGAAGTTGTTTCGGTTGTAAATATTTTAACTCACTTCATCCAAGGAGGTAGAAATGCCAGCTAAGTCAACAGAAGACGTTATTACTTCACTAATAGAATTTGCAAATAAGAGAAAAATAACAATTACCAAGGAAGAAATGCTTAAAATTGCACAGCTTGTAAGGATTAAGTTATCAAATGACGAGATTGATCACTACTCCAAAGAACTGACAATGCTGGATTGGATACATGATACTTTATTGCAAGTTAATACTGAAGGTGTTTCTCCTATGCGTTATGGCAGTATAGACAAGGACATTCATGTACGCGATGATGTTATAAATTCTCAAAACATTAAAGAAGAGATATTGTCCAATACAAAACCTGAGCATGGGTATTTCGTAGTGCCAAAGGTTATAAACGATTAAGGTAAAACAAGGCTTATATCAAACCTATAATAGATCGTATCTGTTCAGCAGAGTGGCAAAATAAGGTAGACGAGAAAAGACAACTATAGGAACAAATGGGTGTCATTCCAGTGCTTGACACTGGCTTTTGCACAGTTCCATCAAAAACGTTGTAGAGCGCTTTCGTGTTTACCAACTTAGTGCCCAATCTGGATCCCAGACTGGGATGACAAGAAAGGGAGCACTGGAATTTTTGTTTCAGCATTAGCCATGCATCTGAACAGATACAATAAATCTACTTTCAAAAATAAGACCAATCCGGTAAAGAAGCATTTGTGGGAGTGGAAACCATTTTTTGATTTTTCTTTACTAAGTCTACTAAATATAGTTTAGAGTTGCTTGGTGATTCTGTTCTTGTAAAAATGATTTCTCTACCATTTGGTAGCCATGCCGGGGATTCAATTTTATGCCCCTCTGAAAGCAGACGTTCTTCTTTGCCATCTGGCTTCATAACTCCTATGTAAAATTTTTCCGACTGAATCTTTGTAAAAGCTATCAGATCTCCTTTTGGCGACCAAACAGGCGTAGCATATCTTCCACTTCCAAAACTAATTCTCTTAGGTTTTTTGCTTTTTGTAGTGAAATCGATGATATATAGTTGCTGACTTCCACTTATGTCAGAACTAAAAACCATGTACTTTTGATCTGGAGAAAAAGAGGGAGAAGTGCTTATAGCTGAACCTTTAGTAATTTTTTTTGTCCGTTTACTGTTTAAATCTAAAGATAATATATTCGTTTCACCACCCAATGAGTGGGAAATTAAAAGAGATTTACCATCAGGAGAAAATCTAGGAGCAGAAATAACTCCTTCAAATGTGCTGATTATTGATTCAGTGTTATCTTTTAAATTTTTTAATATTATATAACTTTTACCATTTGCGTATGAGATATAAACAATATTCTCCCCATTCGGCGCAAATCTCGGTGTTGACACAAATCTATCGCCATTTGTTAAGTATTTTATATTACTCCCATCTTGATTCATCACAGCAATTTTACGTACGGATTTATAATTGCTATCTTTTTCTTCAGCAATATACGTGATTTTTGTGTTGAAGTGCCCTTTCTCACCAATCAATCTATCATGTATCACATCCGAAACGAGGTGACCAATTTTTCTCCAGTCTTTTGCTGGAAAAACAACTGACTGAGTAAGTAATTCTCTTTTTGTAAAAGTGTCAAATAAACGAAATGATAGCTCTAATGCACTACCAGATATTTCACTTAAACTTACTGTGACTACAGTATCGCTTTTCCAAGATTTAGATTCAGTTTCTACGCCACGTTTTACATTAAATAAGCCACAATTAGATAAATTTGTTCCAATTACCTTTGCAATATTTTCGCTTAATTCGCTTTCCAGCGCTGTTTTACATGTACATTTAGATACAACAAGACTGATGTTACCAACACTGCTTTTTTTTATATCAACATATAAAGCAGCTTTTGTAAAATAAGGAATAAATAACGAAATAAATAACACCAGCTGAACGAATAACTTCATTCATTTCATACCTGTTCTATCTGGACTTCAATTATAGGCCTTTTTAGTAAATATTCCTTTAAGATACTAAATATTGAACTCTCAATCTTATTTCTTATTTTTTTTGTTGGCTGTAAACTAAACGCTGACTCAACCTTCTCTATGATCCTTTGCACAATGACTGCATCTTCTTGCGCTTCGAAAACACCTGGTGCAAATACTTTTGGCTTAGCAAGCAATTTATTTTTCTTGTTTACAACTGCTGTCACTACAATAGCTCCAGCATCTCTCATTTTCTTACGCATTTTTATAACACTGCACTCCGGATGACGTAGCAACATACCATCAATACCAAAGTAGTCAACATCGATTGAATTAACTTTTTCTCCATTCTCCAAATTAACGATATCACCTGGTGCAATCATTATTGCTTTTGCCACACCGCACTCTTTAGCAAATCTTACATGTGCATGCGTGTGAATATATTCGCCGTGAACTGGAATAGACATCTTCGGTTTTATTAAAGAATACATTTCCTTTAACTCTTCTCTTGTTGGATGCCCAGAAGCATGAACATGCTCTGTTTTTTCAGTAACAACTTCTACCCCCATCTCAATAAAGGCATTGAGCATGTTGTGCGCACGAGTTTCATTTCCAGGAATGATTTTTGACGAAAAGATCATGGTATCACCTTGCTGCATTTTAAATGCTTGATGACTCTTAGCAGCAAATCTTGCGGTAGCTGCCAGTGGCTCACCTTGACAACCTGTGCAAAGTAGCACCAGTTTTTCCCTTGGAAAATTTACTGCTTCCTTTGCTTCAAGAAACTGAGGAGAATCAGTTAAATAACCACTATCTTGAGCAACTTTCACTATTCTCCATAAAGATCTACCAAGTAAAACCACTTTTCTATTTAGTGCTTTCGCAGCTTGGCTTATCGTTTCAATTCGTGCCACATTTGAAGCAAATAGCGATACAGCAACTAATTTTTTAGACCGCTTTATTATGTTATAAATGTTATTATAAATTTCACCTTCTGACTCAGGGTGGTGCTTGCTTAATATATTGGTTGAATCGCAAATTGCTGCAAGCAGATTACCTTTATCGCCAATTTCTTTTAAACGCTCCATATTGGAAGTTAATCCAACAACAGGTTTTGGATCAAATTTCCAGTCTCCAGTATGAAGTGCACTACCCATTTCAGTGCTAATTAATATTGAATTTGCCTCAGGAATTGAATGAGTTACATTTATAAACTCAACGGTAAAAGGACCCAAATTTATGCTGCCATTTATGTCTACCTCTTTCACAGGTACCACACCTTCCAATCGAAACTCCTTTAGTTTCTCCTTGAGAAAATTAACCGTAAACTTTGTTGTATATATGGGGCACTGCAATTCTTCCCACAAGTGGGGCACTGCACCGCAGTGGTCTTCATGTGCATGTGTAATTATTATTCCAAGCAAATCTTTTTTTCTTTGAGCAATAAAATCCACATCAGCAATGAGCAGCTCAATACCTGGCATAGTTTCATCTGCAAAACCGATACCAAGGTCGATCATAATCCACTTGCCTTGGTAATGATATAGGCTAACGTTCATCCCGATTCTTCCTACTCCCCCAAGCGGAAGAAATAAAAACTCATTTTTGTTTATGTTCATTAATTTTAAATTATTAAAACTCGAGAATAGCAAAACTTCGGTCTTAAATAAAGAAATTTATTGCTTTTATATAATTTTAAGGAACTGAGAAGTTTCTGTTGGCTAATTATTGTTAAGTTTTCCATTAATAAGATCAAAGAATTGCAGGATTAAGTATAAACAGTTACCCCTTCATGTCATTTAGCAGATTTCTTATTTTTTTTTTACTTTACTAAAAAACCCTTCAGATTGCTGTTGTACATTTGCATTTTCCTCTTCTTCAAGCGCTTTTAATAGTTCAATTTGCTTTTTAGTTAAATTTTTTGGATTTAAAGTCTCAACTATTACCTGTACATACAAATCACCACGAGCATATGAGTTCATATATGGCATACCCTTCTCCTTACAACGTAACTTGGTACCAGTTTGAGTGCTCTCTGGAACTTTTACTTTTATTTTAGCTCCATCAATTGATTGTACATTGATTTCACCACCAAGCACTGCTAATGTCATCCTTATAGGCACTTTACAGTGTAAATCTGCCTTATTTCGAGTAAAGATTTTATGGGGAGCTATTTTCACGTATACGTATAAATCTCCACTTTTTCCACCTCTTGCTCCAGCTTCTCCTTTACCACTTACCCTTACCTTAGCTCCTTCTTCTATGCCTTTTGGAATTGAAACGGATATATTTACTTCATCTCTTCTACGTCCACTTCCACCACATTTCTTACATTTATTTCGTATTATTTCTCCTTCCCCATAGCATGTAGTACATGTTCTTTCGATGGTAAAAAAGCCTTGTTGAGTTCTAACCCTACCGCTTCCCTGGCATGTGTGGCACTGAACTGGTTTAATTGCTCCTTCGCCACCTGTGCCTTGGCATGTATCACATTTTACATTTGTCACATAATGTATAGGCGCTTGTATTCCTTTAAATGCATCTTCCAAGGTAATTTCAAGATCATAACGTAGGTCTGCTCCAGATACTCCTGTTGTACTCCTTTTTGCTCTCGATCTACTTGCATCACCACCGAATCCTCCACCAAAGAAGTCATTGAATATGTCGCTAAAATCTCCTGCAGAGCTAAAGCCTTGAAACCCACCAGAAGCACCTTCATGGCCATAACGGTCATAGCCTGCCCTTTTCTCAGAGTCAGACAGAACTTCATATGCAGCTGTTACTTCTTTAAATTTTTCCTCTGCTTCTTTATTGCCAGGATTTCTATCAGGATGATATTTTAACGCTAATTTTTTATACGCTTTTTTTATCTCATCAATACTGGCATTTCTTCCTACCTCCAGCAGATCATAGTAGTCTTTTTTGCTCATATATAATAGTTTAATGTTTAACCTTTAAAGATAGGTATTGCATATATTAATTTCAAGTGTGACTTCTGTTTCCTATAAAATGTGGTGCACCCTGAGCGACTTGAACGCCCGACCTTTTGATCCGTAGTCAAATGCTCTAATCCAACTGAGCTAAGGGTGCTTTCACAAAGTTAACTTTAGCAGGTTTTGTAGCTTGATTCAATTAATTTGGCTAAAAATAAAACTGTTAATTTTTATCATGCGTGAAACCTGCAAAAAATTGCATTTGCTTTCTTAAGAATCATTTTATGGTCAAGCCCACACCTATACGAACATTTGCTTTTGTTAAGTACAACAAATGGTCAGCTCGTGACGCATAACTGTACGAACATTTGTTTGCGAAGAAATGTTATAGTCAGTTTTGCCTAAAACACAAAGGTAGTGCCCAGACACTAGAATCCAGACATTTTGATTGTAAATAAGTATAACTGAGCTGGTAAGCATAGAAAGCAGCTGTCTTATGCTAAAAAAACGTCTTTGATGAGATTGCGTGGAAATCTGTGAGCGGTTACAAATAATTCACCATTTTCTCTGGTTTCACTATCCTTTCAAACTCCTCCTCAGTGAGCAGTTGAAGTTTTGCTGCTGCTTCTTTTAAAGTGATATTTTCTTTATAAGCAAGCTTTGCTATTTTTGCTGCATTGTCGTACCCTATATGCGTATTTAATATAGTGACCAACATCAACGACTGGTTCAGTAAATCTTTTATCCTCTCTTCATTTGCCTTAATACCAATTACACATTTTTCTGCAAAATTTAAACTTGCGTCAGCTAAAAGTCTTATAGACTGCAAAACATTGTAAATTATCACTGGCTTAAATACGTTCAGTTCAAAATGACCACTTGAGCCACCAATTGTTACAGCAACATGATTTCCCATAACTTGAGTGCATACCATAGTCACCGCTTCACACTGAGTTGGATTCACTTTACCTGGCATAATTGAAGAACCAGGCTCATTTTCCGGTAACATTATTTCCCCAATTCCGCATCTTGGACCAGAACCAAGCAGCCTTATATCATTTGCAATTTTCATTAAACTGACTGCTACTGTATTGAGTGTTCCACTGAGCTCAACTAAAGCATCATTTGCTGCTAGCGCTTCAAATTTATTACCTGCTGAAGTAAATGGAAGATTAGTGATTTTTGCAACTTCTCTAGCAAAATCTTCAGCAAAACCCTTTTTAGTATTGAGTCCCGTGCCAACCGCAGTGCCACCTTGTGCAAGCTCGTATATATCACTTAAAGTTGATTTTACTCTCTCTATCCCCTTTTTAATCTGGGCTGCATAGCCAGAAAACTCCTGTCCTAGTGTTAGGGGCGTTGCATCTTGTAAGTGAGTACGTCCTACTTTTATTATATCTTTAAATTCCTGAACCTTATTATCCAGCACCTTATGCAATTTTTCAAGATTTGGAATAAGCAAGCAGTTTATTTGCTCTGCTGCTGCTATATGCATTGCTGTTGGAAAGGTGTCATTTGACGACTGACCATAATTCACATGATCATTTGGATGTATCGGAGATTTACTACCCAAATTACCACCTAAAATCTCTATTGCACGATTGCTGATCACTTCATTCATATTCATATTAGTCTGCGTTCCGGATCCGGTTTGCCAAACAACAAGCGGAAATTCATTATTAAATTTGCCATCTATTACTTCCCTCGCGGCTGTGCAAATTGCGTCCCCTACCCTATCATCTATACCACCATGTTTCATATTAACACGCGCTGCTGCAAGTTTTACTATTGCTAATGCTTTAATCAGAGGCTCTGGCATTTTTTCTGTGCCAATCTTAAAATTTTCTAAAGAACGCTGAGTCTGCGCTCCCCAGTAATGTTCACTTGGTACTTTTACTTCTCCTAAGCTATCTGATTCTATTCTCGTCTTTCTATCCATATTTTCCTCCTGGTGTTATGCAAACTAGTTCACCACATAATTTTGCCATATGAACATCTCAATTTCTTGGTTAATTAAATCATACTAGATCCAAGTAGTCAAGTGTACGAACATTGCAATTTTCAGGTAACTTGTGTGGTAGATGCAAGTAGCTGACACTGGGATTTGTTGTGTTTAACAAAAACAAATGTTCGTACAGTTGTGCGTCACGCGCTGACCATTTACTGAGCAAATCACCTTCAAAAACAATGTTCGTACAAATATATTCTAGTTACATGATAAAATAAATGAAATTCACATCTTAAAAGGATCATATACATCGATTTCTTTAGGATTACTCTTTTTCAATTTTTTACTTAATAATCTCAAAATGGGCTGTAAATCATCATTAATTGATAAGCACAGCACTTCTTTATTAAGGTAATTAGCTAAGTGATTCTTCTTTTCCAGAATTTCTGCTTCCCTCAATAAGTCGCATTTGTTTAGTACTAAAATTTCTTCTTTTTTAACAAGATCGCTATCGTAAAGCTCCAGCTCATTATGTGTACAATTATAAGCTGCTATCACATCATCGTGAGTTACATCAATTAAATGAAGTAAAATTTTACACCTTTCTATGTGCTTTAAAAATTTATGTCCGAGTCCAACTCCAAGGTGAGCATCGGTGATTATTCCAGGAATATCTGCTATTACAACTTCGCTATCATCCACTTTTGCCACGCCTAAATGAGGTCTTACGGTGGTAAATGGATAATCGCCTACTTTTGTATCGGAATTTGAGCAGCGAGTCAAAAATTTTGATTTACCTGCGTTTGGCATGCCAATAATTCCAACATCTGATAAAACTTTTAGTTTTAATAATACATGTTTTTCTTCGCCAGGCTGACCGTAAGTAAAATGTCTTGGTGCCTTATTAGTAGAAGATTTAAAATTAGTATTTCCAAGTCCACCTTTTCCACCCTGTGCTACTTGAAATTCCATACCAGGCTTGTCAAGGTCTACTATTATCTCTTCACTTTCTTCATCAATTATTTGTGCACCGACTGGAACTCGAAGTATAACGTCTTTCCCTGCTGTGCCAGATCTATCCCTGCCTGCACCATTTTTCCCATTATCTGCTTTAATGTGTCTTCTATAACGAAAATGAAGCAAAGTGTTGAGATTAGCGTCGCTGATGAAAACTATGTTTCCACCCTTTCCTCCATTACCACCATTTGGACCACCAAATTCAACGAACTTTTCTCGACGAAAACTTGCACAGCCATCACCACCGTCACCGGCTTTTAAACACAATTTTACTTCGTCTATAAAACCCATGCTAACCCACGATAATATTTAGCATCTTTTCCTAATGCGCTTTCTATTCTGATTAGCTCGTTATACTTCGCGAGTCTATCAGAACGCGATAGCGACCCGGTTTTTATTTGCCCGCAATTTGATGCAACTGCTATATGAGATATTGTTGTGTCTTCTGTTTCACCTGAGCGGTGAGAAATAACAGCTTTGTAGTTGTTTGATTTTGCCATTTCAATAGCAGAAAAAGTTTCTGTTAACGTCCCTATTTGATTTGGCTTGATCAGTACAGCATTTGCCATTTTTTCTTCTATTCCTTTGCCTATTAGTTCACAATTTGTAACAAATAAATCATCCCCAATCAATTGAATTTTACTCCCCAATTTTGCAGTAAGTAATTTCCAACCTTCGTAATCGTCTTCACTCATTGCATCTTCTATAGAAATTATTGGATATCTTTCCACAAGATTACAATAATATTCAGTCAATTCTTTTGAAGTAAGCTCTTTGTTTTCAAATTTGTAAATTCCATCTTCATAAAAAGTAGATGAAGCAACATCAAGGCCTAGTGCAAAATCACTTTGCGCTGAATAACCGGCAGATTCTATAGCGTATATGATCAAATCAAGTGCTTCTTCAGTACTTTCAATATTCGGTGCAAAACCACCTTCATCTCCTACGTTTGTGCTATAACCTTTTTTCTTAAGAATGCTACGTAAGTTGTGGAACACCTCCGCAGATATTCTGATTGCTTCACTGAAAGTCTCAGCACCGACCGGAAGAATCATGAATTCTTGGAAATCAAGCTTATTGTCTGCATGTACTCCACCATTAATTATGTTAATGAGTGGAACCGGCATAACACTCGTCTGCTCTCCTCCCAAATATCTATATAGCGGCATTTTGAAACTGTTTGCTGCTGCTTTTGCAACTGCAAGAGACACACCCAAAGTTGCATTTGCTCCGAGTTTAGATTTATTTTTTGTTCCATCTAGTTCAATTAATGCTTTATCAATTGCATTTTGATCCGCTGCATTCATTCCAATGATTTCATCTGCTATTATCCCATTTACAGCTTGAACAGCTTTCAGCACTCCTTTACCACAATACCTTTTCTCATTTTGGTCCCTGAGTTCCAAGGCTTCTAATTTACCGGTTGAAGCTCCAGAAGGTACAGATGCCCTACCTATTGCTCCATCACAGAGTTCAATTTCCACCTCAACAGTGGGGTAACCCCTACTATCTAAAATTTCTCTTGCAAATACGTTGTTGATTATCTTATTCATTGCATTAAACCTTAACTTCCGCAATAAGTGCTGCAGTTTCCTTTGCCAATTTAGCTATATTACTACCAGCACCAATAAATAATACTATATCACCTGGACTTGTCGAATCACTAATAAAATGTGAAATGAGCAAAGCATCATTCATAATTTTTGTGTTATTAAATCCATTACTGATTAAAGCTTTTTGTATATCATCAATTCCACAACCAGGAATAGGCTTGTCTTCTGGGGGATGAATAGGAGTAAGGATTACATAGTCAAACATCATAAAGATCCTTATGAATTCACCAAAAAAATTACGAACGCGAGCAAAACGAAGTGGTTCGATAATTCCTATTACTTTTCCTTTAGTAATCGAACGTGCAGCCGTTAAAGTTGCATATATTTCATTTGGATGATGGGCATAATCCTCAATTAACTTAACACCTTTAATATTGGCAATCAAAGAGAATCTTCTTGCTACTCCTTGAAATTCCAAAAGGCCTTTTTTAATCTCTGCATTGCTAATCCCGAGCTTTATCGCAACTGATATTGCAGCTAGTGCGTTACTGACTTTATGCATTCCTATTGTGTTTGATAGTACCACGTTTTTTATTCTGTGGTCATTGTCAATCAACACATCAAATTCCATGCTGTTATTATGTTGTTCGATGTTGCTGGCTCTTATGCTACCATTCTCAAACCCAAACGTTATAGAATTACTCGCATCATAATCGATGTCTACAGAATCAGGTAAAACTGCAGAACCTGCATTATTCACAAATTGGGAAAATGCATTTTTGATATTATCAAATGTGCCGTAATAATCTATGTGGTCATTGTTGATACTTGTTATGACAGCAATCTTTGCAGGGATTTTTAGCATAGTTCCATCAGACTCATCAGCCTCGATCAGAAAAGTGTCACTCCCTCCAAGTTTGAAGTTGCTCTTATAGGAATTTAATATCCCTCCTACAGTTACAGTCGCATCAATGCCAGAATGATCAAAAATGGAAGCAATCATAGCGGTTGTTGTTGTCTTTCCGCTTGAACCTGAAACCGCTATTACACACCTATCTTTCATAATTTCAGTAAGTATGTCTGATCTATGCAAAACGATTTTATTGTTATTTTTTGCCGCAATTAACTCCACATTATCAGATTTTATTGCAGAAGAATGTACGACTATTTGAGCTTGGCTTATATTATCAGCATTGTGACCAATGTGAACTTCTATACCCAGCTCTCGTAATCTATCCACATTATTGTTTGATTGTGCATCACTGCCTTGAACTTTGTAATTGGAATTATGGAGAATTTCAGCAATGGCACTCATTCCGATTCCACCTATACCAATAATATGTATTATTCCTTTTTGAGTTTTGTTAATATTTAGCAGTAGATGTTTACTCATTACTAAATTTATTATAGTGTAATTTAAAATCTTCATAGTATCGAACCCTCTTACCGAATACAATGATAAAAAACCTAACCTTTCTATGTCTAACATTTGTTTTGATAAGCAGTTGCAGTTTTAGCAACAGATTTAACTGCACTGCAGGTCATTATAAAATTGGCAGCAGCTACACAATAAATGGTATAACTTATTATCCAAAAAACTGTAAACACTACGAAGAGATAGGGATAGCGTCGTGGTATGGAATAGAAGATCATGGCACGCTTACAGCAAATGGTGAAGTGTTTAACCGCCACTTGATCTCTGCAGCGCATAAGACTTTGCCCTTACCCTGCTTTGTTCTTGTCACTAATTTAGAAAATGGAAGAAAGCTTGTTATAAGAATTAACGATAGAGGACCATTTATTGAAGGCAGAATAATAGACTTATCAGAAAAAGCAGCTCAAGTCTTAGGATTTCATAAATCTGGGCTTGCAAAAGTAAAAGTCCAATACCTAAGAAAGATGTCAGAACAATTGATACAAAATACTCCTCATTACCGAAAGCAGTATGAAAAAGAAATGCAGAAACGTCACCCAAAACAAGACAGTGCAGAAAGTAAGGGGTATGTTGCATTTTTTAAAAGTGCTCAGGCTGCTAAATCAGCTGCATCAAAGCTTCGCAATCAAGGAATAAAAAATGTTAGATTGCTTTTTAAGAACGATCAATATTGCGTGAAAGTGAGTTATAGGTAGTGGTGAGTGCAGAATTTGAAAGATTTGGTTAATGTCAGAAACGCTAGCTAACTATTATAAGTTAAAAATGTGATATAAAAAAGATATCAACAATTTATAGCTATACCACCGCGGTGCTAACTAGTAGCGGAATATCAGCAGTCCTACGTCATACCACCGCGAACCGTCATACCGCCGCGGTATCTCTAGATCCCGCTAACACGTAGCAAGATGACGGTTGTCAAGGTGTCATCCCAGCCTCCTATGATGTCATTCCAGCGCGTGACGCTGGAATGGCCTTGTTGCACGCACTTTATGAGATGGTGATTTATGGTAAATTCATGTAACTATCTCAAATTTAGCCATACCAATATCAGTGAATTTATTGAGCAAATAGCATTNTAGTTCTTTTTCTCGATTTATCTCAGATTTATTCCTAAAACTAAATCCGAGTATTTGCTTTAATCTTGAGAAAAATCCTTCAATGTACGATCTTTTTCCGTAATTTACTTCTTCTTTCCACTTTTTTATGCAATCATATGACTTTATTAGTCTAACAGCAGCATTTCTATCATCCATGTAATCCAATTTTTGGTGCTCTGTTGCGTTGTTTTTCGGAAGAACTTTTGTCTTTATACCAAACTTGTTACATAATTCGTAAAGCTTATGCCTGTCATATGCTCTATCTGCATATAATACCTTTACAGTATGAACTTCTTCTAACAAACCGCANNAGTGATCCGAATAAACTCCGCTGCTGTATTTTGCTGCTANTGACTTTTTATACTCAACATTACATTGTGTCTGCTCATAGCCGTNTCTGTCTGCACTATTTTCCTTGCTGATCGTGTGGTATTCGAAACCCCAATCGTAACTAATTCCAACAGACTTAAATAGTTCCTTGAATTCTTGCTTTGATTTCTCAATAACCTCATGGCACATCTCTATAAATTTTCTCTGCCAACTTCTTTTGCACGGGTTTTATAGGTTTGTTCAACCAATCTTTCAGTGGGAAGCCCGTTATCATCAAACCCAATTGGGTAAAACACATCTTTTCCCAGCATGCGCTGAAACCTTGCAATAAAGTCCGTGTGGCAATAGCTAAATATATGGCCAATATGGAGTTTTCCCGATATTGTCGGCGGAGGTGTGTCTATAGTGAAAGTGTTATCCTTTTCACCATTCCATTTATAAACTTTACTACCTTCCCATAATATGTTGCATTTATCTTCAACTTCTTTAAAGCCGTATTTTTCTTTTAACATAAATATTTCTTAAGTTTTAAGCTCTAAGTTAGCACAACCAGTGATTTCAGGCAATAGTGTTTTGTATACAAATAGCTTTACCATAGTTAAACATTGACTTCTAAAGCCACTGACTCTAAAGTGGATATATTGGTTTTAATTTAATTTAGAGGTATTAATTATGAATAAAAGAAATTATTGAAGGTATTAATTATGAATAAAAAAGAAATTATTGAAAAGATTGAAAATTTACTCTTCCAAACAAATGGTAATTTGGAAAAAGCATGCGACCTATTGTCAACAGTAGGATTAGATGAAGATAATATTAAGAGTTGTTTAGAAGAGGCTATTGAGAAGTATAATAATTTAATGAAGGAAGTTTCTTGGGTTTGTGGGTTCACTGTAGAAGGCGGTCAAGATGCTAACGCAAATAACTTCAGTGATACTTTTAAACTAGACTCAAAAGAATTGGCACTAGCGATAATGCTTGACCCTACAAAATCTTATGATCAAGAATTATTTAAAAAGTATAAAAAAGAGGAAATGTCTTATCCTGAAGGAGAAGGGGTGCAGTTCATTAGAGAGCTTAGAGCACTCAGCGAAATATTTACAATATCTCTAAGAGCATGTCTTCAAACTAAGTAGAAAGGAGTTAAGAAGTGTGTTATAAGATATATTTTAAATGTACCCAAGCGATATAAGTGACAAAGAATGGAAGATGATAGAGCAATATTTTGAACCTAAAAAGACCGGCAGACCAAGAAAACACAGTATCAGAACGATTATCGATGCAATAAGGTATGTGATGAGAACAGGCTGTCAATGGAGACAACTACCTAAGAATTTTCCACCATGGAAAACCGTGTATAGTTGTAATTCGCGTTTAAAAAAAAGTGGAATATGGCAAGAAATTCATGATTTTCTAGTTAAAAAACTAAGAAAGATAATTGGTAAGAATGAAACTCCATCAGTAGGAATAATTGACAGTCAATCAGTAAAAACCACTCAAAAAGGGGATCCAGAGGATATGATGCTGGCAAGAAAGTAAAGGGTAGAAAACGCCACATCGTTGTAGATACTCTAGGTCTTGTAATTGCTGCTGAAGTACACAGTGCAAGCATTCAAGATCGTGATGGTGCACTAAATCTTTTTGTTCAAGCCAAATGCAAAGCTCCAACATTACGTAAGTTTTTTGCTGATCAAGGATATACAGGTAAATTGCAAAACCGCTGTTTATTGGAAACTGGATGTT
Source organism: Wolbachia endosymbiont of Anurida maritima (assembly GCF_042182995.1). NCBI lineage: Bacteria > Pseudomonadati > Pseudomonadota > Alphaproteobacteria > Rickettsiales > Anaplasmataceae > Wolbachia > Wolbachia endosymbiont of Anurida maritima. The sequence continues at coordinate 641,615 of NZ_CP102058.1, forward strand.
TGTTGACGATTACCAAGAAAGTAGTTGATACAGGATTTCAGGTTATTCCTAAACGTTGGATTGTTGTGAGAGAACCTTTGCTTGGCTCTCCAATTTTAGACGTATGAGTAAGGATTATGAGCATTCTCCTCTCACTTCAAAAAATAACATCTTTTTTAATATGATCACTATTATGCTTCACAAATTAGCTCATTCTTGAGTTTGAAGACATGCTCTAAGGGATTTACGAGGCAAATTCGAAAATAGGCATACCGATATCAGTAAATTTGTTAATCAAGTAGCATTTTAAGATCATCTCTTGAGAACGATTTATTTTGGATTTATTCTTAAAACTAAATCCAAATGTTTTTTTAACCCTAAAGAAAAAACTCTCAATACGTGATCGTGTTCCATACCTTGTCTTCTTTTTCCACTGACTTAAATTGTATGCTTTTCTTATATTGATGTTCTTATTTCGTTCCGATAAATGATCTATATCATTGTAGATTTTTGCATTTTTTCTCGGCTTTATTATGGGTTTTAAATTATACTTATTGCATAACTTATATAAATTTGCTGTATCATAAGCTCCATCTGCACGAAGAGACTTAATCTTATAGATATCACCTATTTCTTTTAGTATTTCCGATGCTGATACGCTATCATGTGAAAGGAAATTAGTATATCGAGTTGTTATTGCCTTTTTACTGTTTATATCTAAAGCAACATGTAGCTTTCTTGCTTGATTTCTACCATTATATTTCCTTATCTTGGCATTATCTTTGTTATGTTGAGTGCTGTTGCTATAAATATGGATTACTGTACTATCTATAGCAATTTCAATATTCTCCATATCATTTTTATCTGTTCTGTGATCACACAGTTTCAAATTAAGTTTGTTTAGTCGGCGACAAGCCTGTGAATAGCTCATCACTTGCAGATTCTTCCCTATACCTTCTAAATATCCTTTTATGAATCCAACTGCTTGCCTTAAACCTATTCTAAATAGATTAACAATTATATGTATTGCAATGACAACTTTATCGCTGTAAATGTTATTTCCACCTGCAACCTTTTCTGAAATTTCATACCAGTTTTCTATAGCTTCATCAATGAAATGAAAGACATTTCCTCTTTTTTTNNCTAAAAATTGATTATACTCGTTATTGTTACTGACTTTCATTTTCTGTGGCATACACTCCCTAAAGCATTCATTTTTCAATAGAGTAACCACTTCTTTTTTAATTTTCTCTCTTTTTTTCTCCTATCTCTACTCGCTATGCAACAAAGCCCAGTCGGCACAAAATTATATTATGTTAATGAAGGAATATAAAAATTGTAGTTGAAAGCATATGTGTTAAATTAAGAAGAAGGCTCGTTTGTTTTTTTGTATCTTCCTTTCAAGGGAAATTGTGACTTAGGCTCCGTGAACAAAAATATAAAAGGAAAGAAAAAAGCGGGAGTTTAATCTAATCCATATGAGCCTAACTCTGTTAAATAGTACTCTAAAATCTTTGATCTTCATCATGCTTCACCTTAATACTGGCTTTCTACTGATTGTATCAAAATAAGTTAAGTGTGTCAACATTTACTAATTTCTTAACTACATTGACACACGATAGGTAGAATTTATTTACTCATTGCAGGTTCATGTTCACGTTGACTTAACGAAACATCTTCAACTTTGCTTTCAGGTGCTTTTTTTTTGGGCAGCAGCTTCAATGGTACTGGGTAACTATCTTTATATTCTGTGCAAATAAGTTCTTCTAAATCTTTACAAGATTTTCCCCTTGCTTCCTCTGGCTGTAGTTTTTTACTCATTATTAAATCTATTAAAGCAGTCCTGTGTGGTTATCACTACAACGCGATTGTTAAATCCAAATATTTCTTTTACGCTTAATGCAGGATTTTTAATTAAGTTAGATAATGCATCCATATATTTATCTACATTGGACATGTTGTTAAACATAGTATTGCTATCAATTAATATATATTCCCTCAGTTTTTTAACTTCTTCTTCAGTAAAGTTATGGATTTCATTAAATCTTCTTATTAGAGCATGTCTTCAAACTCAAGAATGAGCTAATTTGTGAAGCATAATAGTGATCATATTAAAAAAGATGTTATTTTTTGAAGTGAGAGGAGAATGCTCATAATCCTTACTCATACGTCTAAAATTGGAGAGCCAAGCAAAGGTTCTCTCAACAATCCAACGTTTAGGAATAACCTGAAATCCTGTATCAACTACTTTCTTGGTAATCGTCAACAAACATCCAGTTTCCAATAAACAGCGGTTTTGCAATTTACCTGTATATCCTTGATCAGCAAAAAACTTACGTAATGTTGGAGCTTTGCATTTGGCTTGAACAAAAAGATTTAGTGCACCATCACGATCTTGAATGCTTGCACTGTGTACTTCAGCAGCAATTACAAGACCTAGAGTATCTACAACGATGTGGCGTTTTCTACCCTTTACTTTCTTGCCAGCATCATATCCTCTGGATCCCCTTTTTGAGTGGTTTTTACTGATTGACTGTCAATTATTCCTACTGATGGAGTTTCATTCTTACCAATTATCTTTCTTAGTTTTTTAACTAGAAAATCATGAATTTCTTGCCATATTCCACTTTTTTTTAAACGCGAATTACAACTATACACGGTTTTCCATGGTGGAAAATTCTTAGGTAGTTGTCTCCATTGACAGCCTGTTCTCATCACATACCTTATTGCATCGATAATCGTTCTGATACTGTGTTTTCTTGGTCTGCCGGTCTTTTTAGGTTCAAAATATTGCTCTATCATCTTCCATTCTTTGTCACTTATATCGCTTGGGTACATTTAAAATATATCTTATAACACACTTCTTAACTCCTTTCTACTTAGTTTGAAGACATGCTCTTACATCACACCTTCTCATTGGTAGCCATGCAACAAAGCCTGCCGACTGCGTGATATGTTTAATTTCTTCATTCGACATTTTTTTGAAGAATTTTGCTGGCCTGCCAGCCCATATTTCCCCACTTTTTATCACTTTTCCGTGTGTTACCAGTGAGCCAGCAGCTACCATAGCTTCAGGCTCCACAACTGCATGGTCCATCACGGTAGAGCCCATACCAATAAACGCTTTATCATGCACCGTGCATGCGTGCAACATACAAAAATGTCCCACTGTTACCATGCTACCAATAATTGTGTCACCACCTGGGTTTCTATCCACATGAATTACCGTTCCATCTTGAATATTTGTTCCATTACCTATTTTTATTGATCCAACGTCTCCTCTGATTACACAATTAAACCAGATGCTTGCATCTCTTCCTATTTTAACCTTGCCTATGATATGCGAACCACCTGCGATGAAAGCACTTTCGTCTATTTTTGGTTCATAATCTTTGTATTTTAAAATGTGATACATATTAAGCCCAAAGTCTTATGCATATGTTAATCAAAATAAGGTAAGCAGTAAATACATACTTAGATTTCAAACTACTTGGGTGACAGATGTTCTTGACTTACGTGCTTTGTACTGCTAAGATTTTTATTTTCAGCCTTATCTATAATGTCAGTAGCGGTATTAAGTATATTTCAAATAATATTGGTTGTTGTGTTAGTAATTTTAGTGCTCTTGCAGCCGCCTGGAAGTAGTCCGTTAAGTGGTTTTAGTAATACACAACAGGGAGTCAATTCGATGATTCCAGTGAAATCTTCTGAAAACCCGCTCAGCAGAATAACGGCTATTGTTGCTGGATTGTTTATTATAAACACATTGCTATTGTCAGGATTATGTTCAAAAGACGTACATAAAAAATCGATCGCAGAAAAAATTATATTAGAAAAAAAGCAAGAAAGTGAATCTACTTCTGTTCCATTTGAAAATTAATGAAGGAAGCTAAATTTATCTTTGTCACAGGTGGAGTTGTATCGTCGCTTGGTAAAGGCTTAGTTGCTTCAAGCGTTGGTGCGCTTCTTCAAGCTTATGGTTTTAAGATCCGTATCAGAAAACTTGACCCGTATCTCAACATTGATCCTGGGACAATGAACCCAACTCAGCACGGAGAGGTATTTGTTACCGAGGATGGTGCTGAAACTGATTTGGATCTTGGGCATTATGAGCGTTTTACTGGAATTAAAGCAACAAAAGATGACAATATAACAACTGGTAAGATATATCATGAGTTGTTGAAGAAAGAGAGGCGTGGTGATTATTCGGGCAAAACTGTGCAAGTCATTCCTCATGTGACAGATTTGATCAAATCGTTCATTTTTAATGGTACGGAAGGTTTAGATTTTGTAATATGTGAAATAGGCGGAACTGTAGGTGATATTGAAAGCCAACCATTTTTGGAGGCTATACGCCAAGTTAACTACACATTAGGAAAACAAAGAGTTATCCTGATTCACTTAACTTTAATACCATATCTTACCGCAGCGCAAGAATTAAAGACAAAACCAACGCAGCATTCAGTTCGAGAGTTAAATTCTGCGGGGTTACAACCAGATATTATATTATGCCGCAGTGAGAAAGAAATTTTCGATAATCAGAGAGAGAAAATAGCTAAGCTTTGCAATGTTTCTTTGTCCAATGTGATACCTGCTCCTGATGTGAGTCATATATATGAGTTACCGGTGTTGTATAGCCAATGTGGGCTTGATACGCAAATTTTGGAGCACTTTCATTTAAGTGAGCCAAAACCAAGCTTGATTGAATGGGATCAAATAGTGCATTCCATAAGGCACCCAACACAGGAAGTTACTGTGTCTATAGTGGGAAAATACACCGAATTCCCTGATGCGTATAAATCACTAGTTGAAGCGCTAAATCATGGTGCGATTAGTAATAAAGTCAAAGTAAGGATAAATTGGGTTAACTCAAGAGAGAAGGAAGAAAAACCTATAAATGAAAAACTTATAGGAGAGAAATTACAGAATTCTCATGCAATTCTTGTCCCAGGGGGGTTTGGTGATGACGGAGTAGAGGGTAAAATATTAGCAATAAATTATGCCCGTACAAATAATATCCCATTTTTCGGAATTTGCCTTGGTATGCAGCTTGCAATTATTGAGTTTGCTCGTAATGTTGTTAAGCTTGAAGATGCACACTCTGAAGAATTTCATAACTGTAAACATCCAATCGTTAAGTTAGCTGGCGATCAAGATGACGATCTTGGTGGAACCATGAGACTTGGAGCATACAAATGTAATATAAATGCAAGCTCTAAAATGATGGATGCATATAGTAACACTACTATTTCAGAAAGACACAGGCATAGATACATAATCAATTCAGATTATAAAGATGATTTGGAAAAAAATGGGCTGCTATGCAGTGGCATATCAGAAGATGGAACATGTGTAGAGGCAGTGGAGTTAGAGAGTCATCCGTGGTTTATTGGTGTGCAGTTTCATCCAGAGTTTCAATCAAAACCGTTTTCTCCTCATCCTCTTTTTGTATCATTTATTAAGGCAGCAGTTAATAAAATTTAAAAAAGAAGATTAGCAAAGGAAAGTGTTCAAGTATCAATATATGGAGCTTGCCATAGAGCAAGCCAAACTTGCTCAGAAAAATGATGAGGTTCCCATAGGTGCTGTAATAGTTAGTGGAAGCAATGTTGTTTCTTCTGCACACAATATATCCAATGATCCAACTGCACATGCAGAGATGTTAGCAATCAGACAAGCATTTTCAACTTCCACGCTTTGTGATGCTGAGATGTACGTAACATTAGAACCATGTCCGATGTGTGCTCAAGCTATTTCCTTTGCCAGAATTAAACGATTGTACTTTGGAGCTTATAATCCAAAAGGTGGAGGAATTGAAAATGGTGCTAAGATATTTCAATTTTGCAGCCATATACCTGAAGTTTATGGTGGGATATTAGAAACAGAATGCTCTTTTTTGTTAAAGGATTTTTTTGAGAAACTAAGAACCTAATTAGGTCTAACAATTTCAATTAGATTTCTCTGTCATTCCAGCGCGTGACGTACAACTATACAAATATTGTCTCACCAGCAGGGTGTCATCCCACTACCCCATAAGTGTTGAAAGTAACACAAAAAAGACATAAAGAACTATTATTGCAAGAAAATGGAGGCAATAATGGATCAAATAGAAAGAGTACTAAATTTAATAAAAGATGAGGATTTAGAAAGGCTAGGAAAATTAAGTGAAGTAGATAAATGTAATACTAAATTGTTGGGCAAGATTATATTTAAAGGTCTAATGAAGTTAATATTAATGGGGCAAAAAACAAGCCTAAGAGCGCTAGAAATGGTAATAAACAGGTGTATAATGGATAAGAATAGCGATAAAAGTACAGTAACATACAGTGGTTTGTCAAAAAGGTTAAAAGTTATAAATCCAGAATATTTTAAGGGAGTATATATTGATTTGATGAGCAAGATTAAAAAGCTATTACCCCAAAAAACATCAAATAACTTACATAAGTTTGATTCGACGATCATAAATTTATCGGGATATCTCATAAAAGATGGGCTAAAAATAGGCGGTAAAAGTAACGACAGTCAAGTTAAAGTGAGTGTAGGATTAAAGGATCAATTGCCGACAAGTATAAGATTTTGTAAAGGACAAGAAGAAAGTAGTGAAGATATAGCATTAGTGAGAGCAATTAATGAAGCTAAAGTTGAAAAAGAGGATATTTTATTATTTGATAGAGGAATCAGAAAAGTTGGAACTTTTGCCGAATTTGATGAAAAGGAGTACAAATTTATCACAAGAGTTAAAGTGGGAAGAAAACATGATGTTATAAGCAGGAACAAAGTTATAAGAGAACAAAAATCGGATGGATCAGAGATTTTAGAAGATATAATAGTTAATCTTTATCGTGCACGAGGTAAAGTGGCAGAAAAGCATGATCTACGGCTAATAAAAATCAGAAATAAAATTGGAGATGAAATATGGTTTTTGACAAACTTGTTTGAAATGCCAGCTTATGAAGTAACAGAGCTATATAGGCGCAGATGGGATATAGAAGTGTTCTTTAAATTTATAAAGCAAAATCTTGGATATAAGCACTTTTTAAGCCATACTATGAATGGCATGAAGGTGTATATTTACATGATTATTATTACGGCTTTGTTATTTCTTGTTTATAAAATCAAAAATAATCTACATGGGTTCAAAATAGCATTACTGCAATTCACATTGGATCTAAATGACTCTTTTATACGTTCGATTGTTTTACTGTCGGGAGGTAATTTACATGCCGTTGATCATCTCATATCACGTTATTTTTGATACTTTCAACACTTATGCCCACTACCCCCATAAGTGTTGAAAGTAACACAAAAAAAGAATAAAGAACTATTATTGCAAGAAAATGGAGGCAATAATGGATCAAATAGAAAGAGTACTAAATTTAATAAAAGATGAGGATTTAGAAAGGCTAGGAAAATTAAGTGAAGTAGATAAATGTAATACTAAATTGTTGGGCAAGATTATATTTAAAGGTCTAAGAGCATGTCTTCAAACTAAGTAGAAAGGAGTTAAGAAGTGTGTTATAAGATATATTTTAAATGTACCCAAGCGATATAAGTGACAAAGAATGGAAGATGATAGAGCAATATTTTGAACCTAAAAAGACCGGCAGACCAAGAAAACACAGTATCAGAACGATTATCGATGCAATAAGGTATGTGATGAGAACAGGCTGTCAATGGAGACAACTACCTAAGAATTTTCCACCATGGAAAACCGTGTATAGTTGTAATTCGCGTTTAAAAAAAAGTGGAATATGGCAAGAAATTCATGATTTTCTAGTTAAAAAACTAAGAAAGATAATTGGTAAGAATGAAACTCCATCAGTAGGAATAATTGACAGTCAATCAGTAAAAACCACNTCAAAAAGGGGATCCAGAGGATATGATGCTGGCAAGAAAGTAAAGGGTAGAAAACGCCACATCGTTGTAGATACTCTAGGTCTTGTAATTGCTGCTGAAGTACACAGTGCAAGCATTCAAGATCGTGATGGTGCACTAAATCTTTTTGTTCAAGCCAAATGCAAAGCTCCAACATTACGTAAGTTTTTTGCTGATCAAGGATATACAGGTAAATTGCAAAACCGCTGTTTATTGGAAACTGGATGTTTGTTGACGATTACCAAGAAAGTAGTTGATACAGGATTTCAGGTTATTCCTAAACGTTGGATTGTTGAGAGAACCTTTGCTTGGCTCTCCAATTTTAGACGTATGAGTAAGGATTATGAGCATTCTCCTCTCACTTCAAAAAATAACATCTTTTTTAATATGATCACTATTATGCTTCACAAATTAGCTCATTCTTGAGTTTGAAGACATGCTCTTAGAGCTCGAAAAAATATAATAAAGCCAACAATAATGTGAGAGGATATAGATATAGCAACTGTCAGTATTAGAGGTCTTTTATAATTTTTTATCAGTTCAAGAATTGGTGAAGTTGATAGATTATTTTTTGCTTTATTGGTTTGATAAGCTAGAGTTTCTTTTAGAGGTTGTCCGGAAACTAGTAAATTCAAGCATATTCCCTATTTAACATAACCCTACTCATAGCTAGGTATATGAAATTCTCAGTGGATGTTGTATACTCCTTCGATAGCCTTCTATTCCTATTACANAGCAAAAGTCCTTTCTACAACCCATCTTCTTGGCTGTACTTTAAACCCTTGTTCTCTTGTTGGTAGTAGCTCAGGTGGCGTATCTTTATGCACCCAAAATCTACATGGAGGCCTTTTAACAATTTCAATATCTATGTCATATTCTTCCTTTATGTGATTCTTTAAATTTCTTCCTTGGTATCCCATGTCAGCCCACATTTTTTTAACTTTAGCATATTTTGTTCTCATATTGTTTAATGCTATTTTAATACCATCTCTATCATTTTCGTTAGCAGCACCTACGTAACAACCTAGTATAAAACCCTGAGTGTCTGTAATTATATGCCTTTTTCTACCCTTTACTTTTTTACTTCCATCATAGCCTTTGATCCCCCTTTTTCTGTAGTCTTTACAGATTGANNTTACTATACAGGCACTCGGCTGCTCATTCCTTCCTATTTTTCTTCTACTATATTTTGTAATTTCATAATTCATTTTCTCAAAAATTCCCTGCTTCTTCCATTGCCTGAACTGCTCATACACAGTCTTCCATAGCGGANNCATTTGGTAAATACCGCCATTGACACCCTGTACGCAATACATAGAAAATTGCTTCTAATATTTCTCTTTTGCTATACTTTGGCGGCCTTCCTCCTTTCTTGTATGATACTCTGAAGTGTTTTTCTATTCTTGCCCATTCCCTTTCGCTTAGATCTGTTGGATACTTTTTTCTCATCTTTACCCCGTACTAAAATTTCAGATATTATAGCCTTTTACTAGTTTCCGAACAAGCTCTTACTATAAGTAATATTTTCGAACGTTTAAATAACCAAAAACTTGTGTGGATGTAAATATATTTTACCAATCAAGCTTTTTATTTTGTGGTTTTACTTTTAGCATTGCTATTAAGCTTACTGATAAACAAAACACCACATAAATTCCAGCTACAAAATTTACTTGAGTAAACTTCATAGTTAACCATGTGCATACAATAGGAGTCAATCCTCCAAATAATGCTGATGAGATATTACGCGATAAGCTAACGCCACTAAATCTAACTTTAGTAGGAAACAATTCAGAAACAATTATACCGATTGGCGTAACGCCAGTTTCTATTACAGAAAGGATTATTATGCTTAAGGTAATAATGAGATAATTTTTACAATGGTATGCAATAAATAACATAGGGCAATACATTAACATTGATGTTATAATACATGGAATTGCAACTTTTTCTCTTCCTATTTTGTCAGATAATATTCCAAAGATAATAGCAGCCATTTGTATCAATACGCTACTTGCAATTAAAGCAACTTCATTAATATATGTAGTAGAGTATGTATCCATTAATACTATTTCTTTTGTAAGCGCTCGAAAAAATATTATGAAACCAACAATAACATTAGCAGGAATAGAAATTAAGATCGCCAATATTAAAGTCCTTTTGTAGTTCTTCAGAAGTTCAGAAATTGGTGTACTAGATAAATTACCCACACTTTTATTAGTTTGATATGCTAGCGTTTCTTTTAGTTTATACCTACTGAATGCACTAATTAATCCTAAAATAAAAGAGAAAGCGAAAGGTATTCTCCATCCCCAGATATTAAAACTAGTAGTTTTTTTACAAATAATTATTGCAATTGCAGCAAGCAGAATACCTAAAGATTTACCTAATCCCACTATTCCAAAAAACATACCTAAGTTTTTCTTATCGGCTGAATGCTCTATTAAATAAACAGAACTTCCTTGCTCAGCACCAAATGCAATACCTTGCACTACTCGTATTAAAATAATTAATATAGGTGCAAGTATACCTATACTTTCATAACTTGGAATAAATGTGATAAAACTAGAAGGAATTGATATTAACAAAATAGAGATAAATAATGAAATTTTTCTTCCATATTTATCACCTATATAACCAAATATAAATGCACCTATTGGTTTTATGAAAGCACCAAGCGCAAATATTCCAAATATCTTAAGTAAATTCTGATAAGCATTTGCTTTAGGAAAAAATTCTCTGCCAATAATATTGATTAAATCAATAAAAAGCATGTAATCATACCATATAGCCAATTTACATAACAAGCTTGATATTAGTACTTCTTTAATCTGGTGATTTTGCACTTGCTTGCTATTTATTCTAATTTTGATATTCTACTACTTTTTTAAATTTTAGTAAATGGTATTTAAAATTTACGTTATAAAATTGGCCAGACCCTACTATAGATTCCAACCAATTCATTTCTTTAAAATATTTTTTTTAATCTAATTTATTTTATTGCATTTATTTTTTTTTACATTACTCTGCAATATAGTTGGTTTTTATGTCGACTTTATCCTTAAGGAGGTGATATGAGTAATATTAGTCTTTGGAAAAGAGATTTATATCGCGATGATATGAGTTTTAATAGATTACAAAAAATTGCTAATCAAATGTTTAATAATTTTTTTAGGGAATGTGAAGTTTTGGATAAGAATGGTAACTTATTGCCAACTTGCGATTTCTATGAAACTGATAAGGATTACCGTTTATCCATGGAGTTACCAGGTATATGTAAAGAGGATATAGATGTTAGTATTTCAGGTGATACATTAAACATCAAAGGTGAAAAAAAGTATGAAAAAGAATCTGAAGAAAGAAAATATTATTGCTTAGAGAGGTCATACGGTTCATTTTATAGGGCTATTAATTTACCATTAGATACAGATAAAGAAAATATAGCAGTAAGTTTTTCCAATGGAGTGCTGGAAGTAACAATACGAAAGTCAGCACAATCATCTGTTAAGAAAATAGATATAAGTTAAGTTTCAAGGCAGGGTTTCTTAATAAAAGTTGCTCTGCCTGGGGCTTTGTTGCATAGCGAGTAGAGATAGGAGAAAAAAAGAGAGAAAATTAAAAAAGAAGTGGTTACTCTATTGAAAAATGAATGCTTTAGGGAGTGTATGCCACAGAAAATGAAAGTCAGTAACAATAACGAGTATAATCAATTTTTAGAAAAAAGAGGAAATGTCTTTCATTTCATTGATGAAGCTATAGAAAACTGGTATGAAATTTCAGAAAAGGTTGCAGGTGGAAATAACATTTACAGCGATAAAGTTGTCATTGCAATACATATAATTGTTAATCTATTTAGAATAGGTTTAAGGCAAGCAGTTGGATTCATAAAAGGATATTTAGAAGGTATAGGGAAGAATCTGCAAGTGATGAGCTATTCACAGGCTTGTCGCCGACTAAACAAACTTAATTTGAAACTGTGTGATCACAGAACAGATAAAAATGATATGGAGAATATTGAAATTGCTATAGATAGTACAGTAATCCATATTTATAGCAACAGCACTCAACATAACAAAGATAATGCCAAGATAAGGAAATATAATGGTAGAAATCAAGCAAGAAAGCTACATGTTGCTTTAGATATAAACAGTAAAAAGGCAATAACAACTCGATATACTAATTTCCTTTCACATGATAGCGTATCAGCATCGGAAATACTAAAAGAAATAGGTGATATCTATAAGATTAAGTCTCTTCGTGCAGATGGAGCTTATGATACAGCAAATTTATATAAGTTATGCAATAAGTATAATTTAAAACCCATAATAAAGCCGAGAAAAAATGCAAAAATCTACAATGATATAGATCATTTATCGGAACGAAATAAGAACATCAATATAAGAAAAGCATACAATTTAAGTCAGTGGAAAAAGAAGACAAGGTATGGAACACGATCACGTATTGAGAGTTTTTTCTTTAGGGTTAAAAAAACATTTGGATTTAGTTTTAAGAATAAATCCAAAATAAATCGTTCTCAAGAGATGATCTTAAAATGCTACTTGATTAACAAATTTACTGATATCGGTATGCCTATTTTCGAATTTGCCTCGTAAATCCCTTACATCACACCTTCTCATTGGTAGCCATGCAACAAAGCCGGCCAAGGTCAATATCCTTCTGTGCACTTTTACGATTTCTTTAATTTTACAGGGCATATTTAATTTATTGAAATATTATAAAATATCTTATGAAAAAAGTTATAAAATCTATTATGAGTGCTATATGTTTAACATTCTTACTTTTTGCATCTGATGTAAAGTCACAAAATGTGAAATCACAAGAAAGAGCGCTATTTTGGGCTATAGAAGTTCACAATTTAGAAAAAACAAGACTTCTACTTGAAAAAGGTGTAGATCCAAATGTTCAGGATGATAAAGGAAAGACACCTTTACAGGTAGCTGCTTATAGTGGGTATACAGAAATTGTAAAGTTGCTTTTGAAAAATGGAGCAGGTGTAAACTTGTATTGACTTCTTATATCAAATTAGTGTAGAATAAAATATTATATTATGGCTGGGTGGTTGTGGATTTTTTATCAGAATTATCAGATGCAATTACAAAAGATGATGTAGGTGCAGTAAGAAGACTTTTAGATGGTAGAATTCTTGAAATAAGACGTTTAGATGTTGGAATAAGTACTATCGGTGAAGGTAAATTTATAAATCTTCTTAACTGTAGTAGATTTGTAGGTACTTATCTAAACAATGCTATAAAGGTAAATAATGAAAAGCGAACGAAATTTTTACTTCATCGTTGTGCTCCACAACACTTGGGACACACATATGGATATTATAATACCTATCAACAACCAGTTACTGATGTAATAAAACTTCTCATAGACAAAGGTGCTGACATCAATCTTCAAGATGAGTATCACAATAACAATACTCCTCTACATGTAGCTGTAGAAGGAAATAATATAGAGGTGGTAGAATTTCTTATAAAAAAAGATGCTGATCTTTATATAAAAAATAAAGATGGAAATACTCCTCTCGATGTAGCTGTAAAAGATTCCATGGTGGAAGTAGCAAAGCTTCTAATTCAGAATATGTTGGTAAAACCTTTTCTAGAAGATCGAGATATTGAAAAGCCAAGCATTCTTAATACAAATGAAGAGTTATCAAATTATTGGGATAGTAATTATAGAAGTCTAAATGAGAAATTGTTTGCTACTATTTCTTTGGGTAACGTAGATTATGTAAAAAAAGCTCTCAAAAAAGGAGCTGATGTCAATGCATTCAATGATGATGGTTATACACCATTAATGCTTGCTATTATAAAAGTGGGAACATGTGACATTGAAAATTATAAACAAATTGTAAGGTTGCTTATTCACCACAAGGATATAGATATTAATGCTCAAAGTAAAGAGCGCTTGACTGAAAATGAAAGACGTGCTTACGAGGAGCGGTGAGATACAAAGTACTTGAGCAAGCAAATAGAGAAGTTCCTATAAAATCGATTGGTGGTTCTTATGCTGGTAGTCGTCTTGACTTGAGCGAAAGAAATAGAGCATTCGAACGTATAATGTCTTTGCAACTTCCTACTCCTATCTATAAGCTAGATACAGCTAGGGATCTTTTGAGAAAGCACAATGTTCGTTATGTAAGTGTTTTTGAAAGAATTTTATCTACTCACCCACTCAGTAATTTGGATGATAGTTTTCCAAAAGCAGGTAAAGGAAGAGATCTATTGAGCGCTATTTCTAGGCGGGATATAAAAGAAGCGAAAAGACTTTTGGATTTAGGTGTTGATATTAATTGTTTTGATAAAAATGGAGATACATTACTACATCTTATTGTAAAAAATCGACTTATATCCTTATTAACACCACTTTTGAAGTTAGTAAGCTGTTTTGACCTTATTGATGACGATGTGCGATTTATGGTTGATTGCAAAAATTACGAAGGAAAAACTTGGTTGAATTGTTGTGAACCAGAGGTAAAAGCGGAAATTGAACAAGCTTTAAGGAATTATTTAATCGGTGTGATTTATGTTGAACATATAGAAGATCGTGAAATTATTGAAAATATAGTAGAGATATTTAATGTAGATGTTAATCAATCAAGAAATGGAATCAGCTTATTTGATCGTGCTAAATATGTAGGTAATGATTATACTTGCAGATATTTAGAGAGAAAAGGTGGAAAAAGTGCTGGCCTTAATGATGAAGATAAGGAAATCATAGATTTAGAACGTAACCTTTGCCTCAGAAAAGAAGGGCTTAAAGATATAGAAGAGGAAGTTTTAGATTCAAAGCAGCAGAAACAACGCAAAGAAACACAAATTATAGAGTTAACAAGATCTTTGCAAAACAAAGAGAAGGATATTTTAACTTTAACAAACAATCTAGAAAGTGTAAAAGAGAGCAGCCAAAAGTTAAGAGGGCTTTATGAAAGTATACAAAAGGGTGCTTTAGATATAGAAAAACAGCTCAGAGATAAGCAACAAAAAACTTATACTAGTGTGAGATATTGTGCTTGTTTAAGCGCAGCAGGAACTTTGGCTTTTATACTTACATTTCCGTATATCATGTATTTTGAAACTTTTTCAGTTGCATTACCATTATCATCTGCTGCATGTTGCTTGGTCAGTCTTGTATGGTTTGTTTATCTTAAAATTAATATGAGTAAAATATTTGATAAGGATAGTATTAATCTTTCAGAAATTACGCTTTCAGAGAGTAAAGTACACCCTTTGATACAAAGTAATGCTAGTTTTCACATACAAAATGATACAATAAAAGAGTTGAATAGTAATTGTGATTTAGTTACTACGGATTTAAGTGAAGAGATTGAAGATAGAAAGGGATATATTGTAAATCTAAGAAATAAGCTTGAAAACGTCAAACAAGATATTGAAAATAAAAGTAAGCTGGTTGAACCTTTGAAGCAAGTTATTCACAACACAAAAGAAGAGATTTCAAAATTAAAGGAGCAAATTCAAGTTAAAGAAAAGAAAATCTTTAATTTGACACAGTATATAAAAAATGTAAATCAAGCAATTTCCAAATGCAGAGAATTTCGTAGTGATGTACATAAGAATGCGTTAGACACAGAACAAAAGCTTAAAATTCAAATAGATAATAAAGTTAATGAATATGTTCACTATGCGATATTGTCGACTCTTCCTGGTGCTATAGGTTCTATTTCAGTATCTTTAATAGCTCTTCTTCCTGATGCTGTACCCATTGCATCTACTGCTTGTATTGTTTTAGGATTGTCGATGTGTATATATATGGCTTGTTGTTTTGCTAGCGTTCCAGGAGCATATTTTTTAATCAGTGAAATGCCTAGCAAGGAACCTAATATTGAGCTTCCAAAAAGTTGCATGGAGTTAGAAAGTTTTTTTAATTCCAAAAAGGAGAGCTTAAAAAGTTTTGCACACATCTAAAACTGCCTAAATTGATGTAAAATTATTAATTAATTTATTCTCTTTTCAGATCTGCCAATTTTGGTTGTGTTTGGTGCCAGAACAATCCATTCCAAGAAAAACACTTCTCACGCTTGCTGGTTTTGGGCGCTGGAAATGGTTGTATTGCTTGCGTTTTTAGTAATATATACTACTGAATTAACAATTATTTGTTTTGGAATAGCAAAAAAAATTTGTGATAGTTTTGTACTCTGAGTAGAATAAACTCCTTTTTATTGGCACTGTACTTTTTGTAAAAATACTAACTTTTTTTCCATTTTTATGGATAAGGTCAATTTGTAAAATAGTAGAAATATTGTTTTAATATCTACATAAAGATATATATATAACCAAGAAAAAGACAGAAGAAAAGAATATAAGAAATTAGAACTGACAAGCAAAAACTTGCTTTTTTTACTAAGTACCTGTATAATTTTACCATATGTTTTAATTTTGAGGCGTGGTGTGATAGATTTTACGGAAAATATATTTGAAACAGTATTGCAAGGAATAGAGAATAATTCAAGTATATGTAGCAATGACATAACTACAAAGATAGAAAATGAGTTACGAGAATATAGTTCAACAAGGTTAGATGAAATTAATCACTCTAATAACTCTATTAACAGAGAAATGTACTTTTTGAATTCAGATTATAACAAGGAGATACAATTGTTGAATTCAGATTATAACAAGGAGATACAATTGTTGAATTCAGATTATAACAAAGGGATACAGAGTTTGCTTTTAGAAAGTAATAAAAATATTATTTTTGCACAAAAAGATTATGAGAAAAAAAATGGCTTAGAGCATGTCTTCAAACTAAGTAGAAAGGAGTTAAGAAGTGTGTTATAAGATATATTTTAAATGTACCCAAGCGATATAAGTGACAAAGAATGGAAGATGATAGAGCAATATTTTGAACCTAAAAAGACCGGCAGACCAAGAAAACACAGTATCAGAACGATTATCGATGCAATAAGGTATGTGATGAGAACAGGCTGTCAATGGAGACAACTACCTAAGAATTTTCCACCATGGAAAACCGTGTATAGTTGTAATTCGCGTTTAAAAAAAAGTGGAATATGGCAAGAAATTCATGATTTTCTAGTTAAAAAACTAAGAAAGATAATTGGTAAGAATGAAACTCCATCAGTAGGAATAATTGACAGTCAATCAGTAAAAACCACTCAAAAAGGGGATCCAGAGGATATGATGCTGGCAAGAAAGTAAAGGGTAGAAAACGCCACATCGTTGTAGATACTCTAGGTCTTGTAATTGCTGCTGAAGTACACAGTGCAAGCATTCAAGATCGTGATGGTGCACTAAATCTTTTTGTTCAAGCCAAATGCAAAGCTCCAACATTACGTAAGTTTTTTGCTGATCAAGGATATACAGGTAAATTGCAAAACCGCTGTTTATTGGAAACTGGATGTTTGTTGACGATTACCAAGAAAGTAGTTGATACAGGATTTCAGGTTATTCCTAAACGTTGGATTGTTGAGAGAACCTTTGCTTGGCTCTCCAATTTTAGACGTATGAGTAAGGATTATGAGCATTCTCCTCTCACTTCAAAAAATAACATCTTTTTTAATATGATCACTATTATGCTTCACAAATTAGCTCATTCTTGAGTTTGAAGACATGCTCTTAGAGAGTGCATATGATAAGAAATTTATAGAAGTACAATCTGATATAGAAAGGGAGAAGAGTAGATTAGACTACAAATACGATAGTAAATCTAGCACATTACAATCTAGTATGGAACAAAAAAAAGTGACTTAAAGAGCAAATATGATAGTGAATTTAGCAAAGCGGAATGTTTTATGACATCCAAGAAATTAGATTATGAGAACAAGCTCAAGAAATTAGATCAAGAGAGGAATAGCATACAACACATAAAGGGTGAGTGTGATCAATGGAAAAAATCCGGGCTCGATATAAATTATGTTTTTAAGGTACAAGATGACTCTAACCATAGCTTAAGAGAATATACATTATTACATTTTGCTGCGAATTTCGGAGATGCAAATGTTACAAAATTACTGTTTGCAGAAGGAGCAAATGTTGATGTAAAAGATCACAATGGAAATACTCCTCTGCACTTATCTGCTATTAAAGGTCATATAGGAATAGCAGAACTTCTAGTGGAAAAAGAAGCAGATCTTAATGCAGTAAATAAAGTCGGAGATACTCCTCTGCACTTATCTGCTAATAATAATTATATAGAAATAGTAAAACTTCTAGTGGAAAAAGGAGCAAATATTCATTTAGTGGACAAAGATGGAAATACTTCTCTGCACTTATCTGCTGTTAAAGGTCATATAGGAATAGCAGGACTTCTAGTGGAAAAAGAAGCAGATCTTAATGCAGTAAATAAAGTCGGAGATACTCCTCTGCACTTATCTGCTAATAATAATTATATAGAAATAGTAAAACTTCTAGTGGAAAAAGGAGCAAATATTAATAAGAAAGGTCATGACGAAAATGCTCCCCTGCACTTGTTTTCTGCCAATGGCAATATAGAAATGGTAAAATTTCTGGTGGAAAAAGGAGCAGATATTCATTTAGTGGACAAAGATGGAAATACTTCTTTACACTTATCTGCTGTTAAAGGTCATATAGGAATAGCAGGACTTCTAGTGGAAAAAGAAGCAGATCTTAATGCAGTAAATAAAGTCGGAGATACTCCTCTGCACTTATCTGCTAATAATAATTATATAGAAATAGTAAAACTTCTAGTGGAAAAAGGAGCAAATATTCATTTAGTGGACAAGGATGGAAATACTTCTTTACATAATGCCTTCTATAAGAATTATCCAAAAATAGTTAGATACTTAATGGCAAAAGAACCAACCATGAAAGTAGTTGTAGATAGTTTAGTGAGATGTGTAGTAGAAGACAGAACACATACGTTACTAAAAGGTCGTACTCCTTTACATTTAGCTGCTATTTATAACTGCACAGAAGTAGTAGAATCTTTACTGGCA
The DNA here is from genome assembly GCF_042182995.1 of Wolbachia endosymbiont of Anurida maritima. NCBI lineage: Bacteria > Pseudomonadati > Pseudomonadota > Alphaproteobacteria > Rickettsiales > Anaplasmataceae > Wolbachia > Wolbachia endosymbiont of Anurida maritima. The sequence continues at coordinate 660,426 of NZ_CP102058.1, forward strand.
GAAGGGGAAAATCCTTTATTGAAAGACGCTAATGGTAAAACTCCAAGGGAGTTAGCTACAGATGAAAGTTTAATACAGCTTTTCGGGGAAGCAGAAATAAAACAACAAGAATATAATGCAACCAAGTGGAGTGTTGTTAGTGGCGGATCAGCAGGAGCATTAGGTATAACTGTAGCGACAACCCTTTTTGCAACAGCAGTATTTACAGTTGGACTGCTGCCTATAGTGACAGCGGTTGCTGCAGTTACGACATTTGCATTAGCGGTTGGTGGCACTACATATATGGTATTAAAGCCAAGTGCTAAAATTGGAGAGAATAGAATCCAGTGTGAAGCAACTACATCTGCAAAGTCTAGCTTTGTTGAAGTTTAGCTCCTGTATATGGAATATGTAATACCAAGTCTCATAATAATAAGACAAATTTAAAATAGCCCTTTTGCCTGTAATTGCGGAGTTTAAGCAAATTTATAATATGTACTATTTGTCTTCCCAATAACGAAGTTTGGTATTACTAACAGCTTTTGCTGGCTCAAATGCCAATGACGCATTATCTAAAAATTGTCGTTTCCAGTTTTGCATAGTTTTAGCCGTTACTTCATATTTGGCCGATAACTGACCTATTGTTGATTCTTCTTTTAACATCTCTAATACTATTTTAGTTTTTGCTTCTGCACTAAAATTTTTAATTTGTTTTTTATCCATTTGTTTCTCTTTAATTTTATTTATTATTCTATACTTATTGAGAAACAAAAATACCTGCTTTTTTGTCTAATTTTTTCAGTCCATTATAGGGTTTCAGGTACTAACCAAAACTGACCTGGTTCAATAGGTTTTATCATTTCTCCTACAGACAAAAGCTTTTTTGCCTTTTCTGAATTAACTAAAGCCTCACCTCTTGCTTCATAACCTAGTTTAAATACATCATAGTGCGAAGGTATGGTAAAGGGTTGACCAAGGTCAATATAAGCCATAATCATATCTTCAGGATTCATATGTGCATATTTCATAAACCATCTTGGTTCACAAGCTCCCATGGGAAGTAAGGCTAAACGAAATTTACCAAATTTCTCTTTTGCTTTTTTAAAATATCGCCCTTTACCATACCCAGAATCGCCTACAAAATATATATTACCTGAATTGGTTTCTATGTTAAGTGCCGCCCACAAAGCTTTATTCCAGTCAAATAACCCCCTTGCTGACCAATGCTGCATAGGCTCTACGTGGAATTTTACATGATCATTAATTATTACCTGATCTCCCCAATCATAAGCTTCAACCTTTATTTCTGAATTGTAGGTTTTTATTATTACATCATTGCCAAGAGGAGTAATAATACGTGGTTTATGTTTTTTCCATAATGAGTTAATAGTTACAAGATCTAAGTGATCATAGTGATTATGACTAATCCACACAATATCAATAGGTGGTAAATTCTCAAATTTAATCCCAGGATCTGTTACTCTCTTTGGGCCAGCAAAACTAACAGGACTCGCTCTATCAGACCAAACTGGATCAGTAAGAATATTAAGACCATTTGTTTGGATAAGAAATGTAACATGTCCAATATAAGAGACCCTAAGATCAGATCCCGTAACTCTAGCGGGAGTATACTCAAGAAGATTTAGCAAAGAAAATGGGTACAACACGCCACGAACTATGAGCAAGGAAGGGTTGCTGTTCCACTTGATAAATTATATGGAATAGCAGAAACATTATCAATTAGTATTACAGATCTGCTAATAGAAGAAGATGAGATAGTAGAAAATGAATTACCGAATTTAATTGAAGAATACAAAAAGATTGAAAGCCAAGTAATGCACTAATGAAATCTCTGTTTGAAGGCATACGGATTTGCGAGGAGAAAGTAAAAAGAGCGGAAAAAGTAAAAATTGCGAAAGACTTAGTAAAAAAAGGAATTTCTATCAATATTATTTTGAAAACAGTAGGCATCTCTTTAGACGAAATTCAACAAATTTAAAATAAAAAAATCAGTATCTATTAATATCTTTACTTTTTGATGAAAAAATAAGTAAAAAAGATTGAGAAATTGATTTGACTTCACTCGAAAGCTATGGCCTTATGCCAATGCTGATAAAAAAACAGCAGTAAATATATAAAAAAAGTTTGTTGTTAGTGAAAGGTAAATTATATGAATAAAAGTAAAGAAGAAATAGAATTCAGAATATTAGAAAGCAAAGGCAAAGCACTACTTGATCGTGAAATAATGGAAACGTTTCTAAGTGCAGTACATGAAAGGCCACAAGCTCAAGAAATTGCTAAAAATCTGGTGAATAGCTATACAGGAGTAGGAAAGATTTTAGGTCGAGAAATGGATGACCTGAAAGTTATAGAAGGAGTGACTGATTCTGCAGTAGCAATGATTATGTGCGTTAGGGAAACGCTAGAAAGGGTACTTAGAGAAAAGCTCAAGGGTGAGCCAATAATGGACTTAAAAGGGCTAGTAGAATATTTAAACGTAAGTATAGGCCACTCAGAAAGGGAATGTGTAAAAATACTGTACTTGAATAACAGGCGCCAGCTAATCGGAGAAGAACTCTATATTGGTGAAATGGAAAAAGCACCAGTATACATAAAGGAAATTACAAGAAAAGCATTAATAAAGAATGCAACATTCATAATAATGTCACATAACCACCCTGGGGGAAGTTTAGAACCTTCAGAAGAAGATCAAGCAGTAACAAAGAGCTTAGCAGCAGCATGTAGTACTGTAAGCGTTAGATTATTTGATCATATTATCATCACAAGTGGAGGCTATTTTAGCTTTAGAGAAAACGGACTGTTATAGCAGAAAGTATTTGCAAATCTACTCACTATAATTTATAATGAGTAATAGAGTGTATAACAACTATACACTTAGAAAGTATATTTAATAGCGGAGGCTAATATGGGTGCGCCAAGGGAAGCGTTTAGAAAACAGTTGGTGAAAATCCAACCTAGGCAAAGTCTAGCCAACAGCCTAGAACAGACCATTATGCTGCGTAAGGTAACGAGCGTAGTAAAGCTAATGGAATGGACAATACAGGGTGCAACGAAAGTAAAGGTATTGAGTTCCGAAATTGCCAACATTATAGAGGTCGACACTGTTCATGTGGTGGAAGACAGCATGAGGGGTAACGATAAGGCAAGTTATCACTCACTCTATCGGGATCCGAGGCCGTATCATGTATTGAGATGGAGCCTAAATGAACTTGGGAGATCCTTTGTATTCCTACTAAGGTATGCTGGAACAAGTCAACAAAGGCAAGGACCAACGAAAGATACAAAGGAAGTCGGACTGACTGATAGTACTCAGAGTGTGGGAAAGCCACATACAAGGGGAAGCGGTCAGCAATATAGCAACTGGAATGAGGATTGCAATACCGATACAACAGAGATTGGAGGAATATGCAAGGAAAACTAAACCAGATAGCGGTAAGAGCGAAGCAAGATAAGCGGGTAAAATTTACATCGCTGATACACCTTATCAATGAGGAGAATCTTGCAGAGTGTTATAAGGAACTAAAACGTAACAAAGCGTGTGGTGCAGACCAAGTGACAGTGGAGGCGTATGGAGAAAACCTAGAGGAGAAACTTAAAACGCTAGTGGATAGTATGAAGAGAAAGCAATACCGACCGCAACCAGTGAAAAGGGTATACATACCCAAAACTGGAAGCAAGGAAAAGAGCGGTCTCGGAATACCATCAACAGAAGAAAAGTTGGTACAGATAATGTTAAAGAAGATATTGGAAAATATTTATGAAGCAAACTTTCTGGACAATTCGTATGGTTTTCGCCCTGGTAGAAGCTGTCATCAAGCAGTCAAAGCACTAGATAAAGCAGTGATGCACAAACCAATTAACTACGTTGTAGAAGTGGATATCAAGAAGTTCTATGATAATATGCAACATAAATGGCTGATGAGATGCGTAAGGGAACGAATATCTGACCCAAATTTATTGTGGCTAGTAAAGCAATTTCTTAAGGCTGGAGTCATCGAAGCTGGACATTATGAAGCAACCACACAAGGAGCACCTCAGGGAGGAATAGTAAGCCCTGTATTGGCAAATATATATTTACACTATGTACTAGATCTATGGTTTGAAAAGGAAGTAAAACAAGAATCTAAGGGGTATATGGAGCTAGTCAGGTACGCAGATGACCTTCTGGTGTGCTGTGAAAGTGAGGAAGACGCTAAAGAATTTCTAGAATCATTGAAACAAAGATTAGCCAAGTTTGGTTTGGAAATATCTGAAAATAAAACAAAAATAGTAAAGTTTGGTAAGAAAGAATGGTATCAAGCAGAAAGAGAGAAACGAAAGACGGAAAGCTTTAATTTTCTGGGATTTACACATTATTGTGGGAAAAGTCGAAATGGCAGACTTATGATGAAGCAGAAAACTTCAAAAATAAGCCTAGCCAGAAAGATTAAAGAAATCAAAGAGTGGTTGAAAGCGGTTCGGAATCTTATTCGTCTCAAAGACTGGTGGCAAATACTCAAAGCCAAACTAAGAGGACACTATAACTACTTCGGGATTAGCGGAAATTATCGATGGCTCAATAAGTTTAATTGGGCAGTAAAGAAGCTAACGTTTAAGTGGATAAACCGACGTAGCCAGAAAAAGAGCATGAATTGGGAACAATTTATGCATTATACACAAGTCAATCCACCACCAAAACCAAAAATATGTTTTTCCTTATATACACAGGAGGTATGTCGTGAACGCTAATATTGTGGAGCCGTGTGCGGGAAAGCTGCATGCACGGTTCTTGTGGGGGAGTTATAGAAGCAAAACTCAATCAAGGGGGATAGGACTATGACTTCTACCGAACGTCAAAAAATAGTAAACAGAACTTTGGTAAATTATAAAGAATTAGAAACAAATATCTTGTCGTCTATACGAGAAGGAAGACCTTTGACAGGAAGAGATGGAGCATTAACACCGTTTATAAAAAAGCTGCTAGAGGTAAGTTTGGAAGGTGAAATAGAAAACCACTTGTTAGCTGAAAGCGAAGAAAATAATCGAAGAAATGGGAGAAATGGAAAGACTTTGCGGACAAGTGCAGGGTCATTTGAGCTTTTGACGCCAAGAGATAGAGAAGGANNACCACAAATAGTCAAAAAAAGGCAAACAAGCCTACATCCAGAGCTTGAAACGAAGATTTTGAGCACATTTGCCAGTGGTATGGGATACAGAGATATAGCATCGCATGTAGAGGAAATTTATGATCACAAAATATCGGTTGCAGAGATATCAAGTATTACCGACAAATTACTGCCTATAATCAATGAATGGCGTAGTCGTCCGCTGCAATCTGTATATCCGATAGTGTTCATGGATGGAATGTTTTTTAAGGTCAAGGAGGACGGACATTGTGTAAGTAAATGTATGTATAATATATTGGGCATAGACCAAAATGGCAGAAAAGAAGTCCTGGGCTTTTATTTGGCTGAAAGTGAAGGAGCTAACTTTTGGTTGGGAGTGCTAAATGACCTCAAAGAAAGAGGAGTAGAAGATATTCTGATTGCATGTGTAGATGGGCTNAAAAGCTTTCCTGCAGCTATAAATAGCNNTAAAGCAGAAGTACAGCTATGTATAGTGCATCAAATAAGGAATTCACTGAAATATGTATCGAGCAAAGATGTGAAAGTTTTCATGAATGATCTGAAAAAAATATATCGTGCTGCAAGCAGAGAAATTGCCGAGAATTATTTGCTTGAGTTGGAAGAAAAATGGGGANNCCCATTGGTTGTAAAATCGTGGCAGAACAATTGGGAAAATTTGTCCGGTTATTTCAAGTATTCTGGTCCAGTTAGGAAGCTAATTTATACTACCAATCCTATTGAGGGGCTACATAGACAGATCAGAAAATTCACTAAAACCAAGGGTTCATTTACCAGCACAAATGCCTTGTACAAACAGGTATATTGTGCTATAAAAAAGGCAGAGCAAAATTGGACTATGGCTATACCTAATTGGGCTTTAACTATATCTCAACTTGATATCTTCTTTCCCGGCAGATTGAAAATTGAGTTGAACTAAAAATGCGGTTTGACACACTTTTTTGAACATTCCCTACATACCATAACAAAAGCCTCTTTTCTGACCTCCCACATTAAAACTATATACCATACAGATACGCTTTCAAGTTTGGTATGGGAGGTACAGTAACTATTTATTTCCACATTCCAGTCTTGTTACCACTGATTTTCACTTCATCCATGTCAGTGTTAGGATCTCTAAGATCTTCTTCAGCCTGTTGTATAGATCTTATAATCATGTTCTCATCTATGTTATTCAACCTCATCGACTGTTCTCTTGGTGACAAAAGATTTTCATGAATTGGTTGCTTATATTTTGTTTTGTAAAACAGACCAGCAGTTAAAATGCCTAGCATGATTGTGTTATTTACTACAGTTGTGTTTATTTCCGGTACTGCTGTAACAGTAGTATTGTCGTGTCCTGTGGAAGTAAGTAGAGCTGGAGATTCTGTAGATGACGGTAAAAAACTCTTGACCCAATTGACAATACTATTGTTTGTCCATGAATTGCTTTCTAAGTCACGACGGCTACGACTGCTTTTTGATTGCTGAGAGTTAAATAAAGCAACAGTATTTTTAGGAAGTATATTCTTTATCCAATCAAATATACCATTTATAAAAGAAGATGTTCTTGCTGCACTGCTTGTTGCCACAGTAAATGTGCAATGACTTCTACTATAACTACTTTTAATATTACCATCTTTCAATAAAGTTAACATTTCTGGGCATTTATCCTTGTTATTATTAGCAAAATCCAATGCTGTTAAACCACGCCCCTTAATACTAACGTCAGCACCATTATCAAGTAAAAGCTTTGCTATCTCTGTATTACAAGCTACAACAGCTGATATTAAGGGTGTGCGACCATAACCAAAATTATACCTTGCATAGCTTTCACCCTCTCTAATATTAACATCTGCACAGTGATCAAGAAGTAATTTTACCATTGCTAGATAATTACGTAAGGTAGCAATGTTTAAAGGTGTCAGACCATTTACAGCTTGAGCATTAATATTGGCATCATGATTAAGTAGAAACTGTGCTATTTCTAAGTTGCCACTTATAGCAGCAACATGTAAGGGAGTAATATTATATTTATTTTTAGCATTAACATCATCACCTCTTTTTACCAGTACTTTCACATTTTCTACCTCTCCACGCAATGCAGCTAAGTGTAAAGGTGTATCATTACCGTTATCTAAGCGAACTTCTGCAGTATTAGATAAATAAACCCATATGTTATCGTGCTCAGCAACTAAGTGTAAAGATGTGTTACTATAATTCTCTGTAACCTGTGGTACTTCTGTAATTTGTGGTACTTCTGTAACTTGTTGCACTCTCTCCACAAGGTATTCGACTATATCTGAGATGCCTTTCTCATTAGCTCTTTGCAGAGGAGTTTTGCCGTCACCATCAATAGCGTTTGGATTAGCGCCCTTTCCCATAAGATATTTTACTGTATCTAAGTGACCATTTGCAGCAGCTAAGTGAAGAGGAGTGCTATAACCCCATCCGCCTTGATAAACATCAACATCAGCCCCTTTCTCTACAAGATATTTTATTATATCTAAATTACCTTGCTTAGCAGCCAAATGCAGAGGTGTGTAGCCTATTTCATCTTGAGCACTAACGTCACCACCTTTTTCCACAAAATATTTTACTGCATCTAAATTACCTTGCTCAGCGGCTAAGTGTAAAGATGTATTGCTATATTCCTCTGTGACATGTTCTTTATTTAATATCTGAGAAAACTTCTCTGCAACTCTGAGCACAGGAAAAGGATCTAAAACAATTTCACAAACTTCTTGTATAAAAGCCTTACGTTGTTCTTCAGTTGTATATTCCTCAATAAGCTGCTCTATAAACTTATCTATAAGTTCCCCAGTAATATGCTTGCGAAGAGTATTTACAAACCCAACTAAATTAGCATTTGACGAAAATTTCCTCACTTTTAGCGCTAAACTAAGAAGTTTACGTGCATCATCCTTCTGATTTGCGGCGATAATATCATATATGAAGCTATTTACCGCTGTACAAACTTCATCAACTGTATCACGAATTGGTTGTTGCTTCATTTCACCCCCTTAAGTGTAACTAAAAAATTACCCCCACTATAAAACTAAATGGTCGTAGACAATTTATGTAAATACCAAATATGACCTCACCTGTAACACGAATATTTTTAGTGTCAACAACTTTTTAAGTAAATTTTATACAGATCAGAAATTGAATAGAAAAAAAGTAAGTATAAACCCATGACTGAGGAAGAAATCAGCTTGAAGGTTTATTTACTACTATTACTTCTGCTTTCATCTTTACAGCCACTGTCTTTGCAATTTTATCATGAAGAAACTGCTTGCGTCTGTCAAATATTGCACATACAAAAATTAGTATTATGGCCATAAGGATTAAGCATGATGAAGGATCAATCCACCACTCAGAAGTATACTTATTAAAAAATTCCTTTCTTGTAATGAGTATAGGAAAATGAACAACTTTAATCAAACTATACCTAATTATTGCTTGCACTAGGGTAACATTTTCAAGTGTATTGGCATCTTTTATGTGAATACCACATGATAATTGTCCTGGAGTACCACCAGATTTTTTTACCATGAATACTCCAAATACTATTGATAGCAAAAAAGATGAGCAAGTATATATAGCTAATGATTGAGGTATAGTAGTGCGTAAAATTGCCCATACAAAAACCACAAAGACTAAGGAAACTCCCTTAAGAATAAAATAGTCAATAATGTCCGCTATAACGCGCCTAGTTATTCCCGCATAGTTTAAATTTAAATGACATTCTTCAGGTTTGTAATCCATTACTACTGTTTTTGCAATTTTATCGTGAAAGAACTGCTTGCGTTTATCAAATGCTGCAAATATTAAAACCAAGATTGGTAAAATTAAAAACCACTCAGAAATATAGAGAGGTATAAACAAAAGCGCCTTGAGAGTGCTTCTCATCACTACTTGCATTGAAGCAGCGTTTTTAAGTGTGCTTGCATCTTTTATGTATATACCAAGTAGCAATTTTCCTGGAGTCCAACCAAGTCTTGTTATCATTAATACTTCTAATGCTATATATACTAAACTTTCTAGTAATGTACCTAAGTCTTCTAATATTTCATATCGTTCTGATATAAGGCCAGCATCAGTGTCGGTATCAGGAAAGACATAATTAAAAAAGTTGGCAAGGGATTCTTCTGGTAATATAAATGAAATTAATAAAANAAAGAATGAACAGCAAACTAGGAATATTGTTTGGTCAACTAAATACGCTGCAATACGTTTATTAATTCCCGCATAGTTATCCATTTTTGTACCCAACACTCTTAATCTAATGTATCATGTTAGCAATTAAATAATAGTAAAATTGGTTCCTTATACTACTGGTTGAGAGCATGAGAAATATTTACATTCATGTAGAAAATATGGGTTCCTTCAGCATCACAAAAAATTTAATCATTTACTTTCTACAAAAACATAAAAAACATCGTATATTTGTGAGAACGCGTTGTGTAAAAATGGGGTTATAAAAGTAAAAGCTTGAAATTATTTGCACCGAAGCTAGGTAAATTAGTTCATATGTGAATTTAGCTGAAGTAGGCTAATATGGATAGTTTTAGCGTATAATAAAATCACCATATAAAAAAGTTCGTATGTATCGTTTGGTAGACCAACGCATCCCAAAGAAACTTGTTCTCACGCTTGCTGATTTTGGTTGCTGGAAATGGTTATATAGTTTAAGTTTTTAGTAATATATATTGTTAAATTAATAATGATTTATTTGGAAATAACAGAAAAACTTATGATAGTTTTATACCTTAAATGAAATGAAATCCTTTTGATTGATATCGTCCTTTTTTCAAAAAGCATTCCTAACCTTTCTACCACTTTTTCTGGCTAAGGTCAAATCTAGCATTCCTGCATAATTAATATATAATCTGTATAATTTAAATCTAGCATTCCCGCATAATTAATAATATAATCTGTATAATTTAAACTTAGCTAGAGTTATGTTAATCGCATTAGTAATACAAAATTTTCTTGATTTTTCTCATGAAGCAGCGCTTTCTTTTTTAGAATTACTTCGTATAGAGGAGCAATGGAAAACGCAACATTATGCTGAAGAGGATTTAAAACTACAAGAAATCAAAACACAAGTTGATCTGTTTAAATTTATACAGGCAATAGGGCAGTCTCAATGGTTTAAAGGGCATGATAGATCACGTTATGAGGGTATAGATATTAATCGAGACCTAAAAGAGAAATACTTTAATTTGTTTGAAAAGATAGGTTTAATAGATGAAATTTCTTACAATATGGAAAGTGGAGCTCCTAATTTTTTGGTTGTGTTAGGGGGCTATGAGCGAGGCATAGAGATTAGAGTTAACACTCTGGTAGCTGATTGCAATGAAAGGGGAGTGATGCCTACAGAAAATATAATAATTGGGCTTGGATGCAACCGCAAGCTAGACCCTAAAAGAGAACCAAGTGCTAATAGATTGCAAGATTTAGGTGAAGATACTGAAATGAATGTGTTAAGTTCTATAGTTGAGGCAGCTATTGCACAACGTATAAAAACAAAAGAAGCTATCAAGTACAAACCAATAAATACAAGTTCTTCAGTAGTAACTCGTGTAGATCCATCATGTGTGAAGACTGGAGATACAGCAGCAAGCTTAAAGGATTATCTTGAAAGTTACTTAGAGTACAAAAACACTATGGATAAACCTATTATAGCTGTATACTCAAACCAGCCTTTTATCCTGAGGCAACAATTTGATATGCAGTCTAAATTAGGAGAGGGTTATAAAGTATACGGTGTTGGACAAGGAATAACTGAAGAAGAGTTTATAGAATCTCCTACTATAATCGTTTCATGTTTAGCAGAACTTGCGCGTATTATAAATACAAAATTTACTGAAAAATTTAAACATATTAAAGATGATTTAACAGAGGAACAGATTCAAGAAATACATTCACTGAGTAAAAATAATACACAATTGGATGAAATTCAAGTTCCAACAGAAGTACAAGTAAATAGTGTTGAGAGGTTTACGGGTACAAGCATACAGAAATGAAAAATATGTAGAAAGAGTGTTATGTTGTTTGTAGCAGTGCTATGCTATAGTATTTTCTAAAATGAATGATAAATTTCCATTATAGTAGTAAAATACAATGAAGTGTAGAGTTTTTGGTAACAAGAAGAGAGAAGAGGCAGCTCAATTGTTCAAGAGCAGCATCTTCTACTTGTACTACGACTTATTTTAAAAAATCAGGAGAGCACTATATCTCGTATTATACCGCGTTCAATATTTACTGAATTTACTTGAGAGCTAGTTTGACTGTTCCATTTTTTCACTCGATTTATAGCCAGAATGAGAAATTTTAGGAAGACCATGCTTCACTCTTAATTTTCCGTCTTTTCATCAGACTCATAGCCAGAGTCATAACCTACCTCAAATTTTTGTGCTAACACTGCATCCAGCTTCGGTAGTAAATTTTGAGTATTAAGTTGTGCTACTGTACCACGATTTTCGAATCTTTGTCCAATCTCTTTAATATACTCCTTGCCACTTTTTTCATATTTTTCTTTTCTATCTCTTCTCTTTTGCTCCAAATCTACTGTTGCATAAATATTTTCTACGGCTTCTTTTTGAGCTGGCTTTTTCTGTTCTTTCTCCCTTAATGAATTACTAATCTCCGAATAGTCCACTTCAGCATAAATAGGCTCTAAAGATGAATTTTCATTACGTAAGGCACCTATTTTGGCATAAAGAGATTCCTTCGACGTACTTAAGTAACCACTCTCCTCCAATGAGCTACTAACCTTATAGTCATTTACTTCAGCGTAAATAGGCTCTACAGAATTAGGTGTTAATTTTTGTACACTGCTATAACCATGCATCTTGGTATAAGGTGAATTTTCCATATTAGCACGCAATTCCTCAAGTTTTGCAACTTCTATACGCCCATTAAAATTTTTATGTGCATTCAAAATATTTACGTAGTTTTATCTTGACTCTAGAACGGGAATACTATAAATAGAATATATAAATATTGAATCAAGTAAAAATATGAAAGGTGTTAGAGTATCTAGCTATAATAATTCAGTTGATTGGAAAAAAGTTGCTGAGCAAGGTATAGAGTTTTCATTTGTTAGAGCAACTGAAGGCACAACTTTTAAAGATATAAAATTTAAGGAATATATCGACGGTATGAANAAAAATAGTGTTCAGCCTATTCCATATCATGTGTTTAAGATGTCTTCAGAACCTAAAGAACAGTTTCAAAACATTTGTAGCGCTCTAAAAGAAGCTGATCTTGATCCCAAGTCAGTTAAACTAGCTATTGCCACNAAATCGCCTTGGCGAAAAAAATACCCTAATCAGGAAATAGCTAAAAAGTTAAACAGTTTGTTAGTACAACTCAGTGATGCCGGTTTTCCTTCATTAATTATTTATGCTCAACCTGCTATTTGGAATAGCCGTATTGCACAAGAAGAATATAAATTTTCTGGTTACTCGTTATGGCTTGGTAGTTATGATGGTGAAGTATTAAATATACCTAAAGACTGGAAGGAGGCAGGAAAAACCTATGAATACCGTAGTTGTGGTCTTGCAAAAGATGTTGATGGAATAAAGGATGAAGCAAAAGGTGAGGTAAGTATGGTTGAGCGTAACAAAACTTATTTAGATCCCTCTTCGCAACTCAAAGAAGGACAGGCTGAAAGAGTCCATAGTGCGTCAACAACATTGCAAAATTGATAATAACTATTGAAGTATAGTAAAAATTATGTTATTAAATTTATAGGAGTATGTATGAAAAAAACGGGAATTGAAATATCTCACTACGAGGGGAAAATTGATGGTAAAAAAGTTTCTCAAGACTCACAAGAGATAAAATTTTCAGCTATAAAAGCAACAGAGGGAGCAACTTTTCAAGACAGTGAATTTCAACATCATTTTAAAGAACTTAGGGATAATAAAATTGAGGCTATTCCCTACCACGTGTTTAGAATGACTTCTACACCTGAAGACCAAGCTAACAATTTTATTAACACCTTATCTTCCGTTGGCTTTGATTCTAAAGATAAGTTTGTTATTAGTGCTACAACAGGCATCTGCGCAGAAGGGAAAACAGAAAAGTGCGATAATCCTGTGGCGCATACTAACGAGGAAAGAGCAAAAAACTTACACTCTTTGATAACAATATTAAAAGAGAAAGGATACGAAAATGTAATTATATATTGTTCACCAAACCATTGGGATAAGTATTTTACGCAGGAAAAATTAAATTTTTCTGAATACCATTTGTGGGACGCCCATTGGACAACAGATAAGGAGCCTAAAGTACCAAAAGATTGGAAAGATGCGGAAAAGAGCTACGATTATTGGACTTATACTCCAAATGGTGTAGTAGATGGTATAACAATAGAACCACATAGTAAAGAAGGGGTACCTATGGCTAGAATGCAATGGCTATAATCTTATATATGGTAAATGGATAAGGGCATCATGTGACAGAGATGATAGTTCTTGAAGTAAGCCAAAACCCCATCTCACATTGAAACATTAGAAGACGTGCGTGTTGATTCTCTTTTGCGGAATGATGTCTGATTTCAAAATTTATATCTACCCGTTAATGAATAATAAACTTTTATGCTATAGAAAACTAAATCTAATAAACATACATAGAGGGTAATATAATTATGACAACAAATTTAATACGTTCACAAGAAAATCGGCAAAATATACAACTACATCCAAAAGATGATCCAAATATAGCTTTTTACCATACTTTTGAACTTTTATTATCACAAAAGGATAAACAAGTACGTATTGTTGATGATAACCAAGTCGTCGGTAAAATTCCTCTTAAGGCGTTCTGGAATTCCCAACCGTGTGATGATCATAATTATTATGGAATACACATTTCAGACATGAACGATTCTTCTGAGAAACAAGCTTGGATAATAAAGAACCCATTACTAAAAAAGACGTACCATGAACAAACCGGCAAAAATGCTAAAGATGCTGTTGAGATTATTGGAGAGATTGTTGATCAGGTTACTAATGCGGTGCGCGGGACTATAACGGATAGCAGATCATTCACTACAAAAGAAATACCAGAATTAGAAAAGAATCATCGAGTTCGATACGCTCGAGAAATGGAATTTAAGTTTGTTAAAAAGGGTAGTGACTGTGAAGTACTTACAGTACAAGGAGCAAATACATCAAACTCTGACATAAGTATTGATCTTCCAAGCAAAGCTTGTGTTCATACTGATGATGGTAAATTGCAGTGTAGCAATTTAGGGAGTGTACGTGAAATAAAAAAATCTGAAGGTTCTACTAAGCACTATATGACAATGACGAGAGATAAAGACAATCACTATAAGTATTACTTTTCGGATCAAGATGGAAAAAGCATCGATAATTTAGAATTTCGCTTGAGTGATATCAGAATTACAAACCCGGCCATGTTGAAAATACTGCAATCTGATCATCGTGTAAATAAGTTGCACCAAAAATCACAAGATATAGATGAAAAACTTACACAGCATGTTGATCGTGATGCAGATCCAAGTCCATCAGCAGTTGCTGAGTTATTAGTTAATCAAAAAGCAGATCAGTTAGGAAGAGCAGTGCTTAATATTAAAGATGTAGATCAAAAGAGTAAATTAGCAGTGGAGTTGGCGAGTAATGATGTCCTTAAAGAGGGTGTGAAAGATTTACTAAAAGGCGATTCCGATTTTAAAACAGCAGTAAAGGGTAAAACAGGCTCACAGGGACTTCGAGGAGAACCAGGTGCGAAAGGTGAGAGCCCAACTCCTGAATCCGTTGCAGATGAACTAGTTACTAATTCTTAGAGCATGTCTTCAAACTAAGTAGAAAGGAGTTAAAGAAGTGTGTTATAAGATATATTTTAAATGTACCCAAGCGATATAAGTGACAAAGAATGGAAGATGATAGAGCAATATTTTGAACCTAAAAAGACCGGCAGACCAAGAAAACACAGTATCAGAACGATTATCGATGCAATAAGGTATGTGATGAGAACAGGCTGTCAATGGAGACAACTACCTAAGAATTTTCCACCATGGAAAACCGTGTATAGTTAGTAATTCGCGTTTAAAAAAAAGTGGAATATGGCAAGAAATTCATGATTTTCTAGTTAAAAAACTAAGAAAGATAATTGGTAAGAATGAAACTCCATCAGTAGGAATAATTGACAGTCAATCAGTAAAAACCACTCAAAAAGGGGATCCAGAGGATATGATGCTGGCAAGAAAGTAAAGGGTAGAAAACGCCACATCGTTGTAGATACTCTAGGTCTTGTAATTGCTGCTGAAGTACACAGTGCAAGCATTCAAGATCGTGATGGTGCACTAAATCTTTTTGTTCAAGCCAAATGCAAAGCTCCAACATTACGTAAGTTTTTTGCTGATCAAGGATATACAGGTAAATTGCAAAACCGCTGTTTATTGGAAACTGGATGTTTGTTGACGATTACCAAGAAAGTAGTTGATACAGGATTTCAGGTTATTCCTAAACGTTGGATTGTTGAGAGACCTTTGCTTGGCTCTCCAATTTTAGACGTATGAGTAAGGATTATGAGCATTCTCCTCTCACTTCAAAAAATAACATCTTTTTTAATATGATCACTATTATGCTTCACAAATTAGCTCATTCTTGAGTTTGAGATGCTCTTACATAATGCTAAAGTTGGATGAGAAAGTAATAGAAGCAGACAAGTTACTATCTAACATTCAAAAGCATGCAGATCAGGCTAAACATTTGAAAGAATTTATTCAAACAGAGGCAGAGAAGGCTAGATATTTTGAAGGGCTAACAAAAACAGAGGCAGATAAGGCTAGATATTTTGAAGGGCTAACAAAAACAGAGGCAGATAAGGCTGGATATTTTAAAGGGCTAACAAAAAAGGATGGTGATAAAGCCGATACTCTTCTAGAAAAGGAGGAGAGTATAGCTGATAGATCTGAAGGGTATGAACAAAGGTCACAGGAAGCAGCAGATAGATCTGAAGAGCATGAACAAAGGTCACTGAAAGCGGCAGATGGATCTGAAAAGCATGAACAAAGGTCACTGGAGGCAGCAAATGGATCTGAAGAGCATCTTATGGGAGCAGAATCATCATCACAAAGTGCAGCAGCTTTTGCAAGCAATGCAAAAGAAATAGCTTGTAAAATGAATCCTGAACAGCAAGGATGTTCAACTCGTTCTAGAAGGGAAGCTATCGAGCAAGAGTCAGAAAGTAGTGAAGATGCTATAAATCAAGCATTTCAATACGATAATAGCGAATTTATTGTTCCTATCACTGATTTCAATTCTTTTTCTGTTATTTAAGAAACTATAACATTTTTGAAAATGTCAGAAAAATATATTTTTAAAGTTAGTCAAGGGAAGGTAGCTGGTGGCTTAATTAATCTGCCGCTACCCTATTATGTATATGACAATAGTAGTAAAGTGCTTATTTACAATGACCGGACAATAGATATAAGATCTTCAGCTGGCTTAAAATTAACAAAAGGTGACAATAGCAAGTACGTAATCTATCAAAAACGATCAGCTATCCAAGGAATTGAAGTCAGCAAAGAAGACATTATTGGTGCAGATAGAAATGAAATTATTTCTTCTTTAGATTCAAATAGGAACGTTAGCATTTCGGTTGCAAAGATAGCTAATGATTACAACAGGTTTGCATTGAAACTATCTTATGGAACTGGAAATAATAAGAAAGAAGGAGTATTAAACTTTATTAATTTTGGTGATTCAAACAATAATCCTTACTTTACAATAAAACAAGAAGGAGGGAATTATATTGGTTGCTTCTCAGATGAACATGGTCAATGTAAAGCACTTCTCTCACATAATGATGCTGTCATTTCTCAAGTTCCAATCACTAACATTGGTGGTGGTGCTAATCAAATAAAACCTGCAGCTCTTCGTGCAATTGCTGATGCTGATAAAGACAGTAATGGAAACGTAAGCAAAAATTTAGCTGCTCTTCTTAATGAAGATCTTGCTAATAAGAACAAGGTATTAACAAAATTAGACGATTCAGCTGAGCGTGAAAAAATACTCGAGCTTCTCAAGCACGATACGGGAATGTTTCAAATTGTGAAGAATTATGCAGTTTGTAACGAAGCGGGATGTACTGCCCCAGTAGACGCTATAAATGATCTGATTAAAAAATTAAAAATGGGCGAGATTTTAACCTCTCTTAAAAATGATGTAGTTGAGGAGTTAAGAGGTGATCTTAGTCTTAAAGGTCCACCAGGTGATAAGGGTGCTCCTGGTCCAGATGGTCCACGAGGTGATAAAGGTGCTACTGGTCCAATAGGTGATAAGGGTGAGCCAGGTCAAGCTGGTAAAGACGGAACCCCTGGTCCTAAAGGAGTAGATGGAGCTCCTGGTTCAGTAGGTCCGAAAGGTGATCAAGGTCAAAGAGGTTTCAATGGTACACAAGGTCTTCAAGGGAAAAAGGGTGAGCAAGGTTCTACTGGGAAAAAGGGTAATAAAGGAGATACTGGGGCGCCGGGTACGGCTGGACTAAAAGGAGAAACCGGTTCTAAAGGTGACAAAGGAGAAGATGGATTGCCAGGTATACCTGGTCCTAAAGGTGATCAAGGCAATGTAGGTTCAGTAGGCCTTAATGGCACGCAAGGGGAGAAAGGTGACCCAGGTCCGACTGGTCCTGAAGGAAAACAAGGTTCAATAGGCATTCCAGGTCCAAAAGGCGTTAATGGTACACAAGGGGAGAAAGGTGATCTTGGTCAAGCTGGTACAAAAGGTGATGAGGGTGCGCAAGGTCCAGTAGGTCCTAAAGGTGATAAAGGAGACATAGGTCCAATAGGCCATCAAGGAAACAAAGGTGACAAAGGAATACAAGGTCCAGTAGGTCCAAAGGGTGATCAAGGAATACAAGGTCCAAAAGGCTTTAATGGTACGCAAGGTTTGCAAGGAGAAAAAGGTGATCTTGGTCCTAAAGGTGATAAAGGAATTGATGGAGCGACAGGTACAAATGGGTTGCCAGGTGTGCAAGGTACAAAAGGAGAAGACGGACTACCAGGTATAAAAGGTGAGCAAGGTCTGAGGGGCTTTAATGGTACACAAGGTCTTCCAGGTGCCAAGGGTGAGCCAGGCATAGATGGATTGAAAGGAGATACAGGTTCAGTAGGTCCTCAAGGTCTTAAAGGAGAAGATGGAATTCCTGGTACAGATGGGTTACCTGGTCCTAAAGGTAATATGGGTGACCAAGGTTTACAGGGGCAGAAAGGTGAGCCGGGTATAGATGGACTAAAAGGAGATACAGGTCCAGTAGGTCCTCAAGGAGTAGATGGAGCTCCTGGTCCTATAGGCCCTCAAGGTCTTCAAGGTTTACAGGGACAAAAAGGTGAACGGGGTATAGATGGACTAAAAGGAGATACTGGTCCCAAAGGTGATAAGGGAGATTTAGGTCCAATAGGTCATCAAGGAAACACAGGTGATAAAGGAATACAAGGTCCACAAGGCGTTAATGGTACGCAAGGGGAGAAAGGTGACCCAGGTCTAAAGGGAGATAGAGGTGAAATTGGATTACCAGGTATAAAAGGTGAGCAAGGTCTGAGGGGCTTTAATGGTACACAAGGTCTTCCAGGTGCCAAGGGTGAGCCAGGCATAGATGGATTGAAAGGAGATACAGGTTCAGTAGGTCCTCAAGGTCTTAAAGGAGAAGATGGAATTCCTGGTACAGATGGGTTACCTGGTCCTAAAGGTAATATGGGTGACCAAGGTTTACAGGGGCAGAAAGGTGAGCCGGGTATAGATGGACTAAAAGGAGATACAGGTTCAGTAGGTCCTCAAGGAGTAGATGGAGCTCCTGGTCCTATAGGCCCTCAAGGTCTTCAAGGTTTACGGGGACAAAAAGGTGAACAGGGTATAGATGGAGTAAAAGGAGATACTGGCCCCAAAGGTGATAAAGGTCCAATAGGTCCTAAAGGCGATACGGGTGATAAAGGTTTTAAAGGTCAAATTGGTAGATCTGGTCCACAGGGTTTAGTAGGCCCGAAAGGAGATATAGGCCCAATAGGTCCAAAGGGAAAAGATGGGGTAGGTGCTGCAGATGCTGATCAGTTTCTGCGCAAGATGAATCAAACAAAATTTGAAATTCAGAATGCTAAAAAGGCAGCAGAAGATGCTAGAAGTGCTTCTGAAAATTTCGCCAAAGAAGCAAAAAGCGCTAAAGAAGAGGTTGTAGGATTAAATACTGAAGTAAAAAACATGAAAGATGATACTGAAGAATTTGCAGACCAAGCATTGCAATCAAAACACAATGCTGAAGCTTTTTATAGTAAAGCTAAAGATATATTTTGTAAAACAAGCCCTGCAGATCAAGTCTGTACTGTGCGTAGAGGAAAGAGAGAAGCTGAAAGAAAGAAATATTTTAATGATCAACTAGTGACAAGTGGAACAAGCAGGCCATCTTCACGGATAAATGTTTTTGCTAATACTATTGTAGGTGCTATTAAGGGAGCTTTTCAGCTTGCATCTTCTTTCAGGCCTGCCATAGGTTTCAATAACTCTCAACCTTCCAAAGCTATAACAACTCAAGATATTGATATAAATGGCACACTTTCGTTGTTAGATGTATTTATAAGAAAAATCACAGGTCAAAAGTATATTTCTACAGCAGAACAGTCTGCATCTCCATCAGAGACGCTAGGTTATTCATCACAGATTGCAGAAGAGTTTGAGAGAGTGTTAAAATATGCAGCAGTAAAATCTGGTATATCAGTTAAAAACTTAAGTTTTAATCCTGTATCAGTACAATCAGCTATATTCGAACACATAAACAAAGATCAGCATTCAAAAATACCAAAGATTTTGTATTCATCTGCAAAAGAAGCTTGTTCAAACTTCAAACAAACTGATAAATTTTTGGCTATTTTTAAAGACCATATGGAAAGAACATTAGCAAACAATGAGCAGCCGAGAAATGCTGTTAATACTGAAAAAATAACAACAGATAATGAGCGGCCAAGGGGTTTTATGAGCGATGTTACTCTTCCAAGTAGTTTTAAGGCGATTGATCTGAAGGCTGTTAATTGTTTAAGGTAATAGTATGGGAAATAAATTTAAAATAGATAATAAAGATCCGCTCTATAAAAAGCTGATGAAACTTCCTACTGCGTATTACAGATTAAAGAAAAATGCCAGCGGGTATACTATCGATTCACACAATAATGGTACGGTGGAAATAAAGGGTACTCGTAATGTAAAATTAAAGTGGGAAAACGATAAAGTAGTTTTATATGAAGGGGGCTCAGCTCTGAAATTAAATGGCCAGGACTTTGTTATAGAACAAGAAGCTATTATAGGTAAAGATAAAGATGCTATTGTAAACAAACTTCAAGGAGGAAAAACAATAAGCGTCACATTGCAGAACACAACGGATACAGATTTTGGTGTCGGTTTATCGCTTTATAATTCTGGAAACCCATTAACCGGAGCACTAAACTCTATTAATTTTAATGATGAAAATGATCCAGTACTCAACAAGATTAAAAAAGAGGAAAAAGGTGAACTTTGTGTTACAATAGAAGATGATTATATCTATATAGACAAAGAAGAAAAGTATCTTCCAGTGTGTGGAGATGGCAGCTGCTATAAGTATCAATACACAAAAAATGAATGTGATGTATTAACAATAAGTGATGTATCAACAATAATAGGCAGTTTAAACAAGACTAACAACGAAAAGCATAAATTCACTTTGCAAAAAGGGAAAGAGTTATCGGATGATATCTATGAAGCAAATATTGCTTTAAATGGTAAGCCCATAGCTACTTTACCAAAAATAGGTTACTATATGTTCGATGATCAATTGGTCATGCGTAATCATGTTACACAAGAGAAGGTAGTTATCCCAAGGGATTTTCACTATTTAAAAGTTGTTAAATTTAGTAATGATGATTATAAATTAACGTTTTGTAATTTTTTAGGTAATGAATTCTTTGAATATAAAAGATACGATCCACAGTATTCAAACGTTTCAGACGAATATAAATTCATAAGTTTAAGTTGTATGAAAAAAGAATATAACCCAAATCTTGGCGAGTTACTTAGCCATCGGCCATCATTTTTTATTACAGAAGAATCTCCTGAACCAGGCTCTCCAGGTCACTATTCAGTTGCCGTGTTCGAATTCATAAGTGGTAAAAAAGGTAGGAAAATGGCTACATTAATTGATGAATCTAGCTCTTTCAATAAAGAGGGTAAGTTTCAGTATTGTGATTACCATACAAAAGCAGAGTATGGTGTTTATGATCCTTCTAAAATTAATAAAAAATACACAGCAACAGATGCAAATAGCGAATTTTACCTTACAGGAAACGATGAAATAGAAAATGACAATATAACTCTCCATACTACTCCTCAAGAGTTATTTTAATCACATATTTAGATGTACAGCAATTGAACAACCAGCAAAAACAAGGTCTCAAGATCATGAATAGTGTTTTATTTTTGAAGCTTTTCAATTTCACTGACTGGCAATCCAGTAAATTTGGCAATAGTATTAATATCCATTTTATCAGCAAGCATTTCCTTAGCAACTGCTATTTTAGCCTGTTTTTCGCCCTTCTCTTCACCGATTTGAATACCCTCTTCTCTGCCTTTTTCATGTCCGATTTGGATGCCTCTTTCTTCCCCAACCTTAAGACCCTCATCAAACTTTTGAGCAAAAGCAGCTATCTCATCCATTATGCGTTTTTTCATTTGTTCATATGCTAGTAACTCTTCTTCTGACCAATTAAACTTATTCATCTCTTCAGGCTTTGTTGCATAGCGAGTAGAGATAGGAGAAAAAAAGAGAGAGAAAATTAAAAAAGAAGTGGTTACTCTATTGAAAAATGAATGCTTTAGGGAGTGTATGCCACAGAAAATGAAAGTCAGTAACAATAACGAGTATAATCAATTTTTAGAAAAAAGAGGAAATGTCTTTCATTTCATTGATGAAGCTATAGAAAACTGGTATGAAATTTCAGAAAAGGTTGCAGGTGGAAATAACATTTACAGCGATAAAGTTGTCATTGCAATACATATAATTGTTAATCTATTTAGAATAGGTTTAAGGCAAGCAGTTGGATTCATAAAAGGATATTTAGAAGGTATAGGGAAGAATCTGCAAGTGATGAGCTATTCACAGGCTTGTCGCCGACTAAACAAACTTAATTTGAAACTGTGTGATCACAGAACAGATAAAAATGATATGGAGAATATTGAAATTGCTATAGATAGTACAGTAATCCATATTTATAGCAACAGCACTCAACATAACAAAGATAATGCCAAGATAAGGAAATATAATGGTAGAAATCAAGCAAGAAAGCTACATGTTGCTTTAGATATAAACAGTAAAAAGGCAATAACAACTCGATATACTAATTTCCTTTCACATGATAGCGTATCAGCATCGGAAATACTAAAAGAAATAGGTGATATCTATAAGATTAAGTCTCTTCGTGCAGATGGAGCTTATGATACAGCAAATTTATATAAGTTATGCAATAAGTATAATTTAAAACCCATAATAAAGCCGAGAAAAAATGCAAAAATCTACAATGATATAGATCATTTATCGGAACGAAATAAGAACATCAATATAAGAAAAGCATACAATTTAAGTCAGTGGAAAAAGAAGACAAGGTATGGAACACGATCACGTATTGAGAGTTTTTTCTTTAGAGCATGTCTTCAAACTAAGTAGAAAGGAGTTAAGAAGTGTGTTATAAGATATATTTTAAATG
Source organism: Wolbachia endosymbiont of Anurida maritima (assembly GCF_042182995.1). Classification (NCBI taxonomy): domain Bacteria; kingdom Pseudomonadati; phylum Pseudomonadota; class Alphaproteobacteria; order Rickettsiales; family Anaplasmataceae; genus Wolbachia; species Wolbachia endosymbiont of Anurida maritima. Next base: position 683,292 of record NZ_CP102058.1, read on the forward strand.
TACCCAAGCGATATAAGTGACAAAGAATGGAAGATGATAGAGCAATATTTTGAACCTAAAAAGACCGGCAGACCAAGAAAACACAGTATCAGAACGATTATCGATGCAATAAGGTATGTGATGAGAACAGGCTGTCAATGGAGACAACTACCTAAGAATTTTCCACCATGGAAAACCGTGTATAGTTGTAATTCGCGTTTAAAAAAAAGTGGAATATGGCAAGAAATTCATGATTTTCTAGTTAAAAAACTAAGAAAGATAATTGGTAAGAATGAAACTCCATCAGTAGGAATAATTGACAGTCAATCAGTAAAAACCACTCAAAAAGGGGATCCAGAGGATATGATGCTGGCAAGAAAGTAAAGGGTAGAAAACGCCACATCGTTGTAGATACTCTAGGTCTTGTAATTGCTGCTGAAGTACACAGTGCAAGCATTCAAGATCGTGATGGTGCACTAAATCTTTTTGTTCAAGCCAAATGCAAAGCTCCAACATTACGTAAGTTTTTTGCTGATCAAGGATATACAGGTAAATTGCAAAACCGCTGTTTATTGGAAACTGGATGTTTGTTGACGATTACCAAGAAAGTAGTTGATACAGGATTTCAGGTTATTCCTAAACGTTGGATTGTTGAGAGAACCTTTGCTTGGCTCTCCAATTTTAGACGTATGAGTAAGGATTATGAGCATTCTCCTCTCACTTCAAAAAATAACATCTTTTTTAATATGATCACTATTATGCTTCACAAATTAGCTCATTCTTGAGTTTGAAGACATGCTCTAAGGGTTAAAAAAACATTTGGATTTAGTTTTAAGAATAAATCCGAAATAAATCGTTCTCAAGAGATGATCTTAAAATGCTACTTGATTAACAAATTTACTGATATCGGTATGCCTATTTTCGAATTTGCCTCGTAAATCCCTTACATCACACCTTCTCATTGGTAGCCATGCAACAAAGCCGGCTGAGGGAAATCAAAGTATAGTAAGAGTAAAGTTAAAGTATGCATTAGTAACCAACTGGTATGAAAGGTTGCATGTGGTTATAGATAATATACCTATGAAGATTGAAGAATTTGAATTGAAGCCACTACCTTTGGTGTTTAATGAAAGTGATAAAAATATTATTGTCATAAGGCCTCAGGATATAGAAGAAGGAAACAAGATAGTAGTGTCAAAAGAAATAGGTAACTACACTTTTGCTCGTTCAGGGAATGACTTGATGATCACTAATGCTTTTGATCGTAATTTAACGGATAACAAACTCTGTACTATTTCTCTGAAGGGATTCTACCAAGAAGCAAAAATGCAGACATTAGATATAAAATTTAATGATAAAGAAATGATCTTAATAGATCATCAGGAACAAACAAGCGCTGCAAGAGATATTGAGGTTGTGAAAAAAAGAACATAAAGATCAAGTTTACAACGATGTGTTTAATCATACAAGGAGCGCAAATATTAGCTCGGAAGTTAATGAAACTCATGAGATAAGGCACAAGCATAGGCATGAACATAGCAGGCAAGCAGGCCAGAATGCTACAGAACGTCAACGCGGCCGTCGTGCAGTTAATGAAGAAAATATGGCAAGTTCAGCAAAAAGGGTTTCTAATCCAATGAATAATCTAGTTAATTGGGTAAAAGAAAAAAGCGGAGAGTTAGTATCAAATATAATAAATGGATTGTATAGAAGTACTGCTGAGCAACCAGAAAACTTAAGTAGTAATGCTGAAAGTCCAGAGTACTATGAAAACTATGATCGAATACAAGATATAGATTTTGAATATATGGAACAATATGATAGATCAAATCGTAAGCAGAAGCATAAAACTATTGATATCCATAGTAAAAAACACGGCAAGCAAGAGAAACAACAACGTAAAGAAGTAGTAGATGTTGCAAAGTGCAACCAGATTAGAAATATTAATCAATCTAAGGTTATAAGCACTGAAAAACAGCAGTGGTCAAATAATAAACAGACCTCCTCTATCAACAATACTCATATTGGCAGAAAACAACCTGAAATTAGTGAAAGAAAGCATCATATGGCAACTCAAAAACAATTTAGTCATCAATTACATAATAGCAATCAAATGATGATAGGAGGGACGCATAAATGGTGTGAAAGAATCAGTAATGAAAGTAGAAAAATGATAGGAAATGCAAATCAAAAACAGCAAAATTCTTATTCTCAATCAGGTAATTTTCAATCAAGAGCACCTTTAACGCAAGTTACAGCACAGGTTGATATACCAAGTACACTATTTGCAGTGAATATGATAACAAGATGCATAACGAAAGTAAAAGATCAGCAACCACATTCATATAAAGATAATAAAATGCCAAAAGGCTCATGTCATATTAGCAAAACTCAAGCTGAAACTTTAGGATTAAAAGTTGGAGTAAAAAGAGGAGATATTACATGGTATAGGTAATAGTTTGGGGATGTGGTTAATATTTTTTATTATATTATGAGAATACGGATAATATAAAAGAACAGCAAAACTTAGGTTTACCTGGACCTAGAATTAGGTTAGATGATGTATTCATTGCAGGCAATGCCAGAAAGAAGGTAGTGAACTAGAAAGTTTCTTCCTTAAGTTGTGCAATTTCATTATGGGAAAGGCCGGTAATTTTAGCGATAACATCTATAGAGACACCGGCCTTAAGTGAATTTTTAGCCACAGCAATTTTAGCCTGTTTTTCGCCCTCTTCTCTGCCTTTTTCATGTCCGATTTGGATGCCTTCTTCTCTGCCTTTTTCGTGTCCAACCTTAAGACCCTCATCAAACTTTTGAGCAAAAGCAGCTATCTCATCCATTATGCGTTTTTTCATTTGTTCATATGCTAGTAACTCTTCTTCTGACCAATTAAACTTATTCATCTCTTCATAAGCTCGTTTTATTATTGCGTCACTACCAACTATTTTATCTAGGTCTTCTTCGTTTGTTTCTGCTGCATATCGAAAAAAATAACACCATTTTTCTACTATATTTTCTAATTGATCTTCTTTCGTTTTTGTAAATTTTGGTAACTCTATAAATACGAAGTAAAAATCCTTCAAGTCATGTTCAAAGCTATTCTTATCTAAGATGACATGATTAGATTTGTACTCAGCCTTATCTGGAAAAATAATGCAATCAGCAACAGCTATAAAGATTATTTCCTTGAGGTTATGATAATCATCACCTTGATCTGCTTGACTTGAATAGGCTTTAGCAGCATAATATTGAGCACGCTTTTCAAAGCCTTTAGTTTTAGTGAACTGCATCTCTATAATGTATCTTGAGCCTTGAGAGTCCTTACAAAGAACATCGACAATACTCTGCTTTTTAGCGGCAATCTCAGGATCCAAAATGGTAGCTAAAAATTGAACGTCCTGAATTGCAGCTAGTCCAGTAAAGCCTAAAATATCGTTGAGGAAATGAATGAGGATGTCTTTATTCCTCTCAGTACCAAATATTCTCTTGAAGGCGCAATCATTTCGTGCGTCAAGAAACTTCGAAAGAGCCATAAGAGATAAACCAAAAAAGCATTAATAATTATACACAATTCTGAAGAAATATTCAACTCTTTTGTGTTTAAATCTTATTTTTTTAAACTTTGGGTATGTTAGAGAAAAAAACGGCTGTCAGAGATCATCCTAGAATAGCATCCTCTGCTTTAAACGTCCAATTTTTGTACATCTTTTATCAACCCTGCTGTAAAATATCTTAAAAGGCCAGCAAATAGATGCGATGAGTTTGAAGCTGTAGGAGACATCAAATTGGTGTATAAAAATACGACGACATCGTTTAAAGAAACTAGCAACTATTAATATCTTTACTATCTCATAAAAAAATAAATAAAAAAGATTGAGAAATTGATTTGACTTCACCCAAAAGCTATGGCTTTATGCCAATGCTGATAAAAAAACAGCAGTAAATATATAAAAAAAGTTTGTTGTTAGTGAAAGGTAAATTATATGAATAAAAGTAAAGAAGAAATCGAATTCAGAATATTAGAAAGCAAAGGCAAAGCACTACTTGATCGTGAAATAATGGAAACGTTTCTAAGTGCAGTACATGAAAGGCCGCAGGCTCAAGAAATTGCTAAAAATCTGGTGAATACCTATGCAGGAGTAGGAAGGATTTTAGGCCGAGAAATGGATGATTTAAAAACTATAGAAGGGGTAACTGATTCTGCATTAGCAATGATTATGTGCGTTAAGGAAACACTAAGAAAGGGTGCTGAGAGAAAAGCTCAAGGGTGAGCCAATAATGGACTTAAAAGGGCTAGTAGAATACTTAAACGTAAGTATAGGCCACTCAGAAAGGGAATGTGTAAAAAAATACTGTACTTGAATAACAGGCGCCAGCTAATCGGAGAAGAATCCTATATTGGTGAAATGGAAAAAGCACCAGTATACATAAAGGAAATTACAAGAAAAGCATTAATAAAAAATGCAACATTCATAATAATGTCACATAACCACCCTGGGGGCTTTGTTGCATGGCTACCAATGAGAAGGTGTGATGTAAGGGATTTACGAGGCAAATTCGAAAATAGGCATACCGATATCAGTAAATTTGTTAATCAAGTAGCATTTTAAGATCATCTCTTGAGAACGATTTATTTTGGATTTATTCTTAAAACTAAATCCAAATGTTTTTTTAACCCTAAAGAAAAAACTCTCAATACGTGATCGTGTTCCATACCTTGTCTTCTTTTTCCACTGACTTAAATTGTATGCTTTTCTTATATTGATGTTCTTATTTCGTTCCGATAAATGATCTATATCATTGTAGATTTTTGCATTTTTTCTCGGCTTTATTATGGGTTTTAAATTATACTTATTGCATAACTTATATAAATTTGCTGTATCATAAGCTCCATCTGCACGAAGAGACTTAATCTTATAGATATCACCTATTTCTTTTAGTATTTCCGATGCTGATACGCTATCATGTGAAAGGAAATTAGTATATCGAGTTGTTATTGCCTTTTTACTGTTTATATCTAAAGCAACATGTAGCTTTCTTGCTTGATTTCTACCATTATATTTCCTTATCTTGGCATTATCTTTGTTATGTTGAGTGCTGTTGCTATAAATATGGATTACTGTACTATCTATAGCAATTTCAATATTCTCCATATCATTTTTATCTGTTCTGTGATCACACAGTTTCAAATTAAGTTTGTTTAGTCGGCGACAAGCCTGTGAATAGCTCATCACTTGCAGATTCTTCCCTATACCTTCTAAATATCCTTTTATGAATCCAACTGCTTGCCTTAAACCTATTCTAAATAGATTAACAATTATATGTATTGCAATGACAACTTTATCGCTGTAAATGTTATTTCCACCTGCAACCTTTTCTGAAATTTCATACCAGTTTTCTATAGCTTCATCAATGAAATGAAAGACATTTCCTCTTTTTTCTAAAAATTGATTATACTCGTTATTGTTACTGACTTTCATTTTCTGTGGCATACACTCCCATAAGTGTTGAAAGTATCAAAAATAACGTGATATGAGATGATCAACGGCATGTAAATTACCTCCCGACAGTAAAACAATCGAACGTATAAAAGAGTCATTTAGATCCAATGTGAATTGCAGTAATGCTATTTTGAACCCATGTAGATTATTTTTGATTTTATAAACAAGAAATAACAAAGCCGTAATAATAATCATGTAAATATACACCTTCATGCCATTCATAGTATGGCTTAAAAAGTGCTTATATCCAAGATTTTGCTTTATAAATTTAAAGAACACTTCTATATCCCATCTGCGCCTATATAGCTCTGTTACTTCATAAGCTGGCATTTCAAACAAGTTTGTCAAAAACCATATTTCATCTCCAATTTTATTTCTGATTTTTATTAGCCGTAGATCATGCTTTTCTGCCACTTTACCTCGTGCACGATAAAGATTAACTATTATATCTTCTAAAATCTCTGATCCATCCGATTTTTGTTCTCTTATAACTTTGTTCCTGCTTATAACATCATGTTTTCTTCCCACTTTAACTCTTGTGATAAATTTGTACTCCTTTTCATCAAATTCGGCAAAAGTTCCAACTTTTCTGATTCCTCTATCAAATAATAAAATATCCTCTTTTTCAACTTTAGCTTCATTAATTGCTCTCACTAATGCTATATCTTCACTACTTTCTTCTTGTCCTTTACAAAATCTTATACTTGTCGGCAATTGATCCTTTAATCCTACACTCACTTTAACTTGACTGTCGTTACTTTTACCGCCTATTTTTAGCCCATCTTTTATGAGATATCCCGATAAATTTATGATCGTCGAATCAAACTTATGTAAGTTATTTGATGTTTTTTGGGGTAATAGCTTTTTAATCTTGCTCATCAAATCAATATATACTCCCTTAAAATATTCTGGATTTATAACTTTTAACCTTTTTGACAAACCACTGTATGTTACTGTACTTTTATCGCTATTCTTATCCATTATACACCTGTTTATTACCATTTCTAGCGCTCTTAGGCTTGTTTTTTGCCCCATTAATATTAACTTCATTAGACCTTTAAATATAATCTTGCCCAACAATTTAGTATTACATTTATCTACTTCACTTAATTTTCCTAGCCTTTCTAAATCCTCATCTTTTATTAAATTTAGTACTCTTTCTATTTGATCCATTATTGCCTCCATTTTCTTGCAATAATAGTTCTTTATGTCTTTTTTGTGTTACTTTCAACACTTATGCATACACTCCCTAAAGCATTCATTTTTCAATAGAGTAACCACTTCTTTTTTAATTTTCTCTCTTTTTTTCTCCTATCTCTACTCGCTATGCAACAAAGCCATGTTGGAGTACAAAACTATCACAAATTTCTCTGTTATTTCCAAATAAATTATTATTAATTCAATAAAATCTATTATTAAGAATTTAAATAACACAACCATTTCCAGCAACCGAAACCGAAGGTTGTGAGAAGTATTTTTTTGGGATGGGTTGGTCTCTTGTGCTACTCTAAAACGCGAATTATGGATTAGATTTTAGGTAAATTATTGAAAATCTTGACTTTTTAACTAAGTCTGATCAAATTTAAAAATGACAGTTTATTACATGCATCATACGGCTAAGTCATTGAAATTCTTGAATTTTACTGAATTGATTGGTAGTTTTAAGGTGCCTGCTGCTTAAATTTAGGTGCCCATTAATTTTTCTATCGTAAATGCTAAAATTATAAGTTATTGATATTCTTGCTCTTTTTTATCCTTAATCCAGAATTCGGGTTTAATGCTTTTTCCTAACCTCATACTCTAAACTTTTCCTTCCTGATTCGCAGCAGATCTATTCTTAAAAATTTAATAATGTTGATTTTCTTGAAAGTATATGTTAAACTTAAAATAATTAATGAATTGTGAGGTTGAAAATGAATGATAAATTAAAAAAGAATGATAAATTAAATAGGCTGCTGTTTACTGTTGTTAAGAGAGGTGACTTAGATAGTGTAAAATATCTTGTAGAAAGTGGTAGTGATGTTAATGTTAATGTCATAGATGAATATGGATATACTCCTCTACACTATGCTACACTCAATGGCTATACAGATGTAGTTATTTTTCTAATAGGAAAGGGAGCTAATCCTAACGCTAGTCGAGTGAAACAAACTCCTTTACACTATGCTATGAAGCATGGTAATATGGAGATAATAAAGATTCTAGTAACACACAAAGCTGATGTTAATGCCCGAGATGATAATGGGTGGACTCCTCTATACTTAGCTATGTCAGGAATAGTTAATTCGCGTGAAGATATAATAAAATTTCTAATAAAAAATGGCGCCGAGGTTGATGCTGATATTTTTCATAAGAATCTTTATCGTTATCGTAATCCTGATAGATACATAGCAGAACATCTTAATAGAGACATAGCACAACTTCTGATAGGCAAATGTAACAACGTTAACATTACAGATAACGATGGAAATACTCCTCTACACTGTGCTATTGACAGTTATAGCACAGACATAGCGCAACTTCTCATAGAAAAGGGAGCTGAAATTAATATTAAAAATAAATATGGATCTACACCTTTACACTTGGCTGCAAAAAAGGGTGATATCGACGCAGTACGGCTTTTAGTAAAACACGGAGCGGATGTTAACGCTAAAGACAGTCTTGGAAAAACTCCTCTAGATTATGTTACATATGATTCATGTTATTCTCTCCTTGGAGCATTTGTTGGTAATAACTACAGCACTAGCATATCTCGTCATAGCAGCCTCTATGACTGCTGCTATTAGCACATTAGTTCTTGCTCCTGTTGTTGGCGCATTAATCGGCCTTGGTATTGCAAAGCTCGAGGCAGATGTCAATAAAAAGAAAATGAAGGACCCAGACATAAGCACATGGACTGCGCTTACAAATGTCCTGACCCCTGAGTGCTGTAGCTCTAAGCCTGCTGTTGTAGTGTAAGCTAAATATGATGCTTTACTTGCTAGACCAAATTAAAATATACTTAAATAATATGTTTATAGGTGTGGGTCATGAATCAAGCAACAGAACAATTATTTGATGCAGTTCAAAATAATAACTTAAACAACGGAGCAAAATTCCTAGTAAGAAATGGAGCGGATGTTAATGCTAATATCTTTTTATTAACCATTTTTTACTCTCCATTTAAATCAGCCAATATAAGGTCAATTTAAGAATAAGTAAATATCAAAAAATACTATATCCGAATTGGTTGGAAATACCGAATGCAAACTTATCACCAGAAGGATTTCATTCCATTTTTGCCAAATTAACAAGCCTATGAACTGCACATCTGGATGATGATGGACCGAGACTTGGTAATAGGTAAAATATGAATAATTAATGCAGCATGCATGTTATTTACATATATTAATACAGTTGTCAAATGTCGATAAGGAGTTACTCATGAATAATAACCGTCACAAGGTTCATATATCTGTAAATCTTCTATTAATAAAAGAAAATTCGGTGCTGCTTTCACTAAGGCATAATACTGAATTGAGTGAAAATTGTTATGGATTGATAGCTGGACATCTTGAGCCAGAGGAATCTGTTACATCTGCCATGATAAGAGAGGCTAAAGAAGAGTTGGGAATTGACATAAAAAAAAGTGATTTAAATTTTACGTCTATAATTCACTATCCTCACAAACCAGACTACATTGATTTCTTCTTTAAGTGTTGTAAATGGCACGGTGAGATAAAGAATATGGAGCCAAATAAGTGTAGAGAATTACTTTTTTTTAATATCAGTAATCTTCCAGATAACATTGTTCAATATATGAAACAAGGAATAGAGTGCTTTGAAAATGGAATTATTCTCAGTGAAGTGGGTTGGTAATGATTTTCATAAATTTTATAACTCAATTTATAGGTTATCTTTATTTAAAACCTCAGAAAGAAACCATTTTTGTACCCCTTCTGTATCTAAAAAATCACCTTGATAATAAATGTCTGGATGGAAAGTTCCACCAATGTTATCAAGCGGTGACACAAATTGTTTCATAGGAACAATAGACTTCTTGCATAACCTAAGAAATCAATTCAAGGTTGTAAAAACAGGCAATAATATCGAACCGCAAACCAAAACGCCTTCGTCTATTTCTATATCGATCTGCAGTCATTTTAAATCTCTTCAATAACATTTTCAACTATTACTTTTTGACCTTATCCAGAAAAAGGTGGCGGAAAAGTCAGGAATGTCTTTTACAAATAAGGACAGCACTAATAAGAAGAATTTCATTTTAAAATAGAAAATTATCATAAATCCTTCTGTTACTTCCAAATAAATTGTTATTAATTCATCAATATATACTGCTAATAACTTAACTAAACTACCCACTTCCAGCGCCCAAAACCAGCAAGCGTGTGAACAAGTTTCTTTGGGATGCGTTGGTCTACCGCTTGTACCGTTCGAACTTTTCTATATAGTAATTCTGCTATATCGTAAAATCAGCTATACTAGCCTACTTTCACCACATTTACATACGAACTAACGTATCCAGCTTTGTTGCAACAATTTCACGCTTTTATTTTCATAACCCCGTTTTTTACACAACGTATTCTCACAAAGGTAGGTACTATTTTTGTGTTTTTGGGGAAAGTAAATAATCAAATTGTTGTTGCTACTAGTTATTCCAATATTTTGCCTAAAAATGCTCATTCAGAAAATATTACTTGCATCTTGAAAGGCGGAGAGATGGATGATAATGATAGCCTATTTTCAAGGAATTAATGATTTGCTTGGCAAGATTTCTGTTTAATGCTATACTTAGTTTAGTTATTAATTAGGGGTAAAACATGTTTGGTCCAGGTTTTAGAGACTTTGTATCACAGGAGCAGAGTCGATCAAGTAAAATTTTAAAAAAATCGGATTCTAGAGATTCAGGCGCTGAAGAAGAATGCGAGATTTTAGAAAAAGAAGAAATTAAAGAGCGTTGCCATTCTGAAGATTCAGGTAATTGTTCAGAGGCTGAAGAAGAACAGAGTACTAACGGAGCGACTAGATCAGAATTTCAGCTAACACAATCTTTGCTCAGTAAGGTAAAGGCAGGTGAGAATAACAAGCATGCAAATTCTGGCAAGCAAGCACAACTTGACCTAAAAAGAATGAATTTTGTAATCAATGGAAAAACAATAGATAAGAAGTGTGTTTCCGGATTGTGTAACAAGAACAATCATTTGATTTCAAATGGAAACGAAGATTACCGCACGTTTGCTAAGCAAGTTTTTACAGGAATGTTTAAACATGTTGAAGCAGATGTTCCAAGTGACAATATACTAGCAGAGTTAATTACTAATTGCAATCAGGCAGGGTATGAGTGTGCAATGCATGAGCAAATTCAGCCTATACTTGCTCAGTATAATTTAATATCAAAGATTTTTGAAAGAACAATAAGCATTCGTTGTGATAGTACAGAGTTTGTAAGTGTTGAATATAGCGAGGTTATGCATGTACTAAATTTTGACAATCCAGAGGAAAAAATATGTGAGTTAAACAACTTACTAAAATTCACGCTTAAATCTCAGGATGGTAAGGTAGAGTATAAAGATGGTAAGGTGACACTTGCTATTCCTGAGCAATTAAAGGATTACAAAGCTGGTAGCAAAAGTTTACTAGGTGACATAAATAGGCATTTTGAAGATGCTGATAACGCAGTTGTTGAGTCTCTTGTTGCAAATATTGGTGAAGGTCCTAAATCATTTGTTGCAGATCCGCCAGCAGGAGTGGATTCAGATGTTGATAATTCATTTGATATCATTCCTAAAAGTTTAGCCTTTGATGAACTGGTAGATATTATAAATAAAGCAAAAAATGGTGATTATAATGATTTAAACGAAGTTATAAATAATATAAGAGAAGATAAGGAGAATGATACGTTTATCACTGGCTTGAATCGTGGTAATTTTGAGAGTTTTTGCTCACAGGAACTTAATTTGACGGCACAAACAGATCATGAGCGCGTACGTAAAGTGATCATAGAAAAAATATATAGAAAAGAGAATGCTACGGTGAAAGGATTAGTACTTTTAGCCATTGCAGCTAATGATACGCTTGTGGAAAGATATGCAAGGGTGCACGAAGGTATATTATTCACGCAAGATGAAGAGCTTGATAGTCTGCTTATTGGTGCTGGTAAGAGATGCTATATTAAATTTTTGTTAGAGCATTTAGAAAAAGAACTAGATTCTATTCTATCTTGGCGTAGTATATGTGAAAAACTTAAAAGGGTGTCGTTAATTGGCAATCAGGAATGCGTGAAAGCGATACTAAATAGATTTGAAGATACTGAGAGTAGAAATCCTGCTATATCATCAAAACTTTTGCTCTATGTTGTAGAAAAAGGCGATTATGATTTAGTAAGCTTACTTATTAAAAATGGCGCTAATGTTAATATTCACGATAGGAATGACAAAACAGCTTTACATTATGCCGTTTCCTCTTATGGTGACATTCAGAATGTTAATAAAATGGTAATGTTGCTTGTTGAAAGTGGTGCTAATATTGATATTCAAGATAGCGATGGCAAAACAGCTCTACATTATGCTGCTGCTTCCAATAAGGATGAAATAGTAAGGTTGCTTTTAAAAGAGGGAGCTAATGAGACAATTAAAGATAAATCTGGTGAGACATTTTTAAGCATGGTAGCTTCAGAAACTAAATCATTCCTTCTTAACGTGTTACACAAAGAAGGGCTTTTGTATCATGCTGTTAAGGAAGGTAACATTGACAGGGCTAAAAGACTTCTTGCGAAGGGTAAGAATGTTAATGCTAAAAATCGCTGTGATGAGAGTCCTTTAAGTGTAGCTATTCAAAATAATCGCTTGGAGATAGTTAAGTTATTTCTTAAAAAGGGAGCGGAAGTTGGCAAGAAGGAAGTTAAAAAAGCCATTCAAGTAGGTAATCTGGAAGTAATAGAATTGCTTGTGAGTAAGGGTGCTGTTATAACTGAAAAAGCCATACAATACGCACGAGATGTTTATAAAAACTGTGAGGAGGGAAGAGTTTGTATAGCGAAGTATCCAGGTGGAATGAAGGCTGAGAGGCAGAATCGTAAAAAAATATTAGATTTTCTTGAGGGTAAAAATATGAATAATGTAAAGGCTTCAATAGAAGAAGCTACAGGTAATAATTATAGGAGTGGTAAAATGTCTAGAAATAAAAACAGCACAAATCAGAAAGACCAGGAATTGTTGGATGCTATCTACAGTCCTGAGAAGATGGAGAATTACCTAAAAAGGAATAATATAAAAGATGAACCTACTTTGAATAGTATCATAAACAAAGTAAATGCTGAAATTCAAAAGAAGAAGAAGGAGGGGAAGAGCATTATCAATCCAGGTCCTACTAAGAAGCAAAAATGCATTAATCAGATAAACGCACTCTTAAAAACTATAGATTTTCTTAAAAAAAAGATCGAAAGCATTAGAGCTGATGCTAAGGCTGCTGTATCATCAGTAACTGATGTTAGCGCTACTACAAGTAGTCACGAAGCTCCTGTTAATATTGACGATGAGAAAAAACAAGCTCATATTCAACCGGTAGAGTCTGAAAGTAAAGGTGATCAACAAGGTTCACCACCACTTTTACCACAGAGTTCTGTGAGTGGTGATGTTGAAGGTACAGAAGCCTCTGCTAATGCAGCAGTAACTATACCTGAAAAAGTAGATAGTCTTGTGAGTGATGGTGAGCATGGTAAAATCGTGTCTAAAGAGCACCCAGATGATGTGCTAGAAAAAGATTCATCAAGTGATGATGGCAATAGTTTTCTAGGAGATCCAGTACCTACGTCAACTAACGAAATCTCTGGACGAACAGATGGTACTCAAAACAAAGAAGCTTCTTTCAGTGCACAGAATGATCTTGATCTTCAAAATAAAAGTGCTACCGTGTTATCAGTTGATAGCGATGAGGAAAAACAAGCTTCTCCAAGTAACGGAGTTTTTTATGATGCAACAAATAGTAGGGATGGTTCTACGCTTGAAGGTGATAGTGATAAACAAGAGCCACAACCAAAATCAGTGCCAACACCTTTAGTAGCTAACGAAAATTATGGACAAGTGGATGATACTCAAACCACTACCAAGCAGCTAGAAGAGTCAATTTCTCCATCTGTTCCACCTGCTGTGCATGTATCACAAAATAATATTAATGTTCAACTTAGCAATAGTACACCGGCGGTTACAGCGACAAGATCTTCAACACCTACCACACAGGTGGTTCCAGTTCCTGCTGCACCAGCGCCCCCAGTAACTAGTAAAAGCTCTGGACAAGTGGGTAATGTTCAAATCAACGGCAAGCAGTCTGCTAATCCAAGCAATATTGCTAATGCTTCTTCAGATGTTAACAGTAAGCCTATAACTAAAGAGCCTGTAGCACCTGAAAGTAATCAACAAAGTTCAGAACCACCTTTATCATCGTTTGATTTGTCTTCGCCGCAAAGGTTTGTAGATGATGAAGTCTCTTTAATTGCTGGTGATTTGCGTAGTGAAGCTTCTACTGAGGATGATGTGTCTTCACTAGATATAGCAGATGATGAGTGTAGTGAAGCCTCTTCAACTGTTGGCAAAAACCCTTTAATTATGGATGTGACTGATGAAAAAGAACCTTTGCCAAGTACAGCAGAACCAGACTTTACGCTAAAAAGTAGCAATAGTCCACAAAGTACAAAAAGCAGTAAGTTGCCTACCGTAGCTACATGGACGTTAGCAGTAGCTGGAATACTTGCAGGAGTTGCTGCATCGGTTGCATATTTTGCTTTTGATGCTAGTCTGCTAGCAGTAGGAATAACAGCAGGTGTTGGAGCTTGTTGTCTTGTTGCTGCTGCAATCATATATTATTGTAGTGGGCCTTCAAATTCACTTGAAAAGAGCAGTGCTGAAGCTGTAGCTGCAACGATAGGGACCCCCTTAAAACCATAAGCTAAAGGTAAATTAAGTGAATGAGAAAGAAAAAGTATACCTATTTAAGGTCTCTCTAAACAAAAAAATCTATCGCGAAATGGCATTGAAAGGTAGAACCACTCTCTATGCTTTTGCAAAAGAGATTGTCGGTGCTTTTGACTTTGAGTTTGATCATGCGTTTGGTTTTTATGATAACATTAAAGATATTCACAAAAGCTCAGAGGCGTATACGTTATTTTATGATTTTGGTGATCCAGTTAATGATAATGAAAAAAGTGTAAAAAAATCTTACATATATAAAGTTTTTCAACTCAACAAAAAAATGTTATTTCTTTTTGATTATGGTGACGATTGGATGTTTTTAGTGGAGTGTTTAGGTATAAGTGATCCTAAAGATAGTATAAAATACCCGGTTGTGGTTGAAAGAAAAGGTGCTGCACCTCCACAATATCCTGACTATGACGATGAGTAATAGAGTTTAGATGTTACTTCCTATCAAATTCTTCTTAAATCTTATTTTTTTAAACTTTGTGGTACGTTAAAGAAAAAAACAACCCCCAGAGTTGACCTTAGAATCGCACTTTAGGCTTTGGATGTACTTTTTTTGGTGNATCTTTTACAACCACTGCTGTAAACCCCATAAAAACCGCAGCAAATGAATCTATGGATTTAACGGCATCAAAGACCACAAAAATGCCAATTATGCTGGATTCAAACAAGGCTGAGCGATAAGTTGTTCCAAATCTTCTACTTTTTCAAATTTGGTATTGGGCTTTATAGCATTATACAGGGCAAAACCCATACAAACCAACCCAAGAATCCCTCCAATTACCGCTATAACGTGTACTTTGGAATATTCAATCAGTAGATAAGATGCAACACAACTTACCAATAATACCGCACCAACAACACCAGCTACAATTGGTTGAATTGATGATTTTTCGAGACTATTTCTTCTTGAGTTGTTCAATTTCAGCTTTAGGAACGCCAAGCTACTAGGTCAACAGATATGCCAGCTTTAATTTGCCACTTCTATTTCCCCTATTTTTTTACCCTTTTCTTTATTAATCTGTATTCTTTTGGATACCGACATAATTAATGAATAAAATTTATCACGTATTTCTTCATCCTCAATTTTGTTATACTCTCTCACTAAATCTAGTACTCCATTTTCTCCTTCTCTATCTTCATTACTTCTTTCAATTTCAACGTTGCCTTTTTCTATTAGTTCACTCGTTTTTGGCAGTAGAGTTTTAGCGTGCATTGACAATTTGTCTGCTATGTTAAGTAGTTTTCCTATTTTCATGATATGGGTTCCTTGCTCATAGCGTCTTATTTGACCACCTGTTAAACCGACTTTATTTCCTAAATCCTCCTGACTACATCCCCTTGCTAGCCTCCAGTCTTTCATATTTTCCCCTGTTTTATAGGCTATAAAATTAACTATCTCTGTTTTATTATGTTTCTCAAGTTCATCTTTAGACAAGCCTGTTGTTTGGAGGATGACATCAACAGAAATACCAGCTTTAAGTAGATTCTTTGCCACTTCAGCTTCTCTACCCTCTTCTTCCCCCATCTGGATAGATTTATTTAATGCAGAGGCCATCTTACATAATTCCTGATTCCTAAATTTTTTACATTCTCTAACTATATTTAATGTTTTTTCTACCTTATCTTCAATTTTCTCTGATATCGTGGATTCAGGCAGTAGTTTTGCCATATCAATCATTAGTTCCACTACTATCATACAGAATGTAATGATTGAAATCGGATTTTCCCCTCGCTCATATCTGGACATTTGCTTCTCTAATACTCCGACTTTACTTCCTAAACCTGCCTGAGTATATTGTTGCTTTTCCCTCTCATGTTTTAATTTTTTCCCTACTTCGTAGTCTGCAGACCTTGTCATGCCTCTTTAAAATATTTTGAGACAAAGATATACTCTTTTATCTAAGATTCTATTAACTCTCCTACCGCACAGAAATGTAAAATAGGAGAGTTGAGCTTCTCTAAATATGCGCACCACGACTGATAAGGTATTCCTTCACGTCCTCTTTATATCTTTTATCTTGATATTCACTATCTTGAGTAGCCAAATGCAGCGGTGTATTGCCATTTTTGTCTCTGACATTTATATTTGCCCCATTTATTACAAGACATTTGACCATGTCAAAGTTACAATGTTCAGCAGCTATCAGTGGTGCCATCTTCTGTTGTAGCATTAACATAAGCTCCTTTCTCTATTAGGTATTCTACTACTTCAACATTATCTCGCTCAACAGCATCAAGTAAAGGTGTCCAGCCGTTTTTTTCTACAAAGTTTACATCAACTCCTTTCTCCTCTACCAAATATTTAACAACATCCAAGTGGCCATTTAATATCGCTATTTCCAATAGATCATTGCCGTCATAAGTGACATCTTTTCGGCTCATCAGATATTTTATAGTATCCAAATCACCACCTACAACAGCTTGACCAAATAAAGTACTGCCATATTCATTAATTGGTGCCATGGGATCAATACTCTTTTCTTCTACAAAATATTTGACTATTCTAACATGACCATATTGAAATGCATAATATACGGGAGTACCTTCATTGTCAGTAATATTATAATCAGCACCCTGATCTATTAAAAATCTTACCACATCAATATTTCCTGAATAGACAGCGTAATACAACGGAGTCCAACCATGTTTATCTGGAGCATTTAAATCAGCTCCTTTCTCTATAAGATGTTTAACTGCTTCAAGATTACCTTCTTCCACAGCTAAATGCAAAGGCGTATTTCCTTTATCATTCTTAACATTAACATCTTTCTTATCTACTAAATACTTTTCTATGATATTACACATACCAACCTCACTAAACTAATAAAACTGTTCCATTCTACAGACACAAACATTATTTTTTTATTAACTGCAAAACCCGTATAAATTCCTACATGCACTGCTAATTCTCTNCTCATGAGGGCATTCACAATTATGCTAATATCTTATATATATTAATTAATAAACTCATTTCCTTCCCTCTTCAATGGCTTCTTCTATGACAACAGCTATTTTGTTCAGTTTCTTCAACTGATTCACTTCTAGGTTTTTACGCATTTCCTTCAGCACCTTTTGATAAAGATCTTGTCTTTTCTCATTATCGAGCAGTTTGCAGTATAGTTTTAGCTGCTCAGGGGACCTCAATAGAAGCCGTTCTATTATATTGCTGCTTCCTGGTTCTAATTTTTCACGTTTGTTACTGCTATTACTCATAAAAATCCCCACTCATTAAAGACTCAATTCTTCCAAATGTTTACTACTGTTTTCTTAGTAGTATTGGCATAAAGCTATCTATTTTGGTGGAAGTCAATAAGTTTTTTAAATATTTATTTGTTATTATTAATAGTAAATATATTGATTGCGTTAGCTTCACAAACTAGGAAGAGATTTAACATCTAGTTGCTCTACATCGTCTACTTTCTCGAGCTTGGTGTTGGGTTTCAGAGCATGATACAATGCAAAACTTATGCACGCTAGTCCAACTATTCCCACAACCGCTGCTACTACAGGCATTTTCATAATATATAATGCAACACCGCTTGCCAATAACACTGCACCAACAACACCAGCCAGGATTGCTTGTCTTTGTTGCATTAATGGTCCTTCTTTTTCGTCTGTAGCATCAAAACATGGTTCAGCGGAAGATGGGCTGTCAGCTCTATCAACGGAAGTTGGCTCTACAGTAGTTGAATCATTTTGCGCTTCTTCGCTGCTTTCAAACATTGGTTGTTCTATCTCACTTTTTTCATTGATATCTTTACATAATTGAGTGTCGGTCTCTGTAGCTTTGTCAATTGCATGAGTAGTATCTTTATTTGTTACACTATATTTACATATTTCATGCACTTCCTTACTATTTTCATCTTTAGCTGTAGTAGTTTTAGCTGTTACAACAGTGGACTGCTGGGTTGCTCTCTCATTAAGAAGATTTCCCAGTTCTCTTACAGCTTCACTATTTTTACACGCTTCAGCATAGGTGAATGGGGTGTAAGTCATTTCCTTGCCATTTGAATGTTTTATCGTTATTCTCTTTTTTAGAATATCTTTCAAAATACCATTTTCCTCAGAGGTTTTTAACACTGCTCTCATAATGTCATTGTCTCTACGTGATATAGCATCTGTAAGTATTGTATGATTTTCTTCCCGACCATCTGAATGTTTTGTGGTCATCTCTTCATTCAGAACTTCCTTTAATAGTTTTTGTTTTTTGGCTTCTTCTAAAAGATCTTTTACAGCTTGATTATTTTTATGACTTATAGCATAATGTAGTAGTGACAACGTCTTCTCTCTACTCTGATATTTATAAGTTATTTTTGTTAAAAGAATCGTGCTTGCGTTATAGCTGGACCTTTTGAATATTCCATTTCTGAACCTTCCAGCAATACCTTTCCCTTCCTCTATTTCTCTTACTAGCTTTTGAATATTCTTTCCATCTTTATTTGTTAACTCATATATATCACATACTAATGTCAGTTTTGACGTTTTCATAATCTCTATTAAAATTTGTTATATTTAATGTGTGTAATTTAAGAGCATGTCTTCAAACTCAAGAATGAGCTAATTTGTGAAGCATAATAGTGATCATATTAAAAAAGATGTTATTTTTTGAAGTGAGAGGAGAATGCTCATAATCCTTACTCATACGTCTAAAATTGGAGAGCCAAGCAAAGGTTCTCTCAACAATCCAACGTTTAGGAATAACCTGAAATCCTGTATCAACTACTTTCTTGGTAATCGTCAACAAACATCCAGTTTCCAATAAACAGCGGTTTTGCAATTTACCTGTATATCCTTGATCAGCAAAAAACTTACGTAATGTTGGAGCTTTGCATTTGGCTTGAACAAAAAGATTTAGTGCACCATCACGATCTTGAATGCTTGCACTGTGTACTTCAGCAGCAATTACAAGACCTAGAGTATCTACAACGATGTGGCGTTTTCTACCCTTTACTTTCTTGCCAGCATCATATCCTCTGGATCCCCTTTTTGAGTGGTTTTTACTGATTGACTGTCAATTATTCCTACTGATGGAGTTTCATTCTTACCAATTATCTTTCTTAGTTTTTTAACTAGAAAATCATGAATTTCTTGCCATATTCCACTTTTTTTAAACGCGAATTACAACTATACACGGTTTTCCATGGTGGAAAATTCTTAGGTAGTTGTCTCCATTGACAGCCTGTTCTCATCACATACCTTATTGCATCGATAATCGTTCTGATACTGTGTTTTCTTGGTCTGCCGGTCTTTTTAGGTTCAAAATATTGCTCTATCATCTTCCATTCTTTGTCACTTATATCGCTTGGGTACATTTAAAATATATCTTATAACACACTTCTTAACTCCTTTCTACTTAGTTTGAAGACATGCTCTAAGACGCTAATTTGTAAAATTTTTCTACCTGCTCACTCCACAGCATCGGTATTTCTTTTAAATCTACTAGCCTCAAATTACTTGGCTGTCTCCCATTTACTATGTCTTCTTTAATCTTTGGAGCTAGATAATTTAACCTTAAAATTTGTTGTATACGTCTTGTACCTATATTAATTTTAACGCTCAGCTCCTTCACACTTTCGTATTTTCCTTCTTCTAGTTGCCGTTTCCATAGGTGAGCTCTCACCACTGCTTTTAGTAGTACATTATTTGTTTTTCCTTCTGGTTCTACTACTGTGCATTTGTTTCCTTTCTTCTTTAAATTCATTGGTATAAATATCTCTCCTGATTCAGAACTTACTACTACTCCATCTTCTTTTACCATTACTCCCTTTATTAACTTTTTCACCACTTCTTTCTGTTTTCCAAAACTTAAATTTTTCCATTCTTCCGCTTTTTCTTGCCAATTTTTGTATAGGTGCTCTGCTCTCTTCATTACTTCTTTTTCCACTTCTCCGGCTATTACATTTCGGTTTCCTGATTCACAACCCTTTCCCCTTAAATGGTTATTGCATACATAATATCGGTACCTTTTATTCTCTTTTTTTGCGTACGTCAGAGTCATGTTTACATCACAGCTCTTGCACTTAATTATTCCCTTTAGCAATGCTTCTTCATATTTTGCTTTTCTATATGGTTGATCCTTTATTAATTCCTGTGCCTTTTGCCATTTTTCTTCCTCTATTATCGCCTCATGCTTCCCCTCATACTCTTTCTCATAATGTCTGATTTTTCCCATGTATACTGGATTTGTTATTATTCTCCTTACCGTGGCCTTTTTAAAGATATCTGATTTCGTTCGGTACCCTTCTCTGTTTAACTCTCTTGCCAATTCTGCCATTGACTTCAGCTCCATATACCTCTCAAATATATGTTTCACCGTCTTTGCTTCTTTCTCATTTATTATTAATTCTTTATCTTTTACATCATACCCTAGCGGCAAAGTTCCACCCATCCACAATCCCTGCTCCTTTGATGTTGCTATTTTATTTTTTACTCTCTCTACTATCATTTCTCTTTCTAGTTGTGCCGCCCCTGATAACACTGTTTGCACAAATTTTCCCATTGGCGTATTATTGTCGAATATCTGCGTCACTGCTACAAAACTTATCCGGTGCCTTCTAAAAAANNATGATGTTACTTCTATGCAGTCCTTTGTTTCTCTTGATAGCCTATCTAGCGTATATACTACCACGCAGTCTACCTCTCCGGCTTTTACATCTTCAAATAATTCCTTTATCGCTGGTCTATTTAAATTACTCCCTGAGAACCCTCCATCATCGTACCTTTTGGCCAACACTACCCACCCTTCTCGGCTTTTTATATACTTCTCACATGCTACTCGCTGNNCGCGTCCAGGCTATTAAACTTCTGCTCTAGCCCGTCTTCATTTGATTTTCTCGTATATATTGCGCATCTCACTTCTTTACACATTTTTTTCTCCTCAACTTCCCTTTTTATCACGCATTCCGAACAACAACGGTCCGTTATAACTCATTCCCATTATTTTTCCTGCTACTGCCGATAATGATGTATAAAACTCTTCTCTGTAGATCAATCCTGTATCCATTACCATTATTGCATGCGTTTCTTTACCCCTTTCTAATATCAGCTCTGTTCCCGCTGCTGGCAGTTTATCGCTACTTATTCTTTTTCCCTTCTCTAGCCGATCTGCTAGATATTCTAGTCTTTTTGCCCCTTTTCTTGACATTTCTCCATACGCTTTCTCCTGTATTCTATATGCTAATCTCGGTATCAAATACTTTTTTGAATGTCTAGGTGCTTCTTCCACGAATACCTTTTTCCATATTTTCCTCAGCTCTACCAGCGATTTTTTCTCTAAATATTTTACCTCTTTTTCTACTTTTTTTTCCATATAATCACCTGAATTTTTAAACGCTATAGCACTTTCTCATCCACAAGCTCTTCTTTTACACCTGCTGCCGTGCTTTCCGATACAACNNCCCTTACTCTTTCTATGAACTCCCTCTGTTTATTTGCCATTTTTACGTTCTCTAACACTTCTATTATCTCTTTATTATTTCTCGCATAATACATTGCTGTTTTGCCAAATTTATCCTTTTGCTCTACTTCTGCTCCGGCTTTTACTAGCTCTTCTACTATTTTTATCTCACTTACCATGCAGGCAAGGTGTAATGCGGCAAATTTGCTACTTCGTTCCACTGCGTTTACATCGGCTCCTGCCTTTATCAGCTCTTTTGTATTTTCTACACGTTGTCCCATGACTGCTAAGTGCAGTGGTCTATATTGTCCCGCATCTGCCACATTTACATTCGCTCCTTTTTTGATTAATAACCTCACTTTTTTTGGATCTGGCATTCCCACCGCGTAATGCAACATCGTCCTCCCTTTTGTGTCTTTTTTATTAATATTTTCTATTGAGTTATCTAATACCTCTTTCCAAGACTTATTAAATTCTTCTCTTTCTTTCTTACTAAATTTTGCCATGACNNGTTCCTCAGCTATTAATGTAATTTAAAGTGCCTCCAATTTGGCTCACTTTAGCGCTTGGTAATCCTTGTTTGTTTACCAGCTACTTTTTCACTTAGGGCTGTTTTGGCATAAAAAGCAAGTTTTTTTTACAAAATATATAAATTTTTTCCGCATATTATATTAAGATATAAATCTATATGTTTAATTTGTTAAATAAAGCCACTTGCTTCTTCCTATTTCTCTTCCATTCCCAAGGATTCTTTTTCTATTAATTCCACTACTTCCTTAAAACTCATCACTTCTCCCTCCGGTCCTTTATTACACCTTTCCATTATTTCTTCTATTGCCTTGTTTGCTTCTCCATACATCACTGCCACATCTCTCATATTCACTCCCTTCTTTTCTAAATAACTTGTCACTTTCGGGTAAATTTTTGCATAGTTTAGTGGGCTACATCCAAATTTATCTACTGTATCAAGATCTCCTCCTGCCTTTATCAGCTCTTCTATTGTTCCTATTCTTCTTGCTAAACAGGCTAAGTGTAGTGGTACTGCTTTATTGTTTGATTTTGCATTTACTGTAGCTCCTCCTTCTATCAGCACTTTCACATTTTTTCTTCTTCCTAAAAACGCTGCTAGGTGCAACGGTGCCTCGCCTCTATTGTTTCTATCGTTTGTACCTGCTCCTTTTTCTATTAATAACTTTATTACTTCTGGCTCTGACACCTGTACTGCTCGGTGCAATATTGTGCAACCTGCTGCGTCTTTTTCATTTATTTGTTGAAACCTGTTTTCTGATAATGCTTTCAATAACCTATCAAAAACATTCCTTGCTTCTTTCCTTGACATAACATACCTCACTTTCCCTTTGAAATTTTCGCAACCAAACTCTTTGCTTTTTTTTGAGCTCCCTCCTCACCACATCTTGCTTAAGTCTGCCTTCAACACTTCATCTATCATTTCGTTCACTTGGCTCATTATCTTGCTTGCTAAATTTTTACATTCTTCCTTTATTAGTGACTTATCTTTCTTCCTTATTTCTCCTATCTCTATTATTTTTAACTCAGGTAAATAGCTCCTATTCAACATGTCTGCTATTTCTCTCACTAGCATCTCTATTCCATAGCACGTCAGTTCTCTACTTTTTGTTATTCCTCCTTGTTTTCCAAAGAATTTCCTCGCCTTTTCACTCTCTTTGCTATCACATAGACGATACTTTTCACTTTCCCAGATATAGTACATTGGTGTTGCACCATACTTATTCAGTTGATTAACTTCAGCTCCGGCCTTTACTAGCTCTTTTATTATTTCAACTCCTGCTCCTCCTATTTTGCATGCAGAGTGCAGTGGCGTACATCCACTGACATATTGAGTGGCATTTACTTCCGCTCCTTCCCTTAGCAGTACTTTTACATTTTCTAAGCTTTTCGCAAATACTGCACAGTGTAGTGGTGTATAACCCTTTTTATCTCTTGCATTGACGTCTGCTCCTTTCTTGACTAGAAAACTTACTTTTTCTCTTGTCGACATTCTTGCTGCCTTATGTAGTATCGTTTCCCCTTTTTCATCTTTNNTTTCATTAATATTCTTAAACGAGTTCTTTAATAATTCATAAAATGACTTACTAAAAGATTCTCTCTTTTCCTCACTGAACTTCATACATACCTCACTATAAAAACATACGCCAATTTGGCTCTCTTTAGTGCAAGATCAATTTTTTTTGTTTACTTGCTACTATTTAAGTTATGTGCGTTTTGGCATGAAAAAGCAAGTCTTTTTCTTTTTATTTCATACACTTTAACCTATTATTAACATAATATATGAGGATATAAATATAAGTACTTAACTTATTATAGATATTACTTGGTTATTTTTCCAACTTCTGTGCAAATGTCGATGTTCGTGCCACGTTAGTACACCTGGGTAAAACACCAAAATGTAATTTTCCGGTTCGTGTATTGAATCCTTTTGCTCTGAATTTACATCGCTTTCAAAATGAACATAGTGCTTTGCTAAACCAAATCTTATAACTTTTTGGTTGGTAAAATCTTCTACCTTGTAATGGTGAGTAACGCTAAACCTTTCTAAAATTGGCTTGTACTTTAAATTCCACAGTTGTTCAGATAGTTTGCTACTTCCTAGTAAAAATTTATCCCCTTCCTCTTCTACGCTCGTAACCGGAAAACATGCGTTTATTTCCCCTAAGTTCCAGCTATCTGATAATACTATCTGCGCTTTCGCAAACTTAATTGCCGGTAATAAGCTCTGTGGTAGCGGATATAACGTTTTTAAATTATTCCACTGATGACTTCTTTCATAAATACCGTTATAATTCTTTGTGTGAGGCTCGGTTTCTCCAAGTATTGCTACATCTAATCGATATATGTCATTACTAAATGCTTGCTCATAATGAACCCGAAAAGTACTAAACTTAAAACTTGGATTTAAGATTTTTAGCTCAAATGCGTTCTTCCGACCAAATGATAACACTGGTCCATCTTCTTCTATTTTTACCCCTGAATAGTCAGAAAGAAGATCTCCAAATAAACTCTCATCCAATATAAATCTCTGCGCATTATAATAATCGTTAAAAATCCTCATCAATCTGGATCTTACAGGCAGTGATAGTTTTGCCAGCTCTACTACTGCATCTACGAAGAAGTCATTTGGTACGTCTCTTATCCCTACCTGCAACTCAAAGAAATGTTTTCCTGGAGGTTCCTCGATAATTGTAATATCTTCTATATTTGCCCATTTTAATGCTATTTTCAGCGATGCTGGTGTTCCTTTTAGTCTTTGAAATTTTACTCCTTCTTTAATCGATTTCTTCTTATCCTTCACCCATGATAGAATTTCTTCTAGGCCATATTCTTCGATTAACCAAGGTAGGATTTCTTCTTTTAAGCCGAATTTAAATCCCTTAATGCAACTTGGATCTACTTTGTAATCAATAGCCTCTACTAATGCTTGCTCTTNGTTTTGTTGCATTTGGGGGTAATAGCATTAATTCAACTCAACATTTAAACTTCTTAAGGCAGCGCACTCATTTCCCAGTACCACAACATCCTCTCTTGGCTCTATTAATTCCACGTTTTCCACTCCTTCTACGAACAAATTCGCTATAATCCATGATCTTGTAATACTCCATCCGAGTCTTTTGCTTGCTTCAAACTTTTCGATAAATTGCTTTTTAATTTCTTCCTCTGATGTTATAGAACTTATGCTAATTTTGCTGTGGATATCTATTTCAATAATATTGCAACTTACCACTTCAATCGTATCTGTTAAAATCCTCACATCCTCCTTGTTTAGCTGATTTCTGACAATTTCTAGTAATTCTTTTGGCGGTATGCCAGTTGTGGATAATTGTGTTGATAAGATTGAAACTTGTACTTTTCCTGGTACCAGAGATTCTACTAATGCATCTTTAACTCTCATATCCGCTGATAATGCATAATACCGATAATACTCTTTCTNTCCTCCTGTTCTCCAGCCAAATATCTTTGCTTTAATTCTTTTTCTAAATTGTTCGTCATCTTCCCCCTTTTCCCTTTCTACACCATAAAACTCAGCTAAATTATCAAGCTCTTCTCCCCTTGCAAACTTGAGTAAATTGCTTTTTACCGCTTCGTTTATTCTTTCTCTCAGCAAAAGTTCTCGCCAGGCTGCCACTTCCAGAACCTTCATTGCTGGATCAGATTCTACTAATGCTGTAAAACTTGCATCACGCTTCACTAACTCTTCCTTCATCCGCGCAAAAATCTCTTCAAAGTTCAGTGGTTCAGGCTGCTGCATTTTTAAACAACTACTCCATTAATATTTATGAACTTACCTTCTGAAAGATAGATACCTTCTAAATTCAATGTTACTCTCCCTTCTTTTACTTCTGTTATCTTCACTTTCTCTAATTTAAACCTTCTCTCCCATTTTTCTAGTGCTTCTGCTGTTGCTGCGTAAATTTCTAGTGTTAAATCACGATTTACTGGCTTGTCAACTAATTCGAACAACCTCGACCCATAATTTCTCCGCATTATTCTGCTATTAATAGGAGTAGTTAATATATCAATAATTGATTGCTTTAAATGTTCTATTCCTTCTAATGCCTTACCTGTTCTAGCACTCATTCCCTTCATATCTTTATCCAGAAAAACGCTGCTACTTCCTCCTATTACCTTAAATCCACAGGAAACTGTATCTCCTACTCTTCCTACACTAAGACCATTTGCAAACACTGTTTTTGATACTTGAATCATTACTTTTCCTTCACTAAAACTGTCTCCTTGTCTACATATTGACTTACCGTTTACAAAAACATTATTACTGCCGCTAATACAGAAATGTGGTATAGCTTCTCCACAGTAGTCTCCTAACCTCACTATTCCTTTGTTCAATTTAAGTCGATCCTTTCTGCTTTCAGTTTTATTCCACTTTTTGTCATTTCTATGCTCGATTCTCCAGCTTTCAGTGTTATTTTATCTACTACTTCAATCTCTAAATGATGTTTATCTTTATCGTATGACAACTTTGTTCCATCTTGAAATGTTAAGCTACTCACCTCTTTTTTATTTTCTGGTGCAGAGTACTTTTGTTGATATATTCCAAGAAGTACTACTCCTAAAGATAATTCTCCCAGCGGGGAAAGTATAACTACTTGCTCATCAATATCTGGCGGACACCAATCTCTATCTTTTCCTGCTTTACTTGTTATCCACGGTAAATAATCTGTTAAAAATTCTCCTATTTTCACTCTTACTTTTGCTTTTTCATAATCTATTTCTTTTACAACTCCTATACGAACAATNNGTTCGCCAATTTCCTCTGTAATTCCGAAATTGCAAAATTATTTTCTAACATTTATTTCACCGATTTCTATTTTGTGTGGCCTAAATTTTCCTTTTTCCCAAATAGATCGCCCTACGTGTATTGTATGCACCCACTCTACCATCCACACCAAATATGCATCTAATTCGGGTCTAAATCCATCTGGCTCNNCTGCAGAAAGAAATTCAGCCGGAGATACATTCTTCCCTTCCCAGGTATTCTTGTTCACTACTCTTGCTACTTCTGCTGCTAATGACCTTACAACTAACGAGGAATCCTCGATTGTTCCATCAACTACAATCCTTGCCTCAAATCTTGCTCTCAGCGCTAATTCTTCTGTCCCTGGATCTTTTCCCGTTTCTAAACTCACAAGCTCTACAAATAACGCTGGCGCTACTAATTCTTTCCTTATTGTTGGATAAACCTCACAAGTTTGAATTGCTGATATTTCTTTCTTCAATATCCTGCAAATTGCTTTCTGCAACTCAGTTAAAATCATACTTTTTGTNNTTAGTTCTAATTCACGCTCAAAATATTTCTCAAATATCTCTTCTGTTTCATAATTAACTAGCCCATTTATTATTTTTGATGCTTCTGGCTCCAGTCCTAATTTTACCTCTTGTATTGGCAAAGCTTTTCTTCCTTCACGCCTAAAAACACCACTATTTCCTCTTGGCATAACTGCTACAAATCCTCCTATAAACGGATGTTTTCCTATTTTTGTACCTCTTTTTGTTTGTCTCATCTTGCCCATTGCTGATACTCTAATATCATACAAATTTGCTCTAATTAACACGTCTAATCTGCTAGTTTTCGCCTTAAAAATTCTTAATCTCTTTCTTATCAAACTTAATTTTATCTTCTTTTCTTCACTGATTTCCTTAGCTGCTTTTGCTTTTAACCATAGTGCTGTTCTATTTAGTGCTTTTATAGCTGCCAGTTTTACTTTCTGCTCTTTTCCGTCAATATTGGAGATTATTTCATTAATATTGTTACTAGTTTTAATATTAAACACTTTCTATTGCCTCAATTTTCCATATTTTACCTGAAGAATCTTTCAATGGTGGTTCAAAAATCTTGTAGAACCTTTTTTCAATCTTGATATAATTACCTATGCTAAAGGAAGTAATGTCCTGATCACGTATTTCTATAGAAGCAATTTGCTGAGTTAATGCTCCATCTGCACCTAAAGAATACGTAGTATCTGGACGTTTAATTAGCACTTTTATTTTACGAATACCCTCTTTATTTTTATTACAATATGTGGCTTCCACTCCTAGATGCTCAAAACAATCTTCCAATAATTTTCCTATATTCATCAACTAGAACTAATTTTTACCAAAACTGCCGGACGATGGCACATTGGCAGAGGATTTGACTGAGTATGTAAATCGGTCCCTCTATCAAATCTTCTTGGCTCTTGTTTTGCATATAGTGGCTGTCCAAGCGTATTCACTGTTTCATTAAAGTCTGCTGGCGCAAAGTATGTTGTAAATGTGCTTGCTGTACCAAGTGGAAAACAGTGTCCTGTATCTCTTTCTATAAATCTTCTTACGGTTCCTTCAGGATCAGTTGCTTGTCCTCTGTACTCCTCAAATGTTATTCCACAGAACGTAAATCCTGATCTCATATCGTTTCGGAGCGCTGCTCCTTCTTGCCATCTCTCATATGCTTCTTTTACTTTGCTATGCGATGTTAATGCATCAAAAAACTCAGAACTTACCAGCGCATGAATCCCAGTCATATATTCACCACTTAGGTTATCTTCTATGTGCCGCAATACTTCCAGACATTTTCGTTTTACATCTGTTGTTGCTGTTCCTAGCGCAAAATTTACTACTTTTGGTGTAATTTCAAATTCGTTGTACAGATTTAATAATTCACTGCCATCTGCGTCCAGAATAATCCCTTTCAGCGCTCCCATTCGCAAATGCTCCAACGTTATTGCATGTTTATTTCTCATTAGCTGTAAATGGTCAGTTATTACATCTGCCAGCGCTTTAAGTTCACTTTCTGATCCAAATGCTCTTATTCCCTGTACTTCCTCTGGTAACACTACATCATCATGCGGAATGTGCGGAATCGTAAATGTTCTTACCTTCCTTTTTCCTCTTTTTCCTACTGTTGCTGGCGCCCCGGGTACTTGTGTTGGCAATAGACTTAAAACTCCGTTGTGTTCTTCTATGGTAATATGTCGAAATCTTACTGACCTACTTGGAAACAAATTTAAATTCTCAACTCGTCCATAATTTATCGGCAATATGTTTATCGCATTTGTCAGTGCCGTCATACTAAATGCTGGATTTGTAAATGGATTTTGCATTTTTTTCTCCCTTTTTTCCTATTAATGATGTTTTTTAGTGAACTCGTTAGACCCCCTTGCGGATAATGATCCCCCGTCCTTCAAGTTGCTTTACTGCTGCAGCTTTCTGCTCTTCAGTGATATTTGCTGGCCATACAACTGCATGATCAGCTAACATTGCTATACGTGTAATGATTACCGCTTTAGTATTTTCTATTGCATTTACATCACTTACTATTACACCTATCGCTGTTTGTGTGCCATCTGTTCCAGTGGGATTAAGTACTCTAATAAAACCATCGTCTGTCTTCTTCGCAACTACTGCACCAAGCTTAATATTTTGACCTTTTGCTACTGTTATTTGGTCTCTTGAATATAGACTTGATGCTTCATATTTTAAAAGGTCACCAAGGTTATTTTGTTCGGTTATACTTGTCATAAATTTTGCNNTCCTTTTTTCTTTAATTTTATCGCCATGTTTGATACGCGGCGGTAAAAGATTTATAATAATTTTGGCTACTTGTTTACCGCTGTGTTTGTAGCTGTTATACGCCGCGGTAAAAGATCTGTAATTGCCTAGTCTGGCGGACTTTGGTCGCTTATTTACTGCGGCGTTTGTAATTGCTGATACCTAAATTTCTCAAATGCCAGATTGCGCTCGAGTTCTTGCTACCTGCATCATCAAGTCTTCCGGTGTATTTTGCGGTATTGTACTCAAAATCTCTGTCTTTTTTGTTCTCTCCGCCAGTATCGACATTAATATTTCTTGGGCTTGCTTTGCATTTACATCCTGTTCAATAAATTCTCCTATCTTCTCTGGCATCTTTGATAAATTACACAAAC
Organism: Wolbachia endosymbiont of Anurida maritima; assembly: GCF_042182995.1. Classification (NCBI taxonomy): domain Bacteria; kingdom Pseudomonadati; phylum Pseudomonadota; class Alphaproteobacteria; order Rickettsiales; family Anaplasmataceae; genus Wolbachia; species Wolbachia endosymbiont of Anurida maritima. The sequence goes on from NZ_CP102058.1 coordinate 713,596, forward strand.
GTATTAATTCAAGAACTTCAGTACGATAGCNTGTCATTCTTGATTTTATTAGTTGGAAATTATCAGTTTNCTTTAGGTCAGTTGTAGTTTGTTCATTCATAGTAATACTCCTATTTTTATTAATAGATTTACTCGAAAGAATTGTAATTCCATCAGCAAGTCCAATTTCTATTGCTTTCTCACCAAAATATAGCCCTGCTTCTGTTGATTTGATTCTTTCCATGGACAAATTTCGGTTTCTTGCTATTAGCTGGACAAACATCTCATATAGGCGATTTACCTCTCCTTGCAAGCTTTCCAGACTTTCAGACGTTATCGGCTCATGCGGATTTAAATCGTTTTTTCTCTTTCCTGCAAATACTGTGGTATATTTTACCCCCTGTTTTTCATCAAATCCACTTTGATCTATATGACTTGCTATTACTCCTATGCTTCCTACCCCAGATGTTCTGCTTACATACACCTTTTCAGCGCTAGAAGCTATAGCGTACGCAGCAGAGTAAGCATCATCATTTGCTATCGCCACAATCCTCTTTTTNNTTGCCCTTGCTTCGTAAATAAAGTCAGAAAGGTCGAATAAACCGTTTACTTCTCCTCCGGGGCTGTCTATGTCCAAAATTATTGTTTCTACTTCTTCATCTATTAAAGCTTCTTCTATCTCTTCNNTACGTATCTTTTCATATGACGTCATCCCTAAAATATCGTCAAAAGCTTCTGAATTCTTCGTCAAGATTCCATGTATTGGTATTACTTTTATTCCACTTTCACTATTTTTTACTGCATGTTTTATATTTTTAAACGTCGGATATTTTGCCGCATGTAATGATAATAGCTCAAAACTCCTTGGTTCTACCATTACAGCTTTATTTAACCACATTGCTTGTTGTTTCATATTACCTCAGCGTTAGAATTTATGTCGGTATCAAAGCTTAAACCTAGGTCATTAGCACGTCTTTGGTCCTCAGCAATTTCTTGGTCGATTTCTTCTATATCGTAACCCAGCTCTGATACCACCTCTGACCTGCTCTTAAACCCATTTCTTACCGCCATTTGCTGTGCTTGCTGATCTTTCAGCGGGTCTACCCAATCAAACCCTTGCGCTATCCATTTTACCTCTTTTACCCCTTTTTTTGTCCATTCTTCTCCTATATCGAGTTCTCCTGAGAGTAGGGCTAATTCTAACCACCTATCCCATACTGGCCGGCAAAACTGAAATACCATTATATTATGCTGTAACATTCCGCACCTCCGCCGAAACTCTATTAACCCTGCTCTTATCGATGAATAATTAACCCCGGTAAGATCTCCTGTTAGCTGCTCATACGTTATCCCCATACCTACTGCTATTGCTCTGAGCTGCTGTTTCATAAATGCTTCATAACTTCCTCCAACATCAGATGGTTCCGAAAATTTTATATCTTCTCCTGGGTCTAAAAGTTGCATTGTTCCAGGTTCAAGACCAGATAATGCTACCCCTTGTTCATTACTCTCTCCTTCTCCCATGATGTTTGCTTCAGGATCAAGTCTCGTAATAAACCCTGCAAACATCGCTGCTGTCTTTTTTCTCACTAATTCTGCATCATCATATTGATCTAGTTCATAGAGCTTTAACAGTACACTGGACAACCATGGTACTCCTCGAATCTGCCCAGGTCTTAGTGGTCTATAAATATGTAAAACATCATTTGCTGGTACTCTAACTGATTCGCCAAACGAGCCTTCTCCTGGATGTTCTCTAAATAGGTAGTACGCTTCTCTTTGCCCAAGCCTATTGAACTCAATGCCGTTTCTAATTACATTACCGTTGGCAAGGGTTTGATTGCTCTTATTGTCTAAATGCTCTGATTCAAGTACTTGCAGTTGCAACGGTACACAAAGACCATCTTCTCGTTTTCTTGTTCGGAGTCTTACAAAACATTCTCCTCCTTCTATCATGCTCCTACAAACCAAAGCTTGTAATCCATAAAAATCACTCACTCCGCTAATGTCTGCTTCATCTGTCCATCTCAGCCATAATTCTTGCACTTTTTTCCGAAACTCTGCATCTTTCGCCTTTGACTGCGGCTTTATTCCTGTTCCAACAGAGTTACTCACTATCGTATCGATGATGTTTGCTGCATACGAGTTCTTTCTTACCATGTCACGTGATCGACTTCGTAAAGTTTCAAGACTATGCGAGAGTAAGCTATTTATACTTCCTGTCTCTGGTTGAAAGTGCAATAATCTTCTTCCAGATCCTCCTGCATCCCACGCTGAGCTTTTTGGTTTTGGTCTTCTGTTAAATAATTGTTTGAATGATTTCAATAACATCACGATATCCAAAAATCTTTTAATTCTTCTAATGTCCCATTGAATTTATTTCGGTCACATGGGCCTATCCCTTCTACTGAATTTGGCTTTTCTCCGCTTTTTCCGTCAGTGTATTGCCATAGAGTCCAGTTTCTCCATCCTATTGGTAATGTTGGTTCTCCTCCCCATTTCGCTAACCAAAGTGGACATTCAGTTAAACTTGGAGTAGCAAAATCCTTGAGAAAATACGCATTTCCATAAATTAACGGCAAACGTCCGGTTACTAAATAGACCCTATTTACAAAGTCCTCTGCTTGTTTTGGCGTTATACTTTCTCCATCTTTATTTTCTTCTATATCAAGAGCTAGCAATACTTCAGAAGTATCACCAACTGTTTCTAAAAAATGCTCAGCTTGGTCTTTTCCGTTTTCTCCCACTCCAAAATGGTATGCTCCCCAGAGAATTTCTTCTTCCTCAGCGACTTTTCTTCTTTTTGCATACTCACCATCTACATATTTTAGTCCTTGGGTTGCTTTGTGAATTATACCTAATATGCCATCTTCTTTTGTTAATCTAAAATCTATGTCCTGATTCCAGTGCGACAAATCTATCACTGCATTTATAAGCATACCTGGTGTAGCGGTAGCTATCATATACCTCAAATGCTCTAGAAAATCTGGGTATCCATTTTCTACCATGCAACTTCTCATATCACTCCTTTATTCGTTGAAATAACAATTTTTCTTTTTGGCTTCACACCTGCTACTTTCAATTCAGCTTTAATTCGTTGTCTTAAATCCAATAGATCTTTTATCTGCACTTCTCCATACCTAACCACATGGTCACCATATGCAATCGATACTACTCTCTCGCCCGCTCTGAAGCTTCCTTGAATTGCTTCTTCTACTTGTGCTAAGTATTCTTCACTGTACATTTTTCTCGCTTAGCCACTTGCTCTTTCTCACTCTTTTTGACTTTTTNNAGCTTTCTGATTCTCCTACTAAACTTTTCCATTTACTCTCTGGCCAACGATCAATCCCCAGGGCAATAGATGCAGCTCTCGCATAAATCCTGCAATCTAGTACTTCATTTCGGTCTCTTATCTTTTGCCACTCTTGTTTGGTATACCCTTTTACTACCTTGGTAATTAGTTGCTCTGCTGTTAATTGTTTAAAGTACTCAGGTGGATACTCTGGAAAATGACAATACCCCGGCGCCCCTTCTGTTAAAACATTAAGTAATTGGAAAAGCTCGGACTTCAATATTGATACTCCAACTGGCCACAGCTTCATTCCTCTCTTTAACTTTTGTCCACTAACTGTTACATCTACTCTACTTGGGCTGCTAAGTGGCACTAGCGCTTTGTTTGCACCTTTTACTGCCATTANTCTCCCTGACCCTTGGTGACCTCTTACCCAGTTGTATACCTCTTGTGTTGCATACCCAGCATCAACCGCCATCATACTTATCATGTATTCAAGCCCNNCATTTTCACCGATAAAATGATGATTTAATAATTCCGAAAGTTTTCCCCATACTTCTCCACTTCCTGTATCACCTTCTAATACCTGGTAGTCTATTGACCAACTCTCACGACCCCTACCCCATGCTACTACTTCTGCTTCTAAGCGGTCTTTTTGTACATCAACCCCTGCCGTCAATACTATTTTTCCACTTTTTGGCACCATGCCTATCAGAAAATTTTCTCGACGCTCAAATAGTTGCTTCCAGTCTGGTACTTCTCCTTTATCTACCCAGGTTTCTCCGAGCGTGGTATTTATCCAAACTTTCAGTAATTGTTCATTTTCCTTTGCATGCAGATAATCTTCTACTGCTTGTTTCCAACTATACCAACCAACTGGGCTATACAAACTTGAAAAATGAAACCCTTTTTNTTCACCTTTTATTGCCCATTCACCTGTAGGCCTCCATTCACCTCTAGCTAGCATCTCTGTTTTCTGATGGTTTTCTATTTTGCCGTTACACTCTATACACACATAGTGCGCTGTATTTGGATTTTTATCTTGCCACTTTATTTGCGGCCATTTCAGCACCTGATAGTAATCACAATGTGGACAAGGAACAAAAAAGTATCGTTTGTCTGAACTCTCAAATTCCCTTTCTATTCTGCTTATTCCATGCACCGTTGGGGTTGACACCAAGAATATTTTTCTCCGCGTAAATGTATTAGTTCGAGCTATGCTGAGCAAAACTGGATCTCCTTCTCCTCCTGAATCTCCTGGATATGCATCTACTTCATCTAAAAACAGATANNTCTTTACCGGCATAGAGCGCAGACCCACTGGACTATTTGCACCTGTTACTACTACCGTTCCTCCAGGAAACTCTTTGCTCTGCACAGTATTGCCTGAATCTCTCGACCTTGGATCTTTTATTTTACTCCTTAAACATGGCGTATCTTCAATCAGTGGCGCAAATCTTCCCTTTGACCAGCGCTTTCCCATCTCTACTGTTGGCTGTACTACTAGCATTGGCCCTGGTGTTTGGTCAATTATATATCCTATCCAGTTATTCCCAGCTTCTGTTCCGCCAATTTGTGCTCCTTTCATGAATACCACTTTTTCAGCCGGTGAAGACGAAGATAGTGAATCCATTATTTCCTTAAGGTACGGCGTTCTCTCTGTTCTCCATTTTCCTGGCTCTGATGATGCTATCGTTGAAAGTTGACGATTTCTATCTGCCCACTCTGATACTTTTAGCGGTGGATCGGGCCTCAGTCCTGCATAAAAACTACTGCTATATATCATAATGCCATCTGCTGCAATTGTTGCACCTTCACATCACTAAGGAGAAAAAGAGGCACTTTTTGCCTGCAATAAGTATCTGCTGATGCCTTACTTAAAATTAGTATCACAATTAATATATGGGTAAGGCTTACTAAACCAATTAAGAGCTTCTTTAGTGACCTAAAATTGTATGTCTCATTGAAATCCTAACTCTTCTAAAGCTGTTCTGATTTCTTCAGTTAATGTCTCATGGATCTTTTCTGTGTCATTAATCGATGCCAGTAATGCTGATACTCTGTCTGGGATATTGAGGAGATTATTTCTTACCACTCTTGCAACATTAAATGCTTCGGTTTTTACTTCTTCTACTGAGATAAGTTCACCAATTTCGGCTTTTGCCTTTGCCTCCAGCAGTTTTCCCCGCTCCATTTCATTTTTTATCCGGGTTTTTAGCAGCATGGTAGAGAGCTCACTGGTGTTTCCCCTTTTTTCCTCAATTTCTCCACCTTTTCTCCTCAGTGGCTGGCTTGGATCTCTTATTGCTGCTACTGCTTCATTTGCTTGTTCTCTATTGATCAAACCATCCTCCAATTCAACGATTCCTTTCTTTACTAAATAACAGACGTATTGCTTTGAAACTCCCATTTNCTCTTGCCCATTCCGTCTGCGTTATTTTTTCCACCTTTCTTTCCCCTCTTTTTTTCCTTATTTCGCCTCTTACTGTCTTGATTCTTGAATTTGTGCAAAAGTTTTACCAGAACCGAANNAAAGGGTGGAATCTCTTCCTGTGTATACCTGCCAACGTTTTATCGTTACATCTACAAACCTGGGATCTAGCTCTATTGTTCTGCAGATTCTTCCTGTTCTCTCGCATGCAATTAGTGTACTTCCAGAGCCGCTAAATGGATCAAGTACTGTGTCTCCTGGTCTGCTGCTGTTTACTATTGCTCTTTCCATTAATTCCACTGGTTTCATTGTTGGATGCAGTGAGTTGTACGTTGGCTTATCATAAAACCAGAGATCACTTTGATTACGTCCCCCATGCCACTCACGTTTATTGCCGTTTTTCCAACCGTAGAGTATTGTTTCGTATTGTCTTTGATAATCAGATCTCCCCAGTGTAAAATGATTCTTTGCCCAAATGATGAATGTTGACCAACGACCACCTGCTTCTTCAAATGCTTTTTGCAAGGTCGAAAGCTCAGATGATGATGCACAGATGTAAATTGCCCCTTTGGTGTATGCTAAAATATTGGAGCAGATGTCATACAGAAAAAGTTCGTATTTTTCACCTTGATCATCGTTTAATATCTTCTTGTCTTCTCTCTCTTGACTGTCACCATAAGCTACGTTATACGGAGGGTCACACACGGTAATATCTGCCATTTTATCGTCTAATACCGCTTTAAATGATTCAACTAGACAGCTATCGCCACAGTAGATTCGATGACCGCCTAAAATCCACAGATCCCCTGGTTTCGACACTACTGACTTTTTTATCGACCAATTCCACCCCTCTTTTTCTCCTTTTTCTACTTCTTCTTTTCCATCAATGTTGTCGAGAAAGCGTTGAACTTTTTCTAGCTCAAATCCGGTCATTTTTAGGTCAAACTCCAAATCTTCTAACTCTTGGATTTCTACTTTTAAAAGATCATCATCCCACTTTGCCCAGTTAGCTGATTGATTTGCTAGTAACCGAAAAGCTTTGGTTTGAGCTTCATTTAAGTTATCACTGAGCACCACTGGAATACTTTCCATACCCAGTTTTCTTGCTGCTTTAAGCCTTAAATGACCATCAACCACAGTCCCATCGCTTTTTGCAACTATCGGAATACGAAAACCAAACTCCCGAATTGAAGCACACATCCTGTTTACTACATCGTCATTCTTGCGAGGGTTGCGATCATATTCGACAAGATTTTCAATAGGATAGTAGTGTATTGCTAAGTTCATATTAGTGTAAATTCTTAAAGTTAAAAAGTTAATAATCAAAATACCTCTGACGCTAGAGAGGGCCTGGGGTTTCGCGCCCAAACCCGCCAGCCTGGCTGAAAGGACCCACTTCCTATGTGCTATCTAGCATATTAAAATCTTTACTAAAATTATTAACACAAAACATCAACGCCAAAGCATCTGCTTCGTTATCATCTCGAGGTGAAAAACCTTTTTCACGTATCGCTTCAATAACTTCACTCTTGCTTGCATTACCTTTGCCTGCTATGAAACGTTTTATCGTCTTCACCGGAACACCTTTATATGGAATTTTTTCCCCCTCACACCAAGCAGCTAAAACGGCAAAGAAACCACCATAACAATGCGCAGCATCAGTTCCAAGATGTCTTCTTACTTCTTCAAAATAAACCGCAGTNNAGAACTTATGCTCCAAGGAATTAAGCCAATTACTAAAACTTAAAAAGCACATGCCACCTCCGCTGAAACGGCTACCATGAAAGTTTTCACTGCCACTTTGAATTACTCCATCTGTAAGAATTGCCCAGCCTGTCTGTTTGCCGAGGTCGAGTGTTAAAATTGACATATTCATTATTTAAAACTATGAGTAGCACCGATTCCCAAAATATCGTTTGGTTCCTTCAAAATACACTAGCAATTCATAGGTTTTTATAGGCCAACAACGAGAATCATGTGCTACTGCAGAAAGTTGTTTTCTTGTTATATATATTCACCAAAATTACGAAAACTGTTCACTTTTTTTTTGCAAAGGATAAAAACCTTGTTAAACTTGCCTGCAGGTTTGTTTTGTAACAGTAAGATTACTAAGGGTAGCTTTTATTTGAGTTTAGAGGCTATTATAGATGTTCTTTCGTAAGTAGTGATAAAGTTTTTTTCCCCTAAAGTCACATCTAGCTTTAAAACACAGTTTTTGCCTTATTTAAAAAAATATAAATTCTTAAGCTTACCAAATTTCCTTTCTACTAAATGTCTGTTTGTTAGTGGTAGGATTAACATTTTCTTGAAGCTCTCGTACTTAAAGCACATCTACCTCGTTGAAACAATGCCCTTTTATTATATATATACCGGATTTCTTACTACTTTTTCCGGGATTTTCTCAAAAATAATTTTAAATTGTCAAAAAAGATTCTTAATATCGCCTTGGTTGTTGTTAATTTACTTCTTGGCATTTTAGAGTGATTCATGTTAAACCATTTAAGATCTGAGTCTACTTAGGTTACAATACATGATTTTACACAATGTCTATTTACGGAAGAACATGGTGGGGTAAGAAATGGCTTCAATCTTTCAATGAAGTTGATTACGATAACCGCCTTTCACGTGGTAGAACTTATGCTAATACTGGTCGAGCTTTTGGTATTCAAATCAATGGCAATACAATTACAGCCAAAGTTAGTGGTTCAAGACCTCATCCATATAAAGTTAAAATAACACTCAATCAATTAAATTCATCAGCTATCCGTTGTATTATTGAAAATTCCCCCTCTATATTACCTAAATTAATAAATAAACAATTACCAACACTTTTGTTTGATAAACTTAACGACTCAGGTATTAAATTATTTCCTTCGAATTGGGAAGAAATGAACGCAAGTTGCAATTGTCCTGATTGGGCTATGCCTTGTAAACATATTGCTGCTGTAATTTATCTTATTGCTGCAGAAATTGATAAAAACCCTTTCGTAATTTTCAATATTCATAATTGTGACTTGTTGTCGCTGATTGATGATTTTGGAAATGGAAAATTAGAAAACATTCAAAGTATTCTAAAAATTAATGATCTATTTAAATCGTCTTCTAAAGTTAAAGTATATGACCAAGTAAACTTAAATGATATTGATCTATCGACTATTCCTAACTTTGCTAGCTGTATCGAAAATATCTTGACGAATAATCCACTCTTTTTTGAAAAAAATTTTCACAGTATTCTGCAAACAGCTTACAAGCATTGGCAAAAATATCCTACGGGGAAATCAGATTATTCTTTCTACTCTTCCAAGAAAAAGCTATCGGAAGAAGAATTGTTTACTACCAAATGGGTAAGTATTGAACACTGGCAAACATTTCAATTATTTATCGATGACCAATACCAACTTATTCAAGTAAACAATGGTATAGCTAATTCATTTATGCTCAGCGAAAGTGTTTCGAGGAACATAGCACAATTTTTAAACGATATTCCTATTTCATTACTGCACAAGCTTAATCCTGAACTTCGTTTCATGCATATGATTTCACAGTTTGCACGTACGCTCATGGAAAAATCAGCACTAGTACCACAAATACTACAAAATAAAAGAGGAGAATTCATAATTAGGTGGATCCCTGCGTTGTTTAATGAATCAGTCAAAGAAATTCATAGAAAAATATCATCTATGTGTCCACCTCTACTAATTCAATATCAGAAAACTTCTATAGAGCCTGAAGAACAGGTTAATATTGCAATTTCTTTAATCCTTTTGGGATACATGGCAAATAATTTTCCTGCAGCACTTGATAAGTATAGAGAAAAGAATACCTTTCCTTCATCAATGGACAAGTATAGAGACAAGCACATCTTTGCATTATTTTTTACTGGATCAGCATACAAGTTTAGTGAGTTTAGCAACAGAGAAATACCTCAAGCAATTAATCTCTGGTTATCACGGCTTTATTTAACAGATAAACCATACAAACTTTACTTAATGGTAAAAGATTATTATGAAAGATTTGAGCTTGATATACAGGTATCTTTAGATGATGGAAAGTCGATAATAAAGCTGAAAAAAGCATTGTCTAACTGCAGCACAAAACTGAGCATTTTATCTGATATGGGAATGCTGTCCGAATACATACCTGAGCTAGAAAGATCGATTGACGACAGCAGTAGATTACTGTTTAGCTTAGATGATTTTGCACCATTATTTTTAAACATCTTGCCAGTATTAAGAGCAATTGGCATTATAGTTATCTTACCAAAATCACTGGAAAAAATCCTAAAGCCAAAGTTGAGTCTTAATTTATCTGCTAAAGGCAAAATTGAAGAAGATCGAAAAAGTTTCTTAACGCTTGAAAAATTATTGAAGTTTGATTGGAAAATAGCGATAGGTGATAAAGAGATAAGCATTACAGAATTTAAAAAGCTACTGAAAGATTCTCGTGGACTTATAAAGATTATAGACCAATATGTGCTTTTGGATGATAAGGAGGTAGAAGCTCTACTGAAAAAATTTGATAAGTCACCTGAACACTTGAGTCAAGCAGAGCTGATGCAAGCTGCTTTAGGAGGTGAACTAGATGGAGCAAAGGTAGGACTTGACCAGCAGATTAAAAGCCTATTTGAAAAGCTTAACACTTATGTACCTGTTGATGTACCAAGCAACCTAACAGCACAGTTACGTCCATATCAAAAACGTGGATTTAGTTGGCTTGTGCAGAACATAGAAATGGGATTTGGTAGTATAATTGCTGATGACATGGGTCTTGGTAAAACACTACAGGTTATTGCAGCCATTTTATACTGTAAGAATGCAGGATTTTTAGATAAGGACAAAATTTTGATAGTAGCACCAACAAGCATATTAAGTAATTGGCAACGAGAGATGGAACGTTTTGCACCAGAATTAAAGCTTTTCATCTATCATGGACAAAATCGAGAATTGGCAAATGATTATGATGTAGCTCTCACATCCTATGGTCTTGCACGTCGTGATAAAAAAGAGCTTAACAGAGTAGGATGGTTTTTGCTCGTGATTGATGAAGCCCAAAATATAAAGAATCCCCACAGTGAACAGAGTAAAGCTATAAAAGCTATTGCAGCAAAAAACAAAATAGCAATGAGTGGTACACCTGTTGAAAATAGGCTACTAGAATATTGGAGTATTTTTGATTTTACTAATAAATATTACCTTGGTACTCCTAAGGAATTTAAAACTCGTTTTGCAACACCAATTGAAAAAGCGAGAGATAAAGTTTGTCTAGAGAGGTTCATGAAAGTTACCCACCCCTTTATGCTACGTAGGGTAAAAAGTGATAAAAGCATTATAGAGGATCTACCAGATAAAATTGAAAATAATCGTTATTGTTCTCTAACTCCAGAGCAAACAGCACTTTATCAAGAAGTAGTTAACACAACTATGAAAAAGATAGAAAGAAGTGAAGGAATTGAGCGTAAGGGTCTAATTCTTAAGCTTATCAATGCTTTAAAGCAAGTTTGTAACCATCCATCGCATTTTGGTAAGAAAAAGCGTGCAAGTATTGAACAGTCAGGAAAGATGCAGATGCTAGAAGAGATACTAGTAGGAATTAGCGAATTTGCAGAAAAATCATTGATATTTACCCAATACACAGAAATGGGTGAAATTATGGCTAAAATGCTTGAAGAAAGATTTAAGTCAATGGTGCCATTTTTGCATGGAGGTCTATCCCGTAAAGCAAGAGACAAAATGGTTAATGATTTTGAAAACTCATTTCAATCAAATATTCTCATAGTATCTTTAAAAGCTGGTGGAACAGGGCTTAATTTAACAGCAGCAAACCATGTAATACATTACGATTTATGGTGGAATCCAGCAGTGGAAGCACAAGCAACAGATAGAGCCTATCGTATTGGCCAAGAACGTAATGTTATGGTGTACAGACTACTTTCAACAGGTACTTTTGAAGAGCGTATTGATGAGATGATTCAAAGTAAGAAAGAGTTAGCAAATCTAACTATAAGTAGCGGCGAGAGTTGGATTACAGAATTTAGCAATAATCAATTGAAAGATTTGATCAATATAAGAAATGCTGTATAAAAAACAAGTTCAGCTATCCACTTCTTATCTTAAAAATGTAAAAAAAAACAACATTTGGCCTGCTAACACATATCTTATCGCATTCGGACTATTATAAGAAAGGCTATACAGAGTATGAATCTGATTTTGATGAATTAATTAAAGCAGGTGAGAAAATAACTACAACAAAAACCAGCTTGTAGTTGAGCTATCTGTGTTTGACATCTTGCTTTTATTTTAATTTCAAGGGGGGTGAAAAATTGTGTGCGCCAAGAAGTGCGTAAGGAACAGTTGGTGAAAATCCAACACGGGTAAAGCTTAGCCAGCAGCCTGGAACAAACCATTATGCTGCGTAAGGTAACGAGCGTAGTAAAGCTAATGGAATGGACAACATAGGGTGCAACGAAAGTGAAGGTATTGAGTCCCGTAATTCACGCGTCATGGGGGCCGACCATAAGTGTTGAAAGTATCAAAAATAACGTGATATGAGATGATCAACGGCATGTAAATTACCTCCCGACAGTAAAACAATCGAACGTATAAAAGAGTCATTTAGATCCAATGTGAATTGCAGTAATGCTATTTTGAACCCATGTAGATTATTTTTGATTTTATAAACAAGAAATAACAAAGCCGTAATAATAATCATGTAAATATACACCTTCATGCCATTCATAGTATGGCTTAAAAAGTGCTTATATCCAAGATTTTGCTTTATAAATTTAAAGAACACTTCTATATCCCATCTGCGCCTATATAGCTCTGTTACTTCATAAGCTGGCATTTCAAACAAGTTTGTCAAAAACCATATTTCATCTCCAATTTTATTTCTGATTTTTATTAGCCGTAGATCATGCTTTTCTGCCACTTTACCTCGTGCACGATAAAGATTAACTATTATATCTTCTAAAATCTCTGATCCATCCGATTTTTGTTCTCTTATAACTTTGTTCCTGCTTATAACATCATGTTTTCTTCCCACTTTAACTCTTGTGATAAATTTGTACTCCTTTTCATCAAATTCGGCAAAAGTTCCAACTTTTCTGATTCCTCTATCAAATAATAAAATATCCTCTTTTTCAACTTTAGCTTCATTAATTGCTCTCACTAATGCTATATCTTCACTACTTTCTTCTTGTCCTTTACAAAATCTTATACTTGTCGGCAATTGATCCTTTAATCCTACACTCACTTTAACTTGACTGTCGTTACTTTTACCGCCTATTTTTAGCCCATCTTTTATGAGATATCCCGATAAATTTATGATCGTCGAATCAAACTTATGTAAGTTATTTGATGTTTTTTGGGGTAATAGCTTTTTAATCTTGCTCATCAAATCAATATATACTCCCTTAAAATATTCTGGATTTATAACTTTTAACCTTTTTGACAAACCACTGTATGTTACTGTACTTTTATCGCTATTCTTATCCATTATACACCTGTTTATTACCATTTCTAGCGCTCTTAGGCTTGTTTTTTGCCCCATTAATATTAACTTCATTAGACCTTTAAATATAATCTTGCCCAACAATTTAGTATTACATTTATCTACTTCACTTAATTTTCCTAGCCTTTCTAAATCCTCATCTTTTATTAAATTTAGTACTCTTTCTATTTGATCCATTATTGCCTCCATTTTCTTGCAATAATAGTTCTTTATGTCTTTTTTGTGTTACTTTCAACACTTATGGGGCCGACACTTTACATTTGGTGGAAGGTAACATGGGTAATAACGCTAAGGCAAGATATTACTCACCCCATCGGGATCGAAGGCCGCGTCATGTGTTGAGATGGACCTTACGTGAACTTGGGAGATCCTTTGTATTCCTGTAAGGGTACTCTGGAACAAGTCAATAAAGGCGAGGACTGGAGGAAGATGCAAAGGAAGTCGGACTAACTGATAGTACTCGGAGTGTTGGAAAGCCACATACAAGGGGAAGCGGTTAGCAATATAGTGACTGGTATAGGGATTGCTATACCAATACAACAGAGATTGGAGGAGTATGCAAGGAAAACTAAACCAGATAGCAGTAAGGGCTAAGCAAGATAAACGAGTAAAATTTACATCGCTAGTTCATTTGATTAATGAAGAGAATCTTGCAGAGTGTTACAAGGAACTAAAACGCAACAAGGCTTGTGGTATAGATCGTGTGACAGTGGAAGCTTATGGAGAAAATCTAGAAGAGAAACTTAAAACACTAGTGGATAGTATGAAGAGAAAACAATATCAACCGCAACCAGTGAAAAGGGTATACATACCCAAAGCCGGGAGCAAAGAGAAGCGCGGCCTCGGAATACCATCAACTGAAGATAAGTTGGTACAGGTAATGCTAAAGAAGATATTAGAAAATATTTATGAAGCAAACTTTATGGACAGCTCGTATGGATTTCGACCAAGAAGAAATTGTCATCAGGCGATAAACGCTCTAGATAAAGCAGTTATGCACAAACCAATTAACTATATTGTAGAAGTGGATATCAAGAAGTTCTTTGATAATGTTCAACATAAATGGCTAATGAATTGTTTAAGGGAACGAATAGCTGACCCAAATTTATTGTGGTTAATAAAACGATTTCTAAAGGCAGGAATAGTCGAAGTTGGATGTTATAAAGCAACCGATCAAGGCACACCACAAGGTGGTATAGTAAGTCCTGTATTAGCTAATATATACTTACACTATGTGCTGGACTTATGGTTTGAAAAGAAATTTAAGCCAAAAGCCAGAGGATATATACAGCTAATAAGGTTTTGCGACGATTTTGTAGTTGGCTGCGAGAGGGAAGAAGACACAAAAGAATTTCTAAAATCACTGAAACAAAGACTAAGTAAATTTGGGTTGGAAATAGCTGAAAATAAAACAAAAATAGTAAAGTTTGGTAAGAAAGAATGGTATCAAGCAGAAAGAGAGAAACGTAGGACGGCTAGCTTCAACTTTCTAGGATTTACACATTATTGTGGAAAAAGTCGTAATGGTAAACTTATGATGAAGCAGAAAACTTCAAAAATAAGCCTAGCCAGAAAGATTAAAGAAATCAAAGAGTGGTTGAAGATGGTACGAAGTCGTATCTGTCTCAAAGATTGGTGGCAGAAACTTAAAGCCAAACTAACAGGACACTATAGCTACTTCGGAGTTAGCGGAAATTATCGGTGTTTGATTCAATTCTATCGACCGATAACAAAGCTAGCATTTAAGTGGATAAACCGACGTAGTCACAAGAAAAGTATGGATTGGGAACAGTTTACATACTATTTAAAAGTAAATCCACTACCAAAGCCAAAGATATATGCTTCTTTGTACACAGGTGCACTAGTGTGAACGCTGTATTGTGGAGCCGTGTGCGGGAAATCCGCAAGCACGGTTCTTTTGGGGGGACTATGATTAAGAGACCAAATCGCTGGTTTCAAGGTCATGAGTCTCTACCAGACCCCCTCCCTTTAGAAAGCCCTATATCTCTGCTTTTCATCTACCAATAATATAGTGGAAATCTTGTCTCCATTATACGTGATAAAATTAGAGACGTAAATAAATAAATTTCGATCTTTGTCTCCATTTTGAACTATTAAGCGGATTACGAGCTCTGTAGCTTCTGTTTCTTCTTCTATGGCAAAACTTTTTTCCTTGAGCTTCATCTACAATTTACTGGTTTCATTACTGAGAGTTTTGCAATTAACTGCTCAGAGGTTTTAAACAAAAGCTGTTCTACTGCCATCCACTGGTCCTTTGCTATATATATTCACTTAAATTACAAAAACTGTTCACTTTTTTTGAAAAAATATTTTACAACGAATAAAAAGCGTGATAGGGTATAATGAGGGTCTTTTTATAACAAGTAAAACTTTAAAGCAAGAAATAATTTAGAAATGCCTTGTAATCGAGTTTTAAGCTACCCTACATGAGCAACTTAGGTCTTAGTAGTATAATTGTACCCTGAAGTTGTAGAATCGCTTTAAAACGCAATTACGGGTCATTTGTTTTTTTTGAGCATTGTCTTTCATTTCTTTTATCAGATAACTTTGAAAGAGAGCTTTCCATAGCTTATTATTGTAGACTGGTTAATAAACGAACAGAGTAGTATGTTTTAAAGTCATACTACTATATTATTATTATATAATAATAGGAAATTTTGGAAACTGGAGACTGGTCAAAACCCCGCAATACTCCTAAGCTTTTTGCCACCTAAACCAGATTACAGCTCAGAAATCTGTCAACCCTTAAACCATTGAAAATCTAGCATTTTTTTACTACCAGAAAGTACCAGATCTCATAAACTGCATCAGATTCTGCCAAGACTGAAGAGTTCTGGAGTCTGAAATAATTGTAGCTGATGTAGAAGAGATCTAATTATAGTAAAGCCAAGTGTTTGAATCTTCAACTGGCATAATACTGCCATATTCTGGCGATTTGTAATCGGTTGGTAAAATCTTCTCATACACTGTAATATCCTTATTTAGTTGGTTTGTAACTTTCTTTTCCATATCCTCAACACAAAGTATTCCATATTTACTTCTTTCAGCATTTTTATCATTCCTGTTAAACTTAATGTAACCTTTTGCAGCAAGAACATCTATGCGTTCACGAATGGAGTTTTTACTACCAAGACCTGCTTTATTTTCAAATACCTCACAGAATGTATTGATTGTATATACTTTCCCTCTATTTCTCGCCTCGTCGTAAATTAATTGCAGTATAATATCATATCTACGAGAACGCTCTGCATCTAATTTTTGTCCATAATCTTTATGTATCAGTCTCTGTGACTCATAATCAAGTATGTGCCAGCAGTTATCGATTTTATCAACACATTTTGATGGAATAGCGTGACCATTACGTAATTCAAACATCAGTTGACGACTACTTTGCCGTTCATCTGGCTTAAACATTATCATTCCCGTAGTATAAAAGCTTCTTAACGAACCAGCACCGCTAAAACTCTGAAATGGATCTTCTTCTAATGATTTCTTTTGTATCTTTTTCGTGTGATGCACTAGAATAACTCCTGCATCTGGATTGACTAATGTCCTTAGCTTTTCAACTCTCTCTTGTAAGAGCATGTCTTCAAACTAAGTAGAAAGGAGTTAAGAAGTGTGTTATAAGATATATTTTAAATGTACCCAAGCGATATAAGTGACAAAGAATGGAAGATGATAGAGCAATATTTTGAACCTAAAAAGACCGGCAGACCAAGAAAACACAGTATCAGAACGATTATCGATGCAATAAGGTATGTGATGAGAACAGGCTGTCAATGGAGACAACTACCTAAGAATTTTCCACCATGGAAAACCGTGTATAGTTGTAATTCGCGTTTAAAAAAAAGTGGAATATGGCAAGAAATTCATGATTTTCTAGTTAAAAAACTAAGAAAGATAATTGGTAAGAATGAAACTCCATCAGTAGGAATAATTGACAGTCAATCAGTAAAAACCACTCAAAAAGGGGATCCAGAGGATATGATGCTGGCAAGAAAGTAAAGGGTAGAAAACGCCACATCGTTGTAGATACTCTAGGTCTTGTAATTGCTGCTGAAGTACACAGTGCAAGCATTCAAGATCGTGATGGTGCACTAAATCTTTTTGTTCAAGCCAAATGCAAAGCTCCAACATTACGTAAGTTTTTTGCTGATCAAGGATATACAGGTAAATTGCAAAACCGCTGTTTATTGGAAACTGGATGTTTGTTGACGATTACCAAGAAAGTAGTTGATACAGGATTTCAGGTTATTCCTAAACGTTGGATTGTTGAGAGAACCTTTGCTTGGCTCTCCAATTTTAGACGTATGAGTAAGGATTATGAGCATTCTCCTCTCACTTCAAAAAATAACATCTTTTTTTAATATGATCACTATTATGCTTCACAAATTAGCTCATTCTTGAGTTTGAAGACATGCTCTAAGAAAAAGAGCATTGCATTATTGTCATTTTCACTACCATTATCACCAGCATCAAAAATATTACGCAGTGGATCAATAGCAATAACATCAACTGTGTTTGAACCAAATGACCTTTCTATTTCAGCAACAACCTCATCCATACTATCGTCGTTTAAAAGCATCTTTACTTGTGGCGTAATTATCAAATTATCTGCAGCAAACTCTATCAATTCCTCACTAAGTTTTAGTTGTTGTACCCGTTCACGCATATAATGGTAACCAATTTCAGTCTGAAGATAGAAGATTCTTAAAGGTCTCTTAGGCACCATATCAAGGAATGAAACTCCAGATGCCATATGGAAGAGCCAAGAAATAAGAAAGTCACTTTTTCCTACCTTAGAGCATGTCTTCAAACTCAAGAATGAGCTAATTTGTGAAGCATAATAGTGATCATATTAAAAAAGATGTTATTTTTTGAAGTGAGAGGAGAATGCTCATAATCCTTACTCATACGTCTAAAATTGGAGAGCCAAGCAAAGGTTCTCTCAACAATCCAACGTTTAGGAATAACCTGAAATCCTGTATCAACTACTTTCTTGGTAATCGTCAACAAACATCCAGTTTCCAATAAACAGCGGTTTTGCAATTTACCTGTATATCCTTGATCAGCAAAAAACTTACGTAATGTTGGAGCTTTGCATTTGGCTTGAACAAAAAGATTTAGTTGCACCATCACGATCTTGAATGCTTGCACTGTGTACTTCAGCAGCAATTACAAGACCTAGAGTATCTACAACGATGTGGCGTTTTCTACCCTTTACTTTCTTGCCAGCATCATATCCTCTGGATCCCCTTTTTGAGTGGTTTTTACTGATTGACTGTCAATTATTCCTACTGATGGAGTTTCATTCTTACCAATTATCTTTCTTAGTTTTTTAACTAGAAAATCATGAATTTCTTGCCATATTCCACTTTTTTTTAAACGCGAATTACAACTATACACGGTTTTCCATGGTGGAAAATTCTTAGGTAGTTGTCTCCATTGACAGCCTGTTCTCATCACATACCTTATTGCATCGATAATCGTTCTGATACTGTGTTTTCTTGGTCTGCCGGTCTTTTTAGGTTCAAAATATTGCTCTATCATCTTCCATTCTTTGTCACTTATATCGCTTGGGTACATTTAAAATATATCTTATAACACACTTCTTAACTCCTTTCTACTTAGTTTGAAGACATGCTCTTACAGAAACAAACATATATATCTCAATTTAAAAAACAATTTCACAATTTGATCAGCAGATAAACCTATTATTTGCAAAATAATATCAATAGGAATTCCCCCTTTTACTAAATCCCTTCCAACTTTAATCCTTTCTACCTCTCTTACTTTCTCCTCACAAATCCGTATCTCTTCAAACAAAGACTTTATTAGTGCATACCGTAGTTCTTGGCTCTCAATTTCTTTGTATTCTTTAATCAAATCAGGTAGCTCATTTTTCACTTTACTCCCTTCCTCTATTAGNNTTAAGAGATCCGTAATATTAATCGATAACGCCTCTGCCATTTCATATAATTTATCAAGTGGAACAGCAGTCCTTCCTTGCTCATAGTTGCTTATTTCGTGACGGGTTGTACCCATTTTCTCTGCTAAATCCTTCTGAGTATATTCCCGCACTAGTCTCCATTCTTTTATCTTTTTTCCTATTTGGCAGTATATAGAACCTGTTTTTTCTTCAATATACTCATCAGCAGAGAGGCCAATTGCTTTTGCAACAATGTCAACAGAAACTCCTGCTTTAACCAAACCCTTTGCAATTTTTATTTTTTCCGATTTTTTACTACTTTTCTCACTAACTTGGACAAATTGGGTTAACAAACAAAACATTCTACGTAACTCCTGATCATTAATCTTTTTATATTCTCTTATTAGGTTCAGTATTTCTCCTTCTCCCTCATCTTCAAGACAGCTTTTNNCTTTTGATATAGGAATAAGATCCGTAATACTGATTGACAGTGCCTCAGCTATAGCATATAACCTTTCAATTGGAACTCTACGATTCCCTTTCTCATATTGAAATATCACCCAGTATTTTACACCAATTTTCTCAGCTAAATCTTTCTGAGTATACCCTCGCTCCAACCTCCAACTTTTTAATTTTTCTCCCACTTTATAATCTAGACTTTNTTCCACAAAAAGAACCATACATATAATATTTTATACTATAGCTCAAAGGCTCCAGATATAATAGCCAGACTCTGGAACCTTTAAAATTAAAGTGCCCTACAAGTTTCTTTACTATTTTCACGTACTTTGTCTGCCCACGAAAACAATTTTTCACTTACTTCCTTCTGCTTTTCACTCAATATGCCACATCTAGTGAAATTACCTCTTTCTACCACTTCCTTAAGCTTNNTCACTCCCCCAAAGAGGCAATTTTTTCCAATTTCTTCGCCTCTTTTTTGTAACTCAGCCCACATTTCCTTGTTTTCTACTCTGACTTGTACTTGATCATATTTTTTTACATCGTGGTACAATATAACATTTAGCTTACCAATGCTTGTAGGAAATTCCAATATAATCGAGCTTCCATCTGACATATCAGTATAGTTTCTTATATCTCCTTTCTCGCTTTTAACCTCTACTGCATTATTGCCCATTCTTAAAATTAAACCTCTGTTTGCTTCCAGTATTTTGGCTACCTCTACCTTGCTATCATCAGAAAATTCTATATATGATGTTGTATTATCTGCTTCCACATCTATCAATTCCCCTTCTTGAATAGCGCTTTCACCAATTTTTCTCAAATCCTCAAGCTTCTTGTCTATATGAGGCTGAACTTCTGGTTGTAGCTCATTATAGATTTCACCTATCAATTTATTCTCCAATAAAGTATCATGAAACTCTGCACCGCTTAGCATTAATTTACGTATTAGCTTTTTACGATCAGCCTTATCAAATTTATGAAAATGTGTACCTAATACTACATACTCTGCAAAACTCCATTCCCCGTCATCACATGCATTTATTCTTGCTCCTGAGGCTAGTACTTGGTCTATAGTTTTGTGCAATTCATTTACGTTTTTTGCCTCTACCACAGCACTCTTAAACCAGCTCAACTTTTCGCTTTCGCTTGCACTTGGCTTTATTTTTTGCAAAGCTGAAGTAAATGGATTTAAATCTTCTGCTTGATCATTTAAAGGTTTTGTGCCATATATGTAGTCAAGTCCTTTCCCATAGTTGATTTTGTTTTCGCGAACTTCTCTACCAGGGAAAGGTCCTATTTCTTGAGGCTTTTTAGCCTTATTAATTTTGCTTACAAAAGTAGGCTGCTGGCTAGTACGACCAATTCCTACAATAGCATTTAACATCTCACCTTTTGATAATTTATCAAGATCAACGTTTAACTCGTAAACACCTCCTTTTTTGTCATCAAAAGGTACAATTATCTTATTACGTTCGGTAGAAGTCATAGTCCTATCCCCCTTGATTGAGTTTTGCTTCTATAACTCCCCCACAAGAACCGTGCATGCAGCTTTCCCGCACACGGCTCCACAATATTAGCGTTCACGACATACCTCCTGTGTATATAAGGAAAAACATATTTTTGGTTTTGGTGGTGGATTGACTTGTGTATAATGCATAAATTGTTCCCAATTCATGCTCTTTTTCTGGCTACGTCGGTTTATCCACTTAAACGTTAGCTTCTTTACTGCCCAATTAAACTTATTGAGCCATCGATAATTTCCGCTAATCCCGAAGTAGTTATAGTGTCCTCTTAGTTTGGCTTTGAGTATTTGCCACCAGTCTTTGAGACGAATAAGATTCCGAACCGCTTTCAACCACTCTTTGATTTCTTTAATCTTTCTGGCTAGGCTTATTTTTGAAGTTTTCTGCTTCATCATAAGTCTGCCATTTCGACTTTTCCCACAATAATGTGTAAATCCCAGAAAATTAAAGCTTTCCGTCTTTCGTTTCTCTCTTTCTGCTTGATACCATTCTTTCTTACCAAACTTTACTATTTTTGTTTTATTTTCAGATATTTCCAAACCAAACTTGGCTAATCTTTGTTTCAATGATTCTAGAAATTCTTTAGCGTCTTCCTCACTTTCACAGCACACCAGAAGGTCATCTGCGTACCTGACTAGCTCCATATACCCCTTAGATTCTTGTTTTACTTCCTTTTCAAACCATAGATCTAGTACATAGTGTAAATATATATTTGCCAATACAGGGCTTACTATTCCTCCCTGAGGTGCTCCTTGTGTGGTTGCTTCATAATGTCCAGCTTCGATGACTCCAGCCTTAAGAAATTGCTTTACTAGCCACAATAAATTTGGGTCAGATATTCGTTCCCTTACGCATCTCATCAGCCATTTATGTTGCATATTATCATAGAACTTCTTGATATCCACTTCTACAACGTAGTTAATTGGTTTGTGCATCACTGCTTTATCTAGTGCTTTGACTGCTTGATGACAGCTTCTACCAGGGCGAAAACCATACGAATTGTCCAGAAAGTTTGCTTCATAAATATTTTCCAATATCTTCTTTAACATTATCTGTACCAACTTTTCTTCTGTTGATGGTATTCCGAGACCGCTCTTTTCCTTGCTTCCAGTTTTGGGTATGTATACCCTTTTCACTGGTTGCGGTCGGTATTGCTTTCTCTTCATACTATCCACTAGCGTTTTAAGTTTCTCCTCTAGGTTTTCTCCATACGCCTCCACTGTCACTTGGTCTGCACCACACGCTTTGTTACGTTTTAGTTCCTTATAACACTCTGCAAGATTCTCCTCATTGATAAGGTGTATCAGCGATGTAAATTTTACCCGCTTATCTTGCTTCGCTCTTACCGCTATCTGGTTTAGTTTTCCTTGCATATTCCTCCAATCTCTGTTGTATCGGTATTGCAATCCTCATTCCAGTTGCTATATTGCTGACCGCTTCCCCTTGTATGTGGCTTTCCCACACTCTGAGTACTATCAGTCAGTCCGACTTCCTTTGTATCTTTCGTTGGTCCTTGCCTTTGTTGACTTGTTCCAGCATACCTTAGTAGGAATACAAAGGATCTCCCAAGTTCATTTAGGCTCCATCTCAATACATGATACGGCCTCGGATCCCGATAGAGTGAGTGATAACTTGCCTTATCGTTACCCCTCATGCTGTCTTCCACCACATGAACAGTGTCGACCTCTATAATGTTGGCAATTTCGGAACTCAATACCTTTACTTTCGTTGCACCCTGTATTGTCCATTCCATTAGCTTTACTACGCTCGTTACCTTACGCAGCATAATGGTCTGTTCTAGGCTGTTGGCTAGACTTTGCCTAGGTTGGATTTTCACCAACTGTTTTCTAAACGCTTCCCTTGGCGCACTCATGTCAAACCTCCATTTTTTTATATCAATTTATTACTTTTTTTTCGGTTTGACACACTTTTTTGAACCATACGCGTCAAGTTAAGGAAAGAAGGTATAAAAAAAAGACAGAATAATAAGGTATAAGTTCTCCCAAATATGTTTTTAGTGAGAGAACCAATGATGAATAAGATAACTTGCCTATCAAATAACCTCAACAAATTTTTTAATAAAAGGGCAGATGAGGTATCAATTGAAACAGGATTTATAAAAAGGAAGAGAAAACTGAGCGGTTCATCATTCATAAAAGCTATAATTTTTGGCAATATAGGAATTGAAAATTGCAGCATAGATGCAATGTGCCAATTATTAAATGAAGAATCTGTAGTAATAACGAAACAGGGTTTAGATTTTAGGTTTACTAAAGAAGCAGTGGAGTTTATGAAAAGAATGTATAATGAATCTATGGTTTTATTTAACAATACCTTGCAAGTTGATTGCAGAATATTGCAGCAATTCAAAAGCGTCAAGTTATTGGATGTAGCTATATTAGCCTGCCTAACAGTATGGAAAACATGTATAAAGGGTATGGCACTAGTTACAGTGGTTATGAAAGTAATACTAGATCTGGAATAAAGTTGCAATTGGTTTTTGATTACCTAAATCAAACGTTAGACCAACTTAACATAACAGAGGGAATAAGGTCAGATCAAGGATATAGAAAACATTTAAGCAATATATCGAACAATGATTTGATAATATCTGATCTAGGTTATTTTGTACCAAGTTCTTTCAAACAAATTGATGAAATAGGGGCTTATTTTATAAGTCGTTGATACCAACATATATGATATAGAAACAGGTCAAAAAATAGAGTTATTGGAATGTTTAGAGGATAAATTGTTTCTAGAAAGTGAAGTATTATTGGGAAAAGAGGCAAAGATTAGAGTAAGAATTATATGTCAAAAGCTAACTGAAGAACAGTCTATGGCTAGAAGAAGGAAGGCTACTAGATTAGCGAAATCACATGGATACACATCTTCCAGAAAGAACCAAAAGTTACTGAGTTGGTCAATATTCATAACTAATGCTCCAGATAGAAAAATGAGTGCTGAGCAAGTATTAACAATTTACAGGGTAAGGTGGCAAATTATTTAAATTATATAAGAGCCATATAAAGCTTGATGAGCTAAAAGGAAAGCCATACAGGGTACTATGTGAATTATATGCTAAATTGTGTGCAATTCTTATATTCCATGGAATGGTTAGTTGTACAGAACTGGAAAAAAATACAGAACTTAGCTTAACAAAGGCATTTATTGAGTTCAAAAGGCGGGTTAGAGGGTTACTTTTGGCACTAAATAATAAAATTAATAACTTGAAAATTTTCCTTAAAAAGCTTACCAAAACTTGGTCTCAATTTTCATTGAAAGACAAGTATAGGAGAACTAGAGTGTCCACCTTAACTTCCCTAAATTTGCTCACAATCTCTTAACTTGACGCGTATGGTTTTTTGAACATTCCCGCAAATTCACTAAAACCAAGGGTTCATTTACCAGCACAAATGCCTTGTACAAACAGGTATATTGTGCTATAAAAAAGGCAGAGCAAAATTGGACTATGGCTATACCTAATTGGGCTTTAACTATATCTCAACTTGATATCTTCTTTCCCGGCAGATTGAAAATTGAGTTGAACTAAAAATGCGATTTGACACACTTTTTTGAACATTCCCTAGGAGTATCAATATGTATAATCAAAGTAGGATTTCAGATCTACATCAATGGCTTTTATATTGCCTTCGATTGCTGCTTTTGCTACTCTGTTTACTGCTTCATGCGCTTTTCTCTTGGGTCTATATCCATATCTGAAAGTCAGATTCGAATATTGGTTCAATTATTAGCTTTAGTGCGCTTTGCACTATTCTATCCCGAATGCAGGGTATGTTCAACGCTCTGAGTTTTCCTCCAGCTTTTGGTATTTCCTTTCTCCGGTTCCTATTTGAGCTATAGGTCTTGGTTATTAATTCGTGTCTTATTTGTTGGAGATACTTCTCTAAACCTTCTGCTTCTATCGATTCGAATGTCACCTTATCAACTCCTGGTGCTCCATTACTCTTCTTTGTTAGCTTATATGCTTCTTCTAGTGTTTCCATTTTGCAGACATGAACGTAGATTCCCCAGAATCGCCATTCCGGTTCTGCCTTCGCTTTGGTATATATCTTTCTTCTCAGGTCTTGTAATTTTGTTGGCATTTTTATCATTTTTACCTTTGCCTCCCCTTTGTTAAAAGATTTCTACTAGTAGGGTGCCTTTGCTCCATGAGCGTTACCTCACTTCTTAACTACTACGCACCCATCCGCCACCCTTTCATCTTCGGTTCATTTCCTGTGTCCAGTTATAGAACCTACCGCTCCAAGGTATTTCTCCTTGGGATGAGGAGGGCTTCTCCAGTTGTTTAATATGCCCTTATCGCCATGCTATCACTATCGCCCCGCCAAAGTAGATCAGTTGTATCATTCGGGTTTCAACTGTCCATGTTGCCTTCACCATTCCACCGATGGTTCGACCTTTGGTTCACGTTACTTTCGAGGTCACCTGTGTGTTCGCTTTCGCTACAGCCTGGTAATTCACCATTATTCTTACAATAATGTTGTCGGTAGGCTCCAGCATCTTGGTTTCCCTTAATACTGCTACCCTAGTTACAGGACTCCGACTTTTATCCTGGTAGGTTTCACTCCTACTGAACATATTCTCCTTCTCTGGACACACGATGGAATTTAACCATCACGAAATCGCGACCTCGGATCGCACTTCTCCACTTCCTGTATCACCTTCAAATACCTGGTAGTCTATTGACCAACTTTCTCGCCCATGCTTCTACTTCTACTTCTACTTCTACTTCTACTTCTACTTCTACTTCTACTTCTACTTCTACTTCTACTTCTACTTCTACTTCTACTTCTACTTCTACTCCTTCTTTTTCCCTCCTGCCGTCAATACTATTTTTCCACTTTTTGGCACCATGCCTATCGGAAAATTTTCTCGACGCTCAAATAGTTGCTTCCAGTCTGGTACTTCTCCTTTATCTACCCAGGTTCTCCGAGTGTTGCAAACTTTCAGTAATTGCTCATTTTCCTTTGCTATGCATTCCACTGCTTGTTTCCAACTATACCAACCAACTGGACTATACAAACTCGATAAATGAAACCCTATTTTTGCCCCTTCTTTTGCCCCTTCACCTGTAGCTCTCCATTCTCCACGGGCTAGCATCTCTGTTTTCTGATGATTTTCTATTTTGCCGCTACATTCAGTGCAGACATAATGTGCTGTTCTTGAGTCACTATTTTCCCATTTTATTTGTGACCACTTTAGAACTTAATAGTAATTACAATGCGGACATGGTACAAAAAAATATCTCTTATCTGTTGCTTCAAATTCCTTCTCAATTCTGCTTATTCCATGAATCGTTGGTGTTGATACTAAAAAAATCTTTCGGTAGTCCTCAACAACTCATGATGAGGTTGTAGTGATGGACGAAATTCCAAATGGCACCTATATGGTTGCTTAAACTCTTGGAAAATGACAAAGTTTTTCTGACTAAACCTTTGCCACATTGTGCAATTAAACCGCTCTATATAGACCAGAGTGTTTATAAACTTGAAGTATTGCTGGAAAATTTGCAGTATAAGAGTCTAGTTTATCAGAAATAAAAGTAGCATTCTTGCTATATGCTTGTTTTGAAATAGTTTAGCTGCATCTTCACTGCCTCAACATGTAACCCAATTATCTGTCTGGTTCATTGCCAACCACACTTTTTTTGTCTTCTTACCAACAAAACTCCACATTTCGTCGCATTCTACTACTATTTTACGTTTGTTGGTATTGACTCTATATGGCTCCTCAATTTTTTTTTACGTTGTTGTATTTTTTATTTACATAATTTTGTAAATGGGTTTCTGAGATTGCTGTAACTCTTCCGCTATAGAAATTCTTTCAACTATCTACTAAATTCCATTCTTCCTGTGTAATATACTTTTTCTTTGCATTTTCCACGAATTGCTTGCCACATTCTTTGCATTTATATTGTTGTTTTCCGCTTTTCAACTTACCGTTCTTAACGCACCTGCCGCTGCACTTAATACATTCCATTCTAGTATAATATTTCTTACCTTATACTAGCTTTTTTTCCTCAAGATATATTTATATCATGAGTTGTTGAGGACTATCAATTTCTCCCCTTCCAACTTTTCTATTTCTTTATATCTCATACCTTTAAATATGTGATTTTATACTTCTTTTCCCTTGTTTGTCAATTTTGAAAGAAGTCTAATAATAAATGTATATTGAAATACAGCAATAATTACGTTAGTTTAAAGAATAGTTTGATTAAAGGATAATTGTGCAAGAAAAAGATAAAAAATTAGCTTCTGATATTCTAAAAGAGGTTGCAGATACCAATAACAATAATAGCGATAAAGTAACTTTGTTTGACATTAAAACAGCTTTGCATGAGCGCGGTTTTGGTATTTTAATAATCATCTTCTCCTTGCCGCTATCGGTGCCTATACCGGTTCCACCTGGTTATACAACTATTCTTTCTATACCTTTAATCTTATTCTCGCTGCAGCTTTTATTTGGATTTGATTCTCCTTGGATGCCCAGTTGGCTAGAAAGAAGATCTTTTCAGCGTTCAACACTAGCTCTTGTGGTGGAGAAAACTTCTCCAGCATTAAAAAAAATAGAAAAGTTCATGAGACCAAGAATATCTTTTATTTTCTATGGGCCCGGTGAAAAGATTTTAGCTTTTGTAATGTTGCTTTCTGCATTATCGATAGCTCTTCCATTGCCTCTTACCAACTTTATTCCTGCAATTGGTACGACTCTTATTTCACTTGGTATTATGAGTAAAGATGGGTTTCTATCCATATTGGGAGTTTTAATATCATTGTGTGGGCTATTGCTTACTCTTGTTGTAGTAGTCAAAGGGCCACAACTTATCATTGGGGCATTTTCTTTTCTCAAAAGCTTCGTATATGGTTAGGCTTTACAACACCTTAACAAAAAAAAAGGAACTTTTTACACCAATTGATAAAGATCATGTGAAAATGTATGTTTGCGGACCAACAGTATATGACACAGCACATATAGGCAATGCACGGTCTGTTGTTGTGTATGATGTGTTATTTCAGCTACTTAAGTTTTGTTATGGCAAAGTTACCTACGTGCGTAACATAACCGACATTGATGATAAGATAATTAATGCAGCAAGTGAGAAAAATAGCAACATAGAAAGTATAACCACATATTACATTAAAGCTTTTCATGATGATATGGAAAGCATAAATTGTAAAAAACCAACATACGAACCAAAAGCAACGGAAAACGTAGATTATATTATAAAATTAATTGAACATTTGCTGCAATCAGGCCACGCTTATGAATCTGACAAACACGTGTATTTTAATATAGAATCTTACCATGAATATGGTGCTTTATCAGGNAAAAAAACTGATGAATTGGTTCCAGGTAGCAGAGTTGAAGTTAATGAAAATAAAAAGCACCCGGGAGATTTTGTGCTGTGGAAGCCTGCAAGTGATATTGACTACAAACTTTCAAGTTATTGGGATAGCCCATGGGGAGAGGGCAGGCCTGGATGGCATATAGAATGCTCAGCAATGTCATATGCTTACCTTGGCAAAGATTTTGATATTCATGGTGGCGGCATAGATTTACAATTTCCTCACCATGAAAATGAAATTGCACAGAGTAAGTCTGCATTTGCTGGATCAATGTTTGCAAAATACTGGATACATAACGGCTTTCTTACAGTAAATGAAGAAAAAATGAGCAAGTCCTTATTTAATATAGTCAAAGTAAGAGATTTGCTAGATAGTGGAATAAAGGGTGAAGTAATACGCTATGCACTGCTCAAAACTCACTACAGAAAACCACTTGATTGGACCGAAAACGTTATTTCTGATGCACAGGAAACCTTAAATAAATTTTATCGGTTATCACGTGGTTTAGATACAATAAATATATGAAAGTAACGCAGAGATTTCTAAAGATTTTATAGACGCTTTAAAAAACGACTTAAACATTCCTGAAGCCCTAGCTATATTACATGAAATGGCTGCAAAAATCAACAAAATGAGTAATGAAAGTGAAAAGCTTAAATTAACTAAGAGTTTTGTTAAGAGTGCCAGATTTATTGGTCTTCTTGAGTCAAGTTATCAAGAGTGGTTTACTGCTGGTGTGAGTCATCAAGAAATAGAGAGGTTGATAGACTTAAGAAAAATTGCANNAAAAAAAAATAAAAATTACGATACTGCAGACAAAATAAGGGATCAGTTGAAACAAATGGGGATTACAATTTCTGACAATGAAGATGGTACAACAACCTGGTAAACTCATATGGAAAATTACTTCCTATTATTCACAGATAGTCTAGTATCATCGTTAGTTTTACCCATACATCAAGGTTTTGTGTTCAATACCATGCTTTATTTCAGGTCGTATCACACTCCACTACTTATGTTATTTTTTGGAGTACTAGGATCAAGCCTTGGTGGAATAGTTAACTGGTATTTAGGTAAAATAACAATCTCTATACGAAAATCATACCACAAACTAGAGAACGAGCATAAAACACCAAAAATCGTAAGAAATCTACTGATTTGTGCAGTTGCATTACTTTCATGGGTGCCAGCACTTGGAAGTGTGATTCAAATTTTATCAGGTTGTTTTAAGTTAAACCTTTATATCCTTGTCCCTTTAATCATTCTATCTAATTTCCTCTATTTGTTATATCTAATACTTACTATTATTTAATCTTTCATTCAAAATTGAATTCACAACATCAGGGCTGGCTTTTCCCTTGGTGAGTTTCATAACTTCGCCAACAAAGAACCCGTATAACTTTGTTTTACCGCTTTTGTATTCTTGAACCTTATCTTGGTTGTTATTGATGATTGTGTCGATAACTTCTGCTATTTGACCTTTATCAGTTATTTGCTTTAGGTCTTGCTCTTCTATAATTAGAGATGCAGGTTTGTCAGTTTCAAACATACTATCGAATACTTGTTTGCCAAGTTTAGCAGAGATCGTTCCATCAACGATAAAATCTAAGAGTTCGGACAAGGCATTGGCTTTGATTGGAGAGCTCACAATATCAATACCTGCTTTATTTAAACGACCGAAAAGCTCTACAGTTAACCAAGTAACCGCGAGCTTTGAATCATGTTTTTTTATCAATTCCTCAAAGTAATCAGCGGTTGCCTTATCGGAAGTAATAACGTTTGCATCGTATTCATTGATACCTAATTTCTCAATGTATCGCAGCTTTTTTTGATCTGGTAACTCAGGCAAAGATGATTTAATAGAATCAATTTTCTCCTGGCTTACCTCAACAGGCAACAAGTCAGGCTCAGGGAAGTATCTATAGTCGCTTGCATCCTCTTTGTTTCGCATCACTTTTGTTTTTCCCGAAGCAACGTCAAACAATAAGGTATCTTGACTTATTTCTTCCCCACTTTCTAAAATTTCAATTTGTCTTTGTATTTCATAGTCTATAGCTTGCACAATATAACGTATCGAGTTCAGATTTTTTATCTCACAACGAGTGCCAAATGTGCTACTGCCTTTTAGGCGGACAGAAACATTTGCATCACAACGAAGTGATCCCTTTTCCATATCACCATCACATGAACCAATGTAACGCAAAATCTGCCTCAATTTTTTCATGCATTCTGCAGCTTCTGCAGATGAACGGAGATCTGGTTCTGAAACAATTTCCATTAAAGCAACCCCTGCACGATTTAAATCCACATAAGTTTTGCTTTCCTCATGAATGCTCTTTCCTGCATCTTGCTCTAAATGAATTCTCGCGATTCTTATTTCCTTTTCATTGTCGTTGATAAATACTCTACCATTTTTAACTATTGGCTCAAAAAACTGAGTTATCTGGTAACCTTGAGGTAAATCGGGATAAAAATAATTTTTCCGATCAAAGTAAGAACACTTATTAATTTCTGCAGAAAGTGCAAGACCGGTGCGTATTGCTTGTTCTACGCAGTAATAATTTAGTATTGGCAGCGTACCTGGCATTGCCGCATCAACTAGAGAAACTTGAGTGTTATGCTCAGCACCAAACTCCGTTGATGAGCTAGAAAATAGCTTCGTATTAGAAGAAACTTGAGCGTGCACCTCAAGCCCAATTACTGCTTCCCAATCCTCTTTTGTCATGTATTTTATTTAAATGATAATCTTAATATTCTGCAAAATTAACACAAAAAGTCAAAACAAAACTCATGTTAGCTAAGTGGTATGCAGATTGTTCTACCCATAGAAACGGATTAAATGCAAAAGCTTCCTTGATAAACTCCGCCAGCCCTCTTATCATGGTACTGAAGCTATTTATTTATCTTCTCTGTACAGATTAAATGACAAAAAAACTCACGTACCTGGCGTATCATGTTTAATTTTTTGCACTATGTGCACCTTATGTCTTTACAAATTTCTACCTACATAAGCTGAAACGCGCTTATAAAGCGTTTAAAACATAAAAAAACGCCAACTTAAAAAATGGATAGTGAATAACTAGCTACCCTAGAGTTTCTTTTGCCTTTTTTTCTGTTTAGTAAGTTTCTTAAACATTTATAGCTAAGGTTAGTTGCATTTAAAAGCAGCTAAATTGCAGCGTTTAAGACTTAAAAAACGCCATACTTGAAAGTATAATGTAAGTAATTAGCCAACCACGGGGCTTCTTTTGCCTTTTTTTCGTTTGGTAAATTTTTTAATATTTATACGGAAGGTAGTGCGTGACACTGGGATGACATCATAGGAGGCTCGGATGAAAGGAAAAGGGACTACCGTGTTGCAATAACAAATTCCAGTGCTGGAATCCAGCAGATCAAGCTTTCCGCTCATTCCCAGTTATGCCTTGTTCTTCTTCCACTTCATCCATTTCAGTACTAGGTTTTAACATCATATATGTAATACCACCAACTGCTAGTGCTGCTGCTGCAATTGCAACCACTGCTATTACTATAGGTATTAACTCAACTGCAACCGTTCCGGTTACAAAAAGTGCCACTGCTACAGCAGTGCCTAATAATGCAGTTGCACTACTGGCGTAAATACCTTTTTGGATTGTTGATATAGACTGTTTTTCTTCTGCTTTTTCCAGAAGCTTCTTTATAAAGTCATATTCAGCTAAATCTCTCGGAGTTTCACCATCTTTATCCTTTAATAAAGGATCTGCCCCATTTGCTATGAGAATTTTTACTACTTCTGTATGGCCACATGAAGCAGCTAAATGTAAAGGAGTAATACCTTTTGCTTTTTCTAGATGATCAGCCTTTGCATTAACATTTGCCCCATTTGCTATGAGAAATTTTGCTATCTTTGTATGACCTTCTTCACCAGCGCAATGTAGAGGAGTATATCCTTTAAATTCTTCTACATTAGTCTTTGCATCAACCTTCGCCCCGTTTTTTACTAGAATTTCTACTATATCTGTATGACCTCCTCCAACAGCGTGATGTAAAAGAGTCACCCCTTTGTATTCTANCACATCAACACTTGCATCATTTTCTATTAGAAGGTTTACTATTTTTGCATAGTCACATGAAGCAGCTAAATGTAATAATGTAAGTTGATCATCAAAGCCAGCTTCTGGATATTTCTTTAATTCCTCTTTTATTTTGTCAATTACGTTGTCTTTACTTAAATCTGTTTCTTTATTAACTGCACCTAATATTTCTTTCCACTGCTTATAGTTCATTGTCATAATTTTATCCCTACTTCAATAATATTTTAATTATCACATATTATGGCAAAAAAATCAACTCATCTCTTCCAAAGGCTCTATATTGAAGATAGAAAGTCCAGAAGCGATGACGTGTGCTAAGGCTTGTACGAGAAACATTCTTGCAGCGGTGAGGTTTAAGTTGTCTTCCAGTATGAAACGCATGTTTAAATCACTCTTGCCATACCCCCATAAAACGTGAAACGCTTCTGCAACTTCAAGTAAGTAGAAAGTAATTCTGTGTGGCTCATAAAGCCTTGCTGCAGTTTCTACCACATCTGGCCACTTTGCTAAGGTTTTTACGAGGAAGAGCTCTCCACCTGTCTTTAAAAGTGAAGGATCTGCTGTTGGAAGCTCTTTTGGAGCATTACGCATTAACGAATGAGCACGAGCGTGCGCATATTGCACGTAAAAAATAGGGTTGTCTTTTGACTGTTCTTTAACTTTAGCAAAATCAAAGTCCAAGACCATATCATTCTTGCGTGTCAGCATTATAAAACGAGTGATATCCCTGCCAACTTCCTCCACTACATCTCTTGCTGTTAGGAAGTTTCCTGATCTTTTGGACATCTTAACAGGTTTGCCGTTCTCGAAAAAATTCACAATACTATGCAGTTTTACCTCTATTTTTGCTTCTGAGCGCAGAGACGACTGCTTTGAGCCTTTTGACATAACCGCCGTGGTCACTACCAAGCTCTACGATCATATTGTTAAAACCACGTGATATCTTATCAAAATGGTAAGCGATATCCGAGGCAAAATAAGTCCAACTGCCGTCCTCTTTCTTCAATGCACGGTCAACGTCGTCACCAGATTTTGTAGAGCGAAATAACATTTCTTTTCTGGAAGTCCAATTTTCACTTTCTTTGCCTTTTGGTTTCTCCAAGTACCCTTCATACACTAGACCCTTGTCAGACAATATCTTTACACTCTCTTCGATTTTGCCACTTTTTTGTAGCTCATACTCTGAAGTAAAGACATCATGATTTACTCCAAGCAAGTTCATGTCTTCCTTTATGAGTTCTAAGATAGAACTTAAAGTATATTCTCTAATTACCCAATTATCTTCCTCTTCTCTAAGCTCCTTGCCATATTTTTTAGCTAGCCCCTCCCCTATCAGTTTTAAATATTCACCTGGGTATAAACCTTTTTCGATGCTAATCTTCTCTCCCAGAGCTTCTTTATATCGAAGATACACTGACTTTATTAGTGTATCTATCTGCGCTCCAGCATCATTAATATAGTATTCCTTAGTAACTTTATAACCAACTTTCTTTAGTAAATTTGCTAAAACATCACCAAATACTGCCCCTCTTGCATGACCAATATGCAGAGGGCCTGTTGGATTTGCAGATACAAATTCAACATTGACAGCTTGATTATTTCCAATATTTAGAGTGCCAAACTCCGTTTTTAGCTCATTTATTTGTTTTAAAATCCCATGCCACACTTCCATTTTCAAGTGAATATTGATGAAACCAGGGCCTGCTATTTCCACTTTTTCAACTTCATCAAAAAGTTCAAACTCTTTAGCTAAAACCTCTGCGATTTCAATGGAATTCTTCTTTTCATGTTTTGCAAGCACCATAGCAACATTTGTGTAAATATCTCCATGTGCTCTATTGCTTGGAGGTTCCACAATAAAATTTTCTGCACTTGTATTTATGACACCCGTTTGCTTTAATTCACCTAATTTGCCAGAAATCAGAGAAAAAATCCGCTTAAAAATGCTCATTCACTATACTGTTATAAAATCTATAGCAGTATAGCGGACAAGTGGGGCTAGTTGAAGACTTATCTCATGTCATATAAGTTTCTATTGGCAAATGTAGCTCAATTGGCAGAGCGTCAGTCTATGGCGCTAAATGCTGCCAGCTGTTTATTCATTTTATTTTTCTACAAAAATGCTTTCTAAGCTGAAAAGCCTAGAAAGCATTCAGTCTTATACAAAATTAGTATCAACGGAAACAGAATTATCCTCATTGTCATAATAGTAAGGATTTGCTTTTTGCAAATCACCAGAAACAGTTTTTAATAGTACTTCCTTATCACTATCCCATGCAACTTTCTTCATAATTTCAGCAAAACTTTTACAGTTCGCGTCACCTGCACAATCTTTTATATGGCCATTAGCCTTAAGATAAAGCGATAAGCTGGAATAGTATATTTTAGTGTTATTACCTTCTTTATCTATCATTTCTCCTAAGGAATTAACAAGTATTAGTGGCGCAACTTGTTTTGCTTTAATAGTAGTTGCACCGGATACTTTAACAAGATTAGGGCATGTCCTTTCAGCAAAGAAGCTCTCGTTATAGTTTTGATTCGCATAGTAACCTGCAGGGTAGCAGAAACTTTTAATTTCATTACCTTGACAGGCAATCTCGCCTTTACTATCCGAACACTCTTTACACCACATATTGCTAGCATTTCCCCATGAGTAATCAAAAGGTTCTGAAAAAGCAAATTTGTAATTTACTGCACCATAGAAGACCTTTGATCCCATTTTCAAATGTTCCGCAATTTTAGGGTTATTATACATCTCAGGGTAAAATGCCTCTAGTAATTCAGATGTACTAAAACCGTGGCGACCTACCTGATTATATGTCTTGTAGTAACCACTAAAACTTCCACACTTTGTAGAATCAGCATGATCCGAGGTTATTTCTTGAGATGTAATAGAAACCGTTTCTTTGACTTCATTTTCACCATCGTCACCACCTTTTTTCTTGCCATTTTCATCACACTTACAATCTATCTCATCCTTTATTTCTTTTTTTATTTTGTCTTTCAATTCATTCTTAGTCTTATCATCAAATTCACACTTAAGATCTTTCTTTAGTTCATTCTTAATATTTTCTTTTAGTTCATTCTTAGTCTTATCATCAAATTCACACTTAAGATCTTTCTCTAGTTCATTTTTAATATTTTTCTTCAATTCATTTTTAGTCTTATCATCAATTTCACACTTAAGATCTTTCTTTAGTTCATTCTTAATCTTTTCTTTTAGTTCATTCTTAGTCTTATCACCAATCTCAAACTTAAGATCTTTCTTTAGTTCATTCTTAATCTTTTCTTTTAGTTCATCCTTAGTTTTATCATCAATCTTGGACTTACAGTCTTTACCATCATCTAGCTTTGTATGTAAATTAATTTTCAATATACGTGGCAGATGACATACATGACTTGCATGCTTATAATTTGAATAAGGAAAAGTGTTTTTTAACATAAAATAGCTCCATTAATAAATAAGAATTAACATAAAATGGGTGTGTGTACTAACAATGTACACACCTTCGTTACTTTTATATAATATGAACAATGTATTCTGGTGCTGACATCTCTTCAGGAGAAAATGCTGATTCTGTGCGTGCATCTATTATAGAGTCATTTATCGCATCCACACAAGCTTTGCATTCAGAATTGCTATCACATCCTCCTTTGAGACGATTGTCTGGACCAATTTCAAGATTGTTGTCAGTTTTATCTATAATTTCTTTACATTTTGCAAACATTAAGCCACTAGGTTCCTTAGTCTTGGCATCTTTAATCTCTCCAGAAACTGCATCAACTACTATTGAAAGCTTTGAAAAGTCAATTGGTTTTTTAGGTTCTGGACAAGGAGGTATTTTTATATCAGGAAGCTGTATATTTAACTCGAGTCTATCACAACACGGATCAAAGTGGTCATGGCAATGTGGGTTAAAGTGGTTATGACAATGTGGATCAAAATTATGATGGTACCGTGGGTCAGTTGTGCAAGCTGTGCGCGTAGGAATACATGAACCAACACGTGGAGATGAGGAAATATAATTCATAAGAATCCTTTAAAAAATAACTATTAGATTATTATAGGATAAAAAAGTTAATGGTTTAATAATTTTGAGGCTAAAATTAGCATATACAAACTTACAGTACATTTCAAAATACGACTTTAATATAGAAGATATTCGCATTGAAAAGCTTTGCCACAGCAAAATGCTGCTANNAGAGCATGTCTTCAAACTAAGTAGAAAGGAGTTAAGAAGTGTGTTATAAGATATATTTTAAATGTACCCAAGCGATATAAGTGACAAAGAATGGAAGATGATAGAGCAATATTTTGAACCTAAAAAGACCGGCAGACCAAGAAAACACAGTATCAGAACGATTATCGANTGCAATAAGGTATGTGATGAGAACAGGCTGTCAATGGAGACAACTACCTAAGAATTTTCCACCATGGAAAACCGTGTATAGTTGTAATTCGCGTTTAAAAAAAAGTGGAATATGGCAAGAAATTCATGATTTTCTAGTTAAAAAACTAAGAAAGATAATTGGTAAGAATGAAACTCCATCAGTAGGAATAATTGACAGTCAATCAGTAAAAACCACTCAAAAAGGGGATCCAGAGGATATGATGCTGGCAAGAAAGTAAAGGGTAGAAAACGCCACATCGTTGTAGATACTCTAGGTCTTGTAATTGCTGCTGAAGTACACAGTGCAAGCATTCAAGATCGTGATGGTGCACTAAATCTTTTTGTTCAAGCCAAATGCAAAGCTCCAACATTACGTAAGTTTTTTGCTGATCAAGGATATACAGGTAAATTGCAAAACCGCTGTTTATTGGAAACTGGATGTTTGTTGACGATTACCAAGAAAGTAGTTGATACAGGATTTCAGGTTATTCCTAAACGTTGGATTGTTGAGAGAACCTTTGCTTGGCTCTCCAATTTTAGACGTATGAGTAAGGATTATGAGCATTCTCCTCTCACTTCAAAAAATAACATCTTTTTTAATATGATCACTATTATGCTTCACAAATTAGCTCATTCTTGAGTTTGAAGACATGCTCTAAGATTTCAAGAAAAAGCTGTCAGTAGTCAAATTAGTTATATTTCTGGAACAAATTTTGGTAGAACTGCTATAGCCAATGTAAATGACAAGCAAGCACCTGTTTATTGTATTTTAAAGCAAAATGTGAAGCACATGGTTTCCCATGTGCTATTGGAAGTACGTATAGCAAGAGTGAAAGAACGTACGTTTGTTAGTGATTTAAATCTAATCTCTTAGCAGAAAAAATCAAACGTATCACAAGGATTATGGCATGTATCATAATAGTTATGATATGAGTTAAAATGATTGTGGCAGGAATTAGTAGTACAAGGTACAAATGCAGGTGTACAAGCTTGTGCACAATTCGATACTGGTGCTTGTAAGGCTGGTACTGGCAAATTATAACCCGTAAATGGTAGTTTTGGTAAATTACTGTAATTATAAACCATAATAATCCTTTGAAAAATACTATTAGATTATTATAAATTAAAATGATTAAAAATTTAATAACTTTAATTATAAATCTAGCATATCAACCAACGATATGATCTAAATTTTCTTTCAATTCCACTGTATCTTCGCCAGTTTTGCATATAGCCCGTCTTTACTCATTAGAGAGTCATGAGTGCCTACTTCTTCTACTTTTCCATGATTAATTACTATAATCTTGTCAGTTTTAAGTGCGGTTGATAGTCTGTGCGTAATTACGATTGTTGTTCTGTTTTGCATTAACTTGCTCAATGCTTTTTGCACGAGGTTCTCACTTTTATAATCAAGAGCAGAGGTTGCTTCATCCAGTATTAAAATCTGAGGGTTTTTGAGTATGGCTCTTGCTATTATAATACGTTGTTTTTGTCCTTCAGAAAGTTTTAACCCTCTTTTTCCTACAAATGTATCAAGTTTATCAGGTAGCTTATCAATAAATTCCATCGCATAAGCACCGATAGCTGCTTGCCTTACTTCCTCATATTCAGCACCCGGTTTGCCATATAGTATATTTTCCATTATTGAGCAAGAAAATATCATGTGATCTTGTGGTACTAAGCCAAACAGCGATCTGAGGTCATTTAGCGCAATTGACTTAATATTGTACCCATCGATAGTAATGCTACCTTTGCTTGGATCATGAAAACGGAGCAGAAGCTTTAAAATGGTGCTTTTGCCACTGCCAGATGGTCCAACAATTGATACTGCTTGACCTGCCTCTATGGAAAATGATACGTTATTTAACGCTGGCTTATCAGACTGGGATTCATAAAAAAATGTTACGCCATTAAACGCAATTCCTTTTTGAACACTACAAATTTTTATAGGATCATCGGGATCTGCTATAGAGCTTTTCATATTTTTAAATTCAAATAAACGCTCTATTACTCCAAGACCTCGTTGTAAATCACTGATATTATCGCTCAAATTATTGATAGCTCCTGCCGCGAGCGCTGAATAAAACACAAATGAGGAGAGTTCTCCAATAGTTATATTATTGCTTAAGACTTCTTTAATACCAAAAAAGAGCAAAACAACTAGTGACCCTATCACACACGTGATAACTAGAGTTACTAAAATAGCACGCAAGAGTACTAATTTTACGTATGATTTTGATACTGAGTTTAAATGCTCCTTAAAACGGGTTTTTTCATTTTCTTCGAGTACAAACGATTTGATAGTCACTATAGATCTAAAATTTTCCTCACTAAGTGATGCAAGCTCGCTTAATTTATCCTGGGCAAAGCGTGCATAGCTACGCACTTTTTTTCCAAGTGAGGTCATAATAATGAGTAGTATAGGTATTATTGCAGCTGCATACACAGTTAGTTGTATATTTGTATATAGTAACATGGCAACACTACCAATCAATATTACAAAATTTCGTAATATGGTTAGTAAGCTGCTGTTTATTATTGATTGCAGCACAGATGTATCAGTAATGAGTGCTGAGATAACATCTTGTACGCCTGTGTTCTCAAAGAAACTTGGTTGCAAGTTAGTGATACTGCTATATAAGTCATATCTGATTCTTGCGATAACTTTCTCGCTGCCAATGCCAATGAAATATAACCGAGTAAATGCAGTGAGAGAAATGGCTAAAACTATAAGTATTGCAACTAATAGTTTGGTAGTAAAATCGTGCTCTGTGCCAGAATCAATTATATTGTTTAAGCCTCTGCCAAAGAGGAGGATCGTTAAGGCTGAAAATAAAACTGCAATAAAAGCTATGATGAAATAAGATAGATTAGGCTTTATATAGTAAAATAACTGCCTAATATTAGATCGCATCGTATTTTAAAGTTTCTAAAGTTAAGTATATAGATTCTAGTTTCAGGGGAAAGGGGAAAGGTGTAGCATGAAGCAATTTAGGGGGAATGTTCAAAAAAGTGTGTCAAACCGCATTTTTAGTTCAACTCAATTTTCAATCTATCTGGAAAGAAAATATCAAGTTGAGAGATAGTTAATGCCCAATCAGATATAGGCATCGTCCACTTTTCCTCTGCCTTCTTTATAGCACAATATACCTGTTTATACAAGCTAGTAAATGAGCCCTTAGTTTTAGTGAATTTTCTAATCTGTATATGCAACCCCTCAATAGGATTAAATTAGCCTCCTCAGAATACTTAAAATAGCCGGATCCAATTATTCTGCCACGATTTTACAACCAATGGATCCCCATTTTTCTTCTAGCTCAAGTAAGTAATTCTCGGCAATTTCTCTGCTTGCAGCACGATATATTTTTTTCAGATCATTCATGAAAACTTTCACATCTTTGCTTGATACATATTTCAGTGAATTCCTTATCTGATGCACTATACATAGCTGTACTTCTGCTTTAGCTATTTATAGCTGCAGGAAAGCTTTTTTACACATGCAATCAGAACATCTGCTTATATATTCCAGTGCCATAAGTAGCCTGTCTTCTATGCAAAGTTTACTTTTTCTTCCACTTCTAGCTTTTTTCTTTTATCCTCCACTTCTAGAATTTCTACCATTTGCTCAAATGTTGCTTTTTTTACCCCTGTTAAACGTCGAAACTTTTCTCCTTCTAACTTTTCTATTCCCTTAAAGCATGTCTTCAAACTAAGTAGAAAGGAGTTAAGAAGTGTGTTATAAGATATATTTTAAATGTACCCAAGCGATATAAGTGACAAAGAATGGAAGATGATAGAGCAATATTTTGAACCTAAAAAGACCGGCAGACCAAGAAAACACAGTATCAGAACGATTATCGATGCAATAAGGTATGTGATGAGAACAGGCTGTCAATGGAGACAACTACCTAAGAATTTTCCACCATGGAAAACCGTGTATAGTTGTAATTCGCGTTTAAAAAAAAGTGGAATATGGCAAGAAATTCATGATTTTCTAGTTAAAAAACTAAGAAAGATAATTGGTAAGAATGAAACTCCATCAGTAGGAATAATTGACAGTCAATCAGTAAAAACCACTCAAAAAGGGGATCCAGAGGATATGATGC
This sequence comes from Wolbachia endosymbiont of Anurida maritima, assembly GCF_042182995.1. Lineage (NCBI taxonomy): Bacteria > Pseudomonadati > Pseudomonadota > Alphaproteobacteria > Rickettsiales > Anaplasmataceae > Wolbachia > Wolbachia endosymbiont of Anurida maritima. Next base: position 754,682 of record NZ_CP102058.1, read on the forward strand.
TGGCAAGAAAGTAAAGGGTAGAAAACGCCACATCGTTGTAGATACTCTAGGTCTTGTAATTGCTGCTGAAGTACACAGTGCAAGCATTCAAGATCGTGATGGTGCACTAAATCTTTTTGTTCAAGCCAAATGCAAAGCTCCAACATTACGTAAGTTTTTTGCTGATCAAGGATATACAGGTAAATTGCAAAACCGCTGTTTATTGGAAACTGGATGTTTGTTGACGATTACCAAGAAAGTAGTTGATACAGGATTTCAGGTTATTCCTAAACGTTGGATTGTTGAGAGAACCTTTGCTTGGCTCTCCAATTTTAGACGTATGAGTAAGGATTATGAGCATTCTCCTCTCACTTCAAAAAATAACATCTTTTTTAATATGATCACTATTATGCTTCACAAATTAGCTCATTCTTGAGTTTGAAGACATGCTCTTATATTTCATGCTTTCACATACTTCATCTTACACTCCCTCTAACAATTTTAAAAGAAGTCTAATGACGATTATATGCACCAAAATTACAACTTTATCACTGTAAATATAGTTGCCGCCTTGCATTTTTGGACTATTTTCATACCAATTTTCAATTGCTTCGTTAATGAAGTGAAAAATATTTCCCCTTTTTTCAAGGAATTTGTTATATTCGTTTTGGTTACTAACTTTCATTTTCTGTGGCATATTTTTTCTTTAAGCAGTTAAATGGCTATTTTATAATGAATTTTGTCAGTAACTGCTAGTTTTTCTGAACGCTATGCAACAAAGCCACCCTGGATCCAAGTAGTCAAGCTACTCAGATGGCAACAAAGGGCTACTTGAATGACAAGAAAGGGGTACTTGGATAACAAGAAATAGGCACTGGAATTGCAAAGAGTTTGCAAATATTAGTTATTACCTGTAGGATATAGAGAAATTAGTAAGGATTTTAATAGGAATAATATGCCATCTGTTACTTTTATTTTACCGGATGGGAGTAAGAAAAGCTATGAAGCTGCAGAGGGAGAAACTCTGCTCAATTTAGCCCACAGAAGTGATCCAGATCTGCTTGAAGGTGCATGTGAAGGTTCTCTTGCTTGCTCTACATGCCACGTGATTGTTGATCCAGAATTTTATGATGCTGTAGAAACGCATAATCCCATATCTGATGAGGAAAATGATATGTTAGACCTAGCTTTCGGCTTAACAGAGACGTCGAGGCTTGGATGCCAAATAAAAATCACAAAAGATATCGACGGCTTGTGTGTAACCATACCAAGGGGTACAAGAAATATATCATTAGATAAACAGGGGAATGCATGCGTAAGATTTTTATCTATATTATCATCTCTTTACTTTTGTTTATTCCTGTAGCGTATAGTGGTTTTTGGTATTTTTCTGCATGTAAGGTAAAAAATCTTTTAGCTGAAACAATACTATACATTAACGACGAAAAGTTCGATATTTCACATGATTTTAGTGGATTTCCTTCTAACCTAATTTTCCGTGTGACAAACCCAAAACTTTCCAATGAGCAATTGACTATTTCATCCGAGGCTTTACTGATAAAAAACAGATTATTCGATAAATCAGTATATATTTATACACCAAGTAATGAAGTTGATATTACTGTTCATGGTGATGAGAAAAAGAATATAAAATGCCACACAAACGATAGCAGCCACTTTGTTGTTAGACTAAACGATTTACCATCTTCACTGCGATTCAACAAAAATAGTACCGTGATAGACTATATAGATACACTTCGTTACGAAGATTATGGATTAAAATGTGATGTTTTAGAAAATCAGCAAAGTGTTATAACTGAAGTGAATGATAAAAGCAATTACATTCACTTTTACCTCGATAAAGAACCAAGTGGAAATACTAAACTAGGATTTGATTTTTATACTTATCGGTATAAAAATACTGCAAGTCCTGAAAGTTACCTTAGTATCGACACTAAATTTGATTACGAATTTGTAAACCACATCTCAGCTTCCAGAATTAATTTCAACATAGAGAAATTTTTAATTCAAAGTAATAATTTTTCTCTTGCTGCAGATGGTGGAGTGCAAAATTATAATTTGGTTACGTCTTCATTTAAAGACAAAATCAACGTGGCTATATCAAATTATAAAGAATTAATCTCGTTTATGATTGGTGACTCAAAAACTTCAGATGCGTTTGAAAAATTAATGTCTTCCTTATCAGAAAAAACAACTGATGACAGCGTTCGATTTTCAATAAAGTACGATGATGATGTAGGGTCAAGCTTTATTGGAAAGTTATCCACCACTGATTTTATGAACCAGCTCAGTAAAATAACCCAATTAACCAAGGATGAGAGCAGTAGTTAGTTTACTTTTCATATTGATATTCCACTCAGGCGTAAACGCTTTTACTCTGGATAATAAACTCAGAGATAAAAGCATGGAAAAACGAGCAACAAGTTTATTTGAAATAATAAGGTGTCCAATATGTTCTGGCGAATCATTGTCTGAATCTGGATCTCAGATCGCGTATGATATGCGAGGAGCAATTCGTAAAAAAATCAATGATGGATACACTGATGAAGAGATAATCTCAGAGTTAAAAAATTCTTACGGCAATTCAATTATAATCGTACCGCCTATAAAATCTAGCACTTACATTTTGTGGTTTATTCCACTTACACCTCTGCTTATTGGGTGTTTTCTAATACGAAAATACAGTATCCGTTCAGGAGAGTGACAAAATTACACAAATAAAAAACTTTAAAAAAAACATAGTTGATAAGGTAGTATAAAAAGATAACCATAGAGTAAAAGTGAGTTTACAACAAATGCAAGTAGCTTGACTCTGGAATAACGTCCTCCTTTGTCATCCAAGTAGCCGATACTGGGATCTGGTAGATAATGTTCGTACTATATATTATTTGCCAGCAAACAGAACTGCTCAATAGTTAAGTTTTCTGGACGTTCATTTCCACTCAATTTAGCGTTTTCAAGGACAGTTTCAGCGTGGTTCGTCATATTTTGCAAGCTATTTCTCAGCATCTTTCTTCTTTGAGCAAAAACAGCACGTGTTAATTTTATTAAGGTTTCCAAATTTACTGCAAACTTTGGGGTAAGCAAAGGATTTACTGTAATTACTGAAGAATGTATTTTTGGTCTTGGAAAAAACTCTTTAGGTTCAATATCAAATTCCTTTTTTATATCGCACAGTAACTGGCTTAGCACTGATAGAGGACCATAATCTTTAGAATTGGGTCTTGCTGTAATGCGATCTGCTACCTCTTTTTGAAACATTAATGTCAAACTCGTAAAAAATTTTATATTATTTAACCACTTTAAAAATAACGCTACCGAGATATTGTAAGGCAAGTTAGCAATAACTTTAACTGGACGTTCTATCAGCTCTTCTTCTATAACATGAAGTGCATCTGCTTCTATAATTCTATACCTTCCTTGATGTTCATTTAGCAGTTGGTCATGGTGTTTTACTAAATCTCTATCTTTTTCTATAGAAAGTAGAGACTTTGGATTATGCACCAATATTTCTCTTGTTAATGCACCATATCCAGGACCAATTTCAATGACATTAAAATTCTCCAGACTACCAGCTAAAGCGACGATTTTTTTTGTTATCTCACTCGATAAAATAAAATTTTGCCCTAGACTCTTTTTTGGCTTCAGTAAAAATTTTCTCATATTATTTTCATTATACAGTATTTTAAAAATCAGTTGACTAAAATCCATTGATAATTGTATATTATTAATGTGTTTAACGCCGGCTTAGCTCAATTGGTAGAGCAACTGACTTGTAATCAGTAGGTTGTCAGTTCAAGTCCGACAGCCGGCACTCTCACTCATATAAGTAAAGTTGATGTCCTTTTTAATAGTAGCAAATTGGAAAATGAATGGAATGCGTTCTTCATTTGTTGACTTTATAGGCAAACTTAACAACAAGAGCAACGAAATTACCTCTAAATTAGTAATTTGCCCTCCTTTTACATCATTTCCAAGCAGTATAGAGTTGAACAATAATATTAATATAGGAGCACAGAATTGCCATCATAAAAAGTTCGGTTCTTACACAGGTGAAATTAGCGCAGAAATGTTAAAAGAACTAGGGTGTACTTACGTAATACTTGGGCATTCTGAAAGGGCCAATGAAAAAGATGGTGAAATAAAACTTAAGTCGGAAATAGCAATAGAATCAGGCTTACACCCAATTATCTGTGTAGGTGAAAATTCAGAAGATTATAAGAATGAAAAAACAAAAGAAGTAATAGAATATCAATGCAAAAACTGCTTGCCAACACACGGTGCATATACCGTAGCATATGAGCCAATATGGGCAATAGGCACAGGTCATGTGCCAAATAATGATGCAATTGCTGAGGTGATAGAGGTAATAAAATTGTGTACTGGTAAAAAACACATTATATATGGTGGTTCAGTCAGTTCAGAAAATATAGAAAATTTGTTAAATATTTCAAATTTATCAGGAGTTTTAATTGGCAGTGCAAGCTTAGATTTCGATCACTTTTATAAAATCATACAACAGGTTGAAAAAAAGTTTTCTCTTATCAATTCTAAAAGTAGATAAGAGGGAATTACTCACTATAGAAATAGGGCTATCACGGGCGTCTCAGTAGATTCCGCTAACGCGTACTCCCTAGTCATACCGTCACGGTATCCGCTAACACGTAGCGAGATGAAGGTTGTCAAGGTGACACTGGTTTCCATACAAAAGTGGTGTCATCTAAGTAGCTGATACTGATTTCTATCCAAGACGCCAGTGCCCAGACTACTTGGATCCAGAAGACTTAATTTCAACCAATTGGCTGCATAATAAAGTCTAGATTCCAGCGTCACGCGCTGGAATGACATCTTTCTTGGTGAACTCAAATCATAATGTTCGTACGGTTGTGGGCTTATAGCTTAGAAAATTAACGATATTTTATTCCCCGGTGAACGCTCTATTTTGTTTTCCAACTCTAGTTCTAAAAGAGCCATTAGAGCTATGTTGGTAGAAAGTCCGCTTGCTAATATAAGTTCATCTATATCAACAGGTACAGAGTTAATATGATCAACTATAACAGATTTTGCCTGTTGTAATTTTTCTTGTTTTTGGTTAACAAAATAGTGCTCAACATCAAATAGGTTTTTTTGCTGCGGAGGTAAACTAAACCTAATACTCTCTATTATGTCATCAGCGGATTCGATAAGCTTAGCACCGTTTTTAATTAAATAATTACTACCACTACAGCGTGAATCTAAAGGGAAACCAGAAACTGCAAACACCTCTCTCCCTTGATTTAAAGCAAAATCTGCTGTTATTAGAGAGCCAGAACGTTTCGATGCCTCAATCACTGCAACACCCAGCGATAGACCAGATATAATTCGATTCCTTTGAGGAAAATATTGAGAGCATGTCTTCAAACTCAAGAATGAGCTAATTTGTGAAGCATAATAGTGATCATATTAAAAAAGATGTTATTTTTTGAAGTGAGAGGAGAATGCTCATAATCCTTACTCATACGTCTAAAATTGGAGAGCCAAGCAAAGGTTCTCTCAACAATCCAACGTTTAGGAATAACCTGAAATCCTGTATCAACTACTTTCTTGGTAATCGTCAACAAACATCCAGTTTCCAATAAACAGCGGTTTTGCAATTTACCTGTATATCCTTGATCAGCAAAAAACTTACGTAATGTTGGAGCTTTGCATTTGGCTTGAACAAAAAGATTTAGTGCACCATCACGATCTTGAATGCTTGCACTGTGTACTTCAGCAGCAATTACAAGACCTAGAGTATCTACAACGATGTGGCGTTTTCTACCCTTTACTTTCTTGCCAGCATCATATCCTCTGGATCCCCTTTTTGAGTGGTTTTTACTGATTGACTGTCAATTATTCCTACTGATGGAGTTTCATTCTTACCAATTATCTTTCTTAGTTTTTTAACTAGAAAATCATGAATTTCTTGCCATATTCCACTTTTTTTAAACGCGAATTACAACTATACACGGTTTTCCATGGTGGAAAATTCTTAGGTAGTTGTCTCCATTGACAGCCTGTTCTCATCACATACCTTATTGCATCGATAATCGTTCTGATACTGTGTTTTCTTGGTCTGCCGGTCTTTTTAGGTTCAAAATATTGCTCTATCATCTTCCATTCTTTGTCACTTATATCGCTTGGGTACATTTAAAATATATCTTATAACACACTTCTTAACTCCTTTCTACTTAGTTTGAAGACATGCTCTCACGGCTTAATAATGATATATCACCAAGCGCAGTTATTACAGAAGGACAATTAGAGATATTTCTTAAAAGATCAGGGTAATCTGGGTCACATGCGGGTATAATTTTAGCTCCAATTCTTTCTGCATTATTGATTTCTTCTCGTGCATCTTGAATGCCATACACCTTATTATTAGCCACCCTATTGAGATATTTTAGCACCTCATCTAGCGATCCATGTGTTCTTAGTATACTAAAAAACTTTATTGGTCCTATAGTTCTAGCCAAGCTTAACCATACTTCTAATTCTTTGTTGTTCAATTTATTTATCTTCATAAAAGGCTTGAATTTCTTATCAATTTAGTGTACCCAAGATAATACAAATATACAGTGTTTTATGACGCATTTTGTTACAGATAAATGCATAAAATGTAAATATACGGACTGTGTGGAAGTATGTCCCGTTGACTGCTTCTATGAAGGTAAAAACATGCTCGTGATTAACCCAGATGAATGTATTGATTGCGGAGTGTGCATACCTGAGTGTCCAGTAGATGCAATTGTAACTGATGATTCCATAAAAGATATTTTAGAACTAGATGAAGAGTTGCTGAGCAGCGAACAAAAAACTTTCAAGTTATTTTACGATATAAATGTAGAATACTCACAAAAATGGCCAAACATTACAGCTAAAAAGCAACCTCTCTATACAGCAGAAGAATATAAGGAAAAAAAGGATAAAACAGCTTATTTTGATGAAAATTTAGAATAATATTAACAAAGAAAAAGATCAGACTCCTTGCATACCCATATGAAAAACTAGCAACTCACTCTTCTTTGTCATTCCAGCGTCACGCGCTAACTTAAGGTAAATTGCCAACTTAACTATAAATATATTTTGGTAAATCCAAATTATTTTAGCTATAAGAGCGTTTTACTTTTTGCTCAGCATGTCCATCATAACTGGCTTACTTTTAGTGATTCATGGAGTTAAAAAAGTCAGCATTGCTCTTTGTTAAAAGTAGTTTGTCACGTAAAAATTCCATTGCTTCAACAGATCCCATAGGATTAAGTATTCTACGCAACACCCATATTTTATTTAGTATAGCCTTATCAACTAATAGCTCTTCCTTCCTTGTTCCGGATTTTGTAATATCAATAGCTGGAAATATACGTTTATCAGAAAGTTTTCTATCAAGTATGATCTCAGCGTTTCCTGTACCTTTAAACTCCTCAAAAATAACATCATCCATTTTTGAGCCAGTCTCTATAAGAGCTGTGGCGATTATAGTTAAAGAACCTCCATTCTCGATATTACGGGCTGCTCCAAAAAAACGTTTTGGTCTTTGCAGTGCGTTTGAATCCACACCACCAGTTAGAACTTTCCCAGACGAAGGAATAACAGCATTATAAGCACGTGCAAGTCTAGTAATATTGTCAAGTAGAATTACCACATCTTTTTTATGCTCAACCATTCTTTTAGCTTTTTCTATTACTATTTCAGCAAGCTGTACGTGACGGTAAGCAGGCTCATCAAACGTAGAACTTACTACCTCACCTTTTACAGAACGTATCATATCTGTTACTTCTTCAGGTCTTTCATCTATAAGTAACACTATTAATTCTACTTCAGGGTGATTTATAGCTATAGAGTTAGCCATTTGCTGAAGCAATACAGTTTTTCCTGTACGAGGTGGAGCAACTACTAACGCTCTTTGCCCTTTCCCAAGAGGAGCTACTATATCTATAGCACGCATGCTTAAGCCTTTTTTATCATCACCATTATTACACTCAAGTACTATGCTTTCCTCAGGATAAAGAGGAAGCAAATTATCAAAATGGACGTACTTTCTTAATTCACTGACTTCAGTAGAGTTTATACTTTGAACCTTAGTTAAAGTAAAATATCTTTCTTTATCACCAGGTGGCCTTATTTCTCCATATGCCATATCTCCTGTACGTAAATTAAACTTCTTTATTTGCCCGTTGGAAATATAAACATCATCGGTACTTGGGGCATAATTTGCACTTGCTGAACGTAAGAAACCGAAACCATCAGGCAATATTTCCACTATTCCACTCCCTGTGGTTATGCCTCCTTCTTCACTCATTTTCTTCATTAAGCTGAATATTATTTCCTGCTTTAGCATTCTACCATTGCTTTTACCGTTAGTTAAAATTTTTCTTTCTTCAGCTAACTCTAACAATTCTTCTGCTGTTTTCTCTTTTAATTCGCTCAGATCTAATGTTTTTCTGTTTTTCTCAGTACCTTCATTGACCATCTGTGTTACTGTATCGTTATTGTGAATTTGCTCACTTTTTTCAGGTTGAGCTGCAACCTTTCCTTTTGCCAAAACATCTTCATTGATTGTTGTCATAATCCTCCAAAAATTTTAATTGATGCTTACTAACCTAAAATTTGACTATAAGATAATAAATTAGGCGGAGTTAGTTTTAGCGCATATTGAGCTTAATTGTCATTAAGCCCCGCATTTTACTTATATTATACTAATAAACACCAGCAAGTCAAGTTAATTTAATGTTAACAAAGCACAAAAATTTGAGGATCCTTAGAGCATGTCTTCAAACTCAAGAATGAGCTAATTTGTGAAGCATAATAGTGATCATATTAAAAAAGATGTTATTTTTTGAAGTGAGAGGAGAATGCTCATAATCCTTACTCATACGTCTAAAATTGGAGAGCCAAGCAAAGGTTCTCTCAACAATCCAACGTTTAGGAATAACCTGAAATCCTGTATCAACTACTTTCTTGGTAATCGTCAACAAACATCCAGTTTCCAATAAACAGCGGTTTTGCAATTTACCTGTATATCCTTGATCAGCAAAAAACTTACGTAATGTTGGAGCTTTGCATTTGGCTTGAACAAAAAGATTTAGTGCACCATCACGATCTTGAATGCTTGCACTGTGTACTTCAGCAGCAATTACAAGACCTAGAGTATCTACAACGATGTGGCGTTTTCTACCCTTTACTTTCTTGCCAGCATCATATCCTCTGGATCCCCTTTTTGAGTGGTTTTTACTGATTGACTGTCAATTATTCCTACTGATGGAGTTTCATTCTTACCAATTATCTTTCTTAGTTTTTTAACTAGAAAATCATGAATTTCTTGCCATATTCCACTTTTTTTAAACGCGAATTACAACTATACACGGTTTTCCATGGTGGAAAATTCTTAGGTAGTTGTCTCCATTGACAGCCTGTTCTCATCACATACCTTATTGCATCGATAATCGTTCTGATACTGTGTTTTCTTGGTCTGCCGGTCTTTTTAGGTTCAAAATATTGCTCTATCATCTTCCATTCTTTGTCACTTATATCGCTTGGGTACATTTAAAATATATCTTATAACACACTTCTTAACTCCTTTCTACTTAGTTTGAAGACATGCTCTTAATAGCTATTCTTTATATTTTTTTAACCTTTCTTGCTTCTCTTTTTCTACTTTTGCTTTTTCCACTTCTGCTTCTAAATTTTCTTGGCTACATAAGCCAAGTAGTACAGGATCTTGGGGTTTTATATTTTGCATGTTATGATGAGATCCATCTCTTACCTGCTCAACTGTGTAATTTGTTGTACTAATTAATTTAGCTATAACGTTATTGTCCAAGATAGGAAATTTTTTTACTAGATAATAAATCGCATCAGGTTTATCTCTACGCCTTGCCGTAGAAGCAAAGCCAAGAATGCTACCAATCGCCTTACTCCTTTTTTNTATATTTTTTATAATCAAATTTGGTACACGGTTTGAATTTTTTTTGCAATCATCGATTTCTTTTTCAGTAATTACCCCAGAAATAATAGGGTTATATTTTTCAACTTCTATTTCCTCATCAGCTATGTCTTGTACTTCTTCAATGGCCAACCTACAGCATTGTGCTATTTGATTAAAAGTTAAACCAGTGTTGTCTACTAACCAAGCAGCTATTTGCATTAGAAACTGTTTATTTCTATCGTTATTGCCCTTAGAAGATTCCATTGGCATCAAAAAAGCATCTCCCATTTAAAGTATCCCTTACTGTTATACAGAGCTAAAATATAAGCTATTAAAACTAAAAAAGCATTAATTTTGTCATTCAATGACTTTTTGTTCGTCACTTCCCACCTCTTAAGTTAATTAAATGCGCTTACGTTTAAGCATATTTCAAACAAAATATTTCCCCTTCTTAAGGTATAGTATAACTCAGTCAAACATATGTTTCTATTTAAGAAAAGAGTTAAATTTTAAGTTAATATATTGTAATATTATATATATTGGCTAATAAAGCAACAGGTTTACAAGAATTAAATTATCACTATTCTATAATTAACCATTAATTAACTGAGTTTAAAATGAATGTTAAAAATTTTTTCACTAAAGTAACCGTTGTCCTTTTAGCTTGCTTATTAGTCTTCATGGGAATTGGCAACCTTTTATCAGGTGATGATGAAAAAGAAGAGGTAGCTAGGGTTGGAAAAGAAGTTATAACGTCAGATGAGTATAAATCACTATATCAAAATTATAAAAAGCAAATTTCTGGATCTGATGCGAGTAGAGAACAAGTAAAAAAGCTGAAATATGATTTGCTTAACGCACTTATAGAGCAAAAATTATTGTTTAACCTAATTAGTGAGCTGGGGTTGACAGTTGGAGAAGAGTCTATAAAAAATCATATTAAAAATACCAAATACTTTCAAAATGATAAAGGCGAATTTGACAAAAATAAATTCCATGAAACGCTAAATGACCTACATATGACAGAGAAAGAGTATATAGCAAAGCTAGAGAAAGTTCTGCCTGCAATGATGTTCATGACTTCGTTATTTAAAGATAATTATCCGGTAACTTTTGGCGAGAGAGTTGATGAGCAGATATACAAAAGTCACTACCAAACTAGAGTGGTTGATATTGTTAAAATAACTGAAGATGCAGTTACAAACATTCCTGAACCAAATGATCAAGCATTACTTGATTTGTACGAAAGAAATAAATCCCATTTTTATTATCCTGAGTATCGAACTGCGCAATATATTTCCCTAGGCCAAAAGTATTTTGAAGATCAAATCAAGATCTCAGATGAAGAAGTTGATGGCATAATAGAACAACAGGAACTTAAAGATCAAAGAGATATATTTAATGTAATATTTTCTACCAAAGAAGAAGCTGAGACAGCAAAAAGAGCATTTGAGGAGGGTAAAACAAGCTTTGAACAGATAGTAAAAGAGTTTGGCAAAGCAGAACTTGAGGAAACTAGAGTAAATAATATAACTAAGGATTTTCTACTGGAAGACATGAGAGAGAAGGTGTTTGCTCTTAAAGTAGGTGAAGTAAGTGGAGTTTTAGCAAGCAGTTTTGGTTGGCACATAATAAAAGTGGAAAGTGCGCATCAAATTTCTGATGAAGACTTAGTTGATTTAAAAAAAGACATAAAGTCAGTTTTAACTAACCAAAAGTCTTTTGAAAGAGTTAATGATTTCATAAACCAAGTGAACTCTAAGATATACAATGGTTCAGCAATCGAAGAAATATTGAGTGAATATAATTTACCTATACAAACTATTGGTCCAGTAGATGCGAGTGGAAAAGATCAAAACGGTAATAACATAGGAGATTCTGGTGATTTGATTTCTTTCATTTTTTCGCGAGAAAAGGACCAGAAAGGTTATTTTAAGGGCGTTGGGAACGCTGTTGTTAGTGTAAAAATCATCGATATCGTTCCACCCAAATTGCAAAGTTTTGAAGAAGGTAGGGCATCAGCAGTAGAGCTTTGGCAGAGTGAGTTTATAAAAGAAAGAATGTTTAAAATTGGGCAAGAGGTTGCAGTTCAACTAAGAGAAAAAACAGATTGGGAAAAAATTCAAGGTGTGGAATTAGTTGAAGGTCAGCAGATGCATCGCAATGAACAAAACTATCCATTTTCTTTTGTAGAAGAGATTTTCAATATGAAAACAACTGGTTCGGTGACAGACCCTATTCAATACAATAATGAAATTATAATAGGTGTTCTAAAAGAAATGCATTCATCAAATGGCAAATTAAACATGCTCGACACTGGAAAACGTGTGATGATATCGCTAAAAGAGCAATTAATTAGCTATCTGGAATCAAAGTATAAAGTTGAAGTTAATCACGCTATACTTGATAATATATAGTCAAAAATCTTATAAGTTGCTTCAAACGCATGATGTCATCCCAGTGTCAGCTACTTTCATGACATCGTCGTAACATTGTACCATATTACAATGTTCGTACAGTTGGTGCGACCCAAAATCGTGTTTGTATAGGGTAACCTCCGTAAATTATTCACAAAATAGAGAGATTACCCATGAATAAAAATATAACAGAATTATTTTGCCTGATCGACGATTTTTGCAATTCAGTTGACAAAAATTTTGCAGAAAAACTTCTACCAAGTGGCAAAAAACTAACCAGGAGGCCAGAGATTACGCATTCAGANGTTTTTACCATAATATTGCTATATCAAGTGNNCGACAATTTTAAAATTTTCTATGTGCATTATTTGAAATTATTATACGAATCAGCGTTTCCAAAATTGCCATCCTATAGTAGGTTTATTAGGCTAAAATCGCGGGTTTTATGGTATTTAGCGCTCTTAATGCAATGGTTTTGCGAACAGTCAAAAGTGACAGGGATTTCGTACATANNATCTATCGCTGTTTGCCACCCAAAAAGGACCTCGAGAAACAAAGTTTTCAAAGGGTTGGCAAAGATTGGAAAGACTACCTATGGGTGGTTTTTTGGTTTTAAATTGCATATGGTAATTAATGAAAAAGGTGAAATTCAAGGAGTTAGACTTACTAAAGGTAACGTTGACGACCGAAAACCCGTACCAAATTTAACCGAAAAACTGATTGGTCTTTTATTCGGAGATAAGGGCTATATAAAAAAAGAACTCTTTGAAAAACTCTTCGATAGANNGCTCGTTACCAAAGTAAAAAAAGGTATCATTAATGCTNNGCTTGAAGAAAAGATTTTTTTAAGAAAAAGGTCGATTATTGAAACAGTTTTTGGTTACCTCAAAAACAGACTTGAGCTTGAGCATTCAAGGCACAGGTCTCCAATAAATTTCTTGGTGCACATCTTTTCCACATTAGTTTCATATTCTATGAAGCCTAAAAAGCCCTGTATTTCTAGATTTTACTGTATTGATTAATCCGCAACTGGGGTTACTAGCAGAAAGAGTTTCTTAGAGCATGTCTTCAAACTCAAGAATGAGCTAATTTGTGAAGCATAATAGTGATCATATTAAAAAAGATGTTATTTTTTGAAGTGAGAGGAGAATGCTCATAATCCTTACTCATACGTCTAAAATTGGAGAGCCAAGCAAAGGTTCTCTCAACAATCCAACGTTTAGGAATAACCTGAAATCCTGTATCAACTACTTTCTTGGTAATCGTCAACAAACATCCAGTTTCCAATAAACAGCGGTTTTGCAATTTACCTGTATATCCTTGATCAGCAAAAAACTTACGTAATGTTGGAGCTTTGCATTTGGCTTGAACAAAAAGATTTAGTGCACCATCACGATCTTGAATGCTTGCACTGTGTACTTCAGCAGCAATTACAAGACCTAGAGTATCTACAACGATGTGGCGTTTTCTACCCTTTACTTTCTTGCCAGCATCATATCCTCTGGATCCCCTTTTTGAGTGGTTTTTACTGATTGACTGTCAATTATTCCTACTGATGGAGTTTCATTCTTACCAATTATCTTTCTTAGTTTTTTAACTAGAAAATCATGAATTTCTTGCCATATTCCACTTTTTTTAAACGCGAATTACAACTATACACGGTTTTCCATGGTGGAAAATTCTTAGGTAGTTGTCTCCATTGACAGCCTGTTCTCATCACATACCTTATTGCATCGATAATCGTTCTGATACTGTGTTTTCTTGGTCTGCCGGTCTTTTTAGGTTCAAAATATTGCTCTATCATCTTCCATTCTTTGTCACTTATATCGCTTGGGTACATTTAAAATATATCTTATAACACACTTCTTAACTCCTTTCTACTTAGTTTGAAGACATGCTCTTAGAAGGAGACATAATATATATAAAACATGAGACGAATAAAGATTATGTTAAATGCAGAATTAACGAATTATTATATAGCTTTTAGTAGGATGACAGTATTATAAAATTTAGAAGCATCAAAATGGAAAATCACGCTAAAGAGAGTATAAACCCAACAGAGCATGAAGTAGTGTTACCAAACTCAAAAACAATCAATATTGAAGGAACAAACTTTAAGTTGAAAGTACATTATGATCAATTAGATGATAAAGATCTTCTTACGATTGAAGCACGTGCTAATTCTATTTTCCATGCCTATCAAGAGAGAAATGGTTTAGATATGAGCAAAGATTATACTTTTGACACTAATGTGTATGATAACTATTTATCTAATGGAGGCAGTTATCTACAGGAAGTTTTGGAAAATCAAATTTATTATTCTCTAGCTAAAGCTGGTTATGATATGTATTAAAGAGCTGACACTTTGATGTATAGTCCAAGACTCAACCATTATCGGCTCTCAGCCGATAATGGTTGAATATTGCGCTGGAAGCGTGGTTAAAGCTACTTCAATCTTATGCTAGATTGAGGCTGATGTGCATCTGTATGTTTATTGATGTACTCATTAATAACCTCATCTGTCACTGGTAGCACTAAAATACCCTCTATACACCTATTTAAATTTTATGTTATCCACATGTACAATATAATCTATAATAACATTGAATTTATNTACCAATATAATATGTCAAAAAATATTATGAGCTTCGTAAAAGAAAAAAACACCCCTGCGATGGAGCAGTATTTGAACCTGAAAGCTCAATACAAGGATCATCTGCTATTTTATAGGCTAGGAGATTTTTATGAATTGTTTTTCGATGATGCTATTAAAGCTGCAAAATTGCTGAATATAGTGCTCACTAAGAGAGGTAATTCGTGTGGGCAGGACATACCAATGTGTGGAGTGCCAGCACACAGTAGTGAGTCTTACCTGCACAAGCTAATAGATTTAGGATTCAAAGTAGCAATCTGTGACCAATTAGAAACTGCCGATGAAGCAAAAAGGAGGGGCTATAAATCTATAGTAAAACGCGATATAGTGCGAATTGTAACTCCAGGTACAATTATAGAAGATTCGCTACTGGAGGATAAAAGCAATAATTATCTCGCGTCCATAGTTGAACAAAATGACGAATATGCTATTAGTTGGCTTGAATTATCAACGGGAAAATTTTTTCACACTTTAACGAGTTTGAAAGCTCTAGATAGTGATTTGTTGCGTATATCACCAAGAGAATTATTAATTTCTGAAAAACTCACTGAGGACGAAAAAATTAGATCGATTTTAAAAAATTATAAAATATCAATTACGCAACACGCACAGAGCTTTTTTGAGTATAGTAAATCTCACAGAACATTATGCGAGTTTTATAAAATCAGGGAACTTGGGAGTATAGGAAATTTCAGCAAAGTAGAAATCATGGCGTGTGGTGCACTGCTTGAATATGTCAGAGTAACACAAAGGGGCTCCATTCCAATGCTTGAATTCCCAAAAACCTATAAGCAACAAAATTTCATGCTTATTGATGCTTCAGCAAGGAGAAATCTTGAGTTGTTTTCAACTCAATTTGGTGAAAAGAAAGGTTCACTCATTTCAGTTATTGATCACACAGTTACAGCTTCTGGTGGACGCCTGTTAAAACAAATGCTCGCTTCACCCCTTGCTTGTTCTAAGGCGATTAACCTAAGGCTCAGCACCGCTCAATTTTTTGTAAATAATCATGAGCCACGCAGAAAAATACGAGAGATATTATCTAACATTCCAGATATTGAAAGGTCTTTATCGCGCTTAATACTAGGGCGTGGTTCACCAAAGGATATGAACCTATTAAAAATAGGCCTAGGAAAAACTTTAGAGTTGTCTGAGCTCTTATGCAAAATTGAATTTGGTGAAAATGAATCTCTCCCACAACAATATGTCATCCAAACTGGGATCCAGCCAGCGTCACGCGCTGGCATGACAGTAAAATCAGACGAGAGTGAACTAAGCACAGTACATAAAAGCCTTGGCAATCATAAAGACCTGTTTGAGCTTCTAAACGGTGCTGTGCTTGATAACAATCTTAGTTCCGTGAAAGAGGGAGGGTTTATCCACCCAAAATACAACTCAGAATTATCTGAGTTATCCTACATATTAAATAATAGTAATAAACTAATAACTAAGCTCCGTGAATCTTATCGCGACCTAACTGGCATTGCCGCACTCAAAATATTGCACAACAACATACTTGGTTATTACGTTGAAGTGTCAGCAAATCACAAAATAACTTCGGACATATTTATTCATAGGCAAAGCCTAGCAAATAGCATGCGCTACACTACTAATGAATTAAAAGAATTAGAAAATAAAATTCTTACGGCACGTGATGCTGCAATCAGCTTAGAAATGAAAATTTTTAGTGAACTGTGTAGTGAAATTGCTAAAGAATCTGAAAAAATTGCTCTTGCTGCAAATGCTTTGGCAAAACTTGATATTAGAACCGCGTTTGCAGAGCTTGCAGTGCAAAATAATTACGTAAAACCCATCATTGATGACAGCAAAGAGTTCAATATCTGTAGCGGAAGACATCCAGTGGTTGAAGTTAACGATAAATTTATTGCAAATAGCATCAATTTAGCTGGTATACATCTAATTACTGGTCCTAATATGGCTGGAAAAAGCACTTTCTTGAGGCAAAACGCTCTCATTGCAGTTTTAGCTCATATGGGATCGTTTGTGCCAGCAGAGAGTGCACATATTGGAGTGATTGACAAAATATTTAGCAGGGTTGGCGCAACGGATAATATAACAGCTGGTTATTCCACCTTCATGGTAGAGATGATCGAAACAGCAACGATAGTAAATCAGGCAACAGACCGTTCCTTAGTGATACTTGATGAAATTGGTAGGGGCACAGGGGTGTATGATGGATTATCTATTGCACAGGCGGTGATTGAACATATTCACAATGTAAATAAGTGCCGCGCCATTTTTGCAACTCATTATCATGAATTAACTAAAGTAAGCAAATACTTGAAGAACGTGAAATGTTTTTGTGTAAAAATAAGAGAGTGGAACGGAGAGGTTATCTTTCTACATGAAGTAATTGAAGGCATTGCAGATGAGTCATATGGAATACATGTGGCAAAACTTGCTGGTTTTCCTGATTCTGTTTTAAATAGAGCAAGTGAGGTGTTTGAGGAGCTAAAGGCTTAAGAGGAAATTCTTACATAACTATTGTTTAAGTGAAGAGTCGCCCACACAGTCTACCATATATGTCAAATTAAGCTCAAAATTGTAAGCTTAAAATATGATTGAATAGTTGTGTGTATAATTATTAATGTTTTCTCAGTATTTCTACTATAGCTCTTTCTAAATTTCTCGACCCTAAGAATGATGTCGGTAACCGTTCACGCAATGGCGTCAACTTAAGGAAAAATATCAGCGATAGTGTATAAAATTTCTCTCTAAAATTTTTACCATTAAATTACCCAAAAGCTGCAATAAATAGCACTTTTGTTGCTGTTTTATTTCAACAAAGAAGTCTAAAATGTGTCCTTAAGTTGACGCCATTGCGTGAACGGTTACGAATCTTCAGAATCTGGTTTTTCAAAACCATGCCAACTTTTGATTAATCTTTCCGAACTTGATTGGCCCTGTGAAGTTGCATCCTGTGATACAAAGTCTCTAAAATTGGAACCAAACATGTTTTACCCCTAATTAATAGCTGAGCTAAGTATAGCATTAAACAACAATCTTGCTAAGCAAATTATTAACTATCTTAGCAAACAGACTTACATCATCCATCTCTTCGCCTTCCACGATGCAAGCTTGGTAAAATAATAAATGAATCATGTCCTCCAATGTTGGATTTTCACCATTTTCAGCGTGAGATTTCATTATACTTTTTATTACAGGATGTTTAGTGTTAATTTCAAGCACCTTTGGCGTGCGGTAATTTAGCTGCTTTTGTTCACGCAAAAAACGCTCCATGCGAAGATCCATAGCGCCTTCATCAACCGCTAGACATACAGGACTGTCAGTCAATTTTTTAGAGATCTTTACGCTTTTCACTGAATTGCCAAGAACTTTGGTGAAATATTGCAGTATAGTTTCTTCAGTCTTTTCTTCATCTTGCTTATTTTCTTCATCTTTTTTATCTTCTTCTGAAGAGAATTTTTCTAAATCAACATCAGCGCGGGTCACAGACTTAAATTTTTGATCTTTATATTCATGAATCACGCTAGTCCAGAAATCATCAACTGGATCAACAAATAGGAGCACTTCTAGTCCTTTATTGACGAATCCCTCAAGTTGTGGACTATTTTTCACTGAATCCAAGCTGTTTCCGGTAAGATAATAGATATGCTCCTGCTCAGGCTTCATTCTGCTTATGTAGTCATCAATGCTGACTAATTTCTCATCACCAGTACTATGAAATCTGCAAATTGAGAGTAGCGCTTCTCTCTCATCAGTTGGCATAGCTTCGCAAAGACCTTCCTTTAAAACTGCACCAAAATTGGTCCAGAATTTTGTGTATTCTTCTAAATTCTCTTTTGCCTTTTTACCGAGCTCTGATATCGCGCGTTTAGTGAGGGATTTCCTGATTTGCTCAACAACACGATTGTTCTGCAACGTTTCTCTGCTGATATTAAGAGGCAAGTCCGGTGAATCAACAATACCTTTCAGAAAACGTAAATACTGCGGTATGATCTGTACATTATCTTCAGTGATAAATACTTTATTTACATATAATTTAACAGAGCAACGTCTATCTGGATGAAATAAATCAAAAGGTTTAATAGAGGGAACATAAAGCAAATTTGTATATTCTATTGCACCTTCATTTTTATTATGCAATATCATCCAAGGCTCTCCGCCAACATGAGCAACACTGCGGAAAAAATCGTTGTGCTCCTCTTGAGTAACGTCATTTTTTGGCTTAGTCCAAATTGCAGCCTTACTGTTTAACTTTTCACTTTTTCCTTCTTCGTCTATAAATTCAACAGGAAAATTTATATGATCAGAGTAAGTAGTGACAATGTTTTCAACACGAAATTTATCTAAAAACTCGTTTTCTTCAGGATGCATAATGAGCGTAATTTTGGTTCCGCGAGGGACTTGATTATCTGACTTGCTGATTGAATATTCCCCATCTCCTTTGGATTTCCAGACCCAAGATTCTTCTTCTCCAACTTTTCTCGATTCTACTATTACCTCCGATGCAACCATAAAGCTTGAGTAAAAACCAACACCAAACTTCCCGATCAGCTCCACAGCTTGGCTTGAATCCTTGCTATTCTTAATCGCATCTAAGAACTTTTGCGTGCCAGAGCTTGCAATTGTACCAAGGTTGTCTATTAAATCTTGTCTGTTCATTCCGATGCCATTATCAGTGATATATAGCTCTTTCTTATCTTTATTGGAGCTGATAGTGATTTTTAATTCATCACTAGAATCCAGCAAATTAGAATTTAGTTGAGATTCATAACGCAACTTATCACATGCATCCGATGCATTTGATATTAATTCACGCAGAAAAATGTCTTTGTTGGTATAAAGTGAATGAATCACTATATTCAGTACTTTTCCTACTTCAGCATCAAATTTTAAATTTTCAGTTTCTTGTACATTATGCATTTTGAGCTCCATTATTTGCCTACTACCCTAATAATTTAAGTATTGCACTGCAATCTTTCAAGGTCACGCACGCCAAAATCAATGTAGCCGCCATATTATGACACCCAATTTATGGGATTATTGCACAACTGTATGAACTTCCCATGCTGTAAATCAACTACTGGTAGCACGTGACGCTGGAATTCCTTTGTCATCCCGGTGCCCGCTGGAGTCTATTTTCTTCTTTTCTGGGATTAAGCGTCACGTCCTGTAATGCCCACGAAGGGATGCAAAAGTTTTTTGAATTTGCACAACTAGAAAAATCTTTATAAAATTTACTTTTTCTAAACTCTTCAACTTTCTTTTCATCATTTAGTGAATCATGCTTAGAAAAATATTCATCTGTCTTCTGAATATATAAACTAATCAACTCAGGAAAAGTATAGCCAGCTTCATTGGAAGATTTTAAACATTTAATAGGCAAGCCATGAATGCCCTTATTAGCCTTTTTAGGATCAATGCACTCACCATTCTTTCTTAACATTGTATGTTGCTTGAAAAATTTTTCACATTCTTCAAAATCTTTAAAAACTTCTTTTTTCTGGTAATCTTTCCTTCTATCATTTTTTTTTATCTTTTCTATTTTTGTTGCAAGTTGCGCTGGTTGTTTTATCGTCTTGTCTCCCTCTCGATTGAAGTACATCGTGTAAGGAGTAATTGCATTGACAATTTTGTGTGTTTTCCAATGGCAACCAAAAATCTTTAGTACTAATTTGATTATCGGAGCAAGAAAAATTTTTAATTTCGCTATGAACCAAAAATAATAAAGAGACGCTTGTTTAAGTGAACTAGCAGCATTGCTAACGATACATCTCAAATGTATATCCCTATCTTTAAAATTTTTATGAACCTCTGCAGCTACATGTCCGCCAAAGCAATCCCCAAATAATATTATATTATCTGGCTTTATATTATTTTTTAACAAATCAGTGACAACTGCAATACCTGATTCAACTCTATCGTTACGAAACGTAAAAGAGCTTTTGCTCTTGCCTAAGCCAGGGTAATTAAATAAACATACAGTAATATCTCGGTCTGTAGCCCATTGCCAATTTTGCAAGTCCAATTCTTTAGATTTTACAATACGATTTCCTCCACCTACAAAATAAACTAAGTATTTTCTGTCTTGTTGACCTACCCTTTTACAGGGAATTGTAATTGTCTGGATTTTCATCCCTCCTCGAGTTTTTACAAATTCTTCCTTAGTTTGTGTTTTAATTTCTTTCATATTTTAACCCTCACTAGCCTAATTTAATAATACATAAAATCTTAAAAAGTCAACAAAATCTTAATTTTTATGAACAATATAAACCTTCTCAAATTCATTGAGTTATGCTTTCAAACGGTAGTGCCGGGGTGTGAGTATAACAATTATCAGTATATAAAAATCATAGCAGACAGGCTTGAAGCAGCAAGGGCTGCTCAGCGAAAAGCACCTTTTTTTTCGCTGTTAGTACTAATGATTCATTAAAGAAGCTGTCAATATCACCAATACTATCTATATTTTTTGTACTGATAGATTGGTCAATTCTTTTAACTAGATTAGATAAAACTTGGTTAGGTCCAATTTCAACGAACTTGTTAATACCACAACGCGCCATATGTAAAACCATTTCTCTCCATCTCACTCTGCTTATAATTTGCTTAGCAAGCAAAGTTTTTATAACTTTGGGATCACTCTCCTCTTTAGCTGTAACATTTGATATCAAAGAAACTATAGGGCGAGTCATTTTAATACCCTTCAAAAATTCCAAAACTTTTTCATCAGCAGGTTTCATAAGAGATGAATGAAAAGGCCCACTAACTTGTAATTTTATCAATTTCTTCACACTCGAGTTTTTAAACAAATCAGGTAGCATTCCAAGAGCTTCTGTAGTACCACTCACCACTACCTGCCCACCACCATTATCGTTTGCAATTTCACAATCAATTTGAACTGATTTCAATACATCTTCTACTTCGCTTATTTCTGCTCCAAGTAGTGCAACCATTCCACCTTTGCATTTCAGTGAAGCTTCATGCATTGCTTCGCTACGAACTTTTAGCAGTTTGACTGCAGACTCAAGCGTCAACGCCCCCGCAGCACATAGCGCTGTATACTCGCCAACTGAATGCCCACAAACATACTTAACATTGTGATCAGTGAAAAGAGATTTGCCAAACACATGCTCCATAACACGTAGCATTGCAATTGACACTGTCATCATAGCTGGCTGAGCGTTTTCTGTAATGGTTAATTCTTCAATAGGACCGTTGAAGATTAAATGAGACAGCTTTCTACCCAATATGCTATCTACTTCATTAAATACTTGCCTTGCAACGAAAAACTCACTACATAAGCTCTTTCCCATTCCTACAAACTGAGAGCCTTGACCAGGGAAAGCGAAAATCATATACATATATTAATACAGCTCTCTTTAAAATAAATTTATGCTTGGTTGTTGACTTTGTTTTTTCTCTAACCTGCTAATTTTATGGCGCTCCTCAAGAGCAACCATTCTCATTGATAATAAAACCGTAAGGAACAAGGATAACGGACCGATTATCTGTATATTGAAGTTAAGACTAGCTATATCTGGTATACCATAACACATAAGGTTCACAACCAAACACAATACGAATAATGGCCAGTATGTAAAATTCATTTTAAGATAAAAGCACAGATCATCTTTACTATTGATTATCATAGTTTTTATTTTTTTATATATTTTAGCAAGCATAAATTTCTCAAAAACTAACACAATAAATTATAGCATAAATATAGATAATTGTCAATCATACGAGCATTTTCATTATTGACTTAATAGTTGGGTTAGTTATAATGTTAACTGATTAAAAGTTTATAAGCAACAATGGCAGAAATTAATTATCATAAAATTATTGTAGTTATGACAGACGGTCAAGAATTTGAAACTCGTTCCACTTATGGAAAGGAAGGCGATAAGATAAAACTTGATAGAGATCCTCTTGTTCACCCTGCATGGACTGGAAGTTTGGCCAGTGGATCAGCAAGTAAAACTAGCAAGATAGCTAAGTTTAACGATAAATATGGAGATATTTTCTAGTTTTTTGCTTCTTTATTTAGGAAATTTGCTGAAGCATGCATAAATATAAAAATATAGGTNTATGTTGCTTCTCTATCACCAAAGTCACAGGAAGTATCTAAACTATTACAGAAGCTTAATTTTATCAATATAACAGAAGAAAATAAGTCTGAAATTGATCTACTTATAGTTGTTGGCGGTGATGGCTTTATGCTACGCACTTTGCACAATTACGTCATAGAAAATAAAAACATGCATGTGTATGGGATAAACACTGGTAATGTTGGATTTTTGATGAATAAATGCTTTAAAGATCTAATTGATCATATAGAACATGCAGTCCCGACTCAGTTAACTTTGCTAAAAATGGAAGCCACAGATACAAGTGGCAAGAAATACCACTATATAGCGG
This sequence comes from Wolbachia endosymbiont of Anurida maritima, assembly GCF_042182995.1. Taxonomy (NCBI): domain Bacteria; kingdom Pseudomonadati; phylum Pseudomonadota; class Alphaproteobacteria; order Rickettsiales; family Anaplasmataceae; genus Wolbachia; species Wolbachia endosymbiont of Anurida maritima. The sequence continues at coordinate 778,098 of NZ_CP102058.1, forward strand.
TAAACGAAGTATATGTTTTTAGAAAAGCAAACCAAATAGTAGAAATGAATATCACTATCAACGATAAGCTAAAAGTAGAAAAATTTAGAGGGGACGGAGTAATATTATCCACTCCCACAGGCAGCACTGCATATAACTTTTCTGCCGGTGGCCCAATTTTACCACTTAATTCAAACTTACTTGCACTGACTTCCATCAATAGCTATTACCCAAGGCATTGGAATGGAGCACTGATCTCAAATGATAGGGTAGTACAAATTGACATTAACGACACAAAAAATCGTCCAGCGCTTGTAGTATCAGATTACAAGGAGTTTCATAATATATCGCAGATAAAAATACAAAAAGACCATGAAAACACAATAACTTTGCTTTTTGACAAAGATGACTCACTCAATGAAAGGATCTTTGATAGACAATTTCTATACTAAATTTTTCATATTTATCCTTAAATTAGTATTCACTATATCTTAATAACTATCGCGTAATCAAAAGAGCATTGTAATTAATTTTGGAGTAAATATGCTAGGATCAGCAAACACAGATAAGGGTGAAGTCACATTAATTTCTAATATACCAATAGATGAAAATGGCGGGATAACACCAGGAATTCCACTAATACTAACACCTCGAAAGATAAACTCAACAGCTAGAAATAATACACTATTAATATTTGACTTTAATCAAGCTATTACCGATGGGTTTATGTGCAGATCCTTTGCATCCAAACATTATAATGATTATGGTTCTGGCAAAGAAAATGCAGTAGCTGAAGAAAAAATAAAAGAATTTTTACAAGACCCAGGAATCAAAAATGAAGCAAAGCTAAAGTCTGTATTGCAGTCTGCACTTTCAAGCGGAGTAGAAGCTGCTATAGTATCACTTACATATCCCAAAGTAGTAGAGTATGTAGTGAAAAATCATTTAGGTTTAACAGAAGAGCAGGCACAAAGTATCAAAGTATTTGAAGGAGTAACTAATAGTCAAACCCTACAAATTGAAGATCCAGCAAAAATAGCTGAAAAAATGACTAAGCTTCAAGATTCACAAATCGGAAAACATCTATGTGTTTTATATCTTTTAAAAGCATATAAGAAAGACAAAGGTATGTTACCACAAAAAGTAATGTTAGTTGATGGTAATCAGATGAACATTAATCCTGCTGATGACTTCCGTAGAAACGTAAAGGAATTATTAGAAAAAGATATGGAGAGTCTCTTAGAAGATATAGACCAAGGAATAGCGAAAGTTGATATCAAGGAAGAGGAAATAGAGAATATCACATTCAAAGGGATTAATGTATCGAGTGAGCCGACAACAGAAACAGACAAAACAGTGGATGATGGCTATTTAGGCAAAGTAAAAAGATGGATTGAAGGACGTTCAGATATACCTTTAACTCCTCCACCATCGTACAAAAGCGAAGATGACTCTGAAGAGTCTTTGCTCCCAAATAGTGAGTCTGATACAGACAGCTATGCACCTCTAGAGAGCAAAAAAACAAACAGAATCTGGCCAAGAGTAAAATATACCATGCAGCAGAAGAGTTTTGTAATTCCTGCAACAAGTTTTTTTCTCATTACAACATATCTATCTTCTTCATGTTTATATCGTCTATTATATTTAAAGGAAACAATAAATTTTATAGATTATATAAAAAGCTTTCAAATATGGCCGCTAGTAACCATATCTTCTGGATTAGCTGTCATAGGCTTGTGTGCTTTTATATATAATTATAGAAATACCGAATCGCCAGCTGTGCGCGGTCTTGATGATTTAAGTAATGTGGTGAGTAACAATAATTTAGTTCATGACATTACAATATATAAAAAGAATAATGATCTAGTAAAATTTAAAAATAAGAGTTATGCAGGACATAGAGAAATACCAAATTTTACCTATAAAAAATTAAAATTAGTAAAGGAAAGAACATTATTCAATGTTTGTCTCTCCTCGCTTATAACTGTCGGCTCTATATATCCACTTATCAAGTACTTAGAATTAGGATCAGAAGGCTTTATTAAATTTTTTCGCTTTAGTAGTGGAAAAGAAGAACTCATGATCTCCAAACTCCTTGTTTCAGAAAACGACGCAAAATTACTCAGCCATTTTAATAATCATAATTTAAAACTAATTGCATTTGCTGCAGTTTTGACTGTACTTGCAGCATCTCTGGTATGTATACTTGCGTACTATCGTAATGAGAAAACACGCATAGAACCATTAAAATTCGATATACTTGTTGACGATAATATTAAAGCAATAAATGATCGATATCTTGAAGAAGTAAAAGGCAAATGTAAAGAAATAAGTACAGAAATAGAAACCGTTGTTGTTAGGCATTATAATGATGTTGACGAAGAAAAGAAAATAACTGTTTTGGCGTTATAAAATTGATATGATATAGCTAGTGCAACCCTACATCATACCGCCGCAGAATAATTAACGTCATACCGCCGCGGTATCTCTTAGCCGCTAACAAGTAGCGGGATCTATCCGTGACGGTATAGCTATACCTTTTTTCTACTTAGTTTGGGTTATGCAAGAAGTCTAAGAGCATGTCTTCAAACTAAGTAGAAAGGAGTTAAGAAGTGTGTTATAAGATATATTTTAAATGTACCCAAGCGATATAAGTGACAAAGAATGGAAGATGATAGAGCAATATTTTGAACCTAAAAAGACCGGCAGACCAAGAAAACACAGTATCAGAACGATTATCGATGCAATAAGGTATGTGATGAGAACAGGCTGTCAATGGAGACAACTACCTAAGAATTTTCCACCATGGAAAACCGTGTATAGTTGTAATTCGCGTTTAAAAAAAAGTGGAATATGGCAAGAAATTCATGATTTTCTAGTTAAAAAACTAAGAAAGATAATTGGTAAGAATGAAACTCCATCAGTAGGAATAATTGACAGTCAATCAGTAAAAACCACTCAAAAAGGGGATCCAGAGGATATGATGCTGGCAAGAAAGTAAAGGGTAGAAAACGCCACATCGTTGTAGATACTCTAGGTCTTGTAATTGCTGCTGAAGTACACAGTGCAAGCATTCAAGATCGTGATGGTGCACTAAATCTTTTTGTTCAAGCCAAATGCAAAGCTCCAACATTACGTAAGTTTTTTGCTGATCAAGGATATACAGGTAAATTGCAAAACCGCTGTTTATTGGAAACTGGATGTTTGTTGACGATTACCAAGAAAGTAGTTGATACAGGATTTCAGGTTATTCCTAAACGTTGGATTGTTGAGAGAACCTTTGCTTGGCTCTCCAATTTTAGACGTATGAGTAAGGATTATGAGCATTCTCCTCTCACTTCAAAAAATAACATCTTTTTTAATATGATCACTATTATGCTTCACAAATTAGCTCATTCTTGAGTTTGAAGACATGCTCTAATGAAGTGAAAATAAATTTATTTACCAAGATAGAGTTGTCTTGGTCTACAGATCTTAGTTTCTTTATCATTTATCATTTCATACCACTGAGTAACCCAACCAGTGGTTCTTGCAAGTGCAAAAATAGGCGTGAACATATTTGAGGGAATATCGATAGCATTCATTATTATACCTGAGTAGAAATCAACATTTGGATATAACTTACGCACGATAAAATATTCATCCTTTAAAGCTATTTCTTCAAGTTTTTTTGCAATCTTGAGCAATTCATTATTTTGTTCTAGTTTACTTAGAACCTCATGACAAGCGTCTTTCAATATACGCGCGCGCGGATCATAATTTTTATAAACACGATGTCCAAATCCCATCAATTTAAATGGATCTTTATCATCTTTAGCTTTTTCGATGAATTTATCTATATCTCCACTTTGCTCTATCTCTTTTAGCATATTTATAACTGCCTCATTAGCTCCACCATGTGCTGGTCCCCAAAGTGTAGCAACTCCTGCAGAGAGGCTTGCAAACAGATTAGAACCAGCCGATCCCACCAATCTGACAGCCGCCGTAGAAGCATTCTGTTCATGATCAGCATGGAGAGTAAATATTTTATCCAAAGCTTTTGCAAAAAGGGCATTATCAACAGCATCGCCAAATATCATCTTTAAGAAATTTTCACTGTAACTTAATTCATTGTTAGCACTTATGAACTCCTGATTGTTGATATGCCTATAAATCATTGCAACAATTGCAGGAATTTGCGCTATTGCAGAAATTCCAAAGTCTAGATCTTCACCATTGACATTGTTGCCATGCTTTTCATAGTAAGATGCTGACAAACTTGCAAAACATGCAACTAAAATCGACATAGGGTGGGCAGTTTGTGGAAATGCTTTAATTACATTTGTAATTTGCTCTGATACTTTGGATAACTTGTGTATTTTGAGAAGAAATTTTTTGTGTTGCTCTGAACTGGGTAGTTCACCATGGAGCAATAAATAAATCACAGCAGTAAAACTATTATTCTCTGCCAAATCAGCTATATTATGTCCCCTATATTTAAGCACTCCTTCATCTCCATCAATAAATGTAATCGAAGAAGAACATGAAGCTGTGGAAACAAACCCCGGATCATAAGTGAATAATCCTGTCGTCTTATATAAGTCCTTGATATTTAACACGTTAGGACCTATTGTTCCACTTAATATAGGTAACTCGATTTTTAATCCATTACTTAGTTCTAATAGCACTTTTTTATCCATCACTTAAGCTACTTAAATTTTATACAGAATATACAAATTGAGGAGTATATATTAATACAGTTAACTTTACATTAACCGGTCATCAATGCTTTTACTTTTGCATTTAAGCGACTTATTTTACGCGCAGCAGTATTCCTATGAATAACACCTTTATTCACACACTTGTGTAAATGAGATTCAGCATTCCGAAATGCCAGAACAACATTTTCTTTGTCGCCAGACTTGATTATATCAACCAAATTTCTAATAGCGGTGCGAGTTCTACTTTTCCGCATCTTATTTATTAAAGTGCGCTTTGCTATTACCTTTATCATTTTTTTAGCACTCTTATGATTTGCCATATATTAATACCTAAAATACTGTACTTTTCTTTTAATTATAAAGCTTTTTTGTTAATTTGCAATATCAGTTTTTTCTGTGGTTAATTTACTACTTCTCTCTTCAATAATTTTTTCTAAACTTTGCAAGAATTCACTTTTGTTTAATCCAGGATATATTGGGGGCAATATTTCTATTACTGCCTTTCCGGGATTCTTTCTCAGAGAAAGTATGCTTTTTGGCCAAAACAAACCAGTGTTTAAAGCAACTGGTAATACAGGAACAGATAATACGCTATATAAAGCAGCAATACCTGGTTGATATTTTATATTTTGGTTTATAGTCGTTCTTGTGCCTTCAGGAAATATTATTATGCCTCTATTTTCTTTTATACGCATTTTTGCTAATTTAATGATATGACGCATAGAACTGATACCATCTGAGCGGTTAATAAAAATCATTCTGAGCGCCATGAGATGCAAACCAATGAATGGAATCCATTTCAACTCACGTTTTAAAATAAAAACCGCCTTTCTAAATAGTAGTATAAAAATAAATGTTTCAAATGGAGATTGGTGTTTTGATGCAATGATAAAAGGTTGCTTAGGAATGTTTTCCATTCCCCTCACTTCATATTTAATGCCACATAATAAACGCAGCATGAATAATACAACTCTCACCGAACAGACGAGGAAAATAGTCATTATACGCGCAGGGAAGAGAATTACAGGGAGAGTAATTAAAGTATAGAATACTTCCCATAATATAAGAAAGAAATTAAACAACAAACTTGAAATCATAAACCCATATAAACTTATTTTGAATTTAACTTTACTACGAATTAAAAACAATAAGTTTAATTATTGATTATCTGAGTAATAGGATGCGAATCAGCTAGTTTGTCCTTTAACTTTTCGTTAGCAATATGAGTATATATTTGTGTTGTAGAAAGGTTAGTATGGCCAAGAATTTTCTGTATCAACACAATATTTGCTCCGCTATTTAGTAGATGGGTAGCAAAAGAATGCCTAATCACGTGTGGAGAGATATTATTTTCATCAATATTGCATTTTCTTGCCAACTCCTTCATTAATTGACCGACCCTCTGCCTTGTAATTGGTTTATTAGGTTTATCACCTGGGAATAGCCAATCGGATTCCTTTTCTTTAGAGATTAGATTATCACGAACTGATAAATAATTTCTAAGGCTCTGTAATGCTTGTTCATTAAAAAGGATTTGCCTCTCTCTACCACTTTTTCCTTTTATTATTATATAGCATTCTTTGTTATTACTGTTTATTAAATGTGACACTTCACACAACTTCATATTAATTAGTTCAGAAACACGCATTCCAGAAGAGTAAAGGATATCTAAAATCGCACATAGCCTTTTACTGCTTATCTCTTTATTCGATTCGCTTGCTGATTTTCTCACTGTGTCAATTAGCAAAAATATTTCTTTGACACTTAAATACTTAGGCAAAGGACGAGAAACTTGTGGATTCTTTAATTCAGCATCATTAGCCGGCGCTGGATTAAAATCTATTATTCCGTCATTAAATAGACACTTATAGAAATTTTTCATAGCGGATATTTTTCTTGATATAGAGCTACTTTTATATTTTTTTTGTGTACATAAAGATTTCACATAATCTTTAATATTGGTTTTGTTTACACCAACCAAGGTAGTGCCGCTTTCCAATAAAAATTCTTCAAACTGGTGTAAATCCGAACGATAACTTTCCAGAGTATTTTGTGTAGCGGACCTCTCTGAAGCCAAAGCATCTATGTAATATGTTATGTAAAGATTTTCTTTTTTATTTTGCGACTGTTTATTTTTCATTATCAGCTCCTATATTTATTTCTTTGGCTATAATTTGATTAGAAGTGTTCCCTGTGTTTCTTATGAGAAAATATGAGATAAATAAGGCATTTATCAATAGAGTGAACATCACAAGCTTTTGCTTTAACCTTTTTCTTAAATTTGATCTTACTCTTATCATAGTTAAATTATAACGTCAAATCTATAAAAAACACCTTATAAAGTGAGCTCTACTATAAATATAGAATACTTCTTAGCTGTATCTATCTATATTTATTATGACATAACATTTATTATAATTCTAATATAGACAAGTGGAGATTTCAATTACGTTAGTGTTATGGGTGTTAATAAATTTTTAATATACACAATGAGTATTTTACAAAAGAAGGAATCAAATGGCATCTTTTTTTAATAAAGTGCTAATAAAAGGAACGGTCACATTTGACCCTATAGATTCATTATCTATCTTCTCTATAATTTTGTCAATGCTATAGAAAGAACGTTCTATTCTTGCTAAAATATAATTAATCACTTTTAAATCAATTTTTAACTGTTTATCTGAAAATCGTTTTATTAGCATGATTCTTAATAATTCTTCGCTTGCAGGCAAAATTTTTACGCTGATAGTTGATAATATTCGAGAACTTAAATCTCTTAGTGTGAAGTTAAGCTTTTTTGGTGAAATTGAAGAAGTGATTAGCAGCCTCTTGTCGTTTTCTTTCATGTAATTGTAGCAATGTAATAACATTGCTTCATCTTTAATGTTTTGTACGTCTTCTAAAATAAAAGCATCACTATACCTAATCTCGCTTACGAAGTTATTCACATTGATAAAGATTGCATCGTTTATTGATTGCCAAATATGAGCAAGATGAGTTTTACCAGAGCTTTTAGGTCCAAAAAGAATCAGACATTTCCAAGATAAGTCATCAATTACTGAATTATATATGTGCTTGTTTTCATCTAAGATGATGTAATTTTGCCGACTATAATCAGCTCGATTATTGTCAAATAAATTTAATTGCACGTTAAGCCTCTTACGTAACCTCTTTCTGGTAGTAATTTTTGCGCAAAAATTTACTTACGCTTCTCAAATATGTCAGGTATTCTAGGTTCATTTCTCCTCTTACCATAAATTGATTATGCAAAAGGTCTGTTAGCCGTTTTTATAAAGCTCACTTTTAAAATATTTATTGATTGCATATTCTACTGATACATTGAACATTGCTATTATTGGAATAAAAAGTAATATACCTATAAATCCAAAATATGAAGCGCATATAGTAATTCCCAGAATAATTACAGTTGGATGTATATGAACTTTTTTTCCTATTAATAAAGGGACTAATATGTTTGAATCTATTAATTGTCCAACACCAAATAATAGCAAAACAGCAGCACTTTCAAACCATCCACTAAATTGAGTGATAGCGCTCAAGAACCCAATAATGGTATATAATAATGGCCCTATGTAAGGTATGAACGTTAATATTCCTGATAAAATTCCAATAATAATAGAGTGTTTCAATCCGATTATGCTCAGGCTCACAGAGTAAAAGACCATCATGACAATACATACATTTACCTGCCCCTTTAGATAACTAGATATAATGAAATCTACTTTGGAAAAATAATTTGCAACTTTTTCTCTATAAGGCATAGGAATTAATTTATTAGCTTTTTCTATAATTAAAGGCCAATCACGTAATATATAGAAAAACACTACAGGAGTAATTACCATTAATGATACCGTATTAAAGCTTGAACTTAACACTTGGATTATAAAGTTACTAGCAATATCAAGAGCATTTATGAAATAAGATACATAGTCGCTGTAATTTTCTGCTAGATTTTTAGATAAGTGATCAAATAAGCCATCCTCGATTTTTATATTAAGAAATTCTAATACAGAGGGGATTACTTTAAGTTTTAATGAAGGCACTTTACTCACTAAGAAATTTAATATTGAAGTAACTTGAACATATATAATAGGTAAAACAAATGTTATAACTAGTATAAAAGCTATTAATAAAACAAGTATTATAAAAATTACAGAACATGAACGCGGTATTCTATACTTTTCAAACTTGACTACTAGCGGATTAAACAAATATGCAATAACAATAGATATTAAACATGGAAAAATCATAGGACGCATCAGGAATAACATCCCTATTATAAAAAGCAGTATAAAACAAATAGTTATATGACGTTTTTGCATGCTTTTAGCATAGCTAATTTACTGAAAAATATGCAATTTATTTTTCCTATGTTGAAAGTATTTGACGATTTGTAATACTATTTATTACTTCTGTTAAGTAGTAGTTTTTTGTTAAGAATATGGAATTTTAGGCATAGAATTCCCCCATGTGAAAAAAAGATTCAGAAAAAATGNCAGTGCCATACGACAGAGATTAAGCATGTGTGTGCACCCACATACGCTGAAGAAGATACGCTACATTTTTAGCTNGAATTTTAGATGCGTAATAGAAAGGCCTGCAGGCAAAGATAGATTTTGAGCTCTCTAAATATCTCTTTTGCTATTATAATTATGCTAATTAAGTAGGGGAAGTAATTTTTCATATAAAGTCAATTTTTTTTTTGAAAAGAATTTGGGGTAAAGAGGGAAGCCTCTGCAAAGAGAAAGTAGGCCTCTTCTTAATCCTATTGAAATTTTAGATAGCCTGCTATCATACACTTACGCTAAAAGTGATAAACATGTGCGCTAACAAATTCAAGAAATACAAAATAGCAGCATTAATAGTTGCAGCGGGAGTAGGCAGTAGATGCAATTCTACGATTCCTAAGCAGTATACAAAACTGGCAGGTAAATCTGTTTTATTTCATACAATTAAAAGATTTCTGGCTAACCAATATATAGATTACATAAGAATAGCAATTAATAGAAACCATGAAAATTTCTATGAGAAAGCTATATCGCCAATTACAGATACTAAATTACTAAGTCCAATATATGGAGGAGAAAGTAGGCAAAATTCAGTTAAACTAGGGCTTAAAAGCTTACAAAAAGTTAATCCAGATTTTGTAGTTATACACGATGCTTGTAGGCCTTTTGTGTCAGATGTTCTGATAGATAACTTGACTCAGTCCATGATTAATGATCAATATACAGGAGTAGTACCAGCAATAGAAGTCGAAGACACTATGTCATTGGTGGGTAATAATTTCGTTGAATCTACGATTTCAAGAGGAAAACTCAGAGCCATACAAACTCCTCAAATTTTTAATTTCAAAGAATTATTATCGTGCCATCAATCAGACAAAGAATTTACTGACGATTCATCACTAATGGTAGAGCACAAAAAACATGTTGCGATTATTAAAGGTGAGAAAAGCAATTTTAAGTTAACCACAAAAGAGGATATCAATATGGCAAAGCTTCTCTTTGAAGAGCCAAAATTTCGTGTCGGAACTGGTTATGATATACATAAGTTCATTAAAGTTCAAAATGGTGCTGAGAGCTTTATAAAAATTTGCGGTGTGAAAATTGAACACAACATGGCAATAGAAGCGCACTCTGATGGTGATGTTGCAATACATGCAATCGTTGATGCAATACTCGGAGCACTGGGATGTGGCGACATAGGAGAGCACTTTCCTCCTAGTTCCTCTGAATGGAAAGATTGCAATTCATCTCACTTTCTTGACTTTGCTGCTAAAAAAGCAAAGGAAAAAGGGTACAGCGTGTCTAATTTAGATATTACTATAGTTTGTGAGGAGCCTAAAATATCGCCTTACAAAGTAGAAATGAAGAAATTCATATCAAAAGCATTAGAAATTGATGATGAATTTGTAAATATCAAAGCAACCACTGCAGAAAAATTAGGTTCTATTGGAAGAAATGAAGGAATAGCAGCATATGTTTCTGTGTTATTGCATACAAACTTTTATTGGGAATAGAAACGAAAAAACTTCCTTCGCCAGGCCCCTTATCATGACAAGGGGACTGGCGAAGCTTGTCAAGTAGTTTCTATTGAATGACAATTGTAGCTTGGGAGGTAATGCAAGAAATCTGTTATTTTAATTGTGTGAAATTTAGTTTTGTGTTTCGTAGTATTATATAATCGAATTGATAAAAGCTGTATTATCTCCTTGCAGCATTAAATGTATATTTTTTGCTATTTTCTCTACTAAGGGAGTAACATTATCAAAATTTGAAAATTTTGATAACACATAATCTGCTAAGCTTTTTTGATCTTCAGGTCTACCCACTCCAAATCTCAAGCGCCAATAATCGTTGCCAATAAAACTATCTATGGATTTAAGTCCATTATGTCCAGCAGAGCTACCACCTTTCTTTACTTTTATTCTTCTAAGTTCCAAATCAGCGTCATCGTGTATGACAATGATATTATCTAGCGATAATTTGTAAAAGTTTCGTATTTTTGCAACAGGGATGCCTGAATTATTCATAAATGAATAAGGCTTTATTAACATAATTTTATTATCATTAATTATGCCAGAGGTTATCAGATAATCGGCTTTTTTAGAGAACAACTGAAAACCCCAATATTTGCAGATTGCATCAACGGTGATAAAACCGATATTATGATGAGTTAGCTCATATTGACTGCCAGGATTACCAAGCCCAACTATCAGATGCACTATTCCTCTGTTTCTGCTTGAGGTTCTTCAACGTCACTATCGGCAGCAGAAATTGTAACAATGGTAAAATTTTCTTCTTCATGAGCTACAAACTTAACACCTTCTGGTAATTTTACATCATTGATATGTATAGATTGGCCAATCATTTTGCCGGATAAATCAACTTCTATAACCTGAGGTATTTTATCAGGAGAGCATTTAACAGCAATAGAACGACACAAAACATTAAGCACTCCGCCTAACTTGATCCCTGGAGCTTTACTTTCATTCACAAATGATAGAGGTATGTCTATTTTAATTTCGCTGCCTTTATCAACAAATTGAAAATCAACATGTTGCACAGTATCCTTCACTACATGCAATTGGACATCGCGAACAAGAGCATACTCCTTTTTGCCCGAAATATTCAGCTCTATCAAATGTGCAGAAAGAGAGCCTGACTTATATTGCTTTGTGAATTCCTTTGCAGACAATGTTAAATTTACGTTATCATGGCCTTTCCCATATATGATTCCAGGGATGTTTCCTTTCTTCCTTAGAGAATGCATCGCTTTTGTTTTTGTCACGTTACGTAACTCTGCATTGATTGTTACTATTTCCTGTTGCGTCATCGATTACTCCTATTCAGCTAATCCTTTTAATATAATTTAATAATAATATAACATAAAAATATTTATTTCAAACTTCATTCTTTCATACTAATTGTTTGTGAAAGGATTTATTTGGATATATATTTAAGCTTATTTAACAAGAACTATGGGCATTGACGATAAAGTAGTTTTTAGGATTTATAAACCAACAAAAACTGCAACACAATCTGGTTTAGGTAATACAAATCTCTGGCACCTGAAAATTGAATCTGGTTCTTACTACATTGAACCTTTAATGGGGTGGGTTGGCTCAAAAGATCCAAAAAAACAGATTGTATTAAAGTTTGATTCTCTTGAAAAAGCAGTATTCTACGCAAAAAAACGCAACGTTAAATACGTAATTGAAATGCCAAAAAATGTTAAGAGGCTGCCAAAATCTTACACAAGCAATTTCATACTAAAGTAAGGTTTATTGTGGTGTGCTTATCTGTAAAAGATAAAACTTAGTATAACCAATTTAACTCTGGGTTTTAAGTTGTGCTAACACACTGCGGCCATTTAAAGAGTCAAGATTTTTAACCTGGCTAGCCAGTATTAAAGAGTTATTTTTTAGGTATTTCTTTACAAGGCTTGCAAGTCTTTTTGGATTATTTAAATAGCTCCACTCTGCTTGTAAAACTTTTATATCACTTTGTACTAAATTAATTTCACTTTTTATTTTTATTAGCTCTCTATTTAATGACTGAACATGTAATTTTACTTTAAATAGCCCTACAATGCTAAGAAAAAACATAACTATTGAAATGATACAGAAAGTTCTCATGACAACTTCTGTATAGCTCTTAGTTTTGCTGAGCGTGAACGCGGATTTGCACTTACTTCTTCTATACTTGCTTCGATCACTTTTTTATTTAAAAGAGAGAATGTCTTGCAATCAGTAGCACATAAATCTTTAAAAANAGTTTTGACTATACGATCTTCTAAGGAATGAAAGGTGACGACAATTAATTTGCCATTCTCACTTAAAATCTCAGATGCAGCTTTAATGCCCTTTTCAAGTTCTCCCAGCTCATCGTTTACCCATATTCTGATTGCCTGAAATGTTCTGGTTGCAGGATCAATTTTGCTTTTTCCACGGAACACCACAGAACGTACAATATTCGCAAGCTCAAATGTAGTTTTGATAGTTTTTTTCTTCCGTGCACTTACTATTGCTCTTGCGATTTTGCGAGAATGATGCTCTCCTCCGTAGTTATATATAGTATTTGCAATTTCTTCTTCGCGTAAAGCGTTAACAAATGTTGAAGCGTTTATATAAGAAGAGTTATCCATGCTCATATCGAGTGGACCATCATGCAGAAATGAGAACCCTCTATCTCCGTTATCAAGCTGCATAGATGAAACTCCGATGTCAAAAACTATTCCACCGATACCTCTAATATTGTTGCTATCTAATAAATTTTTAATATTACTAAACTTCTCAATAGATAGGTTTATTCTATCGGGATACTTAACGCTTAAATCATCATAAAACTTAGTTACCGTTTCATCTCTATCAATTGCATATACTTTGCAATCAGCTGACTCCAATATTGCTTTGCTATACCCTCCAGCTCCAAACGTAGCATCGACATATATACCACCATCCTGCGGTGATAGTAGTGATAGCATCTCTTTTAACAAAACTGGAGTGTGTGCCATATCAAAAGATTTTGTGTATATAGATAAAAATAGCTTCCTCACTGAAACATGGTAAAATATATGATATAAAAATACTTAATATAGTCAATGATATTAAGATTTAATGAGATATTATTATTAATATAATATTCACATAATGCCCACATTTCCTCCCCATATTTGAAAAAATAAGACATGCCATTACGGTATAAAACAAACTGTGGTGTATAGCTCCAGGGTGTAAAAGGTTGAAGAAGGGATTATGGAACCATACACTTAACTCAACGCCTATCAGTTATGAAGCGCTAAGCAGATCTCTCCCTTGGTTATGTTTTTCTACTTGTACGTCACCTTCAACAGCTGTACCTCCTGACTTGCCATCACTACCAAAATACTTATCTATCAGATTTTTGAATCCAACCTGAAAGTCATTATCAATTATCGAAATATTATTTTCTGGTGTAATAGTATCATACTTTTGTGGCATTAATTTTTCTTTTAAGCAACACAAGATTGATAAGTCCACTAAGCAAGTTACAAGCAATACNACTAGCAATTATATTATAACCGTATACTGCTGCAGCAATTCCAGCAACAACTGAGGTTAATAAAGTAAATAGTGCAACAATACCTAACTTGCTTATTCTTACATAGCCATAAAATGATTGAGTTACAACCTCACATAGCTGCTTCTCTGTCAGATCAAAAACTGCACCAAAATTAGGATCATAAAATGCAAAGCTATTATCTGAATTTTTCTTTATCAGTACAGCGTGCCCAGAATCTCCACTTATAACAGGATTATAAGATATTTTCATATACTGATTTTGATTCATTGCTGCTAGATTTAAGTCTGCTACAGTTAGTGTCTTTGGCTTTTTCATTGCTAGGAAAGGTGACTTAACTATTTCTTTCTGGGGTAGTTGTTCGAATTCTTCTATGAAATTCTCTTGTGCCTTCTCACTCATTCGTTTAAATAAAGTATTAATTATTTTTCTCACCTCCTTCATTACTTCGTCATCTTTGTCAAAACTGTTGTACATTTCCTGCCAAAATTTCTGCTTATTTACTTCATCTGAATTAATATCATCATTTTTGACTTTCTTGATTAAATCATTTACTAGTGATCTTTTTTTCTCAATACTATCAAATGCTTTAACAAAAGATTCTTTGTTAACTAACAAATTATTTAAAGTAATATAGTCACACAAATGTCTACATATTCCGTCTATTTTTTCCCGATTGAGAAATTTTTTATAGTCTTGAAACATTTGTTCGTCAGATTCAATGATATTCATTAGATCTATCTGTGCATTAGGTGCAAATTTCTCTTTGTATTTAGAAAATATTCTGCTCATAAAAACCCCCTATTAAATGATCATAAATAAACTGTACTAGATAAAAATTTTTTAGATTTTTCCACATATATAATTATGCCAAAATGTTGAAGAAATGTCAAGTTTTCTTGCCTTTGGCAAGTTGACGTATGAACAAAACTTTAAAAAATGCTACGGTTAAGAAGTATTACTGTCACGTCAGCAATTCAAATTTATGACTTTGTTATAGTTTGTAATTACCCTGAAAGACTTAAGGGCCTTACCCCATAAGTGTTGAAAGTAACACAAAAAAGACATAAAGAACTATTATTGCAAGAAAATGGAGGCAATAATGGATCAAATAGAAAGAGTACTAAATTTAATAAAAGATGAGGATTTAGAAAGGCTAGGAAAATTAAGTGAAGTAGATAAATGTAATACTAAATTGTTGGGCAAGATTATATTTAAAGGTCTAATGAAGTTAATATTAATGGGGCAAAAAACAAGCCTAAGAGCGCTAGAAATGGTAATAAACAGGTGTATAATGGATAAGAATAGCGATAAAAGTACAGTAACATACAGTGGTTTGTCAAAAAGGTTAAAAGTTATAAATCCAGAATATTTTAAGGGAGTATATATTGATTTGATGAGCAAGATTAAAAAGCTATTACCCCAAAAAACATCAAATAACTTACATAAGTTTGATTCGACGATCATAAATTTATCGGGATATCTCATAAAAGATGGGCTAAAAATAGGCGGTAAAAGTAACGACAGTCAAGTTAAAGTGAGTGTAGGATTAAAGGATCAATTGCCGACAAGTATAAGATTTTGTAAAGGACAAGAAGAAAGTAGTGAAGATATAGCATTAGTGAGAGCAATTAATGAAGCTAAAGTTGAAAAAGAGGATATTTTATTATTTGATAGAGGAATCAGAAAAGTTGGAACTTTTGCCGAATTTGATGAAAAGGAGTACAAATTTATCACAAGAGTTAAAGTGGGAAGAAAACATGATGTTATAAGCAGGAACAAAGTTATAAGAGAACAAAAATCGGATGGATCAGAGATTTTAGAAGATATAATAGTTAATCTTTATCGTGCACGAGGTAAAGTGGCAGAAAAGCATGATCTACGGCTAATAAAAATCAGAAATAAAATTGGAGATGAAATATGGTTTTTGACAAACTTGTTTGAAATGCCAGCTTATGAAGTAACAGAGCTATATAGGCGCAGATGGGATATAGAAGTGTTCTTTAAATTTATAAAGCAAAATCTTGGATATAAGCACTTTTTAAGCCATACTATGAATGGCATGAAGGTGTATATTTACATGATTATTATTACGGCTTTGTTATTTCTTGTTTATAAAATCAAAAATAATCTACATGGGTTCAAAATAGCATTACTGCAATTCACATTGGATCTAAATGACTCTTTTATACGTTCGATTGTTTTACTGTCGGGAGGTAATTTACATGCCGTTGATCATCTCATATCACGTTATTTTTGATACTTTCAACACTTATGGGCCTTACCCCTTTACGTATAATCAGTGGACAAAATCTCCCGATTTATTTATCCTACCTATCACACTCTGGATGTAGAGGATTATGCAACAAATAACAAAAGTAATATTTTCAAGTTTGATTTGTAACACTTTATTATGGTATGACCACATGCTTTTTGGCCATTTAATAAACATAATAGGTGGTGTGTTTTTTCCATCGGATGATCAACTAACCAGGGTATTGAAGGCTTTTGGAGTGTTTGCAGTGGGTTTCTTAATGAGACCAATCGGTGCTGCTATATTTGGTCACATTGGTGATAAGCATGGCAGAAGAGTTGCCTTATTGCTCTCGATTATATTAATGACTTTATCAACCGTATTAATTGCTTTTGTTCCAGGTTATCAAAGCATTGGAATACTGGCGTCAATGCTGGTAGTTTGTTTAAGGTTATTGCAGGGTATATCCCTTGGAGGAGAAGCAGGAAATGCACCATTTTTAATAGAACACGCTCCTAAAAACAAAAAAGGATTTTTTGGCAGCATTGAAGTATTAAGTGCAATTCTTGGTTCAATATTAAGCCTGATAGCGGTACTCATATGCAAAAAAGTATCTGATTTTGAATCTTGGGGGTGGAGATTACCTTTCATTTTTAGTTTAGCAATGGGATTAATCAGCATATATATGAGATATATACTTGATGAAAGCCCAGAGTATAAAAGACAAAAAAATCCATCTAAATTGCCATTAAAAGAGTTATTAAACAATTACAAAAAGCCTGTTCTAATATCAATAGGTATTGACTTGGTTGAAAATGCGTCTCTCTACATATATCTAATATTTTTCAGTGTGCTTACGTCAACAATAAGCACTCATTTTAGTCACATAGTGGAAATACTGAATCAAGTTGCACTTGGAGGCCTGACCATATTGTTTGCAATACTTTCTGATAAGATAGGGAGAGAGAAAGTCATGAAATTCGCATTTGTGACTTTTGTGATAGTAAGTTATCCAGTTTTTTCAATGTTATGTAGTGGTGAGGATTTGCTGATCACAATGGCACACATTCTTTTTATAATCCCGATAGCTGCATCGCTTGGGCCTGTTAGTGCACTGATGTGTGAATTATTCCCAACAAAGGTGCGATATAGTGGATTTGGTTTATCAAGGAATATAGCTTCTGGGTTTTTTGGTGGTCTTGCGCCATTTATATGCACAACAATTATCAAAATTACAGGACAAGAGACTTCAGCTAGTTTTTACATGATTTTCTGTGCATTAATTGGGCTAGTTGCTATATCGCAAATTAAGGATTAGCTTTCTTCAAGTATAGTTGCAGTATAGCAGAGTTTAAAAAAATCTAATTATATGGTGGGAAGTGCCAATTTTTAGGTGATAATGTGAATATTTCAGCACCATCTTTAGTTACTCCGAGCGTATGCTCAAACTGCGCAGAAAGTGAAAGGTCACGTGTTGTCACTGTCCAGCCATCTAATTTACTAAGCAGAGTTTCATGTTTTCCAGCATTAATCATTGGTTCTACTGTAAAAAACATGCCTTCTTTTAAGACAAGATCCTCATCTTCATCATAAAAGTGTACGACATTTGGTGGAGCATGAAAGACTTTTCCTATACCATGTCCGCAGTAGCTGCGTACGATAGAATATCCAAAATCTCTAATATATTTCTCTATAGCGAGCCCTATTTCATTTAACTTATTGCCGGGTTTAACTTGTTTGATTGCTTCCATCAATGCATGATAAGTAGCGTCACACAAACGTTTTGCTTTTATTGATGGCTTGCCAACCCAAAACATGCGACTTGTATCACCATGCCAACCATTTAAAATCACCGTGACATCAATATTTAAAATATCTCCATCTTTAAGCGGTTTATCATCGGGAACACCATGGCACACAACTGCATTTTTTGAAGTGCAAATCGATTTTGGATACCCCCTATAGTTTAGTGGTGCTGGAATTGCACCTGCATTGATTATAAATTCATGGCATAGATCATTTAACTCATTAGTTGTCACTCCTACCTTTACATATGGTACAATGAAATCAAGAGTTTCAGCAGCAAGCCTGCCAGCCTTTCGCATAAACTCAAAGTCTTCTTGTGAGTGTATAGTTATGTTCATATTTTCCATGTCTTATTGTAATTAGTGATCCTTTACGCTTGCTTGCAAGTACATAAACATAATAACTTTACATATTATAAAAATAAGTACTATGGATCCTAGTGTCAAGTCATTTGTATGAAAGGTGGTAAAACAGAAATCTAGACTGTAACTTTTGATTTAACCCAATTATACAATTTACTCATTTTACCATCTTGTCCTAACATACCAGAGTTATTTTTATAAAAAGTGTCAACTATTAGCTTTATAGAACCTATAGCAGCAGAAAATACAGGATTTTTATCATATTCGCCATCAAGACCGCTACAAGACTCAGGGCACCCAATTCGAACTTGCTTATTGAATATATAGCCTGCAATTTCCTTCATGCTTGTGAGTTGACTAGCTCCACCTGTGATCACTACTTTATTAATTGGATCTTTCTGCTCTTGAAATTGCTCTCTTACCATTTCAAGTATTTCTTCAACTCTTGGTCTTATGATGTTAATAAGCTCAGATTTGAATACCTGAGTAGGTTCATCATTTTCGTTGTTTTGCATTGTAATGTACTCATTCTCATCTATTGAAGTTACGATAGTGCTGCCATACAGTATTTTTATATACTCTGCACGTTCTATGCTTGTGCATAGCCCGTAAGCAATATCTCGAGTGATATGAACGCCACCAATTGGAACGCTGCTTGCATACACAAGTTTCCCTCTTTTGAAAATTCCAATTGCAGTGCACCCACCGCCTATATCAACAATAGCAGTCCCGAGCTCTTTTTCATCTCCACTGAGACACGCAAGACCTGCAGAATATGCAGAAGCAATACAACCTGCCATATTTAATCCACCATTATTGGTAATACAGTTTTCAATATTGGTAAGCGCTGGACGCGAAGCAGTGATAACATTAACATCAGCAGATAGTCTTTTTCCGTACAATCCACCAACTTCTTTTATGTCAGTCATGTCATCTAAATGATATTTCAGTGGTATATTGTGAATGATAACATTTTCTTCAATATATTTCTCAAACGTCTGAAAAACTACACGTTTTATATCCCGGTCAGAAATTTCATGATTAGCTGCAATAATTTCATTATGTACATTAAAAGATGAGATGCCACATCCAGCAACGTTCACATATATCTGGTCTATAGTTTCCTCTGACACTTGCTCAGCTAAACCTATAGTTGATGAGATGGAGTAATTTGCGTGTTTGGCATCGGTGATCGATCCACCGTTTATGCCTTCTGCAATTTTATAGCCTATCCCTATTATTTTATAACTAAAGTTACTATTCATTGTAACAATTAGACAGATAATCTTTGTTGTACCTATGTCTAAAACAGCAAAAACGCTTCTTTTTGGTTTTACTACTACTGCAGAGTACATTAGTTAACCTTACTCATTCAAATTGTACTTCCTTTAAATAATTTATATTTCTATTATAAAAATACAGCAACACTTTAATATACCCTAAATTCTTGACAAAAGAAAAAATAAAACATAAAATTAGGCTTTTTATATCCAAGTTATTATGCCCAAATTACCCATTGTAATCGCTCCTGATGAAAGACTAGTCACGCGTGCCAACGAAATAACAGAAATAAACGATAAAATTAAAGAATTAGTAAACGACATGTTCGAAACTGTGGAGTATGCGGATGGTCTTGGCCTTGCTTCAGTGCAGGTTGGAGTGTTGAAAAGAATTTTCGTCACAAGTATACCACCAGAATACCAAGATGAACAGCCTGGATACCAATCAACAGGGTCTTTTTGTATGATTAATCCAGAAATTACAGAATTGTCCGATGAGCGGGTAGTCCTCAAAGAGGGGTGTCTTTCAATTCCAGAACAGAGTTATGAGATTACACGTCCAAAGTACTTAACTGTGAAATATAAAGACTTAGATAATGAAGAAAAAGTAATGAAAGCTAGTGGCTGGCTTGCAAGGTGCATTCAACATGAACTAGATCACTTAAATGGCATATTATACATTAGACATTTATCTAAATTGAAGTATGATATGGCCATGAAAAAAGCACAGAAGATTAAAAAGCAATATGAGTAAGGATGATCTAGAATTACTAAAATTTTACCATGAAGTGGGCGTTGATTGTACGCTAACAGAAGGTGAAGAGGAAAAAAAAGTGGCAAACGAGGAGGATAGCAAACTTGTGCAGTCTCCTATTATCCGCACTGAAGTCCAGAAAAAAGAGCAGCAATCCATGTTCCCAAGTGACTGGATCATTGAAGCAAGGAAACTTGCAAGTGAATGTAGTAGTGTGGATGAACTAAGAAGTGCAGTTAAGTCATTTGAGGGTTGTGAAATAAAAAAAACTGCAACTAATACTGTTTTTTCTGATGGTAATCCGAATGCAAAAATCATGCTTGTTGGTGAAGCTCCAGGAGCAAATGAAGACCTTCAAGGCATACCATTTTGTGGTGCAAGTGGAATGTTGCTCGATAAAATGCTCAGTGCAATAAATCTTGATCGCACTAAGGTATACATAAGCAATACCGTATTTTGGCGCCCACCTGGCAATAGAAAGCCAACCGACCTAGAGCTTGACATGTGCAGACCATTTGTAGAGAAGCATATTGCACTTATTTCACCACAAATTTTAGTTTTAGTTGGTGGAATTGCGTGTTATAGCCTTCTTGACAGCACAAAAACTATATCGAATTTGCGTGGCAGATTTCATACATATACTAACCAATATTTGTCCAATTCAATCACCACAGCTGCTATATTTCATCCAGCTTACCTACTTCGCCAACCGGCACAAAAACGTTTAGCCTGGGAGGATTTGAAGAAGATTAGGGAGTATCTTGATAACACCAATAACTGTACGAATACTTAACACCACTGGTGTCGCCGCAGAAACGAAAAACTTGCTTCGCCAGTTCCCTTATCATGATACTGAAGATATTTATTTATCTTCGCAATCTCTGCAGTGGATTAATGACAAAAAACTTAGTGTATTTGGCATGCTTAATTTTTTGCACTATGTGCACCTTATGTCTTTATAAAACTTTAGCTATACAAGCCGAAACGCGCTGTTTAAGACAGTAAAAGACGTCAAATAGACAAGGGAGAATTTGAATACTAGCTACCCTAGGGTTTCTTTGCCTTTTTTTTATTTGGTAAATTTCTTAATATTTATATGGAAGGTGTCATCCCAGTCTGGGATCCAGAAAACTTAACTTTAAATAAGTGGCTGCATAATAAAGACTAGATCCCAGACTGGGATGACAAGAGGGGGCACTGCCTTCATAAAGGAACTAGTGTCAGCTACTTGCATGACATCATCATAAAGGAACTAGTGTCAAGCACTGGAATGACACCCTCTTGGATGGAAACCAGTGTCAGCTACTTTCATGACACCTTGACAACTGTCATCCCGCTACGTGTTAGCGGGATCTAGAAGACCGCGGCGGTATTACTTATTATAGCTATAGTTGTACATGAGTTACAAAAGCAATATTTACTAGATCTTAATATTTTAGATCTATATTTTAATAAATAATGAGCTGGAACTAGTATGAATGATCCATTTAAAAGTGAGAACTATAAAAAAAATTTCGACTCCTTGATAGAAGCTATAAAGCTAGGAAATGCGGAGAAACAATATAACAAAACGTTAAGGGATTTATCCTATGCATTAGAGGGTTTTACAGATGAGGCAAAAGGTATAGCTGAGTTTGTTATATACACTGACTTGAACAATTATGTAGAACCACCATTAGGTCTTTTTAAAACATTAATGAATAGAATTTTGGGAAAAAATTTTCCAACTAAGAACAGTAGTATAAGTAATTTTGTAAATGATGAGTTGTCAAGTTTCACTTTAGAAACAGCAGCTAAGTATACAAGAATTTTAAAAAAAATTGATATCTTAGAACAATTAGAAAAAGAATTAAGAAAAAATAATATTTTAAAAGACCCTTTAAATTTAGAGCAAAGTGAAAAAAGTCAAGGAAAAGATAGATCACACGGAGTGAGTTTGGAAGGTAGAAAACAAAAGGAAGGTATTTTTGAGCTGCGAAAAGAAGAACAGCCGAAAGAAAAATTAGGTGGTAATCGCATGAGGCAAATAAAGCGGCCAACAACAGCACCTCCGGCTGCTCCAGATTCAAAGGAGGTACGCTCTAAATCAGAAATATCCTCAGGTGGAGAAAGCAAGACAAAGTCTACATCTTCTTTACTAAAGGGAGCTAATAGTTTTAGTATACCTGATGCTAAGGAAAATCCTTCTGAGGATTCAGGCTATGAAAGTTCATTGAGTGAATCGTCTGAATATGAAGAAATATCAAATTATCAAAGCAAAATTCCAACAGAAAATTCGCAGAGTTCAAACCCACCTAAAGAAGAGCCAATTTATGCAACAGTTTCTAAAGAACATATGGAAGCAAAAAGAGAACGTAAACAAAAACAACAGTCTAAACCTCCAATATTGCCAAAACCATCAACAGCACCGCCAATACCAAAAAAGATGTTTACCACTGGTCAAAAAGTTAGACAAAAACCAAAAGTGGTAGAACCTGCAGTATCGCTAAAGCCTAAAAATCTAGGCCAAAAAGTAAGCACAGAGCCAAAAGTAGTAGGAGTAATTCTTAAAAAATCAGATGAAAGAGTACCACTAAAATCTGAAAATCAAGACAATAGGGAATCAGCACAAAAAGCTGCTGGTAAGGCGATACCGAAAGGAGGAGTTAATCGCGAGAGGGGCAGTAAAGTAAAGGCATTAAAAGAAAAATTTGAGCAAAATCAAGCAAAAAAAAATGCAAATGTGCAGCTTGCTGAAAACACAACCACTCCAGCAGTACAAGCAGATATCAGTGTGAAGAAAAAACAATCTCATTCATCTCCAACAGGAAATAAAAGATCTGCAACGAAACACGTAACAGCAAAATCTGATCCGAAACCCCATGTGAGCAAAAATCCTCCTTCCACACAAGTAAGTGTTAAGGAAATGGTTGCACAAATTGAAAAAGGAAAAGGAGGAAGATAGTAACATTTGGCAATGTTCAAAAAAACATATGTGTCAAGATTGTGAGCAAACTTAGGAAAGCCAGAGAGGATACCCACTGGGATGACACCATTTGTTGTGTTTAACAAATTTCGTACTTAGCTTTATGTTAGCTACAAACATTAAGCAATTTACTAAACGGAAAAAAAGGCAAAAGAAGCCCCGTGGTTGGCTAATTACTTACATTATACTTTCAAGTATGGCGTTTTTTTATTCTAAACGCTTAATAACCGCGATTTAGCTGCTTTTTAATGCAACTAACCTTTAGTCATAAATGTTTAAGAAATTTACTAAACAGAAAAAAAGGCAAAAGAAACCCTAGGGTAGCTAGTTATTCACTATCCATTTTTTAAGTTGGCGTTTTTTTATGTTTTAAATGCTTTATAAGCGCGTTTCAGCTTATATAGCTAGAATATTGTGAAGACATAAGGTGCACATAGTGCAAAAATTAAAAATAAGACGCCAGATACGTGAGTTTTTTTGTCATTTAATCTGTACAGAGAAGATAAATAAATAGCTTCAGTTTCATGATAAGGGCGCTGGCGGAGTTTGTAAAGTAATTTTCTCTGTTTCTGTGGGCTACCTAAGTCTATTGATTTCATTAGAGCCGAAACTCTTGAGACCTAGGTGATAATTCTATCTAAAAGAATGCCGAAAAAGAGCAGCAACCCTACGTAGGAGTTATTTTTAAATATGGACATGCATTGACTGGGATCGTCAGGATTGAAATTTTTGTATTGGCGGTGAAATATGAACCCTACAGCAAGTAGAGCAATATAAAAAATGTTATTTAATGATGATAAGATACCAGCATGTAGCCACGTCATAAGAGATATTAAATAAAATCTTTTCAACCAAGATTTTGTTGTATCACCAAAATATAATGCGGTAGATTTCATTCCGAGTTTTTCATCATCTTTTTTATCTTGATGGGCGTATATGGTATCATAACTCAGCGTCCAAAAGACGCATCCTATATAAAACAGCAAGGATTCTATGCTGATCTGGTTTGTTATTGCTGCTGAGCCCATGAGCGATCCCATATTGAAGGTAAACCCTAAGAACAATTGTGGCCACCAAACATAACGCTTTAATAAAGGGTAAGTAGCTATCATACACATTGAGATTATTCCAAGTATGAGTGTAGTTTTGTTAGTTAATAATAAGATTACCAGGGCAATAGACAGTAACAGTGAAAGTAAAGCTAAAGCCTGCTTTATGTTTAATGCACCACTTGCAAGTGGCCTATATTTTGTTCGTTCAACGTGCGCATCTATTTCTCTATCGAAAATGTCATTGATTATGCACCCTGCAGGTCTCATTAAAAATGCACCTATAGCAAACAAAACAAGGAGAAAAAGAGCCTGATACGATAGAGAAGTTGAGGCCAAAAGAATACCGCTCAAACTGGGAAATAGCACAAGCCACAAACCTGTTAAACTGTGCAACCTCATTAATGAAAAGTAATGGTTGAAATACATTAATTAAGTGTGATTATGTAATATTTTGCTTACATTAACAAAATTATCGAACGCTAAATCAGGCTTGAAAACTAACTCAGGTGTAAATCGCAAATCAACATAACACAGTATAGATTTACGTATTGACCATGCAGATTGGTTCATTTCATTAACAACAGTATTAATATCACAATTATTCTCAGAAGGATCTCCAGTGCGTCTTTTTTCTGAATCTGAGTAGTCAGCTATTTGAATATTCAATGAAGATAACACAATATATACATCTGCTTTTTTCAAATCTTTACTTAATTTTACGTCAGATACCGCTACATTTTTATTGAACACCTTACCTTCCATTAGGACTCTTGATATTGCTCTATGCAATACCGATGCTACCTTTAGGTTTCTAATTTCCTTTTTCATATCCAGCTACTATAACACCCTTTCTTCTTGCACTAATTGATAAGCTTCCAAAATATCTCCAACTTTAATATCGACATTACCCTCTAGTGATACTCCGCATTCAAAGTTTACACCTACTTCTTTAACATCATCTTTAAATCTACGTAGTGCTTTTAACTTTCCTTCATGCACCAATTTGCTATTGCGCACTACCTTAATTAAAGAATCTTTTTTTATGACTCCATCACTTACATAACATCCAATGATATTACCAGCTTTAGATACATTAAATATTTGCCTTACAGATGCAGAACCAACACGAACCTCTCGTGTAACAGGCTTTAACATTTTAGTTAAATACATTCTCATGTCGTCAATGAGCTCGTATATTATGTTATAAGTATGTATTTCTACACCTTTTTGTTTCGCCAAGTCCCTTATTTTTGAGTCCACTTTTACATTAAAAGCTAAAATTACTGCACTTGATGCTTCTGCAAGCAGCACATCTGAATCTGTTATCCCTCCTACTGCTTTGTGTAGGATATTTAATTTCACTTGGTCTTTACCGAGTTTATCAATTGAACTTGATATTGCTTCAATAGAACCAGTTACATCGCACTTTAAAACTACAGATAGTTCTTCTGTTTCACTGTCATTACGACTGAATATATCTAAATTATTGTCGCCCAAATCTTCTTTCTTTTTCTTGATCAACTCTAGCCTGTATTCAACAATTTCACGCGCCTGCTTTTCAGAATTTACAACAACAAATTTATCTCCAGCATTTGGCACACCATTTAGACCAGTAATTTCAATTGGAGCGGAGGGTAATGCTGCTTTTTCTCTTTGACCAAGCATACTACGTACTTTACTGTATGTTGTACCAACTACCAATATATCACCAACCTTTAACGTTCCTTCCTCAACTATCAATGTAGCTGATATTCCTTTCGCTTTATCTATTTTGGATTCTATTACCCATCCAAGTGCTCGACAATCTTCTATTGCTTCTAGCTTCATTAATTCAGCGATTAACAAAATCGTCTCTTCTAGTTTATCTAAATTAGTTTTCTTTTTTGCTGATACTGGCACAATCATAACATCACCACCAAGCTCTTCAGGGATGAGATCATATTGAGGCAAACTATTAATTATTTTTTCTACATCACCAGGCTCAGATTTATCAATTTTATTAATAGCAACTATAATAGAAACATTTGCTGCTTTTGCATGATTTATTGCTTCAACTGTTTGTTTCATGATTCCATCGTCAGCTGCAACTACTATTACAACTATATTAGTAATATTGGCACCACATGCACGCATCGCAGTGAACGCTTCATGTCCTGGTGTATCAATGAAAGTAATTTTTTGCTTATCTTTTGTTGTTATTTGATAAGCACCTATGTGTTGAGTTATGCCACCTGACTCTCTTTCTGCAACATTAGATTCACGAAATGCATCGAGCAATGAGGTTTTACCATGATCAACGTGTCCCATAAAAGTGACGATTGGTGGTTTAGGTTTTTTAGGCAGGCTTTCTCTGCCTTCTATAAAAAATAAATCCTTTTCTTTGTTGGCATCGCTCACTCGTTTGGCCGTATGATTAAATTTTTTCACTATTTCACATGCTATATCTGGATCCACCAGATCATCTACTCTATAACTCTCACCAACTTCTTCTTTGAACATTTTTAGCACACTCTTGCTATCTTCTGCCATACGAATAGATAACTCCCTGATAGTGATTTTGTCTGGTACAATAACTTCTCTTGATATATTTTTACCCTTAGTAAACTTTGACTTTCTACCTCTTATACCAAACCTTTGCTTAAATACAGGGGGTTGTTCAGTTTTTTCATCTATTGCCTGTGCAATTACCAGTTTAGAATGCTTAGAATATATATCTTTGTTGACTTTAAAAGACTTTTTATCGTTGTCCTCATGGTCAATACTATCTTCTTTTGGTTCAACTAAGTGGGTATTACTTAAAACTTGCTTATTTATTTCCTTAGATAAAGCGTCCGCTTCATTTTTCTCGTCAATCTCTTTATTGCTGTCTTCTTTTGCTGTTTTCTCTTTTTCTTCTCTCTGATTTCTTTCTTTCAGCAAAGCAGCATTCTGCACAGCATTAATGCGAAAAATTTGTTCTTTCTCTGTTAAAGAACCTAATTTACTCTCGTCAAATAAATTATGTTCTTCTGCATCATGAGATTTTTTTCTTCTTTTTTTTACTACTGTAGCTCCAGTACTTGGGCTAGCTGAAGAGTTTAAATTGAGGTCTAATTTAAGCTTGCTTAAGCCTTGGAGCGTTAATTTCTTATCACTGATATCTTCATTATTCATATTATTTTATTATATTAACCCAAGCTTTTTACGTGCTTCTATGATTATTGAATCTACTGTATCTTTTAGATCTTCTTTGCTATCTGATGAGGAAGAGAGTATGCTGCAAAACTCATAACTTGATAAATCTGCTATGTCCTCTAAAGTCTTAATATCATGCTTACTAAGAGCAATTTTATTGTCTATTGATAAAGTTAAATTGATTACATCATCCTCCATACCTAAACTTTTTAGCTCTTCTATTTTTCTATCATTTTCTGCTTTCAGGTACTTATTTGCTCTATTGTGAAGTTCGTTTGCAATATCTTCATTAAAGCCCTCTATTGAAGCAAGCTCTTTAATTGAAGCGCTAGATATATCTTCTACACTTGAAAAACCTTCTGTTACCAATAGCTGACCCATAATCTCTTCTAAGTTTAAAGCTTCAGCAAATAAAGCTGAACATTGACTAAGTTCTTTACTTCGCCTTTCTGATTCTTGCTGAGTGCTTAATATCTCAATTTTCCATCCAACAAGCTCTGAAGCTAATCTTACATTCTGGCCCTTTTTTCCTATCGCTAAACTCAATTGATCTTCAGCAACTATTAACTCTATGCAATTTTCATTTTCATCAATAATAACCTTCGATACTTCTGCAGGAGTAATGGCTTTAATAACAAATTGACCCAAATCTGAGGAGTAATTTATAACGTCAATTTTTTCACCATTTAATTCGTGTATAATAGTTTTCATTCTATCTCCCTTAACTCCAACACAAGCACCTACTGGATCAATGTTCTTGTCGGGAGAGAAAACGGCAACCTTAGACCTTGAACCAGCATCTCTAGCTATACCTTTAATTGTCACTAATCCGTCAGCAATTTCTGGTATTTCTTGATTTAATAATGCCTCCAAAAAGCCTTCATGAGTCCTAGAAAGAATAATTTGACGTCCATCATCAGAGCGCTTAACAGTCTGTATGTAAGCTTTAACCTTATCACCTTCACGAAATGATTCACCACCAGTTAAATTTCGCAATGGAAGATATGCCCTAGTGCCATTTATGTCTATAATAAGATCTGAATATTCTACTTGTTTAACAATACCATACCTTATTTCTCCCACTTTATCTTTAAACTCCTCATATTGCTTTTTTGACTCTTCATCTTTAATTACTTGAGCAATCTTTTGCTGGGCAATTCTTGCTGAAGCAAGATCAGTGTTAAGAGAGAGCAATTCACTAACAGTATCTCCAATTTTTGCATCTCCTTTTATTAATTTAGCTTGTGTAAGCGTAATTGATTCACACTCAGTATTTTCTTTTTCATTTGATTCATCATCAATAACTTTTAGTTTTCTATATGAAGTAACTTTGCCTGTGTTTCTATCTATATCAACTACAATTTTGCTTTTGCTACCATATTTTTGATGAGCCACTGCTTCTATAGCACTTTCCAGTGCCTTTATTACAACATCAAAATCTAAACCTTTTTGAAGTGAAAGCTCTCCTGCTGTTTTTATCACATCAAGGTTTCCAACTATGTTATTCTTGTTACTTTTCTGCTTAACACTGCTTTTACGATTAGCAATCATAATAAATAAATCCAATGTAATTAGTTATAATTATAGCTTCAACGGGCAAAGAACGCTATCCTAAATGTTAAATAATTGCTAATTTAAGTCAAGTTTTTTCGTGTCTTTGCATAACAAGCAACGCAGGAGTAAAGAATAAAGTTAAAGCCGTTGCAGCCAATATTCCACTTGCTATAGTTGTTGAAATATCAACCCACCACTGGCTTGATGGAGCATCATATGTGATTTGTAGCGTAAAAAAACTGATATTTAACCTAGTAATCATCGGTATTAAACCAAGAACTGTGGTTGCAACAGTAAGCAATATTGGCCTAACGCGAGAAATTGCAGCGTTTATTACACATCGCTTGATGTCATTTTTGTGTACCTTAATTTGGTGATGAAAGGCATCAAGCAATAGTATGTTATTATTCACTATAATTCCTGCCAAAGCAATTATCCCCACTCCACACATAACGATTACGAAAACTTGTTGAATAAGAAAGAAAACAAAAAACACACATGTTGTGGATAAAAACACTGCTGTCATTACGATAAATGTATGGTATACATTATTAAACTGTGTTACTAATACCAATATCATTAATGTAATCGCTAATATAAAAGCCTTTAACAAAAATGCTCCTGATTTTTGTTGATCTTCTTTGTCACCTTTAAAATCAATTTCTACTTCCTTGTCCCAATCCTGGGCAATAGAATTCTGAATGAATTTTACCCTTTCATCAACAAGATAACCAATATCCAGGTCAGCAGAGATTGTCACTGTGCGTGATCCATCAATCCTACTTAGTTTGTTTACCTTTTTTTCTGGAGCATATTTTACTATATTGCTCATAGGATACGGGCCGTTTACTGTATTGATAAAAAGATTATCTATAGTCTTCATGTTGCGATCCTTTCCAGGGAAACGAAGTACGATATCGATTTCTTCATCCGTGTTATTTGGTCTATATTTTCCAATCAACACTCCATTTGTAACCATCTTTATAAAATCGCCAATGGTTGCAACACTTACTCCAGAACTTGTAGCCTTACTCTTATCAACACTCATATTCCACTCTATTTCAGGTGCTGATCTGCTATCTTGAATATTTATAAACCCGGATGAAGGTTGGTCCATAATTTTTAGAATTTTCTCTGCTGCTAAATTCAGATTGGATGCACTTCCACTGAGGTTAATCTGTATTGGCTTATCAGCTGACGGTCCTGACTTTTCCTCTTGAACATCAATTATTACTCCTTTCATGTCTTGCACACTGCTCCTTATATCGCTTAATATATGCTTAGCTTTGCGCCTGAAGCGCCAATCCATAAGTTCTAGTTGAATTCTGGCGATAACGTTGTCTGAAAATGCTCCTGATCTAGCATAAGAAACATGAATTTCTTTTTCAACACTCAAAATGCGCTCTTCTACTTCTTTTAGTATCAAATCTCGTGCTTTGGCTGATAAGCTTTCTTTTGCTTGAACACTGATTAAAATATTATCTGAATCCACTTTCGGAAAAAACTTTACTCCAGGGCCAAAAGTAAAGTACAGCACACTAAATGAAAACAGGACGAATACAGTAGCACATACGAATTTTTTAGGATGATCTAAGACCTTTTCTAGCATTCGTACATAAGCTCTTATTATAGGTCCAGCGCTTTTTATCTCACAACTTTCGATAGCATTCATTTTTTCAATTTCTTCCTTTGAAGTTACTGATGGCTTTCCAAAGATTGCACCAAGTGTTGGTATAAAAACCAGAGCCATAATAAGCGATCCGGTTAAAGTTAAAATTATTGTAATTGGTATATACTGCATGAATTTTCCCACAGTATCAGGCCAGAGTAGTAAAGGAAAAAACACTGCTAATTTAGTTAACGTTGATGATAAGACCGGATAAAACATATCACGAACTGAAGTGTGAAAGGCTTCTACTTTGCCCATTCCGCAGATCATCTTTCTATCGGCATATTCACTGATCACAATTGCATCATCAACCAGCATGCCAACAGCCATAATTAAACTGAAGAGCACAACGATATTTAAAGTGATGCCCATAAAGTAAAGAGCTATTATCCCAATGAGAAAGGAACCGGGTATCGAGAGTGCCACAAGAATAGCAATCCTTGTTCCCATCGAAAGCATCATTATGATCAATATTAACAACACAGCAAATATTATGCCGTTTTCCAAGTCATCAAGCACATCGCGGACGTTTTTTGACTGGTCGTTTAAATACACCACTTTTAAATTTTTAGGTAATTGATCTTTTGCTTTATCCATTAAGTATTTTACTTGATTTACTGTGTCTATTATGTTTTTTCCGTTACGTTTTGAAATTTCTAGCACGACACTAGGTAATCCATTAATGCGAGCAAACCCTTGGTGATCCTCAAACCTAGGGTACACTTTTGCTATATCTTTGATTCTTAAAACTGCATCACCTTGAGATCTAATAGTAATATTCATAATATCTTCTATGTCTTTTAATAACCCTGATATTTTAATCGAATATTTACCGGTATCATTTTCCAGCGACCCAGCTCCCACTAGTCTATTATTGCTTGATATAGCTTGGAATATTTCGTTTGATTGAATGTTATATTTTGTTAGAACTGTGGGCTCAATTATAACTTCCACTGTTTCTTTACGCATACCCGCCACTTCAACTTTGAGAACATTTGGCAGAGATTCTATTTCTTTCTTTAGTTTGCGTGCTATTTCAGTTAAAGCTCTTTCTGGTAGATTACCAATTAAGCCAACATTTAATATGGGAAATAGACTCAAGTTTATTTCATTTATTATTGGAGATTCCGCTTCAACAGGTAACTTTGATTTTATGTTTGAAAGCTTTGAGCGGACGTTATCAAGCACTTCTTTATTATCATATTCTGTGCCGAATTTAAGTATTATATGAGCACCGTCATTAGTTGCAAAAGCTCTCAATTCTCTTACACCTTCGATGGATCTGAGTTCATTTTCTATAGGAAGCACTAATAGCTTTTCACTATCTTGAGCAGAAATTCCAGGAAGTCCAACGAACACGCTGATTATAGGAATTTGTATATCAGGGTTGCTTTCCCTTGGCATTTTTACATAAGCGTATGAACCGAAGATAAAAATTACTATAAGTAATAATACCACCGTCCTGTTTCGCTCTATGAGTAAGCTCTGCATGTTGAATGTTAACTGAATATGTGCGTTTGTACAATATTATAGTCGAGATACATTGCATATTAATTAATTCTTGTATAGCTTTAAAACTTTACGCAAATAATTAAAATTTTTACAAAGTTGCAAGTATAAGAAAATTTCTGTATAATAATTCTAGAACAGTATTTGAGAGGTTATTATGGTGGCAATTTTAAATGTAACAAAAGGCAAGAATAAAGTTATTACATCTGGGTTAGCTGGAGCTTTATCAGCTTTAATATTTTTAACAGCAATTCACATTGCTGCAAAGATAGCCATTATCGTTGCTGCTGCTGCAGTTACTTACTTATTACTTTCATTGATTCATAAAATAAGAACTAAAAAAGAACAGCCTGCTGAAATTACTGGTGTTTCAGGAGATAAAGTTTCAGAAGATGAAGGGTATAGCAGTGTTGATGAAGGTGAAGAAAAAGATACAGAAATATCCGCAAAAGAACCAGAAAGAACTGAAGCTGAGCTAGAAGAAGAAATAATAAGGAAAAGAGCACAAGAACGCATGGAGAAAGGATCACTTGGTGGCCCTATAAATGCGTTTGGCGAACCAATTCATGTGACTATAGATGCTGAAAATAGTAATCCTGTTGATTATACAAAAACTATGGTAGTGCCTGAGAAAATTATTCTTGGCATGCCAGATGATAAAACTCTTACACAAAATAGCTCTAGCTCTATAAAGAATCAGATAAAATCTCTTCCTAAAAACATGGATGTATCTGATAATCCACTTCCTAAGCAGCCATCGAGTGACCTTACCAATGTAGGGCTTAAGTCTAAAAGCACGCAGAAACTATCTGCTGCAGACTTGCTATTACAGTGCGAAAATGTAGATAATGATGTAAGAAAAATGTTAGAACAGCCAATTACCCAAAAGGGGTTTAACGGATTAGGATTTGATAGATAGTTGTTATATTAACCTCTTCATCTTATATTGCGGATCAGATGCAATGCCGTAGACCCTATTTGGCGGAGCAATTTTGTTCTCTATACCAAAAACTATACCTTCAATTATTGCTGTAAGTACTTTTTCAAGGTTACAGTCTACTCCGGGAACGCGGTGCTCCAGGCGGCATCTTTTGAAATCGTTGCCAAAATAGGGAATTCTGATCGCAGCAGTTCTGTTATTTACTCCCCAACTAATCGTAGTTGGAGTATGAATATCCGGATACTGAAATCTTAAATATGAATCATCATTTGGAGCAAAAAACAACATATGTTTTTTCATCATTGCACATAATCCGCCAATACTATGAATCAAATAATCACTATACTTTTGCTCATTGATATAAAATAAGTTATCGTTATTTGAATTCACGAGATTAACATGCACATTTAATGCACTGCCTGCTCTATCCAAATAAGGCTTTGCTTTAAAAGAAACGTTCCCACCAAGTTTTTGTGCTACTTCAGTAAGTAATTGTTTTGCTAACTCAAAATGCTTAATTAAATTGTCGGAGTTCGTATAACAACCACTTTTTATCTCATATTGATGTGTAGAATTCTCTTTCTCGCAAGAAAATTCAAGAGATGCTATTTTATTTTTGATGCTACTCAGAAACAAATATTCTTTTTCTATTCCTTCAATGTAAAACTCTAGTTCAATACCGAATACAGCATAACAACTCAAATTATTTAATATAATCATAAATTTGCTTCAGTAAATCTATATTAGGTTAGCTATATTTATATGAATACTTTACTTATTTGCCAGTAAATTTAACATCTTATTTATACATAATGTATTACTGTTTTTAATAGCATGCTTCTAATCCTCGATACAAGCGACATTTACAAATTTTTTATCTTTTTGAAATAAAAATGATCAATTTTAGTGTTTTTATACCCTTTACAACTCATCAAAAAATCACCATAATTTTTAGTATGTATTAAGTAATATTAGCTTTTCATTTTGCAGTAAGCTGTTGATTATCTTGCATCTTTCTGATTATTGCTTTTTTCTTGGTGTGGTATATGAACTTAACTAGCCCTAAGGTTTCTACTATGTTTTTTGATCAGGTTATTACAGTAACGGATCACAATGTTACTTGGGAAAAAATTCAAAGTTGTCTTTATAATCTCTATGGAGAAGCAACATATAACAGCTGGCTGAGTTCACTAAAATTTGTCAGTAGCAGAAGTGGGGAAGTTCTTTTATCCGTGTCAACAAGGTTTATAAAAGAGTGGATTACAGTTCATTACATAAAAAAAATATTATCATTATGGCAAAGCGAGGATCAAAGTATATGTTCTATTGATATTCAAGTAATTGAAGAAAGGAATTCAAATTCTAATGTTATACTAAAAAACAGAGAGGAAAGTAATCATAATCTTGGTTCACCACTGGATCCCAGATTCACTTTTGATAATTTTGTGGTAGGAAAGTCAAATGAATTAGCATTTACAGCGGCAAAGCGTGTAGCGGAATCTATAGATCCAATATCAGGCAGCAATCCTTTGTTTCTATATGGTGGAGTGGGACTTGGTAAAACACATTTAATGCATGCTATAGCTTGGCACATAGTCAATTCCCCATCAGCAAAAAGAAAAGTGGTATATCTATCAGCAGAGAAATTCATGTACCAATATATTACAGCGCTGCGAAGCAAAGATATTATGTTATTTAAAGAGCAATTTAGATCAGTAGATGTATTGATGGTAGATGATGTGCAATTTATCAGTGGTAAAGATAGCACACAAGAAGAATTTTTTCACACTTTCAATGCATTGATAGACCAAAATAAACAATTGGTCATATCAGCTGATAGGTCTCCTAGTGATCTTGATGGAGTGGAAGAAAGAATAAAATCACGACTCGGTTGGGGGTTGGTGGCAGATATTAATGAAACAACTTTTGAATTAAGACTTGGTATATTGCAGGCAAAAGTGGAACGGATGAATATGTATGTTCCGAAAGATGTCCTAGAGTTTTTAGCAAGGAACATAAAATCTAATATAAGAGAATTAGAAGGAGCATTAAATAAGGTTGCCCATACCTCGTTAATCGGAAGAAGTATGACGGTAGAATCAGCTAGTGAAACCCTAATCGATCTTCTTAGGTCAAATCATAGGTCAATCACAATAGAAGAAATACAAAAGAAAGTAGCTGAATTTTTCAATATAAAGGTTGCAGATATGCAATCCAATAGAAGGCTTCGCAGTCTTGCAAGGCCAAGACAAATAGCTATGTATTTTGCCAAAAAATTTACGCAAAAAAGCCTACCAGATATTGGAAGAAGTTTTGGTGGCAGAGACCATGCTACTGTTATACATGCAGTAAAGCAAGTAGAAAATTTTATAAGAACCGACTCAAAATTTGCTGATGAAATCAATCGATTAAAAAAAATGTTTAAGTAGCGTTTTTAAAATAGCTAATAACAAATCCTAAAATGGTATCTCTTGGCCGCTAACACGTAGCGGGATGACGGTTCTTCAAATCTTCAAGGTGTCATCCCAGTGCGTGACACTGGTTTACTTTACGATGATGTCATGAAAGTAGCTAAGAGCCTGTTCATAATCTTTTCAGAAGTAAGGCAATGAAAGCCAGAACGACAATTTGTAGGCTAGTATTGAGTTTACGCTCGCAATTTTTCCACAACCGCCTACACTTTTCCAACCAAGCAAAAGAGCGCTCAACGACCCATCTCTTTGGCAATACAACAAAGGTATGTAATTCACTTCGTTTTATTACTTCAACGGTTGCACCGATAGTCGTTTTTATTTGAGTTGCAAAATTTTCTCCTGTGTAGCCAGCATCAACCAGTATATTTTTAACTTCAGAGAGGTTTTCTTTAGCATTTTCCACCATTTCCACAGCACTAGTTGCTTCTGCCGTTGTTATATGAATTGCATGCTTGCGTATCAACTGCAATATGACCCTGAAATCTTTTTGTCTGCATCATAGCCTTTTTCTTCATCAGTATCTGCATTTTTTACACTCTGTGCATCAATTATGCAGAAGCTGTTTCCGACCATTGTTTTGTCGCAACTATTTTTTTTAATACCAGCTCCAGAACACTTTCTTTATTTGCATCTGGTTTTTCACTCCACTTCTTAAAGTAGTCGTAACAATTGCGCCATTTTGGAAACTCTTTTGCTCCACTGGCAGCCACTTTTTAAGACGTATAACACTCCACAAAATACATCATATAAATCAAGTGTTCTTGGTTTTGTCTTCTTCCTGCAAGATTCGAGATCTTCTACAATAATCTCAAACTTCTCTCGACTTATGTCACTTGGGTATAAACTTCTCATATATCCTAATTCATTTATATCATCTCCTAGTTTATTCCTTTCTTGAGATCACGTACAGGCTCTTAGCTCTTATCTATATCTCAGTCCCACCAACAGTTATTGCGTCGACTTTGAGTGTCGGCTGACCAACTCCAACGGGCACATTTTGTCCATCTTTTGAGCATGTGCCAACACCAGGATCTAACTTTAGATCATTACCAACCATAGATACTTTTTTCAACACTGTTGGACCATCACCAATTAGTGTTGCCCCTTTGACTGGCTGTGTAATTTTGCCATTTTCTATTAGGTAAGCTTCCGAAGATGAAAAAACAAATTTTCCTGACGTTATATCAACTTGTCCACCACCGAAATTTACTGCATACAGACCTTTCTTTACGCTAGATATTATTTCCTCCGGTGCATGTTTTCCAGGCAACATATAGGTGTTTGTCATGCGCGGCATAGTAACTTCTTTATAACTTTCCCTTCTACCATTACCAGTTGGATTTACACCCATGAGTTTAGCGTTCATATGATCCTGCATGTATCCTTTGAGGATCCCATCCTCTATCAATATATTATAACTGGGTGGAGTGCCTTCATCGTCTACGCTGATAGAGCCACGCAAATTAGGCAGAGTTCCGTCATCAACTACTGTGATGTCACTAGCTGCTACTTGTTTACCCACAGAATTTGAAAATGCTGAGACTTTTTTGCGATTGAAGTCGCCCTCAAGTCCATGACCCACGGCTTCGTGTAACAATATTCCTGGCCAGCCTGGACCTAAAACGACTGTCATTTCTCCAGCTGGAGTTGGAATTGCTTCAAGATTTACCAGTGCTTGTTTTAATGCTTGGTTTGCAACTTCTTTCCACTTTTTCTCAGAAACAAACTTACTATAAGAGTCCCTTCCACCATGCCCTGCAGAACCTCTTTCGATTTGACCATTTTTTTCTGCAATAACTAGTACATTAAAACGTACTAGAGGCCTAATGTCACTTAATCTGTGATCACCCTTTATTATTTGTACAACTTGCCATTCTCCACTTAAAGTTATTTTTACTTGCTTCACGCAGTTATTTTTAGATCTTATATATTCGTTAACCTCATTGAGTAGTTTAATCTTTGAAT
Organism: Wolbachia endosymbiont of Anurida maritima; assembly: GCF_042182995.1. Taxonomy (NCBI): domain Bacteria; kingdom Pseudomonadati; phylum Pseudomonadota; class Alphaproteobacteria; order Rickettsiales; family Anaplasmataceae; genus Wolbachia; species Wolbachia endosymbiont of Anurida maritima. The sequence continues at coordinate 816,119 of NZ_CP102058.1, forward strand.
TCAGATCCATTTCATTTATGGGGTTAATCCTCGAATATAGGCTTGTTGTCTCTTCATTCAAGTTTATTGAATTTTTTTTATTTAAAGACACTGAACTTTTTACTATAGAAGCAGCATTACTAATTTCCTTTTCGCTAATTTCAGAAGAGCAAACAAAAGACGTACTATCTTCACAAAAAGACCTTAAACCAAACCCCCTTCTGGTATTCAAATCCACGTGTTTTAATATGTTATCATCAAAAAGCAGAGACTCTGACTGATAAAATTCTAGAAACAGCTCACCACCATCGCTATTGCTCAAAGCGTTATTGACTATTTTATATACGTTATTAATATTAACATTGTTTTGAGCGAAAAATATTTGGTCTAGATTTGACATTACCTTTGAACTAAAAATTGTTTAAGTATATTATTTAATTTAAACACAGTAAACTATAAAAAGCCCGGGTGGCGGAATTGGTAGACGCGCTAGCTTCAGGTGCTAGTAACTTTTCAAGTTGTGGAAGTTCAAGTCTTCTCTCGGGCACTCTATATTGCTTGTTGAATTAATTAATGCTATAATATGACGTATTAGGTAATATTTATGCTATGTGTTATGAAAAAGATAAGTTAGCCTACAGAAAGAAGGTACGAACTTACTCGAAACGCTTAGTTACTACACTATCTACCACCTTTTTTATTGGATATATAGCAGCATCAGTCTTTAGTATTCCTGTTTTAGGTCTGTATTTTAGTATTGCTGGCACTATATTAAGTGCACTTTCATCTACCTTAAACATATGGTCACTAACTGATCATTTTAGGCAGCGTAGTCTTAACAAGCAACTCGGTGTAAAAAACACTCCTGGACAAGAAAAACTAACAAAGATCTGTCTTGATATCACATCTGGCACTTTATTTTTAATAGGAGGAATTACATCTATATTGCCCTTTGAATCTCCTATCATCCCCTGGATTTCTACTACCTTTTTCATTCTAGGCTGTGCTTTTATGGCAACTAATCTCGTTCGAACTATGATTAGTGAGCCACAAATAGACCAAAATAATAATAGACTTTGCGTAACCATATAACATTGGGAATAGGAACAAAAAAACTTACTTGACAAGCTTCGCCAGCTCCCTTATCATGAAACTGAAGCTATTTATTTATCTTCTCTGTACAGATTAAATGACAAAAAAACTCACGTATCTGGCGTCTCATGTTTAATTTTTTGCACTATGTGCACCTTATGTCTTTATAAAACTTCTAGGTTTTTACCTAATATAAGCTGAAATGCGCTTATAAAGCATTTAAAACATTAAAAAACGCCAACTTAAAAAATGGATAGTGAATAATTAGCTACCCTAGGGTTTCTTTTGCCTTTTTTTCTGTTTAGTAAATTTCTTAATGTTTATAATTTAGATTAGTTGCGGTTTAAAAGCAGCTGAATCGCGGTTATTAAGCGTTTAGAATAAAAAAACGCCATACTTGAAAGTATAATGTAAGTAATTAGCCAACCACGGGGCTTCTTTTGCCTTTTTTTTCATTTGGTAAATTTTTTAATATTTATACGGAAGGTGTCATCCCAGTGCGTGACACTGGGATCTCATTTCGTAACTTCATAGTATAAATTATTGCAAATTGTATCTATTTGCAAGTATATAAATATAATAATTTTGCATAAAAATTAGATCCCAGTGTCACGCACTGGGATGACAGAAGAAGGTGCTGGGATGACATTATAGGAGCACTGGGATGACAGGAGAAGGAGGCTACTTGCATGACACCATTCTTTTTCCTGAATTCCAGTGTCTGGGCACTTGGATGACGGGAGAAGGAGCTACTTGGATCCTGGAGGGTGCAATTATTGTGCATGAATTTAAATGGCACAACTTATGACAATTATCTTCGCACCACAACGCTTGTGAGACTCAGTGTACATTTACTTCGCCTATTTGGCTAATTTTTGTTACAATTACAACAAAATAATTTTGGCTTTGATGAAAACTGTATATGTATGTCAATCCTGTGGTCATAGCACTGGTAGGTGGGTAGGAAAGTGCATCGCATGTGACAATTGGGATACAATTGTTGAGGAAATAGCAGTAAAAACGGGCAAAAGAAGTATATCTGCGCCAATTTTAATAAAGACGTTATCGGATAGCGAAATTATCATTCCAAATCGTTTTCTAACAGGAATAGAAGAATTAGATAGAGTTTTTGGTGGGGGTATCGTTCAAGGTGCTAGCATTTTAATTGGTGGCGAACCTGGAATTGGGAAATCCACCCTTTTGCTTAGAATTGCAGCTAATGTTGTGCAACTTTCCTCTTTTGAATGTCTTTATGTATCTGGCGAGGAATCTTTAGAGCAAGTGAGCCTCAGAGCAAAGCGTCTTAAGATAAATGAACCTAAAATTAAGCTTTTATCTACAGTGTCTTTAACTGATGTAGTAGCAACAATAAAGGAAAACAAAAGTATTAAATTCTTAGTAATTGACTCTATACAAACAATGTATGATAGCAGAATTACATCAGCACCAGGCACTGTAACTCAGGTTCGTACTTGTGCTCATGAATTAACCATTCTTGCGAAACAATATGGTATTTCTCTTTTAATAGTTGGTCATATAACTAAGGATGGACAAATAGCTGGACCTAAAACTTTGGAGCATATGGTGGATACGGTATTATATTTTGAAGGTGAAAACAGTAATCAATATCGCATTTTGCGTACTATTAAAAATAGATTTGGCCCTGCAAATGAAATTGGTGTTTTTGAGATGTCTGAAGCAGGACTTGTGCCTGTTGATAACCCATCATCATTGTTTCTGATGGCTCATGACAGAGAAGTAGTTGGCAGCGCCGTATTTGCAGGAATTGAAGGTTCAAGACCAATTTTAATGGAAGTGCAAGCATTAATAGCAGGGACTAATATGGCAACCCCAAGAAGGGCAGTAGTTGGGTGGGATATTAATCGATTGGCTATGATCATCGCGGTGCTGAATGCTCGTTGCAAAATGTTTTTGCATGATAAAGAGGTATACCTAAACATTGCAGGGGGACTCAAAATACAGGAACCATCGGCTGATCTTGCTGTTGCTGCTTCTCTTATTTCAAGTGTAGTAAATTTACCGCTGCCAACTTCTTCAATAATCTGCGGTGAAGTTGCACTTTCAGGAGAAATTAGGAATGTCTCGCATGCTGATCTCAGACTAAAAGAAGCACAAAAATTAGGATTCAAAAAAGCAATTATGCCTAAAAATGGTAATTACTCTTCTCATGATATTGAGATAATCAAGCTTAGTCACGTAAGGGAATTAAGAGAAATTTTTAATTACGATTAAATAATGCTTCAGCAAATTCTTTGCTAGTAAACTCCCTTAAGTCCTCTATACTTTCGCCAATTCCTATAGCATGTAACTTTATCTTATAAACTTCTGCAAGTCCAATTACTACTCCGCCTTTAGCGGTGCCATCTAGCTTTGTTACGATTAGCCCGGTAACATTGACCATCTTACTAAATGCCTCTAATTGGCTATAAGCATTTTGGCCGGTAGTTGCATCAAGAACTAAAATAACGTCATGAGGGGCAGTGTCATCCAATTTCTTTATCGTTCTATATATTTTTGATAACTCCTCCATAAGGTTCACATTATTTTGCAGCCTTCCTGCTGTGTCAATTAAAACAACATCAACGTTATCTTTTATAGCTTGGCTTACAGCTCTATATGCCACACTTGCAGAGTCGCTACCGTACTCTCCAGTAACAATGGAACAATCAGAACGTTCTGCCCAAATATTTAACTGCTCACTAGCAGCAGCTCTAAATGTATCGCATGCAACAAGCATAACGGATTTTCCCATTTCCTTGTATTTATATGCAAGCTTACCTATAGTTGTGGTTTTACCATTACCGTTTACTCCGCATACCATTATTATGTGTGGTTTTTTATCCAAAATGAGCGGCTGCACAACAGGGTTTAATATCGCTTCTATTTCGCTCATTAACTGCTGTGTGATAACGTTGTGCTCAACTTCTGATTCGAATTTGATACTTGCGAGCTTATCAATAAGCAGTCTAGAAGTTTTATGACCAATGTCCATGCTAATTAGCAATTCTTCTAGCTCGTCTAAAAGCGACTGATCTAATTTTTNTTTGCCAGAAAAAATACTTTTCACCCCGTCGCTAAAGCGAGAAGAAGTTTTTAACAGGCCTTTATAAAGATTACCAAATAAACTCAAGGGAATACTCCTTTTTAAATTATAAACTTAATGACAACATAGATACGCTGGTTGTAAAGAAATACACGTATTATGTGTATTTGTAAAGTTAAACAGTCGTTTTACGGGAATTTTGAAAGTAAAATTCCCGTGATACTAGTGTATTTTACTTTAGTTTTTAACCTAAATATGTTATAATGTAGAATAGCGGTTCACAGGTAATTTTATGAGTTATAATGAGAAAATTTTAGATCATTACGAAAATCCAAGGAATGTTGGCTCTCTGGATAAAAATGATCCAAATGTTGGTACTGGTTTAGTTGGTGCACCATCGTGCGGTGATGTAATGAAATTGCAGATAAAGGTCAATGACAAAGGTGTTATTGAAGATGCAAAATTTAAAACTTTTGGTTGTGGTTCTGCCATTGCTTCAAGTTCCTTGTTAACAGAGATGATAAAGGGAAGAACCACCAGTGACGTTACACAGATAAAGAATACTCAAATAGTGGAAGAGTTGTCTTTACCTCCAGTGAAGATACACTGTTCGGTGCTTGCTGAAGATGCTATAAAGGCTGCTATTCATGATTATCAAAGTAAACAAAAGAATTAAGAAGCTACGAACATGGGTGAATATCAAGAAGTAGGCGGAGGTGAAACTGTAAAAAAGAATAAAAAACTTATCACTATAACTGCGGAAGCAGTAGAAAGGATAAGGTATTTATTGGACCAAAAGAAGCATACTAACCTTGAAAAACCGGAAGAAGCAATAGGAATAAGAGTGCTAATTAAGCAAAAAGGATGTTCTGGTTTAAAATATGATATTGAATATGCATATGATACTCGTCCTTTAGAGTCGATAATTGAGGAAAATTGTAGTGATGGCCAAAAAGTTAAAGTGTTAATCGATCCAAAATCCGTCATGTTTATTCTTGGCTCTGAAATGGATTATGTAGAGGAAAAATTCTCATCAGGTTTTATTTTCAAAAATCCTAATGAGAAAGGAAAATGTGGTTGTGGAGAGAGTTTTCATGTCTAGCAACCATTTCACATTATTTGGAATTGAACCGGCTTTTAACATCAGCTTTGATGAGCTGGAGAAAAAATATATTGAGCTAAGCAAAACTGATATAAATGAAAGAGAGTCCAAAAATATGGAAAATATCAACAAAGCTTATCAAGTGCTAAAGTCACCTCTAGAACGTGCTGAGCATTTGTTGAATCTTTTTGACGTACAAAGCAAAAAAGAGCATCTTGATCCTGAAATATTAAATGAATCAATGGAAATAAGAGAATACTTTCTAGACTGCGATGATTTACAATTTGCAAGTAGGATGATTGATGAAAAGGTAAAAGATTGTACTAAAAACCTAATTAATGCTTTTGCTACAAAAAATTTTGATGAAGCTGCTACGCAAGTTTTTAGATTGAGATATTTATATAAGTCATTTGAGGAGATGAAGGAAAATGCGGCCAGTTCAAATTTCTGAACCAAGTTCNNAAATGAGGTAGTTTTTGGTATAGATCTTGGAACTACTAACTCTTTAATTGCCATGGTAAATAAAGCTGGCAATGTAGAAATATTTAAAGATGAGCAAGGTCGTGAACTATTACCTTCTGTCATTTCATATGAAAAGGATGTACTAAAAGTAGGCTGCGATGTTGGCGAAAACGCTATCTGCTCTATAAAACGCTTAATGGGTAAAAGTGTTAAAGACTTGCATAAAGAAGGTATCAATTGTGAAATAGATAACGAAAGTGAAAAAGTTATTAGGGTAAAATGCTCAGAAGAAAAGTATCTTACTCCTATTGAAATCTCTGCTGAGATATTAAAAGCTCTATGTGAGAGGGTAAAAAAATCCACAGGGCTAAAAGTGAAAAAAGCAGTGATCACTGTGCCAGCTTATTTTGATGATTCAGCACGTAATGCAACTAAATATGCAGCGAAATTAGCTGGTATAGAGGTTTTGCGCCTTGTTAATGAGCCAACCGCTGCAGCGCTTTCTTACTCCATTGAAAAGAACAATAATAGCGGCATATATGCAGTTTATGACCTCGGTGGCGGAACATTTGATATTTCAATATTAAAATTGCATCAAGGAGTGTTTCAAGTTCTTGCGGTTGGTGGTGACACCAACCTCGGCGGTGATGATTTTGATCATTTGCTGAGTTCAATCGTGCTCAGTAAGTATAGAGAAAAGACGGCTAAGCAACTAAATTCCTTACTTATCGAATCACGCTCTGTGAAAGAGCACCTAAGCAATCACACTATAGATATCTTCGAATTTAATGTTAACGGCAAGCCATTTAAATGCGAAATTACTAGAGAAGAATTCGAGCAGGCAATCAGTTCTTTGGTCAATAAGACTATCAATATAGTCACTCGTACTATAAGCGATATAGATCTTAAAATTGATGATATAAAAGGAGTAATTTTAGTTGGTGGTGCAACTAGAACACCATTGGTTCAAAATTCACTAGTCAAACTCTTTGGAAATAAAGTACTGAATGACGTGGATCCGGATAAAGCAGTTGCCATTGGGGCAGCTCTGCAGGCTCATTATTTAACTTCAAATTCAAAAGATAGGAATATTCTCCTTGATGTTCTACCCTTATCACTTGGTATAGAAACTATAGGAGGCATAGTTGAAAAAATCATATTAAGAAATACGCCACTACCAATTTCAGAAAAAAGGGAATTTACAACTTACGCTGACGGACAAACAGCAATGAAAATTCACGTTTGTCAGGGAGAACGTGAAATGATAGAGGATAACAAATCTCTAGTGCAGTTTGAACTAAAAGGTATACCGCCACTGCCTGCAGGTTCTGCAAGAGTTGAAATAGAATTTACAGTCAACATTGACGGTATATTGACTGTTACTGCGAGAGAAAAAACTACCCAAATTGAGCAAACAGTTGAAATAAAGCCAAGCTCTGGCTTAAGTGAAGCCGATATTCAAAATATGGTTAACCAGTCAATAAACAGCTTTGATGAAGATATGAAGGCTCGTTCCCTTGCAGAGGCGAAAATTAATGGCAATAAATTCATACATTTAGTTGAAAACGTTTCCACTGATCAAAAGTTGAAAATTTTATTACAGAACGCAAAAAACGCTTTACAGGGAAACGACTTAGACAACATTAATAATGCTGTCGCTGAGTTAAAAAGTTCTGCTTTAGAATTATGCGAATTAGTAGACAGATAGAGTTTACACAACTTTGTGCAATATCCTGTCAAATCTCAGAGCAATAGGTAACCTGAAATTAAATGGTAGCCAATCAACTTTACCTAATTTAAATGATAAACCAACCATGCCCACACGCCCGACAATATTTTCTGCTGGTATGAACCCAATTTCAGGAAACCTGCTATCCAAAGAATTATTTCTATTGTCTCCCATAACAAAAAATTGATCGTTAGGTACATAATAAACCGGAGTGTTATATGATAGCTTATTAGAAATGTTATCTACCAAAATCTCATGTTCCTTGCCACTTAAAAGCGTTTCTATATATCTTGGTATGTTACGATTTGACTCATAATCAAAAAAACTTTCAATTTGCCTTCGCTCTACTTTCTGATCATTTAGGTATAATTCTCCCTCTATCATTTGCACTTTGTCACCTGGTGTTCCTATTACTCGCTTAACAAACCTGATGCTGTCATTTCTCGTGGGTTTGAAAACTACTATGTCGCCACGCTTTGGAGGGGTATAAAAAATCCTGCCGCTAAAAATGTTTGGAGAAAATGGAAATGAGTGTTTACTGTAACCGTATGAATATTTACTAGCAAAAATGTAATCCCCTTCAAGTAGGGTGCTTTTCATTGAACCAGAAGGTATATGAAATGGCTCGAATAAAAAACTACGTATTGATAGCGCAATCAACAGTAAAAAAAAGAATGAAGATAAAAACCTTCCCGTTCTTATCACCCAGTTTTTGCTTAGTTCTTCCAACTTTGTTTTTCTTATAAATTAAGCTTATTATAATACATAAATTAAAAAATGGTAATATGAAATTTTGCTTGTGAATGTTATTCCTCTATTCAAAACGATTTTGGTTCATTTCTTTCAACGGTGTTATGAAAGTAGCTGACACTGGTTCCTTTATGACGGCAGTACCTTCTCCTGTCATCCGAGTAGCCTCCTTTTTTGTCATCCCAGTGCCCTGACTACTTGGATCCAGTTTCACCTTATGATGGTGTCATTCCAGTCTGGAATCCAGTTTTCCATATAATCTCATCGAAAACGTTGTAATCACTTTCTATGCTAGTTTACAAGCAAACTTTCCTGGATCCCAGACTGGGATGACAGGGAAAGGAGGCTACTTTCATGACATCGTTTACTATGTAACATCTCATCATATCACAATGTTCGTACAGTTGTGGCGGTATAACGTAGAAAAACTGTTAACTTAAATCTATATTGACATGTCCCATTTTACGCTTATCTCTAACCTCTTTTTTCCCATATATGGTTAAACTAGCTTTTTCGTTACTCAAATACTTATGAGAATCATATATATCATTACCTATTATATTTTTCGTCATACAAGGAAAGCGTAATACTACTTCCTGCATAGGTAGCCCGCATATTATCCTAACCAGCTGTTCAAATTGACTAACGTTACATGCATCCAAGCTCCAGTGGCAAGAATTGTGAGGTCTTGGAGCTAGTTCATTAACTAACAACTCGTTATCTTTAGTAACAAAAAATTCAATAGCCAGAATTCCTATTACATCGAGCGCATTTGCTATTTTCTTTGCAGCTCGTTGTACCTCTTGAGTTAATTTGCTATCTATTTTAGCTGGCACTGTTGAAGTATCAAGTATTCCGTCAATGTGGTAATTTTCTGCTATAGGAAAAAAAGCTACTTTACCGTTTTTATCTCTTGCAATAACTATTGAAACCTCTTTCAGTAAATCAACACTTGCTTCAAGAATGTACTCTGTATTCCAATCAAAGGAAGCAAATTGCTTCACTTCAGAATCATTCTTAAGCACATATTGCCCTTTTCCATCATAACCCATTTCTGTTGTTTTCAGCCTTGTTGGATAGCCAAAAGCTCTGCTGCTTTTCAGTAGCTCATTATAGTTTTGTATACTCTTATAGTTAGCAGTTTTTACACCCAAGTTTTTAATAAAATCCTTTTCTCTCAATCTGTTTTGCGAAATGTGTAACGCTTTTTTACCCGGATAAAAATTTACATCGATATCAATTGCACTACATGGAATATTTTCAGACTCAATAGTGACCAAATCCACACTCTGTGCAAAAGATTCAAGCGCTTTCTTATCAGAGAAATCTGCTATTGTGAAATCATCAGCAACAGAGCAAGCCGGATCGTCTTTAGCACTGGCAAAAACATGTGTTTTTTGTCCAAGTTTTGTTGCAGCGATAGCAGTCATTTTACCTAATTGTCCACCACCTATTATTCCTATTACTTTTTTGCTAAGCACATCTGGTTCATTCATACTATAAATTGATATTTCCTAATTAAAGTATACTTGAAAAATCTATGAAAAAAGTATATAATTAGGATATTATCTTCTTATCATGAATATTCTATAATGATAGAATACACACTAACTACCAACTTTGTTGAAGTTACAGTTTTACCAATTTACATTGAAGAGCAATCCATTCCTTATGAAAATTGCTATGTATGGATGTATAACGTTAAGATAAAAAACAAAAGCCAATCAACTATTCAATTGTTAAGTCGTCATTGGCAAATAATAGATTATAAGGGAAAAGTAAATGAAATTGCCGGAGTTGGTGTTATCGGAGAACAACCTGTGATAAAATCTGGAGAGGTATTTAAATACACAAGTGGAACATACTTAAATGCACCTTCAGGAATAATGCAGGGTAAGTATGAATTTCTGAATGAAGAAAGCATAAAAGTTTTTGAAGTTATGATACCACCCTTTTCTTTGGATAGTCCATACATCAAAACTAGACCCCATTAACTATCAAAATAGTTTATTTTTTATCCTTATCATCAAGTGTAAATAAGGTTATTGTAGAGATTAAGCCTATTATAACTATTATTAACGAAAATGGGGCAGCTTCCCTATAGCGCTCATCGCTTACAAGTTCATATATTCTAGTTGATATAGTTTCAAAATTAAATGGTCTTATAATGAGTGTTGCTGTGAGCTCTTTGATAGTATCCATAAATACGAGCAAAAATCCCGATAATATACTCTTCTTGATGAGAGGGATATGAACATTCAAACATGTGGAAATAGGCCCATGACCCATAGTATATGCAGTCCACTCAATTTCATTTGGTGTTTTTTTGAGCCCTGACTCTACCGCCTTGAAAGATATAGCAAAAAAACGAAATAAATATGAGTAAATTAAAGCACCGATAGTTCCTACTAAGCTAATTTCCACAACATATTGAGTAATGAAAGAGGATATTCTGCTTAAAAATATTATTATACTAATTGCGATAATTGCATTTGGAATTGCGTAGCCTAAAGAAATGAGACGTGCTACATTATTGATTACCTTATTTTTACGCGCCGTATATCCAATCATTATTGCAATGCTAATTGAGATTAATGCGGTGATAAATGATAAACTAACGCTATTTGCTATTATGTTATAGAATCTTGCTTCGTATATGAAAAACCCCTTCTCTATGCTCCAATATATGAGCGGAATAATTGGCAAAATAAAACCTATTAATATCGGCAATACACACATAAGATAAGCAAAGATCAACGGTATAGCGCCACTTATACTCCGTTTGTTGTGATAATCTGAATTGGTATTGATTGAAGAGTAGGATATTCCTTTTTNTTGTAGTTTCTTTTCGATAGCTATTAGTATCACAACGAAAATTAATTCTGCAACTGCTAAAACAGTGGTTGAATATTTGTCATGCAGTAAGAACCAGGTGCGATATATTCCTGTCGTAAAAGTATCGATAGCAAGAAACTGTGGTGTGCCGAAATCTGTAATTACTTCCATTAGTACCAAAGACAACCCAGCTATAATCGATGGGCGTATGGAGGGTATGATGACAGAAAACAGGCTCTTCAATGAGGAGAACCCAAGCATTGACGCAATAGTGACTGAGTTACTAACATTCTTTAGACTTGAGCGGACTAACATATAAACGTATGGATATAGGCTAAATCCCATTACTAATATTCCACCACCTAGGGATTTTATTTCAGGAAACCAATAGTCACCTTTGCTCCAATCTAAAATGTCTCTTAATGAGCTCTGCACCGGACCTGAAAACTCTAGCGTATTTACATAGACGAACGCTACTATATATCCAGGAATCGATATCGGAAAGAATAAAGCAATCTCAAAAATTTTACTTCCAGGGAATGAAAAAAATGTGGTGAGCCAAGCTGGAATTACTCCAAATATGAAGGATATTCCCCCCACTCCTATCATCAAAATTAACGTACTCAGTATATATTCAGGGAAAAGTGTGCTGATTACCCATCCGGAATTTGCTGTATCTGTAAATAGAATTGATATTAATGATAATATTGGACAGAGGAATAATATACTTACTAGAAATAAGAATATATTTTTAAATACTCTCAAAAACATTAATTTGAATCTATATTTGATATTAAAATGTTATATGTAAAAACTGAAGATATCCAGTAATTAACAGCTGATCTATTGAATATCTTGATAATCTCATATATTATATTTTAAGTTTATAGATTAGTAACCATGAGCTTCATCATTGCAACTTTCTATCATTTTGTAGAACTTTCTAATTATTATGACATGAAAGACGAAATAAAAGCTGCATGCAACAACGTTGAGTTAAAGGGCACTATACTCCTTGCAGAAGAGGGTGTTAATGCAACAATATCTGGTAAAAGAAACGCGATTGATGAAATATTTGATTTTCTACATTCTGATTATAGGCTGAAAGACCTTACATGGAAAGAAAGTGCAGCAGAGTATCAACCATTTGGTAAGATGAAGGTAAGGTTAAAAAAAGAGATTGTGAATCTTGGTGTAAGCAATCTTGATATTTTCCTTAGGGGTAAATACGTTAACCCAGAGCATTGGGATGATTTTACTTCTCAACCTGACGTTTTAGTAATAGATACACGAAATGAGTATGAAGTGAAGTTAGGCAAGTTTAAAAATGCAATCAACCCACATACTCAGCGTTTTCGCGATTTTCCTCAGTGGGCAAAGTCTCTCTCTGAGAGTAAAGACCTGAAAGTAGCTATGTACTGCACTGGTGGAATTAGATGTGAAAAATCAACAGCATATATGAAAAGTCTTGGATTTAACGATGTGTACCACCTGAAAGGCGGCATTCTTTCTTACCTTGAAAAAACTCGTAATGAAAATGGTAATTGGAAAGGAGAATGTTTTGTTTTTGATGATAGAATTGCTGTTGATAACTCACTTACTCCAAGCAACACAATAAAATGCATACTCTGCTCAAATCAAGTTTCAACTGATGAACTGAAGTCAGTTCCACGTGGCCAGGTGGTTTGCTTTAATTGTAAANNTCTTCAGACATTGAACATGTGCTATAGCTTCACCTCCGTCATCCTATGGTTTGACCCATAGCTGTATAAATATTTGTTTCGAAAACAGTATGTTAAATGTTATAGCCGGTTTTGCCTCGAACACAAAGATGACCTTACCCAGATGGTATGAATAGTTATTGCTTGGCTGGAAGCATGAGAAGATAATAGCTTCTCAGAGTGGAAAGGGGCAGTCACTGTTTCTTTAACCAGCTTAACAGTTTCTAATTTAAATTCTGCTGTGTATTCTCTTCTATTTATCATATTACACCTCTTTGAAAAAACGTTTTATTTTACTTCAAAAACGTCTTAACTTTCTCTCTACTTTTTCTGGATAAGGTCAAGAAGGTTTGCTGCTAATAAAGCCTAAACTTACCAAATACATTTCTGTAGATTCAGATCTACTTGACTTTGGTTTAAAGTATTTTACTGTTTTAAACATTTTTTTTAGCTCGTTACAAAAATCTTTATCAGATTCTCCTTGGAAAATTTTTACTACAAACGTGCCACCATGACTCAAGAAATGCTTTGCAAAATTGAGCGCTGCCTCACATAAAAGCATAATTCTGATATGATCCAACGATTTTAAACCACAAGATTCTGGAGCCATGTCAGATAAAATTACATCAAATTTTTGATCCTTGAATTTTTCTCTTAAAATTTCAAGCTCATTGATAATATCGCATTGTATAAACTCTACTCCATTAATTGCATTCATTGGTTTCATGTCAAGAGCAACTACATTTGCACCTTTCTGAGATGCAACTTGTGACCATCCACCAGGAGAAGCACCAAGATCAATAATTTTTTGCCCTTCTTGGAATAATTTAAATTTATTATCTATTTCTACCAGCTTATATGCTGAGCGTGACCTATAACCATCCTTGCTAGTTTTTTGCACATACTGATCATTCAAATGACGATGTAGCCACCTTGTTGAAGATAGTTTTCTGCCTCTAGCCGTCTTTACTCTAGTTTTTATTACTAATACCCTATAAAAATCACTTATTATTGATTATATCTTTGAGCTCTTTTTCAACTACTTCTTTTACCAGTGCATGTAGATATTTATTCAGCCATTCTGAAAGCTGAGGTTTTAAAAGAGATGTAACTAATTCTTCAACAGTAAGATTCGCTCTTTTTTGTTGTTTATGCTGCAATTCATTTTGCATTTTTCCAAGCAACGCTTTGATCTCTTCCATGTTCTCTTTTAAAATTAGATGATCATTATTTTGCGCTTGTAAGCCACTATTACTCACTTTGTTATTACTCGTTTGGATATTATCACACAAATAAATATCTTTTTNTTCTTCTGAATTGTAGCTATGGCCATTAAATTGGTTATTGTTGCAAGTCATTTCCTCACTTTGGTCATCATTATCAATGTCCTCTTTTTCACTATTTTCTTTTTTGCCATCTTCTTCCATGTCTTCTGGATACTCTTCCTCAAGGTATAGTACATCATCATTTTCATCCTTTATTTCTGCTTTATCGTTACTCGCGTTTTTACCCGATATAGCTTTTTTTATATCTTCTAGGATATCTTTTACAGATTGATTGCCTTGTTCATCATGCATAGTGCTAATACCATTAAATTTAGAGGTTTATACTATTTATCATAAAAAGCAAGTTGTAAACACTAATCACATAATTGCTTTTTGCTTCAACTAAGTCTGAACGTGCTTTAAATAATGCATCTTCAGTGTCCAAAAGGTCAGATGTACTCTTTAAACTTAAGTTTACCTCTTGTTCAACTCCTTCCAATGCTAGAGCTGCTGCTTTTTCCGCTTCTTGACTTGCCTTAATAATGGCCTTTGCTGTCAGCACATTATTCCAAGCATTTACAACTGCTTGTTCTATATTTTTTACCGCTTCATAATAATCGTAGGTAGATTTTTTTGCATCCATTTTAGCTTTACTGACACCAAAAGCATTAATTCCCCTTTTAAAGATTGGAACATCAAGAGTAAAAACTACATGAACATTTTCTAATGGGTTGTCTAACTTTATACCATCCTTCCCAAAATTTTTGCTTGCGCTTAGATTTAAAGAAGGAAGCCACTTGGAGCTTTCAGCAATCACTTCCATTCCGGCTGCTCTTTTTTGATAAACTGCTGCTTTTAGAGATAAATTATTGGTTTTTGCTAATTGTAAACATTCATTTAGCTCTGGAACAGAAGGTAGTTTATCATTAGCTTCAGAAAGGTCATCAGCATCTTCGCCAATCAAATGATAATAAGCAATATTTGCCAATTTTAATTTACCTTGAGCATCAACTCTTTCGGATATAGAAGATGAAAATTTTGCTTTTGCTAACAAAACTTCAGCATTGGTTACCTCTCCAAGGGAAAAGCGTTTTTTCATAGCTGACAAATGTTCCAAAGAAACGCGTTCTTTATGTTCTCTGAGCTTTAATATTTCTGTCTTTTGTAAAACACCAACATATGCTTTCACAGCATTAAGTGCAACCTCTTGTTTTAATTGCTGAAATCGCATTTTTTCTGCTTTGAGAAGATGACTTGATCGACTGAATGTGGCAAAGGTACCACCTCCATCTATTATCCTTTGGCTTAATATCAGGCGTTTTCCAGGTAAATTAGGTTGATTATAAAGATTAAAATTACTATCGAAATTGTATTGCAAATTAATGTCAGGTAAAAATCCAGCTAACCCAGAGGATTTATAGTGTTTTTCTGCGCTTTTATATTGGTAAAATTGAGACTTTATTTTTGAGCTATTTTTGATCGCTTTGCTTATAACTTCTCCCACATCGGTTGCATAGCAACTTATAGTACCAAAAATGATCGCAAGTGTAATAATCAATCGAAACATTCTACTTCCTGTGCATGTTGGTTGCGCAGCTCAATTACTAACATAAATTACTTTAATAATCAATAACTAATATTGTTGACACTATTGAGAAATTAAGTATATCATAGCTTACTATTGTTTAGTTAAATAATGAAGACTTTTTTCTTAAAAGAGAAACAAATCAATAAAAAGTGGTTTGTCATAGATGCAGAAGGATTAGTGGTAGGGAGGCTTGCAGCATTTGTAGCGACATTACTGCGTGGAAAGCATAAACCTGAGTATACACCTCATATGGATTGTGGCGATAATGTAATTATTATTAACGCAGAAAAGGTGTATTTCACCGGGAAGAAGCTTAAAGATAAAATTTACTATAAGCATACAGGTTATTCTGGCGGTTTGAAGAAAACTACTCCAGATAATATTTTAAATGGCAAATTTCCTGAGCGTGTAATAGAAATGGCAGTGAAAAGGATGCTTGATGATGGGCCTATGGCACGTAGACGCTTTGAAAATTTGTATGTTTATTCTGGTTCAGAGCATAAGCATCAAGGGCAGCAACCTGAAAAGATAGATTTTGCCTCTTTGAATCGTAAAAATAAAAAGTAATGGAGTAAAAATGAAGAGTTCTACAATAAATAACAATGATTGGTCAGAAAAGACAATTAAATCAGCAGTTGATTCGCTTGGTCGTTTATATGCTACAGGCCGAAGAAAAGAATCTGTAGCAAGAGTATGGATAAAGCCGGGAAGTGGAAAATTTAGTGTTAACAAAAAAGGCGATCTAATTTCTTATTTTAAAAGAGAGTCAGTGTGCCAAATAGTGAAAATGCCATTTGTAGCAACTTCTACGTTAGACAAATATGATGTATTCGCAACTGTAAAGGGTGGAGGGCTATCTGGTCAAGCAGGTGCTCTAGCTAATGGAATAAGCAGAGCTTTAAGTAGCGTAAGCCAAGATTTGCATTCCATATTACGTAATGGTGAGTTCTTAACTAGAGATTCGCGTGTTGTTGAACGTAAGAAATATGGTCAACATAAAGCTCGGAAAAAGTGTCAATTTTCTAAGAGATAGTTATTTCATAGTGGTATTTTTTTGTAAGTATTATAAAAATATTTGCAAAAGTGTATGATACCCTCTATTTTTGTGATGAATTTAGTTGACTATCGGTGTCAACATAATATGCTATTTGTGTGATTTTTTCAATATTAAGGTAATTTATGAGTAAAGAAGATATAATAAAACAATTAAAGGAAGATTGTTCTGGTCAGAATATAGATATAACAAAATCTGATTTGAGCAAGATTCATGATGCGTTTATTAAAATAATAAAGGATGAGCTGCATGGGAAAGGTGAAATACGTTTGCATGGAATAGGAACATTTTCTACTGCTATAAGTCAGGAGAAACAATGTCGTAACCCCCAAAATGGTGAGATCATGACTGTTCCTGAAAAGACAAGGGTAAAATTTAAAGCAAGCCAAACTCTTTTAAGTATTTTAAATGAGAAGGAAAAATCAGCAGTTAGTTAGACATTATCATTTTCATTGTTTTTACTACGCTGTGTAAGCCATAAAATACAGCTTCGCTAATTAAATAGTGGCCTATGTTAAGAGCTGAGATGTGAGGTATTCTTGTCATCTTCTTAGCGTGTTTATAAGTTATGCCATGTCCTGCGTGGCATTCTATTCCTAATTTATTGACGTACTCTGCAGCATTAGTAATTAACTGTAACTTTTTCTCTGATGGATTATCACAGTAATCCCCTGTATGAATTTCTATTATGTCAGGTTTTATCTCTAGCTTCTCAAGATATTTTAGTTGATTAATATTTGGATCGATAAACAGTGAGACTTTTATACCAGAGCTATGCATTTCCTCTATTATACTAGAAAGTTTGCTGTACATCTTAACGATATCCAGGCCACCTTCGGTTGTTAATTCTTCTCTTTTTTCTGGTACTATACAAATTGAATAGGGTTTTACTCCTTTTGCTATTTTTAGCATTTCTTCCGTGGCTGCAATTTCAAGATTTAGCTCAGTGCTAATGCTTTTTTTTAGGTTAAATACGTCTTCATCTCTAATATGCCTTCTATCTTCTCGTAAATGTACAGTAATAAAGTCTGCTCCAGCATCAATAGCTATTTCTGCTGCTTTGAGTGGATCTGGGCAGTAAGTCCCACGCGCATTACGAAGGGTTGCAACATGGTCAATGTTAACGCCTAGTTTCATAATTTACCTCAAAAATTATTTATAGATTATACATATTATTGGGTCTTTTGCATAGTGACCTTATCCAGATGATATGACAACAAAGAGAAAAAATACCTAAGCGTCAAAACGAAGGAGAAGAGATAAAGAAGTGGAGGAGGATATGCTCATTTTGGATGTAAGAGCTTTCTAGGAATTGTCTTCTTGAATTCTATGGTATTTTGTTTAACATTGAAACAAGAGTCCAGTATCAGCTACTTGCATGACATCGTTTACTATGTGCCATATTGCAATGTTCGTACAGTAAGCCATAGGACGACAGAGCAGATTTAAGTTAGCTATTATACTCACCGTTTGTGGCTGAAAGGAACACATTTTTAGAATAATGAAAACAATCAGCACTTTAATTCAAGAAGGATCGGAGTTATTATCGTCACATAAAGTTGAATCACCATATTTAGATTGTGAGATCATCATGCAGCACGTACTTGGAGTGGAAAGATCATTCATAATTATGAACCATGCTGATCAAGTGCCGATGGAGAAAGAACTTTTATTTTGGAAATTAACAAAAAAAAGAGCGGAAAGATATCCAATATCGCAAATAATAGGTAATCGTGAATTCTGGAGTAAAAATTTTATAGTTAACCAACATGTTTTGGATCCAAGACCAGATAGTGAAACATTAATCTCAACAGTGTTAAAATATTACCCAAACAAAAAGCAGAAACTAAAAATTGCAGATTTTGGTATAGGCACAGGTTGTTTATTGATATCCGTACTTAGTGAGTATGAATATGCCGTTGGTATCGGTTTTGAAAAAAGCTTGGAAGCATACAAAGTTGCCTATCAGAACACAAAGAAACATAATCTTCTCAGCAGAGCCAAAATATTTCCAAGTTCGTGGGCAGAGTGTAGCGATTTATTTGATCTGATAATTAGCAATCCCCCATATATTAAAAGAAGCAAATTGAAAGACCTGCAAGCCGAAGTGCAAAAGGAACCAAGAATTGCTCTTGATGGTGGAATTGATGGTTTGAGCTGTTACTTGAGCATTTTTCCAATATTAAGGAGGTGCCTTAAAAAAAATGGGTTTGCAATATTGGAGATAGGTGAAGATCAAAATGATATTGACAAAATAATACCCTCATACGAATTAGCTTTTCAAGAATACGTATATGATTTGGCAGGAATGAAGAGATGCATTGTTATGCAAAAAACATAGCTAATGTTTTTTTGCCTTTCATCCCATATTATCCTATGTCATCCCAGCACCCTCTACCTAGTCATCCAAGTAGCGTGACTACTTGGATCTATATTTAACTAGATCCTATGGTCAAGCCATAGGATGACAGGAACGGTTTTATGCATTTTTAAAGGGCAACATGTTTAAGCTTTGCTGGCAAAGTGGAAAGTAAGGCCAGCTTCTATGCCGTGTGTGTGAAATAGTTGATTACCTATATTTATTTCCTCAGTTACTTTGCTACCTGAGCTAGGATTAACTATCTTTTGTCCAGCATTTTTGGGGTCGTCTACTATTTGTCCTAACTTTTCTGCTGTAAGCTTAATATCGCTACCAATAGCACCAAAACCTCTATATCCGATATGCATATTTACATCTTCACTTATGCGACAATCAAAGCCAGCTTTTAATTGACCTGCGGGTCTGATTGACGATTTTTCAAACATCGTCATTCTTGTTGCACCGACTCCAATACCAACGTAAGGAGAAAAAGAGAAATGGTCACTTTTCCAATGATGATAAACATTTGCCATTACAGATATGTTCTCAATTTGGTCATGACTAACTGCAGCACTATAGAGATCAGTTTCTTTACTAGCACCCTTATTAACTTCCTTTAGGTATGAAAGAGTTATTTGGCTAGTTGCTAAACCAATATTATCCACTTTTACAGAAGAATACATTCCTTCCAATTCAGCTCTGTAGCTATTGCCATTCAATTCTCCTGTATAACCAAGTGCCACATTTGCAGCAAAAGGTGGATTATAATCTCCTTTATATTTACTTAGTGACTGACCTTTTGTGTTCTGAGCATCCCTGTCATTTATAGACAAATTTTTGATACCTGTAGTGCTTGTTTTTAGTTCACCCATGCCATTAAAAAATTGACCATAATACCCACTACCAAAGTAAAACCCTTCTGTTTCACTTGCAAAAGATTGTTGTGACAACAATAAAGCAAGTGCTGTAACCGCTAATGTTTTTTTACTAATCATTACTACTCCCCTAGTTAAAATAGCTAATCTAATACTAATTAATTAAAAATGGCTTAATATGAAAAACCTAATGATTTGCATAACTTGCACTTTTCCGAGCTAAAAATAGGCAAAGTTACCCTTATTTCTCGTCATTTTTGAATTTATCCTCATCTTCAAATTCATCCTCCTCGTCTTCGTCATCAAACCCATCATCGCTCCTCTCGTCATCATCATCTTCAAACTTATCGTCAATATCTTCATCATCAATATCTTCGTCTGCAAATTCATCTGATTCATCATACACTGCATCCTCTGTTTTAGTTTCAGCAGGATAATCAACTGAATTAGGCCCCTCAAGAGCATTATTCCCCTCGTTATTAACCTTATCTTTGCTCGCAGCGGCAGAAAGAACTTTGTTTGGGTCATATGGTTCTTGTGTAGGCACACGAGTTTGCTTGAGCAGCCTTCTTGTGAAGGTGGTATCACTGTAGTACAAAATTTTCTTTGATTTAATTGGGTAAGTCGACTCTATTAAAATTATCTGATCGTCACGTGGCAACATAATAACTTCTTGAGGCAATAGCAATGCTCTCTGTATTTCAGAGATATGTAATGACCTTGAAGCAGGATTTAAATCTAAAAATTTAGGCTTATTCAACGATTCTTGTTGTACAGTTTTGTTTCCTATAAGTTGCGATATTAAGTTAGCTGTTTCAATATTATTGGCTGCAAAAGTTATTCTGTAAGTCGAGTTTGACAAAAAGGAGTTCATCCCTGCTTCTTCGTATATTCCTTTGAGCTGCTCAGTATCTTGAACAATTAAGAATAACCTAACTCGATAACCACGAAAATATGCAATACCTGTTTGAAATTGCTCCATTTTTCCAAGTGTAGGAAACTCATCCATTAAAAACAATACACCATAAGGCTCATCATCCGATGGCAATTTTCTACATAAAAACTCAGTTGCCTGTTGGTAAAAAACCTGCATTAAAGGTCTGAGCCTAGTCAAGTTGTCAGGAGTTAACCCAACATAAACTGTAGTTTTCTTCTTTTTAAAATCCAAAATATTAAAATCACTTGACGCAGTTGCGGTATCAATCAATGGGTTTGCCCACAGTTCAAGCGATGAGTTCATAGTTGATACAACACCTGACCTTTCTTTATCAGCTTTTTGTAAAAAAGCTGCAATGTTCATATATGCTACAGGGTGTAGTATTTTACCCATTGTATCAAGAGCAACAGCAAGATTATAAACCACGTCATCACTACGCATCGTACGCACAACTTCACCAAAAGATTTAACTTTCTCTGGTGCAGCAAGTAAGTATAATACCACTCCAACAAATAAACTTCTTGCTTCATTTTGCCAAAAGTCTTGTTCAGGCATAATTAGGTTGGCTATTTTCTGCACATCGTCAACCATCTGCCCAGGTTTTTCACTAATCCATTGCAATGGATTATAACAGTGGCTTATTCCATCTGGCTGCGCTGGATTCCATACAAATACTTCTTGCTTTTGTTGTTTTCGCCAACCACTTGTTATTTCATAGTTTTCTAATTTTATGTCGTGTACAATTACCGAGTCAGTCCAAAATAATAAATTAGGAATCACAAAGCCAACACCTTTACCAGAACCTGTAGGTGCAAATAATAATGCATGCTGAAACCCATCAGCAATAAAGTAGCCTCTTTTATCTTTACCAAGCATTAATCCCTTTTTGCTTCTTAACCCTGCTTTTCGTATGTCTTTCTCTGATGCCCACTGCGAGTCTCCATGAAGTGATTCTTTCTTTTTAAATGGTCGCCACTCAATTATCCTTTCTCTTGAATTCCATAAGATAATCATTAAAACAATGATAGGCAGTGCAAAAGATATAATTAATTTGATTTTGAGCTCAAGGTTATATAACTCTGGATGATGCCAACAATATTGTATATGATCAAAAATCGTTGGCCAAAGAGCTTGAGGGAAAGGCGTCAAATTAGGATTAATTGCCTTAAAATCCACAGCATCCGGACCATCAGCAAACAGAACAAACAATATACCAGATAGATAGAAGCAAAACTCAAGTACGCTAAAAGCTACTACACCTCCTATGAGAATATTACGTAGGTGATTTCCATTACTCATAAACTACTTTTTCTTAACTTATGTATAAATTTAAGCATTTTCATTTGAAGATCTAGTAAATAATATTTCAGAAACACTTCTTTTTCCCCCACTGGTTCTTTTCAGTTGAATGACAATATCAATCACATTTCTAATGTATGGTATAATTTGATCTGGAGGAATGCCAAGGTTTGCTTGCATAACCATCAATTTTATTTGCTCAAGGGCCATTGTTGGACTATCCGCATGAAGGGTTGATATTGATCCAGGGTGACCAGTATTTATCGCCCTAAGAAAACTAAAAGCTTCCGCTCCACGGAGTTCACCAACTATTATTCTGTCTGGCCTTAAACGTAAGCACGCCTCTATCAAATCTTGAGTGGTTACTTTTGCCCTGCCCTGCCCTCCTTTAGAGGCAATTAGATGGACTTTATTGGGATGTTCGTTCAAAACGATTTCCCTTGCATCCTCAACAGTAATAATTCTTTCCTCAGCTGAAATAGCACGCAAAGTAGCATTAGTAAAAGTAGTCTTACCAGTGGAAGTTCCACCACTAATTATAATATTTTTCTTACTTATTACAGCGTATTCTAAAAACTCTTTTATTTTTTTTTGCCTTAACAGTAAATCCAAATGACGGTCAACTGGATTATCAGTTGCTTCTGTAACAGTTTCAGAAAAAGCCCCCATTTTTTCGTAATCATCGAGTGCTAATTGTATGCTAGAAGGCTTACGAATTGATATAACTACTTTATCAGGTTCACATGCTGGAGGAAATACTATCTGTATACGATAACCATTTGGTAATGTTGCTGAAAGTAACGGCGCTTCTTCGCTAAGTTTTTGTTCTGTAGCTTGAGCAATCAACCTGCCAAGAGATTTCAAATGGTTAAGATCAAATATTTCCAGTTTTTCGCACCTTATTTCACCACGATTTTCAATCCATACTTCCTTTGGCCTATTTATTGATATTTCATTTACACCTTCTTCTTGAAATATGACTTGTAATGGCTCCAAATATGTATCAAGTGCAGCATAGTTCATTTTATCGATTTAATATTGCCTGTGGAGGAAATACTACATCTTGGTTAACAAACACTTTCAATGCAGTGCCTTGATCAACATAAATAGTTGGTTTTTTATCTACACTCCTATCAACTATGTCTCGCATGTCTTTAGAAAAATCATTAATTGACTTTTCAATTGCGCTTTCATAAACAGACTTACTTTTTTTCTGAATTTGCTTTAATAATGCCTTTACATCTTCTAAAGTAATAGGGATATCCTCTTCAGTAACTTTTTTACCTGCAAGTGCTGTGCTTAGCACCTTCGCGACTTCTTCTTTCATGATCTCAAATAAATTTTGCTCGCTAGAAGCATCCTGAATTCTGCTAATAGCTCTAGGACCTAATTTCCATTCTTCTTTATTAACCGTTTTAATTGCTGTTTTGATATCACCTTCTTTCAACCCACTCATAATTACTTCTTTGAGAGAGAAAATGTTTATTTCAGTCCCAATGATAGATCGTGCTGCATCCATAACAGTTAGCACATCGACAATATTAGAAGCCTTTTGCCCTATAACAGCCGAACTAATTGAAACACCAGCAAGTGCCACTGAAGAGAATAACGCACTTACTATTTTATTATCAACTATTCCCACTATCCCTGCTCTACCAAGCTCGTCAGTACTAAGTGATGAGATGGCAATATCTATTCCATGTGGCAGAATCACTCTATTCCAGTTTATATTTACACGAGATTTAGCAACATTCGAGTCAAATGAATAACTACCTATCAATCTTGAGCCTTTAGGTATTAAAACTGTATCACCAGTTTCTGCATAAACATCTCTACTCACCATAGCACGCAGCATTCCTTGCAGATCAGAATTTATTGCAGTTTCAAGAACAGCATCAATAATTTTACCTTGAGTAATCATTAAACCAAGCTTTCCTACTCTGGTAGCTTTGCTCGACTGTGCTGAAGTGTCGGATAAAATAGCATCAGCAGCCTTGTTCTCTCCACCACCAACTGAAATTGCTAACATTTGTGCAGTACGTCTGTCTCTAGGGTAACCACCACCTCCTATTGTAGGAAACGAGGTAGGTAAATTGCTAATAACATTCCTAGAAGGAAAATTTTGCTGCGGTAAAATAGGTATATTTGACACAGAGATTTCTTTTGGTTTCTCTTCTTCTTTTCTAATTTGTTTTATTTCTGGTATGATTGATGGTGTAGGAAGAGGAGGTAAGGGTGGTAAGGGATCAGTTATTATTCTTTCTGGAACTATTACATTATCTGGAACTTGTTCCAACTTTCCTTTCAATTCTTGAACGTTTTGCTTTATTTCCTCTTTTTTAATAACTTCTGAACCCTCTTTAGGAGAAGGACTAAAATAGAGATAATACACTCCACCAACCAGAAGCACTAAAATAATGACCATCAATGCCCTATGACCTTGATTAGAGCCAACTGTTACTACCTTGTTCTCTATTTCTGATTCATCTTCTGAATTTTTACGCCTTTCTTTATTCATATTGCATGTACCACAGCTAAAGTGACCTATTTATAATTTCAACTTCACCATCTTCATAACGCATAAATAGCTTTTTATGTACTCCTTTTATTATAATATAATCATCAAATAACAGCCTTTTACAAGGTTTATCCTCCTCTTCTACAAAAATCTGAGGTATTTTATTATTATTTCTAAATTTTAAATAGGTTAAATAACCATCATCAAATAGCTCAATCGGAACTATATCCGCATTACTACCTTCATCAATATATGTATAATTGTACTTCGTATCATTTTCTTGTATTATTTTTTCTGGCTTGTCTGTAGTATATTGCATTTGAGTAGGTAAAGAAACCTCATCTAAATCAACATCAAATTCATCTTCTTCTTGAGGATAATAAAAACGTATTACGTAAGATATATCCTTTTCGACGGAATAATCATGATCCACTTTNNTAGCATCATTATCTGGGTATTTATCGTAATTTGGTCTTGAAATTAGATCAAAAATGTAATTTCTTTNTTTAGTTGTCGTAATAATCATGTTAGTGCGACTACTAACTTCAAATGGCATGACAAGCAGTTTATTATCATAAGGATTAATTTTCCAACTTGATGCATCACCAACAGCGATATTCTTGACTTTTTCCCCTTCTGCAAATTCAATATAAGAATAGTAACCTTGACTAAAAACCACCGTAAATACTTCATTAGGGCTATACACAAAAGTCTTTATTCTACTATCTACAGAAATAGGCTCATTATAATTAATGGATGCGTTTAAATTGCTACTTACAAGTAAAGCTAAAACTAATAATATCCTATACATATTCATCATCTACTCTATATGAAATAACTTGAAACCCTAATGGGTTAATATATCTTTGCTGATCATTCATTTCAAGCGATGCATATCTATATGACATAATCACTATCTTATTTTTTCTTGTGGAACTTCCATCTTTCCGTATAAATTCCACAAAAAACCTCACCTGAAGAGCATCGTTACCCAATTTTTGAATTGAGCGAATTTTAAATTCATTTTTGGTATCTGAATATAAATTAAAAAGATCATCCATATTCTGCGATCCTATATAATTTCTAAATTCATTATACACATTAGATGAGGAAAACAACCTCACCTTTGTATAATAGTTATAATTATAATGATATGGATCAAAAACCTCCCTTGCTTTTATATACTCTGAAATAAAATAATCGTTCAGCGCTTCATTTGCAGAATATTGTTTTACTGTGACAGGATCAACCAATTGCACTATTCCTGATTTTTTGTCAATTTCTATAACAAATGGCTCAATAGTGCTACTTGTGCTAATTTTAAATATGACTAATACGCTGATAGAGATTGTTGCTAATAATATTAACGCAAATAAAAGTAGAATATTCCTTTGAGCAATAACTGTGCTGTAGCGGCTTGAATTCCAACTTATATCCTTATCTAACGATTCAGTACTTTTCTCTCGCTTAAAAAATCTTAGCATTTTAGTATTCTTAAAAATCTTAACTTGTGTTAATAAACATAGCAAATTAACAAAGTAGTTACAACAAAAAAGCTAAAAAACTCTTAACTTATGGCCTAGCTTACAAAACTTTGTCTCCATATATGAATCGTTATATTTATTACGTTCCACAATAAGTGATAGACACTTTGTAACCTCTATACCACTACTTTCCAATTCTGATAATTTCCTATCATTGTTTGTAAGTAATTGGATTTTGTTAATGTTCAATTTCTTAAGCATTTTAGCTGCAACAACAAAACTCCTTTCATCATCTTCAAAACCCAATATTCTATTTGCATCAACAGTATCAAGGTTATGTTCTCTTTGCATACTGTACGCTCTTAACTTATTAGTTAAACCAATACCTCTTCCATCTTGCATCAAATACAATATAATACCACTTCCAAAGTCAGCTATCATTTGAATTGCTTGATGTAACTGACTTCTGCAATCGCATGATAAGCTATCTAACAAGTCACCCGTATAGCACGAAGAATGAATTCTCACTAATGGTTCATCATCTTTATCTGGATTGCCAATGATAATTGCATGATGTTCTCTTCCGCCACTTTCGGTTCTATAAGATATGATATCTACTTCTTGAGTCTGTTTTAAAAATAACGATGTTTTGCACACTTCATACACACTCTGATTTTGTTGAAAATCATTTACGAGTAACGTATCTAGTGCAATAATGTCATTTTCTTTACACCAATTTCGCATTTCATGCTTATTCTCAAAAGTCATATCAGCCACTAACGCGTATGGCAATAATTCTGAGAATTTAAGCAAGGCAACAGCATACTCATCTATTGTCTTTGAGCATTGCAACTCTTTTATGCTATCTTCCTTTGAACAGTTTATTAAATGGAGCAGTTCATCAAAATTGCTTATCAACAGACGTTTGCTGCTACGTTCTTTATTCTGAGATATGTATTTTACCTTACTTGAAGTTAAAGTAACATATACATTACTTGATATAAGCTTGTATTGATTAAACAAATTTCTTTCTAAAATTTCAGCAGCAGCAAACAATAGGTAATTACTTTCATCATATATTACAATTGGCCGGCCGCGCCTGACTTCGCTAATAGCCCTTTCTACCTTATTGCTACTTTGATTTCCTATAAACATTTTTACCCATACTAAACAGCGATAAAAACTGGTGCGGCCGAGAAGACTCGAACTTCCAAGGCCTTATGAGCCACAGCGACCTCAACGCTGCGTGTCTACCAATTCCACCACGGCCGCACTATATTCTAGTTTTTGTATAATTATTTTAAATTATTTAATCATTTTAGAATTTTTCATCTAGAGTGTCAATCTGATACTAGAATAATCTAGAAATTACTTGTATAATTTGATTATAAATTTTAATCATTTAAGATAACCTTACTACTAATTTTTAACTTAGGTTTTTATACAAATGAATGTAGCTAATATCTTTATTTTTTTAGCTCTCTCTCTTATAACTAGCTTTCATTTCGTCCATGCACAGATATTATACACATGGTCTCAAGTTATCCCAGAAAATAAATTAAGCATACGTGCAATTACAGACAATGACATGTGTCCCATTGTTTATGTCGATGACAAGGAAATAGAAATGCTGAATCGCAGCTCAATTAACAATGGTGATCATAACGAAACAGTTTGTGAACTGACAGTACAAACAAGTGCCAAAAACATTAGTATTGAGGATCTACGAGTTCCTATATTACCAGAAAAGGTTAATAAAATTGCTTTTATTGGTGACACGGGCTGTAGAATAAATATGTTATTTCAGCAGGAATGTAATTCGGCAGATAGCTGGCCTTTNAAAAAAAATTTAGATTCAATCGCTCTTCATAAACCAGATTTAATTATCCATGTTGGTGATTATCATTATAGACAAACAAAATGTAGAAATACAAAAAAGTGTGGCGATATTTATGGATATAATAAAGAAGTTTGGTACGCTGATTGGTTTGAGCCTGCAAAGGATATTTTATCACAATCCCCTTTCCTTTTTGTTCGTGGAAACCATGAGAGTTGTGATAGAGCTTATGAAGGATGGTTCAGTTATCTAGATTCACACCCCTTTTCGTCTGAAAAATGTGGAAACTTCGTTTCTAGTTGGTCCTTAGATGCTGGACCGATGAAATTTTTTATCTTCGACTCTTCATCCGGTGAGGATATTTTTACAACCCAAAGCACAATTGATGCTTTTGAGAGGCAATTTGATAAATTGATACAAAATAGTTCTGATAAGCCCATGTGGTTTTTAACTCATAAACCGCTTTGGAGATCTCCAAAAAAAGAATTTTTGACATTAAAAAGCCATGGTAATCTTACACAAATTGAAGCTTTTGGAGATAAATTTCCAAGCAATGTTACTACCATAGTTTCTGGCCACATTCATATAGCCCAGATTTTATTAATGGATAATGTTCCAGACCAGATTATAGTTGGAAACGGTGGTGCATCATTACACGCTCAAGATCAAGAATCTGTTTATCAAAATGTAGAATTTGACTATTCAAATGGTAAAAACTATTTAGCACACGAGGTTAGAAACTTTTTTGGCTTTGGCTTTGCAATACTAAATTTAGATGATCACGAATTTACCTTCTATAACCAAGATAATAAGGAAATGTATTCTGCAAAGCTAACGGAAGATTTTAAACTCNNAAAACGGATTAAAACTATAGTCGATTCATTGTATCTGTTCAGATAATGGCGTCAACTTAAGGGAAAATATCAGTGATTGTGTATAAAATTTCTCTCTAAATTTTTTATCATTAAATTATCCAAAAAGTGCAATAAACAGCACTTTTGTTTCTGTTTTATTTCAACAAAGAAGTCTAAAATGTGTCCTTAATACCAAGTCTCATTAATAATAAGACAAATTAAAAATAGCCCTTTTGCCTGTAATTGCAGATTTTAAGCAAATTTATAATATGTACTATTTGTCTTCCCAATAACGAAGTTTGGTATAAGTTGACGCCATTGCCTGAACGGATACTCTTACGTAGTGAAAGATACAAGTTGTGCATCACGCTACTTGTATGACACCCTTTCCGGTGGCTAAATGTTAAAGCCATGTTGTGCAGATTAGCTACGCAGTTACACCATTTTCATGGAGGTTAACAGCTTCAGACTTTGCGTCACTAAACTTACTTGACACTTTATCAACAGCCCAAGTAAGTGGTGTAATAACGAGTGCTGCAGCCCAGATGACGGCAGTGCAAACATAACTCAANNAAACTACGTTAACAAATCCAGCTACTTTCTTACTGTGTTCCAATGCCTTTTTTGATAACGTACTTGAATAATCTACCAATGATTTTGTATTATCTTTAAGATCAAACTTATCTGTTACTTTCGCTAGCCCTTTTGCAGGCCAGTATAACAAATATGCGAGCGCTAGATATAAAGGTTGTAGAACTATGTGAGTTAATGCACAAACGGCACCCCCCATTGCTGAAGAAATATCAGACTTTCTACCACCTAGAGAATGTTCATTTACCTCAACCTTTCTACCACTCATAAAATACTCATTTCTCTCAACACCAAAAACTGCATCCTTTACTGGTCCCACAACACTATCAATATAGTATACAGATTTATAGAAGCTGTTTTGCGAAACTCTACTGTTATCNNACTTTTTTTTTACAGCAGGAACAGTACTACACTCAGCATATTTTTTGAAATTCCCATATGTTTCTTTAAGAGCATGTCTTCAAACTCAAGAATGAGCTAATTTGTGAAGCATAATAGTGATCATATTAAAAAAGATGTTATTTTTTGAAGTGAGAGGAGAATGCTCATAATCCTTACTCATACGTCTAAAATTGGAGAGCCAAGCAAAGGTTCTCTCAACAATCCAACGTTTAGGAATAACCTGAAATCCTGTATCAACTACTTTCTTGGTAATCGTCAACAAACATCCAGTTTCCAATAAACAGCGGTTTTGCAATTTACCTGTATATCCTTGATCAGCAAAAAACTTACGTAATGTTGGAGCTTTGCATTTGGCTTGAACAAAAAGATTTAGTGCACCATCACGATCTTGAATGCTTGCACTGTGTACTTCAGCAGCAATTACAAGACCTAGAGTATCTACAACGATGTGGCGTTTTCTACCCTTTACTTTCTTGCCAGCATCATATCCTCTGGATCCCCTTTTTGAGTGGTTTTTACTGATTGACTGTCAATTATTCCTACTGATGGAGTTTCATTCTTACCAATTATCTTTCTTAGTTTTTTAACTAGAAAATCATGAATTTCTTGCCATATTCCACTTTTTTTTAAACGCGAATTACAACTATACACGGTTTTCCATGGTGGAAAATTCTTAGGTAGTTGTCTCCATTGACAGCCTGTTCTCATCACATACCTTATTGCATCGATAATCGTTCTGATACTGTGTTTTCTTGGTCTGCCGGTCTTTTTAGGTTCAAAATATTGCTCTATCATCTTCCATTCTTTGTCACTTATATCGCTTGGGTACATTTAAAATATATCTTATAACACACTTCTTAACTCCTTTCTACTTAGTTTGAAGACATGCTCTAAGACTTTCATATACACCTGACATCTTTACCTCTCGAAAAATCTATATAATAATCGTTTAATTACATGTTGCACAAGAGCACATATTGCAATACTATCTAGGTTAGAAATTGAGGAGGTTGAATGAATTTTACTTTATCTGAACTGCCATATGATAAAACAGCTTTAGAACCTTACATATCTGCAAAAACCTTGGATTTTCATTATGATAAACATCATAAAGGGTATTTAAATAAACTCAACGAGCTGGTTGAAAATACGGATTATCAACACGTAAAAATTGAGGAATTAATAACAGAAGTTCATGGTAATAGCGGCAACTTGCCTATATTCAATAACGCAGCACAAGTTTGGAACCACACTTTTTATTGGAATTCAATGAAGAAGAATGGTGGTGGCAAGCCTAAAGATAGTAGTCTTTTAGCAAAAAAAATTCAGGACGATATCGGTGGCTTTGATAAATTTTATGAAGAATTTTCCAATCATGGAGTAAGCCAGTTTGGTAGTGGATGGGTGTGGTTAGTGCTTGAAAAAGGAAAGCTCAAAATCACCAAAACTCCAAATGCAGATTTGCCATTAATTTATGGTCAAGTTCCATTACTCACTATGGATGTGTGGGAACATGCATACTATTTAGATTGTCAAAATCGTAGAATTGACTACATAAAAGTTTTCCTTGATCATTTGATTAATTGGGATTTTGCAGAAGAGAATTTANAAGAACACATAAGATGAATGTACCCCAGGTAACAAAATTAGATAATGGTCTGCGCATAATAACCGAGCAGGTGCGTGATATTGATTCTGTAGCTTTAAGCATACGAGTTGGTGTTGGCAGTAGAGCGGAAAGTGCAAATCAAAATGGAATATCCCATTTTCTAGAACACATGGCTTTCAAAGGGACGAAGACAAGAACTGCATTTGAAATTGCAAAAGCTTTTGATGACATAGGTGGGGTTTTCAACGCCAGCACTGGTAGGGAAAGCACCACCTATTATGCAAAAGTCCTCAAGAAAGACATAAAAACTGGTATTGATATATTAATAGATATATTGATGAATTCAACATTTCCAGAAGATGAATTGGAACGTGAGAAGGGCGTTGTAATACAAGAGATTTTTCAAACTAATGATTCACCAAGTGACATTGTTTTCGATAAATATTTTGAGGCAGCTTATAAAGATCAACCTTTCGGCAGGTCAATCTTAGGCACGCAAGATACTGTAAAATCTTTTACTCGAGGAGATCTAGATAATTACATAAATGAACATTACTTTGGCGAGAATATGCTATTTACTGTTGCAGGAAATGTTGAACATGAAGAAGTTGTTGCATTAACCAAAGATTTTCTCTCAAAGATTCATTCTAAAAAGCTAAAAAAAAGCCAAAATGCGAGCTGTACTGGTGGTGAGTATTTAGAACATCGTAAATTAGACCAGGTACACTTGCTAATTGGTCTACCTAGTGTTTCTCGCCATGACGATAAATATCACACGTTTCAAGTGCTTGATTCTATATTAGGGAGCGGAATGTCATCACGTCTGTTCCAGGAAGTAAGGGAAAAGCAGGGATTAGCTTACTCTGTTTATTCATTTAATTCCAGCTATACTGATACAGGAATGTTTTCCATTTTTGCTGGTACAGACAGTAGTAACTTAGATAAGCTTTTAAAATCTATAACAACAGAGTTGAAGAAGTTGTCTACAGATGATTTGAAGGAAGAAGAAGTAAATAGAGTGAAAGAGCGAGTGAAATCCCAAATTTTAATGTCGCGCGAAAGCGTAAGCTCACGTGCTGAAACATTGGGGCACTACTATGGTAACTATAATAAATATATCAGTAAAAGTGAATTAATAGAAAAAATTAGTGCAGTTACCACTGCCAACGTAAAAAAAGCAGCAGAAGAATTGTTATCTCAGCATGAAAAAATCACTCTAGCTGCAATTGGAGAAATTAAATCATTGCCAAGTTACGATAAAGTGGTTTCTATGCTTAAAGCTTAGCGCATTCTATTACATTAATTTGGCTGCTTTACAATTGAAGCGGTGTGCTGTGAACTAGACGCTTCTTTTATATTGCTTCTAGGAGGAGATGATGATACTTGACCTTGAGGTGTAGTGCTGCTTGCAGAATTCAAGTTTGTATTTTTTTTTGCTGATGATAGTTCTGTGCTTCTTGAACGGTTTGATGTGTAGGTTCTCCATCATTATAGTTTGAGTTTGTATTTTCCTTTTGCGAACCAGCGTTCAATAATTTCGATATCTCTCGCTCTAGCTGATCACCTTTATAATTATTGTTAAGATCTTTGATTTTCTCCTTGTTCTCTATTATTTGAGCTAAAGAATCGACAATAATATCTTTGTTTATTGTTGAAACATCTATTGGTTTACCTCCTTTGACAGTAATTTCACTTTCCTTACTACTAACACTATAGCCTTGCTCTTTGATTTTTGTTACTATTTCCTTTTTTAATAGATTGCAAATAGCATCTATTGTTTTTTGAGCACAATCTTTAAAAAAAGCTTTGATTGCCTTAAATTCCTGTGCTAAGGGAACGATTTGAATATGTGCGTATTTTTTNNTACCTGGCAATAACTCCTCAGTGTTCTGAAGTATAGATTCTATTTGCTGAGGGTCAAGCATCATTGCATGACGTTTTGAGCGTGTTGGGTTTGCTTGTGCCTGAGATAATGACATCTGTTGAGTATCTTGTTTTTTATTTTCACCATCAGCAACCACACCATCACTTGATTTCCTTTTTTTAGGAGGCAATGGTGGTCGATTTTCATTATTCTGATATATAGGTTCTTTTGGTACCGTTTCAGACAATGATCTCTGAATACCTTGAAGATTTTGGTATATAGGTTCTTCCCTCTTCAAATTTTCATAAATTGGTTCTTGCACTAAGTTAGCATTGACAAACTCCTGTACTCTTTCTAGATAACCAACATTTTTGTCCTTTTTAGGCACTCGCGCACCTTCAAATTTGATTTTTTGTATCTCTTCAATACTCAGCCCATTTTTTTCAAGCCATTCCTCTCTTTTACTCATTGATTCAACAAACTCATTAACCTTCTCAATATTTTCTGCATCATCATCAACTAGCATAACAGTTTTTGGTAACTGACCATTGTGATTGTTCTTATACTCCACAATTGCTCTACAGATATGCAAATTCTTTCCAACTTTACTTTGTTGTTCTTTGAGACCTTTTGGAAGCTCATTATCATAATCTCCTGGAAACCCACCAAATACAGAAATACCGCCTGCTTGTTCTTTAGATAAACCCAAATGGTTCTCTGCAACCCTTCTCACAGCATTTGGATATCCTGTATATGATGCAATATTAACTTCTATTCCACCTGAAAGTGCAGATCGTAATGTAGATTTCAACTTCTCTTCATTTTTTATTCCACCTGTATTTTTTAGAAAATCTTTTATATCGGTATCAGTCACTACATTATTTTGAGTAGAAACAAAGTCACTTTTGCTTGAACTAGAAAAAGCATTGTGCATGTGCTCATTAGTGATGGTGTTATCAAAGTCAAATATTAATAGGGTATTATTTCCTTTAGCCATATCTTCACCTCTAATCCTTACAAATCATGGATAAAGGTTAACATTAATAGATTAATTATTTATTATAGCACTTCTGAAGGAAAAATAATAAAAGGAAGAGTTAACAGAATAGACTTCTTGCATAACCCAAACTAAGTAGAAAAAAGGTATAGCTATACCGCCGCGGTATCTCATCCGCTAACACGCAGCGGGATACTTGACCTTTACAGGGATGACGGTTGTCGTTTAGCCACAAACATTAAGAAATTTACCAAACGGAAAAAAAGGCAAAAGAAGCCCTAGTCATTGTCTATTTTCAGTATTTGGCGTTTTTTAAGTCTTAAATACTGCAATTTAGCTGCTTTTAATTGCAACTAACCTATGCTGCAAATATTTAAGAAATTTACTAAGCAGAAAAAAAGGCAAAAGAAACCCCGTGTTAGCTAGTTGTCACTCTCTAATCCTGCAAATTGGCGTACTATACTGTCTTAAACGACTTATAAGCGCGTTTCAGCTTATATAGGTAAAAACCTAGAAATTTTATAAAGAAATAAGGTGCACATAGTGCAAAAAATTAAACATGGGACGCCAAATACATTGAGTTTTTTTGTCATTTAATCTGTACAGAGAAGATAAATAAATAGCTTCAGTTTCATGATAAGGGCGCTGGCGGAGTTTGTAAACAATTTTTGCATTTAATTCTAGTTCCGTTTTTATGCCAGTTTCACGCGCTGGAATGACACCCTTTTGGATGGAAATCAGTGCTAATTGTTCTGCCGCAATTTTGCTCTATCACACTTGCCACATTTAATATTCCAGCTTCGTCGTAATAATTTCCAATTACTTGCAAGGCAAGTGGTAACCCCTCATTGGAGAGTCCCACAGGAACAGAAATAGCAGGCAATCCTGCCAGACTTGCCGGCACGGTAAACACATCATTGATGCACATAATTAGCGGATCTGGCTTTTCATTTAAGCCGAAAGCTTCTGTTGGAGCAGACGGCACAAGTATGTAATCTATTTTTTCAAACGCTTTTATAAAATCATTTCTGATTAATGCCCTGATACACTGTGCTTTTTCATAATATTCATTGTAATGACCTGAGGAAAGCGCATAAGCGCCAATTAAAATTCTTCTTTTCACCTCTTTACCGAAACCTTCTGCTCTTGTTAGTGAATACATTTCTTCAAGGGTATCAGCATCAACCCTGAACCCATAACGCACACCGTCATAACGAGCAAGATTGGATGAAGTTTCAGCAGAACAGATTAAATAATAGACTGGTATTGCATATTTAGTATGTGGCAGAGTAACGTCAACAACTTCAGCACCGTTTTCTTTTAGATAGAAAGCAACTTTCTCCCAATTATGGACTATTTCCTCTGAAATTCCATCCATCCTATATTCTTTTGGTATACCAATACGCTTACCCTTAACATCACCATCTATAAAGCTAGAAAACTTAGGCACTGGTCTTTCGCTCGATGTTGAATCTTTTTTATCATAGCCACAGATTGCTTCCAGCATTAATGCTGAATCAGAGACAGAACGGGTAATTACTCCCGCTTGATCCAGAGAACTTGCAAATGCAATCATACCAAAACGCGAGCATCTTCCATAAGTTGGCTTTATTCCAACTACTCCACAATAAGCTGCTGGTTGGCGTACAGATCCACCGGTGTCACTCCCTAGTGCTCCAGCACATAAAAATCCAGCCACCGATGCTGCAGATCCACCAGATGATCCACCAGGAACAACTTTTTCCCCATCACTTTTTCTAATCCACACATTTTCGACAGGGCCAAAATAGCTGTTTGTGTTCGCAGAACCCATAGCAAATTCATCCATATTAAGCTTACCGAGCATGGCTGCTCCACTTTTTAAAAGCAAGTCAGATACTGTAGATTCATAAGTCGGAACAAAATTTTCCAGCATTCTTGAGCATGCTGTTGTTTTGATTCCTTTTGTACAGAATAGATCTTTGATACCAACTGGTATACCCATGAGCGGCGAGATTAAATCATCTTTTTGTCTAGAGAAATATTCATCTGCAGCTTTAGCAGCTTTCATTGCTATCTCTGGGGTTTTTGTTATAAATGCATTTAACTCTTCATGTTCAACTGCATCGATGTATGCTTCTATAAGCTCAACAGCAGAAAAATTCCTCTTTTTAAGCCCATCATGCATTTGTGTAATGCTTAACTTTCTTAATTCATTCATTGATATTTAATTTTTAGTAAGACATTAATTGTAACATAGTACAATAAAAAATCTATACATTTATAGTTGCAGCTAGAAGTGAGATCTGTGTATGAGGCAAAATTGTACACCTTACTATAATCACTTTCAAAACACAACGCTCGTACATTTTGCTAAGTTTATGTGGTCTTCTAAATTTAAATATCAACATCATGCACGTTGAGTGCATTGCTATTAATAAAATCACGGCGTGGTTCAACTATATCACCCATTAGTATTGAAAATATGGAATCAGCTTCTTCACAATCTTTTATTTCAACCTTTAGTAAAGTTCTAGCCTCAGGATTTAACGTAGTATCCCATAGCTGATCAGCATTCATTTCACCAAGACCTTTAAATCTCTGCAGAGTTAAACCCTTTTTACCATAGTCCATTATTATTTTTGTAAGCGTACTTGGAGAAGTGATTCTTATTTCAGTTTCTTGTGACTTTAAAAATGAATCACCATTAAATAAATTACTTATATCATCAAGCAAACTTAATATGTTTTGCATATCTTTGCCTTCAAGCATACTAAGTGCAAATATATATTTGTCTGCCAATCCTTGAAATAATTTAGAGATGTGAATTTCTTTTTCTTCATCTTTTATTTCCACTTCCCAAGTATATTCGCTGTACATTAACTTCAAATACTTTAATATCTCATCAGCCGATGATAGAGCATTCTTTTTGCTTAAAATTAGCAATGACTCTAAGAGATTTTGTGGTATTTCTCTATCATAATTTTTGCTAATATTAGAAATGTTAACGCATTTATTCAAAATAAGGCGCAAGTCGTTAAATTCTGTAGCTGCACCACTTAGTGTTAATCTTTTAACTGCTGAGTTTATTATATACTCTTCAAAAGTTTCGTCATCTTTAATATAAGTGTCTTTAGCATTCTTTGTAACTTTATAGAGGGGTGGCTGTGCTATGTATAAGTAACCTTTTTCAATAACTTCACGCATATGTCTAAAAAAGAAAGTTAGAATCAAAGTTCTTATATGTGAACCATCAACATCTGCATCTGTCATGATGATAATTTTATGATATCTAGCTTTTTCAATATCGAAGTGTTCACTCCCTATGCCAGCACCAATTGCAGTAATTAAAGAGCCTATTTCTGCAGATGAAAAAATACGATCTAAACTTACACGTTCTACGTTTAGAATTTTTCCTCTTAAGGCAAGCACTGCTTGTGTTTTACGATTACGCCCCTGCTTTGCAGTACCACCTGCTGAATTACCCTCTACTATAAATAATTCCGATAACTCAGGAGCTTTTTCCTGACAATCAGCAAGCTTTCCTGGCAGAGTTGCAATATCAATATTATTTTTGCTTTTAACTAACTCTCGTGCTTTTCTTGCGGCTTCTCTTCCTTTTGCTGACCTAATTGATCTTTCTACTATGCTTGCCGCCAATTTGGGATCAGTTTCAAGGATTGTGCTCAATTTATCAGAAACTATACTTTCTACAACTGCACGTGCTTCAGAACTAACTAGTTTATCTTTTGTTTGTGAAGAAAACTTAGGATCAGGCATCTTGAGAGATAAAACACAAGTTAAACCTTCTCTAACGTCCTCTCCAGTTAAATTTACTTTTGCTTTCTTTAAAAACCCTTCATTAGTTGCATAGGTATTGATACATCTAGTTAGTGCAGATCTAAATCCTGCCAAATGCGTACCACCATCTCGTTGTCTTATATTATTCGTGAAGCATAACATATGTTCATAGTAGGAATCATTCCATTCCATCGATATTTCCAAGCTGATGCCAAGATCTTCTGCATCTCCTTTCATACTGGCAATTTTAGTTACATGTGTCTTATTCTTATCTAAGTACCGTACAAAATTCGCTGTACCAAAATTGTCTTTAGATTGATTGCTCTGATTGAAATGAGATTCTGTATATGGTTCATTGCGCAGATCACGTAAAGTAATGTCGATATTTGAATTTAAAAATGCTAATTCTCTTATACGACTTTCAAGCGTTGAGTAACTGAAATTAATGCCATTAAAAGTCTCTGTTGATGGCATGAACGTGACTTTAGTTCCTCTTTTGTTTGTATTTTCGTTGACTACCTTTAAAGGTTCAATAGACTCACCATCTTCAAAACGTATAAAGTGTTCTTTCTTATTGCGCCAAATAATTAATTCCAACCAGCTTGATAATGCATTCACAACTGAGATTCCAACACCATGTAATCCCCCAGAAACTTTATAGGTATTACTGTCAAATTTACCACCAGCATGGAGTTGAGTCATTATTACCTCTGCTGCTGATATTCCTTCTTCTTCATGAATGTCAGTTGGAATGCCACGACCATTGTCGGTTACTGATACTGAACCATCTTTATTTATGCTAACTTCAATTTTATCACAATATCCAGCTAAAGATTCATCTATTGCGTTGTCAATAACCTCATATACCATGTGATGTAAGCCAGATCCATCATCAGTATCACCAATGTACATACCTGGACGTTTCCTTACAGCATCAAGACCCCTTAAGATTTTTATTGCATCGGCATTATAACTATTTTCCATGGTATTGCTTCATTTATACACGTTAATTGATGTTACATTCAGATATACTAGTTAGCAACATTTTTAAACTGATAACCCATGTTAAAAGCACAACTTTATGAATGTTTATTTTTGAAGACAGCAAATATTGTCATTCCAATGCGTCTTCCCGGTGGAGATTAAATTATAATGCTCATGCAGTTGCGTAATTAACAGAAAAATCTATAATTCAGTTTACGTATTTTCTTATCTCAGCCAAAATCTTATCAGATTGACTTTCGTCTGAATTTAAATCAGCTGCAAAGTGTGTAACATATCTTCCTCCAGGGCCAATAAGATATATTATCGAAGAATGGTTGATTTCTTCTTCTCCGTCTACTTTGCTTGCATATACTTTATATTTTGCAACTACTTCGTCTATTTTTTCTCTTTCACCAGTTAACATTTGTATTCTGTGGTCAAATTGCTGCTGAAATTCTTTAAGTCTTTCCGTGCTATCGCGCTCAGGATCAACTGTGATAAAAAATGTTTGTAGCTTGTTGTTAGTTTTCTCATCTAACTTTGCAAGTGTTTCTGAAATTATCCCAAGGTTCATAGGGCAAATTCTTTTGCATGAAGAAAACCCAAAGAAAATCATCATGTATTTATCTTTAAAATCACTACTGCGCAGGATCTGTCCGTCCTGATTAATTAAAGAAAAATCTCCGCCTATCTTAACTTCTGCGTTGTGAATCGCTACTGGGGCAAATATGCCTTTTTTAGTAAAATAACAATAACCTAAAAAAACAACTGCTAATGCTGCTAGCACATTAGATGAAAATCTTATAAACCTTACCATTAAAATGCTCTCAGTAAAATCAAATTGTATCTTTATTAGTTGACCTATTCAATATATTTATTCCAAAGTGTATTGTTAATTTTGTCTAACAGTTTCTTATGTTCATCAATTTCTTCACTATTTGGTGAATGTTTTCTGGGAGTTAGATTACGCACTTTATGCTGAACGAATGTAGAGTTACTGTCCTGATTGAATTCATTATCAAACAGAAAGGTTTGTAACCCTCCTGTAAGTTCAACATATACCTTTGCAAGCAATTGAGCATCAACTAGTGCTCCGTGCAACTCTCTATTCTCTAGCGATATATCAAAACGCTTACATAATGCATTCAAAGAAGCAGGTGATCCTACGAATTTTTTCCTCGCAAGAGGTAATGTATCTAGCACTCTATCTGAGGAAATTAACCCAGCATTCAACTTGCTTAACTCCATATTAAGGAACTTAACATCGAATTCAGCGTTGTGAATTACCAAAATATCATTAGATATGAAATCAAGAAATTCAAGTGCAACATCTAAAAAGAATGGTTTATCTTCTAAAAATTCTTCACTAATACCGTGAATCTTAAACGAGTGATAAGGTATATCTCTTTCTGGGTTAAGGTACCGATGGAATACTTTACCTGTTGGAATACGATTAATTAATTCCACACACCCTATTTCAATAATTCGATGACCAGATCCAGTGTCAAGACCTGTTGTTTCAGTATCAAGTACTATTTCGCGTAGCTTGCTTTCCATTCTAAATAAAACTAATCTTACTTGCCATTTGTCTTATCATTATTTGTCTTCTTATAGTTAATAGAAACAAGCAACCAGCTTGAGTCTGATGAATTAACATTTTTTTTGAATTGCCATACATCCTCAACTTTATTAATAGTGGATGTACTACCTGATATGATATCTCCTTTATTATTCTTAACGAAGTTAATTTGCTCTGAAAGGAAATATACTGCAATAAACACTACATTTTTTATTAGCTTTATTTCTAAAATCTTTTGTGAAACGATAGAAACAATTATAGACTCGTGCATCTCTTTACGATGTTTAATCTTTTTTGCGAAGTTGTTATATAAATCTTTATCCAAGAGAGATTCTAACTGGGACAGATTTCCTTGATTGAAATATTTTATTATTAATTCAAAAGCTATGCTTGAACCTTCTATAAAGTGGGAAATAGAAAAATCTTTGTTTTTTTTTAATATTTGTTCATAAGTAACTTTTATTGAATCTTTATCACTGCTATCAATGTAACCCTCAATGTTTTCTACTACATCTTCTCTACTTCGACTTACATCCAGTACATTAGTTAGCTTTTTTAGGTTGAGGTTGGCTGACCTTCCTAAAGAATTATACAAACGTGAAAAAATGAACGCCGCTAATAAAGCATATATTACAAGCTCTATCATAGTAACTCAACTCCTTGGCATATAAAGTATCCGAACATTATTAATTATTAATGAAAATATGTTTTTTATATCAACTTATAATCAGGTTTGCTATTCGTTTGTAAATGAATATATTATATAAGAAAGTATTAAATATCTCAACTTAATTAAAGGAGACGTAAGAAATGTCGCAACACAAAATGAAAATTCATGGTCAGTATGTCAAAGATCTTTCGTTTGAGAATCCAAATTCGCCATTCCTTTCTTCAAATAAAGCTCCCGATATCAATGTAATGGTTAATATCAATTCAGCGAAATTAGAAGGGACGAAAAACAAAGAAGGAGTGAATGAAGAAAAATCTTTCCATGAAATTACTTTGCATATAGAAGTCAGAGCAACGGTAAAAGACGAGAACATGAACGATAGCGTAGCTTTCATTTGTGAGACGAAATATTGTGGCATTTTTTCAATAGAAAATTTAAAAGAGTTGAGTGAGGAAGAGGTAAGACAAGCTTTGTTTATTGGTGGACCTACTTTTCTTTTCCCTTTTGCAAGAGAAATAATTGCAAGAGTTACAAGTAGTGGTGGATTTCCCCCACTGATGCTAGATCCTATAGATTTTGAAACTATGTATGAGCAGCAAGGTCAACAACAAAAAAGTAACGGTAATAATTCCAATTTTAACTAATATAGTGTAATATATAGCTGAAAATAGCTGTGCTACTGAGGTACCAAAGGAGAAAATATCTGAAATGAAGCAGAATATGCATAATAATTTTGAATGTGATCTATATATCCAGTTGTCATCCAAATGTACTTCATCCTTGTCATCCCAGTGCGTGACACTGGGATCCAGGTATAGAAGTGTTTGCAAGTCATACAATTTGCAGGGGATCCTAGGAACATATGTCAAAAACAATGTCTATGATGAAATAGGCTGGATTCCAGTGTCACGCACTGGAATGACATCAAAAAGTGAGGTGCTAGTTTTTCACTCAAATAATGGTTATGCATAATGAATAATTCTTTAAACGCAAAAACAACTTTAAACATTGACGGAAAGTCATACAAATACTTTAGCCTTAGCACTGCTGGTAAATTTTTAGGGACAGATGTAACTAAATTGCCCTGCTCACTTAAGGTTCTGCTTGAAAATTTATTGCGTAATGAAGATGGAGTGAACATAAAGCTGGATGACATAAGAATACTAGCAGGCTGCGTTAATAAACACACTAATCATGAAATTAGCTACAAACCAGCAAGGGTGTTGATGCAAGATTTTACAGGGGTTCCTGCTGTTGTTGATCTAGCTTCAATGCGGAGTTATGTCAAGAAAAATGGAGGTGATCCAAGCAGCATAAATCCGTCTGTACCGGTTGATCTTGTGATTGACCATTCTGTTCAAGCAGATAGTTATGGAAGTATTTCCGCATTCAGTAAGAATGTTGAGCTAGAAGTAAAAAGAAATTTGGAGAGATATCAATTCTTAAAGTGGGGAGAATCATCCTTCGCAAATTTTAGAGTAGTTCCACCAGGTACAGGGATTTGCCACCAAGTAAATCTTGAGTATTTAGCGCAAGTTGTGTGTAATGATGATGGGGTCATATATCCTGACACTTTAGTTGGTACTGATAGTCATACTACAATGATTAACGGGTTATCAGTCCTTGGTTGGGGTGTTGGAGGCATAGAAGCTGAATCTGTGATGCTTGGTCAACCAATTAGTATGGTAATTCCAGAAGTAGTTGGATTTAAATTAATTGGCAGACTGCCGGAAGGAGTAACTGCAACTGATTTAGTGCTGACGGTTACCAATATCCTAAGAACAAAAGGCGTTGTTGGTAAGTTTGTAGAATTTTATGGTGATGGTTTAGATTATTTATCTTTGGCAGATAGAGCCACTATAGCAAACATGGCCCCAGAGTATGGTGCAACTTGTGGTTTTTTTCCAATTGATCAAAAAACGCTAGATTATTTAAACTTAACCGGAAGGCCAGAAAAGCTGATTAAGTTAGTTGAGGCTTATGCGAAAGAGCAAGGATTGTGGCGTGGCAATAATGAGTTAGCATTTTTTGACACACTAGAGCTTGATTTATCGAGCGTGGAACCAGTAATGGCTGGTCCTAAAAGACCGCAAGATAAAGTTTTTCTTTCACAAGTGGCAGAGTCTTTTTCTAAATCATTTTCAGTTAATGAGTCAAAGGAAAGCGATAAACTCCAAAATGGAAGTGTAGTTATTGCAGCAATAACAAGCTGCACTAATACTTCAAATCCAAGTGTGATGATTGCTGCAGGTCTTGTAGCTCGTAATGCAATTAAACTTGGATTAAAATCAAAGCCTTGGGTTAAAACTTCTCTTGCTCCAGGGTCACAAGTTGTAACAGAATATTTAGAAAAGTCTCGATTGCAGGTAGATCTAAATGCTTTGGGTTTTAATCTAGTTGGATATGGTTGCACAACTTGCATTGGGAATTCTGGTCCACTTAATAAAGATATAGAAGATGGCATTAAAAACAAAAACTTAACCGTTGCTGCAGTTTTATCTGGCAATCGTAACTTTGAAGGAAGAATTCATCCGTTAGTCAAAGCTAATTACTTGGCATCTCCGCCACTTGTTGTTGCATATGCACTTGCTGGTACTGTGCAAATTGATCTGACAAAAGATTCAATATGCAAAGATAAGAATGGAAATGATGTCTATCTCAAAGATATATGGCCAACAAACAATGAAATCGAAGATTGCGTTAAAAGTGTGGTAACACGTGAGATGTTTATACAAAAGTATAAGGATGTTTTTTCTGGTGATGAACATTGGCGAAAGATAAAGTGTGAAAAAAGTGAAATCTATAATTGGGATGCAAACAGCACTTACATACAAAATCCACCTTATTTTGATAACTTATCATCTAAAAATAATAAAATCGATATAAAGGGTGCGCAAATATTGGCAATGTTTGGCGATAGCATAACTACTGATCATATTTCCCCTGCTGGAAATATTGCCTCAAGTAGTCCTGCAGGTATATATTTAAAAAATCTTGGAATTGAGCCACAGGACTTTAATTCGTATGGATCTCGTCGTGGTAACCACAATGTAATGATGCGTGGGACTTTTGCTAATATCAGAATAAAAAATGAAATGGTAAGCATCGAAGGTGGATATACAAAATATATTCCTTCTCAAGAAACTATGTCGATTTT
The DNA here is from genome assembly GCF_042182995.1 of Wolbachia endosymbiont of Anurida maritima. NCBI lineage: Bacteria > Pseudomonadati > Pseudomonadota > Alphaproteobacteria > Rickettsiales > Anaplasmataceae > Wolbachia > Wolbachia endosymbiont of Anurida maritima. The sequence continues at coordinate 860,556 of NZ_CP102058.1, forward strand.
TGATGCAGCAATGCGCTACAAAGAAAGTAATGTTCCTCTAATCATTGTTGCAGGAAAAGAATATGGCACAGGTTCAAGTAGAGATTGGGCAGCAAAGGGTACTTTATTGTTGGGAATTAAAGTTGTAATTGCAGAAAGCTTTGAACGCATACATAGGTCCAACTTAATTGGCATGGGTATTCTTCCGCTTGTATTTCAAGATGGAGTAACTAGAAAGATATTTGATGGTAGCGAGGTAATAAGCATAAAAGGTGAAATAGTGCCAGGTGGAAATCTAGAATGTATCATCAAAGGAAAGGATAATTCAAAGCAATCAATTCAACTCAAATGCTGTGTACAAACCGCAACTGAGATTAAATACTTAATGCATGGTGGAGTATTGAGCTACATACTTCTCTCGACTTAGTAAACTAGACTTCTTTTAGCTCCAGCCCTGGTCCTTTTAAATAATGATTTGTTCTACACAAAGTTATGGTATAATTTTACCTTACATATGGTAACAGAGTGTTTTGCAGATAATTATATATGATTAGTTCTATACAAGGACCTAATGAGTTGAGAAAACGTTTACAAGGGTTTTATCGTACTGATGAGAAAAGTTATGTACGTTATCTTGTGGAAAAAGTAGAACTTTCGGTTGATTCGAAAAACAGAATTTACAATATTGCAAAACAAGTTATTGAAAAAATTAAAGGCAACAAATTAGATGTCATAGATTCTTTCATGCAGCAATACTCGCTTTCCAACGACGAAGGAATAGCACTTATGTGCCTTGCTGAGTCACTACTTAGGATACCAGATGATTATACAATAGATGAGCTAATCAAAGATAAAATTGCCAATCAAGAATGGGGTAAGTATTTAGGACATTCTTCTTCATTGTTTGTTAATGCTTCCACGTGGAGTTTAATGATAGGAAGCAGTATATTGAGAAGCAATGAAGGAGATCCGAAATTCTATTACGCAATTTCTAAGTTACTTAAGAACTTAGGAGAACCGATCATTCGCAAAGCAGTAAAACAAGCAATGTTAATGCTTGGCAAACACTTTATTATTGGGGGAACTATAGAAAAAGCATTGGAAAATGTAAAATCAGATGATCATAGTAAATTTTTATGCTCTTTTGGTATGCTTGGTGAAGCTGCTCACACAGCTGAGGATGCGGAAGAGTATTTTAATTCATATATGCATTCAATAAAAGCTATAGGTGAATCCACTGACATAAATGATTGCTTTAAATCGCATGGAATTTCAATCAAATTGTCTGCGTTGCATCCACGTTATGAATTCAGCCAATTCGATAATATAGCTGAAGAGCTGAGAGCTAAGCTATTAGAGCTTTGTCATGAAGCAAAAAAATACAACATTTCATTATGTATAGATGCAGAAGAATCAGAAAGACTTGAGATGTCATTAGTTTTATTCGAGCAATTGCGTCTTGATGAGTCACTTTCTGAGTGGGAAGGGCTTGGCTTGGCTGTGCAAGCGTATCAAAAACGTGCTTTGTCTGTTCTTGATTTTGTTGAGGATGTTGCTATTCGATCAAAACATAAAATTATGGTGAGACTTGTGAAAGGAGCATATTGGGACTCAGAAATCAAGTGCGCACAAGAGCTAGGGTTAAACGGTTATCCAGTATTTACAAGCAAAAGCTACACAGATGTATGTTACCTTGCCTGCGCGCAGAAACTTTTAAGCAAAGCAAGTTATTTTTACCCATGCTTTGGAACTCATAATGCTTATACTTTTGCTACTATAATAGAGCTTGCTGATAAAAATCATCCTGGATTTGAGTTTCAGCGCTTACACGGGATGGGTAAGGATTTATATGATTATGCAATGTCAGAACTTGCAACAAGTATCAGTTGTCGTATATATGCACCAGTTGGTAAACACAGTGACTTACTACCATACCTTATTAGACGTCTTCTTGAAAATGGAGCTAATAGTTCGTTTATCAATCAAATAAATGATCCTAACGTTAAAATTGAAGAATTAGTTTCGGATCCATCAGAAAAAGCTAAAAGTTTGGAGTATGAACCTCATCCAAATATTCCACTGCCACAAGATATTTTGAAAGAAGAAAGAAAAAATTCCTTGGGAATGGATATTAGTGATTCAATTACAGTTTCGCAACTTGCAAATGATATAAAAAAATTTAGTGAAAAGAAATGGCAAGTTGGGCCAACAATCGATGGAAAGGCACTATTTGATAGTGCTGAATTTATCGAAGTAGTGAATCCTGCACATTTGGAAAATGTAATTGGAGAAGTGTCAAGTGCAACAAGCGATCAAGCTTTAAACGCTCTTGAAATAGCACATAGTGCTTTTGCTAAGTGGCAGAATGTTTCAGCAGAAGAGCGCGCTAAATGCCTTGAAAAAGCTGCAGATTTGCTTGAGGAAAGGATGAAAGAGTTAATTTACATTCTGATTGTGGAAGCAGGAAAAATTTTATCCGATGCAATAGCAGAAGTAAGAGAGGCAATCGACTTTCTGCGTTATTATGCAATAATAGCAAAGAATGAACTGAGCGACTGGAAAAAATTGCCAGGTCCAACAGGTGAGGATAACTTCATCTTTTTTGAAGGCAGGGGAGTTTTCTTATGCATATCACCATGGAATTTTCCACTTGCTATTTTTCTTGGGCAGGTTTCAGCTGCACTTGCAGCAGGTAATGCAGTGCTGGCAAAACCGGCAGAGCAGACACCTATTATTGCTTATGAAGCTGTCAAAATACTACATGAAGCTGGGATACCAAAAAATGTGTTACACCTCATTCCTGGGGATGGTGGATATTTAGGCAAAATATTAGTTCCAGACAATAGAATTGCCGGAGTAGCTTTTACTGGCTCAACACAAACTGCTCAAATAATTAATAGAATGCTTGCAAATAGGGATGGTCCTATTGTACCATTTATTGCTGAAACTGGCGGATTAAATGCTATGATTGTTGATAGCTCTGCTCTCTTAGAGCAAGTGACTACGGATGTTTTGCTTTCTGCGTTTCGCAGCGCTGGCCAACGCTGTTCTGCACTTAGAGTGCTGTTTATTCAAGAGGACATAGCAGAGAAGCAGATAAAAATGATATGCGGTGCGGCGCAAGAACTAGAGATTGGTGATCCAATACAACTTAGTACTGATATTGGTCCAATAATTGACAAAGCATCTATCGATATGCTAACTCAACATACGCAAAAAATGTCAGAGGATAAAGATTCAAATCTGTTATTTAAAGTACCCATGGATACAAATTCTCATAATGGTTATTTCTTTCCTCCATATATTTATGAGATACAAAAAATTTCGCAATTAAAGCAAGAAGTATTTGGTCCTATTTTACATATCATACGTTTTAACAAGTCACAATTAAATGAAGTTATAAGTGATATAAATAGTACTGGATATGGACTCACGTTTTCTTTGCAGAGTCGTATACAAAGTCAAATCGACACTATAAGTAAAAAAATATCAGTTGGAAATGTCTACATCAACCGTAACCAGATAGGTGCAGCAGTTGGGATACAACCATTTGGTGGTAGAGGACTATCTGGCACTGGGCCAAAAGCTGGTGGTCCTCATTATTTACAGCGTTTTTCTACAGAAAAAGTTGTAAGTGTTAACACTACAGCATTTGGTGGTAACACTACACTTATGTGTTTGGATTAATTTGCGGGTCCTAATTTTTCTTACCCCTAAACTAGACGTTCGTGCAGACAGCGCTAAAATTCAAAAGGACCAGCTTATGCACTGAAATAAAGCGGCTCCAAAGGGAGTCTTATCTTTAAACAAAAGAAAAAAGCTGCTATAGCTAACCCAAAAAAGGTTTTCCTACATCATACCGCCGCGGCGCTAACAAGTAGCGGGATGACGGTTGTCAGGTTAGCCACCTTCCCCTGTCATCCAAGTATCCTCTTTCTTGTCATCCCAGTACCCTCTTCTTGTCATCCCAGTGCGTAACACTGGGATCTCATTTTACTTTTTTATGATGTCATGAAAGTAGCCCCTATGATGTCATTCCAGTGCTCCTATAATGTCATCCCAGTGCCCAAGCAGCATGGACAACATTGTAAAAAATAATTTGGAGTTCAAAAGGGTTATTCCTCGAGAACTACTGCGTCAGAAAGCTGGCGTTGAGTTTGTATATAATGTTGACCTTGGAGGTTTTTATGAATAATAGTGAGAGAAAAGAAAAATTAGAAACTCGTATTCTATCAAGCAGAGGTAGGTCTTTGCTTGACCATGAGCTACTGGAACGTAATCTATCTGCATACACAGAAGGAAGAGAAGTTGCCAAAAGGCTAATGGAGCTCTTTAGTAGTCTAGGAAGGGTGATTAATGCTGACTTTCATGAGCTAAAGAATGTTACAGGAATGAACGATGGAGCAATAGCAAGTATCTTTTGTCTGAAAGAGATTTTTGATAGGATATTGAAAGGTAAGTTAAAAAAGCTGTCGATTCTTGATAATAGAGAAGAGCTATTAAAATACTTTAAAGCAGCAATAGGACAGTCAAGAAAGGAAAGCTTACGAGTGATATACTTAGATAGAAGTGGTCATTTAATATATGAGTATATTCAAGACTGTGGAACTATAGATAGAGTACCTCTGTATGTGAGGGAAATAATAAAACAGGGATTACTGATTGACGCAGCATCTGTTGCAATTTCACATAATCATCCAAGTGGAGATATAGAGCCATCAAAAGAGGATGAGGATAACACACTTACATTAGCTGCAACCTGTGAAAATGTAGGAATGAAATTGATAGATCATATAATCGTAACACAGAAGAGCCACTTTAGTTTTTATGACAGTGGTTTGTTGTAATCTGTAGATCGGAAGGAAAGTTCTCTAGCTTTCCTTCTTTTTTTACTTCATAAATTAAAAAATTCAATGTAAGCTTGAACAGCTAAAATGAGTAATGAAAGGTGGAATTAGGCAAAAAAATAAAGGAACTTAGGCTATACTGTGGTTTGACACAAACTGAACTAGGAAAAAGAATAGGTGTTTCATATAGACAGATACAAAGGTACGAAAATGGTTCAAATTACATTTTAGCCAGTAGACTATATGACTTAGCAAAAGCCTTATCGATTGATGTTGCTGATTTTTTTACTGATATACATGCCGACTCACATGAAGCTTATGATGAGGAGATATTAAAATTAGTCAAAGGATATAATGAAATTAAGAGCAAAAGGTTACGTAGTGTAGTTTATATATTGGTAAAATCTTTTTCTCAAAGTATATTATCTGATACGTAAAATGACCATACAACATCCTATTGATAAACAAATAGGGGAAAGGATAAGGAAAAGAAGGCTAATGTGTGGTTTTAGCCAAAGAGACTTAGGTNNTGAAATTTCATTTCAGCATATACAAGGATATGAAACTGGAGAAGTTAGACTTATAGTTGATAGGTTATATAAATTGGCAGAAGCTTTGTCAGTTGATATGTCATATTTTTTTACCAAAGCCTCTGAAGAATTGCATGATAAGGCCTTTCATAGAGATGTAGGTAGCGAAGAAATATCAAGACTAGTGAGAGAATATAAGAGCATGTCTTCAAACTCAAGAATGAGCTAATTTGTGAAGCATAATAGTGATCATATTAAAAAAGATGTTATTTTTTGAAGTGAGAGGAGAATGCTCATAATCCTTACTCATACGTCTAAAATTGGAGAGCCAAGCAAAGGTTCTCTCAACAATCCAACGTTTAGGAATAACCTGAAATCCTGTATCAACTACTTTCTTGGTAATCGTCAACAAACATCCAGTTTCCAATAAACAGCGGTTTTGCAATTTACCTGTATATCCTTGATCAGCAAAAAACTTACGTAATGTTGGAGCTTTGCATTTGGCTTGAACAAAAAGATTTAGTGCACCATCACGATCTTGAATGCTTGCACTGTGTACTTCAGCAGCAATTACAAGACCTAGAGTATCTACAACGATGTGGCGTTTTCTACCCTTTACTTTCTTGCCAGCATCATATCCTCTGGATCCCCTTTTTGAGTGGTTTTTACTGATTGACTGTCAATTATTCCTACTGATGGAGTTTCATTCTTACCAATTATCTTTCTTAGTTTTTTAACTAGAAAATCATGAATTTCTTGCCATATTCCACTTTTTTTTAAACGCGAATTACAACTATACACGGTTTTCCATGGTGGAAAATTCTTAGGTAGTTGTCTCCATTGACAGCCTGTTCTCATCACATACCTTATTGCATCGATAATCGTTCTGATACTGTGTTTTCTTGGTCTGCCGGTCTTTTTAGGTTCAAAATATTGCTCTATCATCTTCCATTCTTTGTCACTTATATCGCTTGGGTACATTTAAAATATATCTTATAACACACTTCTTAACTCCTTTCTACTTAGTTTGAAGACATGCTCTAAGAGAATGGTAGAAATTCTAGATGAGGAGGATAAAAGGAAAAAAGCTAAAAGTGGAAGAAAAAGCAAACTTTGTATAGAAGACAGATTACTTATGGCACTGGAATATATGAGAGAATATCGTACATATTTTCATATAGGACAAAGTTATGGCATGAGTGAAAGCAACTGTTTTAAAATAATAAGGTGGGTAGAAGACACATTANNATCAGATTTTGCATTACCAGGAAAAAAAGATCTATTAAATAGTAATGTAGAATACGAAGTTTTGGTAATAGATGGAACTGAAACAGCAGTAGAAAGGCCAAAAAAAAGCAAAAGCNNGCTTTTACTCTGGAAAGAAAAAAGGCATACTATAAAAACACAAATAGTAACAGAGAAGAAGAGTAAAAAGGTCATATGTACATCTTTCTCCAATGGTAGAAAACATGATTTTCGGATGTTTAGAGAATCAAAGATAGCAATATTACCGCAAACTAAGATCTTAGCTGATTCTGGTTACAGAGGAATGCAAAAGATACATAAAAATGTTGAATTACCACATAGAAGATCAAAAAAGAATCCTTTATCAAAGGAGAAAAAAGCAGAAAATAGATCTCTCTCTATACGAAGAGTGGTAGTTGAAAACGTAATCGGCTTATTGAAAAGGTTTAAAATCATTTCTGACAGATATAGAAATCGACGAAAACGTTTTGGCTTAAGATTTAATTTGATTGCCTCTATTCACAATTTTGAGCTCCTTTCATGAATTTTGAAAGAAGTCTAATCATTAAGATCTAACGTAAACTGTAATAGTGCTATTTTAAATCCGTGTAAGTTGTTTCTGATCTTATAAACAAGAAATAATAAAGCCGTAATAATTATCATGTAAATATACACTATCCATAAGATGGTGTAGCCTCCACTTTCCAGGTGGAAAAACTTTAGTTTGTAAAAGTCATAATTATACTTTATAAAATATAATTATGACAGGGTATGACAAAGAAAAGCACACGGCATTTTATCATAGATACCATATGGTGTGGATCACAAAATATCGATATAAAGTACTGACTAAAGCAATGAAGGAAAGAGTACGAGCGGTAGTGGTTGAAGTTTCTGAAGAAATGGGGGTTAAGATAGAAAATGGAGTAGTGTCGTCGGATCATTTGCACCTATTTGTGGTAATACCGCCTCATATAGCTGTGAGCGATTTTGTCCAGAGAGCTAAAGGTAGGTCTTCACGTAAAATTCAACAAGAATTTCCCGAATTAAAGAAAATATATTGGGGTAGGCATTTTTGGGGAAGAGGCTACTTTAGTGCTACAAGTGGGCATATCACAGATGAGGTTATTAATGAGTACATCAATAAACATACAGATGCACATCAGCATCATTCTATATCTAGTATAAGATTGGAGTAGCTTTACCGCGCTTCCAGCGCAATATCCAACCTTTCGGCTCTCAGCCGATAGTGGTTGAGTTTCTTCCTTCCTTAATCCAGAATTAGCGTTCTAAGTATAAGAGTGAATTGCAAAAGTTATGTGATACCAATTCCCATTACACAGGACAATCAATGGCGTCAACTTAAGGAAAAATATCAGCGATAGTGTATAAAATTTCTCTCTAAAATTTTTACCATTAAATTACCCAAAAGCTGCAATAAATAGCACTTTTGTTGCTGTTTTATTTCAACAAAGAAGTCTAAAATGTGTCCTTAAGTTGACGCCATTGGCTGAACGGATACCATAAATTTTCCCATTATTTCCGAATGAGTTAGTGTTAACCTTTTAATATATATTAATAAAAACCTAATTAATACAACCACTTTCAGCAACGCACAACAACAATCTTGAGAAGATTTTATTTTCAAACTCGGTAGATCTACCTTCTTTTACCACCTTCTTCTTTTTCTATTGAGCGTTGCACTTCTTTATCTTGCCAATAATTATTACCTCTCTGCAATTTTTCTTCCTCGACAATCTTGTTGGATGGACTCGTTGTTTCAGAAGATTGACAAAGTTTTCCAGGCTTTTTAAAATACCCTTGTTCTATGGCTTCATTAACTGATAAACTTCCTAGTAAGCAATTCTTTCCTATTTCTTCGTTACAATTTTTAATCGCTTCAGCAGATCTTACTTCTACCCTTATTAAGTCTTTATTTCGCATATCAGGATACAATCTAACTTCTAATTCTCCTTCACTGGTATTGAAAGTCAATGCTATATCACTATTATCCGCAAGGTCTGTGTAATTCCTTTTTTCCCCTATGCTTTCAACTCTTACTGTACTTTCTCCGATTTTGAGTATGCCGACTCTTAAATTTAAATCTTTAGCTTTTTCATCGTTTAGGATTTTTATAACTTCAATAATACTATCTTGTGGATATTCTATATAAAAATATCCATTATCTATCTCTACTTCTAATTCATCCTTTTGGGTTTGCTTATTTTTGTTTACAATACTCTCATATGCTACATTTTTTAGATCGTTTTCAATTTCCTTACATTGTGCAACGATATACTCATTAAATTGAAGAGAATTATTATTACCAACAAATGCAGTAGTTGCATATCCTATCCTACCATGATAGAAGAGATCGCGTCTTACTTTCCCACCTTTTAATAATAAATTACTAGCAATCTTTTTTATGATTTTCAAGCTTTTACTTGATATTTCATCTGCATCGTCACAGTCTTGAGATTCATTGTTGAAAGAATTACTCCTTTCAGGTGCTACAGTACTAAAGTTTATATACACTTTCTATCTCTATCACTTCATATCTTTTGTCTTGGTCAGGCAGGCGCTTAGTTGTTGATCACTCTCGCTTGCAATAACCTCTTCTTTAACAATTTTTCCTTTCTCATCAACGATACTAATGAAAGTTTCTTTGAGTGAGATATCTAATCCGCTATAATATTTCATGGGACTGCTCCTACTGTAAAAGTTTAAATTATTTTTTAAGAACTTATTCTACTGAATTCGTTACTTCGTGCTAAAATAATGGAGTATGTCTCTCCATTATTCAACAACAATTACAGTATGTTTTTAGTAATATTTATTTACATAAAAGTATACACCTGTTTGAGAATTGAGAACAAAAAATAAAGTGAGTCAATAACAGATTTGATTCTAATACTATATTGAAGATTTTCGCTATAAGCAAACTTTTAGTATTTCTTTAAAAAAATTCTTGCGATAAATATATGTTTTTATTAATCTGGAATCAAGTATAAATTAGGTCTAATTTAATAAGTTAAGAGGGGTAAGTAACCATGAATGAAAGTGAAAAAAAATTTATCAGTTCAGTTCCAGAAAGTGACTCAGGTTATGCTGTAAAGCGCATTCAGGTTAAAGAGTGGTATGAGCCATTTGGCAGCAAGATCTTACCGAGTGTAGATCTTCCTTATGTGGCTAAAAAACTCAATAACTTTTCAGACAATAGATATTGGGCTTGTAGGCAATCTGGTGACTTCATCTTAAATAGAGCAGTTGTTGTTAAGGAGCTACTTAACATGAAGAAAGCAGATGGTGAAAATCTATTAGATGATTATTATAAATATAAGGTTCTTTGTTGGCTTTGCTCAGAAAAAGACATACGTAACGCTTTTCTGCTATTGGATGGATACAGAGATGATTCAGAATTGGAAGAAAAGTTTGTCATAAAAACACTCAGCAGACATTCTGAATTAATGGCTTGTTGGTCTCATTATATCAGCGTCATAGACGAGGATGGTGCATATATCACAAACCCTAATCAGGGGATTCTTAACAGTCTTAAGGAGTTGATAACAAGATATAATGAGAATTATCATAAAAACTTAGAATATCATAATCAAGTTGATTTGTGGAAATATGGGTTTGAATGTGCAAAAGAAGAAGGGTGCATAGAAGCTCTTGAATTCTTTTTTAATAAGTTAAAGGGGGAAATAACACAAAACGAACGTGATGAAATTTTAATTAACACAGCGCTGTATGCTACTTCATCTGGTAGTTTCAATCTCAGGCACAGCAATGCAAATGTTATAGATTTTTGTCTTACTCATCTAGGCGCTGATAAGTATAAGATGCTTTTGCAAAAAGATTATGAAGCTTGTGGCTATTACTCTATATTAGACACATTAGAAGAAAAGTATTTGTTTGGGTATGTCAAAGAGTTAATTAATTGCTTGGGGTCTGAGAATGTCTCACATAAAGAATATTCTACTAACTTTATTTATGGAGTAGGAGATCAGGTTGGTGCTGCACCTAATAAAGAATTGATGAAAATAGGAGGTAATTTTTTAATCTGGATATGGGATAAAAAAGAGTTTGCAGAACATAGGAAGCACTATCTCAATGAGTTAAGTAGAGATAATCCTGGATTCATTCGCGTGTTATCAAGTCTTGCTATGGTCGGTGCATTTCAACCTTTGGAGAGGATATTGGATTCTGCAAGTGAAGCAGGGTGTAGGAAGGTAGCTAAATCATTTCGCAATTCGTACAGGACTTGTTGTGCTTTGTATATTCAAGATAGGAAAGATTTGTTAGATAGGATTCTTGATGATACTAAATATAGTAATAATTTTGTAAGAGCCATAAAAGAAATTATAGAACAAGATCCTAGCTATAAACAAAAATGGGATCATGCATGTGATCTACATAGAGAATTTAGAGTTAAAGAATCTATGACAAAGATTTTAGAGTTATTGTCAGATGATGGGTTAAGTGATGCGATAGAGAANAAAATGAATGAATTTGCACAAGCTAACCAGGCTGGTGATGTACCATCGTCTTTGAGCGATCTAAAGTCTACCGTTGCTATTCGAGAAAGTATATCTAAATAAGGAGGAATTATATGCCGGATGATAAAAAAGAATTAATACAACATCTTTTTAATGCAAGCAATATTGATAAAAACTTTCAAAAAAGATTTCAGTCATTTTTAGATCAAATACCAAAACCAAGTGGGGCTTCTTCTGCACCAGAAAAGGAAGGATTTTTTATGAATTTCTTGCTTGGAATGTTTTCTAGTTTAAAGAGCACAAAACTTGCTGAAAAGCTTGGATTAAAAAATTTACATTTTCAGATGGTTCAGGTAGTTGGAAAAGAGTTACATGTTATTGCAGAGGTTGGAGAAGAACGGAAGAAGCAATTATTTATTTTCTCAGAAAGTAGCGGTAAGAAATCTACTGCTAATCTTGAGGAAGAAATAAAGAATGTAGGCAAGGGTGGTGCATTAAAGGAGTCAAGCGCAATTAAGATTTTGATAGGTAGAGAAATACTTCAAGGAGAAGAAGAAAAGAAGAAAGAGGATCAGAAATGGAAGTTTAAAGTCTTGGTAGAACATAAAGAAGGTAAGGATCCTGTAATTACCGAAGGATTTAAAAAAGTAGATTGCAAAGTAGATGAAAGTTTAGAAGGTAGTATAGATAAGTTAGCTACAGGTAAGTTTAAAGATAGTAAAGAAAATATTGAAAAGATAATTCAAGGAGCTAAAAAACTTTACTCTGATCTCAANGGAAAAAATCTTATACAAAATAGTAATAAAGAAGCAGCGCAACATGGCTTTATCAGTGGTATATTGATGAATTTTCGTTATCGCTATAATTTAAGATTATATTTAGAATTATTAACAGGAAGAGGTTATAGCGATATCATGTTGCTTGTAAGAAGAAAAGATCGTTCTTGGTTAGCTGTTCCTGTAGTAATGGAATTAAAAGCAGAGGGTAATGTGGACAATGCATTGTCAGAAGCGAAAAGTTATGCTAAGGGATTGCGTCGTAATAAAATGCGCTTATTAACAAATGCTGACAAAGTAATTTGCATAGGTGTTAACCTTAATGAGCCAAAGGATTCATATAAAATTTCTGAAGTAGCATCCAAGATAGGAAAAAATCAAGAGCCTATCATGCAGTCCTTACTTAATATAGCCCATAGTAATGGAGATAATAAAGATAAAGTAAGTGAAATAGAAGATCTATTAGGACAAGTGTACTATACATTTCCTTCAGAACAATATACAAGAGATTACTTAAGCCGCTTCTTACTTGGGCAATTGCCATTAGTGAGCAAACCTGAAGGAACAAACAGTACAAAAATGTACTCATTTAACCACTCAGAAACAAATATAAAAGATCGCCTTGTTACATATATGTTTGTTGTTAAGGAACGCAATAATAAAAGTAAGATATTTGTTTTTCATATACAGGAGGATGGTAGTAAGGAACCTAAATATAATAAGTATTCATTTACTAATGAAATATTAAATAAAATTGGTCTAAAACAAGAAGAAATTGAACAAGTAACTCAGGTGTATGTAATGGGTTATAGAGAAACAGGACCTAGTCAATCAGCACTATCTCCTGGTACTTTTTATGGCAGTGAGAACTTAGTGAAGGTTGAAAATAAAGAGAAAGGAGAATACTTTGCAGGAGCTTCTTCTCAAGGAAGACAAATAAGATCTAGCACACCTCAAAATAAGTTTGAAGGAGACGTGCAGCCAGTTGATCAGGTGCCTGGATTAATTGATACATTTAAAAAAGCAATAAATTATCAACAAAAAGAATTAGAGAAGAAAATTGAATCAAAAAAGAAAGAGGTAGGAAATGACAATAAGTTTGAGTTAGACGCTTATCAAAACTTGTTTGATGCGATTAAGGGATTAATGTGTGATAAAAATAAGAAACCAAGACAAAGTCTTGTATCAATGCTTAGTAGTGAAAATAGATTTAAAGCTTTTTTAGATGGATTGTTTACTGGATTAAGTGATTTAGATAAAGATAGGGTAATTGCTGTACTCACAGAATTTCAAGTTGGAGGGGGAGGTAGAATTGATATTATGATACAAGTTGTAGATACTAAAAATCCTGACGAAAAAAAGAAAGTAGAAGAGTTGAGAGAATCTGTATCTATAGGATTCGAATTGAAGTATTCTGACACAACAATGGAGGCAGCTAGTAAAGAGCTGACAGGAGCAGATAATCAGATAGAAGGATACGCAAAATCTAAAAACATCAAATCAATAACAGAAGGTGATAAGGTAGCATTTATTGGGGTTGTTTTCAATAGCAAGGCTAGTAGCAGCAATGAGTTAATATTAATAAGTAAAAAGCTTGTTGTTGCCGGTATTGCACATAGTTCGATAGAGAATGTTCCTAGTGGTCAATCATCTACATCAGTATCGGAAGTAACAGTAGGAGTAGCTAGGCCAGATGTTAACGAGCCAAGTATATCTAAAAGAGCGGGTAGCTCTCGTTGATGATGGGTTTTTTGTATAGCTAGGTGTACAGCTCTGGAGAGTAATGGTATAGGCATTGCCATCGAAGAAGGAATTATCAACAAATGCATACCCTTTCAGGCAATGGTGTCAACTTAAGGAAAAATATCAGCGATAGTGTATAGAATTTCTCTCTAAAACTTTTACCATTAAATTATCCAGAAGCTGCAATAAATAGCACTTTTGTTGCTGTTTTATTTCAACAAAGAAGTCTAAAATGTGTCCTTAAGTTGACGCCATTGGCTGAACGGATATTGATCCCCAGCTAATTTTTTGGTTCATATCTTTTCTCTCTCATTTTCTACTCCATGAAATCCAAAAAGCCTTCTATTTCCTATCTTCCTTCCTTGATCCAGAACGAGCGTTACAAGCTATGTTAATTAAAGTAAATTATTTATTAAATTTAATTAAATTTCAAGAACTACTGTACATGAATCTTTGCAATAGTTAAATTATTTAACCTAAATAGCTATGTGAAACATAGCTATTTGCCTCCAATCAAGAACGTTCTACAGATGTCGTTTTGTTGTCTTTTAATTTATCTACCCAAGAAAAAGTCCACGCTTCTAGATTTTTGCTCACTACATTTTCCACATCTTAGAGCATGTCTTCAAACTAAGTAGAAAGGAGTTAAGAAGTGTGTTATAAGATATATTTTAAATGTACCCAAGCGATATAAGTGACAAAGAATGGAAGATGATAGAGCAATATTTTGAACCTAAAAAGACCGGCAGACCAAGAAAACACAGTATCAGAACGATTATCGANTGCAATAAGGTATGTGATGAGAACAGGCTGTCAATGGAGACAACTACCTAAGAATTTTCCACCATGGAAAACCGTGTATAGTTGTAATTCGCGTTTAAAAAAAAGTGGAATATGGCAAGAAATTCATGATTTTCTAGTTAAAAAACTAAGAAAGATAATTGGTAAGAATGAAACTCCATCAGTAGGAATAATTGACAGTCAATCAGTAAAAACCACTCAAAAAGGGGATCCAGAGGATATGATGCTGGCAAGAAAGTAAAGGGTAGAAAACGCCACATCGTTGTAGATACTCTAGGTCTTGTAATTGCTGCTGAAGTACACAGTGCAAGCATTCAAGATCGTGATGGTGCACTAAATCTTTTTGTTCAAGCCAAATGCAAAGCTCCAACATTACGTAAGTTTTTTGCTGATCAAGGATATACAGGTAAATTGCAAAACCGCTGTTTATTGGAAACTGGATGTTTGTTGACGATTACCAAGAAAGTAGTTGATACAGGATTTCAGGTTATTCCTAAACGTTGGATTGTTGAGAGAACCTTTGCTTGGCTCTCCAATTTTAGACGTATGAGTAAGGATTATGAGCATTCTCCTCTCACTTCAAAAAATAACATCTTTTTTAATATGATCACTATTATGCTTCACAAATTAGCTCATTCTTGAGTTTGAAGACATGCTCTTATATTCTCTCACTAGTCTTGATATTTCTTCGCTACCTACATCTCTATGAAAGGCCTTATCATGCAATTCTTCAGAGGCTTTGGTAAAAAAATATGACATATCAACTGACAAAGCTTCTGCCAATTTATATAACCTATCAACTATAAGTCTAACTTCTCCAGTTTCATATCCTTGTATATGCTGAAATGAAATTTCAACCTAAGTCTCTTTGGCTAAAACCACACATTAGCCTTCTTTTCCTTATCCTTTCCCCTATTTGTTTATCAATAGGATGTTGTATGGTCATTTTACGTATCAGATAATATACTTTGAGAAAAAGATTTTACCAATATATAAACTACACTACGTAACCTTTTGCTCTTAATTTCATTATATCCTTTGACTAATTTTAATATCTCCTCATCATAAGCTTCATGTGAGTCGGCATGTATATCAGTAAAAAAATCAGCAACATCAATCGATAAGGCTTTTGCTAAGTCATATAGTCTACTGGCTAAAATGTAATTTGAACCATTTTCGTACCTTTGTATCTGTCTATATGAAACACCTATTCTTTTTCCTAGTTCAGTTTGTGTCAAACCACAGTATAGCCTAAGTTCCTTTATTTTTTTGCCTAATTCCACCTTTCATTACTCATTTTAGCTGTTCAAGCTTACATTGAATTTTTTAATTTATGAAGTAAAAAAAGAAGGAAAGCTAGAGAACTTTCCTTCCGATCTACAGATTACAACAAACCACTGTCATAAAAACTAAAGTGGCTCTTCTGTGTTACGATTATATGATCTATCAATTTCATTCCTACATTTTCACAGGTTGCAGCTAATGTAAGTGTGTTATCCTCATCCTCTTTTGATGGCTCTATATCTCCACTTGGATGATTATGTGAAATTGCAACAGATGCTGCGTCAATCAGTAATCCCTGTTTTATTATTTCCCTCACATACAGAGGTACTCTATCTATAGTTCCACAGTCTTGAATATACTCATATATTAAATGACCACTTCTATCTAAGTATATCACTCGTAAGCTTTCCTTTCTTGACTGTCCTATTGCTGCTTTAAAGTATTTTAATAGCTCTTCTCTATTATCAAGAATCGACAGCTTTTTTAACTTACCTTTCAATATCCTATCAAAAATCTCTTTCAGACAAAAGATACTTGCTATTGCTCCATCGTTCATTCCTGTAACATT
This sequence comes from Wolbachia endosymbiont of Anurida maritima, assembly GCF_042182995.1. NCBI lineage: Bacteria > Pseudomonadati > Pseudomonadota > Alphaproteobacteria > Rickettsiales > Anaplasmataceae > Wolbachia > Wolbachia endosymbiont of Anurida maritima. The sequence goes on from NZ_CP102058.1 coordinate 876,828, forward strand.
CTTTAGCTCATGAAAGTCAGCATTAATCACCCTTCCTAGACTACTAAAGAGCTCCATTAGCCTTTTGGCAACTTCTCTTCCTTCTGTGTATGCAGATAGATTACGTTCCAGTAGCTCATGGTCAAGCAAAGACCTACCTCTGCTTGATAGAATACGAGTTTCTAATTTTTCTTTTCTCTCACTATTATTCATAAAAACCTCCAAGGTCAACATTATATACAAACTCAACGCCAGCTTTCTGACGCAGTAGTTCTCGAGGAATAACCCTTTTGAACTCCAAATTATTTTTTACAATGTTGTCCATGCTGCTTTAAAAGCTGGAATACCATTTGCCATGTGGATTTGCGCATTGACACTTACTGTGCTAATTCCCTGAAGCGCAATGGTGTTTATATTTGCAATCATAATATATTGTATAAAATTATTAATACAATATATTAAAGAAGTGATGAGGTAAAGGCTAGCAATTAAAGATGGCTTAACTTAGCAAAAAAGTGCATAATATCCTATCACTTTACTGATTACAAAATGCTTATAAGGATAATCGCTTTTCTTTTGCTATACTCAAGCGCAGTTTTCTGTGGTGATTGTAATTTTAATTTACCATACTGTGGGCTCAGTTGTAATCTGGATCTATCATATAGAAATTTAAGTAATATAAAAAAATTGTTGAATAACGACGATAAGTTTGTTGCGCTTACGTTTGATGATGGGCCTTCCAACAATAGAGTAAACGATATTATTAATGTTCTGGAAAGCTATGAAGCAAAAGCAACGTTTTTTGTGCTTGGTGAACGTATAAATAAAAAAACGTCTGAAACAGTAAAGAAAATTCATGAATCAGGTCATGAGTTAGGCAATCACTCTTGGTCGCATAGGAAATTGACATCGCTTTCAAGTGAGGAACAATTGCAAGAACTAGAAAAGACAAATACAGCAATTAAAAATGCAACAAAACAAGATGTAAAATGGTTTCGCCCACCATATGGATGTCATGACGATAATCTGATTGAAAATACTAATAAATTGGATATGTATTCGATATTATGGACAGTTGATTCGCTAGATTGGCAAGGTGATAAGCCAGAAACTTTAGTTGAAAGAGTTTTAAGTAATGTACACAATGGAGCAATTGTACTATTTCATGATCACAATAACAGATCAAACACAATTGAAGCTTTACCTCATATTATTAAAATACTAAAAAAATCAGGTAACAAGCTTGTTACCTTAAGTGAGTGGGGAAAAAAGGTTTGTAATGCAGTAAAAGCCAGAAGTATACCAATAGAAGAAGGAGTGTATTTTGAAGGAATTTTATGCGGACAAAAAACAAAGTCTTTAACCGCAGAGCATTCATATTAGGTNGGTATTCAGCTTACCATTTCCGCTATTTTTAGCTATAGGTTATATAATTTACAAATACGAAACAGACAAAAGTACGAAACGCTGTCTAATAACAATAGGGTACGAATCACCGCTATTATGCCTCAGCGAGGCAAAGTTTTAGATAGGAATAGCATTGAACTTGCGGTAAACAAAATTTCGTATGTTGTTTTGTTTGATGGTTCTGGTAAGGAAGTTGATTTGCAAACATTATCAGAAATTGAATCTAATATAGCAAGATCGTCGGAAACAAAAATAACTGCTCTTTATAAACGTTACTACCCGTTTGGGTCGATATGCTCTCATGTACTTGGATATACAAAAAAACAGCAAGGCATAAACGAAGTAGGAATCAGCGGTATTGAATATACATATGATCATATATTGAAAGGCAAGCCAGGAAAATCTGAGCAGGAAATAAATTCTAAAAAACGCGTCATAAAAGAATTATCAAGCATACCACAGCAAGACGGACAAGATGTGCAGCTAACAGTTGATATTAATATGCAAGAGAAAATCGCAGAGGTATTTAAAGATCACCAGGGCTCCGCAGTGGTAATTGATGTAAATAATGGAGAAATTTTAGCATTATATAATTCACCTTCTTACGATAATAATCTTTTTGCTAGCAGACTATCAAATGAGACTTGGGAAAGCTTGAATACTCCTTCATTACCACTTGTGAATCGTGCATTGTCGTATCAAATTCCACCTGGTTCAATATTTAAAGTAATAGTTGCGCTTGCAGGTTTAAAGGACGGAATAATCACACCAGAAGAGAAATTCTCGTGTAAGGGCTATATGAAAATAGGTGAGCGGAAATTTCGTTGCCTGAAAAGCAAAGTCCATGGATATGTATCTTTAAATGAAGCAATGGCTCTCTCATGCAACACTTACTTTTATAATATAGGAAAAAAAATAAGTGTAGACTCTCTGGTGGAAATGGCCAGAAAATTTGGTATTGGCAGTGGGTCACTGATTGGAACGTTTAAGGAAGAAGCTCCAGGGTTGTTGCCCGATAGAGATTGGCGCGCACGAAAGCTGTATTCAGAGTGGTATTTAGGTGACACTATCAACTTAGTTATAGGACAAGGGTATATACTTACAACACCACTGCAGCTTGCAGTTCTTGCAGCGAGGATTGCAACAGGAAAAGAGGTAATTCCCCGCATTAAGATGAGTAAAACGATGCAAAATTTTCCTGAAATTGAGGTGGATCATGAGCATCTTAGCATAGTTCGAAAAGCTATGTTTGACGTGGTGAATTCTAACTATAGAAAAGGGCTAAGCAGTATACAAATTGCCGGTAAAACTGGTACACCAGAAATAAACTCTAAGGGCGAAAGTCATAAGTTATTTATCGCTTATGGCCCTTACCATAACCCGCGCTACGCAATCTCTGTGTTTATAGAACACGGCAAAGCCCCACGCCAAGATGTTGCTATAGCTAATGAAATATTTCAGTATATGCTTGAAAGATAAAGATTAGTAGCATTAAACAACAGCCTGATATTAGTTTTAATTCTTCTGTCAGTTAATTCTTGTCTTTTACAGACATTCTAAGAAGTGATTTTACAAGGTATATTTTGTGCTATACTTTATTTTATGTCATGCAAATAGCTGATACTAGCATACACCCAAATAAAGTAATGGAGAATATAAAAACCATATCAGTAGAAGATAATAACGTTAGGCTGGATAGGTACATCAGAAGAATCTTTCCTGATCTAAAGCAATCTGTAATTGAAAAATCTTTAAGGAAAGGGTTAATCAAAGTTGATGATTGCGAAGCAAAGTCTAGTGACAGAGTAAACTCTGGGCAAACTATAACGATAAAATACTTAGATTATATTGAAAACACTAATTCTGACCGCAAATATAATGAGAAGTTAGTGAATCTACTAAGAGAGAACATATTATATGAAGACGAATATATACTAGCTATAAACAAACCCGCAGGGGTCATCGTTCAAGGTGGCGTAAAAGTAAAGATTAGCATTAGTGATTTGCTTGACCAAATAAGAGAGGGAGAAATATTTAAAATTGTCCATAGACTAGATAGAGATACGAGTGGAGTGATAATATTCGCACGCAATGCTAGTGTTGCCAGATATCTTATGGAGGAATTTAAAGGACGAAGGGTAAAAAAAACTTATCTGGCATTAACATCTGGCATACCAAATAAAGATAGTGGAATAATAGATTGTCCATTGATGAAAAAATATGTTTCTGGTCAAGAAAAAGTGGTCATTGATGAAAATTCACCTCAGAATGCCACTACACATTTTTCAATTATAGCAAAATTCAAACTCAATGTTGCTCACGTAAAATTGCAACCAATTACCGGCAGAACCCATCAGTTACGTGTACATTTAGCTCATATAAATTGTCCCATTCTTGGTGACGGTAAATATGGTGGTAAAAAAGCTTTTGTCGATGGAATGGCAAATAAAATTCACCTTCATTCGCATTCTTTATCTTTAAAATTGCCAAATAATAAAGAAATCACTATCACCGCTCCTATCCCTAAGCACATTGAAAAGTCTATTGAAGCGCTATCTTTCAACTGAAACGATTTCACCAATCAACTTTTCTGTCTTTGGCTTTAATTTGAAGCACAGATATTAGGCTAATTAATGCGCAGGCAGTAAGATAAATGCCTGCTGCAAGTTTTGTTTCGGTTTTTTCTATAAGCCACATGCATATGGATGGAGAGAGGCCACCAAATATTCCTGCAGATATGTTATGTGCGAGGCTAAAGCCCGTGCACCTAACTTTTGTTGGGAATAGCTCGCAGACGAGAGAATTGTATATTCCAAAAGATGCACCTATCGGTACGCTTATCAATAGAAAAGTGAGCGTTACAATATAGTGGTTATCATATGATAATAGCGAAAGCGCCGGCAAACCGGCGCAAGCTAGAGCTACTAATGTAGGAATCATTACATTTTTTCTTCCAACTTTATCAGACAGTATTGCAAACAGCACTGCAGACGCTCCAAATGTAATTTCAACTACAATCCTTACTACATTTTTAATATCAATACCTGACAGAGTAAGCTCTTTTACAGATATGTTATAAAACATTATTACCGAATAAACGATTGCATTTTGGGCAATACCAACTCCAATTGCTATCACAAATGCCTTTTTATAGTCCCTGATTAATTCTAAAAATGGAGAATGAGATAAGCTTTTATTTTTATCGTGTGTTTTATATGCTAAGCTCTCTTCCATTATATATCTTGTTAAAAAGCCTATTATGCCCATAATGAAGCAGAAATAGAAGGGCAGCCTCCAGCCCCAAATTTCATAATTTTCACCTGTGAGTTTTTTACAAATAGCTATCATTACAAAGCATGTAAGAGAACCAAGCGCGCCGCTAAAAGCTTTCATGCTACCTAAAAAACCTAGATTTTTTTTATCGCTTGAATGTTCTATTAAAAAAGCTGAGTTGATACTTGTTTCTCCACCTGCTGCCATTCCTTGTGTTATTCTACAAAGCAGAAGTAGTATAGGAGAAAATATTCCTATTTCTTTAAAGCTTGGTATAACCGCAATTGCAGTAGACGATATCGAAGCTAATATTACAGAAGTCAGCAAAATCTTCCTTCTGCCGTATTTATCTCCAATGTAACCAAAAATAAATGCACCAAGTGGTCTAAATCCAAAGCCAACTGCAAAAGTACCAAGAAATTTGATTGTACTTAAGTAATCACTTTCTGATGAAANAANAACGTCACTTATTATATGCGTCAAAACTCCAAATAGAGTTAACTCATACCATATAATCATGTTGCAGATTATGCCCGATAGTATTGCTTTTTGAATATTGTTCATGACTTCCGGTTTACCACACCCCACTATAAAAATTTTTATTCAATAACCTTCAAGGATAATTCACGTAAATGCTTATCCTCTACTTTAGAAGGAGCACCCATTAGAACATCTTCACTCTGCTGATTCATAGGAAAACAGATTACTTCACGAATGTTCGGCTCATCAGCAAGCAGCATAACCATTCTATCAACTCCTGGTGCTATTCCACCATGAGGGGGAACACCAAATCTGAATGCACGTACAAGTGCGCCGAATTTTGTATCAACTTCTCCCCGGCTATAACCTGCAATGGCAAAGGCCTTATACATGATATCCAGCTTATTATTACGAATTGCCCCACTTGATAGTTCTATTCCATTGCAAACAAGATCATACTGGTAAGCAAGGATATCGAGTGGATTCTTTTCCTCTAAATCTTTCAGACCACCGTGTGGCATAGAAAATGGGTTATGAAAGAAATCGATTTTTTTACTTTTATCGTCATATATAAAATATGGAAAATCAATGATCCAACAAAACTTGAAGATATTATCATCTATGAGACTGAGTTCTGACCCTAAAAGAGTGCGCACTTTTCCTGCAATTGTTGCTGCTTCATTCTCTTTATCAGAAGCAAAAAACACACTATCTCCAGGCCCTACATTCGTTACTTCTCTTATGTAGTTTAGCCTATTGTCATCGAGGAATTTAGCAATCGGTCCTTTCGCAGTTCCATCTTTATCAAACGTTATATATCCAAGCCCTTTGGCACCAAATTCTTTTTGTGCATGTTCTATTTTTTTGTTAAAGAAGCTGCGTGGTTCCTCTGCTGTTTTGGGTGCAGGGATGGCTCTCACTACCATACCACGCTCAATATTGCTTTTGAAAATATTGAACTCTGAATCACGGAAAATTTCTGTAACATCGCTGATTAATAATGGATTACGCAGATCTGGCTTATCAGAACCATATTTGAGCATTGCCTCTTTATATGTAATACGTGGAAAATCTTTATCAACAGACTTACGAGAAAACTTAGCAAACACTTTATATAAGGTAGACTCAATAATCTGAAAGATGTCTTCTTGAGTCACAAAAGACATTTCAAGATCTAGCTGATAAAACTCTCCCGGAGAACGATCAGCCCTTGCGTCTTCGTCACGAAAACATGGGGCAATTTGGAAATATTTATCGAACCCTGAAACCATGAGCAGCTGTTTAAAAATTTGCGGAGCTTGTGGCAATGCGTAGAATTTACCAGGATTTAGCCTGCTCGGCACTAAATAATCACGTGCACCTTCAGGAGATGAAGCAGTAAGTATTGGAGTCTGAATTTCCAAAAACCCTTGCTCTATCATGAGCCTCCTGAGTTCTGCAATAATTTGTGAGCGCAGAATAATATTGTTACGGGCTTTTTCACGCCTTAAATCAAGAAACCGATATTTAAATCTCATATTTTCTGGGTATTCTTGTTCGCCGGCAATGCTCGCTAATATACTTCTTTCTTCTTTCGCTATTTCTTCATCAAGGTGGAACTCGACTTCCGATTCAACGTGCAAATTGCTAACTACAACCTCAATTTCCCCGGTTGCGATAGAGGTGTTTACCGTATCTTCAGTTCTAGCTTCAACTATTCCTGTAACAGTAATTACACTCTCCAATTTTAAATTTGATATCTCATCAAAAAAGTCTTTATCATTATTAAATACTAGTTGAGTGATTCCATAGAAGTCTCTTAAATCAACAAAGATTAGGTTACCATGATCGCGCTTACGGTATAACCATCCAGAAAGGGTAACTTCTTTTTCTACATCATTCTTTCTTAATTCTTCACACGTGTGAGTCTTGTAGCAGTTCATATTTGTTTCACTTCTAAATTCTTTAAAAAGTATAGAAATAAACCTTATTACATACAAGCCCATTCGTCAGATATTTGTCCAATTTACGAAATAGAGCAGTGTTGCTTTTATACTGTCTTTACCCGCAAAAAAATTGCACGATTTCTATAATTATGGTATAATAGTAAGGGTATTTTTAATGAATTAGATACAGGAAATGCCACTTACACAGATCATAACATATAGCGTAACATCACTTGCTGTAGCTGCAGTATTTCTCTTTTTGAGAAATATATACAAAAATCGCATTAGAAAAATCATATTTCCTAGAAAAGTTTTTAAAGAAGAGTGGGAAGAAGACAGGAAATTCAATAAATTATATCAAAAAAACAAGCAAAAAGAATTGATGAAACAACAGGAAATGCTACGCGAGAAGCAAAAAGATGTGCAAGTTTATAAAGAAGATCCAGAAATAGTTGACATAGCAAAACCGGTAGGTAAATGGACAAAGATGGTTATGATGGGTAATGGTTTAATGCAGCGTTTTGCACAATTGATACATAGAGAAGGCGGCCAGAAAGGATTTTGGGAGCTGTTTGTAAAAGCTCAGGCTTCAACTCAAGGTAAACATAAGGGGAAGGGCAGATAATCCATGCTTGAATGTGAAAATTTATCCTGCGCTCGTAATAACAAAGTATTATTTAAACATCTTAGCTTTAAAGCTGAACCAAAATCAAAGATTCTAATCACTGGTCCAAATGGTAGTGGTAAAACCAGCTTAATTAGAAGTTTATCTGGACTTTTACCGCCGGTATCAGGCAATATAAGGCACTGCGGAGAAGACATATATGATGATCCAAAATCCTATATACCTTCTATGGTCTATATAGGCCATAAGAATGCCTGTAAAGATAGCTTAACTGTTGCCCAAAACATAGAATTCTGGGCAGGAATACGAAATACTAGGGAATTGATTATGGCAGCTATTTGTTGCTTGCAGTTGCAACCTGTACTTAATATTAGATATGGCGAACTTTCTGCAGGCTGGAAAAGAAGAGTTGCGCTTGCTCGCCTCTTGATTTCTAATGCAAGTGTTTGGCTGATAGATGAACCATTTTGTAATCTTGATAGTGCAACGTGTGAATTAGTGCTGAACCTAGTCTCAATACGCTCTGAGCAAAATGGTATAGTAATTATTACAGGACATAGCTCTACAGAGCAATTGTGTGATTTTACAACGATTGATATACGCGATTTCAATAGACTTCTTGTATAGTTTTTGGCAGCGCGTTAATAACCGTTAGAAACGAAAAAACTTCCTTGACAAACCTCGCCAGCCCCTTTATCATGAGACTGAAGCTATTTATTTATCTTCGCAATCTCTGCAGTGGATTAATGACAAAAAACTTAATGTATTTGGCGTAAATCATACTTAATTTTTGCACTATGTGCATTCTATGTCTTTATAAAATCTTCGGGTTTTTACCTATATAAGCTGAAACGCGCTTATAAGTCGTTTAAGACAGTAAAAGACGTCAAATAGACAAGGGAGAATTTGAATACTAGCTACCTTGGGGTTTCTTTGCCTTTTTTTCCGCTCAGTAAATTTCTTAACGTTTATAATTTAGGTTAGTTGCATTGAAAAGCGGCTGAATCGTAGCGTTTAGAATAAAAAACGCCAATATTTTGAAGTACATATAAATAACTAGTCACCAACGGGGCTTCTTTTGCCTTTTTTTTCATTTGGTAAATTTCTTAATGTTTATGGCTAAGAGCATGTCTTCAAACTAAGTAGAAAGGAGTTAAGAAGTGTGTTATAAGATATATTTTAAATGTACCCAAGCGATATAAGTGACAAAGAATGGAAGATGATAGAGCAATATTTTGAACCTAAAAAGACCGGCAGACCAAGAAAACACAGTATCAGAACGATTATCGATGCAATAAGGTATGTGATGAGAACAGGCTGTCAATGGAGACAACTACCTAAGAATTTTCCACCATGGAAAACCGTGTATAGTTGTAATTCGCGTTTAAAAAAAGTGGAATATGGCAAGAAATTCATGATTTTCTAGTTAAAAAACTAAGAAAGATAATTGGTAAGAATGAAACTCCATCAGTAGGAATAATTGACAGTCAATCAGTAAAAACCACTCAAAAAGGGGATCCAGAGGATATGATGCTGGCAAGAAAGTAAAGGGTAGAAAACGCCACATCGTTGTAGATACTCTAGGTCTTGTAATTGCTGCTGAAGTACACAGTGCAAGCATTCAAGATCGTGATGGTGCACTAAATCTTTTTGTTCAAGCCAAATGCAAAGCTCCAACATTACGTAAGTTTTTTGCTGATCAAGGATATACAGGTAAATTGCAAAACCGCTGTTTATTGGAAACTGGATGTTTGTTGACGATTACCAAGAAAGTAGTTGATACAGGATTTCAGGTTATTCCTAAACGTTGGATTGTTGAGAGAACCTTTGCTTGGCTCTCCAATTTTAGACGTATGAGTAAGGATTATGAGCATTCTCCTCTCACTTCAAAAAATAACATCTTTTTTTAATATGATCACTATTATGCTTCACAAATTAGCTCATTCTTGAGTTTGAAGACATGCTCTAAAAGGTTTACCACATTTTTACTCTATGATTATCTTTTTAGATCACCTTGTCTACCTTATTCTGCCACTCCGCTGAACGATACTAGATCCCAGTGTCACGCACTGGGATGACATGGTGAGGCGTCATCCAAGTAACTGACACTGGTTCCTTTATGACGGCAGTGCCCAGACACTGGTTTCCATCCAAGAGGGCAGTGCCCCTCTTGTCATCCCAGTACTCCTTTTTTGTCATCCCAGTGCGTGACACTGGTTCACTTTATGATGGTGTCATCCCAGTACTGATTAGCTATAAAATTTAAGAAAATATTTAAGAAATTTACCAAATAAAAAAAAAGGCAAAAGAAGCCCTAGTCATTGTCTATTTTCAGTATTGGCGTTTTTTAAGTCTTAAATACTGCAATTTAGCTGCTTTTAAATGCAACTAACCTAAATTATAAACGTTAAGAAATTTACTGAGCGAAAAAAAAGACAAAAAAACCCCAGGGTAGCTAGTATTCAAGCTCTCCCTTGTCTGTCTTTTACTGTCTTAAACAGCGCATTTCGGCTTGTATAGCTAAATGAGGTGCACATAGTGCAAAAAATTAAGCATGATTTACGCCAAATACATTAAGTTTTTTTGTCATTAATCCACTGCAGAGATTGCGAAGATAAATAAATAGCTTCAGTTTCATGATAAGGGAACTGGCAAAATGTGTCAAGTAAGTTTTTCATTTCTCCTTAAGACTTCAACGTCTTAACGCACCTGACTCCACCAGCATATAAATTTGCGTGACTCTTTCCAGTATTAAGCAATGCAAGTCCAATGTTGTCTACACTAGAGCGCAGTTCCCCTATTTCCTCATTGTTTTCATTTGTCATTTTAGTGCCAATATCTGGAAGTGCGTTATCTCCCTCAACAAGGTAAAGTTTTCTTCTGAATATTTCTTGTCTGCTCATTCGATTTACGACTTCCTGACCTATATAACACCCCTTATTAAAGCTTATGCCGTTGATTAAAAATTGCAGCGGAAATGATGAATTCTGCACCATATCTTTCGCTCCATCTGGAACGAGATTTTGAATTCTAACTTTTTCATACTGAGTAAAATCCCCAACCGGCTCTTTCATTTCATCTTTATGTATGATCCTCATTCCTAGCAGCTTGTGCCTTGGATCTTGAAAAATAACTTGTGACTTACTACTACACTCCGCCAACTTAGTATTAAATAAAACCCCAACCTTATACAGTGCGCTAACGTCTTTAATTTTCACCCTCAAATAAGTTTTAAGTAAATCTAGTCTCTCCATTATTTGCTGCAAGTGTATGTTTTCGCATTCCAAGAAGGTGTATTTACCATATTCAATAAGAAAAAAATCATATAGATATTTCCCTTGAGGGCTAAGTAATAAAGAGTAAATGGCTTTTTGGCTATCCAACTTATTAATATCATTGGTTATAATACCCTGCAGAAAATCTCTAGTGTCAGGCCCATATAGCACTATCACACCACGACTTAAGAATGGTATATAACTCATAAAATCTCTATAAATAAATCTAAATTCTATTATATAACATTAGGCTCTTTTAGAAACTGCTTTTGGCGTACATATTTTATATGGTGTGCATATTTTACAAACTCCAGCTCTTGAAATCTAACTTACGAGTATATATATAAAGTTATAGGTTAATTTATTGGAAGGAAAAGCAAATGTCAAATGTAAATTTAAATGTATTAGATGATAGCGTGCTGATCAAGCCTATTAGCGAGGAAAAGCAAAGTGCAATTATGCTTCCATCAAGTGCTGAAAAGAAACCTACTAAAGGTGAAGTTATAGTAACTGGTGAAGGTTCACGCAACTCAAACGGTGAACGCGTAGCTTTAACTGTAAAGGTTGGTGATAAAGTGTTCTATCGTCAATGGGCTGGCACAGAAATAGAACATAATGACGAAAAGCTTATCGTGATGAAGGAGTCCGATATACTTGCTGTCATTAAGTAGTCTTTATTTTTACTAAACTAAAACAAAGCACGATACAGTGCATTGTAAGTGATTTTATTGTAGTTTTCTAAATTTTTTATTAATAAGGGGTGATAAAAATGACTAATGTAGTAGTATCAGGTGAGCAGTTGCAAGAAGCTTTTCGTGAAGTTGCAGCAATAGTGGATTCAACGGTGGCAATAACTGCGGGACCTAGGGGAAAAACAGTAGGGATTAATAAACCCTATGGTGCACCGGAAATCACAAAAGACGGTTATAAGGTAATGAAGGGTATCAAGCCTGAAAAACCACTAAATGCTGCAATAGCAAGCATCTTTGCCCAAAGTTGTTCTCAATGTAACGACAAAGTTGGTGATGGTACAACAACGTGCTCAATACTAACTAGCAATATGATAATGGAAGCTTCAAAGTCAATTGTTGCTGGAACCGATCGTGTTGGTATTAAAAACGGAATACAGAAGGCAAAAGATGTAATATTAAAGGAAATTACGTCAATGTCTCGTACAATTTCTCTGGAGAAAATGGATGAAGTAGCGCAAGTTGCGATAATCTCTGCAAATGGTGATAAGGATATAGGTAACAGTATTGCTGATTCCGTGAAAAAAGTTGGAAAAGAGGGTGTAATAACTGTTGAAGAAAGTAAAGGTTCAAAAGAGTTAGAAGTTGAGCTGACTACTGGCATGCAATTTGATCGCGGTTATCTCTCTCCGTATTTTATTACAAATAATGAAAAAATGATCGTGGAGCTTGATAATCCTTATTTATTAATTACAGAGAAAAAATTAAATATTATTCAACCTTTACTTCCTATTCTTGAAGCTGTTGTTAAATCTGGTAAACCTTTAGTTATTATTGCAGAGGATATCGAAGGTGAAGCATTAAGCACTTTAGTTATCAATAAATTGCGTGGTGGTTTAAAAGTTGCTGCAGTAAAAGCTCCAGGTTTTGGTGACAGAAGAAAGGAGATGCTCGAAGACATAGCACCTTTGACTGGTGCTAAGTACGTCATAAAAGATGAACTTGGAATCAAGATGGAAGATCTGACACTTGATGATCTTGGTACTGCTAAAAATGTTAAAATTACTAAAGATAATACCACAGTTATCAGCGAAAATAGCGATTCTGACAGTGTGAAAGCTAGAATCGAGCAGATCAAATCTCAAATTGAAACTTCAACTTCTGATTATGATAAAGAAAAGCTAAGAGAACGTTTAGCGAAATTATCAGGTGGTGTTGCTGTGCTAAAAGTTGGTGGAGCAACTGAAGTGGAAGTTAAAGAACGTAGAGATAGAGTTGAAGATGCGCTGCATGCAACAAGAGCTGCAATTGAAGAAGGCATAGTTCCAGGTGGTGGAGTTGCACTTCTTTATGCTTCATCTGTTCTCGACAAATTAAAAGGTGCAAGTGACGAAGAGCAAATAGGCATAAACATTATCAAGAAAGTTCTCAGTGCTCCAATTAGAAGGTTAGTTAAAAATGCTGGTCTTGAGTCTGCTGTTATAATTGACCATTTGATTAAGCAGAATGATAAAGAGCTTATATACAACGTTGAGGCTATGAATTATGCTAATGCATTTACAGCTGGTGTGATCGATCCAGCAAAAGTGGTGCGCATTGCTTTTGAAACAGCGATATCTGTTGCGAGTGTACTGATTACTACTGAATCTATGATAGTTGATGTACCAAGCAAAGAAAATGCTTCATCTCCTATGGGCGCAGGAGAAATGAGTGGCATGGGTGGATTCTAAGTAGAGTGAAACCGTGGAGCAATTGCTCCACGGTAGTTCCAAAAATCTCACATTTTACTATTCGTTAAAGGTAATACGTTTGGTGCAGAAAGGCACTACTGGTCTTATTCTCCGCATCCGTTTCACTCCTTTATATTGTGGTTGCCTATAGCTAACCCAAGAAAACGTCATACCGCCGCGATATCTCGGCATAGATTCTGCTAACTAGTAGCGGAATGACGGTTTTTCAAATTGTTGGTAAATCTAAGTCAGTTTAGCTATATGTGTTTTCCACAATGACTTATTCTTTTCACCCATTTATATTACAGTTGTATATATTAGAATAATGCTATGTTAATAAATAATCTATATAATACTATTAAATATAATAATTAAAATCTAAATCACTTTCTCTATAAAAGGAGAAATTTACCTTAATGAAAATATATATATATTTAATATTGTTTTTATTTTTTTCTTGCGCTCAACTATATGCTGACGAGGAAATTGCAAAATTTGATTTGCTTGTTGGCGAGATAAATGAAGCAAGCCTCACTCTTAAAGGTGCAATAAAGGTTACAGTAGAACCAGGATGGCACATATATTATAAAGATTCTGGAGATTTTGGCCTTCCCACGTCTATTAGTTACAAAGGTAATGCATCAGATATAAATATTCACTGGCCTATTCCAAAGGAGCATAAAGATAAAGTAGGGAGAGAGACGTTTGTAAGTAACGTATATGAGGATATGGTATTATTTCCCTTTAAGATGAATATATTTTTAAATCAAGGGTATATTGACCTTAACTTTCATATAAAGTATGCGATATGTAAAGATAGGTGTATCCCTAAAAATGCTGAGATAAAAACCAGGCAACCACTAAAGGATTTTATAGATTCTGATATCAGTAACCTCATAAATGAGTGGTATGAAAAATAGAGTTCTCATGGGGTAAGTGTCATTCCAGTGCGTGACACTGGAATCTCATTTACTTTTTTGTTCACTATACGAGGAACTTGGGCCTACAAGTATAATGGTTTCGCATAAAAAATTTAGATCCCAGTGTCACGCACTGGGATGACAAGAAAGGGGTGCTAGGATGACAGAAAGGGGTGCTAGAATGACAGAAAGGGGTGCTAGAATGACGGAAACGAAGTCATACATAGAAAATAGGTTAGGTATTTTCAACTTTTGTATGTATACTTAAATCAAAACACTCACTTTTAGTATGTAAATGGATATAGTAAAGTTTGTTTTATTACTGCCAACAATATTACTCATGCTAGTTGCTGGTGTTTACCTATCGATTAAACTAAAATGGCTACAGGTATTGAGATTACCATACGCCCTTTCACTCCTTGGAGCTAAAAAAGGAGAAAATAAATTTTCTTCTATAGCCGCTCTGTTTACAATTTTAGGGGGAAATTTAGGAGTAGGAAATATTTCAGGAACTGCTGTTGCTCTAAAAACCGGGGGACCGGGCTCTATTTTATGGATGGCAATAATTATTGTTATCACTTCTGTGATAAAATATGTCACTTGTTATCTAAGTATAAAAACCAGAAAGGAAAAGAACGAACGGTTTATAGGTGGCCCTGTAGCCTACATGGCTGATGCGTTTAACTCTAGAAAGGCCACAATTGTCTTTCTAGTTATCATGATGATGGTTTCAATAACAGTTGGTAACCTTGTTCAGGTAAATTCTCTATCAATACCACTTAATATGATAGATGTACCTGTAGTTGTTGGTGGCATTGTAATGGCCATAATATTTTTTGTTGTTGCAGCTCTCAGCTTAAAAAAAATTAAAATTTTTATATCGGCTATGATACCGATAATGACGGTAAGTTACCTCATACTTTGCGGTATCATATTATTTAAATTTAGTGAAAATATTCTTCCTTCTCTAAAACTAATAACAAGCAATTTTTTTACAACTAGTAGCTTTAACTCTGGTTTATCTTTAGGTTTGATTTTAGAAATGTTGACTATTATTCAAGTCGGAACTTTGCGAGGTATTTTTGCAACAGATATAGGGCTTGGTCTTGAAGGAATCGTACATTCTTCAATTGTTCCTAAGAAAAATAATAATAAATTTATTATTGAGCAGAGTCTAATTACGATAATATCGCCTTTTATAGTTGCGTTTATAGTGTTTATTACAACAATGGTACTGCTTGTCACAGATTCTTGGAGGACTGATTTAGAGAGCACTAACATGTGCATATTTGCTTTTAGACAGGCAATGAATTGGCCTTATATTGACTATTTAATTATGGCCATAATGTTTTGTTTTGCTTTTACTACTATTTTTACTTGGTTTTTTTGCTCAAAACAGACAATACGCTATGTGTCTATGGATAATAAATACACTAAAATCTGGATTGTAATTTTTACCTTGATTATTCCGCTTGGTGCGATAGGTAAAGTTCAATTGCTATGGGATGTTGCTGATATTTCGATCGCCGCTTTGTTGTTTATCAACATACTCGCCATACTCAAACTAACTTCTCAAGATCCAGAAGTGTTTACTATGAGTGATAGATATTTGAAATTAGGTGCCAACTAAAAGTTGCCATTTGAGTAACAACACAACCTCCTTAATAAAAATTCAACCAATGCTCGTGATAATTATATTAGCTAGTATTAGCTAGAACTAAAGGCAGAGGGTTATTAGTGAGGGGTATATGAACACTAACGATACACAACAAGAACACATTTATAACGAGCGCATTCAAGAAATTTTTCCTTTATTTGATAAAATAAAAAAGGAAGACGACCCAATTTATAATGCTAGAGTTGATTTTAACACAGTAAAGTTTTTAACAAAACACGCCAACTGGAATTGGGACGAAGAAGAAAACAAAAATAAAGCATATGGAGTTATTCTTCAGGAATGCGACAAGACAAAGAAAGCTGGACAAGACCTTGAAAGTGAAGTTAAAGAAAGGTTGAAAGAGTATGTTGATGATGTTGCAGGAGTTTCAATATACGGTAATCACGCAATTATTACGCTGGGAGACAACAAAAAAGAGTTTAAAATCAGCGAATTTTTAAATAGTGATTTTTGTGAGAAGAATGGAATCTCGGGATTTTCAACATTGCATAGTGATGGAAAGAGCGGAATGCATGGTTTTGTTGCCGAGGAAGAAGGGAAAAAAATAAGACATTATGTCGTAACCGATGGTTCATATGAAATGACTCTGAAATGGTATGCGAAAGGGGAAGAATGCAAGATCAAAATTAAGATTGATGCTAACGGTGTAGAACTTGTTAAAGGTGATGATTTTTCTCTAGAACGGTTAGAAGCGAATCAAGATGTAAAAATAGGTGGTTTATTCTTGCATGAAATAGAATTCAGGGAAAAAGGAAAAGTGAATGAGGTGCAACATAATAAAGACAGTAACGAGCTATCATCTGAAACTACAACAAGAATTGATGTTAATAGAGATGTTAGCGTTCAAGCTGCTCATATGAATCGAGAAGTTGGGTCTAAGACCCCTCCGCTGCCACCACTTAGAACTACACCTAAAGAAAATGTTGTCAATGAGCAAGGGGGAAGCAAACTTGAAAGCCAAAAACCAGATGATAGGCAAAAAGATGAACGTTATGACAATCCTACATTTGCTACATTTGGACATGCTATACCTGGAAGCCAAAAACCAGATGACTTGCGCGAAAATGAGCAAATACCTAATAATCAGCAAAAAGGTGCAACTTCTGATTCTTCAGATAGTTCTACTTTCACCAAGTCTGTAAGCCACAATCAAGATGATAGGCAAAAAGATGAACGTTATGACAATCCTACATTTGGACATGCTATACCTGGAAGCCAAAAACCAGATGACTTGCGCGAAAATGAGCAAACACCTAATAATCAGCAAAAAGGTGCAACTTCTGATTCTTCAGATAGTTCTACTTTCACCAAGTCTGTAAGCCACAATCAAGATAATAGGCAAGAAGATGAACGGTATGACAATCCTACATTTGGACATGCTATACCTGGAAGCCAAAAACCAGATGACTTGCGCGAAAATGAGCAAACACCTAATAATCAGCAAAAAGGTGCAACTTCTGATTCTTCAGATAGTTCTACTTTCACCAAGTCTGTAAGCCACAATCAAGATAATAGGCAAGAAGATGAACGGTATGACAATCCTACATTTGGACATGCTGTACCTGGAAGCCAAAAACCAGATAGAAGTGAGCAAACACCTAATGATCAGCAACAACCTAAAACCCAGCAACAAGAAGGAAATAGCAAAGGCGATCTGTTACAAGACATCAGAAATTTCAAGAAAAACAACTTACGGCACATTGATGTTGATGATAGAAAAGCATCAATTGCAGGAAGTAGAAAAAATAACCCATCACCGTTAGAGACATTAAAGGACAGAATTCCTTATTCATCTTCTCCAGATAACAGTGATAACCAAGATGCTAGTGATGCTAAGTGGAAAGAAAGTGAACAGCCGCTCTCTGCTACAGCACTCAATAATAAAAGTGACTCGGGCTATTCATCTCCAACTCATGCCAATCATGAACAATCTCAAGTAAATCCTGAACAGTTAAAGAAGAGCTTAGAGAACATTGAACAAAGTGATCAAACTCCACTTGAAAATCTTCTTAAAGAAATCAGAGATAGATTAAAGCAGGATAATAGAGGATTAAGGCAAGTTGATCCTACTGATAAACTGTCACAAGATAAAGAAGATGGATTGCAAAAAGACGATTTAGCAGATGTAAAAATAGTAGAAGGTCCAACTGTTAGTGTCTCTGCTTCAACACCAAATAGTATAAGTGATTCAGGCTATATATCTCCAACTAATAGTGATAGTAAATCTCAAACAGATTTAAAACAGGTAGGAAGGAAATTAGAAGAACATATTAGACAAAGTAATCTAACTCTATTTGAAGAACTTAAAAATACATTAGGTCAAGAAAATCTCGGGTTAAAACCAGCTGATCAGAGTCAGATTAGCGAAGAAACTAAAAAACGCTTGAGAGAAGTTGGGTTGCTAAAAGACAGCTCAACAGACATAAAAGCAAACGATTCGGGCTATTCATCTCCAACTCATGCCAATCATGAACAATCTCAAGTAAATCCTGGACAGTTAAAAGCGAGCCTAATGAATGTTGAACAAAGAGATGATACTCTACTTACGGAATTTACCAGTAAGTTGGATAAAGAAACTCAGAAGTTCCCACTAAAACCAGTGGATCAAAAAGGAATTAGTGAACAAACCAAAGAACATTTATTGGCAGCCGGGTTGCTAAAAGATAGTTCAACAGATGTAAAAACAGTGGCAGAACGAGAAAATGCTGACACTAGTCCAACCGTAGATAAAAATAGCGAACTATATAAATTACTAGAGAAAGATGAAGCACAACTGAAAGCTGGAGTAATAGAAGAAGAAAGAGGAGATACTGTAACAGAACACACTGATGGTTATGATCGCAATAGAATTGCATTAGCTAACAGAAATAAAAGACCACTGGATTGGACTAAACGTATTGCTGAGTCACAACAAGAAAAAGATATTAAGAAAGGTATTTCAATATAAATTGAGGGGAAATGTTCAAATAAGTAGGAAAGATATAATTGATAGTGTTATAGAAATTACACCTACTGTTTTCAGAAGAGATAGAAATCCTTTTGAATCTAAGAGCATGTCTTCAAACTCAAGAATGAGCTAATTTGTGAAGCATACTTATAACATCAAGGTTCTCTAGCTCACATGCAATATGCAAAGGGGTGCCAATATCTTCTGTCCAAATATTAACATCTATTGCGTTAAGTTGTGAGCATAGCTCGACACTGCTATTATGAGCTGGTATTGAATTGTTAGCGCTATACTTTGATAAGACTTCTTCAAGAAGCTCTATCCAGTCAGATTCAGAATCACCGCAGGAATTTTTTACAATGTAGTGCAATATTGACTTCCCAGTCCACAAATCAAAAGGTTTGGTTTGTAAATTGATATTTTTGACTTTTTCTAACAAAATTTTTGTCTTGGCTGGCTTTGTTGCATGGCTACCAATGAGAAGGTGTGATGTAAGGGATTTACGAGGCAAATTCGAAAATAGGCATACCGATATCAGTAAATTTGTTAATCAAGTAGCATTTTAAGATCATCTCTTGAGAACGATTTATTTCGGATTTATTCTTAAAACTAAATCCAAATGTTTTTTTAACCCTAAAGAAAAAACTCTCAATACGTGATCGTGTTCCATACCTTGTCTTCTTTTTCCACTGACTTAAATTGTATGCTTTTCTTATATTGATGTTCTTATTTCGTTCCGATAAATGATCTATATCATTGTAGATTTTTGCATTTTTTCTCGGCTTTATTATGGGTTTTAAATTATACTTATTGCATAACTTATATAAATTTGCTGTATCATAAGCTCCATCTGCACGAAGAGACTTAATCTTATAGATATCACCTATTTCTTTTAGTATTTCCGATGCTGATACGCTATCATGTGAAAGGAAATTAGTATATCGAGTTGTTATTGCCTTTTTACTGTTTATATCTAAAGCAACATGTAGCTTTCTTGCTTGATTTCTACCATTATATTTCCTTATCTTGGCATTATCTTTGTTATGTTGAGTGCTGTTGCTATAAATATGGATTACTGTACTATCTATAGCAATTTCAATATTCTCCATATCATTTTTATCTGTTCTGTGATCACACAGTTTCAAATTAAGTTTGTTTAGTCGGCGACAAGCCTGTGAATAGCTCATCACTTGCAGATTCTTCCCTATACCTTCTAAATATCCTTTTATGAATCCAACTGCTTGCCTTAAACCTATTCTAAATAGATTAACAATTATATGTATTGCAATGACAACTTTATCGCTGTAAATGTTATTTCCACCTGCAACCTTTTCTGAAATTTCATACCAGTTTTCTATAGCTTCATCAATGAAATGAAAGACATTTCCTCTTTTTTCTAAAAATTGATTATACTCGTTATTGTTACTGACTTTCATTTTCTGTGGCATACACTCCCATAAGTGTTGAAAGTATCAAAAATAACGTGATATGAGATGATCAACGGCATGTAAATTACCTCCCGACAGTAAAACAATCGAACGTATAAAAGAGTCATTTAGATCCAATGTGAATTGCAGTAATGCTATTTTGAACCCATGTAGATTATTTTTGATTTTATAAACAAGAAATAACAAAGCCGTAATAATAATCATGTAAATATACACCTTCATGCCATTCATAGTATGGCTTAAAAAGTGCTTATATCCAAGATTTTGCTTTATAAATTTAAAGAACACTTCTATATCCCATCTGCGCCTATATAGCTCTGTTACTTCATAAGCTGGCATTTCAAACAAGTTTGTCAAAAACCATATTTCATCTCCAATTTTATTTCTGATTTTTATTAGCCGTAGATCATGCTTTTCTGCCACTTTACCTCGTGCACGATAAAGATTAACTATTATATCTTCTAAAATCTCTGATCCATCCGATTTTTGTTCTCTTATAACTTTGTTCCTGCTTATAACATCATGTTTTCTTCCCACTTTAACTCTTGTGATAAATTTGTACTCCTTTTCATCAAATTCGGCAAAAGTTCCAACTTTTCTGATTCCTCTATCAAATAATAAAATATCCTCTTTTTCAACTTTAGCTTCATTAATTGCTCTCACTAATGCTATATCTTCACTACTTTCTTCTTGTCCTTTACAAAATCTTATACTTGTCGGCAATTGATCCTTTAATCCTACACTCACTTTAACTTGACTGTCGTTACTTTTACCGCCTATTTTTAGCCCATCTTTTATGAGATATCCCGATAAATTTATGATCGTCGAATCAAACTTATGTAAGTTATTTGATGTTTTTTGGGGTAATAGCTTTTTAATCTTGCTCATCAAATCAATATATACTCCCTTAAAATATTCTGGATTTATAACTTTTAACCTTTTTGACAAACCACTGTATGTTACTGTACTTTTATCGCTATTCTTATCCATTATACACCTGTTTATTACCATTTCTAGCGCTCTTAGGCTTGTTTTTTGCCCCATTAATATTAACTTCATTAGACCTTTAAATATAATCTTGCCCAACAATTTAGTATTACATTTATCTACTTCACTTAATTTTCCTAGCCTTTCTAAATCCTCATCTTTTATTAAATTTAGTACTCTTTCTATTTGATCCATTATTGCCTCCATTTTCTTGCAATAATAGTTCTTTATGTCTTTTTTGTGTTACTTTCAACACTTATGGGTCTGACTCCTTATGAATTTATATGTACACAGTGTTCCTGAATTGTTTATACTTAATCCATGCCATCATACTTTGGGACCATACACTTAGAACCTGTTTAAAATCTTCGTAATAGGAGAGAAATGAAAGAAAGGACAATCATTTGCAAGCTGGTGTTGAGTTTACGTTCGCAATTTTTCCACAACCGCCTACACTTTTCCAACCAAGCAAAAGAGCGCTCAACGACCCATCTCTTTGGCAATACACTAGACTTCTTTCGAAACTAGAATAAAACTGTTAAAGCAGTGGTTTTGAGGTAAGAAGAAATGAAGTATGAAGGAGCTGAATGAAGAGGAATTTCGTCGGCTAACAGGAGTAAAAAAATCAACATTTAATAAAATGGTAGGGATTTTATGTGAAGAAAATAAAAAAAGAAAGCCAAAGGAGGAAGAGCTGAACGAGGAGAGCATGCTGCTTATGATATTAGAATACTTACGAGAATACCGGACATATTTTCACATAAGTCAAAGCTATGGAGTAAGTGAAAGTACGGCATATAAAACTGTAAAATGGGTAGAGATACAACACCCGGATTTTGCATTGCCAGGGCGAAAAGAGCTTCTAAAAAGCGACATGNNGAATATAGTGATTGATGCCACGGAAACACCAGTGGAGAGGNNACAAAAAAAGCAGAAACGATTCTATTCGGGAAAGAAGAAAAAACATACACTAAAAACACAAATAATTGCAGAAAAGNNAAGAGCAAGAAGATTATTTGTACATCATTTTAGAATGGATGATTTTCGGCTTTTCAAGGAGTCAAAAGTGCATGTATCAGAAGGTATAAAAGTTTTAGCCGATGGTAANAAAATTCACAAAAATGTCGAGTTGCCACACAGAAGGATGAAAAAGAGTCCCTTAATTAAGGAAAAAAAGATAGAAAANCTAGCGAGCAAAAGAGTAGTGGTTGAGAATATAATTGGTCTGTTAAAAAGATTCAAAATTATTGCAGAAAGATATCGCAATCGGAGAAAACGTTTTGGCTTGAGATTCAATTTAATAGCAGGAATTCACAATTTTGAGCTGTCTATTTGAGTTTCGAAAGAGGTCTATTTTTTGTTCGTACATCTCTTAGTTCAGCTAGCTTCTCAGGATTTCTTTCACCTTCAATTATGGCCTTGATAATTTGCATACCAGTTACTCCAGTAGTATCACTAATAACTTTGTGTAATTGAATATTCATTTGAATTAACGCTTTTTGCATACGCAGAACATGTGTAGATGCACCTTCAATAAGATTTTTACGTTGTCTAACATAACTACGTAGCACACACATTTGATCATCTGGTCTAAATGATCCTTGAAGCAATCCATAGCTATGTAATTGCTGCAGCCACTGACAATCCTGAACATCAGATTTTCTTCCAGGTACATTTTTAACATGTCGTGCATTTACCAATTTAACCTCAAATCCATATGACTCAAGTATTTGAAATAAAGGAATCCACTGTTGATTCCATAGCTATTGTTCTAATTTTGCACTTTTTTAACCACTTTGCTAAGTTATGAAGATCCACTGTAAAGCAACTAAATTTTTGGATACGTTGTTTATCTCTTCCTTCTGGAACACATACATAATGTACGGCTGAACCAATCTGCTGCATCAGAGTTAATTATTTCCAACTTGCTTTTTATTTTTGCCATTTTAAACCTCTCTTCTATATTTATAATGAAGAAGCGCTTCAGCTTGAGAACGGTTAGATTATACAATCTTCTAAACGAGGTAGTTATAAAATATGGCTCCATCAATGATTTGACCGTTCCTCTCAAAACCATGCTGAGTAACGGGCACTTAAGGCACCATTGAGCGGGTCGGTTATAACTGCAGGAGCACTTCTCTACAGAATTATATTCAAAAATTACTATAACGTAAGCTAGGGAGTTTCTTTTCCCGATTTTACAGACTTCGTCTGTTTGACGCTGAGTACTATCAGTCAGTCCGACTTCCTTTGTATCTTTCGTTAGTCCTTGCCTTTGTTGACTTGTTCCAACGTACCTTAGTAGGAATACAAAGGATCTCCCAAGTTCATTTAGAATCCATCTCAATACATGATACGGCCTCCGATTCCGATAGAGTGAGTGGTAACTTGCCTTTCCGCTACCCTTCATGCTGTCTTCCATCAAATGGAAAATGTCGACCTCTATGATATTGAAGATTTCGGAACTCAATACCTTCACTTTCGTTGTACCCTGTATTGTCCATTCCATTAGCTTTACTACGCTCGTTACCTTACGCAGCATAATGGTCTGTTCTAGGCTGTTGGCTAGACTTTGCCTAGGTTGACCAACTGTTTTCTAAACACTTTTCTTGGCGCACCCATAATTTTTCTTCTCGAGAATACCTAGATGTTTTGTTTACGTTTCGGTTTCTACAACCTCTTATCAAAACCGCTGAATTAAGACGGTAAGCAAGCTCAAAAAAATCATAAATATCTGCTTCTCTATCACATACCGTTATAGTTTCTGTTTGAGTTGAATCTATAATTTTATTTGTTTTCTTTAAACTTTCTAGCCACTTTATGCTTTCTTTATNTTCAATATTAACGTTTCTACAACGTCTTCTTTTTTCTCGCTCTTGGTCTTCTTTAGATATAGAGGGTCTCGAGTAAAGCTTTTGGTCTAGNNATGTCAAGCCTTCTGTACTAATCGCAAAACATCATAATACCTTTACTTTTTTTTTGAAACAACCTCTTATTTTTTCATGTCCCGTATATGAAATGCAACTTGTATCCTGAATCACAAGAATCCTTTTATGAGTTTTTGTTCTTTCAACAGTTTTTGCAATATGCGANNTATCACTTTCTTTTACATTCTCATTTTGAAAAAAACGATATGCTGCTTTTGCTTCTGACCAACTTCCACATGCTTGATTGATTGAACTTTTAGGTACACTTATTAAACTATCAGCAATATTTACTAATCGATCTGTCAGTCTTTTATCTCCAAGTGCAGCATCCCCCAATTCATTTCTAGCCCATTCATTACCCTTGTTTGCCATTTTTATACCCTCAATATTCACGAACTTTAATATTGTAATACTTTATTTATAAGTCCATTTACATTTGTGGGTAATAGTAAGCGTGCAGACCTGTGCTAGCTATAGAAAAAAAGCGTTAAAGACTGGATTAACGAAGAATTCTTTCAAACACTGTAAAGGTCATAAAAGTCGAATTAGTGCACCGAAATTTTATTTCAAAAAGTAAATAATTTACTAACGCTCGTGCACAAATTAAAAATAAATTATGCACGAGTGTAGTATTGTGAATTAAGAATGCTATATTAAAGCTTACCTCACTATTAAAGCTATCGGTCAGATTAGATTAAAAACCTAATCTGACCGATTTCTCTATAACCCTCTAAACCCTGATGTAATTATATGATAATTAGTTTAATTAGTGGTTAATATGCAAATTGATTTTATTTATGTATTGAGATAGCATAAAACATATTGGTTTAAATTATTGTGCAACTTTATAAATCGTCACTGTTACTTCTACTGACTGTATTAATAGTTATAGTTCTAAAATTACCTGAAAATTTGAGCATTGCAGTAAATTGGTCTCTCCCAATTCTAGATTTTGATTTATCTTTTCGTATCATACTAATATCTTTTCTATCAATTGCATTTTTAGCTGTTCTACCAGCACAAAATTTGACTTTTTCAGAGATGCTATCTTTTGCTGCTTACACTATTAGTTCACTTTATGCAGTTTTATCTGAACATATGATATTGGTTATAATATTCTGTGAATTAATGACCGTCAGTGCATTTTTTACTATCGCAGCTGGCTGTAGAGATAGTGGACCTGCAATAAGGTACGCTTGTGTACACTTTTTGGTTGGAGTTATATTGATAATAGGATTAGCACTTCAAAGCACTAACCTGATAATTTTGGGTTTATTGATAAATTGCGCTTGTTTTCCTTTTTCGTTTTGGGTTGTTGATGCATATCCTACTGCATCGCTACATGGCACTACATATCTCTCTTTATTTACCACTAAAGTCTCTTTTTTAGTGATGCTTTTACACACTTATAACCTATGGCAAGATTGTACTGAAATATTAGCGCTTGTAGGCGCCATCACTGCAATTTACAGCATTGTATTTGCTTCTCTTGAGCAAAATATTCGTAGATTTTTATGCTATAATATTGTAGGACAAATGGGCTTACTGATTATTGCAGGAGGTTTACTCAGCCCTTCGGAAAAGGCAATACCAATTTTGATACTGCATATAATCTTCTCTCTTGTTTATCAATCATTATTGTTTGTGGTCAGCAATTCGATTATTTCACGAACAAGAACAATTAGTTTTAATGGAGTAGGTAAACTGATGTCAGTGGAAGGCATGTGTGCTATAATTGCAATACTTACAATGGCTGCATTTCCTGGAACCGCTGGATTTATTAGTAAATCATACATTACAGCCGAGATTGAAGCAAGTGGTGCTAATTTAGAAGTGTATAAAAACTTATACAAGACTCTAAATTTACTGCTTTATTTAAGCGTGGGGCTCAAGTTTCTTTACTACATATTTATTGCAAAAAGTAAGTCGAAACCTTTAGCAGATAGGGGAGGCAAAATGACTATGATTATTTTAGCATTTATATGCGTAATTGCTGGCAATCCTTACTTACCTATTTACAATAAACCTTCTATTTTCAATTTTGTGTACAACACAAAAAATATTTTATCGCAATTTAATTTGTTATTATGTACCACTTTATTGTTTATTCCTTTACGCAAGCTATTTTACCCGAGAATAAATTTTAAAATGGATGTTGATTGGATTTTTAGAGCTTTCATACCCTATATTATCTTGCTGTTCAATCAATTGGTCTTTAAAGTGAGAGAAATGTCTGCCAATGTACTGCAAAACTTGACTAATTCACTTACTAGTTTATACTTTAATAATATTACTAAACTTAAAGAAGTGCTGAGTTATAACTCAGTGAGTTTTGTTTCAGCTTCTTCTCTCTTTTTAATGAGTATTCTACTAATGCTATTATGTTTAAGTCGTTAACCGAAAGTTTAAATTCTGTATTTAGTAAACTAAGGGGAAAGTCGATCATTTCTGAAGATGATTTTAATCTTGCCATGCGTGAAATACGCATAGCCTTAATTGAAGCTGACGTTTCACTTGAAGTTGCAAAAAAATTCATCAACGACATTAAAGATAAAGTAATTGGGGAAAAAGTCATAAAAAGTGTTTCTCCAGCACAAATGATAATTAAAATTGTGCAGGATAATTTAGTTGCAGTTCTCGGATCAGAGAAAAGTGACTTAAATCTAGCAGTTAACCCACCTGCTGTAATTATGATGGTGGGCTTACAAGGTGCAGGTAAAACAACCACCTCAGGAAAGCTTGCTTTCAAGCTAAAAAAGCAAAAGAAAAAAGTGATGCTTGCCTCTTTAGATATTTATAGGCCAGCTGCCCAGAAACAGCTTGAGGTGCTGGGTAAACAAATAGATATACAAACTTTACCTACAGTAATAAATGATGGGCCTATTGCAATTACAAAAAGGGCACTGGCGGCAGCAAAGAACGATAATTATGATGTATTAATACTAGACACCGCAGGCAGGCTTCATATTGACAATAATATGATGAATGAGTTGAAAGCCGTAAAGGAAATAGCTTCACCTGCAGAAGTTATTTTAGTAACCGATGCGATGATAGGTCAAGATGCAGTAAACATTGCCAAATCATTCAATGAGATAATAGGTGTAACCGGTATTATTCTCACCCGTATTGATGGTGATGCACGTGGTGGTGCTGCTCTTTCTATGAGAATGATCACCAATTGTCCAATTAAATTTATTGCTTGTGGTGAAAAATTAAGTGACCTCGATGATTTTTATCCCGATAGAATTGCAAAAAGGATACTTAGCATGGGTGATGTTGTATCATTGGTTGAAAAAGCTGCTGAGATTGTTGGTCAGGAAGAAATTGATAAGTTACAAAAGAAAGTAAAAAAGGGTAAATTCGACCTAAACGACTTAGTGGGAATGTTAAAAACTCTGAGTAAAATGGATGGCATTAGCAACATAATGAAATTCATTCCTAGTTCATTCACAAAAAAGCTAAGTAGCAGTGTGCCAGATGACAATAAAGTGAAAAAATATATAGCCATCATAAACTCAATGACCGAAAAAGAAAGGCAAAATCCAGATATTTTAAATGGCAAAAGAAGACTTAGAATTTCTAAGGGGTCCGGAACAAGTGTAACTGACGTTAATCTTCTGATTAAGCAGTATAATCAAATGAGCTCTATGGTAAATAAGTTCAGTAAAGTTGACCATAGTAAACTCAAAGAATCTGATTTGATGGATATGCTGAGCAGAAAATAAGTCAGCAGGTAGTGGAATGAGACAGATTGTCAGTAAACCTTTAGCTGTATCAAAAGCGGCTTAGGTCTCGCAAAAAATTTACAGCTTCCCTGTTTGCACTCCTAACCTTTTCTTATTGATTAACAGCAGGTTCTTTGTTACAGTTCATAGTTATGCAAAGAAACTTAAAGCCTCATGAGCTTATTTACAGCCAGTGATTTACATAATTTGGAACTGTATAGCTGAGTATTGTATATGATAATATTAATAACAAACGATGATGGTTTTGGAAGTGAAGGAATAAAATTACTCAAAGAGGTTGCACGGAATTTTGCGTCAGAAATATGGATAGTGGCACCAGATACTGATAGAAGCGGGGCTGCAAGATCTCTTGATTATCCAGTGAAACAATCTATTGGAATAAAACAACATAGTGAAAGGGAATTTAGTGTGTCTGGTACTCCTGCAGATTGTGTCATTATTGCGCTAAATAAAGTTATGAATAAAAAACCAGACTTAATATTGTCCGGAGTAAATATTGGATCAAATGTCGGGGACGATATTTGTTATTCAGGAACAATTGGTGCTGTAATGGAAGGTGCTGCAAGGTCTATACCTTCTATTGCGCTGAGCCAAGTTTATCATGATAAAATAGACTGGCACAATACAAAGGTTTTTGCACCAAAGGTTATTGCCAAGCTAATTAAGGTTGGTTGGCCTAAAAACATAGTGATGAGTGTAAATTTTCCTGCTACGGAAAAAGTAAAAGGAGTAGAATTTGCTGAACAAGGTGAATATAACATTGATGGGGATTTAACTTTTACTGAAAATTCGAATGGCTCTTTTAGCTTAAATTGGTCTCGAGAGCACTCAGGCAGTGGTAGTGTAAATAAAATAAAAGAAGGATTTATTACTATCACACCAGTAAAATTAGATTTTACAGATTATGATACATTGAATGCTATGAAAAATTCTTGTGCAGACGAATTTTCTTCTATAGCTGACTGAGAAAAACATTTGCATTGCTCCTAATAGATGTTTTCTATTGTGTTATCGCGAGCAATTATTTTTTCTTCACCTGTATCCATGTTTTTAATCTTTAAAGTTTTACTACTCAATTCTTCATCGCCAAAAATTAAAGCAACTTTAGCATTTGCTTGATTTGCTTTTTTCATTCGGGTTTTAAGCGCTCCGCTATATTCATAGATTACATATAAACCATTTCTGCGCAATTCATTCGCAAGTGTTAAAACATGTTCTTCAGCCTCTCTGCCGATCGGAATTAGGTAAATAGGTCGCTCTTCTTTCGGAGAATAATTGATTAACTCCATTATGCGTTCAATACCTCCTGCAAATCCTATTGCTGGAGTGTGTTTTCCACCTACTGAAGATACTAAATTATCGTATCTTCCACCGGCAAAAACCGCCCCTTGTGCACCTAAATCCTCTGTAACAAACTCAAACACTGTGTGGCAATAATAATCCAAACCTCGAACTAGTTTATTGTTTACAGTATAAGGTATATCAAGAATTGTTAATCCATTTAGTATTTGTTCAAAGAAATCTGAGGACTCTTGCGTATAATAATTGCTGATTTTAGGCGCATCAGAAATTATTGATTTATCTTTCTCATCCTTGGAATCCAGTATTCTGAGTGGATTTTTGATCAACCTATTTTTGCTATCTTCTGATAGATCATTTTGATACTTTGTAAAGTATAAGATCAAAGCTTCTCTATATTTAGTTATTGTTTTACCATCACCTAAAGAGTTGATTTCCAGCTTTACATTTTTATTGATGCCAAATTCAGTTAGTAAGTGCTGAGCGAGTGATATCAATTCAATATCAGCTTTTGGATCTTCTATGCCAAAAACTTCAAAATTTATATGATGAAATTGCCTTTGTCGTCCCTTTTGTGGTCTTTCATAGCGAAATGCAGGCCCTGTTGAGAATAATTTTATCGGTGTTTGTAATTTTTTTTCGATTAATAGTCTAACAATCGCTGCAGTGAACTCAGGACGTAAAGTTATGCTCTTTCCCCCTTTATCATTGAAGCTATACATCTCTTTAGTGATGATATCTGAGCTATCACCTAAGGTTTTTGTAAAAACCTCCGTGTACTCAAATATTGGAGTTTGGACGGGCAAAAAGCCGTATAAATTTGAGATTCTATTTGCTGTTTGCTNGATGTATTTAAACTTATACCATTCATCAAACAGAAGATCTTTCGTTCCTCTAACCGTTTGATTAGTCATAGTGTGGTCTCTATACCCGCAACCTCTGGTATGTGGTAGCTCAGCATATTCTGCACTCCTTGCTTGAGGGTAATTGCAGCACTTGGGCACCCAGAGCAGGCTCCTTGCAGCTCAACATAAACTATTCCATCTTTATAGCCACGGAATTTGATATCACCACCATCTTGAGCAACTGCAGGTTTGATATAACTTTCCATCAATTCTTTTATTCTATTTACAATTTCTATATCATCTTCATCAAAGAATTCTTCCTCTGGCATTTTATTATCACTTACCCCTTCTTTATCAAATGCTTTTCCGCCAGAAGTAAAGTGATCCATAATTGTAGTTAAAATTTCTACTTTTAATGTATCCCAATTAATTCCACCCAATTTTGTTACTGAAATAAAATCATGACCAAAAAATACTCTTATCACATATTCTATTTGAAAAAGATTTGCTGCTAACTTGGAGTTTTTTATTTCATCTGCGTTTGAAAAATCAGCCGTTTCTCCTTCGTTTAGAATTGCAAATCCAGGAAGAAATTTCAGTGTGTTTGGATTTGGTGTTTCTTCAATCTGAATGAACATGTTATTTACCATGATAATTATAATTGTTACTATTTAATCATAAAATGATAAAAAAATATACATGTCATTCATCNNTTTTTTCCTTTTTTTGATATTCATAGTGATTACATTTATTCTGCCTAGTGTTTTTGTATTTTTTCTCTTCCTAACANNAAAAAAAAATAACATAAATTTCATGATGAGCTCTATATTAAATAAATTTTTGAACGAATTTAATAATAGTAAAAGCTATACTAAAAATTATGCTAATTTAAGCGGCGATAACATGTCCAGAGATGAAGCATTAAAGATACTGGGGCTGAATCCTGAGGCAAGTCAAAATGAAATCAATAAAGCATATCAAAATTTAATGAAATTAGTTCACCCAGATAAAGGAGGCTCAGAGTATTTTGCGCAAAAGCTAAATGCGGCACGTGATAAATTGTTAAAAAAGTGATCTCAAAAAAAGTTTTCGTTTAACGAATTTCTTCCTTTGCTTTTTCTAAATACTCCAATATTGCTTCATGTAGTGCAGTCCATGTTATTTGTTCTTCCAGGGAAGGTATAAATTCTTGTCTCCAAGTATTCTTAAACTCTTGAAACCACTGTTTCTCAAAATCCCGAAATTCTAAAGAAATATCTGCTTTAAAGCTATCAATCAAACTGGAAACTTCTGCAGCTTTAGAGCTATCTAGTGATTTTAAAGATAACACTCCACTCTTTAAAATGTCTAACTCTTCCAATACATTAAGCTTAAATGGTTTATAGAGTGAAGACCATATGCGATATCTTAAATAAGAATCATAGTATAACTTAATTTTATACATTAAAGTGGTAGATGCATCAGGAGAAATGTTATTCTCATATTGTGCAAGAGAAGATAATAAATTCTCATAATCTACTTTGCTTAAACATGATTTTAGAGTTGATTTAACCTTACTGCTAAAGGTTGTATAGCTAGATAAAATACTATCGTTATATTTACTCAAAAATTCAGGAAATATGTCTTCCTGCTCTAATTTAAGTGGCAAATCTTTCCTAATTTCTCTTGGTAAATTATGTATTGAAAATTGATAAATAACCCATGCAAAATTCTCATCAAATTCATCTGAGTAATCAGCATTATGATCAGGAAAAATCACATTACCTTTCTCATCGGTCCAAGGTAGTATCTTATAGAAAAATCTGTTCAGCCTTTGTTTTAATTTCAAAATCTCTTCATTTCTATCACCTGCTTTATACAATACTTCATCCAGTTGCTGTTTAGCATTTTCAGGACTTATTCTGTCACTTATGTGCAATCCAATTCCATTTTTCTCTAATAACTCCCAATCAAACAATTTGTGTGGATCTGGTTTACGCATTGTATAGCCAAGCTCTCGATAATGCACTATAGTTCCTATTTCAGAATGACTAAATATCATATCCCTTTTAATTTTAAAACGCTCCATAAGATATAAAATCAGCTCTTTAACGGACCTCATTTGCTCTTCCGGAAAAGGCTCAAGTCCTGTGTTTACAATTTCAATACCTACAGAATATTTGTTAAGCTTCTGCAGCTCTTCAAGCTTGCTATTTATCTTAACTCTTGCATAACTAATACCAGCATGCCATGCTTCTTTCTCTAATGGAACCATTAAGGTAACGCTGCCGTCCCTATCGACAATGAAATGAACTGACAATCCTCTAGCATTCAGCGTATCTTTTGTACCTTTTAGTGTTGATGTTTCAGTATGGTGAACTATAACCATTAACACTTTTTCACCTGCCCTATCACCATAATTTAAAGCTGAAGCTGGATCTAAAAATAACAAATCATGATCTTTCAATAATGGTAACTTTTTTTGTAAATCTTGAAAATCACTCTCAATATCGCTTGAGCAGGATACTTGCTGAAATATCAGAAGCGCTGAAATAGTAACCAGTAAAGCTAACAGATACTTATTAATTTTAGATAATTGGATTTTCATACCATCTTTATAAACACTTTGTAGATAATTTTTCATTCTATAGTTAGAATAGGGTTGTTGAATAAATTTACAAGACAAAATCATACTAGTCCGGTAGTAGTAACATGCCCAAAGATGAAGCATTAAAGATACTGAGGCTGAATCCTGAGGCAAGTCAAAATGAAATTAATAAAGCATATCAAAATTTAATGAAATTAGTTCACCCAGATAAGGGAGGCTCGGAATATTTTGCACAAAAATTAAATGCGGCACTTGATAGGTTGCTGAAGAGGTAGTAATTAATATCACTTTAAACTTTTTATTTGTGTGTAAAGGATAAGTTGCTACAATAAAACGAGTTAAAGGTGAGAAAGCTTTAAGTTATGCAAGATGATACTAAAAAAAAAACAACGATAGAAGAAGAAAAAGGCATATTAGGATGGATAGAATATAGACTGCCTATATTTTCTTTTCTAAGACACACTGCTTCTTATCAAGTGCCAAAAAACTTAAATTATGCTTGGAACTTTGGCTCTTTGGCTGGTATAGCGCTAATTTTACAAATAATAACAGGTATATTTCTTGCTATGCACTACACTCCGCATGTTGATTATGCGTTTAATAGTGTAGAGCGCATAATGCGGGATGTGAATTACGGGTGGTTAATACGCTACACTCACGCTGTTGGAGCATCGCTCTTCTTTATGGTAGTTTATATTCATATAATGCGTGGATTATATTACGGATCTTACAAGAGGCCACGAGAGATGGTGTGGTTTGTTGGTATATTTATATTTTTTGCAATGATGGCAACTGCCTTTATGGGATATGTTCTTCCTTGGGGACAAATGAGTTTCTGGGGTGCAACAGTTATAACCAACTTATTTTCAGCTATACCTTTAGTTGGCAATAAAATAGTTATATGGTTATGGGGTGGTTTTTCCGTTGATAATCCAACACTTAACCGTTTTTTTGCTCTGCATTATCTTCTGCCTTTTGTTATTATTGCTTTAGCTATGCTTCATGTGATAGCTCTGCATAGGTTTGGCTCTGGTAACCCAAGTGGAGTGGAGGTAAAATCAGATAAGGATACCATTCCTCTCTATCCTTATTATATAGTCAAAGATTGCATAACTTTTGGTCTGTTTTTTGTAGTTTTGTTCGCATTTGTTTTCTATGCTCCTAATTATCTTGGACATCCAGACAATTATATAGAAGCTGATTCTATGGTCACTCCGGTACATATAGTGCCAGAGTGGTATTTTTTACCTTTTTATGCAATGCTACGCTCAATTCCGGATAAACTGACTGGTGTGCTTACTATGTTTGGATCTATTTTAGTATGGTTTCTGTTACCTTGGCTTGACAAATCAAAAGTTAAAAGTGGTGCTTATCGCCCGGTATTCAAGAAATTTTTTTGGGTTTTTGCAATAAATTTTGCACTTCTTGCCTGGCTTGGTGGACAAGAGGTGAAAGAACCTTACATTACTATGAGTAGGCTATCTACTCTTTATTATTTTGCATACTTTGTAATAATTTTACCACTGCTTAGTAAGTATGAAAAGCCAGAAGAACCACCAAAAACNCTTAAGTAGTTCTGTGCCGGAGATAGAATAATGCTGGTTAGAAATATATTAGCTATATTTTGTATATTACTTCTTGCTAATTTTGTGTGTGCAGAAGAGTTTAAACCATTACCAAATAAAAAAATAGACTGGAAATTTGATGGAATTACCGGATCTTTCGATAGAGAGTCAATTCAACGAGGCTATAAAGTGTATAAAGAAGTCTGTGCTGCTTGCCATTCAATGAATAGAATAGCGTTTCGTAATTTGCAAGATGTTGGTTTTTCTGAAGAGGATGTAAAACAAATTGCAGCTTCTTATCAAGTTAAAGATGGCCCAAACGATTTGGGTGAAATGTTTGACAGACCTGGAATACCTTCGGATTATTTTATTGCACCTTTTGATACAAAAGAAGCAGCTGCAGCAAGCAATAATGGTGCTGTTCCACCAGACTTATCGTTAATTATTAAAGCAAGGCATGATGGTGCAAATTATGTCTATTCACTGCTGACAGGCTATCAAAACGGCGAGCACGATGAAAATGATTTATATTTTAATTCGTATTTTCCAACAGGCAGATTAGCTATGGCGCCACCACTTTCTGAAGGAATGGTGGAATATGATGGTGCTAGGCAAGCCACAGTCGAAAATATGGCATATGATTTGGTAAGTTTTCTACAATGGGCAGCAGAGCCAGAATTAGAGCATAGGCATAAACTTGGACTTAAAGTAGTGGCGTATTTTATAATTTTAACAGTGTTTTTTGTATTAACTAACAATAAAGTTTGGAGCAAGCTCTATAAAAGGAAAAAATAGAATTTCTTACATCTATTTACATTCACTTTCATACCTTATTTACACTAGCGAATTTATTATGCAATAATAAACATATTATGAAAACATAGTAGGTAGAACTCATGGAATTTCAAATCACTACACATTTTCAACCAGCTGGAGATCAACCACAGGCAATCGATAGCTTAATTGCAGGGCTAAATAGCAATAAAAGAGATCAGGTTTTGCTTGGAGTTACTGGTTCTGGGAAAACTTTTACTATGGCAAATGTTATTGCAAGGACAAACAGGCCTGCATTAATTATGGCACACAATAAAACTTTAGCAGCACAGCTTTATGAGGAAATGAAAGGATTGTTTCCCCATAATGCTGTTGAATACTTCATTTCTTATTATGATTATTATCAACCTGAAACCTATTTGCCACAAACTGATACTTATATCGAAAAAGATTCTGCAATCAACGAAAGAATTGAGATGCTTCGTTATTCCACCGTCTGCTCCCTTTTGGAACGCAAGGATACGATCGTAGTTGCCAGTGTTTCCTGCATATATGGTCTTGGTTCGCCTGAGAGCTACCGCAGCATGATCATACCGCTTAGTGTTGGAAATAAAATTCGTATTAATGATTTCCTGAGCAACTTAACTGATCTTCAATACAAGCGCTCTGATGCCAGGTTTGAGAGAGGATATTTCAGAGTGCGCGGCGATATTATTGATATATTTCCTTCCCATTATGAAAATAAAGCTTGGCGTTTATCGTTATTTGGCGATGAAATAGAAGAAATTTCTGAAGTTGATGCTATAACGGGCAATGTTACCAAAGGCGTAAATAAAATCACCATTTTTCCAAATAGCTATTACATAACCCCGCGTGAGGCTTTGTTGCAGGCAATTGAACTAGTCAAAAAAGAGCTGCATGAACGCTTGGATTATTACTACTCGCAAAACAAGATTGTTGAAGCAAAGCGCCTCGAGCAACGCACTAATTTTGATATCGAAATGATGAGAACAACAGGAATATGTAAAGGTATTGAAAATTATTCGCGTTATCTCTATGGAATGGAAGCTGGGGATCCACCACCTACTTTGTTTGAATATTTACCTAAAGACGTAATTTTATTTGTTGATGAGAGTCATGTCACCGTTCCTCAGATTGGTGCGATGTACAGTGGTAATGAGGCGCGTAAAAAAAAATTGATCGACTATGGCTTCAGGCTCCCTTCCGCTTTTGATAATCGTCCATTAAAATTTGAAGAGTGGGAGGGAGTTAGGCCGCAGACTGTTTACATTTCAGCTACTCCCGGAAAGTATGAGTTGGCAAAGACCAATAATGTATTTATAGAGCAAGTTATCCGTCCAACAGGGCTTACAGACCCAATCTGCATTGTGAAACCAATAGAGAGTCAAATTGATGATGTAATTCATGAGGCACAAGTGACAATAGGAAAGGGATTTTGTGTTTTAATCACTACACTGACAAAAAAAATGGCTGAAAATTTAGCTGAATATATGAGTGAATTAAATATGAGAGTGAGTTATTTGCATTCTGATATTGGTGCGCTGGAAAGAATAGAGATTATATATAAATTAAGATCTAAAGAAATTGACGTTTTAGTAGGTATTAACTTGCTTAGGGAAGGTCTTGATATTCCAGAGTGTGGTTTGGTTGCAATTTTAGATGCTGATAAAGAAGGATTTTTGCGATCAGAAACATCGCTCATTCAAACGATCGGTCGTGCTGCACGTAATGCTGAAGGTAGAGTAATTTTATATGCAGATAAAATCACTGGTTCTTTAGATCGTGCATTAAGAGAGACCGAAAGAAGAAGAAAAAAACAAGAAGAACATAATATATTGCACAATATTGTCCCGAAGACTATAATAAAACCTATATCAAACACCTTACAGGAGAGGGCAATAGCAGAACCAAAAGTAAATACTAATAAGGATGATTTGAGAAAGCAAATGATAGAGCATGCTGAAAATTTAGAGTTTGAAGAAGCAGCAAGAATAAAAAAATTATTGCAAGGTTAAGTAATATATGATGCTATGGGCATAATATGAAAGTGTAAACAACTAAACTTCCACTATTCTTCTTTTTATTTTAACTCATCTTTTTGAGATTTTTGACAATTTCTTAGAACTGAAGAAGGAAAGGTGTATTTTTTTATTGACCTATCTATGTACTATGTTAACACTAAAGAATTAGTGAGTAATGGTTATAGAATATGCATGGTGGGATACCAAATAAGGAATTTAATGAAAATAATAATCAATGCATTTTAGATTTAGATAAAGAATTATCTTACATTTTAAATGAGTTAGCAATCAATAGAAATGTATTAAATAGTTATGCTCAACATATAATGTTTCTTCTAGAAGCAAGAGCTAATCGAGATACAAAAAACCGACATGGAAAAACTTTATCACATTACTTAGATGAAAAATTATCTAACATTCTAAATGAGTTAGCAATGAAGAAAGATGAATTAGATAATCCTGATCGTATTCAATATATAATGTTTCTTCTAGGAGCAGGAGCTGATCGAGGTACACAAAACCGACATGGAAAAACTCTGTCACATTACTTAGATGAAAGATTATCTGATATTTTAGGTTGGTTAGCAATCGATAGAGGTATATTAAATGATTATATTCAACGTATAATGTTTCTTCTACAAGCAGGAGCTAATCCAAATGTACAAAACCAAGATGGAAAAACTCTGTTACATTACGTTGCTGAACATAACGATACTGGCGGTATACGTTTTCTTTTAGGAGCGTGTGCTAATCCAAATGTGCAAGATCAAAGTGAAAAGACTCCGTTACATTATGCTGCTGAAAATAACTGCCTTCAAGCTATAGAACTTCTTTTAAAAGCAAAAACTGATCAAAATGTGCAAGATCAAAGTGGAAAGACTCCATTTGAATATGTTACTGAACATGAGTGCCGTCAAGCTTTGAAGGATTTAGATTGTAGTTCTAACGATAAAACAACTTGTACTAAATTAAGTGATTCGGATTCAGACAACGATTCGGACTATTATTCAGATGATTCTCATGAAAATGAAGAGAATCCGGCAAAGAGCCCTAACAACGACAACCGGACTCCTACAGATCAACAGACAAGCTCAGAAAGGCCAGTAGTTAGTGATAGGGACTCAGAAGACAGTTCGGACTATTATTCAGAAGACGAGGATTCGAGCTGTAGTTCAAGTGATTATCTTTTTCTAGAAGACTCACTGTTAGCGAAGCTAGAAATACCATTAACTACAGATGAACAGAAGCTAATTGGTAAGTTTTGTGAGGAGATAATAGGTACAACAGCACAAAATAAACAAGAATCTGAAGAAAGTATTCTAGAAAGTATTGAGAAAATAGTAAATGAGTACTTGGAGAAAGGACTAAGATTAAATTCAAGTTGTAGTAATGATAATGACAATGGTGATAAAGAAACTGTAACAAGTTTAATATTTAAAGAAATGGAAGGAGTTATTGCTCAGCTTCGTGTGAATCCACGTTCTTCAACCGCAATGCTTAATACACATGATTATACCGATGAAGGTGATGGCGACGAATATAAAGCTTCAGACATCATCATAAAAAGGATCACAAGTAATTTGTTGTTAAAAGGTGGAATGGGAAAAAAATTTCTCTTCGGTGATACCGAGCTTACAAATAAACATTATGACTTTGATTATTTAGATGATCTCAAGAGGCAATATAAGGATAGGAAAGAAGAGCTAATAAGTATAGCATGTGAAGGTATTGTAAACAAAAGTAAGCAAACTCATGAGTATGACCTTAAAGCAGAAATAGATAATCAATATTTTTATGTGAAATATTCACAAGATAGTATTATTGAACCTGTAAAAATCTTAAACAATGAAAAAGCTAAAGAGTTAAATTTAAAAGTCGGCATACTTCAAATTGGGAAAAGTATAGTAAGAGTTGAAAGCGTAGGTAAAAAAAGAAATTATACAGATATCTTAAAAGGTAGCATTAAAATGTCTTTTACCACTGATGCAGGAGAGATTAGTATTTATTTACATCCTAGTGAGAAAGATGGTAATAAAATAGAGGTAGAGATTGATAAAGAGAGCGAAGCAAGGCTTAACAAGTTAAAAGCTGAGAAGAGAAGTTTAGGAGAAAACTGTCTTTTGGGAGGAAAAAGTGTTCTGGACGCTATAGAAGATAAAGTTTTTGAGAAAAATGGTAGTGTGCCAACCGAGATTACTAAGGATGTTCCATCTACTGATCTTACGCAAGTTTGTTTGCAGCGCAAGGCAAGGTCTAGGGGTTAAGTTATTCAAGATAAGATTTAAGAAATTAGTTATAGCAATATGGCTAAATGATTTTGAGTATGAGATTTTAATGTTCCCAGAAACTCGCCACGATGATCAAGTGGATAGTACGGTACAATATTTACAATGGATGAGAAAAACTAACACCAGTGCTTTCAGGGTCAGGGACTTTGGCCCATAAGTGTTGAAAGTATCAAAAATAACGTGATATGAGATGATCAACGGCATGTAAATTACCTCCCGACAGTAAAACAATCGAACGTATAAAAGAGTCATTTAGATCCAATGTGAATTGCAGTAATGCTATTTTGAACCCATGTAGATTATTTTTGATTTTATAAACAAGAAATAACAAAGCCGTAATAATAATCATGTAAATATACACCTTCATGCCATTCATAGTATGGCTTAAAAAGTGCTTATATCCAAGATTTTGCTTTATAAATTTAAAGAACACTTCTATATCCCATCTGCGCCTATATAGCTCTGTTACTTCATAAGCTGGCATTTCAAACAAGTTTGTCAAAAACCATATTTCATCTCCAATTTTATTTCTGATTTTTATTAGCCGTAGATCATGCTTTTCTGCCACTTTACCTCGTGCACGATAAAGATTAACTATTATATCTTCTAAAAT
This sequence comes from Wolbachia endosymbiont of Anurida maritima, assembly GCF_042182995.1. NCBI lineage: Bacteria > Pseudomonadati > Pseudomonadota > Alphaproteobacteria > Rickettsiales > Anaplasmataceae > Wolbachia > Wolbachia endosymbiont of Anurida maritima. The sequence goes on from NZ_CP102058.1 coordinate 916,877, forward strand.
CTCTGATCCATCCGATTTTTGTTCTCTTATAACTTTGTTCCTGCTTATAACATCATGTTTTCTTCCCACTTTAACTCTTGTGATAAATTTGTACTCCTTTTCATCAAATTCGGCAAAAGTTCCAACTTTTCTGATTCCTCTATCAAATAATAAAATATCCTCTTTTTCAACTTTAGCTTCATTAATTGCTCTCACTAATGCTATATCTTCACTACTTTCTTCTTGTCCTTTACAAAATCTTATACTTGTCGGCAATTGATCCTTTAATCCTACACTCACTTTAACTTGACTGTCGTTACTTTTACCGCCTATTTTTAGCCCATCTTTTATGAGATATCCCGATAAATTTATGATCGTCGAATCAAACTTATGTAAGTTATTTGATGTTTTTTGGGGTAATAGCTTTTTAATCTTGCTCATCAAATCAATATATACTCCCTTAAAATATTCTGGATTTATAACTTTTAACCTTTTTGACAAACCACTGTATGTTACTGTACTTTTATCGCTATTCTTATCCATTATACACCTGTTTATTACCATTTCTAGCGCTCTTAGGCTTGTTTTTTGCCCCATTAATATTAACTTCATTAGACCTTTAAATATAATCTTGCCCAACAATTTAGTATTACATTTATCTACTTCACTTAATTTTCCTAGCCTTTCTAAATCCTCATCTTTTATTAAATTTAGTACTCTTTCTATTTGATCCATTATTGCCTCCATTTTCTTGCAATAATAGTTCTTTATGTCTTTTTTGTGTTACTTTCAACACTTATGGTCTATATCCGTATGATCCTTTTTGGAAGTCTGATTCGAATATCGGTTCAAGTATTAGCTTCAGTGCTGTTTGCACTATTCTATCCCGGATGCAGGGTATGTTCAACTTTCTGAATTTTCCTCCAGATTTTGGTATTTCCTTCCTCCGGTTCCTATTTGGGCTATAGGTCTTGGTTATTAGTTCGTGTCTTATTTGTTGAAGATACTTTTCTAAGCCTTCTGCCTCTATCGATTCGAATGTCATCCCATCTATTCCTGGTGCCCCATTACTCTTCTTTGTTAGTTTATATGCTTCTTCCAGTGTCTCCATCTTGCAGACGTGAACATAGATTCCCCAGAATCGCCATTCCGGTTCTGCTTTCGCTTTGATATATATCTTTCTTCTCAGGTCTTGTAATTTTATTGGCATTTTTATCATTTTTACCTTTACCTTCCTTTTGTTAAAAGATTTCTACTAGCAGGGTGCCTTTGCTCCATGAGCGTTGCCTCACTTCTTCACTACTACGCACCCATCCGCCACCCTCTCATCTTCGGTTCACTTCCTGTTTTCCAGTTATAGAACCTATCTCTCCAAGGTATTTCTCCTTGGGATGAGGAGGGCTTCTCCAGTTGCTTTGTATGTCCTCATTGCCATGCCGTTACTAACACCCCGCTGAAGTAGACCAATCGTTTCATTCGTTTTTCGTCTGGTCTATTCTGTCTTCGCCAGTACCAAGATGGCTCGACCTTCAGAATATTTCTTTCGAGGCAATCTGTGTATTCGCTTTCGCTACGGCCTGGTAATTCGCCATTATCCTACGATAATGTTGTCGGTAGGCTTCAACATTTTGGTTTCCCTCCATGCTGCTACCCAAGCTACAGGATTCCGACTTTTATCCTGGTAGGTCTATCTCCTACTGAACAATACTCACCTTCTCTGGACGCACTTGGTACTGAAAAAAACAAAGATACTCTCATTCACTTTCTCAATGATATATTGGACTTCACTGGCAAAGATGAAATAGAAGAAATAGAATTTCTCAGCACTATCATGGATGCTGAAACTGCCTCTGATAGACAAAGTATAGTTGATGTTCTTTGCAGGGATTCTAGTGGGGCCAGGTATGTGATTGAAATGCAGCTCACTCGCGATAAAGGCTTCGAAAAACGAGCTCAACTATATGCTGCTAATGCTTACTCAAGGCAAGCTGATAAATCTGGTAAGTACATTGATTTAAAGAAGGTTTTCTTTATTGCTATCTCTAATTGTAATTTATTTCCTGATAAGCTTGATTATATATCCAGCCACACTATAAGAGCATGTCTTCAAACTCAAGAATGAGCTAATTTGTGAAGCATAATAGTGATCATATTAAAAAAGATGTTATTTTTTGAAGTGAGAGGAGAATGCTCATAATCCTTACTCATACGTCTAAAATTGGAGAGCCAAGCAAAGGTTCTCTCAACAATCCAACGTTTAGGAATAACCTGAAATCCTGTATCAACTACTTTCTTGGTAATCGTCAACAAACATCCAGTTTCCAATAAACAGCGGTTTTGCAATTTACCTGTATATCCTTGATCAGCAAAAAACTTACGTAATGTTGGAGCTTTGCATTTGGCTTGAACAAAAAGATTTAGTGCACCATCACGATCTTGAATGCTTGCACTGTGTACTTCAGCAGCAATTACAAGACCTAGAGTATCTACAACGATGTGGCGTTTTCTACCCTTTACTTTCTTGCCAGNCATCATATCCTCTGGATCCCCTTTTTGAGTGGTTTTTACTGATTGACTGTCAATTATTCCTACTGATGGAGTTTCATTCTTACCAATTATCTTTCTTAGTTTTTTAACTAGAAAATCATGAATTTCTTGCCATATTCCACTTTTTTTTAAACGCGAATTACAACTATACACGGTTTTCCATGGTGGAAAATTCTTAGGTAGTTGTCTCCATTGACAGCCTGTTCTCATCACATACCTTATTGCATCGATAATCGTTCTGATACTGTGTTTTCTTGGTCTGCCGGTCTTTTTAGGTTCAAAATATTGCTCTATCATCTTCCATTCTTTGTCACTTATATCGCTTGGGTACATTTAAAATATATCTTATAACACACTTCTTAACTCCTTTCTACTTAGTTTGAAGACATGCTCTAAGAGATGAGAAAACCAATGAGCATGACTTAAAAGATTTTCAATTTGTATTTATTGAACTACCTAAATTTCCTAAGAATAAGGAAGAACAGCTAGAAAGCATAGTGGATCGTTGGTTATTTTTCTTCAAATATGCAGATGAAACTACGGAAGAAGACTTAAGGAAAATAGCAGAAAAAGCACCAATAATAAAGTTAGCCTACGATGAATTAGACAGGTTTAGCTGGAATGAAAAAGATTTAGTAGCGTATGAAGAAAGAATAATGGATCTACGTAAGGAAGAAGTCATTCTTGAATACAGACTTGACCTTGCTACTGAAAAAGGCAAAAAAATTGGTAAAGAGGAAGGGAAAATTGAAGGGAAAATTGAAGTCGCAAAAGCAATGCTGGCTAATAATGTTGATGTTAACACTATTGTCAAGTTTACTGGCCTCTCCATGAGTGAGATCAAAGAATTGCAGAATTAAGTGTGAACGGTACAGAGTAATTTCAAAGTGCATTTGCAATTGGAATGGATACATTTAATGAGAGTCCCATTTCACGGTGTTCAAATCTACTCCTTCTTGTACCATCTCCCAAAGTGGGCTCATTTCTCTCAGTCGGCCAACATTTTTAGCAACAAGATCTGCTGCGTACAAAACTTCTTCTTTAGTTGTAAATCGACCTAGGCCAAATCTAATTGATGAATGCTCAAGGTCATGGCCATTATTTAGCGACCGTACGACATAGGAAGGCTCAAGAGACGCAGACGTGCACGCAGAACCAGAACTTACTGCTAAATCCTTGATTGCCATGATGAGAGACTCACCCTCAACATAGGGAAAGCTCAAGTTTAGGTTGCCAGGAATTCTATTTTCATAATCACCATTTAAAACGATATCAGGAAACGCTTCTTTTATCTTATTATACAAAATATCCCTTAATTCTTCCACTCTAGTTGTTTCTTTTTTCATTTCTTCTCTAGCAATACGTGCCGCTTCACCAAAACCGACTGCAAGGGGAGTTGGAACTGTGCCAGAGCGCATGCCTCTTTCCTGTCCACCACCACTAATTAGCGGTATCAGCCTAACACGAGGATTCTTTCTACGGACATATAATGCACCTATTCCCATAGGTCCATAAATTTTGTGGCTAGAGAGACTCATGAGATCAATGCACATCTCATTAACATCAATTGGAACTTTTCCAAAGCTTTGAGCTGCATCTGTATGGAAGAATATATTACGCTTCCTGCATATTTCACCAATCTCCTTTACAGGCTGAATTACTCCGATTTCATTATTTACCATCATCACTGAAACCAGGATTGTTTTATCAGTAATTGCTTCCTCAAGCTTTGATAAATCTATAATTCCGTTTTGCTTAACAGGCAAATATGTAACTTTAAAGCCTTCATTTTCCAGATGCCGACAAGAATCCAGAACACACTTATGCTCCGTGCAGACAGTTATTATATGATTTCCTTTATTTTTATAAAAGTGAGCAACGCCCTTGATTGCCGCATTATTTGACTCAGTTGCACCTGAGGTAAAGATAATTTCTTTGCTATCTGCGTTCACCAGATCAGCGATGTGTTTCCTTGCTTTTTCCACTGCTTCTTCAGCAGTCCAACCAAATGAATGGCTGCGAGAGTGTGCATTACTGAACTCACCAAAGTAAGGTATCATCACCTCTAAAACACGGGGATCTACTTTAGTAGTAGATTGATAATCAAGAAATATTGGTAATTTTATTTTAGTATCATGTATTTTTTTACTTTCAACATTCATAAAGCTACCACAGAGACAAAATTTACAACTATTTAATAGCACTAAAATTTAATTTTTTCAAGGTATAATCTTGCATCAACAAACATTATCACCAAAGGGATGTGTGTATGACGCTGGTTCCTTTATGACGGTGTCATGCAAGTAGCTGACACTGGTTCACTTTACGATGATGTCATGAAAGTAGCTGACATTGGGATCCAGAAGACAACCAAATAATAAAGGCTAGATCCCAGTGTCACGCACTACCTTCCGTATAAATATTAAGAAATTTACCAAACGGAAAAAAAGGCAAAAGAAGCCCCGTGGTTGGCTAATTACTTACATTATACTTTCAAGTATGGCGTTTTTTTATTCTAAACGCTTAATAACCGCGATTTAGCTGCTTTTTAATGCAACTAACCTTTAGTCATAAATGTTTAAGAAATTTACTAAACAGAAAAAAAGGCAAAAGAAACCCTAGGGTAGCTAGTTATTCACTATCCATTTTTTAAGTTGGCGTTTTTTTATGTTTTAAATGCTTTATAAGCGCGTTTCAGCTTATATAGCTAGAATATTGATGAAGACATAAGGTGCACATAGTGCAAAAAATTAAAAATAAGACGCCAGATACGTGAGTTTTTTTGTCATTTAACCTGTACAGAGAAGATAAATAAATAGCTTCAGTTTCATGATAAGGGCGCTGGCGGAGTTTGTCAAGGAAGTTTTTTCGTTTCTATTCCCAATCAAAGTTTGTTATATGATTATGCAAGAAGTCTAATGAAGAAAAGACTTAAAGAGAGGCCAAATCAAAGTGCAATGGTATTTCACTAATCCAATTATTTTTCTCCTGATCTAGCCTATCATCCAATATTGCCTGCCTTATTGATGCCATTAACTTATTCATGAAAAAAATGTTGTGAATGGTAACGAGCGTGTAAGCCAGAAGCTCTTTAGCTTTCAGTAAATGGTGTATATAAGCTCTTGAATGTTTTCTGCAGGTAAAACATAAACAGTCACTTTCAATTGGGTTATCGTCTAGCTCGAATTGTTGATTCCGCAAATTAATATGCTCTTTGCACTTTGAAGAAATAGAATCTCTATTTTTTACTTTAATAAGCGCACCACCATGCCTTGCTAAGCGGGTTGGATGCACACAATCAAACGTGTCAATTCCAAGACTTACTCCGCGAAAGATGTCCACAATCCCACCAATACCAAGCAAATGAGTAGGCTTGTCTTTTTTTAGGTGGTCCATAATGAAAGAAACTACATCGTACATCTGCTCTTTACTTTGACCAAGTGATCCACCTATTGCTTGACCAAAAAATGGCAAATCGTTGATAAAATCACAACTTTCTCTACGTAAATCGTGATATATTCCGCCTTGACTAATTCCATATAGCGCTTGCTTGCCATTATTGTTTTTTTCAAATTCATTTAAAGAACGTTCAGCCCATCTGTGGCTCATGAGCATTGATTTTGCTGTGTACTCTTTGCTTACGTGAAATGGAGTGCATTCATCTAAAACTAGGATTAAATCTGCACCTAATTTTTGTTGAATTTGTATAGATTTTTCAGGGGTTAAGCAATAAGTTTTACCATTAATGTAAGAACGGAAAATTGCCCCATCCTCGTTAATTTTGATCAAAGTTTTTTGTTTTTTTCTTATTCCTTTTATCTCTTCTGAAACAGATCCGTGGCCTAAACTAAATATCTGATATCCACCTGAGTCAGTGAGCATTGGCCCATTCCATCCCATCATCTTGTGCAAACCACCAAGTTTTGCAACAGTATTCTCTCCTGGTTGAAGCATTAGGTGATAGGTGTTGGAAAGTATGATTTGGGTACCTGCTTCACTTATTCTTTCGGTATCTACAGCTTTAATTGCAGCTTTTGTTGCACAGAATATAAAAGCTGGTGTTTCTATACTTCCATTTGGAGTTTTGATCGTTCCAACTCTTGCAGAACCTGATTGCTTGATTATCTTAAATGCAAATTCTTCTTTCATCTATTTGCCTGAAAGTTCTGCTATGATGTTTTCTACTTTCTCAGGAGTAAGATTTTCATAGAAGTCATTATTAATCTGCACAACGGGAGCATTAATGCATGCACCGAGACATTCAACTTCTTTTAAAGTGAACAAATTATCTTTAGTAGTCTCACCGATATTGATTCCAAGTTTCTCTTTAAAGGTATTTAAAACTTTTTCGCTACTGCATAACCAGCAGGNGGTTGTTCTACAAATTTGTATTAGATATTTACCTACTGGTTTTAAATTATACATGGTGTAGAAATTTGCCACTTCATATACACGAATATGTTGAATATGCAGCATATCAGCAACGTAACGCATAGCAGGTTCAGAAACCCATCCGCATTGCTCTTGAACCAGATATAGTAAAGGCATAACAGCACTACCTTCTCTACCTTTAGGATACATCTCTATAAACTTTCCTGCTTTCTTGAGGTTTTCTGATGTAAAACTAAACTGCTTTTCTTTTTCTGTCATTCGTGAGACTCGTGTAAACTTTAACGGATTATACCTGTAGAACCAATGATTGCAATTGTTGGTTTTTTGAGAAATAGCATAAAGCTTTTTAGCCCTCTTCAAGCTTATATTTACCTTTTAGTATAAAACATTATATTAATTTTTTAATTTTAGTTAAAATTTTCATTGACATTAACACACAGGAGTAATCATAATAGCATTTTATTAATATTTTAAATAAAATTATGTCTATATTAAGAAGACTGCTCGGAATCAACTCAAGTACACTGGAAGTTAAAGAGGCGATAGGTTTTAACCCAGCAAACGTAGGGTTGATTGAAGGAGATGGAGTCGCTTATGGACTCAGCTATCAAGATAATGGTAATGGGAGCAGTAAAGTAAAATTACTTATTAGTCCATTATATCAATCAAAAACATACGAATGGGGTACAAATATCAGCGTAGCAAATGAATTCAAAGATCAATTATCTCTCACATTAATAGAAGATTCAGCTGAAATAGATAAAGTTGGAGTTATCTTTCCTGAAGAGGGAATTGGCGAAGAAGGAGANAAATACGTTAAAGGTTTATCTTTTCACACTTACGGAATCAAGCAATCAATCAACGTACCTTCAGTTGAACATTTAGATAAAAGGAAATTACAAAAGAATATTAATAATGGTAGTCCTGCAAATGTGGGCAATAGTTACTTTCAACCAAAAGCAGTAAAAGTTGGTAATGGTAATGTCATTGTAATCGCTCATAACTTAAAGGATCAAGCTTTAGTTTCTTGGTATTTACAATCAGACACGAATGGAAAGTTCAGAGCTTTACCTGGAGCAAAACACACCATAGAAAGAAAATTACTCAAATTTGATAATCCAGGGCAATTAGTACTAGATGAAAATACGATACTTTATTCGCAAGTGAGAAAAAATAGTATTGAAAATCAAGAAGTAAGAACAAATGTTTTTAAGTTCGATATGGCTAAAGTGATTCAGGGTCTGAGGGATGGAAAGGGAGTTAATGGCTTTTTACTTGGTAATGGAAAAGGTCAAAGAGATAATAAAGCACTATCTCTTTCTAGAGAACATGAAATAAGCTTTTTGCAGTATGTTGAAGGTGGTGATCTAGTTGCTTTTCTTGCAGAAGGCCGGTCGCCTAATAAACAAACGTTACATTTAACAAGTCTTGTTAAGAATGGATCAAAATCGGACTTTACTGTTTGCGAATTTGAAGATTCTATAAAGCAATTGTACGTTAAAGACAATGGTCAAGACAGTTTTATTGTAACTGCAATAAGTGAAGGAAACATCACAATTTGCAATCATCAAAGATTTGAAAAACCTTCCAAGGTAACAATAATACCGGCAAATAGCATCAAAACTCTCAGTGATTTTGTTAATATCATTAACGGTCGATTAACGCCAGATATTATTTCTAGTAGTACCGTGGCTCCTGTAACTATTACAGAAACGGTTGTGACTTCTAAGAAAACGCCGACTGCTGCAATTGCTAGTACAGCAGAAACCGACACTGTGAAGACTACCAAATTAACGACAGAAGCATCAACTACCGTTGCACCTACTTCTACAATGAGTAAACCTTCAACGGCTCAAACAAGCACAGTAACAGTGGAGCCAACAACAGAAGCCGTTGCGTCGACTTCTACGATGAATAAACCTTCAACAGAGTCAACGACTCAAACAAGCACAGTAACAGTGGAGCCAACTGTGCCAACAACAAGCTCAGAGAGAACTACACAAACAGTGTCTACTATGCCGAGTACTAGAACAAGGGAGTTGACAACTCCTATGTTCACTACAACTTTATTTTCTCAATCTACTTCTTCACCACAGCCTACTCAACTTGCTATAGGGTCTAATAGGGCAGGAATGATAGGGGGATCTTTGGTTGGAGCAATAGGTATTGTTGGAATTATAGGATTCATAGCATATAGATATGTTAAGGGGCGTAATGCTGCTCCTGTGTTAGAACTAACTGATTTGGGTTATAGAAGGCGATCATCTTCAAGTAGCGATGAAGAAATTTTTACCACTGGTGATAGAATGCGAACTATATATCAATCTGAAACAGTGCTAAATAGTATATCAGTAGAAAGTAGTAGTCGATCAAGAAGTAGCTCATCGTCTTCGAGCAGTGGACCAGGCTCTTGACTAACTGAAATGGAGTCTAAAAGTGAAAAAAGCTTATCTTGGGATAGCGATGATGTGCCAGAATATCACCTTTAGCTATTTGTCTAAATGTTTTTAATATGTAGACTGTTAGAGCATGTCTTCAAACTCAAGAATGAGCTAATTTGTGAAGCATAATAGTGATCATATTAAAAAAGATGTTATTTTTTGAAGTGAGAGGAGAATGCTCATAATCCTTACTCATACGTCTAAAATTGGAGAGCCAAGCAAAGGTTCTCTCAACAATCCAACGTTTAGGAATAACCTGAAATCCTGTATCAACTACTTTCTTGGTAATCGTCAACAAACATCCAGTTTCCAATAAACAGCGGTTTTGCAATTTACCTGTATATCCTTGATCAGCAAAAAACTTACGTAATGTTGGAGCTTTGCATTTGGCTTGAACAAAAAGATTTAGTGCACCATCACGATCTTGAATGCTTGCACTGTGTACTTCAGCAGCAATTACAAGACCTAGAGTATCTACAACGATGTGGCGTTTTCTACCCTTTACTTTCTTGCCAGCATCATATCCTCTGGATCNCCCTTTTTGAGTGGTTTTTACTGATTGACTGTCAATTATTCCTACTGATGGAGTTTCATTCTTACCAATTATCTTTCTTAGTTTTTTAACTAGAAAATCATGAATTTCTTGCCATATTCCACTTTTTTTTAAACGCGAATTACAACTATACACGGTTTTCCATGGTGGAAAATTCTTAGGTAGTTGTCTCCATTGACAGCCTGTTCTCATCACATACCTTATTGCATCGATAATCGTTCTGATACTGTGTTTTCTTGGTCTGCCGGTCTTTTTAGGTTCAAAATATTGCTCTATCATCTTCCATTCTTTGTCACTTATATCGCTTGGGTACATTTAAAATATATCTTATAACACACTTCTTAACTCCTTTCTACTTAGTTTGAAGACATGCTCTAATACCAATTCCGACTGCAGAATAAACAATTTATATATCTACATTCATATTCACCAGAACTAAGCTCAATTTGATTTGTTAATAATGAGACTTGGTATAAGTTGTCATTCTAGCGTTGCTCGTACAGTTATAGACGTCAAGCCTATTTAGTACTGCATATCAAGCTCATACTCAGTATGTAAATCTTTGACTAAAGCTACAACGTATTCTTTTTGAACAATTATACTGATTTTGATTTCAGATGTTGTGATAGCAAGTATTTCTACCTTTTTTTCGCTTAAAACCTTGAGTGTGCGGTGCATCACTTCAGTGTTAGACATAACACCAATACCAATTATTGAAATTTTAGCTACATTATCGTTTATAGCATAATTTTCATTCTTATTCAGTAACTTTTCCATTAAATCAATATCAAATTTGGAGATAACAAAACTTGACCCATGTATCATATCAATTTTAACGTTTGCTCCTGCTATATCTCTTAAAGTACGCAAGTTATTTGCAAGGTTAGTGAAAGTTACAAGAGCTTCATTAGTGCTATAAGTTATTCCAGTAATTAAGTATCTCTCTAGTACATCCCTTTTGTGTAGTACTGTGGTGCCTTCTACTTCCTTAAAAGTGGATAGCACTTGCACTTTAATGTTATGTTTCATTGCAAGTTGTACTGAACGATTATGCAGTATTTTAGCACCAGATGACGACATTTCCAACATTTCATCGTAAGAGATAAATTTGAGCTTGCGTGCCTTTGGAACAATTTTCGGGTCTGCTGTATATATTCCATCAATATCAGTAAAAATTTCGCAAGCTCTAACACCAAAGGCTATCGCGAAGGCAACTGCTGATATATCAGAGCCTCCTCTTCCAAAAGTAGTGATTCTATCATCATTTATACCCTGAAAACCAGCGATGATCGCAGCAGTATAACCCTCAGCAAAAGATCTTTTCACACGTTCAATCTTTATTGTTTTTATTTTAGACTCAGAATAAAAATCATCAGTTACAATTGGTAACTGCCAGGCAAGCCATGATTTAGCATTAACTCCGATCGATTGGAGAGTGATAGCTAATAGACCGCAAGAGATTTGCTCTCCTGCTGAAAGCATAACGTCATACTCTGATAACTCTTGTCTGCAACTTAAATTTGAGATTTGTCTAGCCTGAAAAGCCATTTGGTCAGTAAATCCTGCAACAGCAGATACAACAACGATTACATTACAACCTTTCTCAATATCGTTTTTTATCAAATTTGCAACTCGGTTTAAATCAGTTAGCGAAGTCCCACCAAATTTTTTTATGATTATTTTGTCCATAGTTACAATATAACTCTCTTCTGAAGAAAAATATAGTTTTTGTAGAGATAGCAGCTTGCAAGCCATTTAGAAAAGGGAGGACAAAGCTATAGCTAACGCGTCATACCACGATTCATTCCATAGCTGTACGAACATTCATTTTTGAAGGTAAATTGCACAGCAAATGGTGTCATCCCAGTGCCTAGACACTGGGATCCAGAAGACTTAATTTCAACCAAGTGGCTGCATAATAAAGGCTGGATTCCAGTGCCAAGCGCTGGAATGACATCCTCCCTTGTGGAAATTGCTCTCAAATCACAATGTTCGTACAGCTATGGATNNGCGCGGTATAGATTCCGCTAACTAGTAGCGGAATGACGAATTTGTTGTTTTAAAATTGTCAGTAAATCTAAGCCACTTTAACTATATAGCACGAATTAAACCACTAAGCAGCAGAAGACCTTGCATGACCTCCAAAAAATGCTTTTACTCTTTCAAGATAAGTAGGTGGTTCTGCAGGGATTTCTATTTCATCTATTTTAGAATATATTGCCGCGTCTACGACTTCATCCGTTATTAACTCCCTTAACCTTTGTTTTATCTGCCCTCTCTGAATATGCTCCCCATAGTCGTTATAAAACTTTACATATAATTCCTTAAACACGAATTCTTTTATAGCATCTCTTGTATAAGAAATGCCGTCCTTTACTTCATCACTCACGTTGCTCAAATCCACTTCAGAACTTGGTGAATACAAATCATCAAAATTTTCTTTCAAAACTTTTATCTTATAGTAGTGCTTATCCACATATTTCTCAAGAAATCTTTTAGTAGCATTACCGGCCAACTCTCCTATTATCTGAGGCTCTAATTGAGCTGCAAAATTATTTTCTGCTTCAAGGCCACTTAATGCATAAATGATACGATTAAGCATTCCAGGACCACACTGGCGATTACTTTCCTCAAAACGAACCTGCAATATGGATTTCAACAACTCTACATCTGCATTTTGCTTTCTTGCTGCAATTAAAACTAAATTTATAGCCTGAGTTAATGTCAATCCAGTTTTAGAATCTACCCACCTTACCCATCCTCCTTCTCTATAACCATCTAGGTTCAAATAAGGTGCTATCAGTTCTTTTTGCTGATTTGTTAACCCGCTTATATAACTTTTAAACTCTTCATCCAGCTCATTTGACGGAGTACCATATTCTTCCTTTAATTTTTTGGCACACTCAATAACGCTTTGCTCAAAACTTCTAGTATGAACATTCTGATTGCCAGTACCTACATCACTTACATTAAACAAGAAGCTAAGTTGCTGTACATTCAAACCCAAAGGTGAGAAGAGCTTTATCAATGGATACTTTATTAACTCAAGAAGTGCCACTGGGATTAATAATATAGTATTGATAAGCACAAGAAATATGTTAATACCTGGTATCCTTCCGTTAATGTTCAGTAGCAGCAACCCATTAAGGGCAGATATTTTCGATGCACAGTACACAAATGGTAATTGAATGCAATATATTAAATATATAGAGAAAAATAGAATCTTATCTTTCAACCCTATTGTTGGGTCATTATATACTTCAGAAAAAATATCATCATCACTATTTTCATTTTTGAAAGATTGATAGCTGCTTGTAATCTTTTCTGTAAAAATAGAACAGAGCTTATGCAGTCCGTAGCATGCAACACAGGCAGCAAGAAAAATTGCAAGTGTTCCAAAAACAGCTAATGCCTCAGAGCATGTCTTCAAACTCAAGAATGAGCTAATTTGTGAAGCATAATAGTGATCATATTAAAAAAGATGTTATTTTTTGAAGTGAGAGGAGAATGCTCATAATCCTTACTCATACGTCTAAAATTGGAGAGCCAAGCAAAGGTTCTCTCAACAATCCAACGTTTAGGAATAACCTGAAATCCTGTATCAACTACTTTCTTGGTAATCGTCAACAAACATCCAGTTTCCAATAAACAGCGGTTTTGCAATTTACCTGTATATCCTTGATCAGCAAAAAACTTACGTAATGTTGGAGCTTTGCATTTGGCTTGAACAAAAAGATTTAGTGCACCATCACGATCTTGAATGCTTGCACTGTGTACTTCAGCAGCAATTACAAGACCTAGAGTATCTACAACGATGTGGCGTTTTCTACCCTTTACTTTCTTGCCAGCATCATATCCTCTGGATCCCCTTTTTGAGTGGTTTTTACTGATTGACTGTCAATTATTCCTACTGATGGAGTTTCATTCTTACCAATTATCTTTCTTAGTTTTTTAACTAGAAAATCATGAATTTCTTGCCATATTCCACTTTTTTTTAAACGCGAATTACAACTATACACGGTTTTCCATGGTGGAAAATTCTTAGGTAGTTGTCTCCATTGACAGCCTGTTCTCATCACATACCTTATTGCATCGATAATCGTTCTGATACTGTGTTTTCTTGGTCTGCCGGTCTTTTTAGGTTCAAAATATTGCTCTATCATCTTCCATTCTTTGTCACTTATATCGCTTGGGTACATTTAAAATATATCTTATAACACACTTCTTAACTCCTTTCTACTTAGTTTGAAGACATGCTCTCACTTGAAGTTTTAGCAAGAAGGAATGCATAAAGTGCATTAATAAAGATATTAAGTAAATATTCAGATAAAAGAACTGCTCCAATAATAGCACAAACAGCAGCACCAACTAATAAACCATACCTACAAACAACTAAAAATCTTTTTAACCCCGGATTCATAACCCCCTCTTAATAATCTGTTAATATAATTTATTTTAGGAATAAATTGAAAAAAATGCAAGTTTTTATAAAGATCGATTGAAATTTCTGAGCTTAGGTTATATTGTTAATCTATTCAGATAAAAGTTATTGTGTCAAACAAAATAGGTTTTTGGGCTATTTTTGCCTTAGTGATTAGTAGCCAAATTGGCTCTGGAATTTTTATGCTTCCAATTAGCCTTGCTCCATATGGCGCTTAGATGTACAGTTCCAAAGTATGATTTGCTTATAACATCTACTGAAAATTTTATATATTTAGCTATGAGTAAGGTTATGTTGCAGAGGGAATATTTTTGAATTTACTGGTTTGCGGATAAGCTCTTATTACCTGGTGTAAAGTTAAGTTTCCTGGATTTCAGTGTCGGCTACTTGGATGACAAAAAAAGGAGGTTACTGAGATGACATCTTTTTTCTTGATACAAATTGCTCTTATATCTCAGTGTTCGTACAGTTATGGGCTGTGCCTTATGGGTGCAACCTGTGATGTTGGAGGTAATGCAGGAAGTCTAATAACGCAGCAACACGGAACCCCAGGTTAGTCCTGCACCTATTGAAATCAGCAGTGCCAGGTTTTCTAATTTTATTTTTGATTTTTGTATTGCATAATCAAGTGCTAGTGGGATTGATGCCGCTGAGGTATTTGCATGTTGATCAACGGTATTAATCACTTTCTCTATAGGGAAATCTAACTTCTTTACTACTGCTTCAATAATACGAATATTTGCTTGATGGGGAATGAGCCAGTCAATATCAGTAATTTTTAAATTATTGCATTTCAGGGTTTCCTCTATTAAGGCTGTTAACTTATCCACTGCATGTTTAAACACTTCTCTTCCATTCATGCATATTTTTCCAGAATCACCAGTAGAGGATACCCCTCCGTTCGTACATAGTATGTCCACATTGCCATCAGAGTGTAAGTTTGTTGATATGATGCCGCTTCTACCCAGTTCTGATTTCATCACCACTGCACCAGCACCATCACCAAAGAGTACACAAGTTGACCTATCTTCCCAATCAACAATCCTAGACATTATTTCAGCACCTATAACTAGTGCATATTTAATTCTATTGTTAGATTTTATGAGCGAATCAGCAACTGTAACTGCATATATAAAACCAGAGCATACTGCTTGTACATCAAAAGCAAATGCGTTTTTACATTTTAGCTTACTTTGTACAATCGTTGCACAGCTAGGAAAAGTTTTATCAGGCGTTGTTGTGGCAACTATGATTAAATCAATTTCATCTACTGAAATTTTAGCTTTTTCTATAGCATTTCTTGCTGCATTTACAGCTAAGTCTGACGTTAACTCTCCTTCATCTGCTATATGCCTTTGAACTATTCCTGTTCTCTGCCTTATCCATTCATCGCTCGTCTCAACTATCGATGCAATTTCGTTGTTACTCAACGTTTTTCTTGGTAGGTAAGATCCAGTGCTTAATATGAAACTTTTATTCAATATGACTTACCCCGTTAATTATCTTTTGATTTAAATTTTCACTAATTGCATTTACTGCAAATTTTATGGCATGGGCAAAAGAAATAGCATCAGAATTTCCATGACTTTTAATGATGATACCATTCAGCCCTAAAAACATAGCTCCACTTCTAATTTTGGGATTAAAACGTGTTAAAGCTCTATTTAGTTTGGATTTTAACAACATACCAACAAGCATCTTTGTTGCCCATGAGCTCAGTACTTCCTGCTTTATTAGATTGATAAAAGTATTAGCGGTTGCCTCAGCTGTTTTGAGCATTACATTGCCAACAAAACCATCAGCAACAATCACATCTATATTGCCCTCTAAAAATTCACTTGCCTCTATATACCCTTTGAAATTAATGCCTGGAGCGTTTTTAAGCAACTCAAAAGCGCCGCGCACTGAGTCATTACCTTTAACTTCTTCTGTGCCGATATTTAGCAAAGCAACTTCAGGATTATCAATTTTNNTTGCTACTTTTGCAAATATATTTCCCATTAATGCAAATTGAAATAATGAGTCGGCATTACAATCGACATTTGCACCAAGGTCAAGCAAAGCAAAGCTTTTTGTCTTAGTTGGACAGATAGAGGCAATAGCAGGACGATAAATGTTTGGTAATGTTCCTAAAATAAATCTGGAAATTGCCATCAACGCCCCGGTGTTGCCTGAAGACACCACTCCAAAAGCTTTACCTTCTTTCACTGCAACAATTGCAGCTTTCATACTTGAGTCTTTACGATGCCTCAGTGCAAAAGATGGCTTATCATTTGCAAGGACATTGTCAGAACAATGAGTAAACTCAGAATTATTGCTTACTTTTTTGTATTTTGAAAGCAAAGGAGATACTTCTTCCTTATCTCCATAAATATGAAAAAAAACTTTAATGCCTGGGTCAACAAGATTATCCAAAAAAAAAACAGCACCCTGAATTACGGAAAGAGGCGCAAAATCGCCCCCCATAGCGTCAAGTGCAATAACTATATTATTATTAACTGTAGATAACATACCATAATAGTCATTCTGCCTGTTGCTTAATGAAAACCCGTTTTCCTTTGTAACTGCCATCAACTGCCACGTTATGAGGCAACATGAATTCCCCAGTTGTTGAACACACCACAATATTCTTAGGCTGAATAGCATGATGAGAACGATGCATATTACGCCTTGACTTTGACTTTTTTCTTTTTGGAACTGCCAAAATTTCCTCCATTCTACTACAAAATACAATACATTAGTAACATGTTTTTTACAGGAAGTAAACAGGGATAGTAAAATAAGTAAGGTTTGCTTATGTAATTGAGTTCTATAGCTAAAGTGGCTCTACAATTTGAAAAACCGTCATTCCGCTACTTGTTAGCGGAATCTATACCGCGCATAGTTGTACGAACATTCATTTTTGAAGGTAAATTGCACAACAGATGATGTCATTCCAGTCTGGAATCCAGANATTTTGCTTATAACTGAGCTGATGAGCTAAAGGTAGGTGTCTTACGCTAAAACAAACGTTTTTAATTAAGTTGCATAGAAGCTGGATCCCAGTGTCTGGGCACTGGCCCACTGGTGGGAATCCNCAAACTACAACGTTCGTACAGTTGTGGATACCGTGGCGGTATGACGTGTTGCTTGGGTTAGCAAGAGCTTTAAATTAAAACATCAAGTATGTTGAACTTAAAACATATCTCAGCTATACTTTGCGATAAAGTTAATAAAAATTTTAATAAAATCAGTAAGACTCTCTAGCTAAAATGAATACAAAGTGAGCTTTTTTGATATAAATAGTGTTAGAATAATTGGTAGGTACTTTATCAATTTTTTGTTAAGGCTTGGTAGTGCATTCATGTTTTTTATTCAATCTCTATATCACTGCCTTGTGCCGCCATATTATTTTAGCAACGTAGCAAGACAAATTATAGAGATAGGCTTTTTCTCTCTGCCAATTGTTGGGCTCACTGGAGTTTTTATAGGAGCGGCGATAGTTTTACAAAGTAGCTTGAGTGACTCATTAATTAACCAAGAGCAGATAATACCCAAACTTGTTACGATCACTGTCATTAAAGAGTTAGGACCAGTTTTGATCAGCTTAATAATGGTAGGAAAGGTTGGATCATCAGTTGCAGCAGAAATTGGTACAATGCGCATCACCGAGCAAATAGATGCACTTACAACTTTGAATATCAACCCTTTTAAATATTTAATTGCACCAAGGATTTTAGCGTCAATCATAGTATTTCCCATACTTACAGTATGTGCAGATTTAATAGGAATATTTGGAGGATGTATCACTGCAGTCTTCGAATTTAACCACAATTTAAATATATACATTAAACACACAGTTCAGTTCTTTAATACGTATGATTTTATAACTGGGCTAATAAAAGCAACTGCATTTGGCGCCATAATTTCTGTCTCAAGCTGCTATTACGGTTACCATTGCAAAGAAGGTGCACGAGGAGTAGGTGTTGCTACAACATCAACTGTTGTTTTATCGTCCATACTGATCATTTTAGCAAACTACATGATTACTTTGATACATGCGTAACCCCATAATATCAATATTGAACTTAAGCTTATCTTTTGATGATAGGACAGTACTAAAAGATCTAAATTTTGATATATCGAAAGGGGAATCATTAGTCATACTTGGCGGCTCAGGGAGCGGCAAGTCTGTATTAACAAAAACAATCATTGGCTTGCTGGCGCCAGACTCAGGGTCTGTTAAAATAAATAGTAAAAGCAAAAATAAATTTGGGGTTTTATTTCAAAATTCCGCTTTATTTGACTACGTTACAGTGTGGGAAAATATATCTTTTAATTACAAAAAGCGCTTTAATATCAGCAAAAAGGAGGCAAAACAGCTAGCAATCGAGAAATTAAATGATGTTGGACTGGAGGAAAACATAGCAGATATGTTTCCAATAGAGCTATCAGGCGGAATGAAGAAAGTAGTAGCACTTGCAAGGGCGATTGCACACAATCCAGAAATCATTATTTTGGATGAACCAACTTCAGGATTGGACCCAATTATGTCAGATATAGTAAACGAGATAATAATAAAATTATCTAAAGACTTTAACCCTACAATTATCACGATTACACATGATATTCGTAGCGCATTTAAAATAGCTGACAAAATAGCAGTATTATATGAAGGGGAGATCATTTCCCATGGAACTGTTCAGGAAATACAAAATACTAATAACGAATATATAAAAAAATTCATTCATTATAGATAGCTAAAGATATATACACTATTGCTAACAATCATATTTTTGAGTTTTCACTCTGTAAAAGGTAGCGGACATTGGAATTCAGATTTTTTTCAAACTGGATCCTATAGCTGACCCAAGCAACACGTCATACCGCGATTCATTCCATAGCTGTACGAACATTGTCTAGCAGGAGGGTGTCATCCCAGCGCCCCATAAGTGTTGAAAGTATCAAAAATAACGTGATATGAGATGATCAACGGCATGTAAATTACCTCCCGACAGTAAAACAATCGAACGTATAAAAGAGTCATTTAGATCCAATGTGAATTGCAGTAATGCTATTTTGAACCCATGTAGATTATTTTTGATTTTATAAACAAGAAATAACAAAGCCGTAATAATAATCATGTAAATATACACCTTCATGCCATTCATAGTATGGCTTAAAAAGTGCTTATATCCAAGATTTTGCTTTATAAATTTAAAGAACACTTCTATATCCCATCTGCGCCTATATAGCTCTGTTACTTCATAAGCTGGCATTTCAAACAAGTTTGTCAAAAACCATATTTCATCTCCAATTTTATTTCTGATTTTTATTAGCCGTAGATCATGCTTTTCTGCCACTTTACCTCGTGCACGATAAAGATTAACTATTATATCTTCTAAAATCTCTGATCCATCCGATTTTTGTTCTCTTATAACTTTGTTCCTGCTTATAACATCATGTTTTCTTCCCACTTTAACTCTTGTGATAAATTTGTACTCCTTTTCATCAAATTCGGCAAAAGTTCCAACTTTTCTGATTCCTCTATCAAATAATAAAATATCCTCTTTTTCAACTTTAGCTTCATTAATTGCTCTCACTAATGCTATATCTTCACTACTTTCTTCTTGTCCTTTACAAAATCTTATACTTGTCGGCAATTGATCCTTTAATCCTACACTCACTTTAACTTGACTGTCGTTACTTTTACCGCCTATTTTTAGCCCATCTTTTATGAGATATCCCGATAAATTTATGATCGTCGAATCAAACTTATGTAAGTTATTTGATGTTTTTTGGGGTAATAGCTTTTTAATCTTGCTCATCAAATCAATATATACTCCCTTAAAATATTCTGGATTTATAACTTTTAACCTTTTTGACAAACCACTGTATGTTACTGTACTTTTATCGCTATTCTTATCCATTATACACCTGTTTATTACCATTTCTAGCGCTCTTAGGCTTGTTTTTTGCCCCATTAATATTAACTTCATTAGACCTTTAAATATAATCTTGCCCAACAATTTAGTATTACATTTATCTACTTCACTTAATTTTCCTAGCCTTTCTAAATCCTCATCTTTTATTAAATTTAGTACTCTTTCTATTTGATCCATTATTGCCTCCATTTTCTTGCAATAATAGTTCTTTATGTCTTTTTTGTGTTACTTTCAACACTTATGCCCAGCGCCCCTATGATGTCATCCCAGTGCTTGACACTGGAATCCAGGAATTTTATTAAGTTGGTAAGCATAAAAGTAGCCGTTTTATGTTAAAATACAGCGTTTTGATGATTATGAAAAAGCTGGATCCCAGTGTCAAGCACTGGGATCTGATGGGCCAAAATCACAATGTTCGTACAGTTATGCGCGGTATAGATTCCGCTAACACGTAGCGGGATGACGGTTTTTCAAATTGTCGTAAGTCAGTTTAGCTATATATAAGATAACAGAACTGTTTGTATTAGTTATATATTTAAGAACCTTATTGATATTTTGCAATATTTGTGATAAAATAATAGCTTAAGGTTGAGAGTAAAAATTTATGAGTGAAGCTCAAGGTCCAAACATTGCAGAATGGCAAGCGCAGCAGCAACACCAAGAAGCTGCTGGTGAGAAAAGTGGTTTTGGTCTTGGTCATAGTGACTCTGTTTCAACAGTCGTGGATGGAATGAAATGGTTGTTCAATTTTCATGAAGGAGCAATTGCTGCTTATAGTAACGTGTTTGAAGGTTTGGTGAGTGGCAGTAGTCTAGTAACACTGTTTGGAAAGTCAGGTAATATGTTTGGCATAAAACTTCTTGAAGGCCTTGCAGAATATTTTTCAGGTGGAGGTGGGGAAGATATGCCATCAGAAGGAATGGATATGGCTCATGGTGATGATGGACATCACTCAGATGATTACCCTCATGCCAATAACGAAATAGCTCATAATGCTGATGGTTTGCAAGACATGCATGATGCAGGTGATCACCATGGTCAATCTTTTTCACCTGGTCCTTCACCATCTGTTGGCGATGACCACGGACATGAACTTGGTTAAACGCTTAAAAACTATTGAATAGTTGGGTTCGCAAGAAAAGTTGCTATTGTTATGAGTTTGTCTTAGTGAAAAAGGTTTCAGTTTTAGGATCAACAGGAAGCATTGGAAAAAAGACTGTAGATTTGCTCTCAAAGAGAAAAGAAGAATACCAAGTGGAAGCACTAAGTGCCCATTCGAACTTTGCTCTACTGGCACACCAAGCAAAGCTGCTAAATGCAAAATATGTTGCTATCTCCGATGAAAGGCTTTACAAAGATTTGAAAGAAAGTTTACTTGGTACAGATGTAAAAATAGCAATTGGTGCTACAAATGTTGCTGCTATACCTGTTGATCTCTCAGTCGTTGCAATAGTTGGCATTGCAGGCCTTGGGCCAGTTATGAAAGTTATAGAAAGCGGTACCAAAGTCATTGCATTGGCAAACAAAGAAAGCATTGTTTGCGGTGGAAAGTTATTACTCAAAAAAGCTAAAGAAAAAAATGTACAAATAATCCCTATTGACTCTGAGCACAATGCAATTTTTCAAGTTTTGCAAAATGACGATAAATGCGTAGAAAAGATCATACTTACTGCTTCTGGTGGACCATTCTTAAATTATAGCCTTGAGCAATTAAAAAATGTTATGGTAGATAAGGCGCTTAGTCACCCTACTTGGAATATGGGAAAGAAAATCTCGGTTGATAGCGCAACAATGATGAATAAGGCACTAGAGATAATAGAAGCACATAACTTATTTAATATCAGCCCGAATAAAATTGAAGCAGTAGTGCATCCTGAGTCAATAGTACATGGAATTGTAACTTATAAGGATGGGTTCAACTTTGCTGTGCTTGCAGAAACTGACATGGCAATTCCTATTTCATATGCTCTATCTTGGCCGGAAAGATCAGCTTTAAATTATAAACTAGACCTAACAAAGCAAGGAAAATTGACCTTTCAAGAGCCAGACCATAAGCATTTCCCTGTGCTAAAGCTTAGCATGGAAGTGTTAAACTCTTTTGCTCCACAAACAAACAGTATTGTGCTCAATGCTGCAAATGAAGTAGCTGTTAATGAATTTTTGAAGTCACGAATCGGCTTTTTAGAAATAGTAGAGGTAGTGGAATCAACAATGGAAAATTTTGATAGTTATACTGATATTAATTCACTATCTGATATAATAAATATTGATTGTGAAAGTCGTATTATTGCTAATAAAATTGTTGAAAGTAAAGTTGTTGCATATAGCTAGAGTAATGTAACCAGACTGCACTCTGTGATTTTTAGCAAAACACGATCTTTCATTTGAGCTTTCTTCAATTTAAAGTAAATACAGAAAATTGCTGCCTATAGCTAAACTGACTTAGATTTACCGACAATCGTCATCCCTCTACTTGTTAGCGGCTAAGAGATACCGCGAATGAATCGCGGTATGACGGTTCGCGGCGGCATAGCTATAGCTATTTTCAAAAATATGGTTGAATAATTGTTAATAATAGTGTATAATTATTAATATTTTTAAGCACTTTGGCTATGGCTTTATCTAAGTTTCTCGACCCTAAGCTGGATTTAACCTTTAAAAGAATCTGTAGGGTCGAGAACTGGCGCGCCTCCTTTAGGGTTTAGTGGCTATTCCGTCGTTTTCACTGTGGGCCTCAATCCAAATTCCCATGTTAACGTTTCCAGCTCCCGCCTCGTCAAACGCAGCATCCGCACTACGCTTTCCTAGCAGATTCTTTACCAAAGTTTATAACATATTGTACTGGTGATGCTTTCGGTTTGTAATACCTTATTCTGTAGTCTGAATATAGACCCAGCGTTTTGTATATCCATTCGCTACTCCATTTCTTCCAACCAAACCCTTTCTTTGCTTTCCTGGCTCGCATTAAATTGCGTCTTACCTTCTTTTCCACCCAGTGTTTTACGTAACTGAACTTTCGACTAGAGTTTCCTATCCTAAAGTAGTTTACCCACCCTCTCAATATCGGATTGATGTCATTTATCACTCTTTTTATCGGTTGCGATTTATGGCGCCGAAATATTTCCTTCAACTTGCGTAGCAGGTTTGTTCGTGCTTTCATCTGCGGTGTTTTCTTGACATTCCACTTTCCTTGTTTTGTGATATTCTCTTGAAAATCAAACCCTAGGAAGCTAAATGTTTCTCCTTTCTTTAGGTTGATGACTTTTGTCTTTTCTTCATTTACGCTCACTTCTAGTTTTGCTAATTCTTCTTCCAACCTTCTGTATACTGCTCTTTCTAGCCATTCCCGTTTCGGGTGTTCACTAATCAGTATCACTAAATCGTCTGCCCATCTGGCATATTCCATACGTTGGTACTTTCCTTCTTTGGTCACCTCTTTTGCTTTCTCCAACATTTTATCTACCTCATTTAGGTATATATTGCTTAGTAGTGGCGAAAGTGGTGATCCTTGTGCTATTCCTCGTTTTCCTCCTGTTTTGAGGATTAGCTTAATCATGCGCATGATTTCTTTGTCATTTATTCTTTTGGCAATCTTTTCCATCAGAATATGATGTCGCACATTGTCGAAGTAGGATTTCAGATCTACGTCAATTACTTTTGTATTGCCTTTGATTGCTGCTTCCGTTACTTTTTGTACTGCTTCATGCGCATTACGCTTAGGTCTATATCCCATAAGTGTTGAAAGTATCAAAAATAACGTGATATGAGATGATCAACGGCATGTAAATTACCTCCCGACAGTAAAACAATCGAACGTATAAAAGAGTCATTTAGATCCAATGTGAATTGCAGTAATGCTATTTTGAACCCATGTAGATTATTTTTGATTTTATAAACAAGAAATAACAAAGCCGTAATAATAATCATGTAAATATACACCTTCATGCCATTCATAGTATGGCTTAAAAAGTGCTTATATCCAAGATTTTGCTTTATAAATTTAAAGAACACTTCTATATCCCATCTGCGCCTATATAGCTCTGTTACTTCATAAGCTGGCATTTCAAACAAGTTTGTCAAAAACCATATTTCATCTCCAATTTTATTTCTGATTTTTATTAGCCGTAGATCATGCTTTTCTGCCACTTTACCTCGTGCACGATAAAGATTAACTATTATATCTTCTAAAATCTCTGATCCATCCGATTTTTGTTCTCTTATAACTTTGTTCCTGCTTATAACATCATGTTTTCTTCCCACTTTAACTCTTGTGATAAATTTGTACTCCTTTTCATCAAATTCGGCAAAAGTTCCAACTTTTCTGATTCCTCTATCAAATAATAAAATATCCTCTTTTTCAACTTTAGCTTCATTAATTGCTCTCACTAATGCTATATCTTCACTACTTTCTTCTTGTCCTTTACAAAATCTTATACTTGTCGGCAATTGATCCTTTAATCCTACACTCACTTTAACTTGACTGTCGTTACTTTTACCGCCTATTTTTAGCCCATCTTTTATGAGATATCCCGATAAATTTATGATCGTCGAATCAAACTTATGTAAGTTATTTGATGTTTTTTGGGGTAATAGCTTTTTAATCTTGCTCATCAAATCAATATATACTCCCTTAAAATATTCTGGATTTATAACTTTTAACCTTTTTGACAAACCACTGTATGTTACTGTACTTTTATCGCTATTCTTATCCATTATACACCTGTTTATTACCATTTCTAGCGCTCTTAGGCTTGTTTTTTGCCCCATTAATATTAACTTCATTAGACCTTTAAATATAATCTTGCCCAACAATTTAGTATTACATTTATCTACTTCACTTAATTTTCCTAGCCTTTCTAAATCCTCATCTTTTATTAAATTTAGTACTCTTTCTATTTGATCCATTATTGCCTCCATTTTCTTGCAATAATAGTTCTTTATGTCTTTTTTGTGTTACTTTCAACACTTATGCATACACTCCCTAAAGCATTCATTTTTCAATAGAGTAACCACTTCTTTTTTAATTTTCTCTCTTTTTTTCTCCTATCTCTACTCGCTATGCAACAAAGCCGTCTTGGCTAGATCTTTATCATCAAGAGCCTCAAATAAATCAACCTCTTCTTCACTTAGATGTGAGCCGTAGCGTTCTCTATAAAGTTCTTTTGCCCTGTTTTCAAAATATTCAGCCAAGTTGTTAATCCAATCATCATTAGGCTGCTTTTGGATGAATTCTTCCTTGATCTCGTCTGTTGATATTCCATATGCTACAATTATTTCCTTAAACTTTTCTGTTGCTTTGTCTTTCTCTTCTTGGCTTTTGTCTGAGTGTTTGTCAGGGTGCCATTTGAGTGCAAGCTTGTGATATGCCTTCTTGATCTCTTCTGTTTTTTCACTCTCTGGTAATTCTAGTACTTTAAATGCTTCTTTACGTGTTTTTGGAATCATACTCACCCCCCCAATCAAATTAATTTAGTATAATACTATACCAGTTTAACCCACAAAAATCAAACGAATATTTTCAAAACAGTGCTAAACTTAAGCTGCTATGACAAGAACAGTTGACGTATTACTACCACTTCCAATTGATCAGTTATTTTCATATGCAATTGAGGAAAATACTGAAATTTCAATTGGAGATTACGTGGTGGTGCCATTTGGCAAAAAACGCTTGATCGGGATAGTTTGGAGATATAGTGACAAGAGCGATCGGAAATTAAAATTTATTGAGCAAAAAATCGATCTACCAAATATTAGACCAAAATTGATCGCATTTGCAGAGTGGGTTGCGCAGTATAACTTAATACCTATTGGTATGCTTGCAAAAGTGATAATGGGAGGAGTGTTAAAAGTAAATCACATAGATAAATTGGTTTGTGCTAAGCAGAAGCAGGAAATAAGTGAAATAAGTTGCCAATTAAACCCTGAACAGCAGATAGCTAGCGATAAAATAATCAGCAGTTTGAATGAGTATTCAGTGACTTTGCTTGACGGTGAGACAGGATCTGGAAAAACAGAAGTTTACTTATCCGTAGTTGCAAAATTGGTAGAAACTGTAAACAGTGCACAAATTTTAATCCTCCTACCTGAAATTGTTTTAACTTCACAATTGGTAAATCGTATTCGCAGTCAGATATCAAGAAACTTAGCTGAGTGGCATTCGGGGCTCACTCCAAAAACTCGCCGGAATAACTGGCTCAGTGTGGCAAACGGAAATGCACAAATAATTATTGGAGCGCGGTCAGCGCTTTTTTTGCCTTATAAAAACCTAAAATTGATTATCGTTGATGAAGAGCACGACTCATCTTTTAAACAAGAACAGGGAATTATATATAATGCTCGAGATATGGCGATAATCTTAGCCAAATTTGAAAATATTCCAATAATTTTATCATCAGCTACTCCACTACTTGAAACCATTCATTATGCTAAAATAGGCAATTACAATCATGTAAAGTTAACTAAACGATTTGGTGGTGCAGAATTGCCACTCATTAAAGTAGTGGATATGAGAAGCAACAAGCAATGGATCTCCTCTGAGCTTTTTGAAAGCATCAAACAAACCATAGAGAAAAAACAGCAGGTTATGCTTTTTCTAAACCGCAGAGGGTATGCACAACTGGCAGTTTGTAAAAAGTGTGGATATAAAATTTCCTGCTTAAATTGTGCTGTTTGGCTTACATATCACAAGAAAAAAAATGCTCTTTTGTGCCATCATTGCTCTTATCAATTGAAACTTCCAGAAAAATGTTCTAATTGCCAAAGTGAACAGTCATTGTCACTTTATGGCGTAGGAATTGAAAGGTTACTTGAAGAAATGGTGAAATTAATACCAAACGCAAAAACTGCGATGATAAGCAGCGATCAGAAGTCGGTTAGTAACGTAATTGACTTGGTACTGAAAGAAGAGGTGAACATTATAATCGGCACACAAATAATTGCTAAGGGGCACAATTTCCCCAAATTAACTTTGGTTGGAGTAATGAATGCAGATTTGAGTCTCGAAAATTCTGATTTAAGAGCAGCGGAAAAGACGTATCAATTGTTGCACCAAGTTGCAGGCAGGTCAGGAAGGTTTAATGAAAAAGGAATGGTAATAGTGCAAACCAATAATCCTGAAAGTTCAATAATAAAAGCATTGCTACACCAAAAAAGGGATTCATTTTATGAAATCGAACTTGAGTCAAGACGCGAAGCCAAAATGCCACCATTTAGCAGATTAATAGCGCTTATAATTTGTGGTAAGAATCAGATTGCAACACAAAAAGCAGCGAATGAAATAGTAAAATCTCTTCTCTGTCATCCAAGTAGCTCAACTACTTGTATCCAGGAAAAAAATGTAGGTGCAGACAAAAAGGAATTTGAAATTCTTGGCCCATCACCAGCAGCGATAAATTTTTTAAATAATAAGTATCGGTATAGGGTGTTGCTAAAAATACACAATAAGCACAGTTTATCCATACAAAAAAAGCTGAAATGTTGGATTAGAAATTGTAACTTGAATTCGAGTATTGCAGTGATAATAGATGTTGATCCTGTGAGTTTTTTTTAACGAGTTCCGTTAAGCCTTCTTGCCAATTATCACAACATTCTCACTGGGAAAAAAATAATCAGGTACAGCCATATTTTTCGGTGCAGGACCCCCAATTACTCGGCCTGATGTATCATAATATGAGCCGTGGCAAGGACAGAACCAACCATTACCATCTCTTGTAGTGTGGTCAACCGGCACACACCCAAGATGTGTACATATTCCGATCATGATTAACCATTCGTCTTTTCCTTTGTGTACTCTCTGTTCATCTGATTGAGGGTCCCTCAAGTTCTCTGTATTTACAGCTCTTGCAACCTCAATTTCTTGCTTTGTGCGTCTACGAATGAATACTGGTTTACCTTGCCACTTTACTTTTACTCCGTGTCCTTCCTGAATTCCAGACAAATTCACTTCCACTGTGGAAGTTGCTAGAACTTCAGCAGAAGGATTCATAGATTTAACCAGTGGCCAAAGTCCACTTGCAGCTCCTATACCTGCCATAGCGCATGTAGTTAATGTTATAAAATCTCTCCTACTCTTATTTTTAGTAAGATCTTTAACAGGAGGTGTTTTTTTATCCTCTTTGTCTGCCAGTGATTTTTTATTTTTAGTTAAATGTTTGTCCATTAATCTTTACTTAGCCATAAGTATATATTTTAATTTAAATACTGCGTATTAATCAACAAAAACTTGCGCTTTTTGTTTAACCTGTACTACAGTTGAGAAGAGATAGAGTTTTCAACTTCAGAAATACTATCTTCAGTGGAATCAGGATCTTCAATTTTCGCTACTGACACCACCTTTTCTCTACTTTCTGTTTTAAATAGAGTTACTCCCTGAGTGCTACGTCCTGCAATCCTGATATCATTTACTGAAATACGAATTAACTTTCCTTTATCTGTAATAAGCATTATATTATCACCCTGCTCAACTGGAAAACTAGCAATAACATTACCGTTTCTGCTAGTAGTAAGAATATTGGTGATACCAACACCACCCCTGTTAGTTATTCTATACTCATACGCAGAAGTTCTTTTACCAAAGCCATTTTCGGTAATAGTTAATATAAACTCCTCATTCACTGCAAGTTTTAAGAATAATTCGTTATCTATTCCTAAATCATTCAAAGTCTTTTCCAATTTAGAATCAATGGAGTTATTAATTGCAGTTCCCAGTCTTTTTGCAAGTGGAACTTTTAAGTAAAGTTCTTTTGTTTCTGTTGCTACACCTATCCCATTTAATATGGTCATGGATATCACGCTGTCATTCTTTGCAAGTTTGATACCTCTTACGCCATCTGAATTGCGACTCTTAAATTGACGCACGTCACTTACAACAAATCTGATACTTTTTCCAAGCATTGTTGAAAGTAAAACATGATCAATTTCATTGCATACTTTAACCGATATTAATTTGTCTCCTTCATCGAGCTTTATTGCTATTTTTCCATTACTTGGAATATAGTGAAAATCCGCTAAAGAGTTGCGCCTTATGTTCCCATGAGCAGTAGCAAAAACTATGTTTTGATTTTCGTCATTTTCACTTGGCAATGGCATGATATTAGTTATAGTTTCACCATCGCTAAGCGGAAATATGTTAACAAGCGCTCTTCCACGTGCAGTTGGTTCTGCAAGAGGTAACTTATAAACTTTTAATCTATAAACTCGACCAATGTTAGAGAAGAACAAAACACTAGTGTGAGTATTTGTCACAAATAATTCTGTAATTACGTCTTCCTCTTTTAATCCCTGTCCTAGCTTTCCTTTTCCACCACGACGCTGAGTTCTATAGTGAGAAAGTTTCACACGCTTGATATAACCATTCATAGTTACGGTTATCACCATATCCTCTTGTGGAATTAGATCTTCAGCTTCAATGTCCGTATCTGATTCCTCTATTGAAGTTTTTCGCGGCACAGCAAATCTGTTCTTTATTTCTTGTAGATTGTTTTTTATTTCTTTCATCAACTTCTCTCCTGAGCCAAGAAAAGCGATATATTCTTTTATCAGGTTGATCATTGAACTTAGCTCAGCTTCTAATTTGTCTTTTTCAAGACCTGTTAAACGCTGCAGTTTCATATCAAGGATAGCCTTAATTTGTAGCTCAGTTAATCTATACACTCCGTCTTTCAAAAAGCTTGCGCTATCTGAAATCAACTCAATAATAGTGTTGATTTCATTCGAAGTTTTCCATTCTTTATTTAAAAGTTCTCTACTTGCTTCCGCAGGATCTTTTGCACTACGGATGATTTTTATCACTTCATCTATGCTGAGGACCGCAATGTAGAGTCCTATATATATATGAGCTTTTTCTCTCGTTTTTCTTAGACGAAATTCTGTTCTTCGAATTAATACTTCTTTTCTAAAATCAATAAAGGCCTCTATGATTTCTTTTAATGACATCAAAGCAGGCCTGTTGTTATTGAGCACTAAAGTGTTAACACTAAAACTACTTCTTAGTGGAGTTAGTCCCAATATTTGATTAAGTATAAAACTTGCTTCAGCATTCCTTCTGAGGTCAATTACTACTCTAATACCAGACTTATCGGATTCATCCCTAATTTCTGTTATGCCATCAATTCTTTTTTCTTTTACAAGCTCACCTACCTTCTCAATTAATTTTACTTTATTTACCTGGTAAGGTATTTCATCAATCACTATTGCTTGCCTATCTTGTGGCAAGTCTTCCATGTGAGTCTTGCCTTGCACAACAATTGATCCACGACCCGTTGCAAATGCTGATCTTATTCCAGACCTTCCAAGAATCGTTCCCCCAGTTGGGAAATCCGGCCCTGGCATCACTTCAAGTAACTCATCCAAAGTAACTTCAGGATTATCTATATATAACATACAAGCATCTATTATTTCTCCAAGGTTGTGAGAAGGAATATTGGTTGCCATACCAACTGCAACACCGCTTGCACCATTTACCAATAGATTCGGAAATTCTGCAGGCAGTACAACAGGCTCTGTTTCATTTCCATCATAGTTTGGCCTAAAATCAACTGTATCTTCATCAATATCATTCAGTAAGAAGTGCGACACTTTGTGAAGCCTTGCTTCTGTGTATCGCATTGAAGCTGCTGGATCGCCATCTATTGAACCGAAATTACCTTGCCCATCAATAAGAGGCAAAAGAAGAGACCAATCTTGAGCCATTCTGACTAATGAAGCATAAATTGCTCCATCTCCGTGAGGATGGTATTTTCCCATTACATCCCCTACTATACGAGCTGCCTTTTTATATGGCTTACCGGCATCGAATCCAGCTCTCGACATTGCATATAATATGCGCCTATGAACAGGTTTAAATCCATCTCGCACGTCAGGTATAGCCCGGCTTATGATAACGCTCATTGCGTAGGAAAGATAAGAATCTTCCAGCTCTTTTACTATTGAGATTGGTACTATATTATCCTGCATTTTCTATACTTTGATCGAAGTAATTAATAATACTAACATTTAGTTAAGCAAATGGGCGATGACAGACTTGAACTGCCGACCTCCTCGGTGTAAACGAGATGCTCTACCAGCTGAGCTAATCGCCCCTTTAATCTAATTCTATAGCTCAATATTATTATTGTAAACAAAAATAGCGATGTAGAGCTTTTATGAAATCTTTGAGTGCGTGCTGTGGAGTTTTATAAATTTTAGTCTTGCTGTCACTTTGTATAAAGGTATTTTTTCACTCACATCTTTCGAAGTTGTAGCCATGTTCAACAACTTTAAGTAGAATATTGTAGCATTTTTAAAATCTGAAAGTTTATCTAGAATAACAGCTAAATTATAGGTATAAAAAATATTGTTTTCATCAAGGGAAATAGCAGTTGTCATATATTCTTTAGCTTTTACATAATCCTCCTTTTTCATATAAATCAGACCTAAATTTACTAATAAAGGAGCATAATTTTTATGTATATCATACAATTTCAACATTTCACTCAACGCCAGATCAGGATCATATTGTGAGATTATCGTCAGAAAATTTTTTAATATGTAAGGGTTACTAGGGTATTCTTTTAACAGTCTTGTGTAAATCTCTACAGCTTTTTTGTATTCTTTATTAGCGTAATAAATATTTCCCAATCCAATTAAAGCATTTTTATGATAAGGAAACTTTGCGATAATCTGATTAAGGAGAGAAATAGCTGTTTCATTATCTCCTGACTCAAAGGAATCTTTTGCTTTTTTAAAAGTAGAGTATATGTCAAAACTCTTGCCAGAATTCTGCGAAATTTTGATATTAAATTTGTCACTTTTTCTCTCAATAACATCAAGATCTTTATATTTTTTATCAGCTTTTATATGCTTGACAACATTATCAAAGGCCTTTTGTATCTCCAAATTTTCACTAGCATAGGTAACAGAAGACCTCCATAAAATCACAACGCAAATTAACATGCAGGTAAACATAGGTCCTAGTGTTGTGGCATTGGCTGCAGTGTGTAACCAGTAAACCTTATTTCTTTGAGCTATNTGCAACACATTACAAATTCATAAATGCTAAATTACCTATCTCATACAATAATAAAGATATTATTAATTAGTGGGACGAATATGCTGTGTAGAACGCACTTATCTTTTGTCTTCTATATTTCGCTTCATTTCCACAAAAATGCTTCAATTTATCTTAACATTTTGTCAATTACCTTTGTAGATTTAAAAGGGCATTTTTACATATTCCATATGGCTGCCAATTGCACCCCTCACATGCGTACTCGAATTTCTCTAAAGACATTTTCTCTCTAATCTTTTTTACTGCCTCATTCCAAGTTAAAGTCTCGCCAATTTTTACTCCTAAAATTTCCATATGCCTTCTATCTAGCTCTAAAACTTTAGCTTGTGTGGTGCATTTACCTTGTTTAGTCTGATTTGGGCAAGCACTACAAATACTATCAAGGTTACCAACTACTTCGATTTGAGTACTAACCACTTCACTTGCTATCTTCCTATAATTTTCTACAAAACCCTGAGAATACCCATACCCTTGAAATGCAAGAGTGCACATAAAATGATGAGGGCGAAGTTTTATCATCTTTTCAAATATTGCAAAGCTGCTACAAGTAGAAAAATTTTTACCAAACCAGGAAGGATAAATGGTAAAACACCCACCATTATTGCTTGTCTTAGACCCAAGTAAACAGCAAGCCAACTAACACCACAAATAAAGATTATAACTGTACCAGCCAGACAACTTAAAGAATTACACACAAATGATTTATATTTAGAGTTCAGTAATTCATTTACTTTGCTCATTACCATAACGGCAGCTAAACAGCCAATTAAATATCCACCTGTTGGTCCGAGAAAAATGTGATAACCACCAGAAAAATTCGCAAAAACAGGCAATCCTGCTGCACCAAGTGATAGATATGTAAGCACAGAATAAAATGCTGTTCTGCAGTTAAATTTAAGCCCAATAAGCATCACTCCTAAAGTTTGCAATGTGATAGGCACAGGCTGCAATGGTATGCTTATTTGAGCCATCAAGAATAAAAGTAAAACGCAAGACAATATTTCAGCCAGTGTTGATCTACTGCTAGATTGTGTTATAAACATACCTTCCCAATAAAAATAACTTATTAAATGTAATATATGTGTATAAGAGGTTTTGCAATTTAAATTTTGCTCATATTGTGCTACAATGAATTATTTATGCACTATTAAATTAAAAATGATAAGCAAACAGGGTCTATTATTGTTGATGAAAGCAAGGCACAGTGGGCGTTCATACGATCCTACAAGGGCAATATCTCAGGAAGAAATGGATATTTTAATAGAAGCTGTAAGGCTGACTCCTTCATGTTTTGGTGATGAACCTTGGAGATATGTGATATGCAACAAACAAAACAATCAAAGCGCATGGGGAAAATTGCTCAATTGCCTTGATGAATCTAATCAAAAATGGGCAAAAGATGCACAAGTGTTAATCATATCTTTAAGTGCTAAAAACTTCCGCAAACAAGGTAAAGGAGAAAATCTTTGGGCTAGTCACGATACTGGTGCAGCAAATTATGCACTTATGCTACAGGCTGCAGCTATGAACTTAATGGCTCATCAAATGGGTGGATTTGATAGAGATAAAATAGTAGAAAGATTCGATATATCCGATGATTTTAATGTAACGTCAGTAATAGCAGTTGGTTATGAGGAAAAGGGTGCTGAAGTCAAAGANAAAAAAAGGAGACCAATAGAAGAAATATTTTTTTATGATGAGTGGCCAAAAACCAGTTAACTTACTTTGACCATTCCTCTCTGAGTACCTTAAAAATAAGATTATCTGGCAAGTAATTTTTTTTCATTGTACCTTTTTCAATTGCTTGCCAGTCTTTCCATGAAAGCTTCTCGCTTCCAAGTTCATAGTCCATACCGTCCCACACGTCTTCACGAAAACTATAAACAGCAAAGTGCCAATTATATTCATTAAAAATAGAAACAAGATCTTGGAAATAGCGCTCTAATCCTTTTGAAGAACGATGTCCACCAAATTCTCCAACAAGTATTCTATAGCTTGGTATTTTATGTTTTTTTTGGAAAATACTCACAGGTTNCATATATGATCTGAGTGTGTCTCTATCCCAGTACTCTGTTTTATTTGTGTCAGCAGAACGAATATATCCTGGATAGAAAAATCTTCCTTGATTTAGTTTTAAATTTGTATAAGCAAAGGGCTCATACATGTGAAAAGAATAAAGAATATTAGAATCATCAGCTGGTTTAAATTTATCAAAAGCATTAGAGTCAGCATAACTGCTGCTATCAAGTATTATTGGTGTCTCTGAGTCAATTTGGCGGATACTATCCACCACGCTGCTATAAAAGCTAAATAGATTCTTCTGAACTTTGCTTTGCTCTACATTATAAATAGCCGAATCTGCGATATTATAAAGCCTCTCTGGATGTGGTTCATTTAAGATATTATATCCAACAATAGCAGGATGATCTTTAAGTTCTCTTGCAAGATCTTGCCAAAATTTTGCTGCTTGTTTTTGAAAAGCTTGATCTGACCATAAACGTAAATCATCTTTATCATTGTTATTTTGCTTCCACCTAGATCCAGGCAAGCTGAGCATCGTTAAGACTACTGGTATTTTTTGTTGATGAAAAGCATCTAAAACATCTTTCAGAACTTTCAGGTCTTTGGAAATCAGGCCCTGATAATTGTCTGCATTGCCTAAGAGGAAGTCACGTTGCGTAGTTTCAAATTTGTCAGGAGCAAGACGAATAAAACCGATTTTGTATTCCTTTGCTGCTTCGATTAACTCATTATCAATTTTTCTGTTAAAAACATTTGCTCCCTTTCTAACCTCAGCTTGCCAAAAGAGCATTTTGCTGTTCTCCGGTATTGACTTAGCACTCACATTACAGAAAACTATAGAATACAAAACAGCTGTAATTAGAAGAAAAATTTTCACTTATGTACATTTTATTATGGTGATAAGTAACTTAACAGATAAGGTTCCGCTTGTAAAGATGCACGGAACTGGTAACAACTTCGTTATCATAGACTCACGTTCAGCAAATGATTTAAATTGGAACTATAAAAAAATTGCTAACCAAAACGGTTGCGATCAAGTCATAGTGATAACAAACTCCAGTTTAGCCGATTGCTTTATGCATATCTATAATGCTGATGGTAGCAAAGCTGAAATGTGCGGAAATGCAGCACGTTGCGTTGGATATTTGCTAATGTCAGAAAAAGGTGCTGAATACTCCATTATTGAACTAACAAACAACCGCATTTTAGAGTGTTTTAAAGTGGGTGATAAATCCATAAAGGTTAACATGGGTAAGCCTTTGCTAAAATGGTATGAAATTCCCTTGTCTACTGAGTGTAACACTCTTCACTTACCTATAGAGGTTGAAATGCTAAAAGACCCAGTTGCAGTAAATATTGGTAATCCTCACATAGTTTTTTTTGTTGATAACATAAGCGAAATACCGTTGCAAAATTTAGGACCAAAGCTAGAAAATCAAGAATTATTTCCTCAGAAAACAAATGTTAGTATTGCACAAATAGAAAAATCTGGAAAAATAGCTTTAAGGGTTTGGGAAAGGGGTACAGGCATTACTGCATCATGCGGTAGTGCAGCTTGTGCAGCACTTGTTGCATCCACACTACGTGGATATCTGACTGCCCAACAGACTTCAGTAGATTTACCAGGAGGTAAGTTATTAATCGAATGGGCAAATAACGTATTCATGACCGGTGATATAGGGTTTTTGTAACCCTAATTCTAGTGATGCATTACTTCCAAAACTTTTTTACCAATCACCGCAGGAGTCTCTGCAATTGCAATTCCAGCGCTTCGCATAACTTCTAGCTTTGCACCAGCACTTCCACCACTGGAAGAGATGATTGCTCCAGCGTGTCCCATACGTCTTCCTGGAGGTGCTGTTTGACCTGCTACAAAACCAACGATTGGCTTTTTAGTTTTTTCTGTTTTCACAAAATGTGATACATCTTCTTCTTCGTTTCCACCTATTTCACCAATAACTACAACACCATGAGTATCATCATCTTTTAAAAAGAGCTCCATACAGTCGACAAATGTCATACCATGAACTGGATCTCCCCCAATTCCGATACACGTGGATTGACCAAGACCAACAGCAGTTGTTTGTGCTACTGCTTCGTAAGTTAAAGTTCCAGAGCGAGACATAATTCCTATGTGTCCACGCTTATGGATATGGCCAGGCATAATTCCTATTTTGCATTCTTCAGGTGTAATAATTCCCGGACAGTTGGGACCAATCAATCGACTTTTTGAATCAACAAGCGCGCGCTTAACTTTCACCATATCAAGTATAGGAATGCCCTCTGTAATACAAACTATCAATTCTATTTTTGCATCTATTGCTTCAAGTATTGCAGCAGCAACAAATTTAGCAGGTACATATATAACTGTAGCATTTGCACCGGTCTTTTCTTTTGCTTCTGCTACAGTATTAAAAACCGGTAAATTAAGGTGAGTGCTACCACCCTTTCCAGGAGTTACACCTCCCACCATTTTTGTCCCGTAGTCAATAGCTTGCTCTGAATGAAACGTACCTTGTGCACCAGTAAAACCCTGGCATATTAATCTTGTATCTTTATTTACTAAAACGGACATGCTTTATTTTACCTCTTTTACTATCTTTTGCGCAGCATCACCCAGTTCATCTGCAGCAATAATATTTAATCCCGACTCTTCTAAAATTTTTTTTCCTTCTTCAAAATTAGTACCTGATAATCTAACCACTAGAGGAACTTTAATGCTCATTTCTTTTGCAGCAGCAACAATTCCACTTGCAATAATATCGCAACGCATTATACCACCAAATATGTTAACCAGAATTCCTTTTACGTTGCTATCAGACAATATAATTTTAAATGCTTCAGTTACAGTTTCTTTACTTGCTCCACCACCAACATCCAAAAAGTTAGCAGGCTCTGCTCCGTAGTATTTTATTATATCCATTGTTGCCATAGCAAGACCTGCACCGTTT
Organism: Wolbachia endosymbiont of Anurida maritima; assembly: GCF_042182995.1. Classification (NCBI taxonomy): domain Bacteria; kingdom Pseudomonadati; phylum Pseudomonadota; class Alphaproteobacteria; order Rickettsiales; family Anaplasmataceae; genus Wolbachia; species Wolbachia endosymbiont of Anurida maritima. The sequence goes on from NZ_CP102058.1 coordinate 954,173, forward strand.
ACCATGCAACCAATACTGCCATCCATTTTGATGTAACTGAGCCCATACTTTGAAGCCTCTATCTCTTCTTTCACTTCTTCATCATAATCACGAAGTTCCATAATTTCTGGGTGACGATATAAAGCATTGTCATCGAAATTAATTTTCGCATCGAGCGCAATAAAATCTCCAGAATTTGTTTCAACCAGTGGATTAATTTCAATTTGGCTTGCATCAGTTGCAATAAACGCATCATATATATTTTTTGCAACATTTGTTATTTTTTCTATTTGTTCTGAACTCAAATTAAAACTGCTGCTCAACTTGCTGCTATCAAAGCTTGTAGCAGAATCAATATCAAATTTCACAATTTTTGCGGGAGAATTTTTCGCCACTTCTTCAATGTCCATTCCACCTTCTGAGGAAAATATGAATATTGGCCTACTGAGCTTCGGGTCGATCACCAGGCTTAAATAATACTCTTTCTTAATGCTTGAGCCTTCTTCAACGTACACTTTTCTTACTTGCTGCCCGCTTGGCCCTGTTTGATGAGTAACTAAAGTCGTACCAATCATGTCCTTTACAAACTGTTGAGCTTCTTCAACTGACTTTGCTAGCTTTACACCACCGGCTTTACCCCTACCACCTGCATGAATTTGAGCTTTAACTACAAACACGTCAGATTTTAATTGACTTACTTGAGTCTTTACTTCTTCCGCAGATGTAGCAACAAAACCTTTTGGCACTGGGACATTAAATTTATGCAAAACTTCTTTCGCTTGATATTCGTGAATATTCATAAAATAACCAATGATAAACTATTAACTTGAGTACAAACTACCAACCATAACGCTGCCTTCTGCACTCTTGTTGGTACCTCTTTTTTTTAGCTTCAGCTTTCTTTTTAGCTCTTTTTTCTGATTTTTTTTCATGATATTGTTTTTTCATTTTCAACCCTCTTCCTTCCTTTTGAATTGTTTTTTTCAATACTGGAAGAGCTCTGTCTACATCACCATAATGGACTGATACTTCTATCAAACTCTATACCTCCTTCGGTAATCATTTCAAAATCTATTTATAAATTAGAAAATTAACATTGTCAATTATTTTATAAACTTGAGCGTTAAAATGTAATATGCCGTAATTTACATGGCAAATGATGTCATTCCAGTGTCAGCTACTTGCTTACTGATGGAGATTGCTCTTATGTTACAGCGTTCTTACAATTATACTAACATCGGGGCGGAGAGATTTGAACTCCCGACCCTTTGGTCCCAAACCAAATGCGCTACCAGGCTGCGCTACGCCCCGACTTCTTTACTCAGGGTATCAATAACTCAGGCAAAATGCAAGATTCATTTGTTTACTTTAGAAAAAATATAATACGAGATTTAATATTATCTTAGAATATGTTTTTTATTAGCTCCTCTTTAACAACAGACTGCTTCGTAGAGAGTCTACAGAGTTTTTGTGCGCGCAACACTGAACCAGATTTCTTTATCTTAGCCATATTTAAAAATCTAGCTACACCAATTGGTGAAAGTTAGTGCAGCAACCACAGCGGTATCGACTCTTAAAATTCTTTTTCCTAGACTCAATTTTTGACAAAACTTATCGGCAAGATCAAGTTCATAAGATGAAAAACCACCTTCAGGGCCAACAATAATAGCAACATTTTTCTTACCTTTCAGCACTTTATCAGCTTTACCTGTTTCATCACATAAAACAAAATTTTTACTCTGGGAATCAGGTAATTCGCAAAAGTTAATAGGAGGCAAAATCTCTGGTATACTTATCCTACCGGATTGTTCCGCTGCTTCGATTGCTTGTAATTTTGCTCTACTTAGGTTAATATTTTTTACCACTGTACGTTCCGTTGAAATAAATTGAATGCAGATTACTCCCATTTCAGTTGCCTGTCTTACTATGTTGTTCAAAGCAGCACTTTTTACCATGGCACAATACAGGTATAAATTTTCCTCATATTGCTGTTGTTTAGTGCATTCTTTGGGTGTAACTTCTGTCAATTTACGCGATATATTAACTACTTCTCCTAACCATTCTCCATCTTTTCCATTAAAAAGAGAGAGATTATCATACTTCTTAAGCCGCATTACATTGCAAATATAGTGACTTTGTTGTGGATTAAGTGCTAAACTCACGCCTTGTGATAAAGCTTCTTCAACATAGAGCCTAATTTTTCCCATTCAAAACTTTAATTATATTCTACTTGAGTGACTCTTACGGGATTTGAACCCGTGTTACCACCGTGAAAGGGTGGTGTCCTAACCACTAGACGAAAGAGTCAACTTGAATCTAACTAGGTTATATCGATTACATATATAAAGTCAATTCAATTATTTTGAATCACATAGTTAGAGGGATATATCAGTAATCTTATATCGACAGCCTCCTATTACTCCATGCTCAATACTCACTGAACCTATCTCAGATTTAGGAGCTAATTCTAATTGTTGTTCAACTTTTGTATCGGAATCATAGCCAGAATCGTAGCCAGAATCTCTACGCTCATATTTCTGCCTTATTTCTTCTACACTAAAGCCAGCCTTGGTCTTAATTTTTTGATCATTAGTCTGTTGCTGACTTATCGACTTATTAGCACTTAGCTCATTTAGCTTCACTTGCCAATCATTCACTTTATCTTGCACTAACCCATGGCAAGTTCCAGAATTAGCTTTTATGTCTTTTGCTTTTCTTTCTGCTCTTTTCTTGGACAAATCTACCCTAGCATAAATAGGTTCTGACGACTGTTCTGGCTCTTTCTGTTTTAGGCTAGTAGGCTTTTTTTGTTCTGAAAGGGCTTTGTTGCATAGCGAGTAGAGATAGGAGAAAAAAAGAGAGAAAATTAAAAAAGAAGTGGTTACTCTATTGAAAAATGAATGCTTTAGGGAGTGTATGCCACAGAAAATGAAAGTCAGTAACAATAACGAGTATAATCAATTTTTAGAAAAAAGAGGAAATGTCTTTCATTTCATTGATGAAGCTATAGAAAACTGGTATGAAATTTCAGAAAAGGTTGCAGGTGGAAATAACATTTACAGCGATAAAGTTGTCATTGCAATACATATAATTGTTAATCTATTTAGAATAGGTTTAAGGCAAGCAGTTGGATTCATAAAAGGATATTTAGAAGGTATAGGGAAGAATCTGCAAGTGATGAGCTATTCACAGGCTTGTCGCCGACTAAACAAACTTAATTTGAAACTGTGTGATCACAGAACAGATAAAAATGATATGGAGAATATTGAAATTGCTATAGATAGTACAGTAATCCATATTTATAGCAACAGCACTCAACATAACAAAGATAATGCCAAGATAAGGAAATATAATGGTAGAAATCAAGCAAGAAAGCTACATGTTGCTTTAGATATAAACAGTAAAAAGGCAATAACAACTCGATATACTAATTTCCTTTCACATGATAGCGTATCAGCATCGGAAATACTAAAAGAAATAGGTGATATCTATAAGATTAAGTCTCTTCGTGCAGATGGAGCTTATGATACAGCAAATTTATATAAGTTATGCAATAAGTATAATTTAAAACCCATAATAAAGCCGAGAAAAAATGCAAAAATCTACAATGATATAGATCATTTATCGGAACGAAATAAGAACATCAATATAAGAAAAGCATACAATTTAAGTCAGTGGAAAAAGAAGACAAGGTATGGAACACGATCACGTATTGAGAGTTTTTTCTTTAGGGTTAAAAAAACATTTGGATTTAGTTTTAAGAATAAATCCAAAATAAATCGTTCTCAAGAGATGATCTTAAAATGCTACTTGATTAACAAATTTACTGATATCGGTATGCCTATTTTCGAATTTGCCTCGTAAATCCCTTACATCACACCTTCTCATTGGTAGCCATGCAACAAAGCCCAGAGAAGATAAATAAATAGCTTCAGTTTCATGATAAGAACGCTGGCGGAGTTTGTAAAGTAATTTTTTCGTTTCTATTCCCAATAAAAGTTTGTTATATGGTTATGCAAGAAGTCTATTATAAATGAAATGAATGTGAAAAATATCTTATTAGCGCTTTTAGTACAAACGGTATTCAATTTGCCGCTATTTGCAGCTGATCCTGTTTTGCTCAACTGCATTGAAACTCCAGAGATTTATGACCTTGATGCAAGGCCAAAAAATTTTAGCTCTTCAAACAATTTAAGAAGGAAACCTGGTTCTCCAAATAGTGCAACAGGAGAATTAATACACATAGTGGGTAAAATTACTGATGTAAACTGTTTACCAATACAAAATGCTGTAGTTTCTATATGGCACGCGAATTCACGCGGCGTGAACCATTACGATAAGAATATAGAGGATAATCAACTCGATCCGAATTTTGCTGGATCAGGAAGGTTTGTAGTGAATAATCTTGGCTATTATAATTTTATTACGATTTTACCTGGTAAAATTGGTGATAGAGCTCCACATATTAACTTTCTAGTTCAACATCCAGATTTTCCAGAATTCACAACGCAAATGTTTTTTGCTGACCATAATTGCGATAATTGTGCTGATCCTGTTCTTGAAGATTTTGTTAGTAACGGACTTGCAAGCCTTCTCATAACATCATTTACTTACAGTGATCAGGTCATAAAAACCTATACGTTTAACATTACCTTAGGCGGATATAATAAGTTCTCTAATAAAAGATAAAAAACCTTGCATGTAAGGGAGTCCATAGTAAACTTGAGTGTTATTGTACTTAGAACGTATATGAAAAATATCTTACTGATGTGTTTGCTATGTTTTATGTACAGTTTACAATTATTTGCAACGGAGATGCCAGCAATGAAAATAACAATTTCTAAAATTTCGCCCGATTTTAAAACAATAGTAATGGGTTTATTTGAGGACAACGAAACCGTAAATGATGGCGGAGTTTTGCAAGGAAAACAGATCATAGATAATATAAAGCAATTTAGCGATTTCAATGGAAATTTTGGTGAATTTTTCTCTACTGCTTTGCCAGAAGAAAAAAATGTCATAGTTGTTGGACTTGGTAAAAAGGATGAATGGAATGAAAATAAAGAATTAAATATTGGTGGTAAAATATATTGTGAGCTAAGCAGATTAAAAATTAAGAAAGCAGCGATTTTAATCGAAGGTAGTGCAGCAAATGTTGCATATGGTGCGTTTCTACGTAGTTTTAAGTTTGATAAGTATAAAACTAAAAAGGATGAGAAAATTACAGAGTTAGAGGAGATTACCGTATTAGTAAAAGATGAACAATTAAGTAATGCTGAAAGATCATTTGAGCACTTAAGACAAGAAGGTGAGAGTATATTCCTTGCGCGCTCTTTTATAACAGAGCCTCCTAACATTCTATATCCAGAATCCTATGCTGATCATATAAAAAAAGAACTTAATAAGCTTGGCCTTGAAATCGAAGTGCTTGATAAAAAGCAGATGGAAGAGAANAAAATGGGAGCCTTGCTTGGAGTCGCACAAGGAAGTAGTAAAGAACCAAAATTAGTAGTGATAAAATGGAATGGGGCTTCTAAAGAACAAAAGCCAATAGCTTTTGTTGGTAAAGGTATAACGTTTGACACTGGTGGAGTATCACTCAAACCTTCACGTGGTATGGAGTCAATGAAATATGACATGGCAGGCTCTGCTACTGTGGTTGGGGTGATGCATGCTTTAGCAGGACGAAAAGCAAAAGTAAATGCGATCGGCGTGGTTGCACTTGCAGAAAATGCAGTGGGTGGTAATGCTCAAAGACCAAGTGATGTAGTAACTTCAATGTCAGGACAGACGATAGAAGTATTAAACACTGATGCAGAGGGAAGGCTCATACTTGCAGATGCTTTATGGTATACGCAAGAGAGATTTTCACCACAATTTATGATTGATCTTGCAACTTTAACTGGTGCTATAGTGGTTGCACTTGGAAATAACGAATATGCTGGTCTTTTTTCAAATAATGATGAATTAGCAAATCGTCTGATTGATGCAGGAAATGAAGTAAATGAGAAGTTATGGCGTTTTCCTATGAATGAAACTTATGACAAAATTATTGATTCACCGATTGCTGATGTGCAAAATATCGCTCCTGCGGGCTCTGGTGGAGATAGCATAATGGCTGCACAGTTTTTACAGCGTTTTGTGAATGAAACTTGCTGGGCACATTTAGATATCGCAGGCACTGCTTGGCACGAAAAAGGTACTGATATTTGTCCAAGAGGAGCAGTAGGTTTTGGTGTAAGGTTACTTAATAAGTTGGTTGAAAAGTACTACGAAGCCAATGATTGAAGGTCTTTATACTGGATTTATGGCCTTAGCTACATGAACGTTTATTTCCTAGGTGCAGCAAATGAAAGTAGCTGATGCATATTTCTTTTTTTTGGTCAAGCACTGGAATGGCATCAAGGAATAACTTTTTATTTAAACAATGATTATAAGTAAGAGGTCTATTGAAATTTTAAAGTTATTAAATATTGACGCTATATACTTAAGTGTTAAAATAGAATGAAAAGTTTTTAGGAGTTTATATGGCAGCAGGTGGGAAAGCAAAGACAGCTAGTAAAAATAACCCTACTCAGCGTAAGAAAGCTGAGCAAAAAATGTATAAAGATAAACCAGTGAAACCTGTTAGATATATAGATCGTGACTCGCGTATGAATTATATGTCTGCTCAATATGACAACGGCAATCTGGTTGAAGATGAGATAAGCGGCAATCCTGTAAAGTGGGAAGCTGTATAATAGTTGTGGTTAAAGTTACTATTAATTCTAAGGAATGTGAAGTAGAGCATGGGCTCACTATAATTCAAGCTTGTGAAGTCGTGGGCGTTGAAATTCCACGTTTTTGTTATCATGAGCGTTTAGCAATTGCTGGTAACTGCAGAATGTGTTTGGTTGAAGTGGAGGGTGGGCCTCCAAAACCAGTAGCCTCTTGTGCAATGCCAGTTGCAGAAGGGATGGTTATTCACACTGATACCCCTAAGGTTAAAAAAGCACGCGAAGGAGTACTCGAGTTTTTGCTAATTAACCACCCGCTTGATTGCCCAATTTGCGATCAGGGTGGTGAATGCGATTTGCAAGATATCACAATTGCTTATGGAAAAGGAAACAGCAGACTTGATGAGCATAAGAGGGCTGTGCCAAAAAAACACTTCGGACCGCTGATTGAAACTGCGATGAATAGGTGCATTCATTGCACTCGTTGTGTTAGGTTTTTGTCCGATGTTGCAGGTACAAATGAACTTGGAGGAATCGGAAGGGGAGAAAATGTAGAGATTAGCACTTACATAAAAAGGCATATTAGTTCTGAATTATCCGGAAATATCATAGATCTCTGCCCGGTAGGGGCTTTAACTTCAAAGCCTTACTCCTTTACAGCGCGTCCATGGGAGCTATCACATTGTGAGACTATAGATGTACTAGATGCTGTGGGTAGCGCAATTAGAGTTGATTATCGTGGCCCGGAGGTTATGAGGATATTGCCAAGGCTGAGCGAAGAGGTAAATGAAGAATGGATATCAGATAAAACCCGCTTTGCCTATGATGGACTAAAAGTTCAGCGTCTTGATCGACCTTATGTAAAAAAAGATGGTAAATTAGCCCCAGTTGATTGGAATGAAGCATTAATTATTGCTGCAAAGAAATTAAAGAATACAAAATCAAATAAAATAGCTGCAATTGCAGGTGATTTAGCAGATTGTGAATCTATGCTTCTACTCAAAGAAGTGATGCAGAAGCTCGGCTCGGGGAATATAGACTGCAGGCAGGATGGTGCAAAGCTTATACCAAGTAATCGTGGATCGTATGTGTTCAATACCACTATTGAAGGTATAGAAAATGCAGATTTATGCCTGCTTATAAATACAAATCCAAGGATAGAAGCACCGATCATTAACGTAAGATTGAGAAAGAGATATTTACAGGGCAACTTTCCTATTGCAAGTGTTGGTCCTAACATTGAATATTTATATCATGTCGAGAAATTGGGCGATAATCCTGATATTTTGAGTGAAATAGCAAATGGAAGTCATAAATTCTGTGAGCTGCTGGTGGCTGCTCAAAACCCTATGCTGATCATTGGTCAAGATGCATTAATAAGAGATGATTCTGAATCAATTCTAATTCTAGCTGGCAAAATTGCAGAAAAATTTAACATGGTCAGAGATGACTGGAATGGCTTTAATGTGCTGCATAAAGCTGCAGCAAGAGTTGGTGGGCTAGATATTGGGTTTGTTCCTAAAAAAGGCGAAAGGGATATTAATCAAATATTGGAACATGCAGAAAGTGGTGAAATAGAAGTGGTTTATCTTCTTGGTGCAGATGAAATTGATACATCAAAGTTAGAAAACACATTTGTAATTTATCAAGGTCATCATGGTGATAAAAGTGCACATGTAGCAGATGTTATCTTGCCTGGTGCTGCATATACAGAAAAATGTGCAACTTATGTAAACACTGAAGGTCGAGTGCAAAGAACAAATTTAGCTGTATCGCCTCCGGGTGGAGCAAAGGAGGACTGGTTAATTATTAAAAACCTCTCACAATATTTGGATCTCTCCTTACCATATGATAGTTTATTTGATGTGAGAAAAAAATTAGATACTATTGGTTCACAGTTTAGCAACACTGATCAAGTGATAAAAAATAAATGGATTCCAATCAGCAGTGGTGAAATAAGCTTAAATAATACACCTTTTACCTTAAAGGAGGGTAATTTTTATATGACGGATTCAATAAGCCGCGCTTCAAAAATAATGGCAGATTGTACTAAGGCTTTTTATGATTACACTAGTTAATATCTTATTCATCTTAACACCTTTTTTACTGCCAATTTTTGTATACTTGCAGCATAAAGTAACTGTCACCATTACAAGTAATCAGGACCAAAATGCAGAACAGAAGCCATATACGTTAGCGCAGTTATGTGTAGATGTTGGAAAGCTGCTTATCAATGGTCCTATGTGGATTGTGATAACATTTGTAATATTAAGCAAAAGTCAAGAAAAACCTTTCATATCATACGTTGAGATGTGTATGGGAACTACATTTCTGATTCTGGTGTTAGCTGCATGTATATCATACTATTGCATTAAGACGGAAAGAAATAGTACATCAAAAAATGTAGCAATCCTTGTTTTAATTGTATTAAATAATTTTTCTATAGCACTCGCTGTGTTGTGGATTCTTAGAATTATGGATCATTTTTGTGGTTTAGGGTTGTATGCTTCTGGTATTTAAGATTGTCTTCCTTCTTATTCCGTTACTGTTGTCGGTTGCGTATTTAGTATATTTTGAACGCAAAGTGATTGCTGCAATTCAACTGAGGCATGGTCCAAGTGTAGTTGGACTTTTTGGGCTATTGCAGCCATTTGCAGATGCTATTAAGCTCCTGATTAAGGAGCCGATAATACCATTTAGAGCGAGCACCATACTGTTCATTATGGCTCCAATGCTTACCTTTATCTTGGCATTAATTGCCTGGGCAGTTATACCGTTTGGTGCTGAAGTAATTGTAGAAAATGGCCAGCAAGTAGTTATTCCTAAGGTTATAGCAAATATTAATGTTGGAGTGCTTTATGTGCTAGCTATATCGTCGCTGGGAGTATACGGCGTAATTATTGCAGGCTGGTCAAGCAATTCTAATTATGCATTTCTTGGCGCTATACGGTCGGCTGCTCAGATGATTTCATATGAAGTTTCAATAGGCTTAATCGTTGCTACAGTCGTTATTACCACTGGAACATTAAATCTTGGAGAAATGGTAGTGGCGAAACATAATATGCCATTTTGGGTTGATTTACTACTAATGCCTGTAGGAATAATATTTTTTATTTCTTTGCTTGCCGAAACTAATCGTCATCCATTTGACTTACCAGAAGCTGAAGCAGAGCTTGTATCTGGGTATAACGTCGAATACTCATCGATGCCTTTTGCTCTCTTTTTTTTAGGAGAATATGCAAATATGATTTTAGCAAGCGCTATGATGACGATATTTTTTCTAGGAGGATGGTATCCGCCACTGGAGCTTGGTTTACTTTACAAAATTCCGGGTTTGATTTGGTTCGTTTTGAAGATAGTCATACTTTTGTTCGTATTTATTTGGATTAGAGCAACAATACCTCGCTATCGATATGATCAACTAATGCGTCTTGGTTGGAAAGTATTTCTGCCAATATCGGTGCTTTGGGTGATACTCATTTCAGGGGTGTTGCTCTTTACTGGAAATTTACCTGGATCCAATGTTTAATTTTCCAAATACAAGATTAAGGCGCAGGCGCTCAAGCAAATGGGTTCGCAATTTAACAAGTGAAAGCACTTTATCGGTAAATGATTTGATTTTTCCTCTGTTTGTTCATGACAGAGAAGAAACAACTGAACCAATTTCTGGCTTACCAGGCGTAAAATGTTACTCAATAGATGGACTAGTATCCGTAATTCAAGAAGCTAAGGATTTAGGAATTAATGCTGTTGCGATTTTCCCTGTAGTTGATAGTAAATTAAAATCCAAAAATGCTGAGGAATCATATAACTCTAACAACTTAGTCTGCAGAGCAATTCGTGCTGTAAAGTTAAATATACCTGAAATTGGTATTATTGCAGATGTTGCATTGGATCCATACACTATTCATGGCCATGACGGCATTTTAAAAGACAATCAGGTTGATGTAGAAAACGATGAAACTGTATCGGTATTATGTAAACAAGCACTTGCTTTGGCAGCATCAGGGTGCGATATAGTTGCTCCTTCTGATATGATGGACGGTAGAATAGGAATGATTAGAAAGGCACTGGATGGTGAGAGCTTTCAGGATGTATCAATATTATCCTATGCAGTGAAATATTGTTCCAGCTTCTATGCACCATTCAGGCAAGTTGTTAGTTCATGTGGGCTATCAAACTCTATAGATAAAAGTGGTTATCAAATGGATTATCGGAATGCGCGCGAAGCAATTTGTGAAATTGAAATGGATATAAATGAAGGCGCAGACTTTATTATGGTTAAACCAGGCATGCCATACTTGGATATTATTAAAACAGCAAGTGATAAATTTAATTTTCCGATTTTTGCTTATCAAGTAAGTGGTGAATATGCAATGATAAAAGCTGCAGCAAATAATGGATGGCTCGATTATGACAAAGTGATTTATGAATCTTTGATTGGTTTCAAACGTGCGGGTGCAAGTGCAATATTCACTTACGCTGCACTTGATATTGCAAAAAATTTAAGTGCATAAGCCCTATAAAATTATTAAATTTTTGGTGTATGTTCTTCTACTGTTGCTGCATATTACTTAAAATTTTCCAATACATGTTTTAAGTTATTGATAAGTCCGTTACAATACAGTATTATAAATAATATAAACCAAGTGTTACTTAGGACATGGGGATTTTTTTTAAACTTTTGGGAAAGGCACTAGGCAAAGTTTTTCCTGCCAAAACAGTAAGCTCTCTTTTAGGAATAGGATATTTACCAAGTTGGCAGAACTATTGGTCTTCTTTTTTAATATTATTTATTGTCGATGTTATATTAATTCTTACATATGGAGGCGAATACTTACTATATAAAATGCCAGACTCAGGAATAGTTGTAGCTGCTGTTTTTACAAAATTGGCAATAGTTATGTTAGTAATGCAATTAATTGGAATATTTATTTTTCATGCTCAAGACCCTTCAGCAAACAGTGGTGAAGAAATAGTAATACAAATAGCGTCAGGGCAAGTACTGACTGTAGCACTTTCAATGCCAGCAATAATGTCAATTTATTATGCTGTAAGTAAACTCTATGGGAATATATGTAAGCAGATGTTTCAATGCCCATTTTGGTTTAATGATTTTATGCACTTTTTCTTTTTTCTTATGATACCTTACGTATTTTTTAATGTCGTAGAAGTGATAAAACCATGGCCAATAAGTTCAATACAGCTCAGCTATAATAATGCAATGTCAATTACATTTGAGGGGATTTTTCACACATTTTATGCGGTGATTTTACTGTATTTAACAGCATTTATATTCTGCGATTTAACTATGCATGGTGCAATTGTCCTAAATAAAAGCATAATTCAGTATGTGAGGGAAAGTTCAGCATTTTTAGGTGATTATTTACATGATACTGTTAAAAAAATAGGTATTGAATAGTACTTATTTATTTATATATTTAGTATAANAAAGTGACAATTTGTGTGGACTTACAAAGTATAATAAAGGAGTTACAAGATTTTTGGGCTAGTGAAGGATGTGTTATACTTCACCCATACACATCTGAAGTTGGTGCTGGTACATTACATCCTGCAACAATTATGTCTGCAATTGATACAAAATCGACAAAAATTGCATATCTACAACCAGTGATTAGGCCAGCAGATGGGCGCTATAGTGATAATCCTAATCGTTTGTATCAACATCACCAATATCAAGTTATAATAAAGCCATCTGGTAATAATTTACAAGACGTCTATTTAGATAGCTTAAAAGCTCTTGGCATATCTACAGAAAAATATGATATTAAGTTTGTTGAAGATGATTGGGAAAATCCAAGTGTTGGTGCATCAGGACTTGGATGGGAAGTTACATGCAATGGAATGGAGGTAACACAGCTTACTTATATACAGCAAGTTGGAGGGATTGACTGCAAGATGATTCCTGGTGAGGTGGCATATGGGTTGGAACGTTTAGCAATGTGCATACAAGATGTAGATAATGTTTACGATATAATTTGGAACGATAATGGTGTAACTTACGGAGATATTTTTAAACAAAGAGAATATGAATTTTCTTATCTAGCGTTAGATTATTATGATACTAAAGTGGTACAGCAGCAATTCGAAGATACGGAAAAATTGTGTAAGTTCCTTATTGAAAAAGAGCTACCAATGGCAGCTTATGACCAATGTATTAAAACTAGTCACCTACTTAATCTGCTTGATGCAAGAGGTGTGCTTGGTGTGAATGAACGTACAGCTTATATTGGCAGAGTTAGAGAGCTGACAAAAAAATGTTGTGAATTGTACATGAGTAAATAGCGTATGTCATTGCAGTTATTATTTGAGTGCCTTTCAGAAGAAATACCACCGAGAATGCAGAATGTAGCTGCAACTCAAGTTAAGAGCTGTATTGCCAATGTTTTTAACAAAAATAATGTAAAATTTACATCAATGGAGGTTTTTGTAACGGCACGTCGCATTACCCTATTTGTCGACAACATAAGTGCTTTGGAGCTAAAGGATTCCAATAACGAAGTTAAGGGACCAAACATTAACGCACCAAAAAGTGCTATCGAAGGTTTTTTAAGAAAATATCAGAAAAATGAAGAAGATTTGCTCGTTCGAAAAGTAAATAATGAGGATTTTTACTTCATTAAAAGAGAAAGCTGCTCATTTAACATTCAAGAGTTTCTTAAAAATCAACTAGGAGAAATATTAAAAAATTTCTCTTGGCCAAAAAGTATGAGATGGGGCGAAGGAAAAGAAAGGTGGGTTAGGCCAATTAAAAACATTTTATGCATTTTAAATGATGAAATAATACCTGTGTCTTTTGCAGGGATCACAGCATCTAACACAACATATGGCCATCGATTTCTCTCAAGTGGTACAGCGTTAACTGTTAAAGCACCTAAAGACTATTTTGAATTGCTAGAAAAAAACAGTGTAATTCTCCAAATGGACAAAAGAAAGCAATTTATACTAGATCAGATTAATAAATTCACAAAAGAGCAGAATTTACAACTTGAGAAAAATGATTATTTACTAAATGAATTGACAGGGCTTATAGAGTGGCCAATCGTACTGTTTGGTGAAGTGAATCAAGCAAAGTCATTTGGATTACCAAAGGAAGTAATACTTAGTATAATTAATACACAACAAAAATACCTTGCTTTGAGTAATGGGCAAAGAATCTCATATTTTGTTACTGTTGTTAATGTCAATAATGATAAAGTCATTAAAGGACACGAAAGAATATTAGAAGCACGTCTTGCTGATGCCCAATTTTTAATATCTCAAGATAAAAAGGAAAATCTAGATTATTATGTCAAAAGATTAGGTTCAATATTATTTCATGCTTCACTTGGCAGCGTGGGGGAAAAGGTGAAGCGTATTACGGCTCTGTCAAAGTATATAGCTATATTTATTCCACATGCTTCGCTGATAAAAGTTGAACGTGCTGCATATTTGGCAAAAGCTGATTTGGCAACATCGATAGTAAGAGAGTTTCCAGAATTACAAGGAGTAATGGGTGGATATTATGCTTCTTATTTTCACGAAGATAAAGAAATAGTGGAAGCTATAACTGAGCATTATAAGCCAATCGGGCCAGAGCAAGAATGCCCTAAATCTCCTACTGCAATTGCTGTGTCCATTGCAGACAAAGTGGATAGCTTAGTTGGTTTAGTTGCAGCAGGAGAAAAGATCTCAGGTTCATATGATCAGTTTGGTTTGCGGAGAATGACAATTGGTATAATTAGGACAATACTTGAAAATAATTTGCATATTCCAATTAGGCTACTGATAGACAAGTCAGTATCTTTATATTCAAGACTTCTATTTAATAACAATACAACGTCAGCTGATAAGCCAAATAGAAAACAAATTTCAGAACTAGTATTGAGATTCTGCTTAGAAAGATTCAAGGTTATTTTAAAAAATAGAGATATAAGGCAAGATATTGTAGATTCAATACTATATAAAATCGGTATTAATGATCTGCTGACAGCAGAAAAGCAAACTGTTATATTGGATCGTTATCTTAGTACGCCAGAAGGTGAACAGATTCTAAGCACTTACAAAAGAGTAAGTAACATAGTTAGCAAAGTAAGGAAAAGTGATAGCACTACTTATAGTACGTCTTACAGTAAGAGGTTTTTGATTGAAGATGAAGAAATTGCACTATCAAATTGCGCTATAACTGCTTGTAAAAACATAAAACAAGCAATAAAAAATAATCACTTTAATGCAGCACTTGATGAGCTTGCTGGTTTTGCTCCATTTATCAATCAATTTATGGACAGTGTAAAGATTAACTGTGATTCTAATGAGCTAAGAAGAAACAGATTATCTTTGCTTGCAAGTGTTGTTTCCATCTTTCATTTAGTAGCAGATTTTAACCTCATACAGGTTAAGCAATGGATAAATGCTCAGGCAATATAAAGAACAAATCAAATCATCTCCACAGTCCTGTGGCGTGTATAAGATGGTTGGAGATAAGAATAAAGTTTTATATGTTGGAAAAGCAAAAAACTTGAAGTCGAGGTTATCCGACTACCTTCAATTTGAAAACCTTTCTGAACGAATTAGAGTTATGCTCTCACAGGTTATTAAGGTTGAAATATTCATCACTGAGAATGAAATCGAAGCACTGCTTCTTGAAGCACAGTTAATAAAATCGTTGAAGCCACCTTATAATATTGTGCTTAAGGATGGAAAATCTTATCCTTATATAACAATTTCCAAGCACGATTATCCAAGAATAGCGAAATATAGAGGCAAATTTAAGAAGAATGAGTTTCATTACTATGGCCCTTTTCCATCTGCTGCTGCTGTTAAGAACACTATATTATCATTGCAAAGAGCTTTTCTCTTGAGAGTATGTTCAGATCAATACTTTTCCTCAACAAAAAGACCATGTATCGAATATCAAATTAAGCGCTGTTCAGCACCATGCGTAGATAAAATTACAAAAGATGATTACTGCCAATCAGTAAAACAAGCACAAGATACGCTGCTCGGAAGGAATAAAGAAGTGCAAAAACAGTTATTTTCTACAATGGAAAAGTGCAGCAGGGAAATGAACTATGAGCTTGCTGCTGTATATAGAGATCGATTGAAATTTCTTCAGCAAATTCAAATGCAGCCAATGGATTTTTCTTTTGAAAAAGATGCAGATTTCTTCAGCATTGTACGTGAGGCGGACCTGGCATGCATTGGTGTATTATCATTCAGAGATAAAGGCAACTATGGAAGCATTCCTTACTTCGTCGAGAATTGTAGTGATCATCCAAATGATGAAATTTTATCCACCTTTTTGGTCAATTTGTATAATCCAGTTAATACACCACCAGCACAAATTTACGTTCCCGATTTTATTACGGGTAAGGAAATTATAGAGCAAGCACTGTATGCTGTTGCTCAAAAACCAATGAAAGTTTTGCATGCAGAAAATAGTAAAGAACGTGATTTGTTGAAATTTATTTACAATAATTCTCAGCATAGCTTAGAGCAGAAGCTTATCGATTATAGAAATAACCTAGAAAAGCTTGAAGAGCTTAGCAAAATCTTCTTGTTACCACACATTCCAAAGCGTATCGAGGTTTATGACAATAGCCATATATCTGGAAATCAACAAATTGGTGTGATGGTTGTTGCAGGGCAGGAGGGTTTTTTAAAAAGTGAGTACAGAAAATTTACTATAAAGGAAAAATTTTCAGGCGATGACTATAAAATGATGAGGGAAGTGCTAACTAGACGTTTCTCCGGCAATATAAAAGGCATAATACCTGATTTTTTACTGATTGATGGTGGACCAGGACATGTTTCCATAGTACAGAATGTACTGGAAGTATTGAATATAAACGTTCCTTTTGCTTGTATGGCAAAAGGTCCTGATCGTAACGCAGGGAATGAAAGATTTTATATGCTGGGCAGGGAAGAATTCAGTTTGGCGAATGACAGCAAAGTCATGCTTCACTTACAATCGCTGCGTAATGAAGCACATCGTTTCGCAATAACTTCACATAGAAAAAAACGCGATAAACAGTTTATAGTTTCACAATTAAGCAAAATACCCGGCATTGGCAACAAAAGAAAAAAGGCGTTGATGTCTTATTTTGGTTCAGTGAAGAACATAAGTAAAGCTTCTCTGGCTGAAATTCAAAACGTACCTGGAATTAGTAAAGGTTTAGCAGAAGTCATTCTTAAACACGTGAATTATAACTAGTGAAGACAAAGTTTCCCAACGTCATACTCAACACTTTCCCTCAGAATCTCTTCATTGAGAAGCTACTCTGTTAAAACATATTTTTAAATTTTTGCCAAAACCCTGGTTTATTATCATTAACCTTTGTAAATGTTACATTTAAACTGTATCTCGTATCGTTTGGCACGTCATATTTAATGCTAAATGTTGAAACTTTATCGTTGTTGTAAATATTCACATCATCATATGATAGCTTCGTTGTGTAACACTTTACATGCTTTTGTTTATCATACACTAGATCACCTGACTCTCTTTCTAGTTCTACAAATTTCGTTTTTTTCTGACATTCCTTTATTTTTATTAAATCCTTATCTAGTGATATTGAAACTGGCAGCGTACTTCCAGCATATTCTTTAGCTAAAAGTTCACTTTGAGGATACATTTTTATTTCCCTGCCAAAATGTGAGTCTATGAAATTATTGCTCCAAAATTTATCGCCAGAATGTACGTATTCGTCAGTAGCATACGGTACACCACCATAACTGCATTGAACTTTATAATCTCCAACACCGTTGTTTTGAAAAAAATCGTGAATGGCAGTGTAGCTACCGGCAGCATCGTTTATATAATCCATTACCTTATTCCTGAAACTTTTAGTTTATTATATCATAATCATTATGCCAATCAATAAAAAAAGCTCTCCCTTGCTGTTTTTAAACCCGATTTTGAGTAAGCGCTCTTGATTAGTTGGGGACGTATTTATAAGATTGTGACATTCGTGCCTCCCAGTTTTTCACATACTGCTGAATCAATTTAGGATAATCTGTAATAATTAATAAATTTTCAGCATTTCCTTTTTTAGCTGTCTTACTCAGGTTAAATGATCCTGTGATGACTTTTTGATTGTCAACAATCATTATCTTATTATGAGCAATCTTTGGCTTATCATCGATCCAAATTGGTACTCCACCTGAAAATAGTTCATTTATAACACTATATTTTGAGTAGAGTTGCGATTTATCTAAAATGACTTTAACATCAACGCCACGTTCTTTAGCATTGATCAAAGATTTTGCAATTGTTCCAAGAGTAAATGTATATTCTTGAACTAAGATAGATTTTTTAGACTGATCTATTACGCTGATTATCGGCATAGCACAATCTTCTCCAGGTGAAAAGCAAACCGTAGCTTTTGGGCAAGGCGAAAATATAAAACCCGCATAGTAATACAGAGAAAAACATATTAACAAGAATAAAAAGTGAAAAAGCCTCACAACAACCCACCCCCAGATATACGGCGATAGGCTACATTATAATTTAATCACCTGTCAATAGACTTCTTGCATGGTTTTGGCAACAATCGTTAGAAACGAAAAACTTACTTCGCCAGCCTCCTTATTATAAAACTGAAGCTATTTATTTATCTTCTCTGTACAGATTAAATGACAAAAAAACTCAACGTATTTGGTGTTCCATATTTAATTTTTTGCACTATGTGCACCTTATGTCTTTATAAAATTTCTAGGTTTTTACCTAATATAAGCTGAAATGCGCTATTTAAAACATCAAAAAACGCCAACTTAAAAAATGGATAGTGAATAACTAGCTACCCTAGGGTTTCTTTTGCCTTTTTTTTCGTTTGGTAAATTTCTTAAATATTTTCTTAAATTTTATAGCTAATCAGTACTGAGATGATAAGAGGGGGCACTGCCGTCATAAAGGAACTAGTGTCAGCTACTTGGATGACGCCTCACCATGTCATCCCAGTGCGTGACATCATCATAAAGTAAACCAGTGTCAGCTACTCGGATGACACCTTCATAAAGGAACCAGTGTCAGCTACTTGCATGATATCATAGGAGGCTTGGATGACGGTTGTCGTTTAGCTATAAATGTTTAAGAACTTTACTAAATGAAAAAAAAGGCAAAAGAAACCCCGTGATGCTGGTTTTGACTCTCTAAGAGCATGTCTTCAAACTAAGTAGAAAGGAGTTAAGAAGTGTGTTATAAGATATATTTTAAATGTACCCAAGCGATATAAGTGACAAAGAATGGAAGATGATAGAGCAATATTTTGAACCTAAAAAGACCGGCAGACCAAGAAAACACAGTATCAGAACGATTATCGATGCAATAAGGTATGTGATGAGAACAGGCTGTCAATGGAGACAACTACCTAAGAATTTTCCACCATGGAAAACCGTGTATAGTTGTAATTCGCGTTTAAAAAAAAGTGGAATATGGCAAGAAATTCATGATTTTCTAGTTAAAAAACTAAGAAAGATAATTGGTAAGAATGAAACTCCATCAGTAGGAATAATTGACAGTCAATCAGTAAAAACCACTCAAAAAGGGGATCCAGAGGATATGATGCTGGCAAGAAAGTAAAGGGTAGAAAACGCCACATCGTTGTAGATACTCTAGGTCTTGTAATTGCTGCTGAAGTACACAGTGCAAGCATTCAAGATCGTGATGGTGCACTAAATCTTTTTGTTCAAGCCAAATGCAAAGCTCCAACATTACGTAAGTTTTTTGCTGATCAAGGATATACAGGTAAATTGCAAAACCGCTGTTTATTGGAAACTGGATGTTTGTTGACGATTACCAAGAAAGTAGTTGATACAGGATTTCAGGTTATTCCTAAACGTTGGATTGTTGAGAGAACCTTTGCTTGGCTCTCCAATTTTAGACGTATGAGTAAGGATTATGAGCATTCTCCTCTCACTTCAAAAAATAACATCTTTTTTAATATGATCACTATTATGCTTCACAAATTAGCTCATTCTTGAGTTTGAAGACATGCTCTAATACTTTAAATTGGCGCTATAACAATTTGCTGACGCTTAGTTTAAGCGCGGTTTGGCTGAATGTAGAAAAAATTTAAAAGACATGCAGCCGCTATAATTTTATGTAATCCGCCAAAAGATACCCTGAGTTTTTTACTGAATTTTGTCATTGAACCTGCGCAGATCAAAAACAAGTTTTGAGTCAGAAATGCCCTTAATACTACAATAATGGGGCTGGCGAAGGAAGTTTTTTCGTTTCTGTGAACTACCTAGATGACACCAACAGTTGTATTTTATATTATTTTTTTGCTTTACTGGGATTCAAGTTTTCCATTCAAAATTTTCAATATCAAATCCAATTCACTGAGATTATTATACCGTATCATAACTTTACCTTTAGAATTGTTGTCATTAATTTTGATCTTTAAACCAAGTTGAGAAGATATAGCGCCCTCTATTACTGCCATATCTTGATTTTTAGTATATTTCTGTTCTTTTTGGTTGTTGCCTTGATGCAAATCTTTTATCAATTTTTCAGTTTGTCTAACACTTAAGGCCTGAGAAACTATTCTTTCTGCAATATCTTCTGCATTTTCAACATTAATCAGTGTTCTTGCATGACCCATAGACAATTTTTTTTCATTGATCATCATTTTCACACTATAGGGAAGTGATAACATCCGAGTCATATTGGTTATGTGGCTGCGGCTTTTGCCTATAGCTGAGGCTAGTTCCTCATGTGTATAGGAGAACTCATCTATCAGTTTCTTATACGCTTCACCTTCTTCTATCGGATTAATATCTTGTCTTTGTATGTTTTCAATTATGGATACTTCCAAGCATTCCTTGTCGCTCAGATCTTTTATGATAACCGGTGCACTATCAAGATTTGCAATCTTGCTTGCTCGCCAACGACGTTCTCCAGCTATTATTTCGTAACCATCATCATTTGAATCTTTGCGTACCACGATAGGCTGTATAATGCCACTTTTCTTTATCGAATTTGCAAGTTCTCTTAATGACTCCTCGTCAAAATGTTTCCTCGGTTGAAATTTGCTTGGGTGCAGTAATGAAATAGGCAAATACTCTTGTCGATCTTCTTTATTATCATAATTATCGCCTATGAGACCAGCAAGACCTCTGCCGAGGCGTCTATCATCCTTCATACCACGCCCTCACTCACTAGCTTCTTCTCCTTACAACTGCTCGCGTGCTTTTTTAAAATTTCCCTTGCCAAACTTATATATGCTTGTGCACCAGGACACTTAAGATCATACACAATAGCGGGTTTTCCATGAGAAGGCGCTTCTGATAACCGTACGTTACGTGGAATAACAGTCTCATACAATGGGATGATAGTTTTGTATACTTTATCATTTAAATACTGGCAAATATCGTTTTTAATCTGTTCACTGAGTTTGTTGCGCCTGTCATACATTGTTAATACTATCCCTTCTATTGCCAAAAAAGGGTTTAGATTATTCCTTTTTATCAGTTCCACAGTTTTAACTAAATGGCTTAATCCTTCCAGAGCAAAAAATTCACACTGAAGAGGAACAATAATAGAATTAGCAGCAGTCAAAGCATTTATGGTCAGAAGCCCAAGTGATGGAGGGCAATCGATGATTATATACTCATAATTATCGCGTATCTTCTCCAATGCGCTTTTTAGTACGAATTTTCCTCGCTCAAGTTGCGATAATTCAATTTCTGCAGCTGACAAATCAACTACTGACGAAATTAGCGATAAATTCGGAATTTCCTTTATATTGAAAATTGCCGATTCTATCAATTTATTTTTGCTGCTTAGTAGTATTTTGTATATGTTTTTTTCTTCCCTGCTACGATAAGAAATCCCGAGTCCGGTGCTAGCATTTCCTTGAGGATCAAGATCTACCAATAAAGTGCTTTTTCCCACAGCAGCAAAGGCTGTCGATAAATTTATACTAGTTGTGGTTTTGCCAACTCCACCCTTTTGATTTACTATTGCAATAATCTTGCTCACGCCTTTTATCTTATGTATAAAATAATTCTATTGTATATATGCAAGAAACTTTTGCATTAGAAAATTTTTTTGTTGCTAATCACACTAAAATTAGACTGTCTTTTTTACTTTGTGTAACACACTTTGAACCTTGTTTCCTAATTCATTCAGAGTGAATGGTTTTGGCAAAAAGTGAAAATCTTCTATATTGATGTCATCACTCTTTAAAAAAGCATCTTCTGCATACCCAGAAATAAAAATAACGTTGATGTTTGGCCTATGTATCAATGCTTCTTTAACTATTTCTGGGCCGCTCACCTCTGGCATGATTACATCAGTGATTATAAGATCTATATGTTGACTTTTTTTACTGATTATTTCTAGCGCCTCGCTGCCTATGCTTGCTTCTATTACATCAAATCCTTTTCTTTTGAGTGCTTTAGAGATGAATTCCCTTACTGAATCTTCATCTTCGATTAATAAAATTATACCATTACCTTTAATTTCACTTACTACCGGTTTTTCTGTTTCTTCACTATCTTCTTCTCTATCATTTTCATCTGATATGTAAACCATGGGCAAAAATATGCTAAATTTAGTTCCATGATTTACTTTGCTAGCAACATAGATGTATCCTTCAGTTTGTTTAATAATGCCATATACAGTAGAGAGGCCAAGACCTGTACCGGAAGCAATATCTTTAGTAGAAAAAAATGGATCAAAGATCTTTTCAGTTGTATCACTCGTCATTCCACATCCAGTATCAATTACTTCAATCACAACATAATTTCCATGTTCAATCCCTTCCTTGTCTGGAGAAAACATATCCTGAGGTGTAGAATTTAATGAGTCAATCTTTTGATTAAAGGTTCGTATAGTTAATTCTCCGCCCTTTTCCATAGCAGCACTAGCATTGACTGCTAAGTTAAGTACAACTTGCTCTAATTGTCCTTGATCAGCCCTAACAGCACCCAAGTCTCTACCATAATAAATATTAAATTTTATATTTTCACCTATTAATCTTTTTATCATTTCATAAAGATTAGCTATAGTATTATTTACATCAATAATTTTTGGCTGCAAGGTCTGTCTTCTTGAGAAAGCAAGCAATTGTCTTACTAAATTTGATCCACGCTTTGCATTTTGCTGTATCTGTATTATATCTCCAAAAGATGGGTCACCAGCTGAGTGTTGGAGTAAAAGCAAATCGCAAAATCCTATTATCCCAGTCAATATATTGTTGAAATCATGCGCAATACCACCTGCTAACTGTCCTATAGCTTGCATCTTTTGATAATGCTCAAGCTTTATCTCTAGGTTTTTGTGTTCAGTATTATCAATAAAATAACAAAGTATGAATATCATTTTATTATGAAGAAACTTATTGAAATATATTTTTATGTTATTACCGCCGTTGAGCTGTACATCAAAGGACGCATTATTTATTCTATTACTCGAAAAATATTCACGTATTTTCACATGATAACTATCCAATATCAATGTAAAGATTGAATTATTATCTGACCCTGCAAGCTTTATTAGTGCTGTATTTTTCTTTATAAAGTTACCGTTTATGTCACATTGTGCAATAGCAATTGATGAATTTGCAAAACAAGGGTGTAATTGATAATCAACAATATTTGATTCGGTTGGTGTTATAAGGCCATATATATAGCTATGATTGTATTTATCACAAAATATAGCAGTGCTCATATAAGCCTTGAATGGAATACCACTTATAGTAAAAAACAAAATTTCATTATCGGTTGTTGTATTGTTATATTTAGATTGAGATATAAAATCACTGATTGAGCTACCTTTTTCCAGTTTTTTCAGTTCAAATATGTCTAAAAATCTTTTATTTACAGATAAAATCACCCCTTTGGCATTTGCAATGTAAGTTCCTATACTGTGTTTTTCTATTAACTCTTCATATACCTGCTCCTTGTTTATCTGTGTTGCTTTTAACACAAAATACCCATCTGGCCTTGCTATTGGCACTAATGATAAATTTAAAATCTTATTACTATTTATAGCAATTTGTGGATTATCTGGTATCGGCTCAAAGAGCAAAAGAAAGTTAGATACTCTATTCTTCTTGTTTAAGGAAATGCATACCTGTACAGAAGAGTTATTTTTTAGTGCATGATAGAGTACTTTTTTGTCTTCTTCTGAAACATCTCCTATTTCAAGAATCTTGCCTAACGTAATGTCATCATCTATATGATCTTTAAATCTTTCGTAGAACCTTGCATCAGCATAAATAACACCCTCATCTTTATGTAAAATAAGGCAAAATTCTGTATTATGATTTAGTGCATTTGCAAATATTGCATTTTGAAATTCTATAGTATTAAGTAGGTATCTGTAGCGTTTTACATTATATATCATAAAGAGAGTTGTTAGAATGCTAACTAATAAATTAATCTCTATATTAATATGCTGACTATATATATCAAAAAAGTAGAGTATCGATATTGCTACTGGAGGTAAGAGCATAATAACTGCCATCACAACAATTGATATTCCATAATTTCTTAGTATGAAATCAACCCTGTTCTCTTTTTTGTTATCTATGTATCTTTTATTCATTATTGTTACTTGGCATTGTTGTACATACGAAAATGTTTTATTATATTGATTTAATTATTATAGATTTATTAACGTCTTTGATAGATAATTATCATCCAAATCTAATTAAGTTCCTTAAATATCAGATATAACAATGTTAGCGAGAGGATATTATGGAAAAACAAANAACACAAGCATTTAAGTGGTTCTGTGCACTAAGAGATAAGATTATAGAATCTTTCTTATTAATCGAAAAACAATCATCCGCAGAGCCAAAGATCGAAAAGAGAAAGTGGGACCGCCCAGGTGGTGGAGGTGGTGAATCTACAATTATTTTTGGTAATGTTTTTGAAAAAGTTGGAGTAAACGTTTCAAAAGTACACGGAAAATTTGCAGATTCAGCCATCAATGAAATTCCTGGTGCAAGTGAAAGTAACGGAGAGTTCTGGGCAAGCGGTATATCTTTAGTGTCTCATATGCAATCGCCCCTTATCCCTGCAGCGCATATGAACACAAGGCTGATATATACTTCAAAACAATGGTTTGGTGGAGGAATGGATTTTACGCCGATATATAGAAATGAAGAAGATTGCAAGTATATTCATGAATCAATCAAAATGACATGTGATAGATTTGATACCGGATATTATCCAAAATTTAAAGAGCAATGTGACAATTATTTTTTCTTACAACACAGAAAAGAGCCACGTGGCATTGGTGGTATTTTCTATGATAATCTGAGTTCTGGTAATTGGAAAAATGACTTTAAGTTTACAAAAGCAGTAGGTGAAGCCTTTTTGGAAATTTATTTGCACGTCATACGTAAACATATGCAAAAATCTTGGACAAAAGAACAACGAGAAAATCAATTAATAAAACGTGGCAGATATGTAGAATTCAATCTGTTATACGATCGTGGCACGAGGTTTGGTTTGATGACTGACGGCAATCCAGATGCAATTATGATGTCAATGCCACCACTTGTTAAGTGGTTATAGAGAGCTGCTATTAGTAGAAAATAAATCATCATAGTTTAAAATTGTACCATGGTAGTGAGCTTTTATATAGGGGGTATAATCATGGGTATAATAGATAATTTTTTAATTAAATCTGTCAAAAACAATAACATAAAAGGTGTTGAACTGACTCTAAGTCTCTACAATGCATTAAATAGTTTTAGAAAATTCTTTTCAAAGACTATGTCTCTCAGAGCATGTCTTCAAACTAAGTAGAAAGGAGTTAAGAAGTGTGTTATAAGATATATTTTAAATGTACCCAAGCGATATAAGTGACAAAGAATGGAAGATGATAGAGCAATATTTTGAACCTAAAAAGACCGGCAGACCAAGAAAACACAGTATCAGAACGATTATCGATGCAATAAGGTATGTGATGAGAACAGGCTGTCAATGGAGACAACTACCTAAGAATTTTCCACCATGGAAAACCGTGTATAGTTGTAATTCGCGTTTAAAAAAAAGTGGAATATGGCAAGAAATTCATGATTTTCTAGTTAAAAAAACTAAGAAAGATAATTGGTAAGAATGAAACTCCATCAGTAGGAATAATTGACAGTCAATCAGTAAAAACCACTCAAAAAGGGGATCCAGAGGATATGATGCTGGCAAGAAAGTAAAGGGTGGCTTTGTTGCATGGCTACCAATGAGAAGGTGTGATGTAAGGGATTTACGAGGCAAATTCGAAAATAGGCATACCGATATCAGTAAATTTGTTAATCAAGTAGCATTTTAAGATCATCTCTTGAGAACGATTTATTTTGGATTTATTCTTAAAACTAAATCCAAATGTTTTTTTAACCCTAAAGAAAAAACTCTCAATACGTGATCGTGTTCCATACCTTGTCTTCTTTTTCCACTGACTTAAATTGTATGCTTTTCTTATATTGATGTTCTTATTTCGTTCCGATAAATGATCTATATCATTGTAGATTTTTGCATTTTTTCTCGGCTTTATTATGGGTTTTAAATTATACTTATTGCATAACTTATATAAATTTGCTGTATCATAAGCTCCATCTGCACGAAGAGACTTAATCTTATAGATATCACCTATTTCTTTTAGTATTTCCGATGCTGATACGCTATCATGTGAAAGGAAATTAGTATATCGAGTTGTTATTGCCTTTTTACTGTTTATATCTAAAGCAACATGTAGCTTTCTTGCTTGATTTCTACCATTATATTTCCTTATCTTGGCATTATCTTTGTTATGTTGAGTGCTGTTGCTATAAATATGGATTACTGTACTATCTATAGCAATTTCAATATTCTCCATATCATTTTTATCTGTTCTGTGATCACACAGTTTCAAATTAAGTTTGTTTAGTCGGCGACAAGCCTGTGAATAGCTCATCACTTGCAGATTCTTCCCTATACCTTCTAAATATCCTTTTATGAATCCAACTGCTTGCCTTAAACCTATTCTAAATAGATTAACAATTATATGTATTGCAATGACAACTTTATCGCTGTAAATGTTATTTCCACCTGCAACCTTTTCTGAAATTTCATACCAGTTTTCTATAGCTTCATCAATGAAATGAAAGACATTTCCTCTTTTTTCTAAAAATTGATTATACTCGTTATTGTTACTGACTTTCATTTTCTGTGGCATACACTCCCTAAAGCATTCATTTTTCAATAGAGTAACCACTTCTTTTTTAATTTTCTCTCTTTTTTTCTCCTATCTCTACTCGCTATGCAACAAAGCCATACCAGGGCTTGTAATCCATAAAAGTCACTTACTCCGCTACTGTCTGCTTCATCTGTCCATTCCAGCCATAATTCTTGAACTCTTTTGCGAAACTCTGCATCTTTGGCTTTTGATTGCGGCTTTATTCCTGTTCCAATAGAGTTACTTACTATTGTATCAATTATATTTGCAGCGTAAGGATTTTTTCTTACCATGTCACGTGATCGACTACGTAAAGTTTCAAGGTTTTGAGNACAGCAAATTGTTTATACTTCCTGACTCTGGTTGAAAGTGAAAAAATCTTCTTCCTGAACTTGCTGCATCCCATGCAGAGCTTTTTATCTTTGGTTTGTTAAATAGTTGTTTGAATGATTTGAGTAACATTACTTTTCTTTATCTGAATCTGAAATTTTCAATAATTCAGCCTCTAGCTCTTCTATTGTTGGTAGCGCTGTTTTTATCTCCTCTGGTAGGTTTTCAGTTATTCGATATTCAGCAAGGCCTATCGGTTTGGTCATATCCTTTAGCGTGTATTTTGCTAGTACATCATTTTTAGACTTACATAAAATTAATCCTATAGATGGTTGATCAGTTTCATGCTTCAGTAAATCATCAACTGCTGAAAGATAAAAATTCATTTTTCCTGCATATTCAGGTTTAAATTTTTTATCTTTTAATTCAATCACTACAAAACAACGTAGCTTCAAGTGGTAAAACAATAAATCTATGTAGAAATCGTCATCGCCAACATCTAAATGAAATTGTCTACCAACAAATGCAAATCCTTCCCCTAGCTCAAGCAAAAACTTCTCTACATGGCCTACAAGCCCTTTTTCTACTTCTCTTTCATGAGCGTCATCTCCTATACTCAAAAAATCAAAAATATATGGATCTTTTAATGTATAATGTGCTAAATCTGACTGCGGAGAAGGTAACTTATCTTTGAAATTAGTAACAGCTTTTCCTTGACGTTTGTGCAATTCACGTTCGATTTGCATCACCATTATACTACGTGACCAACCGTGCTCTATAGCCTTTTGAAAATAGAATAGTCTTTCTTTTGGATCTTTTACTTTATCTAAAATAACTACAATATGAAACCAAGGCAATTGTGCAGCAACCTGCTGCGTAAATTCAGTATCTTGATATTCTGCAGCAAATTGGCGCATATAAGTAAGATTCCTAGCGCTAAATCCCTTCATTTCTGGAAATGCGCTTCTTAAATCCTTACTTAGCTGATCTATGATTTTAGCACCCCAGCCATGTTCTTTTTGGCGCTTTAAGATCTCTGTACCAATGTGATGGTAAAGCACAATGAGCTTGCTGTTTACTGCCAGTGCTGCTTTATAACGACTAGTAGCAATCTGTTCTTTCAGCTGCTCTAAAAATTCTGTATATTCTTTTGCTATAATTTTTGTCATAGAGTTTCTTTCAACGATTTTTATCATTATATGATCCCTTTACTCGTTGAAAACACTATCTTTCTTTTTGCTACGTTTTTCAGCTCAGCCTTAATACGTTGCCGTAGATTCAGCAAGTCATTTATCTGAACTTCAGCATATCTCACAACATGGTCACCATATGCAATTGATACTACTCGCTCTCCATTTTGCAGTTTTTTTATCGCTTCTTCTACTTGACTTAAATATTCTTGATCGTACATTTTACTTCTCATTCAACCATTTGCTTTGTCTTACTTTTTTAGGTTTTTTACTTTCTGGCTTTTCACTTAAACTATTCCATTTACTCTCTGGCCAACGATCAATTCCAAGTGCTATCGATGCTGCTCTCGCATAAATTCGGCAATCCAGTACTTCATTTCTTTCTCTTACCTTTTGCCACTCTTGCTTGGTATAACCTTTTACTACCTTACTGACTAATTGCTCTGCCGTTAGCTGCTTAAAATATTCAGAGCATGTCTTCAAACTAAGTAGAAAGGAGTTAAGAAGTGTGTTATAAGATATATTTTAAATGTACCCAAGCGATATAAGTGACAAAGAATGGAAGATGATAGAGCAATATTTTGAACCTAAAAAGACCGGCAGACCAAGAAAACACAGTATCAGAACGATTATCGATGCAATAAGGTATGTGATGAGAACAGGCTGTCAATGGAGACAACTACCTAAGAATTTTCCACCATGGAAAACCGTGTATAGTTGTAATTCGCGTTTAAAAAAAAGTGGAATATGGCAAGAAATTCATGATTTTCTAGTTAAAAAAACTAAGAAAGATAATTGGTAAGAATGAAACTCCATCAGTAGGAATAATTGACAGTCAATCAGTAAAAACCACTCAAAAAGGGGATCCAGAGGATATGATGCTGGCAAGAAAGTAAAGGGTAGAAAACGCCACATCGTTGTAGATACTCTAGGTCTTGTAATTGCTGCTGAAGTACACAGTGCAAGCATTCAAGATCGTGATGGTGCACTAAATCTTTTTGTTCAAGCCAAATGCAAAGCTCCAACATTACGTAAGTTTTTTGCTGATCAAGGATATACAGGTAAATTGCAAAACCGCTGTTTATTGGAAACTGGATGTTTGTTGACGATTACCAAGAAAGTAGTTGATACAGGATTTCAGGTTATTCCTAAACGTTGGATTGTTGAGAGAACCTTTGCTTGGCTCTCCAATTTTAGACGTATGAGTAAGGATTATGAGCATTCTCCTCTCACTTCAAAAAATAACATCTTTTTTAATATGATCACTATTATGCTTCACAAATTAGCTCATTCTTGAGTTTGAAGACATGCTCTTAGATGAGCACAGGTTTGTTGACAATGGCTACAGTGGATCAAATTTAGAACGTCCTGGCTTAGAAAATTTACGTGATAGAGTAAACAGAAGGTAAGATCGATAAAATATATATTCATTCACCTGATCGGCTATCACGGAAATCTGCATACCAAGCGCTCTTACTCGAAGAGTTTAGAAAAGCAGGGTCAGAGGTTATTTTCCTAAATCATAAATTTGAGGATAACCCAGAATCTAATATGTTTTTAGGAATTCAAGGATTAGTAGCAGAGTATGAACGTGCAAAAATTATGGAGCGTAATCGCAGAGGAAAACTCCATGCAGCTAAAACTGGCCGTATAAGCGTAATGAGTAATGCACCTTATGGTTATCGCTACATGGCAAAACATGTAGGTGAAGGAAGTGCTCAGTTTGAGGTTGATGAAGAAGAGGCAAATGTAGTGCGTAAAATATTTAGTTGGATTGGTCAAGAAAGAGCAAGTATAGGAGAGGTTGTACATAAACTGAATAAGATACCGATAGTAACAAGAACAGGGAAAAGCTATTGGAAAAGAAGCACTATTTGGAACATGTTAAGAAATCCTGCTTATATAGGACAAGCAGCTTATGGTAAAACTAAGACATGTTCAAAACCACAAGTAAGGAAATCAAAAAAAGGAACCTGTGGCAAGCTTAAAAGTGGTCGCTTTAATAGTGATAAAGAGAACTGGACTTATATTCCAGTGCCAAAAATAATCAATGAGCATTTATTTAATTCAGTGCAAGCACAACTAGCTGAAAATAGACAAAGAGCAAGAGTACGGCAAAGAAGAGAAACGTATTTATTACAAGGTTTAATGGTATGTCAACGTTGTCAATATACTTATTGTGGTACAAATTATGTTAACTATAAAAAGTCGACATATTATTACTATCGTTGCTCTGGTACAAACTCTAGCAAATTTAATGGCAATAAAATCTGTGATAATAAATCAATACGTACTGATGTGCTTGATGCAGTAATATGGGAAGAGGTAAAGGTTTTATTGAAAGATCCAGATAGAGTTGCAAATGAATATCAACGTAGATTGTCAGAGGATAAAAAGCCATTGCTAGATCAGACGCTTGAAAAGCAAGAAAGTAAACTTAAGCGAAGTATTTCAAAGCTTATCGATAGCTACTCTCAAGAGTATATAACTCAGGAAGAATTTGAGCCAAGAGTGAAAGCGATGAGACAGCATTTGAAAGAAATTGAGGAACAAAAAGAAAAAGTACTTGATCAGAAGAAGTTACAACAAGAATTGAGTCTAGTTACAGATAGCTTGAAAAACTTTTCTTCAAACGTTGAATCAAAACTTGATCAGGTAGATTGGCAGACTAAGCAAAATATTATTAGAATGTTAATTCATCAAATCGAAATCAACCACAACCACTTATACATAGTATTTCGAATAAAAAGTCTTGCAAACTTTGATCAAAATAAGCATAATAGAATTATTCAATGTTGTACTAGCAGTCAATATTGTTGGCTTGCCGGATAAAACTGTTGCGGAATCCAAAGAGCGCATCAGAGCAGCGTTAAATTCAATCAATCTTCTGCTACCTCCAAAAAGGATCACGGTTAATCTTTCCCCTGCGGATTTGCTAAAAGAAGGTAGTCATTATGACTTGGCTATTGCTATTGGACTGCTTGTTGTAATGAATGTGATACCAGTTGAAAAAATTCAGTCTTATATCATTATGGGTGAGCTTGCACTAGACAGCAGAGTCATACCAGTCTCAGGAGTACTTCCAACAGCAATCAATGCAAAACAGGCAAATAAAGGAGTAATTTGCCCAAGGGGAAATGGAGTAGAAGCTTCATGGGTAAAGAATGTTTCAATTCTAGCTATAGAAAAATTAACTGATATTATCAGACATTTTAAGGGTGAGCAGTCAATTCAGCCGGTAATTTTTAACTATAGCGCTGCACCCAAAGAAAAAAATCCAGTTCCAGATATAAAGGATATTAAAGGCCAAGTTGTTGCAAAAAGAGCAGCTGAAATTGCAGCAGCAGGTGGGCATAATATGCTTCTTGTTGGACCTCCCGGTACTGGAAAGTCAATGCTTGCTAAACGCTTTATAGGGTTGCTGCCTGATTTGACCGAACAGGAGATGATTGATGTTAATATTATTTCCAGCATCACAAAAACTGGTAATGAAATATTCAAAGTAACTCGCCCCTTTCGTGAACCTCATCATTCATGCTCTATGCCAGCAATGATAGGGGGAGGAAAAAACGCAAAACCTGGAGAAATTACCATGGCTCACAATGGCATATTATTTCTTGATGAATTACCTGAATTTCCAAGACTTGTGATTGATTCTTTGCGTCAACCACTTGAAGATAGAAAAGTTACTGTTGCAAGAGCAAACGCTCACATTACTTATCCAGCCAATTTTCAACTGATTGCTGCGATGAACCCCTGCAGATGTGGTTACTTGGGGGATGCAAGTAGATCGTGCAACAAAGCTCCAAAGTGTGGCACAGATTACAAAAACAAAATATCAGGGCCATTGCTTGATAGAATAGACATATGCATTGAGATGCCAAACGTTAGCATACTCTCTCCTGAAGTTTCTCCAGAGGGAGAAAGCACCGAGGTTATAAGAGAAAGAGTAATAGCAGCGAGAAAAATTCAAACTGAGCGTTATAGTAAATTGAATGTTCGTTGTAACGCAGAAGTAAGTGGTGAAGCATTTAATAAATTTACTGAGCCAGATCAGGCAGGGTTAGAATTGTTGAAATATGTACTGAAAGAAAATTACATTTCCAATCGAGGATACACACGCGTGTTAAAAGTTGCAAGAACCATTGCAGATCTTGCAAAAAGTGAAGAAGTAAAAAGAGCACACATTGCTGAAGCACTAAATTACAGAATAAGGGTATATTAATAAATTAACTTACTTGACAGGCAACTTTTTTTACTATATGTTATCCTTGATGAAATTTTAATATTTTTTTTAACATTCCATTTTAAGGAGTAGAATTATGGCATTAACATATTATGAATATCAGAAAAGAGATGGCTTTTTTCATGCTATTTCGGAGGGATATCAACAAGCTGATGATCATTGGGGAATTCCAGGTGCTGCCAGTGGTTTTGGTCAATATGTAATTAATAATAAATTAAAAACAGCTGTGGTTTTTTTTGTTATACCTTCAGCAATAGCGCTTACAGCTGCTTATTTTATGAGTCCAGCTTATGCAGTTCTTATTAGTACAACAGCAAAATCAGCTTATGTTGGTATGGTAGAAGGAGGTAAGGGATTATATGCATTCGCAGCTACTAATCCGGTATTTACTGGTCTGCTAGCTGCTGCAATAGTGGGGGAACTATTGGAATTCTTGCGTACAAGCATTATAGCCAATCTAGTGAAATAAAGGCAAGGCTGAATAAAGCAGAAATAGCACAAGATAATTTTTACCCAAAATCAGCTCTAAGCGATATTGCTGGTATTGTTGGCTACGAGCCACAGCGCACTGTAGAGTAACTTTAACAAAAAAAGGGATAGGTTTTTATCCCTTCTTATAAACATTTTCTATTTTCTTGTATCGGTTAAATGATGTCACCTAAAAACCTAGTTACTATTAATTAACGGCACTTATTAGTATAAATGTTAAGAATAAGTAAATCCCGTTTACTATTTATGTCTATAGAAGTGAAAAGTATTTGCATATTGTTAAAAAAGCAGTAACTTATTATGAAGTGAATTCACTAAATTTGAGTAATTTAAATGTCAATTGACCTTAGTTTGCCAGAGCTGCCTATATTACACCCAAGGATTACCGTTGTGGGAGTGGGTGGTGCTGGTGGAAATGCTGTGAATAACATGATCCAATCCAATTTGCAAGGAGTAAATTTTGTTGTAGCAAATACCGATGCTCAAGCGTTAGAGAAGTCATTATGCGATAAAAAAATTCAACTGGGTATTAACTTAACCAAGGGTCTTGGTGCTGGTGCCTTGCCTGATGTTGGCAAAGGTGCAGCAGAAGAATCAATCGATGAAATTATGGAGCATATAAAAGATAGTCATATGCTTTTCATCACAGCAGGAATGGGCGGCGGTACTGGAACCGGTGCAGCACCGGTAATTGCAAAAGCGGCCAGAGAAGCAAGAGCTGCAGTTAAGGATAGAGCGCCAAAAGAAAAAAAGATATTGACTGTTGGAGTTGTGACTAAGCCATTTGGCTTCGAGGGTGTGCGAAGGATGCGTATTGCAGAGCTTGGACTTGAAGAATTGCAAAAATACGTAGATACACTTATTGTTATTCCAAATCAGAATCTATTTAGAATTGCAAATGAAAAAACTACATTTTCTGATGCGTTTAAACTTGCTGATAATGTTCTGCACATTGGCATCAGAGGAGTAACTGACTTGATGGTCATGCCAGGGCTCATTAATCTTGACTTCGCTGATATAGAAACAGTAATGAGCGAGATGGGCAAAGCGATGATCGGCACTGGAGAGGCAGAAGGAGAAGATAGAGCAATTAGTGCTGCAGAGGCTGCAATATCTAATCCATTGCTTGATAATGTATCAATGAAAGGTGCACAAGGAATATTAATTAACATTACTGGTGGCGGAGATATGACTCTGTTTGAAGTTGATGCTGCAGCCAATAGAGTGCGTGAAGAAGTAGATGAAAATGCGAATATAATATTTGGTGCTACTTTTGATCAAGCGATGGAGGGAAGAGTTAGAGTTTCTGTTCTTGCAACTGGCATTGATAGTCGCGATAACAAATCAGAAACTTCACCTATAAGTCAGAGTGAAGACTCAGAGAAAGAGAAGTTTAAGTGGCCCTATAGTCAAAGTGAAAGTATGCAAGACAAAACACTGGAAACAAAACCAGCTGAACAGGTAAGCGAAGGAGCTAAGTGGGGCAGCAATATCTATGATATACCAGCTTACTTAAGAAGAAAAAAATAATGCAACTTTGGCTACTCAAGTCAGAGCCAAGTGAATACTCATGGCAAAAAATGGAAAAGGAGCAGGTAGTTGAGTGGGATGGTGTGCGCAATTATCAAGCTCAAAATTACATGAAAATTATGAAAGTAAGCGATCTTGCGTTTTTCTATCATACAGATAAAGAGAAAGCAATACTTGGAATAGTTGAAGTATTTAAAGAGTATTATCATGTTGATGACCCCAAGTTCGGATTAGTGAATGTAAAGTTTTTGAAACCTTTAAACAACCAAGTAACGTTAAATAATATAAAACAAAACCCACTTTTGAAAAATATGGCTATATTAAAACAACCACGTTTATCAATTGCCCCAGTTTCGGAAATTGAATGGAATGAAGTAATAAGGATGAGTGATGTGTAATACCTTGTCATCTCAGCACGCAACGCACAGCTGTATGAATATTTGTCTCGAAGGCAGTGCATTAAACGTTATAGCCGATTTTGTATCAAACACAAAGCAGTGCTTGACACTGGTTAATGCAACCACATTAAAACTGTTGTGTTTTAATATAGGATTAGCTACTTTTATATTCACTAACTTGATGTCTAATCAAAATTCCTGGATCCCAGTGTCTGGGCACTGGGATGACATCCTTCTAGTGTACAATATTCGTACAGTTGTGTACATGACACGAGGGTCTATAACTCTTCTTTTTTGGATTCCAATGTCAAGTTATGAGATGATGTACTTTCTGGTGCGTTACTCATGTTAGAAGTAAACATTCTTGATGAGAAATGGCACAGTATCATAGAAAATCCTAAAAATTTTGTATTAGGTGTCATCAATACTTCTCTAAAAGAATTAAAAATAGACCACTATAAACCAAATATATCAATAGCTCTGGCTGATGATGACTTGCTACATCAACTTAATTTAAAATTTAGAGAAGTGGATAAGCCAACTAACGTACTATCATTTCCGTGTGAACAATTATCTAATGAGTGTGATTTAGGAGACATAGCAATTTCAATAGGCACAATAGAAAGGGAATCGCATGAGTATTGTATACCCATTCTTGCTCACATTGCACACATGTTAGTGCATGGATTACTGCATTTACTTGGTTATGATCACCANAAAAAAGATGAAGAAATTATAATGAAAAATCTAGAAAGAGAGATTTTAGCTTCGCTTGGCTACAATATGTGCGCGATTTAAAAGGAATTTAATAAAAATATAGTAGATGATAATAAAATATGTTATCTACAAAGGGTTTTAGCTATAAACAATAAAAGGTAAGTGATATGGTTCAGTTTTCTTTGCCAAAGAATTCTAAGATTAATCAAAAGGGCAAAATTTATCCTATTCCTGCTGTAGCAAAAAACATCAGAAGATTTCAAATTTACCGTTGGTCTGCTGATGACGAGAAAAACCCTAGAATAGACACATTTTTTATTGATATGGATAGTTGTGGCCCTATGGTACTTGATGCATTAATAAAAATAAAGGATGAAATAGATTCGACTTTAACTTTCAGACGTTCTTGTAGAGAAGGCATATGTGGATCTTGTGCCATGAATATTGACGGAACCAATACTCTTGCATGTACTAGATCTATACATGATATAAAAGGTGACGTAAAAATATATCCATTACCTCACATGTATGTGATAAAGGACCTAGTCTCGGACTTGAGCCAATTTTACGAGCAATATAAGTCAATTAAACCTTGGTTACAAGCAGATAAGCCTGCCCTACCAAATAAAGAATACTCTCAATCTCCTGAAGATAGAAAAAAATTGGATGGCTTGTCCGACTGTATATTATGTGCTTGCTGTTCGACTGGTTGCCCAAGCTACTGGTGGAATAGTGATAAATTTTTAGGACCAGCAATACTATTACAAGCCTACAGATGGATTGCTGACAGCCGTGATAATAAGACAGATGAAAGACTTGATGTTTTAAACGACCCATTCAAGTTGTATCGTTGTCATACAATAATGAATTGCACAAAAACTTGTCCTAAAGGACTTAATCCGGCAAGTGCAATAGCGAAAGTAAAACAGCTCATGGTAGAGAGAGAAGGAGCTTAAGTATCATCTTTTGTATTCTTCGTAAGAGAACAGCAAACCTTCCGAAGCGTAGGGTATTGTTAATACCCTGAACGCTTTTCCATTTGTGAAGTGTATCGTATCATCGTACGATTCAAATAATTTTTTGAATAACTCATGTCTTTGGTTACTAATAGTTTGAAAATCCTCTTTTTCTAAAAGCTTTTTAGATTCGAGGAGATAAAGCATAACTTCGTGATAAGTTGGGTAAGATGCCAAAAATTTTGGGTCAAATTGAAAAGTTTTTATGAAAGCATTATTATAAAATTTTAGCTTTTGATTCTTACTATATATTACTATAGCAACCGGTAACCTCTCAAGCAAATTTTTCTGTGTAGCTAAATAACTGCTTAATTCAGTATATAATTTCTCTGCATCACTAACATCTTTCCCATACATTACTATGCTACCAGAATCTTGTATTAGAATTTTAACAAAATCGAAAACCTTAGGTTCATTCTTATAAGTTATGACATGTCTTACTGGTTTTGTGTTATGAGCGCTACTGGTAATAGCAAATTTCTTAGAGCCATTTACATATTTATCATAAAATAAGTTATAAAATTCCACCTTTCTACTCTTGTTATATTTTAGTATTGGAAATGGTAAAGAGTTGAAAATGTTTTTATAGCTCTCCACTTCTTGTGTAAGCTTACTATTTTCTAACTCAAGTCCGTTAGCTTTTATCTTATAGTCTGAGACATTCCTTATCCATAATAGCACACCTATCACATTGTTAGAATCATCTATTATGCTTCTACCGTAACATATGCAATAAACCTCACTGTCCTTTGACTTTAAATCTAGAGTAAAAGATTTATTTATTTCCTTTGCTTTAACAAAATTTTTAATTAAGCTTTCTGATTGCTCAAAAANATCCACAAACTCATTAAACGAGTAAAAAACAGTATTAAGCAAAATTAGTAAGTTGGGAGAGAACTTTTCTATACGTTTTTTTGCATCCCAAATATAAAACCCATCATTCACAGTATCAATTAAATTATTTATGATAACATTTTGATGCTGTAAGTTCTTAATCTTATTACTAATTTTTAATTTAGAATAAGAGAGAAAGAATAATATTAGAATCAATATTAAAACCACTTCATACAAAAAAAACATAGCATTTTTAAAACAAATGTAAAAATTTGTAACCGCTCAGAATTATGCTGAAGAGGTATATAAGTAAAGATTGCCTAACATTTGAAAGCCCAATCTCTTATAAAGGTTCACAGAAGGCTTCATACAATGTGCTACTATATATTTGCATTCAAGCTGTTTAGCTATCTTTATTCTTTCTAAAACCATTTGGGTACCTATTCCACGATTCCTGTAAATTGGTAAAACTCCATCACTATAAAAACCAGCTACGCTGTCTTGAACATAAAGACCGCATGTCCCAATAATTTCATTATTTAGTGTTACAAGAAAAAATCTTAATCTTGAGTTCTTATCATCATAATTTGATAATCCGCGAAAAAATGTGCTGACAATTCCAACGCCATGATAAAAAATTTTAGAAGTATGTAGATCTAACTGTTCTAAAAGATCGCTACCATTTACAGCATTTAACCTCAAATTTGAAATAACATCAACAGGTAAAAAGTAATTTTTCATATTAAGTAAAGCTTTTTTTGGTGTGCTAACGTGTTTTACTTCACACTTTTCTAAAATATCTCTTATTTTCATATGTGAATTTATTACCCATGTTGCTTCTATATCTCTTGTTCTGAGATAATCTAGAGTTTTTCGTATAGAAAGCTCGGTACATTGATCTCCACAGAACACAAAATTAAATAATGACTCCTTGGTACCATTTATTGTAAATGTAACGTTATCAAATTCATCGTGGACTTCCCACTCAGATAAATTTGCTGCGTACAGTATATAATCCTTTAGATTTTGAACAATTAAGCTTGAATAATAAATTTTTTTATCCTGCATACATCAACAATAAACAATAAAAGGCTCCTATAAGAACACAGGCTAAAATTGCAGCTATAATGTCATCTAGCATAACACCTAAAGGACCTTTGGTATTTTTATCGATCAAATTTATAGGCCACGTTTTTATTATATCAAAAAACCTAAAAGAAAAAAAGCACAACAACAATAAAGAGCAATTTATCTCTTGGCTTAACAATATCGAAACTAAAAGTATTGTCAGCAATTGACCAACTACTTCGTCAATTACTACCTCTTTTGGATCACATGAAGTCTTGTAATGTTTTATATAATTGCCTATAGACCATAATCCAATCAAGAATAATAAAAAAATAATTGCTGCACCTAAAATTCTGTTACTGAGTATTACAGGAACAATTGGATAAGAAGCTAAGCTGCCTACAGTACCTGGCATTTTTTTTACTGTGCCAGACAGCCACCATGTTGATATCAATTTATATAAAAATTTCACAATACACCAAAGTACAAAACTAATTTACAAGAACAGAAATAGTATCCTCTATAGAAGCACTTTCATACAATAATCTATAGACCGCTTCACATATAGGCATTTTTATCTTTAGCTTTCCTGCTAAATTAAATATGGACTCAGCAGTGCTAAAACCTTCAATCACTGACTTGCCTTCTGACAAAATCTGCTGAACATTAAAGCCATTGTCACTATTACCTATTTTAAACCCAAAAGATAGGTTTCTTGAATTCAAGGATGTGCATGTCATAATTAGGTCACCCAGACATGCCGGCCCAAGTAGTGTATTTATATCCACATTACCGTTACCAACTTTTGCTGAGTATAAAGCCTTAATTTCGCTCACACTTTTCGTAATCAATGCTGCATGAGCATTAAACCCAAGTTTACTACCTAGAACAATCCCACACGCTATAGCAAAAACGTTCTTTAACGCTGCACAAATCTGTATCCCTATAACATCGCTACTAAGGTGTAATTTAACATTTTCTTGCTGTAGTTCTGATATTAGCTTTGAACCCAATATGTTATTTTGACATGCAAGAACCATTGAATAGGGTAATTTTCTTACAACTTCTACAGCAAAGCTAGGACCTGAAAAAACAGCAATAGGATTGTTAGGTAAAACTTCATTTACTATTTCACTAGGTAATTTTAATGTAGACTTTTCTATTCCCTTACAAGCTAAAATTATTGCTACATCTTTTTTCAGATTACAATTATGCAATTGCTGACATACCTCCCTCAGAGACTGAGTGGGAACAGCGAGGATTGTTACTGAAGCATTAATTGTGTCTTCAATAGCCAATTTTACTGACACATTATCAAAAATTCGACAACCGGGTAGCTTGTCACTTTCTCTTTTCCCGTTGATTGATTCAAATGTAGTTTTATTGCGAGTCCACAAAATCACATCTTTCTTACTACCTAATGAAATTGCGATTGCTGTACCCCATGCACCCGCACCTAAAATTGATATTGCCACACAATATTCCTGAAAATATTACTTATACTTTAAAAGAGTAGAATAAGTAAGTTAAAAATATAATATAGGCGTATCAAATAGTTAAATATTTATTAACCTAAGTATTCTTTTAATAATAATAACTTTAATTTAATATTTACTAAAAATAGTATTACTATTATGGTATATGATGTATCTATTATATTTTAGATCTATTTATATAATTTTGGAACAATATATTTACTATTAATTAATAAGTGTAATTTTGATCGTTTGTTAATAAAAGTTTGATTTGTTACTTTCCTTAGTTATATATATTACTAAAATTATAAATTATTTATGGGGTGTAAAATATGCGTATATTACTAATTGAAGATGATCAAGTAAGTGCAAAGACTGTGGTTAATGCCTTAACTTCTGATGGGCACTTTTGTGACGTTGTTACTTCTGCACAAGATTATAACAATAATATGGTTTCCTCAAACGGAGATTACTATGATCTAGTTATTTTAGATATACACTTGCCTGGTGATATTGACGGATATGATATATTGTTAAGATTAAGAAGTGCAAAAATCAAAGTTCCTGTCCTAATACTTTCATGTATATCTGCTGTTAATCACAAAGCTAAAGGACTCGGGTATGGTGCCGATGATTACTTAACCAAACCATTTCATAAAAGTGAGTTATTAGCTCGAATTAAGGCCATAGTGCGTCGTACTAAAGGCCATCCTGAATCGGTGATAAAGATTGGTAATATAAATATCAATTTTGATCACAGGGTTGTTGAGGTGAAAGGTAAAACGGTTCACCTTACTAATAAAGAGTATTCTATGATAGAATTGCTAGCACTGCGTAAAGGAACAGTATTAACAAAAGAAATGTTCTTGAATCATCTTTACAATGGCTTAGACGAACCTTCAGATAACAAAATAGTTGATGTTTTTATGTGTAAATTACGTAAGAAGCTTGAAAGCGCTAATGATGGAAAAAGTCACATAGAAACTGTTTGGGGCAGAGGATACGTTCTGAAAGAGTATGTTGATGAGGATGAAGGATATTCTAGCTCTGATGAGAATAATGATTATCAAACAGAACAAGTAAAAGGTTAATGCGTGTGAACGTCCAAATTTCGAATATGGCTTATATTATATGTATTATTTTAATACCTAGGTGAAATATAAGCCGAGTTCTGTTTATGTAGCTATTTATCTGGAATAAATGTTACCATTTATTTCGTGCGATTTACCCGAGTAGATATGAGGAAAACATAAATTCTACTCTTATTTAATCTTGCTCCTAGTGCTGGTTACTTGACTACCAATGTTGCCATTGCTATGGTGCGCTCTTACCACACCTTTTCACCCTTACCTAAAATATTAGGCGGTAATTTTCTGCAGCCCTATAACTGGAGTTACCTCCGGCGGGTGTTACCCGTCACTACTTTTCCTTGGAGCCCGGACTTTCCTCTGCCATGCTTATGGCACAACAGCAGCTACTCATTTCACCCAGGAATCATACTTTAACATGAAAATCACAAAAGCAAAAGACAATTTCCTAAGAGCATGTCTTCAAACTAAGTAGAAAGGAGTTAAGAAGTGTGTTATAAGATATATTTTAAATGTACCCAAGCGATATAAGTGACAAAGAATGGAAGATGATAGAGCAATATTTTGAACCTAAAAAGACCGGCAGACCAAGAAAACACAGTATCAGAACGATTATCGATGCAATAAGGTATGTGATGAGAACAGGCTGTCAATGGAGACAACTACCTAAGAATTTTCCACCATGGAAAACCGTGTATAGTTGTAATTCGCGTTTAAAAAAAGTGGAATATGGCAAGAAATTCATGATTTTCTAGTTAAAAAACTAAGAAAGATAATTGGTAAGAATGAAACTCCATCAGTAGGAATAATTGACAGTCAATCAGTAAAAACCACTCAAAAAGGGGATCCAGAGGATATGATGCTGGCAAGAAAGTAAAGGGTAGAAAACGCCACATCGTTGTAGATACTCTAGGTCTTGTAATTGCTGCTGAAGTACACAGTGCAAGCATTCAAGATCGTGATGGTGCACTAAATCTTTTTGTTCAAGCCAAATGCAAAGCTCCAACATTACGTAAGTTTTTTGCTGATCAAGGATATACAGGTAAATTGCAAAACCGCTGTTTATTGGAAACTGGATGTTTGTTGACGATTACCAAGAAAGTAGTTGATACAGGATTTCAGGTTATTCCTAAACGTTGGATTGTTGAGAGAACCTTTGCTTGGCTCTCCAATTTTAGACGTATGAGTAAGGATTATGAGCATTCTCCTCTCACTTCAAAAAATAACATCTTTTTTAATATGATCACTATTATGCTTCACAAATTAGCTCATTCTTGAGTTTGAAGACATGCTCTTAGAGAGCTCGAAACTTATCTCTGCCTGCAGGTTTTCCGTTAAACAACAAAATTCAGCAAAAAGTGTAGCGTATTTTTGCAAGTAGCGTGTAGGTGCACATACATTTCTACCTAACGTGCACTACATTTTTTCTGAATCTTTTCCATATAGGGGGTTCTATGCCTATATTAAGTTGTATTGTCCGTACCAAAGTATTTGGGTACTGGCAATGTCATATACCGCCGCAGGCGGCGGTATATCTTGTGTTCGGTACTTAGCCCTACACAATTCCAAAATTTTGCCCTGTTGTATTAGGATAATCAAATCTACTATAAGGAGGAGCAGTTGGATAAGTATCCGCATTAGGATCTTGAGGAGAGTAAGGAGGAGGAGATGTGTTATAGCCTTTTACCGCTTCTTCAACCTTTTCAATATTATCTGATTCTTTCTCGTGCTTCATATGAAAAGCTAAACCACCGGCAAAACATACGAGAGAGTTAACACCAAGGATAACTAAACCCCACACCGGTAAGACTGGGTAGACAGCGCAAGCTATCAAAGCTGCCAAAGAAATAGTGCCAACCGCAAATTCTATATTCCTGAACGTTTTAAGTTTATTATCAAGGTAATCTATTTTTTCTTCTTTTCTAGCCGCTTTTTTGCTGCTATTGTACCAAAAGCACATACCAACATGGAAAGCAACACACACAACAACAAGTGCTATACCTAAAGCTAATAACTTCCTACTATCTTCTGATTCTTTTTTATTCTCTTTTCTGCTTTGATGAGAGGTATTGCCATTGTTAATATTCGTTATATTATTAACCGTAGTGTGACCACGTCCACCGCATAAAGAATTAATCCAGCATTGTAATAGTAAACAATCCAAAAAACTTAAGCCTTCATTTTGTCTATTCACATATATAACTTGAGGGCCTGTAGGTTGCCCGTTATTCCCTGCGTTATGTTGATCATTTCTGCTTTCTGTATCGTGCCTATTGCTTGAATTTGGATGTGTAAATTTTTCATACGCATTTTTAAAATTCTCCTCACTCCAATTTGTGGTGTTTTGCGTATTACAAAATTGTAAAAACTCTTTAACATTACTGTTACTACCAGATTTTTTTATATAGGCTAACGCATACCTTTTTAAAACACTATCACTTGCTACCATAAATACCCTCTTAAGTTAAGATTAAATTAATAAATACTTATTATAATAAGATAACATCTACTTGTCAACTCAACCATAACTTAATACCCAATCAATATCCTTTCCACCAGCTCTTTTACTGTCGGTACGTAGCCATTCTCATAAAACAGATCTTGCTTAAATTTGTACACGTTGTGCCCGGAAAACATGAGTTCATTTTCAATATCGCCGTCATGTATAATGTTTTGCAGTGTTTTTTGTATACAAAAACTCCGTGGATCTGGCTTTCGTCCTGTGGAATGGTCGCCGTGATCCTTCCAATTGCTAAACAAACAATGACTTAAGCATCCCATACAATTGATTTGATCTTCTCTTATTTGTTTAAATTTATCTGGTGTCACAAAAATAACAGTTGTATCTGGAGTTTTCATTGCTTCTGTATACCCTGCTTTAGTCCATGTATTTGCCAGCTCTTTGTCTTTTGAAGTAAGGTAGATCTTCCTACCTCTGCTACCCATTGCAAATTCACTACTAAATTCTTCGCTGGCATTTTCTGAAAATTTTATTTGACGTAAGTTTCTCTCCTGTAACTCACGTATGAAGTTATTTTTTACTGCAGATGAGTAAAACCCTGTTGGACTGAATTTATTTAAAAATACATCACCTTCTTCTAAAGTGAGTAGCTTCTTTTTCC
Organism: Wolbachia endosymbiont of Anurida maritima; assembly: GCF_042182995.1. Taxonomy (NCBI): domain Bacteria; kingdom Pseudomonadati; phylum Pseudomonadota; class Alphaproteobacteria; order Rickettsiales; family Anaplasmataceae; genus Wolbachia; species Wolbachia endosymbiont of Anurida maritima. Next base: position 998,538 of record NZ_CP102058.1, read on the forward strand.
ACTCTGCAGAAATTGGGCTTTCTTTCGTCAAAAGTGGACGAGTGCCAAACTGAAAAGCTATTGGTCCAATTTGCAGATTGTCAAACCAATGTTCCCAATCTTTCAAATGCCACACTCCTCCTGCCATAACAATTGGTGTTTCTGAAAGACCGATCTCGTTCATGAAAGATCTAAGCTCTGCAACTCTTTCAAATGGAGCCTGTGGTAGCTCTGGGTCTTCACTGTTACTGAGTCCATTGTGCCCTCCAGCAAGCCATGGATCTTCATACACTACTCCACCAAGCAAATAGGAAGATATTCTTTGGTAAGTACGCTTCCATAATGCTTTAAAAGCACGCACCGATGAGACAATAGGGTAATAATAAACCTGATATTTAGCTGCAATCTCTCCAAGCCTATAAGGCATACCAGCACCGCAGGTAATACCATGAACTAAGCCTTTTGCTTTTTCTAATATGCCATGAAGCACGCGTTCTGCTGCTCCCATCTCCCAAAGCACATTCATATGTATTCTTCCATGACCTTTTGATATTTCATTCGCTATTTTTGCCTGACTGATTCCAGCTTTAATACTATACTCAATCAATTCACTGTGTTTTTCATTTCTTTTTTTGCCTTTGTAAATCAGCGGCACTAACTCACCATTATCATCAATAAGCTTAGCATTTGCACCAGAAAACGTACCCACAGCATCTGCTGCAGCAAATGCTCCACTTGACCTTCCATCACTGATTGCGATGCCTTTGCCGCCCTCAATGATTGGCCACACTTCCTTTCCTGAAATTACTATCTTTTTTTATCTTATTTTTCAAAACTTCCTCGGCTAGCAAACTATCCACAAATCGTAGTTTGGCTAAGAGTGCTCTCTTCTTGTCATTCCAGTGTCAGCTACTTGCGTGACATTGTCTACTATGCAACATTGTACCATATTACAATGTTCGTGTTTGCATAACAAGAATTGGATGACAGCAGGTCACCTCTTCACAAAAATTTTATCAGTAATACGCATATCAATTATACTCCAATTGCTGAAAGTAAAATCAGTTGTATTTTGCAAGTGGTTTAAATAGTCCCATGCACTATAAGGGTTATCTTCAGGCAGTTTCACTGTGGAATCGTTATCAAGTATGATATTCCATCTTCTATTCCCTATATAAGCAAAGGAAGAAATGTGGTCACTTAATTGAGTTTTACTCTCTAACACATCTTTAACAAATTCTAGGTTTGATAACGAGTTTTGTCCTGTAATTACAACAAGATCATCTATTAAATAGTCATCTACGATCACTTTACCTTCGAAATCAATTACCGAAGTTTTGTTATTATCTTTCCAGAGAGCAAACGGTTTATGCTCATCTATATTAATGTGTAGAGTATTGGGCAAAATTCTGTGAACTCTTACGTATTTTATCCATCTGCTTACAGATTGTATACTATCTATAAGTTTTGAGAGTGATATATACATGATAGGTTGCGTTCTATCTACCAAACTTAGAATGTCCTTTTCGTTTGTAAATTTATTGCCGCTCACGACTACTTCATCGATTGAAAATCCACTACTGAGTAATAAACTGGATAGGCAGTCATTACACCAAGCAAAGTAGCAATTAAATCGACTTATTATTTTATCGAGTGAACTATAAAGTACTAATGTAAAAAAAAGCGCAGTTATAATAACGAAAGCGCACTTGCGCAAAAAACGCCTTTGGCTTCTAGTAACATTNNGTTCAACATCTGCTTGATCTCTAATACTCTTGTGCTGNNTTTCAACAATAATTTTAACTAATTCATTAAAATTGATTCCTTTTGCCAATTTTGCAATTTCTGGCACTAACGATAACTTAGTAAAGCCAGGATGTGTATTAATCTCAAGCATTTTTAAAGTGTTATTTTGGGGATTATAACGAAAATCTGAGCGGGAAATAGTTTTGCATCCTAAAAATTGATGAACTTTCAGTGCGTGTTCCAAGGTCATTTTATATATGTTGTCAGGAATTTCAGCAGGAAATATATGTGCTGCAAATCCATCTGTATACTTTGCTTCATAATCATAGAATTTATTTTTTGGTCTTATTTCTATAGTACCAATTGCTTCACTCAGTAGTACAGCAGTGTGTAATTCTACACCTGGAACGTATTCTTCTATGATCATCAAGTCTCTTGTCATCCAAGTAGCTCCTTCCTTGTCATCCAAGTAGCCAGACACTGCCTGGTCACGTGCTGGAAGCATGTTTTTTAATTTCTCATGCGAGAAAATCATGTGCACTCCGATGCTAGAGCCTTCATTAATTGGTTTTAAGACGTACGGATAATCGATTTTAATATTATTTTTTAGTACATCTTCTCGGCTAATTACATAACCTTTTGGAGTGTCGATATTAAGGGATCGAAATATATGCTTTGACATCACTTTATTCATAGCAACAGCAGAAGCCATAACTCCTGAGTGTGTATATTTTATACCTAAGATTTCCAATAAACCTTGAATGCAGCCATCTTCACCATAAGGTCCATGCAGAGCAATAAAAGCAAGTTCAGGATTAATTTTTCTAAGCTTTTCAGCAACGTTGCTGTCAACATCTATTTCTATTGCATTATATGAAAGGCTATCAAGCGCCTTCTTTACTGCTTTTCCGCTCATAAGTGATACTTCTCTTTCACAAGAAAATCCACCACTCAAAATTGCTATAGTTGGAACCATAAGCATTCTATGTTTTACTATAAGCATATAAAAGATGCTCTTATCTTCAATAGAAAAAATGCTTTGAAAAATCCTCTATCCTATCCACTCTGAGAAGCTATTATCTTCTTATGCTTCCAACCAAGCAATATACCATCTGGGTAAGGTCACGCGCTGGAATGACAATAAAGAGCATATGGTTATTCAAGAAGTCTATTTCTTACCCTTAATCAACTCTAATGCCTTCTTCAAATCTATGCTTTCAATATCTGCACTCTTGCCCAAAGCAATGTTTGTTTTACCGCATTTTATATAGAATCCGTACCTACCGTTGCAGATAAAAACTTCTTTTCCCTTTTCATTAACCCCAAGAGATTTTAGCTCTTTGCGTGGGCTGTTTGCAATAATTTGTATAACTTCGCTCAATTCTGTATTCAGCACCTCTTTGGAGCTTTTCTTAAGAGAAAAGTATCTACCATCATAAAAAATATAGTACCCAAATCGTCCAAGGCCTATTTTTACTTCCTTTCCGGTTTCAGGGTGCTCTCCGATTACTTTCGGCAAGGAAAGTAACTGAGTAGCGATGCTCAGATCAATATCATTAACATTTATATCTTTTGGTATAGAAACCGCCTTTTTCTTTTCTGACTCATTATTAAACTGCAGGTAAAGCCCAAAAGGACCCTTTTTAATTACTACCTCTTGTCCTGTTATATCATCTATACCTAAACTTTTTGGATATTCTGAATTGTCGTTACTACCTGTAATTTCTTTTGTATGGTTGCATTCAGGATAGTTAGAACATCCAAGGAACACCCCGGCTTTTCCAAAGTTCAATTTCAATATGCCATCAGAGCAAGCAGGGCATTTTGTATTCACCTCTTTTCTTCCTTCTTCTGAACAAAACCAATCGATTACCAAATCGTGAATGCCGCTGAAAACTTCATCATGCGTCATTTGCTTGACAGAGTTTACATGACCAAAAAATGGCACCCAAAAGTGGCCTAATTCTTTTTTCCAATCTGCATGTCCATTTGAAATTAAATCAAGCTTTTCTTCCATTTGTGATGTGAAATCATACTCTACACAACGCTGAAAAAAAGTTTCTAAAAATATAGTAACGATTTTACCGCGGCTGCTTGGAATAAACCTTTTGCTATCCAATGAAACGTACTCACGATCTTGTAATACCGAAATAATTGTTGCATAAGTTGATGGTCGACCTATACCGATTTCTTCCATTTTTTTAACGATACTTGCTTCACTATAACGAGGTGGCGGTTGAGTGAAATGTTGTTTTGGCTCAACTGAAATCAGCTTGCATGCTTCCCCTTCTTTCATGACAGGTAGCAGGCCTTCATTTTCGGCTTCCATGTTATCTTGATAGACTTTATAAAAACCATCAAAGAATATACTCGACCCACTTGCTCGCAGAATTACTTTCTGGTCAGTAGAACTAATTTCGACTACCACTTGATCAAGAATCGCCGACTCCATTTGACTTGCAATGGTCCTTTTCCAGATTAAATCATACAATTTAAATTGCTCTGGCGTTAAGTAATCCTTAATACTACCCGGCGTTCTACTTATATCAGTTGGACGAATTGCTTCATGTGCTTCTTGAGCATTTTTGACCTTTTTTACATATTTATGAGGAGACTGCGGTAAATATTTATCACCATATAATGACTTAATTGACCCTCTAATTGAGTTTATAGCCTCATCTGCAATATGAAACCCATCTGTACGCATGTAAGTTATCAACCCTACAGTTTCACCACCAATATCGATACCTTCGTATAAATTTTGCGCTACTCGCATAACATTTTTCACATTAAAATACAGTTTATTCACTGCATCTTGCTGAAGACTTGAGGTAATAAATGGAGGTAGCGGGTTTCTCTTAACTTGCTTGCGTTCTACTGTGCTTACAGCATACTGCCTTGACTCAATCTCCCTGACTAAGTTCTTTGCTTCTTCTTCATTCTTAATATCAAATTTTTCTAGCTTTTTATTGTCATAGTGGCTTAGCATGGCAAAAAAAGCCTCATCTTTGCTATTTTGCATTTCTGCCTTTATGCTCCAATACTCCTGTGTTATAAACTTACTGATTTCATCTTCTCGTTCGCATATAAGCTTTAATGCAACAGATTGAACTCGCCCCGCAGATTTGCTTCCCGACAATTTTGTCCACAGCAGCGGTGACAAGCTAAATCCAACTAGGTAATCCAAAGCTCTGCGTGCTTGTTGTGCGCGCACTAAGTCCATATTTATTTCACGTGGATTCTTTATAGCCTCTTGCACTGCTCTTTTTGTTATCTCATTAAAGACTACTCTATGAATGTTACTTTCATCATTGATTGCTTTCCTTTCCTTTAGTGCCTCTATCACATGCCAAGCTATTGCTTCCCCTTCTCTGTCTGGATCTGTTGCAAGATATATATCTGATGCTTTGCTTGCTGCTTTTACTAACTCTTTTATATACTTTTCTGCTTTTTCAATGATTTCATACTTTATGGCAAAATCATTATCTGGATCAACGGAGCCGTTTTTTGCTGGAAGATCTCTCACATGTCCAAAGGATGCAGCTACTTTGAACTCTTTACTCAAATATTTACCTATCGTCTTTGCTTTCGCAGGTGATTCAACTATTAATAATGCCATATTGTTAATTATTTTAGTACTTAAAGATAATATGTTGAGAAATATACAATGAAAAGTAAAAAAATATTTTAATAGGTCTTGTGAATTTTACAAAGTAGGTTGTTCATGGTTTCCAGAAAACCCTTGGACGTTGCTATTTTCAAGTGACTTTGANNAACAATAATATACGATTGCAGCAGCAATAAGACAACAAATTGCTCCAACTGCTATTCCCACTGCCAACATTTCTAAGTAAACTGCAATAGCTATTCCTAAAGCAACTCCAGCTATTGCCAGTACAGAAGCAACTACAATAGGCAGTTTGCTCCTCTTTTCATTTTGTGGACTTGGTTGTATATTATTGTTCTGGATTCCAGTACTGGAATGACACCGTTTGTTGTAAAAGCAAATCGTGACTGGTTTCACTCAAAGCCTCTGATTCTAAAGGCGTTGGTGTTAGTCTTTCTCATCCACTGCAAATATTGCACGGTACTATCCACTTGGTCGTCGTGGCGCGTTTCTGGAAACATTAAAATTTCATACTCAAAATCATTTAGCCATACTGCTTGATGCGGCAAAATAATCCTGCCAGACTCTATCATCGGAGCAATCCGGTGGAATCGAGTGAGCTTACCATCATGTGGCACTATTTCGATAATGGGCAAATGACTGTTTGCCTTCAGCTCTTGTGCTAATTGCTGACCACTTGTTTTGGCTTCGATCAAAATCGCGTGTGGTGACCATCTTGCAGCTAGTGATAAAACTTGTTCTTTAAGCTTTGGATACTCAAGCTTTGCGCGATATACATCAAGTAAATAGAATTTATTATCTATTTTTGCCCAGGTGGTGCAGACACTAAAGTTGCTCATGTCGCTTGTTGAAACCGCAGTATCCCAACTTTGTGTTACATGCGAGAGATTATCAGGAACATTTTTATAGCGCTTTAGCCACTCTCGTTTGACTATACCACTTGAAAGTGGCAGAGGGTTCTGTTGATATTGAGCAGCAAAAGCATAGCTCCCAAGTTCAACCTTTATCATCTCAACTTCCTCTTTTCCTCCATCTAGGGGATATAGCAACTGACCTTCTTCTCTTGAGTATAATATTACGGGTGGTGTCATTCTAGCACTTGATGCTGTAATCCAGCTTTTGTACTCATTTGTAGTTACTCGGGTGACAGGAACAAGAAAAGGAGGCGCTGGCTTTTTGATTGAATAGATAATCTCCTTATTTTCAGATATCATCGGTAAACAAGTATGGTTCCATATGTTTTTCGGTTTGGAGAGAAGGTGCCCGGTCAAATCTTCCTGATGTAGCCTATGCATCACAAGAACAATGACTCCTTTTTTTCTGTCGTTAAGCCTGGTTACTAAAGTCTGGTCAAACCAGTTTGTAGCACGCTTTCTAAACGTTTCACTCAAAGCTTGGGCGGGACTCAGTGGATCATCCACGATGATGAAATCACCACCTTCACCGGTTAGTGTTCCTCCAACGGACGTTGCGATTCTGTATCCTCTCTGCACTGTTTGAAATTTGTATTTGGTATTCTGATCTTTGGATAGTTCTACTTCTGGAAATAGCTTTCTATACCAACCAGATTGCATTACGCACCTTGTATCAAGCGAGTGTTTTTCGCTGAGCAGCCGAGAGTAACTTGCAACTATTATTCTTGCAGTTGGCTGATTTCCCAGTATCCACGCGGGCCACGCAACGCTTATGCACATGGACTTCATTGAACGCGGAGGCATATTGAATATTATTCGCCTCATTTTGCCAACGTTTGCCGCTTCAAGTCTGTCTGCTATGACTTTTATGTACCGATAATTCTTATACTCACACCCTGGCACCACCGTTTGAAAGCATAACTCAATGAATTTTAGAAAGTTCATGATATAATGTTGAAACCAACGCGTGACGCTGGGATGACAAAAAAAGGAGCACTGAAGGCTATAGGTTGCAAGCGAGACGTCATACCGCCGCGGTGCTAACAAGCAGCAGGATGACGGTTGTCAGGGTGTCGTCCAAGTAGCCTCCTTCTCCCGTCATCCAAGTAGCCCCCTATGGTGTCATTCCAGTCTGGAATCCAGGAAAAAGAATGGTGTCATCCCAGTGCTCCTATGATGTTATGAAAGTAGCCTCCTTCTCCTGTCATTCCAGTCTGGAGTCCAAAAGAAAGGACGATGTCATCCCAGTCTGGGATCCAGTTTTTAATTTAACGTAATCAAGAACGTTGTAACCACTTTCTATGTTAGTTTGCTTGTGAGCAACCTGGATCCCAGACTGGGATGACACCCTAGTAGAAATCGTTTTTGTAATTGCAACATTCGTGCAATCTTTAGCCATAAATATTAAGAAATTTACCAAATGAAAAAAAGGCAAAAGAAGCCCCGTGGTTGGCTAATTACTTACATTATACTTTCAAGTATGGCGTTTTTTTATTCTAAACGCTTAATAACCGCGATTTAGCTGCTTTTTAATGCAACTAACCTTTAGTCATAAATGTTTAAGAAATTTACTAAACAGAAAAAAAGGCAAAAGAAACCCTAGGGTAGCTAGTTATTCACTATCCATTTTTTAAGTTGGCGTTTTTTTATGTTTTAAATGCTTTATAAGCGCGTTTCAGCTTATATAGCTAGAATATTGTGAAAGACATAAGGTGCACATAGTGCAAAAAATTAAAAATAAGACGCCAGATACGTGAGTTTTTTTGTCATTTAATCTGTACAGAGAAGATAAATAAATAGCTTCAGTTTCATGATAAGGGCGCTGGCGGAGTTTGTAAAGTAATTTTTTACATCTAATTTATAGCTCCCTGCATGGTACCACGTATTATCTATACCAAGGAGTTCTTCTTGTAGATATTATACCAACAATCCACTATTTTTTTTATGTCTTGTGGTTTAGTTTCTGAACCTATACTGATTCTAATTGAACACTCTGCTTGCTCTTTTGTTGCCCCCATTGCAAGCAAAACATGAGAAGGCTCAACTTTTCCAGAAGAACATGCAGAGCCATTACTAACTGCAATATGATTCAAGTCAAAATGCATGAGCTGCACATCACTCTTTACTCCTGGCATATAAATAAAACTTGTGTTTGGCAGCCTCTTAGAGTTTTTACCGAAGATTCTTATGTCACTGGCAAGATTTAATAATTCACACTCTAATTGATCACGTAGCTCCTTTACTTCATCCATTTTTGACAGAAGATCTGGAATATTTTGCAGTGCGGCAGAAAGGCCTGCGATCGCAACAATATTTTCCGTACCACCACGAAATCCCTTCTCTTGTCCACCACCTATTATAATCGGTTCTATCGCAAGTTCTTTATTGAATATTAAAACCCCACTGCCTGCTACACCGCCAAATTTATGGGCAGATAAAGTGAGTAAATCCACTCCTAAATCTTCCATATTAACTTTAATTTTCCCAACACTTTGAGCAATGTCAGTGTGGCAAATTGCTCCAAATTTGTGGGCTATTTCAGCTATTTCCTCAATAGGTTGAATAACTCCGGTTTCGTTATTTGCCATCATCACTGAAACTATTGCTTTGTTTCCTTTAAGTTCACTTAGAATTTTTTCTAGCTCTAAAAAGTCAACAATGCCCTCCTGATTAACGGGTATTATATATGGATTACATGCAGAATTAAGAATTGAAGGATGCTCTATGGCTGAAATTACATGCAGGTAGCCTTTCATTCCTCTCATAACAAGGTTATTCGCTTCAGTTGCACCAGACGTAAAAACTGTTTCTTTATCACTTGAGACGCCAATAGCACCACGTACGTTATCTCTTGCATCCTGAAGAATCTTCCTCGCTTCTTGTCCTCTTTTATGTAGTGATGATGGATTGAGCGTTTGTTTTAACAAAACCTCAAATATACTTTTTTTTACATTTTCACTAATTGGAGCAGTTGCATTGTAATCAGCATATACGCAACCACTATTTTCTAAAGAGAATGGACTCATCTGTCACTTAAATAAGTTTACCATTAACTATAATCATAACTATGTTTAACACGATAAAAAATTTATTGCAAAAACAGCGAAATTAATACATAATTAATAATTCACGTCATAAATACCTGTCAAGCGGGTTCTTATTAGGAGTTACTATGGTAGAAGTTTTTTTGAATAATGCAACAAGAAAGATAGAAGGTGAATACCACCAAAGCAAAGATGTCAACGCGCCGGTTGTGCTGATTTTACATCATCACCCTCAATATGGTGGTAATATGGATAGTAAAATTGTACATAGTGTATATACGTCTTTTATCGATAACAATTTTTCTGCATTGAAAATTAACTTTCGTGGTGTGGGAAAATCTACCGGAACTTTTGATAAGGGTATAGGAGAATTGACTGACGCTGCGGTAGCCATTGATTGGCTTCAGGAACATAATCCTAGCAACGTTCCAATTTGGATCGCTGGCTTTTCTTTTGGAGCATGGGTGGCTATGCAGCTAACAATGCGCCGCCCTGAGATAGTGGGTTTTATTGCTCTTTCTCTTCCGGTAACTAAGTACGATTTTTCTTTTCTTTCTCCCTGTCCAGCTTCTGGGCTTATAATACAAAGCAGTGATGATACCATCTCAGAAGAAAGCGATGTAACAGAATTAGCAAAAAGGTTGATAAATTCAGTAAAAAGTGATCACATGAAATATCATATAATAGATGATACTAATCACTTTCTAAGGGATAAAGAAGAGGAAGTGACTCAAATCGTGGACAATTATATAAAACTGCGCTTAAACAGTGCAGCTATTTCTTCTCAAAAAGCTAAAAAAGAGGTAAGAGTAAAAGAATATGCTTAATCTTTACAAATAAGGGAAATGAGTGTAGTAATATAAATGAAAAGGTTTTGTTATGTTTAAAAAGCTATTATTTTTTGTTTTAGCTGTGTTTATGTTATCGGGGTGTTCCCTAAGTAAACAGCGTAAGTTAAAAAGTCCGTGTATAAAAAGCAATGAAAGCATTTCATGCGAGTTATACTCTGTTAATGATCATTGGTTAGATAAGTATAAGGCATAGAAATTGCGCTATTTTTCCTATTCACAACTTCACTAATGATCGATCTCTCAATTGGAAAATACAGTCTGCCTTTTTTGCAAGGAGATGATTGTGCGTTACTATAAGCATAGAGCTGTTATTTTCCTTTACGTACGAATGTAGCAGTAAAAACACCTTAAAAGAATTTGTTGGATCTAAATTTCCTGTTGGCTCATCTGCAAGCAAAAGCTTTGGAGAATTTACAATGCTTCTTGCAATTGCAACTCTCTGCCTTTCCCCACCCGAAACTTCAGATATCATACTACTTGCTTTGTTTCCCAGACCAAATTTTTCCAACATTGCGTGCGAATTCTTTTTTGCTTCAGCTTCGCTTTTTCCTGCAATGAGTTGAGGAAGCATAATATTTTCCAACACCGATAACTCTTGTAACAAATAGTGAAATTGATAAACAAAACTAAGAAAATTTCTTCTTACATGGGTTTTATGCTTATTATTGGCTTGTGTGCAATTTATTCCATCTATCGTAACTATACCTGAAGTTGGCTTGTCCAACAAACCTGCGATTTGCAATATAGTTGTTTTTCCTGCACCTGAATCGCCAATCAGCGCTACTACTTGCCCTCTTGTGACACTTAGGTTGATGTTTTTTACGATAGCAGAATTGCCCTTGAAGCTTTTATCTACAGAAGTTAGTTCTAGTGCTACATCATCACTCATGTTTAAAAGACCTATAACCATACAAATGTTGTGCTTGCATAGCAAATGATAGTGCATGACCAGTAAAAAAGAAATAGAAGAATAAACCTCAGTGTCAAGTATACAACTATATGAACGTTGTGACTTGAGAGCACCCTCCACCAGAGAAGGGTGTTATCCCAGTGCTCNNAGACACTGGGATCCAGGAATTTTGATTGGACACTAAGTTGGTGAGCATAAAAGTAGCTAATCCTATGTTAAAACACAACGTTTGTGATGGGATTGCGTAAAAGGCTGGATTCCATTGTTACGCACTATCATTTACTATGTAACATCGTGTCACATTGCAACATCCGTACAGTTATATGTCAAGCACTATCAAATTTTGACTAAACTGAGAAGCTGTTACCACAACCACATTGAGACTTAGCAAAGGCATTCTTTATTTGAAAACCAGAACCACTGAGATTCTCAGTATAATCTATAACTGAATTATTCAAAAATTTTGCTGAACAATTATCAACCATTAATACAGGATTGCCATTTTCATCATTAATTACTATATCTTTACCTTTTTCGCTAAAACTGGAATGGCTTCTATAGTCCTCGCTTTCTTCATAGTCATCATCTTCGTCTTCGTCATCAAACTCATCATCGTAATCATCATCTTCATCATCCAAAGATAGATTTTTATTCATTTGATCCATAAGAAAATTGTATTTGAAGCCAGAACATCCACCACCTGAAACTGCAATCCGTAAAACGGAACTCTTATCCCCTTCCTGCTCTGCAAGAAAGTGGATTTTTTTTAGTGCATTATCAGTTAAGTTGATGTTGTAATTTGTTGACATAGTAACCACCGTTTATTATTGATAATTTATTATAGTAGAAATTTTACATGTCAAACAATAATTTTCTATTAAATTATGCATGCTTTCCAAGCAAAACAAAAGGGAGATATTTCAAAGAGCCAGAAGATGAGAATCGCAGCTGCTTTCAGCGTGATAGGGATCGCATTATTCACTCTAATGCGTTTAGGAAATTGGGGTACAAAACACAAGTTTTTATCAATTACGAGCACGATTACTATCGCACTCGGCTGACTCATAGCCTTGAAGTTGCACAAATTGCAAGATCCATTGCACGCAGGCTCAGCTTAGATGAGGATATCACTGAATGCATAGCGCTTGCACATGATCTTGGTCATCCCCCATTTGGTCACACAGGTGAGGATGCTTTAGTTCAAGTTAATAATGAGAAATATGAGTTTGATCATAATGTTCAAGCTATAAGAATTTTAACTTATCTTGAACAAAAACATGCTGATTTTGATGGTATGAATCTAAGTTGGGAGGTGATTGAAGGAGTTGCAAAGCATAACGGTCCCTTGCTTGGTCAAAACGCGGAGTCTTCTACAAATAATCAGCTGTTATTAAAATATAATGAAAAATATGATCTAAAACTTGAGGAATTTTCAAGCATTGAAGCGCAAGTTGCTTCAATTGCCGATGATATTGCTTACAGTGTTCACGATCTTGATGATGCACTCAGGGCAAATTTAGTAACCATCGAAGATTTGCTGAATGTCCCTTTAATTGGAAAAACGTTTAAAGACGTAAGAAGCGGATATTCAGAATTGCCTCAGAGCAAACTCATACATGAATCACTGAGTGGAACTATAGGAACTATGATAAGTGATGTTGTTTCTCAGACTGAAAGAAATATTGAAGATCACAAAATAAAAAGCGTAGAAGACGTAAGAAGTCTAAATAAAATGCTAGTCACATTTTCACCAGAAGTTGCGAATGCTACAAAAGAAATGAAAAGATTCAACATGGAAAAAATATACAGAAGCTATAAACTGAGTAGAACGATGAACAAAGCAAAACGCATGATACAGGAACTTTTTCAATGTTTTTATGAAAACCCAGGACTACTTCCCACAGAGTGGAGCAAACTCGCTTGTGAATCTCAGCGTTCAGTAATAATATGTGACTATATCTCAGGTATGACAGATAGATTTGCCATACACGAGCACAGAAGAATTTTTGATACCTCATACGAAATGACTTCTTTCTAATGACTGATGATCATTTCATGTCAATTGCATTAAGGCTTGCAGAAAAAAATCTTGGAAATGTTGCACCAAATCCTGCTGTCGGGTGTGTTATTGTAAAAGATGGTACAATTATTAGTGAGGGATATACAGGGATCGGTGGGCGTCCGCATGCGGAGGTAGTTGCTTTGCAAAACGCTAAAGATTCAACTCAAGATGCAACTATGTATATCACGCTCGAGCCATGTTGCCACTTTGGAGTTACAGAACCTTGCACCGCAGGAATTATAAGAGCTGGAATAAAAAGGGTAGTGATTGCAACTATTGACCCAGATAGTAGAGTTTCAGGTGGAGGCATTAAAGCTCTGAAAGAAGCAGGAATTGAAGTTGAGCAAGGTATAATGCAAAAAGAGGCAGAAGAACTGAATGTCGGTTTTTTCACCACTAAAGAATTACATAGACCATTTATAGCTTGCAAAATCGCAACAACTCTTGACGGGAAAATCGCAACATTTACAGGCGATAGCAGATGGATAACAAGTGAAGATACGAGAAACTGGGTACAGAAGCTCAGAGCAAAATATGACGCAATTATGATCGGCAGCAATACTCTTATTAATGACGATCCACTCTTAACTTGCAGATTACCAGGACTGGAAAATAGATCGCCAATAAGGCTAATTATTGATAGCCAAGGGAAATTAAAGGAAGAGCATAACATTGCAAAGACTGCAGATACCTTATATAACCATGATTTAAGCAAAGAGCCAACAGCATACCTTTCGATGTCATTCCAGCGCGTGACGCTGGAATCTAGAAAAAAAGAAGAAGAATGGATCCCAGTGTCACGCACTGGGATGACAGGAGGTTCAACTTGGGTAATTACAAACAATGAAGTAAAGAAAAAAATAAAAAACATTAACTACTTAGTAGTTAACTCAAACAATGCTGGCAAAGCCTGCCTAAAAGACATGGCATCAAAACTTGTTTCAGAAATTGGTATAACAAGATTATTAGTTGAAGGCGGAGGAGTGTTAATTACAGAACTATTAAAGTGTAATTTAATCGACAGGCTGATAATCTGCCGCAGTGGCAAGATTTTAGGTAATGACGCCACTCCTTTTATAGGAAATTTAGAAATTCAATCTATCAACAAATGTTACCAGTTCAAAAAAACAGAGATAATAGATTTTGATGAGGATGTGGTTGAAGTGTGGGGTAAATTATTGTAACTTTTACATATTCAAATAAAAGAAGAAAAAAAGAGGCAGAATCATCTCTACCTCTTGTGCTATTTATTTACCTTATGTAAGCTTAGGTGCGTATTTGGCATCAAATATTTGCGTAACATTAGGTTGTTGTAGTTCATGTAAAAGATTGAGTGTTTCACCCTTCTCACCTTGAGGTCCTTGTTCACCCTTCTCACCTTGAGGTCCTTGTTCACCCTTCTCACCTTGAGGTCCTTGTTCACCCTTCTCACCTTGAGGTCCTTGTTCACCCTTCTCACCTTGAGGTCCTTGTTCACCCTTCTCACCTTGAAGTCCTTGTTCGCCTCTGTCACCCTTTTCACCCTTAGCATTTTCTATTGCATTCATTTGCTGATATGAAGAATAAGCTAGTGCGGCAAAATATATAGCGGCAATAAATAGAACTGCAATTCCAGCAGGGCTAGTAACAAGTGCTAAAGATGCAGGTCCAGCAATTACTTTAGTAGCAATTAATATTGTTGTTATTGCTCCCGCTAAAGATGCAAGTGCAACTAAACCTTCAATACCCATTTTTGTTATATGTGCAGTGTTTTCCAGCTTCCATATAGTTTGATCTTTGTCTTTCGTCATAACAATCTCCTAAAATAAGACTAATAAAAAGATTAAGTATGCGTTAATAATGCATGTTGGTCAAGCCATTTTTTATATTATTATTTAAAGTATATATTTCAAGCTAAACTGTTACCAATTGTATATAATTAACTATGAAACATGGTTGGCTGAATCTTGATAAACCAATAGGAATTAGTTCTGCACAAGCTGTAACCCAAGTTAAAAAGATTTTTGGAATTAAGAAAGCTGGTCATCTGGGAACACTTGATCCTTTAGCTTCAGGTGTGTTGCCAATTGCTCTTGGTGAAGCAACAAAAACTATACCGTATTTATCTTGTGACTTAAAGGCATACGATTTTACAATAAAATGGGGCGAACAAAAAACCACGGATGACTTAGATGGTGATATCATTAGAACTAGCGATATAAAACCCGAATATAATCAAATAAATTGTGCAATTGAAAATTTTATTGGTGAGATTAAGCAGACTCCTCCTCAATTTTCAGCAATAAAAATCAAGGGAGCAAGGGCGTATAAATTGGCAAGAAGTGGGCAAAAGGTGAATATAAAACCCCGACAAGTCAAAATACATGAGCTGAAATTGATATCTGTGGATACCATAAATAATAGTGCAAATTTTTCTATGATGTGCGGTAGTGGTGTATATGTAAGATCAATTGCTCGGGATCTTGGCATTGCATTAAATTGTTTTGGACACATTACGAAATTAAGAAGAACTATGGTAGGTGACTTTAGAGAAAATGAATCAGTGACAATTGAGCAACTTACTAANAAAAACACAACAACTTACTCTCCCCAGTGCTTGACACTGGGATCCAGATATACAAATACTTACAAATCATGTAATGGACAAAAGATTCTAGGAGCATATGTCAAAAACAATGTTCGTGATGAAATAGGCTGGATCCCAGTGTCAGCTACTTGGATGACAGANGGGGGTGGGATGACAGAAGATGATGGAGTGACAGGGAGTGATACAAAAAGTTTTGTCATCCCCATTGAATCGGCTTTAAAATCGATGTTCAAAGTTGAAATTTCCCCAGAAGATGCGGGGAAAATCAGAAAAGGTCAGGAAGTTGTATTAAATAACTTGCGTAATTTAAAGAATTATGATATTTGTTGTACGATAGTGGGTAGTGTACCTATTGCAATCTGCAGTTTTATTTATGGTTGTGTGAAACCTATTCGTGTTTTTAATATTTAAAATGAGGTTTAGATGTCGATAACATCCGAAAAGAAAAAGAGTTTGATAAATATATATGCAATCAAAGAAGATGATACAGGTTCATCTTTTGTACAATGTGCAATTTTGACCGAGAGGATCAGTAACTTAACTGAGCATTTTAAAGTGCACAAGCATGACCATCACTCTAAGCGTGGTTTACTTATATTGATAGGTAGAAGACGCAAGCACTTAAATTATATAAAGCGTAAATTTGGTAATGAAGCCTATCAGGAATTAATAGAAAAGTTAGGCATTAGAAAATAATCGAGGAATTTAGTATGTTTAAAATTATAAAAAAATCTATAGAGTGGGGTGGTCGTGCCTTATCTTTAGAAACAGGAAAAATAGCACGCCAAGCTCATGGTTCAGTAGTTGTAAATTACGGTGATACTTCTGTTTTAGTAACTGTTGTAAGTAAAAAGAAGGAAGAAAATGTTGATTTCCTACCTTTAAATGTACAGTTTATCGCAAAAAGCTATGCCATGGGTAAGATCCCTGGTGGCTTTTTTAAAAGAGAAGGCAAGCCATCTGATAGAGAAACTTTAATCTCAAGAGTAATAGATAGAAGTATAAGACCACTATTTCCAGAAGGATTTAATGATGAAGTTAGTGTGGTGTGCAATTTATTAACTTATGACACAGTCAATCCTCCTGAAGTGCCAGCATTGATTGGTACTGTTGCAGCTCTTGCAATTTCTGGTGTTCCTTTTCACTTTACTATAGCTGGAGTGATGGTTGGTTGTGATGAAAATAATAACTATATACTCAACCCTTCTGTTCAAGAGATGAAAGCAAGCAGCTTAGATCTGTTTTTGTCTGGTGATGAAAATTCAATTTTAATGGTTGAATCAGAAGTGAAAGAGCTCTCTGAAGAAAATGTTTTTAATGCAATAAAATTTGGCCATGAACATCTTAAGCCTGTCATTGAGCTCATAAAAGAGTTTGCTGATACAGTTGGCAATAAACCTGAAAGCTTTGCTCCTGTTGATATATCAGATATAACACAAGAGCTTGAAAAGCACAGTAAAGATTTTGAAAAAGCATATTCGCAAACAGTAAAACAAGAGCGAGTTCAAGCTCTAGAAGCAATCAGAGATAATATATTGAATGCTCTTAAGGAAGCTGGAAAAGACGAAAAGTTAATTACGTATGCAGTAAAAAACTTTGAAAGATCGTTAGTACGTGAAATAATTAGGAAGAAAGGTGTAAGGATAGACGGTCGTAAGCATGATGAAATACGTCAGATAGAAATTGAAGTTGATGTTCTATCCAAGACTCACGGTTCTGCGTTGTTTACCAGAGGTAACACTCAGGCGCTGGTTGTTACTGCTCTTGGCACTACGCAAGATGAGCAAATCGTGGATGATATTGAAGGGGATAGACGTGAGCACTTTATGTTACATTATAATTTTCCTCCTTTTTCTGTTGGAGAAATTTCTACTGGACGTCCACCTGGAAGAAGAGAAATCGGTCATGGCAAACTTGCTTGGAAAGCAATTCATCCTGTTTTACCCGATAAATCTGAATTTCCTTATACAATAAGAGTAGTGTCCGAAATTTTGGAGTCTGATGGTTCTTCTTCTATGGCAACAGTTTGTGGTACTTCTCTTGCTTTAATGGATACGGGTGTGCCAATAAAGGCCCCTGTTGCTGGAGTTGCTATGGGCCTTATTAAAGATAAAGACGAGTATGTGATACTTTCCGATATATTGGGTGATGAAGATTATCTTGGTGATATGGACTTTAAAGTAGCAGGAACTAGTGAAGGGGTTACGGCACTACAAATGGATATGAAAATTTCTGGTATAAGCTTTGAAATTGTTGAAAAATCTTTAGAACAAGCAAAAGCTGGAAGATTACATATTTTAGAAAAAATGAATGCAGTGATTTCAGAACACAGTGATGATGTCAAAGACCATGCACCAAGAATGTTATCATTTTACATAGATAAAGATAAAATTTCTGCAGCTATTGGTGCTAAAGGAAAAAATATACGCAGTGTATGTGAAAGAAGTAATGCAAAAATTGAAATAGGAGATGATGGTAAAGTTTCTGTTTTTGCCACAAGTGGCACTGAAGCTGAAATTGCAAAGAGTATGATGATTGATTCAATAACAGAACTAGAACAAGGTTGTATAGTTGGTGTCAAGGTTGTAAGAATAGAGAAGTCTATTGTAGAGCTTGAATTTCTTAATGGCAGAAAAGGAAAAATGCACATAAGTGAAGTAGCTAATGAACACATAGATTCTATAGAGAGCATACTTAAACAAGATGATACTTTCAAAGCACTAGTAATTGACTTCGAAAAAGGTGGATGTCCAAAGTTGTCAAGACGTCGGGTTGATCAAGAGACGGGAGAGTTTTTTGAAGGTGAGCTTTACAACGAGGAAAGGAAAGATGGTCCAAATGACAGGGATAATTATTACAATAATTCATTTAATAGAAAACCTGGAGGAAGTCACCATAAGAGGCCTCCTCGTCCTCGTTCTGGTTTCAGCAACAGAAATAGGCCGAAATTTGGTAATAATGATTCATCATCAGGTTTTTATTAAGAGTACTCCTGTCATCCAAGTAGCCTTTGACTACTTGGACCAGAAACTTTTTCAAATTGGTAGACAATAGAAATGGTTTGTGTTAACTAGCTAAAGGTCTTAGGTTTGCCAACATTCTGCTACGTGTTAGTGGCTGAGATACCGCGAATGAATCCATAGCTGTACGAACATTATGATTTGAGAGCAATTTCCACTAGGAAGGTGTCATTCCAGTGCCTCTATGATGTCATCCCAGTGCTTGACACTGGGATCCAGCTTTTTCATAATCATCAAAATGTTGTATTTTTACATAAAATGGCTACTTTTATGCTTACCAACTTAATAAAATTCCTGGATCCCAGTGTCAAGTACTGGGATCTGATGGGCCAAAATCACAATGTTCGTACAGTTGTGGAATGAATCGCAATATGACGTAGGGCTGCACTAGCTATATAGGATTACCACGATGGATTTTTAAGATCGTTTACGGCCTTCTTAATATCTTCAGCCTTGAATATCGCCGATCCCGCAACTAAAATATCTGCACCTGCTTTTATTATATCAGCTGCGTTTAGGGGACTTACTCCACCATCTACTGAAATTTGTGTTTTAAGACCACGCTCTTGTATCATTTTCTTCACAACAGATATCTTGTTCAACTGCGGATGAATAAATTCCTGCCCTCCAAAGCCAGGGTTGACTGTCATAATCAGCACAATATCTAGCTCATGTATTATGTATTCAAGCACACTTGGGGAAGTTGAAGGAACAATTGAAACTCCAACTTGAATCGGTTTTTTTGCGTCGTTTACATTTTTGTATGACTTTATCTTTCTTATCAACCTCTCAAGGTGTATTTCTGCTTCTGCATGTACAGTGATAATATCAGCACCAGCATTTATAAAGCTTTCAATGTGGTTACCAGGAGATTTGACCATTAAATGCACATCAAAAGGAAGATTGCTATATTTACGTATTGCAGAGATAACGCTAGGACCAATTGTAATATTTGGAACGAAATTCCCATCCATAACGTCTATGTGTATGTAATCCACGCCTAAATCGCTAATTTTTCTTACTTCTTCTCCTAATTTTGCAAAGGCTGCTGAAAGTATAGAAGGTGCAATTTTAATACTCATGAGCTGCCTTTTTTGCTAAAAAATAACTTATTTTTAAACTCTGTCACCCTAAACACCATCTGAGTAGCTAGAGACCGATATCGGTATGCCTATTTAACTAGATCTTAAATTAGATAAAAAAAGGTAGTCTTGATAAAACTTATTTACAGCAAGTTTTTTTACATTTGGACTTTCTGTTTGTTCTTTTTTGTACCCTAATTTATAGCTTATTGAATCCTTATATAAACTGATCGTTTTGTATGCTTTGTTCATCTCTCTAGGAAAGATGCCATTAGCAATTACGACGCATAATCCTGTAGCTGTTGCAAAAGCTAGAGTGGTAAATGCTAGATTTTGTAAAAAATTCCTTCCATTAACTTTTTTTTCCTGTACATTAGCAGAGGGCGACTTGTTTGACACTTCTTCTAGATATTCATGCCATATGTAATTGCAGTTCGTACATTTCACTTTTCTTCCAGACGCGCCAATTTGCTTAGGAGATACTAAGTAAGTTTTAGTACAACTATTACATTGTATTTTCATAGCACTTACATATAAAGTAGTAACAAGCTCAAATGATACAGAGCTACAAATTTAATATCAATATATATATAACAAATGGAAGGTTTGCAACTAAAAAAAACACAGAGTGAGATAGAAAATATTTGGAAAAATAGAGAAAAATTTAATGACTGTAATCTAAAGAAAACAGCAAGAATAGCAATTAAAGAGGTAATTGAGCTCCTTGATAGTGGCAAAATTAGAGTAGCAGAAAAGCTATCAAGTGGAGAATGGGTAGTACATAAGTGGATAAAGCAGGCAATATTATTACATTTTCTCACTGAAGAAAACAAAATAATAGATAATACCAATTGCTGGTTTGACAAGATCGGTAACAAGTTTAGTGAATGGAATGAAGAAAAATTTCACCGGTTAAAAATTAGAGCAGTTCCTGGGTGTTTTGTCCGCCAATCTGCTCATATAGGTACAAATGTTGTTCTAATGCCAGGTTTTATCAACGTTGGTGCATATGTTGATTCAGGAACAATGATAGATACCTGGTCAACGATTGGTAGCTGTGCGCAAATAGGAAAAAACTGTCATATTTCCGGTGGAGTGGGAATAGGTGGAGTTCTTGAGCCTATTCAAGCTTCACCTGTCATTATAGAAGATAATTGCTTTATCGGAGCACGTAGCGAGGTGGCTGAGGGTGTGGTAGTGAGAGAAGGATCAGTCCTTGGCATGGGTGTGTTTATTGGGGCATCAACAAAAATTATTGATAGAGAAACTAGCGAGGTGTTTTATGGTGAAGTGCCGCCTTATTCTGTAGTGATACCAGGGTCTATTCCATCTAAAAATAACATTTCAACCTATTGTGCAGTCATAGTGAAAAAAGTGGATGAAAAGACGAGATCGAAAATCTCTATAAATGAAATATTGAGAGATTAAATTATCTTACTTCTTGTTGTCACTTTTTTTATCATTATTACTAACCACAGTAATGGCATACGCACATAACTCTGAGAAAGAGACTCCATTTTCTTGAGATAATTTATATAATTTTTGTAGACTTTCTTTTACTTTATTAGGGATATTCCCCCCACGTTCTTTTACAAGCCAGGAATCTTGATGATGAATTGGATGAGCATCACCTTTTGGATTTCCTATGTATATTGCAAAAGGTGAACTTTGCCCTTTGAAGTCACATTGTACAGTAAATTTTTTTATAGATTCAGCCATCTAAAGACCTCTACTTTTCTTTTTGGTTGATTTTATAGCAGGTGGAAGAGGTGGTTTCTTTATAAAATCTTGTCTATTGACAACACTTTCTTTACCTTCCAAAGCTCGGCGAACATCAGCTCTGCTCAATTGCGACTCTTTTGCTACCTTCATTCCATGCTTTGCCATAATATTAGCATATGCTAGTACTTTTTTTACCAATTCTAGATTACCATTTAGCATTTGAACTAGCACTTGAAATACCTCTGCTAAAGTGAGCCCATCAGCATTTATAACCTTATTCTCTATGAGATTGACAACTTCTTCAAATTTTTGTTTAATATCATCATCTTGAGAAGCAAGATCAGTGTCTTGATTGTCCATAATAGAAGCACTATTGCTCATAAGCTTAAGTTTATACTATATATATAAGTACGCCACTATTTTATATCATGACACGCTATAGTTAAACATTTATTAATAACATGCTCACTTATATACACGAATTAATTGACAAAAGTCAAGGATCAATCTCCATCAGTGATTTCATGAATGCCGTTTTGTACCATGAAAAATACGGCTATTATACGAGTAAATTACCACTTGGCAAAGATGGTGATTTCATTACCGCACCTGAGATCAGCCAATTATTTGGTGAAGTAATTGCAGTTTGGATAATGCATACATGGGAAAAATTAGGAAAGCCATCAAAATTTTCTCTAGTTGAGCTTGGGCCAGGTAAAGGAACACTCATTCACGATATAATAAGAGTCACTAAAAAATACAGCAGCTTTTTTAATTCAATGTTGATCCACTTAGTTGAAATAAGCCCTACTTTACGGAAGATACAAAAGGAAAAATTAAAAAGCTTAGATGTTAATTGGCACAAAGATATTGACAACCTACCAGAACAACCAACCATTTTTTTAGCAAATGAGTTCTTTGACGCTCTTCCGATAGATCAGTTTGTATATCGTGATGAGGGGTGGTATAAAAATAGGGTGACAAAACAAGATGATGGCAGTCTCTTGGTGTCATGCCAGTGTGTAGTGCCCCTTCCTCGTCATCCCATTGCCCCCTCTTTGTCATCCCAGTGCGTGACACTGGGATCCAGCAAAATTGATTGTAAACAAGCGCACTATACAACATTTTTGATCAAAAAACTGGACTCCAGTGTCAGTTGCTTTCATGACATCATCTGCAAGTCGTGCAGTTGTATACCAAGCGCTAGAATGACAAGTGGAAAACTTTTTGATGGAGCAGTAGTGGAAGTATGTCCATCTGGAATTGAAATATTANNAAAAAAACTTGAGAAGAAGATATATAATAATAAAGGAGCTGCTTTGATTATAGATTATGGTTACGTATATCCTGGATATAAGAGCACTTTGCAATCGATAAAACAACATAAGTATGCTAATTTTCTTGAGAATGTTGGTAATAGTGATATTACTGCACTTGTAAACTTTCAAGCATTAAAAGATTCATTAAAACACGTAGATTGCGAGATTTTAACTCAAAGAGAATTTTTATATCTTTTTGGAATAAAAGAAAGAACCCAGGCTTTAATGAAAAGCGCAAGTGATGAACAAAAGAATAGGATCTTTAGTGAATTCTTAAGATTGACTGAAAATATGGGCACTCTTTTTAAAGCAATGCTATTGATAGCATAGCTAAAATATTATTGGAAATGTTGTAACAAAATTAGGTATGTTGGTACATATCTAAGTGGGGTAAAAGGAGGCTGACATAGCGGGTTTTATAATATTCTAGAAGTAATATACGGAAAAGGGGGGATTCGAACCCCCGACATATTTTCATATGTGCACGCTTTCCAAGCGTGTGCTTTAGACCACTCAGCCACCTTTCCATGCTTATTCATAATATTGAAAATTGTACTGCTAAACAATATAAAAAGCTGGTATATAGGGTTCACCACGAAAATTCACAATATTGTTAAACTTGCTTCTGCAAGTTGGAAATGTTTTATCGCAACCTGCGAGTATTGAATATTTATCCCCAGCGGAAATTTGGCATGGAGGCGAAGTGAACAACGTAACTACTTTATTTTTATATTCTTTTACTACACCTTCAAACGCTGTTGAGCCAAAGAATTTCACTACTCCGTGCTTATAATATTCATCACTCTCAGTTAAATTAGTGTCTTCAAATCTTCTTTCATCTATTACTTTAGTGATTGTACTTATTTTACTAAATTTTTTAGTATCGGCTTTACACTTATCATCGCAAAATTGTGCTCTGCATGCAGAAGAATATAATTCTGCTATGCTTCTCTCAAGCTTTGTCGCAAGCCCTCTAATTTCAACAATAAATCTTCCTCTACTTAATGTTACTTTGCCAAAAGTTCCAGAATGTAGATTCATTGTCCCCTGGGTCAAGTCTTTAGAGCATGTCTTCAAACTCAAGAATGAGCTAATTTGTGAAGCATAATAGTGATCATATTAAAAAAGATGTTATTTTTTGAAGTGAGAGGAGAATGCTCATAATCCTTACTCATACGTCTAAAATTGGAGAGCCAAGCAAAGGTTCTCTCAACAATCCAACGTTTAGGAATAACCTGAAATCCTGTATCAACTACTTTCTTGGTAATCGTCAACAAACATCCAGTTTCCAATAAACAGCGGTTTTGCAATTTACCTGTATATCCTTGATCAGCAAAAAACTTACGTAATGTTGGAGCTTTGCATTTGGCTTGAACAAAAAGATTTAGTGCACCATCACGATCTTGAATGCTTGCACTGTGTACTTCAGCAGCAATTACAAGACCTAGAGTATCTACAACGATGTGGCGTTTTCTACCCTTTACTTTCTTGCCAGCATCATATCCTCTGGNATCCCCTTTTTGAGTGGTTTTTACTGATTGACTGTCAATTATTCCTACTGATGGAGTTTCATTCTTACCAATTATCTTTCTTAGTTTTTTAACTAGAAAATCATGAATTTCTTGCCATATTCCACTTTTTTTTAAACGCGAATTACAACTATACACGGTTTTCCATGGTGGAAAATTCTTAGGTAGTTGTCTCCATTGACAGCCTGTTCTCATCACATACCTTATTGCATCGATAATCGTTCTGATACTGTGTTTTCTTGGTCTGCCGGTCTTTTTAGGTTCAAAATATTGCTCTATCATCTTCCATTCTTTGTCACTTATATCGCTTGGGTACATTTAAAATATATCTTATAACACACTTCTTAACTCCTTTCTACTTAGTTTGAAGACATGCTCTAAGACCATTTTCCGTATCTAGCTGGTAACGCTCTCCATGGCGCTCCAGTACGTCCTATCCACATTATTGCAGCTATGAATTTCCTGTTGTCTTGTGCACTTCTACCTATGTCTCCTTCTTTCCCTGGTAAGCTGTTTTTTATCCTTTCCCATTGTTCATCTTTTAAGTCATATAGCACTTTTACCTCTCAAAAAACACTATTATAACTCATTTTTTATTAATGTCGACACTGCCTAGGACTTTTGCAACTTCAACAGTACTATCTTGTGGATATTTTATACAAAAACATCCATTATCTATCTCTACTTCTAATTTATCTTTTTTGGGTTTGCTTATTTTTGTTTACAATACTTTCATATGCTACATTTTTTAGATTATTTTTAATTTTCCCACATTTCGCAAGGATACTATTTGTATAATTAGAATCAAGAGTTACATGTCCTAGCTCACCATCAGAGAAGATATATTCTTTTACTTTCCCACCTTCTGACAATAAACTGTCAATGATCTCCCTCATGATTTTTTTACTTTCATCTGATAATACTTCTTTATCACAATCAGAATGATCTTTTCTATTGGCAGGAGACATACCTTCATTGAGAGTAGCGTGCATCACTTCCTCAAATACTAAATTTGTTACAGTTTTATCATGCCTACCGTAAAGTGCATTTAGTCTTATCCCTTTCCTTAAATATCTCTGTGTTATGTCTTGAATAAACCTTAAAGCAATTTCTTTGTTATTTTCTTCTTTCACATCTTCCATCTCTTCAAAAAACTGATCAATCAGCTCCCCTTCATTTTCAGTTAATGGTATTTTTGGATCCATTAAAAGTGAGCCATCTTCCGAAAAATAAGAATAATCTGAACTACAGCTCGAATTTGAGTCCCCATCACTTGATTCAGTAAGGCGCCTATCAGCGGAACTACCATCTGAACCATGATCACTAGAGTTCTGTCGTCGATTATCACTTTCGTGTTCATCTGTTTTGTTTAACAAATCATCTTTGGCAAAGTTATACCCTTGATTAAGAGAGAACTTCGTCGGATCATTACTTTTAAAAATTTGTTGATCTATTATTTGTTGCTTTTTTATTTCATTAGTAGTCATGAAAAATGAGTTTTCTGGAAGAAGAGAATCAGCGCAAATTACCTGATTACACTTTTGGTTATAAATGAGCTGCGCCAGATTTTTTATATTATCTTCAAAAATTTGTTGATTATCACTTTCATATTTATCTGTTTTGTTTGAAAAATCATCGTCGACAAAGTTATACTCTTGATTATAAGAGAGCTGCGCCAGATTTTTTATATTTTCAAAAATTTGTTGACTATCACTTCCGCCTAACCTAATATCAGTTAGTGTTGGATCACATAATTCTTGGATAGTTTTTGCTTCTGTTTTCCTCTTCTTACGTAATGGATAAGGCTGATCAAATTCAGTTGATTGTACTAATTTCCTTTTTACCCTATTAATCATGTTGCATAACTATTATTCACTAATTCTTTGACAGATAACATAATACATAAGTAAGTCAATAAAAATTAACTTACATTACTATACCACGATTTCGAGATAGAGGAATGAATTATTTTAGTTTTGATATTTAAACGTTTTGTATCTGCTGTAATGATTTCACTTCCAATTTGCTATTCTTTACATATTGAATTGCAAGCACTAACGCTTTACTCCCAGAAGCTGTGGTGCTATAAGCTATATTTTGCAAAATAGCAGTTCTCCTGATATCTTTGCTATCTGAGACTGACTTTACACCTTTTGAAGTATTAATCACTAGATTTATTTTTCCATCTTTGAGCATATCAACTATGTGGGGTCTGCCTTCTCTCACTTTATTTACAGTTTGTGCAGCAATACTGTTATTGTTCAGATACAAAGCCGTACCTTTGGTTGCATATATTTCAAAACTCAGTTCTTTCAACATTCGTACAACAGGCAATATATACTCTTTATCATCATCTTTTACTGAAACCAGAGCTGCTCCTTCTGTTGGTAACTTGTATCCTGCAGCCATGTGCACTTTTGCAAGTGCAGCTTCGAAAGATGAGTCGATTCCCATCACTTCTCCTGTTGATTTCATTTCAGGACCAAGTAAAGTATCAACTCCTGCAAAGCGGGTAAATGGAAAAACAGCAGCTTTAACTGCAAAATGATTGAAAGGCTTGTTTTCCTGATTCAATTTTTTACCCAAAATAACCTGAGTGGCAAGCTTTGCAATAGGAATATTGATTACCTTGGAAATAAAAGGAACGGTTCGACTAGCTCGTAAATTTACTTCAAGTATGTATACATCTCTCTCTTGAACAGCAAACTGAATGTTTATCAGACCTTTCACTTCTAGTGCAAGAGCTATTCTCTCAGTTTGGAGCTCGATCTCTTTTATTACTTCGTCACTCAATGTATTTGTCGGTATTGAGCATGTTGAATCGCCAGAGTGGATACCAGCTTCTTCAATGTGCTCCATGACCGCTGCAATGAAAACTTTTTCCCCATCACACACAGCATCAACGTCAACCTCAACTGCATTGACTAAAAATTTATCAAGAAGCAGCGAACCATGCTCAAAGATTTTAGTTTGATCTAAGACGTACTCTTTAAAGCTCTGAGTATCGTGTCTAATCGACATAGACTGACCGCCGAGGACATATGATGGCCTGACTACTAGTGGAAACCCCACCTTTTCTGCGTTGGTTAACGCTTCTTCTACTGAATGGCAGATAGAATTTTCAGGTTGTTTTAAATTAAGTTGCAAAGCAAGGTTTTTAAACCTCATGCGATCTTCTGCAAGGTCAATAGAATCAAACGAAGTTCCCAGAATTTTGAAACCTCTCTCGTTAAGCACTTTGGCTAACTTTAAAGGTGTTTGACCGCCTATTTGAACTATTACACCAACCAGTGTGCCATTTTCTTGCTCTTTACTTAGTATTTCAAGCACATCTTCTGCAATGAGTGGGGCGAAATATAAACGATCAGCGGTATCATAATCAGTTGAAACGGTTTCTGGATTACAGTTGATCATTATTGTTTCATACCCCATTTCTTTGGCAGCAGAAACTGCGTGTACGCATGCGTAGTCAAACTCAATGCCCTGACCAATGCGGTTTGGTCCACTTCCTAAAATGACAACCTTTTCTCGGTCAGAAATGTCCGCTTCGCATTCTGTCCTGTTTGTAATGTCTCCCTCATAACATCCATACATATAAGCAGTGCTCGATTCAAATTCAGCTGCACACGTGTCTACACGTTTATAAACTGGATGAATGCCGAATTTTTTTCTTATTTCCTCAATTTGTTTTACTCGATCTCCAGCGTGTAACACTGGCTGGATCCCAGTGTCACGCACTGGGATGACATTAGAGGGTACTGGGATGACAGAGGTAGGTCTATTACTTAACTTTGCCAACCTTGCATCCGAGAATCCCATCTTTTTTAGTTCTAATATTTCACATGCAGTTTCAGGAAGGCCATTTTCCTTGATTTTTTGTTCAGCTAATATAATTTGCTGTATATTTTGCAGAAACCATAAGTCATATCCTGTAATCGAATTTATTTCTTCTATGCTAATTCCGTGGCGCATTGCGTCAGCAGCAATCAGTAATCTGTTTGGCAGCAATTTTGCTAATTGAGATTTTACGTGATCAATATCAATGTTCCCAGGAAATACTTCATCAAGTCCTGTAAGATCAGTTTCAAGTGAACGAAAAGCTTTCTGCAGTGACTCATTAAAAGTACGGCCGATTGACATCACTTCTCCCACTGATTTCATGGAGGTTGATAATTCACAATTTGTCCCCTTAAATTTCTCAAACTCAAATCGAGGAATTTTAGTGACGATATAATCAATCACTGGTTCGAATGCTGCTGGTATTATTGGAGCACAGTCGTTACGTATTTCATCGAGCGAATAGCCAATAGCAAGTTTAGTTACAACTTTTGCAATAGGATAGCCGGTTGCTTTCGAAGCAAGTGCAGAAGAGCGAGAAACCCTTGGATTCATTTCAATTACAACGAGGCTTCCATCTTCTTTAGGATTCACTGCAAACTGAACATTTGCACCACCGGCACTAACATCAATTTCTCTCAGCACTGCTATAGATGCATTTCTCATCTGTTGATATTCAGCATCACGCAGAGTCAAAGCAGGAGCAACTGTGATACTATCCCCAGTGTGCACTCCCATTGGATCAACATTTTCTATTGAACAGATTATTATGCAGTTATCTTTACAGTCGCGGATAACTTCCATTTCATATTCTTTCCAGCCAATAATTGATTCATCTATCTGAACTTCATTTATTGGCGAAATTTTAAGAGCACTTTCTGCAATGTTAAAAAACTCCTCTTTATTATATGCTATGCCACTACCTGCGCCACCAAGAGTGAATGACGAGCGGATAATTGCTGGTAATCCAATGTAATCCAAAGCCTTTTTTATTTGTTCTTGATTTTTTATAATGATACTTTTGGGGTATTTCAGTCCTATTTTATCCATGGATTGGCGGAATAATTCTCTGTCTTCTGCTTTTCTAATTGCTTCTCTATTTACCCCTATTAATTCTACGTTGTATTTGTCTAACACTCCATCATCTGCAAGTTTTATTGCACAATTGAGTGCTGTTTGCCCGCCCATTGTTGGCAATATTGCATCTGGCCTCTCCTTAATTATAATTTTCTCTATGATTTCAGGCAGCACCGGCTCAATATACGTCGCATCAGAAAACTCAGGATCTGTCATTATAGTTGCAGGGTTGGAGTTAACCAAAATGACTTTATAACCTTCGCTTTTTAATACTTTACAGCTTTGTGTTCCGGAATAATCAAATTCACATGCCTGACCTATAACTATTGGGCCTGCTCCTATTACTAATATAGATTCTATATCTGTGCGTTTCGGCATAATTACAATAACGATCTCTATTCAAGTAATGTTACCAATCTTTCCTATAAATGTGAATTTTTATTGGACTTATATAGCAACTACTTTTAGGCTTGACGCATAACTGTACGAAAATTGCAATTTGCAGGTGGCAAGTGGTGTCATGCAAGTAGCTTGGCACTGGAATCCAGCTTTCCTAGCGGACTCAAATCACAATGTTCGCACAGTTGTGGGATTATTGTATAATTAAATACTTTTTTAAACTAATGAAGCTTGAAAGCGGATCACCTTTCACGACCTGTGTTTACTTCATTCACTTTAGGAGTATGAATAGGCGTTATCATTGGGTTTTCAAGTTGTGTTGCTTGCTTTAAACCTTCACTTATGCTCCGATCTTGATTTAAAATTTTGTCAAAGTTTTTACTTTGTTGATGACCATTCACCACGCTAATTTCTAAGCCGGGACTTTTATAATTGAAAGACTCACCAGGTTGGACACTATATTCCTTACCATTAATATTTAAGTTAATCGCATTAGCAATATTGGGAGAAGCTGTGTCTCGTTGTAAATGTTGTTCTGTTTCAGGTCTTAATTGATTTTGGACATTATATTCCCTGTCAGTAACGTTTAAGTCAATTGTATTAGCAGTATGGGGAGAAATTGTATCTTGCTGCAGATTTTCAGGACTATTGTATGTAATACTAATGTTGAGAGCTTTATCCTGATAATTAAAAGCCTTTTCTGGTTCTAGGTCAAATTTCTTTCCGTTTATATTTATAAAAGAGCTCTGATCCATACTTTTTTGTTGCATTTCATTATTTGACGTATCTCTTTGAGCATCTTCTTTCATGCCACGAGCATTCTCTACATCCTTTTCACCTTCACCTAAAAGTTTTTCTAATATTTTCTTAACAAAGCGCTTCAGAAGAATCAAAAACCCTTCTTCTTTTTGATTTTCTTGTGGTTGAGGTGTATTATCTTTTTTGTCCAGCTCAGTGTTGAGCTTCTCTTTTACAGAACTCTTGCTCACTGAGGGATTAACGGTTTGTGAATCGTGCTCTGATGCTGTTTGCACAGAAGCTTCAGTAGTCTTTTTTTGTGTATTATGTTCAAGGTCTTTAACTGCTGTTGTAGTTTTTCTCGGAGTGTCTTGGAGTTTTTTGTCACTTTTTGACCCTGCAACTTTTTCACTTGTAAAAATACCCTTGCCTCTATATTGTCGATCAAGCTCAGCAATTCTTTCAAAATCTTGATGTACTTTTTCAGCTACATGACTCTTTCGACTTTCAAGCTCTTTATTTAATTCAACAACGTTCTTCATTTTATTCTCAAGCTCCTTACTTTT
This sequence comes from Wolbachia endosymbiont of Anurida maritima, assembly GCF_042182995.1. Classification (NCBI taxonomy): domain Bacteria; kingdom Pseudomonadati; phylum Pseudomonadota; class Alphaproteobacteria; order Rickettsiales; family Anaplasmataceae; genus Wolbachia; species Wolbachia endosymbiont of Anurida maritima. Next base: position 1,029,548 of record NZ_CP102058.1, read on the forward strand.
CATAGCTTTTAGAGCCTCTGTTCCTTTTGCGATATAATTAACCTTCTCTTCTAATGAGGTACCTTCTGGAAAAGCACCTGGAGAACGTTCAAAAACATCTTTAAACTTTTTTTCAACACTTTCTTTAGATGTCTGGGCCATACCTGTTACCTATTAAAACATATCATATAACCAGTATATTGGCTCATTATGTAAAAATGGTTAATACAACTTGTGATGAATAGCGTTTTTTCAATCGCCAAGAGCGTCCTATTTTATATTTTTTTCATCAAAATGTTATTTACTTATTAACCCAAAATACGTAACAATGTAGAAATGAAAAATAGCCCATTAGCAGTAGTATTCGATTGGGATAATACCTTAGTTGACACTCAAGATAACATTTTTAATGCTATTAAGCATACCATAAACTCAATGGGGTATAGTAATAGAGCTGCTGATAGAAATTCCCATGAGTCGAGAAAGAGCTATATGGTCAATTTATTTGGCGATCAGTGGAAAAAAGCAAATCAGATATATCAACAATATTTAGATGATGCACTATTGCAAAACATCGCTCTGAATCAAGGAGTAGAGGAAATGTTGCAGACACTGAAAAGCCACAATATTTATCTAGCAATAGTAAGTAATAAGAAAAATACTAATTTACGTAAAGAAGTTGCCTATTTTAAACTAGATTCTTACTTTGAAAGAGTAGTTGGGTCATGCGATACTGGAGAAGATAAACCATCTGCAACCCCACTGCTATTTGCACTAGAAGAGAGTACGTTGCCTATAAATAGAGAAAACGTGTTTTTTGTTGGTGATAGCATCACAGATGTTCTGTGTGCGCAAAATGCCAATTGTTTACCTATTATATACGGCCAATCAATCAGCGGTTATGAAGATTTGTTATGTTTTCAACATTTTGATAAACTTACAGATTTTATAATAAAGTATTTAGAAGATAGGTAATGACAGAGATTGCCAGTATACAAAGGCGCCTTTGCGCATATTTAATAGATGTAGCAATTTTATTAATTCCAACTTTATTAATTATACTGCTATTAGAGGATTCTCCGTTGATCTTACATCTATCATACATGTGTGTAAATTGTAGTTACTTCATATATTTTATATCTTCAAAGGCCCAAGCAACTCCAGGTCAACAGTTAATGAATATATATACTATCAATTTAGATGATTCTAAAATAGACTTGAATTTAGCGTTTGACAGAAGCACTTCCCAGTTTTTTCTTCCTTTGTTAAACAGTGTAGTAGTTGTCCTTACTGAATTTTTGCAAGATCAGGAGGTATTAGTGAATGTCTTGAGCGCATTGAAAGTAATTATAGTGCTGCTCACCCTCTATTGGTATCTAGTTGCTTGCTTCTCTAAGAAAAAACAGACATACCACGACATGCTATTTAATACGGTTGTTATCAAAGGAACTATTAAATGAGTTGCTATAACTATCGTTATTATATAAATTATGCTGATAAATTGAACTAAGGGAAGATTATGAATGAAGAGATAGTAAAATATTTGAATAAATTATTGACCAATGAGCTGACTTCTGTACGCCAGTACCTTTTACATTTTGCAGTCCTCCAAAACAATGGAATGAATAGATTTGCAGAAAAGGTAAAAAATGAGCTTAACGAAGAACTTGAACATGCAAGCAAGTTGGCAGAAAGGATTTTGTTGCTTAAAGGTGTACCAAATTTTCAAGATACAAATGAAATATCAAAGTATGATGGAAAGTTTACAAAAGACACAATACGGAAAATCTTAGAAGCTAATTTGAAATTAGAGGGAAAAGGTATTAAGGATATCAAAGAAACGATTTCTATCGCTGAGAAAGAAAAAGATTTTGTTAGTGTAATGTTATTAGAAGAGATGTTAGAGAATGAAGAAGAGCATTTCCATTGGATTGAGAAACAGATCGATCTTATTGAACTAATGGGTGTTGAAAACTATTTAAGAACACAAATATAGAGTGTTAAAAAAAATAGTATTTATTTTAATTATACCTTGCTCACTTCTTTTTTTATTAGGATTATGGCAAGTATTCAGATTGAACTGGAAGAATAATATTATTAAAAGTATGAGTCTTCCAGTTGTTCATCTATTGCCTAATGATGATCTTGCGCAATTTAACTACAGGCACATCAAGATCGATGGGATTTTAAGTGACATAGAACTATATGTTTTTGCAGGACAACATGGCTATCATGTGTTGTCTCCTATGCTACTTACTACTGGAAATTATATGCTAGTGAACAAAGGAATAGTTAAAGANAAAAAAGAGGAAAGAGCAAAAATTGAAAAAGTAGCTGCAGGTGGAGTTTTATATTGCAATAGCAGTAAAAGCAAAAATTGGTTTATCAAGAACGATACTGCTTCGAATACATGGTTTACCCTGAGTACAGAGGAAATTTCCAATGAGTTAGGTATTAAGCTAGAGAAGTGTGTATTATGGCCGAACAATTTTGGTAGCAAATTAGCTATACAGCCAATGAAGCATTTGGAATATGCAATCACTTGGTTTGCACTTTCCTTAACTTGGTTGATTATGTGCGTAATTTACCATAGGCAAAACCTCAATAAAGCTTGAAGCTTTCTGTACATAAAATTAGAGGTATCTGTTCAGGCAATGGCGTCAACTTAAGGGAAAATATCAGTGATTGTGTATAAAATTTCTCTCTAAATTTTTTATCATTAAATTATCCAAAGAGTGCAATAAACAGCACGTTTGTTTCTGTTTTATTTCAACAAAAAAGTTTAAAATGTGTCCTTAAGTTGACGCCATTGTCTGCTCTCCCTCGTCATACCGTCACGGTATCTCTAGATCCTGCTAACAAGTAGCGGGATGACACCTTTTGTATAAATATTAAAAAATTTACCAAATGAAAAAAAAGGCAAAAGAAACCCTAGGGTAGCTAGTTATTCACTATCCATTTTTTAAGTTGGCGTTTTTTGATGTTTTAAATAACGCATTTCATCTTATATTAGGTAAAAACCTAGAAATTTTATAAAGATATAAGGTGCACATAGTGCAAAAAATTAAACATGGGACGCCAAATACGTTGAGTTTTTTTGTCATTTAATCTGTACAGAGAAGATAAATAAATAGCTTCAATTTCACGATAAGGGGGCTGGCGGAGTTTGTCAAGCAAGTTTTTGTAGCTCTCATGATTTAAAAAGCTGGGTTCCAGCGTTACGCGCTGAAATGACAGATTGCAATACCTGACCTAGGTGCACAAAAAAATCTTAACGTTTAACACATTTTTCATAGTACACACCATACAATTGATAAATAAAATAATGAATAGATTTATATAATTTTTAGAGGCTACTAATGGTCAATGATAAGATTACTTTGAATTTTGAGATAGAAAAAGGCGAGTTTATAGATCCATATTACTTTTCTGCACGTATAAAGCTTACAAACGAAAGCAAAAATCTTTTGCGTGAGCAACTTGGCAGTACAGTTCAATTTGATAACTTAGATGACCACTTCAATCTCAACCCTGAAAATTTTTATATCTCTTATAACCAATATGGTGGCAGAAATGAGCTAACCGTTAGGGATGACAACAGTAGCCATTTAACCTCCAACCTTCCGCTTAATCACTATGGATTCTCAATGGAACTGTCATCTAATGATGTATCAAGCGCAGATTATGGTTTTTATCCTCTACGTGCAATCTATAACCCAAATTACTATGATAAAGCAAAGGANAAAAAATTCGATGACCATGGTAAATTATTACCAACTGTATCGAACATACTAAATAAATTGCTAAGCAATGCAAACAACTTAACTACACAAGATGTATTACAAAACGTATTCTCACAACTGCAGAAGAAAGATAATGAAGAAGCAGAAAGATTGGCAAGAGAAAGAGAAGAAGAAAGACAAAGGGAAGAAGAGTTAAATGAAAAGAACGAGGAATTAAAAGAACTTATAGAAAATGATGAGATTAAAATATTTCAAGTGATAAAAGGTCATGATATAGGCAATGGGCGTTCAGCAGTAATTTTACAACTTGATGGGGAGATAGTCCTTGATTCAAACAAATACTACATAGCAAAATATACACACCACCCAGAATGGGAAGGCGATGAATACTTGCATTTTGTTAGCCCTAGAGGTGAGATGCTGGTTGATTATGAAAATTTGTTTTTTGTGCTCAATCAAAGCTCTTACTCTGGTTTTGAAAGTGGGTTTTATTCAGCAGACAGCACTGATCCCTATAATTACGCTAAATATTCAAAAGAACCTTATTTGAGTGGTGATCAGCTATCTGAAAAGTTATCTAATGAGTTGAAGGAAGATAGTAATCAGGTAGATACTGAGTTTACAATTGATGATGAGCAAGTAGACGAAGAAGTTGTGGTAGAGAGTGAAATTAAATCTAGGAGGAAAAGGGCAATTGATGAGGATAATAAGAAAAACGTTATAGAAGATGTAAATAAGGTAGATGAATTTGGTGTTACTTCTTTACATAACGCCGCTTCATCGGGAGATTTACTAAAAGTAAGTAAGCTTATAGAACACAAAGCGTATATTGATGCAAGAGACCATAACGGACTAACACCACTTCATTGTGCTATTAAATCCGGGAATTCAGAAGTAGCAAAATGCCTTATTGATAATGGTGCAAACCTTAATATTCAGGACAATTATTATCAGAAAACTAATACTCAATATGTTTATTACAAAACACCTTTACACTATGCTGTTGAATCTGGAGATACAGAGATAGCTAAATACTTAGTAGATCATGGTGCAAATCCTAATATTCAAGATGCTTATTCCAGAACACCACTACAAAGTGCTATTTATTCAGATAATACAGAAATAGTGAAATATCTGTTAGATCATAAAGCAGACCCTAATGTTGGAAATCATAATAGATCATCTCCGCTACTTGTTGCTGTTAAGTTGGGACATACAGATATAGTTGAGCATTTAATAGAGCATGGTGCAGACCTTAGTGTAAAAAATACTTCTGCTCAAACACTATTACTTTACGCAATTGAACTGGGGCATACCAAGATAGCTAAACTCTTAATAGATTGTAATGCAGATATTAATACTCGACATGACAGTAATGGTTATAGAGCTCCACTACACTTTGCCATAGGTGCACAAATAGAGATAGCAAAGTACTTAATAGATCATGGTGCAGATGTTGATATTAAGGATCACTATGGTCTAACACCTCTACACCTTGCTGTTAATTTAGGAAATCAAGAGATGGTAGAATATCTCATTAAAAATAATGCAGATATTGATGTTCGAGATAATGAAGGCTGGACACCACTTATTCATGCAGTAAGACATGGGCAATTGGACAAAGTAAAGTACCTGGTAAAGAATGGAGCTGATGTTGATATTCGTGGTAATGAAGGACGGACGCTATTTTATCATGCTGAACAATGGATAGATGATAGGAGAATATTAAAAAATGTAATAGATAATGATAGAAGATATACTGATGATGATCCTTCTCACCAAAAACGCTTAAAAGATGCTGCAAGTTGGGAAAAGACTAGGAAAGATATGCTTGATTACCTTAAGGGAGTTATAAAAAATACTATACAGGAAGAAGAATCTAACTATATAGATCAAATGCAAGCAGATGATAGCAGCAGTTATGTTGAAGATCAACCCGCTTTGCAAAGCAATCGTGATGATTATGCTGATACGAAAAAAGCTCTACAGGAGAAATTGCGTGAAGATGAAATACGCAAGCAAAGTAATGAGAAAGCTAAAAAAGATATAGAAGTAAAAAAAGTAACCGTAGAAAATGACAGTAGCAGTAATAAGACTGAAAAACAAACAAAACCAATAGAAGATGAACAAAAAACTGTTATGGCAAGTGTGATAGAAAATAATGATGATGAAGATTTAAATGCTAAAGACTCTATGGGTTATACCGCTCTACATAAAGCTGTTTTTAGTAAGCATTTTGATGAAGTAAAACTTTTGATAGATAAGGGCGCTAGAGTGGATGTGCAAGATAAACACGAACTCACTCCACTTTTTTATGCTGTTATGAAGAATGATGAGAAAATGATAAAATTTCTAGTGGAAACAGGTAATGCCAATGTTAACCTAGGCAAATATAATAATCCCCTTGGCATAGCTATTTCACATGGATATATGGAATTAGCAGAATATTTGATAAACAAAGGTGCAAATTTAGACCAACAAGATACTATCGGCAGAACCCTTCTACACAAAGTTGCTGAAGATGGAAATCTAGCTGCAGTAAAGTTTTTAGTAGATAAAGGTGCTAAACTTGATGTTCTAGACAAGTGGAAAGAAACTCCCCTTCACGTTGCTGCGAATGTGAAAGTCAATAAAGGTCACACAGAAATAGTAGATTATCTAATACAAAAAGGTGCAGATATAAATCTTACTCATAACTATACTCCGATACACCTGGCTATTACACGTGGAAATTTGGATATGGTGAAATGTTTGATAGATAATGGTGCTGATCTTTATATTAAAAGAGCATGTGATGGTACACCTCTTACTTATGCTAAACAGCAAGGGCAAGTGGAAATAGTAAATTACATGGATAGTGTAATGTCAAACCTTTCACGTAGCAAAACTGTATCTCTTGATAACACTAATATAAATATCAAGTATGATTTGGCTGCTAATAAGCTAGATACAATAGAAAAAAGCATTAAGGATGCCGTACGAGACTTTAAGGGTGCTTTTAATACCTCTGACCACGATATAAGGATCAATGCTTATGTATTCAACACTCAAAATGAGTTTAAAGGGTACTTGAAAAAAGTTGGATTCGATGCTGGCAACGGTGTTAATGGCTACACAAGAATGATCGATCTAAATAAGGGAAATGCTGCTGATGTTTATGTCTACCTAGATAGTAAAGGGAATGTAAATCAACATACGTTAGAACACGAGATAGGGCATGCAATGCACTTTGCAAATCTTGGTTTGAGCTATATTTTACCGAAAGCAATGCATGAAGCTATTGCTAACTATGTCGCTGGCTTAGAAAATGGCAGACATATCAATGATCATGGAGATAAGGAGGCTTTAGCTGAAATAAGAAATAAAAATCTTAAACCAGATGAAATACTACGTAATGATTATCAAGGAAAACATTATTATTCAGAAGCAGAGCAAGTAGTAAAGTTCCTTGAACATAAACATCCGGACTTGATTGATAATTTACTAAAGAGCCTTTCTACTTATGGATATCATGGTAGGCCTCAAGCTGATAAATTAGTTGAGGATTTTCTAACTGAGCTAAAAGGCTATGATCAAGAATTTAAAGAATGGGTTAAGGTTCAATTGAGCAGTAAAGAGCATTCACAACATAAGGACATGGAAGTTAACCAACCAACTATTAATTCAAATAATGATAATCAACATAGTGAACAACAAGGAAAATCGAGGCAAAAGAGAGAGGTAGTTGATGAAGATGAACAAGAAACTGTTATGGCAAGTGTGATAGAAAATATGGATAAAAATTCTGATATTGAAGCAGAAATTTCTAACAGTGTTGCAAATTCACAATATCCCTTAAAAATAAGGATAGGAAGTCCTCTTGAAGTGGGAAAGTATAAGGTGGAGCTGCAAGCTGCGGGTGAAGACATAGATAATTTTTATCAAAACTTAATAAGTCAGTGTACCGCTAAAAAATACACCTATGACCAAAAGATGATTATGTATAATAAAGTTTATGCACGAGATTTTAGCTATGATGGAGAGCTAATGATTCTTCCTGAAGCTTATGTGACAAACAATCACCTATTTATCGAGGATCATGATTTTGGAACTATAAGTGATTTCAATAAGATGTTCTATAAAAGTGATGAGTTTATGTAATGTAAAAGGTGGACAAAAATTAATTGATATAAGGAATTAGGGTTTTTGCCTGATCTTTTATCATCCCAATCAGAAAAGTGTCATCCCAGTGCCCCGACACTGGGATCCAGTTTTTCATATAATCTCATCACAAACGTTTATTTTAATTTTAGACCAATACCCAATTTAGAATCAAAATTCCTGGATTCCAGTGTCAAGCACTGGAATGACGCCATCTATTATGCAATTTACTTTTTTATATAATAAATAATACTAATTTAATAAGATATTAATTGACAAGTAGTGTGAGTTATACTATTATTAAGATATATAGTTAATATCTTAATAATTAATATGCCAAAATATGTTAATCGCATTGCTCAATCTATTGTATTAAAAGTCTATACTGATAAGGAACATCCTAGAGTTAAAGTGTTTTATAAAACTGAAGATAGAGAAGATGGACAAATTGAAGAAACATTTTCAAAAGAAGAAATTGCAGAGTTTTTAAATAAATTTGACACCATAAGAGCATGTCTTCAAACTAAGTAGAAAGGAGTTAAGAAGTGTGTTATAAGATATATTTTAAATGTACCCAAGCGATATAAGTGACAAAGAATGGAAGATGATAGAGCAATATTTTGAACCTAAAAAGACCGGCAGACCAAGAAAACACAGTATCAGAACGATTATCGATGCAATAAGGTATGTGATGAGAACAGGCTGTCAATGGAGACAACTACCTAAGAATTTTCCACCATGGAAAACCGTGTATAGTTGTAATTCGCGTTTAAAAAAAGTGGAATATGGCAAGAAATTCATGATTTTCTAGTTAAAAAACTAAGAAAGATAATTGGTAAGAATGAAACTCCATCAGTAGGAATAATTGACAGTCAATCAGTAAAAACCACTCAAAAAGGGGATCCAGAGGATATGATGCTGGCAAGAAAGTAAAGGGTAGAAAACGCCACATCGTTGTAGATACTCTAGGTCTTGTAATTGCTGCTGAAGTACACAGTGCAAGCATTCAAGATCGTGATGGTGCACTAAATCTTTTTGTTCAAGCCAAATGCAAAGCTCCAACATTACGTAAGTTTTTTGCTGATCAAGGATATACAGGTAAATTGCAAAACCGCTGTTTATTGGAAACTGGATGTTTGTTGACGATTACCAAGAAAGTAGTTGATACAGGATTTCAGGTTATTCCTAAACGTTGGATTGTTGAGAGAACCTTTGCTTGGCTCTCCAATTTTAGACGTATGAGTAAGGATTATGAGCATTCTCCTCTCACTTCAAAAAATAACATCTTTTTTTAATATGATCACTATTATGCTTCACAAATTAGCTCATTCTTGAGTTTGAAGATATGCTCTAAGAGATACCGTGGCGGTATGACGTCGTGAAATCTTACCTTCATTACCTAATTCAGAATTGAGAGCTTTTAATAACTTTCCAATTCCCACTTTGGTCTTGGTGCAAAATTAAGTGGATCTATATAATTTTTCTGTAACCTTTCAATTCCTGTCCATCCAACCATAATTGCATTGTCTGTACATAGGTTGTTAGGGGGAAAAAATATGTTTAAGTTTATGTGTTGTTTTAATTTTTCTCTCAAGAAATTATTTGCTGCAACTCCGCCGGTAATCACAAAGTCATTGATTTTGATATTTAAAGATTCGGCCATAATAATCGCATTAATAACCCTGTCCAGCAGTATGTCACTAATACACTCTTGAAACGAAGCACATACATCACACACATCTTGCTCGCTCATTTTCAGTTCTTGCACTAAATTTTTTACTGCTGTTTTAATTCCAGAAAATGAAAAATTACATCCAGAACGTTTTATCATTGCCCTTGGAAGTTTAAATCTTGTGCCATCGCCTTTTTTAGCCAACTTTTCAATTAATGGGCCTCCTGGGTAGCTTAAACCCAGCGTCTTAGCAACTTTATCGAACGCTTCACCCAGCGAGTCATCGAGCGTTTCTCCAAGTTTAATGTATTTACCTACATCCTGTGCAATTAAAAATTGACAGTGACCACCTGATATTAATAGGACTAAAAATGGAAATTTTACCTCACGCAGTAACCTAATAACCAATGCATGCGCTTCTAAGTGATTCACTGCAATGAACGGTTTTTGTGCTACATGCGCAATTGCTTTAGCCATCATTGTACCAACTATTAATCCACCTATGAGTCCTGGTCCTGATGTTGCTGCAATTGCATTGAGGTCACAAAAGTTAAGGTTAGATTTTTCTATAGCGCTTTTTACTAGACCACTTAAATGCTTCATATGAGCACGTGACGCTATTTCAGGTATTACCCCACCACGTTTTTTATGCTCTGCTTGAGAGAGAATTTCGTGAGCAAGAACTTGCTTGTTGCTATTTACAATCGCAACTGCAGTTTCATCGCAGCTTGTTTCAACAGCTAAGATAGTTTTCATAAATACTTAAAATTATACCTTAAAATGCTGTAGTTGCAAAACGTATATAACCTAAGCTAAAAACAATCTGCTTTACTATTGCTGCCTACTCTGCTGACTTGTAGCTACAGTAACATCCTCCAGATCAGGTAGTGGCGATAATTGTTGTTTAAACCCTTCTATTAACCAATCAGCAGCCCATTCTACAATGCTTTCTCTGCCAGATATTCGAATTCTTTCCTTCAATTCTGTAACAAACCCCTGGGATTTTATTTCTTTCTCTTCTGATATTTCTTCCCCATTTGGACGGGTTATTACCCTGCTACACTTTGCTATGATATCATTGTAAGATATTTGTACTTCTCTTCCCACCAACATATCAATAAAATCACCAGATAACTTTACTTCCTCTGTTGTTTTCAGCCCATTAGGAAATATTGTTGATCGTTTATATCGCCCTACAGAAGAATCTGTTGAACTTTTTAGGGCATTTATTATAAGATCTCTGATGTTTTCCTCAGGTAGCAAGTCTATAATTCACCCTCTCTAGTTCCGTATATTTGCATTCTAAAATATTAAAGCTCCCTTGTCAATCAAATATAATATTCATTAGTGGATTCACCTGTAATGGTAAATGTAGAAAACTATAAACTAATTATCATCTCCAAATATAGAACCAATTTTTTTACTCCCAGAGGAAAATTTATTAGTCCAACTGCTTTGTACTTTGTTTATATCTTTAAAGGCAGTTTTGTTGCTATACTCCTTTACTTCTCTATCTATTCTCTCCATTATTTGTGGATCCAGGCAGCTCTTTTTCCACTCATCAGTAGCAAGAAATACTTTGTTTAAATCTTGAGTGCGAATTAGATATTCTTTATCTTTAGGATAAACCTCCTGAGCCCAAGCGAAAAGCTCAAAATAGCGTGCAAATAATTCAGATGCGCGTGATTTTGCAGTTTGATAAGCTTTTATCTCTTTAAATATGACCTGGCCGATAATTTTCTGTACTAGAATATTTGCTTGTTTAAGATTTTGTTCAACATCTTGATAAACTTTATGGAGAAATTCCTGCTCTAAGCTTAAGTTCAGTTCATTTTCAACCATATGTGAAAGTTCATGCACTATAATGTATGGGTTTGACCTTCTTAGCACAATAACATATCTATTTACACTGGAAGACCTGATTGTCTTACACATTCCCTCTTCCATATCCACTAATCCCTCTTGGTATATTTCAAATGAGAGCCTGTTTTGCTTTATTAGTGATAAAGTGAGGTTTAATGTGTTTCTAAACTTCTCAAATTGATAGAGATATTCGACATACCGTATTGCATTTTCACTGCTTCCTACTTGAGTCGCTTGTTTGATTAAATTCCTGATTAGCATGCCTTATTATTAAAGGAATTTTTTTATACTCAAGGATTGATTGGCTACAAAGTATTTTTAGGAAGCCTGATTGCAGATGTAACTAATGAAGATCACATAACTGCATGAACATTTGTGTTTAACGAAACGAATGTTGTCATTCCAGTGTCAGCTACTTGCATGACACCATTTGCTGTGCAGTTTACCTTCAAAAATGAATGTTCGTACAACTATGCAAGTTGCCGCATAGTGGATGAGCTCTAAGAGTATAGTTTTTTACATAATAATGTGATATTCTGTTCATAAATCAATGTTTCAACGTACAACAAGAACATTTTCATTGTGATTAAGATTTCTAGTATGTATATTAATAAATCTTGTTCTCAACTAAGTAATGAAAGTAATAATTATTATAATAATGTTATTGTGTAGCAACTATACAATGGCAAGCGAGCGAATAAGTCTAGTGGATAAAAAACTATCTCAAGGATATGTAGCTCCAGTGCTTACAGAAAATAGCGTTATTTTACCAGACAAGCACGGCGCTTTATATTCCTTTGATATTGATAACTCAAAGGCTATGAATTGGAAATTATACCTCTCACATAGGAAAAAAATTGGTAACATGAGCCTATTGCGTCACGGAGGAAATGTTTTCTTTATAGTGGATAACGTTCTACACATAATAGATGCAAAAACCGGCGAGATTCAGTGGGAAAAAGAATTGAGAGCTCCAGTAAGAGGGAAAGCAGCAGTAATAAATAATAAATTGGTAGTATTGACTGTTGATAATTATCTGTACGTGTTTGATATAAAAGATGGCAGCTCCGTTTGGACTTATCAAAACGGTATCAATGAGGTTCGAGGTTTGTATTCCATATCGCCAGCAATTTCTAATGATAAAATAATAGCACCATTTTCAAATGGTGAGTTAATAGCTTTTGATGAAGATGGTAAAAAATTGTGGAGCCAAAAATTGGCTACAAACCTTTTGGATACACAGCTCACAGATGTAACTACTACACCGAGAGTGCTTAGCGATACTTTAATAGCTACAAATAATTCTTATATTTATAGCATTGACGTGAAATCAGGAAATATTTTATGGTCAAAGTCACTGCAAGTAAAAAGTGTATCAAACATTGAATCATATTACAGTCCTCTTATTCCTCCAAAGGAGCAAAAAGAAGGCGGAAGAATTTTTATAGTTACTAAAGACGATAAAATAATTGGCCTGAATATAAAAAATGGAGAAACAGTCTGGACATCTGATTTAATAGAAAATACGCAATTGTTTGCTCCAATTGTGCATGCCCATACACTGTGGGTGACAAGCAATAAAGGTTCAATGCTTGCTTTTCCTGGATCTGAAAGTGTAGGAAAGGTAGTCAAAGTACCTGGTAATGTGTTTCACGCTCCAGTGTTTACTCGCAATAAGATATATGTAACAACTGAGAAGAATGGTGTTTATTCTTTAGAAAATAGGTTTGTTTTTTATGACTGATTATGATTTAATTGTTATAGGTGGTGGCCCAGGAGGCTATAAGTGCGCTATCGCTGCTGCAAAACTTGGATTGAAAGTTGCCTGTATAGATAAAAATAGCATTTTTGGTGGCACATGCTTGCGGGTTGGATGTATACCCTCTAAAGCATTGCTCCATTCTTCCTATCAGTATGCTCACACGAAAAATGATCTGTCAAAGCTTGGCATAAAAATTAAGGACGCAAGTTTCGACTTAAAAGAAATGCTAGGTTATAAGGATGCCAGAGTTAAAGAATTGGGGCAAGGAATAGAATATCTATTTAACCTTCACAAAATCACTAAAATCAATGGGTTTGGGAAAATTACTTCTTTTGATCAAGGCAATCTTGAAGTTTTAGTTGAAGGCAAGGCACTGAAAACAAAAAATATAGTAATTGCAACCGGTTCTGACGTTATTTCTCTGCCAGGAATTAATATCGATGAGAAAGACATTATTTCGTCTACTGGTGCACTATCTTTAACTGAAGTACCAAAAAAACTTGTCGTAATCGGAGCTGGGGCAATAGGGCTTGAAATGTCTTCTGTATGGAGCAGGCTAGGGTCTGAAGTCACTGTAGTAGAATTTTTTGACAGAATCGCTGCAGCAATGGATGGAGAATTAAGTAAGTCTCTACTTTCTAGTCTACAAAAACAAGGAATAAGATTTTTACTTAGCACTAAAGTTGAGGAGATAAAACAAAGTAGTAACTCTTTGAATGTGGAAGTTTGCTCTGTAAAAGATAATCAAACAAACACTATAGAAGCAGATAAGGTGCTGGCTGCAGTAGGTCGCAAACCATGCACTGAGGATCTTGAAAAAATAAAAAAAGATAATCACGGTTTCGTTCAAGTTAACAATAGATATGAAACTAATGTAAAAGGAATATTTGCTATTGGTGATGTGATTGGTGGAGCAATGCTTGCTCATAAAGCAGAGGAAGAAGGAGTGGCAGTTGCAGAAATAATAGCAGGGCAATTACCTCACGTTGATTACGAAATCATACCATCTGTCATTTACACTCACCCTGCAGTTTCTTCAATCGGTAAAACCGAAGAGGAACTCAAAAATGCTGGCCGTCAATACAAAGTTGGTAAGTGTCAATTTGCTGCAAACGGCAGAGCAAAAATCACTGATGATGCTGAAGGATTCGTGAAAGTGCTGACTTGTAGCAGAGCAGATACAATACTCGGTGTGCATATCATAGGGGCATACGCTGATACGCTAATCAACGAAGCAGCGGTTGCAATGGCATATGGCGCAGCAGCAGAGGATATATACAGAATTTGTCACTCTCACCCTGATATAAACGAAGCCTTCCGCGACGCGTGCATTGATGCTTTTTTTAAAAAGTAACCGTGGACCTCAGTTCAATCATTGAAAAATGGTATGAGTGGCTGAGGTGCAACAGATCTTATTCACCAAACACTTTGGAATCATACATGAGGGACTTGAAGGATCTTATAAGTTTCCTAAATACTCACATTGGTGGAGAAGTAAATGTTGGTACTCTGAAAAATTTAAGCATACCTGAGTTAAGAAGTTGGCTTACCTCTCGTTACGCAAGAGGTGTGAATGCAAGATCTAACGCTCGAGCACTCTCAGTAATCAGAAATTTCTTCAAGTACATAAAAAATAACCACAATATAGACAATGAAGCTGTATTTTCCTTATCAAGGCCAATTCAGAGAAAAACTCTGCCCAAAGCATTATCAATACCTGATATAAAAACTTTGGTGAAAGAAATGAAATTATCTGACTTGAGCGAACCTTGGGTGGTAAAAAGAGAAATTGCAATTATCGTCCTGCTATATGGTACAGGCTTAAGAATCAGTGAAGCGTTGAACCTTGGGGTTAGTGATATTAACAATGAAAGTTTAATAGTAACAGGTAAGGGAGATAAACAAAGGCAGGTATTCATTCTTCCGGTAGTAAAAAAATGTATACAGGAATATGTAAAAGCCTGTCCTTATCTTGGCATTAATAATGAAACACAATATCTTTTTTTGGGAGTAAGAGGAAAAAAACTGGGGAGAACTTATGTGGCTAATCGTTTGCAGAAAATAAGGAGAATGTTAAATCTGCCAGAAATTGTATCTCCACATGCATTTCGTCATAGTTTTGCTACTCATTTGCTTCAGGAAGATATTGACATAAGATCAATACAACAACTGCTTGGCCACTCAAGCCTTGAAACCACTCAAGTTTACACTCACCTCAATTATCAAGATGTTTTTAATATGTATAAGAACTTTCAGCAAAGTTTGGAGAAGAAATCAAAACCTTAACTTCGTTCTAAATCACCAAGCTGAGTGCTTTTAACATCACTAAGTATTGTGTTTGCTTTGTATGAACAGTAACATCCAATTGTAAAGAAGGCAAATGCAGTTACAGCAAGTGGAATACATATTTCCAAATCAGGCATTGTTAAACATGCACCAACAGCGAATGCTCCAGATAACACAAAAGAAGCAGAAGCATAGTTACTTTGCTTTCTACTCTGAGCACTTGCTTCCGAGGATTTTTCGTTTTTATTATTCAGACTTTTAGTACGGAGCAGTCTATTTTCTGATGAAAGCCTATCTCTTTCTTCCCTTACTTGTTTCAAATCTCTTTTTAATTGTGAAATTTCGACAGTGTCGTTTGTTCTTTCATACACAATTCTTTTACATTGAATTAATTCATCTTGTTGAGCCGCTTTTTCCTGCCTTACTTGTGCTAAATCTCTTTTTAATTGTGAAATTTTGCCAGTGTCTCTTGTTCTTTCGCGTATCAACTTCTGCTCTTTTTCTGTAAGTTGAGCTTTTGTTCTTTCAAGCTCATCTCTAAGAGCATGTCTTCAAACTAAGTAGAAAGGAGTTAAGAAGTGTGTTATAAGATATATTTTAAATGTACCCAAGCGATATAAGTGACAAAGAATGGAAGATGATAGAGCAATATTTTGAACCTAAAAAGACCGGCAGACCAAGAAAACACAGTATCAGAACGATTATCGATGCAATAAGGTATGTGATGAGAACAGGCTGTCAATGGAGACAACTACCTAAGAATTTTCCACCATGGAAAACCGTGTATAGTTGTAATTCGCGTTTAAAAAAAGTGGAATATGGCAAGAAATTCATGATTTTCTAGTTAAAAAACTAAGAAAGATAATTGGTAAGAATGAAACTCCATCAGTAGGAATAATTGACAGTCAATCAGTAAAAACCACTCAAAAAGGGGATCCAGAGGATATGATGCTGGCAAGAAAGTAAAGGGTAGAAAACGCCACATCGTTGTAGATACTCTAGGTCTTGTAATTGCTGCTGAAGTACACAGTGCAAGCATTCAAGATCGTGATGGTGCACTAAATCTTTTTGTTCAAGCCAAATGCAAAGCTCCAACATTACGTAAGTTTTTTGCTGATCAAGGATATACAGGTAAATTGCAAAACCGCTGTTTATTGGAAACTGGATGTTTGTTGACGATTACCAAGAAAGTAGTTGATACAGGATTTCAGGTTATTCCTAAACGTTGGATTGTTGAGAGAACCTTTGCTTGGCTCTCCAATTTTAGACGTATGAGTAAGGATTATGAGCATTCTCCTCTCACTTCAAAAAATAACATCTTTTTTAATATGATCACTATTATGCTTCACAAATTAGCTCATTCTTGAGTTTGAAGACATGCTCTAAGGTTTTCGAGTTGCTGCAACTCTTGAGCAATAAATGCGTCGTTTGTTTCTGGTTGAACATTATGTGTATTTGCTACAGGTTGCTCTGCACTTGCAGGAAATTTTTCATTTAGATCCTTTTTAATGGACTTAGTTGGCTCACTAGCATCTCTCAATGCAGCAGTAACAATTGCATGACTCATGAAGCAATTATCTTCTACTAATTTTTTTACATCATCTAAATCTTTTTTATTAATAGTAGCGGTTAATCGCTCTGTAATAGCTTGTTCAATTATTTGCTTCACCCATGGATTTTGCTCTATAGCTTGTATTGGCTTTATTTGACTAAAATCTAGCTCTTTATGTTTTAAAAATTTAGTCAATACTTCTTCGTTATCTGGTGTTATTTCTTGTAAACATGATTTGATAATTAAGCTAAGCGGTGTTTCTATTTCTTCACTTCGGCTTCGGCTTCTTTTCCAGCAATTAGGGTTAAACTCTTGATTTAATGATCTTTTCGCTTGGTAAATGTTTCCGCTAGAAAGAGCACTTAATAATTCTCTTCCTTTTCGTGCTTTTTGTATTTCCATTGTAAGATGCGAAAAGTCCTTTTCTTGTATTCGCCCTATTTTTTCAATATATTCTTTAGGAGTATGAAAGAAACGCTCTTTATGAAAATCATGAAGAAGTACTTCAGGGAGTTGTTGGTATTCAGGTTTAATAAGTAAATAACTATTTTTAACATCTATATCTAAGTTAGGATGTCTAAATAACATCTGTACAAAATTCCTATTTTCCATGAGAAAGGCTAGATGTAGAGCTGTATTGCATTCTTTAGTTTTTTGAGCATTAATATTTAAACTTTGATGTTGTAAAAGCAACATCATCATTTTTAAGCATATAGGGCTGTCATCACCATTCATGATAATAGTCATTAATGGTGTATATCCCTTGTCAAACGCATTAACATCCGCACCTCCTTCCAAAGCTAGTTTAAAATCTTCTAGGTTCTCATCATCAATAGCCTTAAATAGCTGTTTTGTTGATTCACTTAGCTGTCTTGAAGTTGCATGATTTTGAGCTTGGAATGCCGTATTATTGCCAGCCCTTCTTCCAAAATATGCTACACTATTTTCATAAGGCATACTAAATTCCTCTTTTTAATAACTTACTAACATAATTATGTAAAAAAAAGGGAAATTGCAAGCAATTTATTCAAAATCCTAGAATTAACTACGACTCCAAAAACTTTTCTGCATCAAGCGCAGCCATGCACCCTGTTCCTGCTGCAACTACTGCCTGACGATATACCTTATCTTGAACATCACCTGCAGCAAACACTCCTGCCCTACTAGTTAAAGTTGTTCCAGGTTTTGTAATGATGTAACCCTGCTCATCCATTTCAACAAAGCCTTTAAAAATACCCGTATTTGGTGCATGCCCGATTGCAATAAACACTCCATCCACTTTTAATTCTTGGGTTTTATCGGTCTCTGCTGATTCAATCGCAATACCAGCAACCCTTTTTGGATTTTCTTCTCCAAGAATCTGCTCTACGGTATGGTTCCACATTACTTTTATTTTATCATTTTTAAAGAGCCTATCTTGCATTACTTTTTCCGCTCTTAATTTATCACGCCTGTGTATTAATAGCACTTCTTTGGCAAATCGAGTTAAAAATATCGCCTCTTCAACAGCAGTGTTTCCACCACCAACCACAGCTACAACTTTATTCCTAAAAAACGCACCATCACAAGTTGCACAAGCTGAAACTCCGTAACCTTGAAATTCCTTTTCACTCTCCAAACCAAGCCACTTCGCTTGCGCACCAGATGCAATGATAATTGCATCTGAATAGTAGTCATTGATATTACCAGAAGATCTAAACCTATACTCATTAGAATCCTCAAGTTGTTCAACGCTTTTTATCTCATCATCTATTATTTTTGCTCCAACCTTTTCTGCATGCAACCTCATTTGCTCCATTAGTTCTGGACCCTGTATTGAAACAAAACCAGGATAATTTTCAACATCTGTAGTAATTGTAAGCTGACCACCAGGCTGCATTCCCGTTATTACAATCGGCTCTAAGTTTGCACGTGCTGCATATATAGCGGCAGCATAACCCGCTGCCCCAGATCCAATAATAAGAACTTTTGTACTAAATTTATAATTCTTCACTGTATGAGTTTAGATAATCAGCTACTCCTTCATCGCTTGCCTGCATTGCTGGCTTACCTTTNNTCCACCCTGCTGGACATACTTCACCATGCTCTTCATTATGTTTAATTGCATCAACGATTCTAACGAATTCATCGATATTACGACCTAAAGGCAAATCATTTATCGATTGATGACGTACAATAAATTTATCATCAATAACGAAAGTTGCTCTCAGCGCAATTGAGTCATCATATAAGACCCCATAGTCTTTTGATATAGACTTTTTGATATCAGACACTAAAGTGTAGCTAATCTCTCCAATACCACCATCATTAACTGGAGTGTTTCGCCATTTATAATGTGAAAATTTTGAATCTACACTTATTCCTATCACTTCAACACCACGTTTTGAAAAATCCTCTATTTTATTACTAAATGATATCAACTCAGTTGGACAGACAAAGGTAAAATCAAGTGGATAGAAAAAAAGGACAGCATACTTATTTTTTATGTGCTTACTCAGACAGAAATTATCAATAATTTCCCCGCCAGAGAGAACAGCTGAAGCAGTAAAATCGATAGCAGATTTTGTTACAAGATTCATAATTGACCTATTCTTTTAAAACAAGTCCAATTTTACACTTTGATGAACCTATATGCAAGTTTTCTTTGATTTTAGTCCTATAAAAACTTCCTCAAATAGCTCTTCTTTTTTACCGATAAGATACAATCCAGGAAAAAGAATGGTGTCATGCAAGTAGCTGACACTGGTTCCTTTATGACGGTGTCATCCGAGTAGCCCCTTCGGTGTCATCCCAGTGCGTGACACTGGTTCACTTTATGATGGTGTCATCCCAGTACTGATTAGCTATAAAATTTAAGAAAATATTTAAGAAATTTACCAAATNNGAAAAAAAAGGCAAAAGAAGCCCTGGGGTTATTATCCGCTTTAAAATATTGGCGTTTTTTATGTTTTAAACGCTTGACAAGCGAGATTCAGCCGCTTTTAATTGCAACTAACTTACGCTGCAAATGTTTAAGAAATTTACTAAGCAGAAAAAAAGACAAAAAATCCCCGAGTTAGCTAGTCTTTTACTATCTCTGTCAAGTATTGGCATTTTTTGATGTCTTGTAACGCTTTATAAGCGCGTTCAGCTTATTTAGATAAAAATCTAGATGTAGATGAAGTTTTGTAAAGACATACAGTATCTATATACTGCAAAAAATTGAACATAAGACGCCGATACATTAAGTAATCCTTACCTTTTAATCTGCAGATTGGCGAAAGCAAATACAATAGCTTCATTTTCATGATAAGGGAGCTGGCGAAGCTTGTCAAGGAAGTTTTTTTGTTCCTACTGANATGACAATTGTGGCTTGGGAGGTAGTGTAAGAAATCCATTGATGTGAAAATAGGAACACTGAGCGCTCCTACCCCAATAAACCCACAATTTCTGCTTACACTTTTGTATAGGCTCCAATTGTCGCAGGTTGACTATAAAAACAACTATTACTTTTGAAATTATTATTTTGGTCTATTTGTGACTCATTAATCATAGTTTGAACGAGATTAGTTACCATAAAAGCACAGCCTAGAATGAAAAAGGTAGTAGAAATCCAGGGGATGATAGGGATTGGGGTCATGAAAGTAGCTTGACACTCGCATCCAGTTTTCTTTATAATTTCCTTTGTGAAAGAACAAAAGTGCTTATTTGTAACCATAGCTGGCTTACCAAATGCTGGGAAGTCTACATTAATTAACAGCATCATAGGCAAGAAAATTGCAATTGTTACCCCTAAAGTGCAAACAACAAGGACGCAAATAAGGGGTATTGCAACATGCAACAATACACAAATTGTCTTTACTGATTCCCCAGGAATTTTCTCAGCAGAAACAAAACTTGAAAAAGCTTTAGTCAAGTCTGCATGGTCAGCAATCAAGGGTGATGACATCACTTTGTTGCTTATCGATGCAAGCAATTATTTGAAAAATATAGAAAGAATCAAGACCATATTCGCGCGGCTGCAACGTACAAAAGGCAGATGCATTTTGGTCATCAATAAGATTGATTTGGTAAAGAAGCCTGAACTGAAGATGGCATATGAACATCTAGATTTGCTTTATAAGTTTGAAAGAATTTTTATAATATCAGCATTAAAGAGTGATGGACTTTCTGATTTGATGAATTACTTGTCTGAAGTTGCACTTGTGAGCCCTTGGTTTTATGAAGAAGATCAAATAACCGATTCCTCGACAAATTTTTTATCAGCAGAAATTACGAGAGAAAAATTATTCTTGAATTTGCGTGAAGAATTGCCATATTCTACAGCTGTTATAACTGAACAATTTGAGGAAAAAAAAGATAAGAGTTTAGTCATAAAACAGATAATATTTGTGTTGAAAGATAGTCATAAAAAAATAGTGCTAGGAAAAGATGGCAGTAATATTAAGAAAATTAATATCGAAGCGCGTGCTGAATTAGAAAAATTATTTGAGTGCAAGGTACACCTCTTTTTATTTGTAAAAGTGCGACCTTGGATCGACCGTCCGGAGGAGTATATAGGCAATGCTTAATTCTTTATTAGTATTTGATATTGAAACTATACCAGATGTAAACTCCTGCAAGAATTTACTCAATATTAGTGACGATAGTAGTGTAGAAGAGAAGAGGGATGCATTAACAAAGTATCATCTCGAAATAACAAACGGGCAAAACTCTTTTTTGCGTCAGCCCTTCCACCAAATTGTAGTTATTAGTTTTTTACTTTGCAATATAAGCTACCAGAGCGGTTATGAGGTATTCACACTGCAAGAAATAAGATCTGGAGGCACACTAAATTCCAGTGAAAAGGAGCTAGTGAAAGGATTTTTTAACTACATATCAGAGAAAAAGCCAAGATTAGTTTCGTTTAACGGACGCACTTTTGATATACCAGTGCTGAAGTATCGTGCTATGGTCCATGGCATTCAAGCAGAATATTTTCATAAAGCTGGTGATAAGTGGAATAGTTACAATCAGAGATATAGCAGTGATTGGCATTGTGATTTGCTCGAATCCCTCTCTGATTTTGGAGCTTCTGCGAGAGTAAAAATGAACGAAGTTTGTGCAGCATTTAATCTTCCTGGTAAAATTGGAGTTGATGGATCACAAGTTATGGGCTTATACGATAGCGGCAAGATACAAGAGATTCGAGATTATTGTGAGACAGATGTAATTAACACTTATTTGATTTACTTGAGATCCATGCATCATCAAGGAAGAATCACTACTGAAAGCTACAACAAAAGTGTGGAAGAGCTGCTTCTGGAATGCGAGAAAAAAGAACACCTAAAAAAATTTAAAGAAGAGTGGTTGTGGTGGAAATTTTTATATTGAATTTAAATGAATAAATATTATGGAGCAATCTAATAATTGCTCCATAATAATAGTTATACACTCCTTGCAGTAGACAAAGAACTCTCAACTTCTGCTTGTTCAAGCTGAGAAGAATTTTTATTTTTTACTTCTTCGAAAAAATTTGACCCACCAACCATATAATTTACCGCATTGGCAACGCAATATTGAACATTACCTAAAACTGCAGAGTTAATTCGACTTAATGCCCTAACAGGGTAGTAAAAGAGAGAAACACTATTATTTGATTTAAAGTCTTTTTCCTCCATATTATTAATAGCTTGATAATAACCATCAATCTTATGGACACCGTGTGTCGGTGGTGCTTCAACTCTTAATTGTGCACCTACATGAACATAACCAAGAAAGCCAGGTGCTACTGCTGGAACTGGATCTTGTCTATGTTGAGTTACCCTAATGGTTTTTTCCTGAAGAGCTTCATTATAAAATTTACTGGCATCCAGATCAAAAACTCTTGGATCACCAAAAGTTGCAACATGAACATCTTCAGCGCTTTCTGTTTTATTAAGATATAAAGCAGCTATTTTAGCAATAGCTCCTCCCATACTGTGACCTGTAAGGTTAATTTTAAGATCTTTAATTTCTGACTTTTGTTCTTTAGCATGAGTATTTAATATTTTATAAAGACTATTCCATGAATCTTTAAACGAATTATAAAAACCGCTATGCATTCTCCCGCCTTCAGGTGAAAATTCCGAAGTAGAAAGCATTGCATTCATATCGATCATTACATCATAAAGGTCTTTAGTACCCCTGTAAGCTATAGTTATTTCCTCTCCTTTTGTAGAAACAAAACCGGCATGTCTTCCATCGCTATAATAAAATGGAATAATATTATAGCCTTCGTTAAAAAATTCAGCTTTAGTTTTATACCCTGCCTGAGATAATTTTGTATCATTATTACCATAGGTCATCTTAGAAAAAGTGCACATCTCTAATAATTTCTCTTTATTAAATCCTGCAATTTCTGCAATACTTTCATCTATCTGGTAAGAAGAAGGTAAAGAATGTGGTTCATTTGGGTCACGAGGATTTATAAACTCATAATCTTCTTCAATGATCTCAAATTCATCATCATATTCTTCTATCTTACATTTGCCGTCATCTGCTAAGATAGAGCTTGATTGTTCTAATTGTGGACCTATACTACTTGCACCAGTACCTGTGGTGCTAAACAAATTGCGTAAAAAACTAAAATCCATAACTACCTCAATCTATTATCAGCTAAACAATTTACTTAACTATAATGTAGATTGATATTATTGTCAACAACTGTATTAACACTTTAATTTTTTATATGCTCTCACTTTGAGTAAAAAAATTTTACTTCCGTAGAATAAATAGTAGGGTTATAATGCACTAACAAGCGAACCTCTGTACTAAATTTTGGTTAATATACACGTTGAGCGTATTAAGAAAGTTGCTTTTAAGGTATTGCATTTTACTTTTATTTTCGTTATAAGGTTGCTTTAAGTTGAATTTTCAACATTTTTATACTATTTACATTTAAGATATGATTTCGAAATTTTTTGGGGGCACTTCATGAAAAAATCTATATATACTAGAACTGCTCTAGTTTCTTTATTAACTTTATGTTCTTTCAGCAGTTTTGCAGCTGACTTTCCTGATGAGAGTATGAAGGAAATAAAAAAACAAGAGAGCACAAAAACTTCTGGAAAAACAGAAGTTATGAAAACATCAAATAAAAAACTGAAAGAAAAGATGGACAGAATATGTAATGCTGATCCAAGAAAAAAAGCTGAAGAGCTTAAGAGAAAGGAGGAGATGAAATTAGCAGCCGAGCAAAAGAAAAAAGAGGAGATCAGGCTAGCAAATGAGAAAAAAGCAAAGCTTATAGAGGATTCAAAAGCGAAAGCTCTAAACGCTAAGAATTCTAATATAGAAAAAGGTAAAGTTTCAAAAACTAAGCGTTCTAAAACTAAGAATGCTAAAGTTGAAGCTAAAGATGTAAAGAAGGATGTAAAAATTGTTAACAAAAATACAGAGGAAAAAGGTAAGGCAAGTCCTGTTGTCTCAGTTGGTGGTGTTGATATTATTGATACCAATCAAGGAAAGGATGGCTTAAGGATAACTTTCGGTGGTGTTGTTGATGCTCAAGGTTATGGTAAAGCAGGGCCAAGTGGTAAAGAGTATGAACGTTATAACGTTATGCCAAACAGATCTACAGAGTATTATAATGCCACTCCAGATATAACAAGAGGAGCAAATCCAATATTCTATGAAGGAATAGGAAATATTGGTGATTACAGCAACGATATGGGTATGATTGCTGATGCAATATTGCACTTAAGAGCTGAAAACAAAAATGAAGATTTAGGTCTTCTTTATGGTGCTGACGTGCAGTTTCATGTTCCAGTGACCGAAGGTAAGGGAGCTTCACAGGGTGTTTATGCTGCAAAAGGCAGAAGTGCGCATGTGTTTGTTAACTCAAAATATGGTGACGTGAAGCTTGGTTACCAATTTGGTCCTGAGGCTCTGATGAGACTTGATGCAACAAGAATTGCAACTGTTGATGGAGCTGCAGATAGTGACTGGTTCAGAAAAGTGAACTTAGAAGGAAGCGCTGCTAGCTTTCCATTTTATGTAACACCACGTCTTTACACTGAAAGTTTTTCGAGTGAAAGTGAAAAATTCTCTTTCCGCATGGCAGGGAAATATAACAAAGGCGTTATGACTACACTGCCGTTTAGAGTTGCTTACTACTCACCAAATTATATGGGCGCAAGATTTGGTATTAGCTACTCACCTCGTTATGATAGTAGTTTGTTTACTGTAAAAGAAACAGTTCCTTTTGAGGAGAATATAAGTGGTAACAAGGTGACAAAGCATAAAGAAGAGATAAAGCATGTCGGTCCAGACTATGAGCACATAATAAGTGCTGGTGCATCATATGAATATGACTTTGATAAACACAAGGTGAAAGTTAAAACTTCTGCAGTTGGTGAGTATGGTCAAGCGAAAAAACCAAGTAAAGATAAGCATCTTTATGAGGAATTTGTAGAGTACAATGACCTTATGGGTGTTAATTTGGGTGTAAGCGCTGATTATAAGATTAATGAGGATCAAGGCATAAAATTTGCCGCCTCTTTTGCATACTTGGGCAAATCTGGTCAACCAAAAGGTATTAAAACACTGCAAAAAGATACTAATAGTAAAATTGAAAAATATGAACTGCTTCCTGATACTGACAAAAGAATGGAAGGGCTGAAAGCTCAATTTGGTGAAGATAGTATAGATACCATGTATTGGACTGTAGGAGCTGGGTATCAACACGAGAATATCTACACAAGTTTGACGTACTTTGGTAGCAGAATGAATGATGGAGATATGCTTCACGATGGTGCACTTGGCGTTCAATATGATCTATCTCCTGCATGCAGTAAGAGCAAATTTGTTCCTTACGCAGCTCTCCACTATTTTATGACTAACGAGAAACAAAACGCAGATCATAAGATTACAAAAGTAGGTAGTACCACAGAAGAGGCACCTTCTAACCAAGGAATTCTTCTACTTACTGGTGTGAAGTTTTCTTTCTAATTGTTTAATAATACACACCACAGCTTGAATGTGGTGTGTATTTCCAGATGAAAATTTTATATTGAAAAAATTTCCAATATATGGTATAATAGCTTAAAGTAGAAGTAACAATATCATGGATATAACAGTAAATCTTGATGGAGAATTTGAGGAAATAGTACAATCTCATTCCATGTTACAAAATCGTTCCGTACCACAACAAATCGAGCATTGGGCTAAAATTGGTCAAGTTGTTGAAGATAACCCTGAGCTAAGCTATAACATCATTAAAGAAATCCTTTCAGGCATCGAGGATGCAAAATCAGGTGATGTTGAGAAGTATAAGCCTTTGTAGCCATATTCCATAAGTGCTCCTTTTCTATCGTCTCAGTGCCAATTTTTGTCATTCCAGTATTTCTCTCCTTGTTATCCCAGCACCCCTCTCCTGTCATTCCAGTGCTTGACACTGGAATCCAGCTTTTGATCGAAAATGTTGTATAATGCACAATCAATTNTTCTGGATCCAAGTGTCAAGGCACTGCCTTTGTCTTTGAGGCAAAACCGGCTATAACACTTAACATACTGCCTTTACAAACATTTGTTTGTAAAGCTGTATGTCAAGCACTGGAATGACGCTTTATGGCTACTTAGATGATGAGAAAAGAACACACTTCCCTTATTCTACTAGCCGTATAGCTACTTTCAAATTCAATCAATTAAACAGGAGGCCCCTATGCAAACCACACTAAAAAATCATTTAGCTGGAGAATTACTTACCACCGCTACGTGCTGGAAATTAAAGCTCGCAGGTGGAGAAGTAATGGGATTCACTGACTATGATGAAGATTTAAATATTGATAATATACTCTATAAATCTTCAAGTGGATTTACAGCCAGTAGTATAATATTAAACAGCGATTTAAAAACTGATAATCTAGAAATTGAAGGGATATTAAATAGTGGTGATATTAAAGAAGAAGATGTTTTATCAGGAAAGTACGACTTTGCAAATATTGAGATATTTCTTGTGAATTATAAGAGCATGTCTTCAAACTAAGTAGAAAGGAGTTAAGAAGTGTGTTATAAGATATATTTTAAATGTACCCAAGCGATATAAGTGACAAAGAATGGAAGATGATAGAGCAATATTTTTGAACCTAAAAAGACCGGCAGACCAAGAAAACACAGTATCAGAACGATTATCGATGCAATAAGGTATGTGATGAGAACAGGCTGTCAATGGAGACAACTACCTAAGAATTTTCCACCATGGAAAACCGTGTATAGTTGTAATTCGCGTTTAAAAAAAAGTGGAATATGGCAAGAAATTCATGATTTTCTAGTTAAAAAACTAAGAAAGATAATTGGTAAGAATGAAACTCCATCAGTAGGAATAATTGACAGTCAATCAGTAAAAACCACTCAAAAAGGGGATCCAGAGGATATGATGCTGGCAAGAAAGTAAAGGGTAGAAAACGCCACATCGTTGTAGATACTCTAGGTCTTGTAATTGCTGCTGAAGTACACAGTGCAAGCATTCAAGATCGTGATGGTGCACTAAATCTTTTTGTTCAAGCCAAATGCAAAGCTCCAACATTACGTAAGTTTTTTGCTGATCAAGGATATACAGGTAAATTGCAAAACCGCTGTTTATTGGAAACTGGATGTTTGTTGACGATTACCAAGAAAGTAGTTGATACAGGATTTCAGGTTATTCCTAAACGTTGGATTGTTGAGAGAACCTTTGCTTGGCTCTCCAATTTTAGACGTATGAGTAAGGATTATGAGCATTCTCCTCTCACTTCAAAAAATAACATCTTTTTTAATATGATCACTATTATGCTTCACAAATTAGCTCATTCTTGAGTTTGAAGACATGCTCTAAGGAAGCACAAAACTTCTATCAGTAAAAATGTAGAATGTGGTATCATTAAAGATATAGAAGGTATACATAGAGAAAATGGTAGATATGTATATAAAGCGCCAGATTTATCAGCTGAAGAAAAATACAATAAATTATTTGAAAGTGAGCAAGCCATTCAATTTAATTTAAATGATTGCATATCAGATAGTATATCACAAATTGCACAATTGAAAGATAGATTTGAAGAAACTTTAGATTTTGATCCCCAAAAAGGGCTATGTCACTCATTAAGTTACTTTATTACTTTTGTAAAATTAGAGAATAGGCAAGATTTTGTTGCATTTCTCGAGTCTAATAATATTATATCTGAACAAGATTTTATGAATTATATTGATGAAAAAAAAGAACAAACGAAAAAGTTATTAATGATGCAGTTTTTATCGCAATTCTTACCTATTCTTGATGTTCAGAGCATTGAAAGGCGAGAAGGAGATCAATTTTATTATGATGAGACAATATATAAGAAATTATATAATAATTTCTCTTCAACAGAACTATGGATCTATACTGAGCAAGAACAAATCAAATGTGCGTTAAATGATGTAGAGATAGAATGCTACTTAGAATTTAGTTATTTTTGCGATGCTTATAATAGAGGAGGTTTCATCGAGGATGAGGGGCATTCTATGTTGGTGTATAAAGCAGAGAATGATAAATACATATTTTTTGACCCTAATAAAGGAGCGATTGGCTTTTGTCCTGATACAGGAATTGCCAATTTTACATTAGAGGAAGTTTGTAGGGCAATGGAACTTGCTGTAAACCATTATTCATATGATATGTATATTAAAAATTTTGCAGATTATTGCGAAGTTCATATTGGACTTAGAAATGCAACACGAATATCAAAAAAAGCTGAAAAGCTTTATGAAACAACGGAAAGAACAAATTCAAAAATAATTGATATATCAGTTGATAAAGGCATGAATCAATTGTTGTTCACACCTGCAAGTCTGTGAACGGACCTAACTTGATCTTTTTGGCTATTTACCAAGTATAGACATTAGCTCATCCCATTCTCTTTTACCAATGCCACTTTCTTCTCTCGTAACATTTTCTCCTTTTATTAATTTGCGAATTATTTCAAGACCAGTTTTTGAAATGTGGGCTGATTCTAGGCAATATTCAACAAAGGCATTGTAGGCCAATGGGACCCATTTTTTTATTATATCCAGCATAACTTCTGCATAAACTCTGATTTCATATTGGGCATGCTTATCAGCTCTAAGCTTCAAAAAATGAAGGAGGTTATGCAGATCTATTTTCCAATAAAATTGCGTGTAGTAATTAAGCGTTAGGTTGGTTCGGGCAATTTCTCTTGCAAGCCCCTGCTCAATAAATTTTTCATAATGAGAATATACTAAATTAGAGTCATTTGTTAGAGAATCTATTATTTCCTTTGAGGTATCTGGATCAAAAGCTTCCCCACTACCTTGTTTGTTATTGTCAGATTGTTTTGCAACCTGTTCTGGTTTTGGTATATAAAATTCATTATCAAGTATCGAATACCTTGCTGAATATTCATTCACATTTGCAGTTCTATGCCTTATCCACTGTCTTGCAATAAAAATTGGAAGTTTCACGTGAAACTTAATTTCACACATTTCAAATGGAGTTGTATGATGATGTCTCATTAAATACTTTATAAGTGCTTCATCCTGACTTATCTGTTTTGTTCCCTTGCCATAAGAAACACGAGCAGCTTGAACTATAGCGCTATCAGAGCCCATATAATCCACTACTCGAATAAATCCATGGTCTAATACCTTATGTTCTTCATATAAGATTTCATCTATTTCTTTTACTATAGTTCGTTTGGTTGCTTCATTCATAAAATATCCTCAAGACGAAATGGAGATATCAGCTCCACATGAATTGAGTTTTTCATGCATTGCTTCATATCCTCTCCATAAATGATGTGAATTGTTTATTATAATTTCTCCACCGGCTACCAAAGAAGCAAGCACCAAAGCTGCTGTTGATCTTAAGTCAGTAGCATATAGATTAGCTCCGGATAAGCTTTTTATTCCACTTATAGTAGCTTTGCTTTTCTCGATGCTGATATTAGCACCTAACTTTCTCAATTCATCTGCATGTGTAAATCTGTTTTCAAAAATGTTCTCTTCAATTACTGATATCCCATCAGCGATGCACATTGCAGACATCAGTTGTGGTTGCATATCACTGGGAAAATTGGGGTATGGATCTGTCGCAACGTTAGCAGACTTAATAGAGCCATTTTTTCTGGAAATAACAATGCCTCCATCATACAGTTCAACCATAGCTCCTATAGTCTCCAACTCATTTGTAATACACCTTATATCAGATAGATTTATTCCTTCCAACTCCAACTTACCACCGGTTATTATAGCAGCTAGTGCATAGGTGCCTGCTTCTATGCGATCTGGTATTATTTTATGAACACATCCATTTAGTGCTTCAACTCCTGTTATTATGACCTTTGTATTATCAATTTCAATATCAGCACCCATTTTCTTCAGAAAATCTATTAAATCAAGAACTTCCGGCTCAGTTGCAGCATTGTTTATTGTTGTCACTCCTTCTGCAAATGTTGCTGCCATTATTACATTTTCTGTTGCGCCAACACTTATTTTCTCAAATGTGATTTCTTTTCCTTGTAGCTTTCCTTTCACTGTTGCAATTATATTATAGCCGTCAATTTCAATTTTAGCTCCCATTTCTTCTAATGCTTTAATATGCATATCAACGGGACGCTTTCCAATGTTGCATCCACCAGGAAATGCTGTTCTCGCTTTGCCAAATCTGCTAAGCATTGGACCCAATATTAGAAAAGAAGTTCTTAGCTTACTTGCGGTTTTATATGGCATCACGTGATTGTTGATATTGCTGCAGTCAATTTTCAAAGTATGGTTCGCTTTATAATCTTTATTGTGCATAAAGTTCACTTTCGCTCCAAGACTCTCAAGCAGCTTAGACATTAGATGCACATCAATTAAATCAGGTACATTATGCAAAATTACCGGGAAGCTACTCAATAGACTTGCTGCCATTATTGGTAAAATAGCATTCTTTGAACCATTGATCTTGATTTTTCCAACCAGGGGTTTGTAGTTATTTCTTATTAATATCTTGTGCATTTAATTAGATATAAAGTATAATTCATTAGTTTATTGAAGTCTTACTAAGTATAATAGATTGACCGTAAAAGGCAAATTACAGATAATATAGCTATCACAGATCATAATGTTCGTACATTTTAGCTATTCAGCAGCAGAATTGATTACACTTGTCCAAATATGAGCGATGCATTAGTGCCACCAAAACCAAACGAATTAGAAAGTGCATATTGAATTTTATGCTCCTGAGCTTTAAGCGGTACAAAATTTAAATCACATCCTTCTGAAGGTTTATGTAAATTTAAGGTTGGCGGAATAATTCCATTATTTAACGCAAGAATACTGAATATTGCTTCAACGCTCCCTGCAGCACCAAGTAAATGTCCTATAGAAGATTTAGTTGAAGAAACAGGTGTTTTATAAACGTAGTCACCGAATAACTGTTTCATTGCTATTACTTCAATTTTATCTCCAAGTGGTGTTGAAGTTCCATGTGCATTGATATACCCTACTTGATCGGGATTAATTTGTGCACTCTTTAAAGCAAGCTGCATTGCCTTAAATGCGCCTCTTCCTTCTGGATGTGGTGCTGTAATGTGGTGCGCATCTCCTGTGAGTCCGTACCCAACCAGTTCAGCATGTATTTTTGCCCCCCTTTTTTTTGCATGTTCGTATTCCTCCAGCACCAATATACCTGCTCCTTCACCCATGACAAATCCATCGCGTTCTTCATCCCATGGCCTTGAAGCTTCTTCCGGTTTATCGTTAAATTTAGTTGATAACGCCTTCATAGATGCAAAACCTGCAATTCCAACTCTACACAGTGCACTTTCTGCTCCACCTGCAATCATAACATCCGCTTCACCAAGTTTTATAGTTCTTGCTGAGTTTATGATTGCATGCGCACCTGTTGCACATGCGGTTACTGCTGAATCGTTTGGACCTGTAAATTCGTATTTAATAGAAATATGGCCAGATATCAAATTTATTAGACTTGCAGGGACAAAAAATGGACTGACACGTCTGGGCCCTTTTTCCTGCATGGTAATAACATTTTCCTGAATTGACGGAAGACCACCTATACCAGAGCCAATAGTCACACCAACACGTTCCCGATTGATATTTTGGCTTTCCAAAATTAATGAATCATCTACTGCCTGAATAGCTGCTGCAATACCGTAATGGATAAAACGATCTGTCCTTTTTGAGTCTTTCTCAGAAATATAATCTAGTGGATTGAAATGGTGCTCAATGTTGTCTGATTGCAACGGCACCTGCCCTGCAACCTTGCAAGCAAGATCAGAAGAGTCAAATCTATCCGTATTGATTGCTTTTATGCCAGACTCACTTTTTATTAGCCTTGACCAAGTGTTGTCAACATCTGCTGCTAGTGGAGTGATTAAACCAACACCAGTGACTACTACTCTTCTGCTCATTTAACACTAACTATTAGCCTTTTTTATTATTAATGTACTCAACTATTTGCTCCATAGTTTCCATTTTTTGTGCATCTTCATCTGGAATTTCTATTCCAAACTCTTCTTCTGCTGCCATGATGATTTCAACTGCATCTAAGCTGTCTGTACCATGCTCCGAAAGCTTTGAAGAGCTGTTGAATTTCTCTACATCCTTACTAATGTGCTCTAGTATAATCTTTTTCACTTTTTCTTCTATGTCTTCTCTAGTGCTCTTTGCTAGTTCGCTATTCACATTTCTTACCAAAAAAATAACCTATTCTTTGATGTTATAAAAAATTTTTATGTTTGCAATATCTTTTATAACTGGTAAACTACAGCAAAGTTTTTTACTGCCCTAGCTGGCTAGCGTTACGTGCTAGGTGATTAACAATTCAAAAATGCTAGACGAAATAACGAAAAATTTGCTTATTGTAGAAGTAAACAAACTCTTACCTGAAAATAGTGAGAATAAGCTTATATCAGCTATGCGTTATATACTCCTTGCTCCTGCAAAACATATACGCTCCTTTTTAGTCGTAGCTTCATCGCGAGTGTTTAACGTAGAAGCTAAAAAAGTAATATCAGCTGCTGCAGCGATTGAATTTGTTCATGCTTACTCTCTAATTCACGATGATTTACCGTGCATGGACAACAGTGATACTCGCAGAAGCCAGCTGAGCTGCCATAAAAAATTTGATGAAGCAACAGCAGTGCTTGCCGGAGATGCACTACTTACTCTGGCTTTTGAGGTATTATCTTCGTTAAATGAGAAACGCTGTGAGATCATAAAAGTGCTCTCTCAAGCAATAGGAATTAGGGGAATGGTAGGAGGACAGGCTTTAGATATTGACACAGATTTTAATAAAACAAAAGAAATTCATTTGATGAAAACCGCAAAACTATTTGCAGCTTCATGCGAAATAGGCGCCATAATAGGAGGTGCCACAGACAAGCAGCGGAGAGCATTATATAACTATGGAATAAACCTAGGGCTTATCTTTCAAGCTAGGGATGATATTGAAGACTACGAACAAGATAAAACAAATAATCTAATGTCTGTGCTTGGTAAAAGTGAAGTAGAGGACTATATAGACGGCCTCTTTAAACAAGGCTTGGATAATTTGAGTGCGCTTTCAGGGGATACTAATTATTTATATGATTTATTAAATCAAGTAAAGAAAGATGGTTAGAAAAATTATATTACAAATGCTTATTTCTGTAGTAACGATTCTCACTTTAACTTCTGCTTTTGTGTTTACTATTGTCTATATAAACAAAGGTAAACCGGAAAAAAAGGACAAGCTTTATGAGATAAATGCCACGCATGGTGGTTTGATACAGACGATAGCACATTACCTAGTGAAGCCAATACTTGAATCAGCACTTGACCGCTATATTGAAAAGCATGGGCTAACAGAATATTTAGAAGAAATGACGCAGCAAAAAGAAGAAGATTCAATAAATTTTTATGAAATTACTGAAGGCAGTGGCAGCAAGGCTTTCTGCGGCCTGGAAGTCCTACTGCAAATATATAAAATTTCTAATAATAACTTAGCAACACTCCCTAGCAAAGTTTCTGATGTTACTTTGAAAATAGGTCAAGATGACCTAAAAGAAGTGAGTTTAGGGGTAATAGGTATGAAAGAAGGCGGAGAGCGTGTAGTTACTATTGCCAATGATAACAAAATGAATTTTAATTCTTATTACGTCAAACTGATTGAAGTAAAGGATAAATATCCCGACTCAGTAAATAATCTGATGGTTTTTAATGACTTAATTAACAAGACTGGAAAACAAGTAAGGTGCGGTGATGAGATATCGGTTAAATATAG
The DNA here is from genome assembly GCF_042182995.1 of Wolbachia endosymbiont of Anurida maritima. NCBI lineage: Bacteria > Pseudomonadati > Pseudomonadota > Alphaproteobacteria > Rickettsiales > Anaplasmataceae > Wolbachia > Wolbachia endosymbiont of Anurida maritima. The sequence goes on from NZ_CP102058.1 coordinate 1,063,784, forward strand.
CGTAAAGGAGCATAATGGGGAATATATAGTCAAAGATCAAACAGTGCAATTTAGGGTTGGCGATAAAAAAATACCACTTGCTATAGAGCTTGGAGTTGTGGGAATGAGAGCTGGTAATAAAAGAACTATTCTTTCTCCACCTGACCTTTTGACTATTACTGACGATATGTTAATAAAAGACATAGATTATGATGAAGAAAACATCTCAATAATTGACTTAAGCTTAGATGTGAAGCAAGAGGTTACAGCACACCATTCTACTATTGAAAAATAGCCCAAGGAATATAGCTGAAATTTTAGGTATACTGGCTGATCTTCCGAACACTCTCTAGACTACTTAAAGTAGGCTTCTTGTTTGTAACAGTTCACACTTAATTAAACAGACTAAATTCTGTAATTTCAGGATATTGAAAAATTCACCTTACGTTGTTATTCCAGCGCGTGACGCTAGGCCATAAAAACTTCCTTGACAAACTCCGCCAGCCCCTTTATCATGAGACTGAAGCTATTGTATTTGCTTTCGCCAATCTGCAGATTAAAAGGTAAGGATTACTTAATGTATCGGCGTCTTATGTTCAATTTTTTGCAGTATATAGATACTGTATGTCTTTACAAAACTTCATCTACATCTAGATTTTTATCTAAATAAGCTGAACGCGCTTACAAAGCGTTACAAGACATCAAAAAATGCCAATACTCGACAGAGATAGTAAAAGACTAGCTAACTCGGGGATTCTTTGTCTTTCTTTCTGCTTAGTAAATTTCTTAAACATTTGCAGCGTAAGTTAGTTGCAATTAAAAGCGGCTGAATCTCGCTTGTCAAGCGTTTAAAACATAAAAAACGCCAATATTTTAAAGCGGATAATAACCCCAGGGCTTCTTTTGCCTTTTTTTTCATTTGGTAAATTTCTTAATGTTTATAGCTAACATATTTGAGGGTAACTTCCGCTAGTAGGGTGTCATCCCAGTGTCACGCACTGGGATGACATTATAGGAGCACTGGGATGACAAGAGGAGGCACTGCCCTTTTGGATGGAAACCAGTGTCTGGGCACTGCCGTCATAAAGGAACCAGTGTCAGCTACTCGAATGACACCCCCCTGGTAAGCTAAAATCACAATGTTCGTACAGTAAGCACTGACCACTTTTGCTTCAATATTTGCGATGCCCCTGAATAGATACAAAAATTAAGTTGAATAAAAATTGGGCTTGACGCAGTTTTTTCCCACAGTTTAAGAAATTAAAAATTTAACAATTAGAATTATAATTACAGACCACAGCAAAAAATAGACTTTTCCATTTGATTTATTTTTAATTTGGATGTTTTCTAATTTTTTATCAGCTATTAGGTTCAATTTTTCTATAAGGCTAAATATTCCTTGGATTGTTTTTATGGGATAAGAACTTTTAATTTTTTCCCTATACCCTATTTTATTTTCATGTTGACTGCTTATCCACGCTTCAACTACTTTCCACATATTGATTTCTGAGTAGATCTTTCTACATGTCCCTTCCAGTAAAATCATAGTTTTCTGCAGCAATAACAATTGTGTTTGAACTTTCATATCAAAATCACCCGTTATTTTTAATAGCTGAGCAAGTAAACTAGCAAATGAAACTTTCTGTATAGGCTGCCCAATAATGGGTTCACCTATTGCCCTGCAAGCTGTGACAAAATTTCTATGCTGTGATGAAACGTAACCAGCTTTAAAGTGCATTTTTGCAACGTGATCATAATCCCGATTTAAAAAGCCTTTGAGTATCTCTATAACGTAATAGCATGTCTCACGATCTATTCTACCCATGATTCCACAATCCAGGGCAATAATATTGTTATTACTATCAACCATTAGATTTCCAGGATGCATATCAGCATGAAAAAAACAATCCCTGTATACCTGATTACAAAACGATTCTATAAGGTTGATAGCTATTTGCTTATGATTATTCAGTTTTTCAACTTCGTATATTGGCGTTGCTTCTATCCATTCTAATGTTAAAACCTTTCTTGAAGTTCTATTCCAATCTACTTCAGGTACGTAAAAACCTCTGTCATTTTTTGTGTTTTCCTTTAGTTCCGAAGAGTGAGCAGCTTCAAAACGTAGATCTAACTCTAATCGGCAAATTTCAGCAAAAGTTTTGACTAATTCAATCGGCTTCAGCCTTTTTGATTGTTCGCTAAATTTTTCTGCAATTTCCGCAAGCCAAGAAAGCATCTTTATATCCCTTGAGAATGTTTTCTCAATATTTGGCCTTAAAACCTTCACAGCAACTTCTTTACCCTCAGTTGTAACCGCTCTATGCACCTGAGAAATCGATGCTGCTGCAATTGGCTTTTCAGAAAAGCTTGAAAAAATGTCGCTCAATTTACAATTAAACTCACTTTCTATAGTTTTAACTGCTATTTTATGTGAAAACGATGGCAATCTATCACATATCAATAACAAGTTATTTGTTATATCCTCATTTAAAACATCAGTACGTGATGAGATAGACTGCCCAAACTTAATGAACACCGGACCTAATTTTTCAAGAGCACGCTTTAGTTTATGGCCTTGTATTTTATTTATTGATTTTTTTGATAGTGGAAGTAAATAAGGTAATATATTGTAACGCGTCAGCACCGTAGTTATGTGCAGAAGACGCAAAATATTTTGAATCATTTCGCTGCGTAACTGCTAAATATTTCATTTAGGGTTCTATTTTTCATAATCTCACCAGGCTTACCTTGGCAGTAGACAGTATTATTTATACAAATTATGTAATCTGAGCATGGTAGAGCAGAGTTAAGATCATGAGAAGTCATAAGAATCGACACTAATCGGTTTTTTGCTATTTTGCTTATAATATCATAGAACTTAGCCCGTGCGTTAATATCCATTGCACTAACTGGTTCATCTAGAATGATCAGGTCAGGCTCTGCAATTAAACAACGTGCAAGCAGTAGTAGTTGTGTTTGCCCTGCAGAAATTTCTAACACTTGATTCTTCAAAATGTTACCGATACCAACCAACTCTATCGCTTCTCTAATAATGGATTGATTTTTCTTTAGTCTTTTCAAGGAGCTATTTAAAAGGAAATATTCAACTGTTATTGGCATCAAATTACTAACACTAAAATTTTGCGGCATGTAGCTAATTTTTGTGTTCTCAGCTAACACAATATTTCCAGTATAATTTTTATTTATACCAGCAATTGCTTTCACTAAAGAGGTTTTACCTCCACCATTTGGACCAAGTATTGTAATTACGTCTCCTCTTTCCATGAACATATTGATATTATCAAGGATTCTTTTACCATCATATGTGAGAGCAAGATTTTCTATTTTTAGAACACGATTATTGACATTATTCAATTTATTGACAAAATTTAACTTCTTCTCAACGTTTATATGAGACATTTACTGACTTTTTTTCTATTACTTTCATTTACACTATACTATAATATCGCCTTTTCATCCAATTTAAAAGTTGTAGCTACAATCAAACCTATCCACTCACTTGTAGCTTCTGTTACAGAAGGGATTTTAGAACCGGAATTGCTTGGCTATGCAACATCTGCACATAATTATATATTAAAGCCATCTGATGCGAGTAATTTAGAATCAAGTGACGTTATATTTTATGTTGACGATAACTTAGAGACGTTTGTTCAAACTTTTGCCAAAAATAATAAAGAACTAGTGCAATTATCACAGGCAATCAACCTACTTCCTACTCGGCCACATTCATTTTCTAGAAAAATCACTCACATTCAAGATGAAAAAGATTTACACATTTGGCTGAGTCCCGAAAATGCAAAGAGCATGATACTTTCTATAAGTGCAACATTGTCTAACATAGATAAAGAAAATTCCCATCGATACAGTTCTAATGCAACAAAAGCTATAAAAAAAATAGACCAAGAAGTAAAAGAAATCATGAAAGAACTGAATGATTTTAAAAATCAAAAATACATCGTTACTCATGATGCTTATCAATATTTTGAAAAATATTTCGGTCTAAATCATCCAAGCGTTATTCTTTCTATAGAAGAGGATTCTTACATAGGTATGAAGAGTTTAATGAAGCTAAAAAAGATAATGAAGGAAGAAAACGTTAAATGTATATTTGCTCATTCACAGGAAGATAGCATAAAGCCTAATGCCCTTTCTAATGACGCAAAAATGGTAGTTCTTGACCCTATTGGATCAGACATAGAGCCTGGAAAAGATGCATATCTAGCTATAATCAATAGCATTGCACAAAATTTTAAGTCTTGTTTTGTTGAGTAATAAGCTCCCTTTTAGCTTACCGTTTTATTGTGCTGCAATTAAAACCATTTGTTCTTTACATATTATGCAGGTTTAGAATTATGCTTTATTCTTACGTTTATGTCTTGGTCCAAAGCAACCAATAAGTTAAGCAAGTATTCTAAGGAGAACCCTTCGACTTTTAATCTATTGATTTGAGATACTTTAGGTTGATCAATCTTTAGAGCGATTGCTGCTTTTTTCTGTGTTTTGTACCTTATATTTATTAATTGTGCAATGACCTTTATTAATCTCAGCTTTGTATCTTTCACATCCCCCAACTCTACCATTATAGGGTAACTTAATTGTAGACTTTGCATAATAATAAACTTTCCTATAAAAAAACTACTTTAATTTTTCTTCTTTAAATAGAACATGCCTTCTGACTACTGGGTCATACTTTCTAAATTCCAGTTTTCTGGTGAGCTTTTTTGGATTACGCTTTTTTACATAAAAATAGCCTGTTGATTTTTCTTCACCAGCTCTTGTTGTCTTGATTGCAGTGCTGACTAACTTAACAAGCAAAGAAGCATTTTTTTTCGCCATACTTATAATGATATAATAAATTCTATGCGAGTTTATTACGCAAAATACTAAAAGTCAATCGAATAATGCAGATTGCAAAATCCTTGACAATCAACAGTGCATTAAGTAGCATAAAGTTAACTTCAGAATAAAAAGCAAACGGTAAATAAGTGACAAATAGTGGTAAAAGGGTATTATTGATAGAAAATTCTATCTGTTCTAATGAGGTAAGAGTTGCCTTGTCAATTAATAACAAGGTTGTAGAATTTGAACAAGAATTCAAGGAAAAAAAACAATTAAGAGGTAATATATACGTTGCTTATATAAAGCGTATAGAGCCTTCTTTGCAAGCCGTATTTATTGAATATGGAAAAAATAAGCAAGGTTTTTTGTCTTTTTCCGAGATATCTCTAGATTACTTCAATATTCCAGAAAAAGAAAAGGAAACTATTTTTGAGGGCTACTCAAATGACGATTGTATAGAAGAAGCCCCAGCAAGTGTCTCTTTAGATTCTGCAGCTAGTAAGAATGTTAACGAGTCAGGTAGTGGTTTTGTAAGAGAGGTACCTTTATATAAAAAATACAAATTACAAGATGTTATTTCAGTAAATCAAAAAGTATTGGTTCAGCTAACTAAAGAGGAACGAGGCAATAAAGGAGCTTCATTTACAACATACATAACTTTAGTGGGTAGATACTGTGTTTTCATGCCAAATTCCATGAGTAAAGGTGGAGTGTCTCGCAGAATTGAAGATGTTAATGTCAGAAAGCAGTTAAAGGAGATACTGAGTTCAATAAACTTGCCAAAAAGATCAGGTTTAATAGTAAGAACTGTTGGTTCAGGAAAAAATAAGAAAGAAATTGAGCAGGATTATAATTATTTATCCTCATTATGGCAGAGCATTCAAAAAAATGCTTTCTCTGTAAATGCTCCATCATTAATTTACAACGAAGCAGATGTAATTATGAGATCTGTTCGTGATTTTTGTAGCGATGGTGTAGAAGTTATAGTGTCTGGAAAGGAAGCTTTTGAAGCAGTTAGGCAATATGCTAACAATGCACTAAAAGGTAGTAAGTTGCGCTATAGATTGTATAGAGGTTATGTTCCGATCTTTACTTATTACGGAATCGAAGATCAAATTTCTGAGTTATATAGCAATAGAGTAGAGTTGCCATCTGGTGGGTCTTTAATAATAACTTTAACTGAGGCGTTTGTTTCAATAGACGTAAATTCAGGAAAGATGACAGGAGAAGATAGCATAGAAGAAACAGCTTATAGAACCAATATGGAAGCAGTACCTGAAATATCAAGACAGGTGAATCTTAGGGGCCTCTCAGGATTAATAGTAGTCGATTTTATTGACATGTTGAAATATCAGTATTGCAGAGCTGTTGAGTCTGCTATAAAGCAAGCGTTTAAAGACGATAAAGCTAAAGTTCAATTTAGCTACATAAATGACTTTGGTTTAATGGTATTTTCAAGACAAAGAATTAAACCAAACATACAAGAAATTAATACTACAGAGTGTTTACACTGCAAGGGTATTGGAAGAGTAAAATCAAACGAAGTAATTGTTTCATCAATACTAAGGGATTTACAACATATTGCTAACAAGAATCGAAATAAGTCTTTTGATTTAGTAGCGCACAGTGGAGTTATAGCGCATATTTTTAATAATAAACGCAATACAATTTCTACAATCGAAAAAGAGTTTTATATTACATTGAACGTCAGTATTGATAACAGTTTAGATGTAAATACATTTGTTTTAAAACAAGGAGATGATGTTAATTTAAACGGTTATAAGCCATTACAGAATTCTGGATACCAAATTGGGGATAGTAGCAATGAAGAAGCTGATAATTCAAATAAACTACGAGGCAATTTTTGGCTGACTAAATGGCTTTCGCGCCTTTTAAGTTCTAATAACTAATTAGAAACCTAAATAGGGCTTGTAATTAATAAGCCCTATACTTATATATTCTTATATCAGATAATATTTACAATGGGGTACTCATTATGGCAAGAGCAATAGGCATAGATCTCGGAACAACAAATTCTTGTGTCGCAATAATGCAGGGCAAGGATACAAAGGTAATAGAAAATAAAGAAGGGGCAAGAACTACTCCATCTATAGTTGCATTTACTTCGTCAGGAGAAAGGTTGATTGGCGCTCCTGCAAAAAGACAAGCAACCACCAATGCAAGTAATACCTTTTTTGCTACTAAGAGATTAATAGGCCGTCAATATAGTGATCCTGAAATGAAAAATCTAAGTGTACCATACAAAGTATTTGCAGCAAAAAGTGGTGATGCATGGGTTAAAACAACTGATAATAAAGAATATTCTCCTAGTCAAATTGGTGCATTTATACTACAAAACATGAAAGAGGCAGCAGAAGCTTATCTTGGAGAGGAAGTAAAAGATGCTGTGATAACAGTGCCAGCATACTTCAACGACTCTCAACGTCAAGCAACAAAAGATGCAGGAAAAATTGCCGGATTAAATGTACTCAGAATAGTAAATGAACCTACTGCTGCAGCACTTGCTTATGGTCTTGATAAGAAACATGGGCACACAATAGTAGTATATGACCTTGGTGGTGGTACATTTGACGTTTCAATACTTGAAATAGGCGATGGAGTTTTCGAAGTGAAAGCGACAAACGGTGATACCCATCTTGGAGGTGAAGACTTTGATAATGGAGTAGTGAGTTATTTACTAGATGAATTCAAGAAAAGTAATGGCATTGATTTGAGAAATGATCCAATGGCTATGCAAAGAATCAAAGAAGCTGCTGAAAAAGCAAAAATTGAATTATCAAGCGCAATGGAAACGGAAATAAATCTACCGTTTATTACAGCTGATGCAAGTGGCCCAAAACACTTAAATATGAAATTAACAAGAGCAAAACTTGAAAGTTTAGTGAATGATTTAATCGAAAGAACTATAGCTCCTTGTAAAAAAGCTCTTGAGGATGCTGGTTTGTCTGCTAGTCAAATTGGCGAAGTGGTTCTTGTTGGTGGCATGACTCGTATGCCAAAAGTCATAGAGAAAGTTAAAGAATTCTTTGGCAAAGATCCACATAGAGGAGTCAATCCTGATGAAGTTGTAGCAATTGGAGCTGCAATACAGGCGGGAATCATTCAAGGTGATGTAAGAGATGTATTACTACTTGATGTGACTCCACTTTCTCTTGGTATTGAAACTCTAGGAGGAGTATTTACTCCACTTATTGAACGTAATACTACTATTCCCACTAAAAAATCTCAGGTATTTTCAACTGCAGAAGATAACCAAACAGCTGTTACAATTAAGGTACATCAGGGTGAAAGAAAACTGGCAATTGATAATAAACTACTTGGCCAGTTTAGTTTGGAGGGGATACCTCCTGCTCCGCGCGGAAGGCCACAAATTGAAGTGACATTCGACATAGATGCAAATGGAATAGCGCACGTTTCTGCAAAAGATAAAGCTACTGGAAAAGAGCAAAAAATACGCATTCAATCTTCAGGTGGTCTGTCTGATGATGAAATAAATCGCATGGTGAAAGAAGCTGAAGAAAAAGCTCACGAGGATGAAAAGCGTAAGAAATTTATTGAAGTGAAGAACCAGGCGGATAGTTTAGTTCATTCTACAGAAAAGTCTCTGACAGAGTATGGTGATAAAGTCTCACCTGAAGATAAATCTGCTATTGAAAGTGCACTGAATGAGCTGAAAGAGGCTAGTAAATCTGATAACATTGATGACGCTGATTCAATACAGCAGAAAGTTACTAATCTTTCTCAATTATCTATGAAACTTGGGGAAGCTATGTATCAAGCATCTCAACAAAATAGTGCTGAAAATGGCTTTTCATCAGAAGGAAATCCAAATGATAAAGAAGAAAAAGTAGTAGATTCTGATTATCAAGACATAGATAACAAAGAAGAGAATAAATAATTGTGATCACTTTTCCTGTCATCCAAGTAGCTGACACTGGAATCTAGTTTTCCATATAATCTCATCAAAAACGTTATAACCACTTCCTATGCTAGTTTGCTTGCTTACAAGCAAACTTTCCTGGATTCAAGTAGTCTGGGCACTGGGATGACACCCTTCCTAGTTGAGATGACATTCTATGATAGGTACTTAGAATGGCTACTAAGGCGACAAGCAAAGGTCTCTTTTGGTACCTCTTTCTTGTCATTCCAGTGCGTGACGATGGAATCCAGTCTTCATTATACAACTGCTTGATGTGCTCATTTGCAGTTAAATTTTCTGGATCTGAGTAGTCAAGTACTGGGATGACATCCTTTGGTTTTTTATATGGTTATGCAAGAAATCTAGTGTAGATTTTAATTTATTTTATAAGATTGAAGTGTTACAGTAGCGAGCTTACAACACTACTGTTTTGTAAATTTAGTGAATAAAATTACTTCTTTAACTTTATTGAAGCGAAAAACTGATTTCCATTGCGGTAAATGAGCAACATTATTGAATCTTTACCGTTTTTCTTTACTGCTAAATCAACTTGTTTTTGAAAATCGTTAGTATTTTCTATATCAGTTCCATCCAATTGGATAATGATGTCCCCTTTTTTAATACCACGCGGCGTGGCATTACTGTTACTATCTACATTGGTAACTATCACACCTTTTGTAGGTACATCATTTTTACTTTCTTTTGATTCTTTTGGCAGATTTGAAACAGTTAAACCGGTTACATAATCAGATGTTGATTTATTTTCTTCTTGATTGTTATCTTGGCCATCATTTGTAGATTCTCCGATCACAACTTTAATATTAACCTCTTTGCTCTTTCTAAGTAACTTAACTTGCACTTTTTTCTCAGGTCCAGCTCTTGAAACCATTTGAGGTAATTGTGTCATTCTATCGATTTTTTTACCGTCAAATTCTAATAATATATCACCTACTTTAATCCCACCTTTTTCTGCAGGACTATCCTTTACTATACTTGCAACCAATGCGCCTTTTATATCTTTTAAACCCAAGGACTCAGCAAATTCTTTCGTTATAGGCTGAACTTGCACACCAAGCCAACCATGTTTTATTTTTTTGCCACTTTTTAATGTGTCAATAATTGACATAGCTAAATTAGATGGTATGGCAAAACCTATACCCACGTTGCCGCCAGACTCAGATGGAGAATAGATAGCAGTATTAATACCTATAACTTTTCCATTTAAATCAAATAATGGTCCTCCAGAGTTACCCCTATTAATTGCAGCATCAGTTTGAATAAATTCATTCATAGTGCCAATACTAATGTCTCTGGACCTTGCAGATATAATTCCTGTGCTTACAGAGCCACCCAAACCAAATGGGTTACCTATTGCCATAACCGTATCACCAACCCTTGCTTTATCAGAATCACCAAATGCAACAGAAGAAAGATCTTTATCAGAATTAATCTTAAGCACAGCAAGATCAGTTCTTGCATCATAGCCTAAAACTTCTGCTTTAAAATAAGTATTATCGTTCATAGTAACTGTGATATCTTTGGCGTTTTTAATAACGTGATAATTGGTTACTATAGTTCCACCTTTATCTATAATAAACCCAGAACCAAGCAACACCACCTCTCTGTTAACACTAGGGCCCCTATCCATAAAAAACTGATCAAAATGCTCAAAAAACTCTCTAAAATCATCAAAAAAATTATTTCCTGGCATAGATGGAACTCTAGTTCTACTGTTATTTTCTTGTTTGATGATTTGTTCGCTTGAAATATTTACAACCGCAGGAATGAGTTCTTCCACTAAATCGGCAAGTCCTTGATTACAGTTGCATGCAGTAGTGCTAGCATCAACGACCTTTTTTGCATTCCAATCAAACATATTAGCATACGAAGAAAACGCAATTAGAAAATATGCAAATATAGATAAAATAAATGCCTTACTTTTCATAAATTATTTCCATCCTTTATTTAAAATATCTAAAAAGTTATTGTTTGGTGAAAGTACAAATTTAGTATTATTTTCGGCAAATGATTTACTGTAAGCACTCATAGAGCGATAAAAGTTAAAGAACTCTTCATCAACCTTAAATGCCTCATTATAAATTCTAGTTGCTTCAGCATAACCACGACCCCTTATTTCATACGATTCTTTTACTGCACTGGAGATAATTTCCCTCTTTAATTTATCAGCTTTCGATCTAATTTCCTGCCCCGCTTGCTCTCCTTCTGCTCTAATTTCTTTTGCTTCTTTTTCCCTTTCAGTTTGCATACGGCGAAATATTGCAGAACTATTTTCTTCTGGTAAATCTGCTCTCTTAATTCTTACATCTATTATTTCTATGCCAAATTTTTCAGCTTCAGAATAAACTCCACGCTGAATCAATTGCATAACCTCTGATCTTTTTTCATTCAACAAACTAATCAACGAAAATCTGCCTATATTTTCTCTTATGTGTGCTTCTATAACTGGGTACAATCTTCTAACCAGCCCTGATTCATTCCTCACAGCCTGGTAAAAAGTAATAGGATTCGTTATTTTATATTTTGCATACGCATCTACTATAATACGTTTTTGATCTGCAGTTATCACTTCTCTTGGAGTTTTGTCAGGACTTAAATCTAAAACTCTTTTATCAAGAAACTCTACACTATTTATGAATGGCAACTTAAAATATAAGCCACTTTCCCTGACATCTCTTACAACTTTACCCAGTTGTATAACTATAGCTTGCTTTGTTTCTTGCACAACAAATATTGAATTAGATAAAACAATCAATAAAACAACAAATACAGAAACAAAAACAATTTTAATATTACTACTCATGGTTATTTTCCTAAATTTGTAAGAGGTAAATAAGAAAACATACCTTTCAGATCATCAGTTACAACAACTTTGTCTACCTTACTGAAAATATTTTCCATAGTTTCAAGATAAATACGATTCTTAACGAGAGAAGGGTTCTGTCTATATTCCTCATAAAGAGATAAAAAGCGATTTGCATTACCTTTTGCTTCATTTATTATTTCATTTTCATATGCTTGTGCATCTAATTTTATCTTTATCGCTTCACCTTTTGCTCGAGGTATGATATCATTACTATAAGAATATGCTTCGTTTATAGTACGCTCTTTATCTGCACGAGCACTTTGCACATCTCTAAATGAGCTAATTACTTTTTCTGGTGGATCGATTTTTTTCATTTGGACAGATAAAATTTCTATGCCCATTTGGTATCCATCAAGAATCTGTTGCAATAAAATTTTGGTATCTCTGGAAATTTCGGCTCTCCCTTGACCTTCCAGTGCAAAAGAAATCGTATTCTTACCTATTATCTCCCTCATAGCACTTTCAGCAGCGTTTTTAACGCTTAAACCAGGTTGATGATCCCGCACTTTGAATAAATAGTCCTTAGCATCTCTAACGCGCCACTGAATTTCGAAGTTAACGTTGACTATATTTTCATCTCCGGTAAGCATAACACCTTCACCGCGGTCTGTATCTCGTCCATAAGAACCGCTTACTCCAATTTCTTCGCGATTTACTTCCTTAACGTTCACTTTAAAAACCTTACCAATAGGATAGGGGAAGTGATAGCGCAAACCGGACATCTCTGTGTTAGAGTATTTACCAAAGGTAAGTTCTATGCCTTCTTCACTAGGGTGAACAATATAAAAGCCAGCGCAAGCATAGAACAGCAAAATAATAAAAATGATGAAATAAGGTTTTTTTCCCCTGTTTCTGGTTAATCCATTAAGAAAGAACCTTATATCAGATACAGCTTTACTTAAAATATCTTCATTATTAGGAGTTTTGTTCCCTACCGATTTCTTTCCCAAATTCCAAGGATTATTCTCATCAAACATAATGATTGATTCTATAATTAATACGCTAATATTACTCATTTTATAAGAAAATGCAAAACTATTTTATTTACAAATTAATTATCGGAGCGAAGGACATGATCATACACTTCCTTTTCCCTATGTAATATGGTAGATTCTACAGAATTTTCCGGTTTTTTTTTAAATTCCTTATTGTCACTCTTTAAGTGTACTATGCCTTCGTGAAAATCACTATAGTTTTTTAATAATAAAATTGCTAAAATTACAGCAGCTAGTAAGATAAACACTCTTTTTCTATGCCTCATACGATTCTAGCGTTATTGCCTCTCTCATTCTAGCCCTGTCATCCGAGTAGCTGACACTGGGATCTCATTTTGTAATTTCGCAATATAAATCGTCCCAATTTGGATTTTTGCTTGCAATTAAATCTATTTTCCATTCCCTTTTCCAGCTCTTTAAAAGTTTTTCTCTGTTAAGAGCTGAATCTATATTTTGAAATTCCTCGAAATAAACTAATTTTTGTACATTGTATTTCGACGTAAAACTAGGAATAACCTTATTCTTATGTTCCCACACTCATTTAATTAAATTTGATGTGACACCTATATATAGAGTCTTATTGTATTTGCTTGCAAGTATATAAATATAATAATTTTGCATAAAAACTTAGATCCCAGTGTCAAGCACTGGGATGACACCCTTCATGGTGGATATTGTCCTCAAATCGCAACGTTCGTACAGTTGTGACTGGAATGAAACCATTTGATATATTTCGAAATTGTACAGTCTTATTTTCTGGCTTCCAAAAAACACGTCAAGCGAAATTATTTGAAGACAAATAAATACTGGCAATCAATTTAACACTAACTTAAGAATTAAGGATGTACAATATGAATATGTTTAATTAATAGTGAGGTTAAAAATGTTACCTAATAATGGAACAAATTCAAATGTTGTTGAAATGCAACAACTTAAACAACAAAGTAATTCTACGCCTTCTCCAGAGGGTTCATTGGAACAAAAGATAGAATTATTGGGGAAAGAAATAAAGTCGTTAAGAAAGCAGAACCAGTTAAATAGTGGTATTATCGGACTGGGAGTAATTGGCTTGATAGGTTATATTATTGCAACCAATTGGTCAGCAATTGCTCCTGCGCTTGTAGCTGCAGGAACAGCTATAGCTGCTGCAGCGCCGGTAATAGGAATTGCAATTGGGGCAATAATAGGAGCTGCTGTTTTAGTAGGAGCTTCTTATGCAATATGGAAATATAGAGCACAAATAAAAGAAGGCTTCAAATATGCTGCAGAAAAAACAGTTGATGGGGCGAAGCATATTGGCGGAAAAATTAGAGATGGTGCTGTGCATACTAANGGACTCAGTAAAAGAAGCTGTAAGTTCTGTGGAACAGGCAACAAGAGAGGGAACTAGTTCTGCATTAAGAGCAATGGGGGANNTGGCGTTCAAAAATTTGGGAGAAAGATGAGTAATAGTGGTGTGAGCATGTCTAGTTTAGACAGCATCCCATATTCAACAGGTAACGAAGGTCAAACTGTTGTTTTGAAAACAGAAGAAAAAACAAGGAATTTCAATAGTACAAAGGAGATGTTTATTAAGGAAGTTCTTGGAGACAAAGCCGTGAATAGCTCTGCTTTAACTAAGGAAATATTTTCTAAGCTGGGAGAAAAAATATTAGAGAAAGCTTATTCTGTTGATGGTCAATCAGGTTTCCAAAAGGACCAGTTGATCAACCGGTTGAAACAGCAAGTAGATTTTGTCAATAAATTAGACGCTAAGAAGTTGCAAAATTTGTTATCTAAAGATAATAACAGTCTCTATGAAATTTTCTCTGAACATCACGATGAAATTAAGAGGATTATTGGAGAATGTAAAAGAGAATGCAAATTTGATCAATCTGTGAGGCGTAACAACGCAAAAGACGCGGAAGAAAGAAAAGCTAGTAAGTCTTTTTCATTACCATCAGTCTCTTCACTGGGAAGAAAAGGCTCTGAACAATCTGACAGCTTGTCAGGAAGCAGTTCAATGAGTTCACTAGATTCTGCAAGGACTGACAGTACTATTAGCAGCGAAGCGGAATTATTAAATCCTGCGAAGCATAAAGAAGTAAAACGACCTTATGGTTTATTCTCAAGGGTTAAGAGAAATGAACCACTGAAAGAAGCTACTGACATTGAGTATCAAGTTTTTTCTGAACCAGACACGTTGTCTAGACAAGTAGGAGAGAGCACTTTTTACGTTCCTCCACCAAAGCCACCAAGGAGCAATTCACTAAATTCTATAGGAACTGTAAGTACTGATGCTGTCCCTGGTTTAGGTTCAGATAATTTTGCAACAGTCAATCCTAATCGTCTTAGAAGAAGCAATTCATCTAGTTGCTTAACTCCTCAGCTTGCTCCAGCTGCTCCACCAAAGGTGCCTGGAAGCCCTTCTATTGATAGTGGCATGGGCTCTGCTCCTTCTACGCCGGAAAGACAAGGGCCTTCTGTAAAAGAATTGTTAGAACAATTCGATCCGTTGTATAAACCAAATTCATTAAAGAGTAATGTTAGTGTTAAAGGTCACACGGAATTAAACAGGGAATAAACAAAACTACTTGTTTTCTCCAAAGGATGTTACTCATTGAGTAACATCCTTTTTTGTTTTTCTTATGTTCAACTTAAATTTACAATTAGAGCATGTCTTCAAACTCAAGAATGAGCTAATTTGTGAAGCATAATAGTGATCATATTAAAAAAGATGTTATTTTTTGAAGTGAGAGGAGAATGCTCATAATCCTTACTCATACGTCTAAAATTGGAGAGCCAAGCAAAGGTTCTCTCAACAATCCAACGTTTAGGAATAACCTGAAATCCTGTATCAACTACTTTCTTGGTAATCGTCAACAAACATCCAGTTTCCAATAAACAGCGGTTTTGCAATTTACCTGTATATCCTTGATCAGCAAAAAAACTTACGTAATGTTGGAGCTTTGCATTTGGCTTGAACAAAAAGATTTAGTGCACCATCACGATCTTGAATGCTTGCACTGTGTACTTCAGCAGCAATTACAAGACCTAGAGTATCTACAACGATGTGGCGTTTTCTACCCTTTACTTTCTTGCCAGCATCATATCCTCTGGATCCCCTTTNTTGAGTGGTTTTTACTGATTGACTGTCAATTATTCCTACTGATGGAGTTTCATTCTTACCAATTATCTTTCTTAGTTTTTTAACTAGAAAATCATGAATTTCTTGCCATATTCCACTTTTTTTTAAACGCGAATTACAACTATACACGGTTTTCCATGGTGGAAAATTCTTAGGTAGTTGTCTCCATTGACAGCCTGTTCTCATCACATACCTTATTGCATCGATAATCGTTCTGATACTGTGTTTTCTTGGTCTGCCGGTCTTTTTAGGTTCAAAATATTGCTCTATCATCTTCCATTCTTTGTCACTTATATCGCTTGGGTACATTTAAAATATATCTTATAACACACTTCTTAACTCCTTTCTACTTAGTTTGAAGACATGCTCTTAGAGTTTTTATATTATCCTCTGTCATCCCAGCACCCTTTTTTTGTCATCCCAATACCCCTCTTGTCATCCCAGTGCGTGACACTGGGATCTAAGTTTTTATGCAAAATTATTATATTTATATACTTGCAAATAGGTGCAATTTGGAATGATTTATATTGTGAAATTAAGAAATGAGATCCCAGTGTCTGGGCACTGGAATGACAAGAAAGGGGCNNTACTTGGATGACAAGAAGAGGGCACTGCCGTCATAAAGGAACCAGTGTCAGCTACTCGGATGACATCATAGGGGCGCTGCCATTATAGAGTGAACCAGTTTGCATGACACCATCATATAAGGTCTTTATTCCTTCTTAATAAAACATAAAAAGCTCCTTTACCACCATGTTTTTTCGTAGCTTGCTGGTAGTATAGAACCATATGCTGGACTTTAGTATCGTTTAACCATTTATTTAAGTTATTCTTTATAGTGTCTGTTTTATTTGTTGCACTGCCGTATCCAGTAATTACCAATAAACATCTATTTCCTGCTCGATAATTTTTGATAATAAAATCTATCAATTTACAATAAGCATCCTCTATATTATAGCCATGCAAATCGAGCTTATCGCTTATAAAATATTTACCCCTATCAATCTTTGATTTTGTGTTTTGGTCAAGACAAAATGATGAGTTACCACTATTGGTATTAAGAAAATTCCTTTGTAAGTCGGAGGTACCTTTATCAACCATAGATTTTATATTTACTTTATGATCAACTTTCAAAGTAACTTTTCCACATTCCATTGGCTTAACATTTTTTTGCCAATCCAACTCATCGTCCGACATAAACGCATTAATCGAATTGTATAATTTTACAACAATATCCAAACATAGTAAAATGTTGCTTATTTTATAGAAATTCGGTCTTCAATAATACGATGAAATCGTCAAAAACTAATGAGAATTTTTGGCTGTATGGAAAGCACACCTGCATGTCAGCACTGAAGAATAAAAATAGGCGGTGTATAGAACTGTTAGTAACAGAAAATTTCTATAGAGAACACGAAAAAGAAATTAGGCAATGTGCAAATAGTAAGAGCATTAAAGTTCGATTAGTAGAAAACAAAATACTTAATGACGTTTTACCCAAAGGTGCTAACCATCAGGGAATTGCTTTAAATGTTGCCCCTATTCTTTATAACTTAAGCATCGAAGAAGTAGCTGAAAGCTCAAACGAAAGCTCTACTATAGTCATTTTAGATCAAGTCACTGACACGCACAATATTGGGTCAATTTTAAGAACTTCAGCTTGTTTTAATGTCAACGCATTGGTTTTACCACATAATCATTCACCTGGCGAAAATGCATCTATTGCAAAAGCAGCAAGTGGAGCATTGGATATTGTTCCGCTAATATACGTTACAAATATAGTAAAAACTATGCAGTATTTAAAAAAGGTCGGCTACTGGTGTTACGGGCTTGATTGCAATGCTAAAGAAAATATAGATGAAATAAAGAGCTTTGAGAAAAAAAGAGTAATTATTTTTGGTTCTGAAGAGAAAGGAATGCGGAGGTTAGTTAAAGAAAATTGTGATTATCTTTTAAAGATCCCAATATCAAACGTAATTGACAGCTTAAATGTTTCAAATGCAGCAGCAATAGGCCTATATTCTATTTATATTAAAACAAATGCCAGCGCATAGCTGTTTATAATAAAAATACTTGATAAAAATGTGGTTTTATATTATAATGTGTTAAATAATGGACAAAAGGAGTTATATTATGTCTTACATGAGAAATGAACAGGATATTCGCTCTCAAGGCGCTTATTATAGTGCTGGGCTTAGAAGTTACCTAACTAAAGTATATAATTACATGGCTTTAGCTTTAGGTGTTACAGGGCTTGTCGCGTTCCTAACGGTGTTTTCAGGTCTTTTTCAGGTAATTCATTCTAATCCAGTCCTATTGTATACAGTAATATTTTCTCCACTTGTACTAGTGTTTTTTGTATACCCTAAAATTCTACATCTTAGTGTTCAGTCTGCATTCACCATATTTTTTGCGTTTGCAGTATTAATTGGAATGTCTTCATCCTATATTTTCATAATTTATACTGCAGAAAGTATAGCAAGAGCATTTTTCATTACATCAATCATGTTCGGCTCTATGGCTTTGTATGGTAACATCACAAAAAGAGATCTAACAAGTATGGGCTCTTTTTTGAGAATGGGAGTCTGGGGATTAATTATAGCATCTGTAGTGAATTTGTTCCTTGGAAGTGGTCCACTCGATTTTGCAATATCATTCATATCGGTGATAGTGTTTACTTTAAAAACTGCATCTGATGCTCAGAGAATCAAGGATGTTTATTACAAGTATAATGATGGTTCAGAAGCTGCTACTACTAAGCTGGCAATACTTGGTGCAACTAGTCTTTACCTAGACTTTATCAATATATTTCTCAGTTTGCTCAGGTTACTTAATAACAGGGACTAAATGTTCTCCTTTTTAAGGAAGAATAACAAGAATTCTATAGTTTTCTTTTTAATATCTTTAGTTGTGTTGATGCTATGTCTTGCATATGCATCGGTGCCACTATATAGCATTTTCTGTAAAGCTACTGGATATGGTGGCACAACAAGAAAAGTAACTAATGCAACAATAAGTGCAACTGACCAAAAAATCAGGGTCCACTTCAATGCTGATATAATGTCCGATCTACCTTGGGAATTTAAATCAGAAACTAACTACGTTGATGTAAACATAGGAGAACAAAGTTTAGCTTTTTATTACGCAAAAAATCTATCTGATCAGCCTTCATTTGGTATGGCAGTATATAACGTTACGCCTTTCAAAGCAGGTAAGTATTTTAATAAAGTTGCATGTTTTTGTTTTGAAGAACAAATGTTGCTACCAAAACAAAAAGCTGCTATGCCCGTATCTTTCTATATAGATCCTGAGATAATGCTTGATAGTAATACAAAAGATTTGAGCGAAATAACACTATCATACACGTTTTTTAAGCTTAAGTAATAAACTTTTTCCTATTGTCATCCAAGCAGCGTGAGCTGAAAGGAGTGTGTTGTTATTCAAATAATGATTATGTAACAGATCTATTGAATTGAGCAGGAGCTCTTATTTGCTTTTTGTGCACTGACTTTCTGTGTCTCAGTGTTTGGTATTGCTGAATCAATTAATTCCCATCCTTCATTATTTGCTTCACAAGCATTCCAACATTGAGCCAATTCCTTATTATTTTTTACAGAATCTGGCATTTCTATGTTGGGATTTTTTTCTAATGTATGCTTAATTAGAATCTTACAGCAATCTTCGCAGTTAATTGACTTATCTGTACCATATAATTTAGTAACGCAATCTAAAGCGGTATTTCCACCGTAGTGTTCATGTGGGCTATCACTTACCCCAGCTTCTATGAGAGCCTTTAACATGTCTGGAGAACGCGTCAAAGCGCAGGCATGTAAATATCCTTTTTCGTTTTGCACGTTAGCACCTGCTTTTATTAAAACTTGTGCTAGATTTGGTAAAGCGCAAGGTTTGCAATTAATAGCAATAGAAAAAAGACTGTCTATTGGAAAGTCATCATAATCTTTCAAATCAAATTTGTGATTAATATCAAAACCTTTTTTTTCCCAAGAAGTGTGTAAATATCTATAATAGTCTTCTTTTTCACCTGGAGTTCGCATTCCACTTTCTAGCCTTTCTTTTATTTTTTTTATTACATTACTAGTATTTAAATCGTGATCTTTATCCACTTTATGCAACACATTACACAAAACACTATAAAGCCAAGTTTCTCTATTCATTATAATTTATACCTTAAAACTATTAATATACACTTATGTAGTATATAAACTCTAAATAACATTTTGCAAAATATTAATTGTTAGATAACATAATCAAAGTTTTTATCTTACATTCATCATGGTTAGAGCTATACAAATAAAAAAAACTGGGGGAGCAGAAGTATTAGAATTTGTAGATAAGAATATAGGTGAGCCAAAAGGCGAGGAAGTTTTAGTACGTCACACAACTATTGGCTTAAATCGTTATGATTTAGAGCACAGAAAAGGTACGCGCAAAATTAAAAATTTACCATCAGTGCTTGGGGTAGAAGCAGTGGGAGTTATTGAAAAGCTTGGTAAAAAAATCAGTGATGGATTGAAGGTTGGAGATAGAGTTGGATATTGCACAGCTCCTCCAGGGGCATATTGTGAAAAGCGCGTTATACACCAGAAATATCTGATAAAAATTCCAGATGACATATCTGATGAAGTTGCTGCTGCAGTGCTGTTTAAAGGTATGACAGCTCACTATTTAGTTAATCAATCTTATAAAATTAGGCCTGGTGCTTTCGTGCTAGTTCATGGGGCTAATGGTGGTTTAGGACAAATAATATGCCAATGGGCAAAGGATAAAAAAGGTGTAGTGATAGGTTCTGTAAGCTCTGATGAAAAAATGAAGATAGCTTTACAAAGTGGCTGCACATACGCAATAAACTACAATGATAAAGACTTCGTTTCTAAAGTTATGGAGATTACGCAAAACAGAGGAGTAGGTGCAGTGTATGACCCCATAGGCTATACTACAAGCAAGCTCTCTTTTGAATCTTTAGGCAGGTTCGGCATATACGTTTCCTATGGGCAGATATCAGGTAACGCTCCTATTAGTTTTTCTTTACTTAGTTCACGCTCGTTATTTGCAACTGGAACTTCGATATATCATTATAAGCATGATAGATTCACATTAGTGCTTACCACAATGGAAATCTTCGAGATGATAAGAAAAAAACTTTTAACTGTACGGATCAATAAAAAATATAAATTTGATGAAATAATTCAAGCTCATCGCGATATGGAAAATAGAAAAGCGAGTGGATTAAATATTATCAAAGTTTCTTAAGTAAATTAGTAATTTAAACTAACCATTCATTAAATTATATCAACTAGAATTTCATATATTTAATTCTCCTTTTGGGGGAATTAAAAGCATATAGCTAAACTGACTTAGATTTACCGACAACCGTCATCCCGCTACTTGTTAGCGCCACTGCGGTATGACGTCTTAGCTATAGATGCTGGTTTGTATGCTCCCAGTAATTTCAAGAGAAGCTTAGTAGATAAGTTGTGTTTTAAATCAAATTCGGTATTTTAAACTGAACATTTTCAATAATACCACCTGGCATAACTGAAATTTTTACACTCAGGTTTACTTTTAGGTAGTCCATTAATTCATCAACCAATATGTCAGGAGCGGAAGCACCTGCAGTGATTCCTATCTTTTCTACGCCCTGGAACCAGCTTTTATTCACACAGCTATAATTATCAATCAAGTAGGCTTTTTTTCCTCTGGCAGTGCACAGATCTAATAAGCGGTTTGAATTTGAGCTATTTTTACTTCCTACAACTAACACCATGTCTACAATTTCAGCTAGCTTTTTAACAGCATTTTGTCTGTTTTGCGTTGCATAGCATATGTCCTTTAAATCTGGACCTGTTATGCTTGGAAACCTGAGCTTCAGGGCAACAATAATTTCATGGGTATCGTCGATGCTTAACGTGGTTTGTGTAACATAAGATAAATTATCTGGATCTTTAACTTTTAAATTGCGTACGTCCTGCACAGTTTGCACTAAAATGATAGGATTATTTACTCTTCCTCTAATTCCCTTAACTTCTGGATGGTTTTCATGCCCAATGAGAATTAATTCTTTACCACTGTTTTCATACCTTTTTGCTTCTTTATGCACTTTACTGACTAAAGGACATGTTGCATCAATCACTTGAACACCCTTTCTTTTTGCCTCATCTTCTATATTTTTTGATACTCCGTGCGCGCTGAAGATCAGTATTCCTCCATTATCTTCAATTTCCTCGATACTGTTCACAAAAACCACTCCTTGTCTCTTAAAGTCCTCTACTATATATTTATTGTGAACAATTTCGTGTAGCACATAAACTTGGCACTTGTTTTTGTATTTTTCTAAAGTAACAGCTAATATGTCCACGGCTCTTTTTACCCCGGCACAAAAACCTCGCGGCTCAGCTAAGATGATTTCCATTTTTGTCAAATCAAGTAAATATGCAAGCATTACTTAAAAATAAGCTCCGCTCACTGTGTTTTATAGTACCATTATTTACGTTTTATATAATAATTATTTTTCGCATATTCTCTTTCACATTTGATCAACTTACTACTTCAGAAAATTTTAGAAAAGATAATATAGTACATAAACAACCCGATATTTTAGATAGAAATGGAGTGGTAATAGCAGCAAATGTGCCCACAACATCACTATATATAGATGCAACCAAAGTAAAGAATCCGGAAAGTATAGCAGCACAACTGTGTTCTACTTTGCATGATCTCGAATACAAGAACTTATATAGAGTACTTACTTCAGAAAAGAAATTTGCTTGGATAAAGCGGCACTTAACTCCAAAAGAACTGTTAGCAATAAAAAACGCCGGCGTGCCAGGAATAAACTTCTATAACGATGTAAAACGTATATATCCTCACAGTAATTTATTTTCACACGCGCTTGGTTACACTGACATAGATGGCAACGGTATTGCAGGAGTTGAGGCATATATAAGTAAAAACAAACAACATTCTGTTATCCAAGTACCTAATATACAGTTGTATGAATGTTGCAACTTGAAAGCAATTCCTGCACAGCAATTCCCCACACAACAGATCCAATGCGTGACACTGGGATCCAGATATAAAAATACTGACAAATTACGTGATGAACAACGGATTCCAGAAAAATATGTCAAAAGCAATGTTTGTGATGAAATTGCGCATAAAACTGGATTCCAGTGTCAGTGCACTGCAGACCAAGCTTCTGCACAATCTTCTGTCATCCGACAGGGATGGTCACGCTCTGCTGATCAATATGTTCAACTATCCTTAGATACACGAGTGCAAAGCATAGTACATGAGGAACTAACTAAAGCTGTAAGCAGATATCAGGCACTTGGCGGAGTAGGAATTATTTTAAATGTGAGAAATAGTGAAATCATCTCGATGGTCAGTCTACCTGATTTTAATCCCAACTTACAGAATAAGGCAGAAGACGTACAAAAGTTTAATCGCGCCAGTCTTGGGGTGTATGAGATGGGATCGGTGTTAAAATTCTTTACAATAGCCGCAGCGCTTGATGCAAACGTTACAAAAATCAGCGATTTATATGACGTATCAACACCAATCACCATTGGAAAGTATAAAATTCAGGATTTTCACAAATCTAAAACTCCCAAAATTACTGTGCAAGATATATTTGTAAAATCATCCAACATTGGTGCAGCAAAAATTGCAGTCAAATTAGGTATTGAAAAACAAGTAGAGTACTTTAAAGCTATGAAGCTATTTTCTCCTTTAAAAATAGAAATACCAGAAAAATCTACACCGATAATCCCGGATAAATGGAGTGAAAGCACTTTAATAACTGTATCTTATGGTTATGGCATAGCTGTAACTCCCATACATCTTGCACAAACTGCAGCAGCATTAATCAATAATGGGATATTTCATAACGCAACCTTGATGTTGAATAAAAGAAGTATAGGAGAGCAAATTATCTCAAGAAGAACTTCCAGGGAAATGAGAAAATTATTACGCGCAGCAGTAACAGATGGCACTGGCAGAAAAGCAAAAATGAAGGCATATTCAATAGGAGGAAAAACTGGATCGGCGGAAAAAGTTGTAGATGGTAAATATAGCAAAGATGCAAACATAGCATCATTTATAGGAGTGCTAACTATGCTTGACCCAAGGTACATAGTGCTAATTGCTATTGATGAGCCTCAAGGGATGCACCATACCGGGGGAGTAATTGCTGCACCTATAGTAAGGAACATTATAAATAGAATAGCACCTATACTAAATGTTACACCTGAGATGTAAAATTATGATTGCTTTACTATAATTTCAAATTTATCATTACCAAAATCCTTATTAATATACCAAGAACCATCATCTTTAGTTACAAATTCAAGACCTTTAAGGTCTCTTTTTATTGTCTTTCCATTTTGACCATCGATAGCGATATTAATATCGAATGTAATAACGTCTAGATTTATCATAGCTTCTTTCTCGCTGCATGAATTTAGACTGAACTTGCCTAACATGACATCATTAAAACTCACCTCCCCTTTATAGACATCACACTGATCGTCCACACAACACGTAGTTTCAATATAGAAAAGATCTGACATACAAAATACCTTAAAAAAAAGAACTAAACATATATGGCCACTACACCACACCGCTAACAAGTAGTAAAGCGTCGATAAACCTAAGTTACTTTAGCTACGTAGCCATAATACAGCTAGAAATGTAAAATTCAACAGTTAATTGTGTGATTAATAGAGAAGTCTTATTTAGTACACCTTATAGGAATGGCTGTTTAGTTTTTTTGTTAATCTTTTTTACCATGCTGTCAATCATATGCTTTATCCCTTGATATACGGAGTATGTACTTTCGTCACTACGCATATAAGCAGAACAAGAAAATACATTATACTCTTCATCTTCTATTGATAACCCTGTATCGCACTTTATGTGTTCGCCGCCAAGCTTCTCTATCAACTGTTCTTTGTCATCTCCTACAGTTACCTTAACTTTATTTTCTTCTTTACCTATCTTACTACTTAAAATTGAAACGATGATAGCTGGAGATATGCATATCGCTCCTATTGGCTTTTTTGTAACAAAGAATTCTGAAACTAATCTTTCAAATTCAGGCATTACTGTCACCATGCCTTTATTTTCAGCTAAGTCAGATAAATTTTTTGCAACTCCGTATCCACCAGGTACAACTAGCATGTCAAAATTTTCAGCTTTTGCTTCTTTTAAGTCATATATTTCGCCTCTTGCGATTCTTGCTGCTTCCACAAGTACATTCCTTTTTTCTTTTGTTGCCTCTTTTGTTTTATGATTCATAACTTGTGTGATATTGATATCAGGTGCAAAGCATTTAACATCCACTTCCTGCTGATCAAGCACAAGCAAACTTAAAACCGCTTCTCTTACCTCTGCACCGTCAAGGTGACCACACCCTGATAAAACCACAGCAGCTTTTAATTTTTNTTCACCCATAAAGTACCTTAATTTCATGTAATCTAGATATTTTAATACAAATTCTATATTTGGAAAGAGGTTATTATATTAATTATCTCATAATTATTATAATATAATTAATAATTAGTATATATAATTAGGCATATTTATAGTTGATGGAGTTGAATATGGTAGAAGGTGGTGCAGTAGATACTGGCAACAGTGAGTATCTTACCCAAGGTGTACTTGAAATTATTCAGGAAAGTGAAGACTTAGAGCATGTCTTCAAACTCAAGAATGAGCTAATTTGTGAAGCATAATAGTGATCATATTAAAAAAGATGTTATTTTTTGAAGTGAGAGGAGAATGCTCATAATCCTTACTCATACGTCTAAAATTGGAGAGCCAAGCAAAGGTTCTCTCAACAATCCAACGTTTAGGAATAACCTGAAATCCTGTATCAACTACTTTCTTGGTAATCGTCAACAAACATCCAGTTTCCAATAAACAGCGGTTTTGCAATTTACCTGTATATCCTTGATCAGCAAAAAACTTACGTAATGTTGGAGCTTTGCATTTGGCTTGAACAAAAAGATTTAGTGCACCATCACGATCTTGAATGCTTGCACTGTGTACTTCAGCAGCAATTACAAGACCTAGAGTATCTACAACGATGTGGCGTTTTCTACCCTTTACTTTCTTGCCAGCATCATATCCTCTGGATCCCCTTTTTGAGTGGTTTTTACTGATTGACTGTCAATTATTCCTACTGATGGAGTTTCATTCTTACCAATTATCTTTCTTAGTTTTTTAACTAGAAAATCATGAATTTCTTGCCATATTCCACTTTTTTTTAAACGCGAATTACAACTATACACGGTTTTCCATGGTGGAAAATTCTTAGGTAGTTGTCTCCATTGACAGCCTGTTCTCATCACATACCTTATTGCATCGATAATCGTTCTGATACTGTGTTTTCTTGGTCTGCCGGTCTTTTTAGGTTCAAAATATTGCTCTATCATCTTCCATTCTTTGTCACTTATATCGCTTGGGTACATTTAAAATATATCTTATAACACACTTCTTAACTCCTTTCTACTTAGTTTGAAGACATGCTCTTACAAGAAAAAATAAAAAGTTTTCTGGATGAAAATAAAGATCTAAAAGATCTAGATTTAACTAAAGAGGGAAGCGTAATTCTTTTATTAAGTAGTAGGAAAAGCGAAGAATTTTTGGCAGCTATGTCAAAAGGATTATCTAAAATAGAAAAATTCAAAAAACTAGCTGAGCAAGTTGGTAAAAATCGAGTAATGGAGAAAAAGCTGGAAGCTTTAGGTAATCGATTGTTAATACAAGGAGTTATAAGTGGAGCAGCATTTACAACATTGACAGGTGCACTAGCAGGTACATTGGCAATAGGAGGAGTAGCTGGTGCATTAATAATTGGAGGAGCAGCATTAGTAGGATTTGTGGCACTAGTTGCTATAGCTGCTATTGGTTATGCTATATATCAGCATCGAAGTGAGATAAAAGAAAACGTGTAGATAAGGGTGCCAGTAAAGCAACCCAGNGGTACAGTTGAATTTGGAAAAGCAGTGAAAAGTTTTGTGAAAAATATAATCGATAAATTACCTAAAGTTCAAGTAAGAGAGAATAATTTTAGTAGATTAAAAACAAACGTGCTTGAAACTATTGCAAACATTAGTCTTAAAGATAACACAGACGTTAACATTAAAGAAGGCCTTGCTGATAGGCAAAAAATATTAGAAATGCTTCAAAATGAAGGGCAGCGATCTGCTATACAAGAGTTAGTAAAGAATGGAACCATTGAAAATTTTTCAGAAGATGACATGAGCAGACTTATGAACAAAGGTCTTAGTACTCATGTAGCAGATATGGAAAGATCTAAAGACACGGAAGAATCTAAAAAGAAAGGATTTCACATTCTTATGGATGAATTTCAACCTGCAATTATGGCAATTGGTAGTGACATANNAAAAGAGGTAGAACAAAAAGTTAATGAGAAAGCTCAGGAAATGAAGCCAAATTCTCACTTAGGTATTTCAAGTGCTGCACAAGTGAGTGAAGGAGAAATCACAAGATCGAGTTGATGCATTTGAGGAGCGTTTTGACGCAAAAATTACTATTAGAAAGTGGGGTTACGCTACTCCTTTTTATCCACTTTTTTGAGCAATCCACCTCCACATCTAACACACATCTCAGTGATTATAATATCCAATTTTTGATCATGTTTTTCTACAGGTAAATTTTTACAATATTGTTTCTCATAGGCTACACCTATAAATATTTTTCCAAGCGGTCGCAGTTTTTCTATCATTGTATCATACCAACCACCGCCAAAACCTAATCTATTAAAATGATCATCAAAAGCAACAACAGGAGTAATGATTGTATCGGGAATTACATCTTCATTTGTTTCGTTCCATCCCTCAAATCTTAGTAACTGATTTTTATTAGGAATTGCTACTTTATAATCTAAATCGAGTAAACTATGCATCAAAGGCACAACATCTATTTCCTCATCCATTGGAATGTAAGCTGCTATTGTTTTGCCTTTAACGTAGCTTAAGTTCTGATTAAAGAGATTAATAAGGGAATTTGCCGCATAACTGGAATAACTTTCATCAATATCTTTTCTTATAGCTCTATATTGCTCTCTTATTTCCTTTTTGTGCTGTTTAATATCTTTGAACATGATCTATCCATTTTGCAGTAAGTTTTTCTTGTAAACTATTTTGCTTCAAGCGCTCACTTAAAAAGTCAAAGTCAACACACTCCATATCCTGGTCTTGATTACTGCAGCTATAAACAAAACTCCTTTCTCCTGTTTTCGCATTTATATGTTGCTGCACACACTGAGCGCAGATTTCTTTCATCATACACTGCATAGGAGAATTAACTGACGATATTGCTATGTGACTTGACTTCAGATATGGCTTTAAAATTGTTTTTCTAGCTTCATTTACAGCTTTCATCATTTTATCAGAACCAATAGTGATAATTTTATCTATGGCGTTCAAATTAATACCTAATCTTCCTTGTTGATAAGAGACTATTGCATCAACTATATTACCATGAAAGGATTTATCTTGATCTCTGCTTGTTTCTATCAATCCTTCTTCACATGCCCAAACTACTGCATTTGATGCACGCTCTATCAGTGCTCGTTTAAATACATCACTTAATTTCTTATAGCCAGCGAAGTACAAAACCTTATTATTATTTTCAAGACACGCCTTCCCTATCGAAAACAATACTGCATTTCCAACTCCACCACCAATTAGCATTATATTCTTCATGTGCTATTTTAACTGCATTTGTTCAAATTTTTTGAAATTTTATAGAACAAAGTAATTTATATTCTGTACACAAAGACAGAGACAAGGACACTCTCTGACTTCAACTATACCGGTAACTGACAGCTGAATTTTTACGCATATCATCTAATAACAAGTTGCTTTGTATCATAATCTTTTGTTGGTACATTTTCTGTTTGATTGCTTCTATATCCGCTACATTACTCTTGATATCACACAACATCATTAACTTTGCAGTGCCATTTTCTCTTAATTCTACTATTTCATTCACACTTGTTTTACTAAATAAAATCTGTAAATCAGGATTTAAATCTCGCATTTTTATTTCAAACTCTTTTGCGTTTGGCAACTTAAAATCATCTGCTAATTTGTCAAAATTTAAACAATTGACCTTTTGCTCTTTAAAATTATTCAATAAGCTTTCTGAACCTTCAACCACAATCTGTTTTAATTTTAAAGTGCTTTCCAGCAGTGCATAATTAAGTTGTACCTTGTCTATGACTTTTATAATAGAGTAACCTTCACTGAAACTGAATGGACCTGCTATATCGCCGGTTTCTAGTCTTTCTAAAACGCTCTTAAGTTTATCTTTGAGCTGACTTAAATTAACTGTTGCTTTACGCATCTTTATTGGAGATTCCGGGTTATTACTATTACGTAATTTTTTTACTAAATCTTCAGCTACGCCATAAACATCCTTGTCTTTTTGATCAGGAATTACAAACTCTTGGAACGTGATAAGATAATCCGGCTTTTCTGTTTGCCTTTTTACATCATCTACTTCTTTATCGCTTATATTAATAAATGGCACAATTCTTACTTCAATAATTTTGCTCCACAGTAACTGACGCTTTATTTGTTTTTTTATAGTATTGAGATCTATGTTATGCTTCTTTATATATTGATCAACTTCATCGGCCTTAGTTTTTAAGCTTTGGGTTAAGAATAACGTGACAGCGTTATTTAATTCTTCATCGCCTAATTCTATATTCAGCCTCTGCGCTTCGCTGATAATGATGATTTCGTCTATTAGCTGTCTTAGGATTTGAGGTTTTACTTCTTCGCGATTAACACTCTGATTGCCAAGCAATGAATTTATAAAATTGACGCGTTTTTCAATATCTAAATTTGAAATCGGCTCACCATTTACGTCTGCAACAATCTCAATTGCAAGCAACCTAAGCGGCAACATTATTAATAGTAAAATTAATATTTTATGCATATAAGGCTATTCAGCTAATAACCAATTCTATAATAAATGCTGAGTGAATGCTAGCTAACTTTTTAATAACCATCTAAGTATAGTTAGCTATAGATACAGGAAATAGGTCTTTTTGGCTACAAATGCATAATTTATTTCTATATTCTGTGTTCGAGTGCTAAGTTTGCAATGAGTGTCTTATCAAGGTATTGCCCTGGTATAAAGCCTTTACTCTTATATCCGATATCGCATAATATATTAATATCTTTAGATATTTCATAGCGGGTATCTATAGTAAACATAAAACCGTTTTTAGGCTTTTCTCTATAAGAGCATGTCTTCAAACTCAAGAATGAGCTAATTTGTGAAGCATAATAGTGATCATATTAAAAAAGATGTTATTTTTTGAAGTGAGAGGAGAATGCTCATAATCCTTACTCATACGTCTAAAATTGGAGAGCCAAGCAAAGGTTCTCTCAACAATCCAACGTTTAGGAATAACCTGAAATCCTGTATCAACTACTTTCTTGGTAATCGTCAACAAACATCCAGTTTCCAATAAACAGCGGTTTTGCAATTTACCTGTATATCCTTGATCAGCAAAAAACTTACGTAATGTTGGAGCTTTGCATTTGGCTTGAACAAAAAGATTTAGTTGCACCATCACGATCTTGAATGCTTGCACTGTGTACTTCAGCAGCAATTACAAGACCTAGAGTATCTACAACGATGTGGCGTTTTCTACCCTTTACTTTCTTGCCAGCATCATATCCTCTGGATCCCCTTTTTGAGTGGTTTTTACTGATTGACTGTCAATTATTCCTACTGATGGAGTTTCATTCTTACCAATTATCTTTCTTAGTTTTTTAACTAGAAAATCATGAATTTCTTGCCATATTCCACTTTTTTTTAAACGCGAATTACAACTATACACGGTTTTCCATGGTGGAAAATTCTTAGGTAGTTGTCTCCATTGACAGCCTGTTCTCATCACATACCTTATTGCATCGATAATCGTTCTGATACTGTGTTTTCTTGGTCTGCCGGTCTTTTTAGGTTCAAAATATTGCTCTATCATCTTCCATTCTTTGTCACTTATATCGCTTGGGTACATTTAAAATATATCTTATAACACACTTCTTAACTCCTTTCTACTTAGTTTGAAGACATGCTCTAAGGATCTTCCACAAATAATTCAGGTTGCTTCCAAAATGCAGCACTTGCACCAATATTTAACTTGTTGAAAGTAAATAATCTAAGTACAGAAATATCAAAACCATATGCCATGTACTCTTCAACCACTTCGCTATCTTTTAAGCCAGCAAATTTACCACTACCAGAATATTTGTGAGACCACTGAGAAAGATCTTTAGATTCGTGTGTTTTAAATTGTTTGCCAAAACTAAATCCAACTTTAATTGGAGTATGATCTGTTATGATGTATGCACCAAACTTTTTTTCAATTACACCGTATGGAGTAAAGATTGATCTTGCAAATGGCATGACACCAATATTACCAATACTCAGTACAGGAACATTAACATTTCTGCCAGTAATAGCAGAATATACAGAAGCAAAAAGTATCGGATCAAGAAAGCTTAAAAATCCATGAGATTTAATGATATTGCGACTGATGGATTTGTTACCATACATTATTTCCATATCTTCTACATAATTATTCACATCATGCCCTGGATTATTATTATGATTTATATAGTTATATTCTATTTGATCTGCAGCGCTCAAGATATAACCAATACCTGTAATAGGGTCAATTTCTTGCTCATGAACAAAAAGATTATCCGAAATTTTTTGTGCTAACAGATAGTTAGCTTGGATACCTCCTAGTGAAATTATAGTATCTTTTTGTATATGCATTGATCCAGTACATCCAGTATGTATAGATCCACTAAGTAATAATGGATCTATTTCTAAACCATGTGGGTTACAGTTGAATTCTAAAGCCCTTAAGCTATGCCCAGATAATTCATGATTTAATAAAGTAATCATAGCAGCACTGTAGCCAAAACCTAGTCTATAAAAAAATTTTTTGTTCAAATCGTATTTGCTTGATAAGTAGGCAAGACCGGATATAGCGGAAAACGCAGCGCTTGTTCCTGCGTTTTGTGATGAAGTAATATTTTTATCGATGGATAAGTTGATAAAAAAATCTTTTTTTATCAACTTGCGCTGCAGAATATGTAGAAAATAGCAATAAGACTAAGAAAATTTTTATATAATTCATTGTACCATCACGATCAGATTAAATAGAACTTAGATTATATTTTTTATTAATCAAACGAAATTTGCTCCATAGTGGTTCAAATTTTCGAAACAGTTTGTTTTCCTTTGATATATTGAATTAATTTAGATAGTTGGGGACGTAAGACCTACTGCAAAACAAGATTTGAATATTTTTTTATGGTTAAAAATGACCAAGACAACGGGACACTAAATTGAGTACAGAAAATAATTTGCTTTGACATAGTGGCGGAAGGAGAGGGATTCGAACCCTCGATACGACTTTTCAATCGTATAACGGTTTAGCAAACCGCCGCCTTCAGCCGCTCGGCCACCCTTCCAAATTTAGAACCTAAAGATCATATAATACCAAGACCTCTACCGCCTGTCTAATGCTTTTAATTGCAACATTAAAAACAACAACATTTTTCCAAACAGTGTAATTTTTAGATCTGGGCTAAATCAACACAAACTAATTTCTGCTTTTTTCAATGATTTTCTTTGCTTCTTCTACACCAACCCATTCTCCAACTGCTACCGTTTTTCCCTTTTCTAGATCTTTATAATGAGAAAAGAAATGAGCAATTTTATCTAGTAGGTTTTTAGATAAGTCAGAATAGTCCTTTATATTGTCATAATAGCTATCAACACTGGAAACAGGCACAGCTAATATTTTCTCATCTTCTCCTTTTTCATCTTTAGTGAGTAATGCGCCTATTGGACGCACCGATATCAAAACTCCGGATATTAAGGGAAATTGAGTTAGCACCAAAACATCCGCAGGGTCACCATCACCTGCGCAGGTATTTGGTATAAACCCATAATTGCAAGGATAAGCCATTGAGGTAGACAAAAATCTGTCAACTTGTAACAACCCAAGCTCTTTATTAAATTCATACTTTACAGGCTCAGCATTTGCACTTATTTCAATTACCACATTCACCGCATTTGGTCCCGCTGTTATTTTACTTAAATCCATAAATCACCTCTTAACTTAAGAATAAGCATTATACAATATGTGCTTTTAAGTTGCTACATTTATGTAATTCTAAACTTATTTTGCACGGGCTGTCCTAAATTTTCATTCGTCATCTCATTGACTGTTGAAAGCGGTGGTTTCTGTGATAATTGAAATAAAGCATATACTATTACAATAGTAAGTACCGCAGCAATTATTAGATTAGTTTGTGGCTTTATTGAGTTAAACAATTTTTGTTCCATAAAGAAATAATCGGCAGCATATAATCCAGCAGACAATATAAACATGCCTAAAGCTAGTTTGCAGAACGTATTTCTATGGTCTTTGTCTTTTTTCTTGTTGTTGAGACGCCTACACCTGTTCTCTTCTTGTGGAGCTAAGTAATATGTATTCTCAGGGCTTGTTACTAATTGCTCAAATTGATCACTGTTTTGGTTTTTTAACAGTTGCTCCAGGGTATTTTTTGTACTTATAGTATACAATTTGTATCCATACTTCGAGTTTTCCTCCCTCTGATCTATACTATTATGATCGATTATATACTCGATTGTTCCATCTCTATTTGCTAGATTAATTTCGTGATGTAGTATACTGGCTAAAGATACTATATAACTTTTTATTAACGGATTCTTATCTAACTCTAGTACCTCTCTTTTTACTATTTTGTCAGGCGATAAAGGTTTTTTATAGCTACCCCCAAAAGAATATAATAGAGAAAACAATAAAGCCACATTTCTATCTACTTTTATGTCTTGATGAATAGAATAGTAACAGTCGATAACAAATTTATTAAAATAAAACTCTTTATCAAATTTTTCATTTAGTAATTTTTTAATGTCAGCAAGTACCTTATTTTCAAAATCTTCTTCTGTTTTAAATATTGGCGCTCTCTTTGGGTTTGCCAAGGCGTTAAGTAAGTCTAATTTTCTTCCATCTACTATTTCATTTATATCTTTACCTAACTCAGACCCTCTAATAATGTCATATATTTCATCTATGACATCTTTAGTATTCAGGTTGTTGTTTTCACTTAGAATTCGATAAGCTAGAGCATGAATTAAAAACAGCCCTTGTAGACTAAACTTTAAGTTAAAATAGTAATCTAATTGTTCATCTTGCTTCTGTATGAATGCAGACAGACCTATGTGATTCCTGTGATCCATAAAACGATCTAAGTCAGCATGTTGAAAGCTACCTAAAAAAATAAATAACGTCTCTAATAAATTACCCTTACCAACAATTTTTATTAATTCTTCAACTTCCTTAACCATTGCTAAAACCTATAATGTTCTACTTTATAGTATAAGGGATATATGGCAAAATAGCAATAAATATTATTGTACGTTTACACTCTGCATTAAAGCCTTTAGTTAAGAGCATATCCATCCACCGCCAATTACTTGCTCATCTTTATACGCTACACAGGCTTGACCAGGGCTGATGCCAAAGTAATTGTCGTTTAAAATGACACAGGCTTTATTCTTTTCGTCAGTTGAATATATTGTTGCTAAACTTCCCGCGTGTGATGACCTGAGCTTCACAGTTACTTCCATACCTTCCTTTGGTTGTTCTAACCAATTTAACTCTTTGATCAATATTTTTTTTTGCATTAATGCGTTGATCGGACCTACTATAACCTCATTATTCTCTGTATTAATTTTTATCACATAAAGAGGTTCATTGTGTGCGATACCCAAGCCCTTTCTTTGCCCTACTGTAAAATTTACTATGCCACTGTGCTCGCCTAGCACTTTTCCATTAACATCCACTATTTTACCTTTCTGTACAGATTGTGGAGCTAATTTAGCTATTGTTTTACTATAGCTTTCGGAAACAAAGCATATATCTTGACTGTCCGGCTTTTTAGAAATTTGTAAGCTGAAATACTTTGCTAATTTTCTTATATCACTTTTATAGAACCCACCTAGTGGAAATCGCAAAAGCTTCAACTGCTCCTTTGTTGTAGCAAATAGAAAATAGCTTTGATCTTTACTTTTATCAATGCTTCTGCACAACTTTACCTCACTATTTTTTTCTAATCTTCTCACGTAATGTCCTGTTGCAAGCACATCCGCACCAAGATTTTTTGTAACTTGCAATAGATCACGAAATTTTACCGTTTGGTTACATCTTACGCATGGTATGGGAGTTTCCCCACGCATATAGGTACTTGCAAAATCCTCTATTACTTCCTTTTTGAATATTTCCTCGTAGTTTAAAATATAGTGAGGAAAGCCAACACTTTCAGCCACGCGCTTAGCGTCATAAATATCCTGTCCAGCACAACATGCACCTTTTCTTGCGTTAGCATTACCGTCGGTGCCATAGAGTTGAAGAGTTACACCTATCACCTGATACCCAAGGTTATGTAGCAGTGCTGCAGCAACGGAACTATCAACTCCTCCGGACATTGCAACAATAGCCCTGGTCTGATGCGGAGCTTTATCTTTTAACAAAGGTTCAATTTCAAATTCTTTTAGCATAATCGCCTTAATTTATAAACGCAAATCTTGTGTCATTCCAACATACAACTGTGCAAACGTTTTGATTTGGGGGCAATTCACATAGTAGATGATGTCATGAAAGTAGCTGACACTGGAATCTAGCTTCTATTACACAAATTCATTAAAACAGCATATTTATTTGTAATCAAGTTCCAGTGTCAGCTACTTGGATAACACCCTTTTCTGCTAGAAGTTGCCTTCAAATTACTTGGTGCATGACACTGGGATCTCATTTATATTACATAATTCCATCAAAACAATTCGATAAACTACCTTCAAAAACAATTTAATCTTGCTTGAATAAAACATGGCCAAAATAGTCCATGTTTTCAAGTACTTTTCCGCTACCTAGGGCAACACAACAAAGTGGATCATCTGCAACACGAACTGGTAATTTTGTTGTTTCGCTAATAACTTTACTCAAGTTACGCAATAATCCACCGCCACCAGATAAAATTATTCCTCTATCGACTATATCAGAAGAAAGTTCAGGTGGAGTGCTTTCCAGTGCAGTTCTAATAGCAGAAATTATCTGATGTACAGGCTCTATTAAACTCTCTGCAACTTGGTATTCTGATAAAAGCATTTCTTTTGGCATACCACTCACTAAATCCCTGCCTTTAATTATCATTCCCTCTTTGTTATTTTCACCTGGCAGATTGGCTGAACCTATGCTTTTCTTAATTTTTTCGGCAGTTGTTTCACCAATTAATAACTTATGATTTTCACGAATATATGATTTTATTGCTTCATCCATAATATCGCCGCCTACTCTGGCAGAACGTGAATAAACAATTCCGCCTAAAGAAATAATTGCAACTTCAGTTGTACCTCCTCCTATGTCAACAATCATAGAACCTTCAGGTTCGGTAACTGGAAGTCCAGCTCCAATTGCTGCAGCCATTGGTTCTTCAATTAAGAATACTTCATTTGCACCAGCACTTTCTGCTGCATCTTGTATAGCACGCCTTTCAACTGGCGTGGATCCAGATGGAACGCATATGATAATATTAGGTTTATTAACAGTGAATTTTGTGTTTGCACTGCGTATGAAATATTTTAGCATTTCTTCCGCACTTTTAAAATCAGCAATAACTCCATCCTTTAAGGGCCTTATCGCCTCTATTTCTCCAGGCGTTTTTCCAAGCATCATTTTAGCTTTTTTACCAAAAGCATAAGGAACATAGCTTCCTTTTTCTTTTATTCTTGCTACAACTGAAGGATCATCAAGCACTATTCCCTGATTTTTCTGATAAACTAAAGTGTTTGCAGTGCCAAGATCTATAGCAATATCGCTAGCGAATAAACCTTTGAAAGTGAAAAGGCTACAAAACTTTCTGGTTAATTTTCGAACAAAATTCATACGCAACTCAAGAAAATCACTTATTAAGACAAATTATACTTTCCAGATAAGTAGCTAATGCAGCACTCAACGTCTAAACCCTTACCTGTTACTTTTTTTAGCAGTTCCAGGCCACACTTTGCACTGTATATATTTTGAGATAACCAACTGATAAGTAAACTAAAATCTCCTTTTATTATAGCACCTAAAGATTCGTAATGATTCTTTTTAATGAAAGAGAAAATCTGCGCAGCAGTAATTAAAGCTATAATTTTAACAGGAAAATAGCCCATAACACCACTTACCCAATATTCATCTTGAAAATAAGTGTTTAGCTCATTTTCAGCTTTTACTGGAATTTTATAGTGCTTCATACCTTCCAGCCACGCATCATGCAGGTCTTTGACTTCCAATGTACCATTTATTATATCTTGTTCTAACCTAGTTCTCAACATAATATGAGCTAACAGACTAAATTCATCTGCATTTTTTAAAAAAGAAGAAAGGTTTATTTCATTGAAAATCAAGTACAAATTTTCAACACTGCTAACTTTCTCGTTAGTTTTGCCTTTTATAGCAAATTTCTCTTTTATGTGTGGTTGAATGAACTCAATAAATTCTCTGGATGTTCCAATCATCCTTTCCATGAATAACCCTTGAGTTTCATACATAACATGTCTCGTAATTGGACTACTTATAGAATTTTGCGCTAAACATTTTTGATAAATTGCATAACCACTATGCCGTAAAAGAGAAAATAAACCATAACAAAAATCAGATTCATCATAATCTATAGGGCAGTAATAAGAAGTACGAACCTCATGCAGTGCAACGCCCATTTGCTGTAAACATAACGAGCCAAGTTCAATCTGCTTCTGAGTAGCAACTTTTTGTATATTAGTAACCTTATCCTTTTTCTGCTTTTCAATTATTTTATCTACATTTCCACTAAAGAATTTGCCTACCTTGGGAAATATTTCCTTTATATTCTTTTCTGTGATATCAGAGTCATAGTCAGCAAGCAGTGAGTCGTATTTTGAGCATTTTAATTGCTGCGATTTTATAGAAGCTACTTCGCGAATGAGTTTGATTAAATCAGCAAAACGTTCTTTTAGTCTTTCCAAATTACTGGCTTCAGAATTGGTTAGCCTCCATAAACTTTGGCATTCAACTTTAGCTTTGGACAAAGATTTTACTAAATCAATAGGAACAGCACTGTTGCTCTTATGTATTCTCTCTATTAACTTTAGCTGCCAAGCATCTGCACTCTTTTTGTTGTCAAGAGCATCTGCTAATGATTCCTTTATTACGTCATGAGAGATAATTTCATGTCTGATTTCTTCTAGAAGACCCATTTGTTCAACTTTGTCCTCTGCATTCAATTGGCTTTGGTTTAGTACTTTTAGCGTATTTTCGATATTCTTTACCCTATGTAATACTCCCTCTAAAAACTTACAAGATTTCATATTTGTTCATTATTTTAGAAAACATCTGTTTAATATCGTAATAGATTAATAATAAAGTTAAAAGTATATTTCCTTAAAGTACAATAAAAAATTGCACATTTTATTCCTTTATTGGATTTTTCTACTCAGAGTCCAGCATATTATAAGAAAATTAATTGTAAGGTTGTAGAAAAAGTATTTAGTATTTTATTTCTCTTGACTATATTACAATATGGGGAGATATTAGGTACTGAAATTAAAGTTACGCACTATTTAAAATTTATGGAGGTTTAGTAATGTGGAGTAGACTGGTTATAATGTGCTGTTTTTGTTTACTACTTACTGGTGTAAGTTCTTGTCCAAAAAAAGGAGCAAATACAACAAATAAAATGAATTCTGTTGTTAAGCAGATAGGTGATAAAAGAGTTTTCTTTGGTTATAATGAATCTAATATTACTGAAGTAAGTGCAGATGCATTACTTGATGTAATGGAAGTGCTACAAAACAATCCTGATGCGAAGGTTACTTTAACTGGTCATACTGATAACCGTGGTTCTCATGAATATAATCTTGCGCTAGGCGCTAGAAGAGCAGATGCAGCTAAAAAATTTATGGTTAGTTGCACACCCTACATAGAAAACAGAATAAAAACTGCTTCTAAAGGTGAAACTGAGCCTTTGGTTGATGTAAAAGATGATTCTAGAAATTCTAAATATGAAAAAGAGCATGCTAAAAATCGTAGAGTGGAATTTTCATTTTCTGGAATAAAGAAATAGTTTCTTGCATTAAAACCTGGATCCCAGTGTCAAGCACTGGGATGACATAAAGAAAGGGCACTGGGGTAGACAAAAAAGGAAAAACTTGTCATATTTCGTTGCTTGTTAGCGGGATCTATATATACCACAAATAAGTCGCGGTATGACGTAAGAGATCTGACCTATCTGGCCATCAAGAGATATAATGGAATTAGAGTTATTATTTCAAAATATAGCTAATAGCTTTGCTTTCTATAATAATCAAGTTGCAGTTGCAGTATCAGGTGGTGTAGATAGTACAGTCTTACTGCACTTAATGACTAACTGGGCNAAAAAAAACAAGCTTTCACTTCCTATAGCATTAACAGTAAATCATGAATTACGTTCAGAGTCTCAAAAAGAAGCTGATTTTGTTGTAAGTTATGCAAAAGAACTTGGAGCAAAGGAATCGTTCATATTAAATTGGGAGAAGCAAAATATTAAAGGCAATATTCAGTTACAGGCACGAAAAGCACGGTATAAGTTACTAGCAGAGTGGTGTAAAAATAATAATGTTAAATATTTACTTGTTGCTCATCACAAAGATGATCAAGCAGAAACGTTCTTATTAAGATTGGAGCGAGGTAGTGGCGTAGATGGATTATCATCAATGGACTACAAGTCTTTCCTAAATGGTATTTATATATTTAGGCCATTGTTAAATTTTAGTCGTAGTGAAATAGAAAAGTACGCTAAGCTTCACCGGTTAAAATGGATTGAAGATAGAAGCAACTATAACTTAAAATACAGGCGAACTTTATACCGTAACTTACTTAAAGCAAGTGACAATCAAGAGATTTTAACAGAGCGAATATGCCTCACAGCCCTTCATATGAAAAGAGCTGCAAAAGCGTTGATGTACTACACACGCCTTGCATTTAATGACTGTGTTAATGTTCATTATCTTGGTTATATTGAAATTAAACTAAGTGAATTTTATCAATTGCCAGAGGAAATAGCCTTGAGAATTCTTCTTTACTCTATAATGGCAATTGCTAGTAAATATTATAAACCAAGGTACAACAGCCTTATCGTAATATTTAATAAAATATTGCAAAAGGATAGTAATGTTAACTGCACACTTTCTGGGTGCAAAATAAGAAAATATGGAGAAAATATCTTAATAATTAGAGAATCGTCAAAGATACAGAAAAGTACTGTAAGCTTGCCATTAAACGATCCTATTGAATGGGATAACAGATTTAGCTGCACAATACTTGGAAATCAAGAGTGTTCAGTTATCATTGCTCCATTAAAAAAAACACAAAAAGTTCCTGAATTTCTGAAGGATTACAACTGCTGCCCTGAAGTTTTCTATTCTTTGCCTGTAGTGCTAAAAGATGGAAAGGTGCTTGCTTATCCTTATGTAAGTCATGATGGAAAAGACATCAATAGTAATAAGGTTCAATTCATTATTAGTTGCATAATACAAAAAAGACTTGTATGATAAATAATGAAAATTTATCTTAGTGAGGTATTATATGAAGATAACTTGGCGAGGGTTTTTTAAATTTGTTTTGCTGTGTCTAGCAATCACCGCTTTTATTTACCTTATTTANTCTTACGTGGCTTAGCATTAAAGCTACTGCTGCCACTATATCTTTCATGCCTATAGTTATAAATCTGCCGTAGTAACTTGTGCAGTGGCAGGTACTGCAACTGCACTTCTATTTGTGTTTGGAGCAATATGTGTCGGTGTTTATGAGCTAATTAAATCACCTAAAGTAACAAATGTACCTGAACAGAGAGATGTAACCGAGCAAAAAGTAACACTTGATGACGTTATAGCAACAGATGAAGTAAAAAAAGAGCTACAGGTGATTTGTAATAATCTGTCAAAAGAAGGGAGAGAAAAATTAAAAAAACTAAACGTTACTGGAAAAATAACTTACATTTTACATGGCCCACCAGGCAATGGTAAGGCCTTAATAGCTGAAGCAATTGCAACTAAAACTAATTTGCCATTTTTAAGCATTAGTGGGCATGAGCTTTCCATAAGTTATTTTAGTGGGTATGGTGATCTTTTAAAAGACGCAAAGAAAAAGCCTCGTTGTATAGTCTTTATAGATGGAATAGATGCTAGTACAAAATACGATAAAGAGACTCAGCTCACACGATTAGAGGAATTGTCTAAGTTGAAGTCTGATGTAACATTAATTGTTTCAGCTAAAAGTGTAGATGCTTTAGAGCATGTCTTCAAACTAAGTAGAAAGGAGTTAAGAAGTGTGTTATAAGATATATTTTAAATGTACCCAAGCGATATAAGTGACAAAGAATGGAAGATGATAGAGCAATATTTTGAACCTAAAAAGACCGGCAGACCAAGAAAACACAGTATCAGAACGATTATCGATGCAATAAGGTATGTGATGAGAACAGGCTGTCAATGGAGACAACTACCTAAGAATTTTCCACCATGGAAAACCGTGTATAGTTGTAATTCGCGTTTAAAAAAAAGTGGAATATGGCAAGAAATTCATGATTTTCTAGTTAAAAAACTAAGAAAGATAATTGGTAAGAATGAAACTCCATCAGTAGGAATAATTGACAGTCAATCAGTAAAAACCACTCAAAAAGGGGATCCAGAGGATATGATGCTGGCAAGAAAGTAAAGGGTAGAAAACGCCACATCGTTGTAGATACTCTAGGTCTTGTAATTGCTGCTGAAGTACACAGTGCAAGCATTCAAGATCGTGATGGTGCAACTAAATCTTTTTGTTCAAGCCAAATGCAAAGCTCCAACATTACGTAAGTTTTTTGCTGATCAAGGATATACAGGTAAATTGCAAAACCGCTGTTTATTGGAAACTGGATGTTTGTTGACGATTACCAAGAAAGTAGTTGATACAGGATTTCAGGTTATTCCTAAACGTTGGATTGTTGAGAGAACCTTTGCTTGGCTCTCCAATTTTAGACGTATGAGTAAGGATTATGAGCATTCTCCTCTCACTTCAAAAAATAACATCTTTTTTAATATGATCACTATTATGCTTCACAAATTAGCTCATTCTTGAGTTTGAAGATATGCTCTCAACAATCCAACGTTTAGGAATAACCTGAAATCCTGTATCAACTACTTTCTTGGTAATCGTCAACAAACATCCAGTTTCCAATAAACAGCGGTTTTGCAATTTACCTGTATATCCTTGATCAGCAAAAAACTTACGTAATGTTGGAGCTTTGCATTTGGCTTGAACAAAAAGATTTAGTTGCACCATCACGATCTTGAATGCTTGCACTGTGTACTTCAGCAGCAATTACAAGACCTAGAGTATCTACAACGATGTGGCGTTTTCTACCCTTTACTTTCTTGCCAGCATCATATCCTCTGGATCCCCTTTTTGAGTGGTTTTTACTGATTGACTGTCAATTATTCCTACTGATGGAGTTTCATTCTTACCAATTATCTTTCTTAGTTTTTTAACTAGAAAATCATGAATTTCTTGCCATATTCCACTTTTTTTTAAACGCGAATTACAACTATACACGGTTTTCCATGGTGGAAAATTCTTAGGTAGT
The DNA here is from genome assembly GCF_042182995.1 of Wolbachia endosymbiont of Anurida maritima. Classification (NCBI taxonomy): domain Bacteria; kingdom Pseudomonadati; phylum Pseudomonadota; class Alphaproteobacteria; order Rickettsiales; family Anaplasmataceae; genus Wolbachia; species Wolbachia endosymbiont of Anurida maritima. Next base: position 1,106,364 of record NZ_CP102058.1, read on the forward strand.
TGTCTCCATTGACAGCCTGTTCTCATCACATACCTTATTGCATCGATAATCGTTCTGATACTGTGTTTTCTTGGTCTGCCGGTCTTTTTAGGTTCAAAATATTGCTCTATCATCTTCCATTCTTTTGTCACTTATATCGCTTGGGTACATTTAAAATATATCTTATAACACACTTCTTAACTCCTTTCTACTTAGTTTGAAGACATGCTCTGAGAGAACCTTTGCTTGGCTCTCCAATTTTAGACGTATGAGTAAGGATTATGAGCATTCTCCTCTCACTTCAAAAAATAACATCTTTTTTTAATATGATCACTATTATGCTTCACAAATTAGCTCTTAGATCAGCAATTGGTTGAGCGCAGTTATTGTTGCCTTTGGAAAATTCACATTCCTCAACCAGACAAGGACCTACGCAAGCAGACATTAGATACACATCTAAAGGGAAGAGTAGAACAAGGTGTAAGTTTGGAAGAAATTATAAACAAAACTGAAGGGTTTTCATTAGGTATGTTGCATAGCTTAGTAAATACAGCAAAATTTAACGCTGCATCCCGTATAGGAAAAACGGACGGGGAAACCTACGTTACCAAAGATGATCTTGAAGGTGCATTAAAAAAACTTACCAATAAAAACAACAAAACCCCTACAAAACCAGATAGGATGGCGAAAGTAAAACTTAATGATGTTGCAGTTTCAGAAGATGTAAGACAAGAGTTAAGAAAGATTTGTAAAAGTCAGTCAAAAAGGGAAATAGAAATAGACGAAAAACTAAATTATGCGCAAGACACAGGATACATTTTTTATGGTCCACCGGGGACTGGTAAAACTTTGCTTGCTAAAGCAATTGCAAATGAAACTGAATCTTCATTTATAAGTGTTTCTGCATCTGAGTTTATTCAGCAGTATGTTGGCACTGGTCCAGAAAATATACGTAAGCTTTTTGAGGAAGCAAGAAAAAAGGCTCCTTGTATAGTTTTTATAGATGAAATTGATTCTATTGGTGAAAAGCGCTGTTATGGTAGCCATTATGGTCATCAAGCGCGTACAGAAACTTTAAATCAGTTATTGACTGCTTTGGATGGCTTCGAATCTAGAAAGGGTGTGATAGTAATTGCTGCAACTAATCGTATAGATGTTTTAGATTCTGCACTCACTCGGGGTAGTCGTTTGTCCAAGCACATTAATATTCCTTTACCAGACGGAAACCTACGTAAGGAAATATTGAATCTTTATATGAAGGACACACCAAGAACAAAAGATCTAGATCTTACAAAATTTGTAGGTAGAACTGAAGGTTTTTCAGGAGCTGATTTATTTGATTTAGTAAATTATGTAAAAGATTTTGCCAGGAATCGTATTGTAACAGAGGGCACAGAAGAAATCTTTATTACCACGGATGATTTTACAAAACCACTTGAAGAGATTGGAAAAAAATTGAGGAAGAAAGGAAGCAGGCAAAGGTTAGAGAACAGGCAAATGATAATGTTGCGTCTTTTTTTGCGCAAACTACCACTCAACAAGTACCAAATCACGCTTCGGAAGGTATCTGTCAAAGCAAGCTTAGTTAATTCTTGTTATTAGAGATTATAAAGATGAAAAGATACTGGCTTATCCTCATACAAATTATAATGGAGAAAATGCCAATGACGATGAGATGCAATGCATTACTAATAGCGTAATAAAACAAAATCTGGTAAGCTTAATTGATATCTAGTTAAAAGTAACGATGAAAAAATTTTTAGAAGTCTTATTGATCTGGTTAGTAATTATTGTTCTTATTTCAGTTGCTTATATTCAGTTCAGCGGAAATATAGGTAGCAGTAAAACAATCATACCTTTTTCGGAATTTTTAACTAGACTAGAAGAAAATGATGTAGAAAATATTGTCATAAAAAACCAGAGTATTGAGGGCAAGTTTAGGGATGGTTCAAGTTTCAACTCAAGCGGTGTTATATATAGCGACCTAATAAAAAATTTACATGATAGAAAAGTGAGATTCTCCTTTTCAACTGGAGATTCTGCCATGAACGTAATTGGTGGATTACTTATCTCATGGGTCCCAACATTTATCTTTATTGGCTTCTTGCTATTCTTTCTTAAACAAACACAAGCGGGGGGCAACAGAACTATAAGCTTTGGCAAGTCAAGGGCTAGACTCATGACTAGTGGAAAAAAAGTAACATTTGATGATGTTGCCGGAATTGATGAAGCAAAAGAAGAGCTAGTAGAAATCGTTGATTTCCTTAAACAAAGGCAAAAATTTCAAATATTAGGTGGAAAAATACCAAAAGGGTGCCTTTTAATTGGCTCTCCTGGAACTGGTAAAACTTTACTTGCTCGTGCAATTGCAGGTGAAGCTAATGTGCCATTTTTTAGTATTTCTGGATCTGATTTTGTTGAAATGTTTGTGGGTGTTGGTGCAAGTCGTGTTCGTGATATGTTTGATCAAGGCAAGAAAAATGCTCCTTGTATAATTTTTATAGATGAAATAGATGCGGTGGGTAGACATCGTGGCATTGGCCTTGGTGGCGGCAACGACGAAAGAGAGCAAACATTAAATCAGTTATTAGTTGAGATGGATGGCTTTGAATCTAATGAGGGCGTAATAATAATTGCTGCGACTAACCGTCCGGATGTCTTAGATCCAGCACTGCTTAGGCCTGGTCGTTTTGACCGGCAGATTACTATTTCTTTACCCGATATAAATGGGCGTGAAAAGATATTAAATACTCATATAAAGAAAATATCAATGGCCCCTGATGTAAATGTGAAAACAGTTGCAAGAGGAACACCGGGTTTTTCAGGTGCTGATCTAGCAAATTTGGTGAATGAATCTGCGCTTATTGCTGCAAGAAGAAACAAGAAGATTGTTACCATGGACGATTTTGAATATGCACGTGATAAAGTGATGATGGGCGTAGAAAGGCGATCTCTCATTATGACAGAAGAGGAAAAGAGACTGACTGCATACCATGAAGCTGGTCATGCAGTAGTTGCTATCAACATGCCTGCCTCTGACCCGATACACAAAGCAACTATTATTCCAAGGGGTAGAGCCCTAGGTTTAGTGATGAGACTACCAGAAACAGATAGAGTGTCCCTCACAAGAGAAAAGATGCTAGCAGATATAACTGTTGCAATGGGTGGACGTGTGGCAGAAGAGCTAATTTTTGGCTATGATAAAGTCACAAGCGGTGCATCTTCGGATATAAAACAAGCATCAGATTTATCACGTTCTATGGTAACAAAATGGGGAATGAGCGACAAAATAGGTCCGATCTATCACAATCGCGAACAAACCATGCATGGTTCTGACATAATTTCTGAAGATACGTTAAAACTTATAGATGAAGAAGTGAAGAAAGTTGTGTCTTCTTGCTATGAAAAAGCAAAAGAGATTTTGACCAAGCATAAGAAAGGCTTAGATCTCATTGCCGAAAATCTACTGGAGTTTGAAACTTTAACAGGAGATGAAATAAAGGACATATTAAATGGAAAAAAAATTGTTAGAGAGGAAAATGAGAAGAATGAGAAAATAAAAAAATCCTCTCTCTATTAAATTTGGCCTTGTTTAACTGCTAAATGAAAGTTTTTAGTTGCAGCAATGGCGTCATCAGGTAGCTATCTGACCCACAGAAACAGAGCTAAAATTACTTGACAAACTCCGCCAGTCCCCTTATCATGATACTGAAGGTATTTAGTTATCTTCATCTGTGCAGATTAAACAGCAAAAAAACAACGTAGTTGGCGTCTTATTTTTAATTTTTTGCACTATGTGCACCTTATGTCTTCACAACATTTCTAGCTATATAAGCTGAAACGCGTTGTTTAAGACAGTATAGTACGCCAATTTGAAGGATTAGAGAGTGAACACTAATTACCACGGGATTTCTTTTGCCTTTTTTTCTGCTTAGTAAATTTCTTAAACATTTAAACTAAGGTGAGTTGCATTTAAAAGCAGCTAAATTGCAGTGTTTAAGACTTAAAAAACGCCAATACTGAAAATAGATAATGACTGGGACTTCTTTTGCCTTTTTTTCGTTTGGTAAATTTCTTAAATATTTATAGTTGCAATTTAAGAGCCCATAAAAGGTGTCATTCCATCACTTGATGCTGGAATCCAAAAAAAAGGATGATGTCATCCCAGTGCTTGACACTGGGATCTAGCCTTTATTATTTGGTTGTCTTCTGGATCTCAGTGTCAGCTACTTTCATGACATCATCATAAAGTAAACCAGTGTCAGCTACTCGGATGACAGAAGAAGGTGTTGGGATGACAAGAAGAGAGCACTGTGACGCACAATTATCAGTTAATGCGGCATTATCAAAAACGCCAAACTTTTTTCTGCTTTTATGCAAGAAGTCTAGTCCATATATTCCTCCCACTTCTCCGTGACTTTTCTTACTATTTCCTTACTCATCTCAATTTTCTTTCCCCACTCTCGTTTGGTTTCAGGCGGGATTTTATTTGTCGCATCAAATCCCATTTTACCTCCAAGTCCACTTTCAGGGGAAGCAAAGTCTAAATAATCAATAGGTGCATTCTCTATTGTGATTGTGTCACGCACAGGGTCCATTCTTGTTGACATTGCCCACATCACCTCTTTCCAATCACGTATATTTATATCATCATCAACAACTATAATAAATTTCGTGTATAAGAACTGTTTGAGAAAAGATAGTGTGCCCATAACAATTCTTCTTGCATGCCCTGGATAAGCCTTTTTTATCGATACTACCGCTATTCTATATGAACAACCCTCTGGGGGCAGATAAAAATCTACTATCTCCGGAAATTGATTGATGAGAATCGGCACAAAGATTTCGTTGAGTGCTTCACCAAGAATTGATGGTTCATCAGGTGGTTTGCCGGTGAAAGTGCTGAGATAAATTGGATTTTTGCGCATAGTAATTGCAGTGATGTTAAACTCAGGAAACTGTTCAACAGCATTATAGTAGCCGGTGTGATCTCCGTATGGCCCTTCGTCTTGATATCTATCCAAACTCACATAGCCTTCCAGAACGATTTCCGCGTGAGCTGGTACTTGAAGTGGAATAGTTTTACAATTTACAAGCTCAAGTGGTTTTTTNNTTCGCAGCAGCCCAGCAAATTGGTATTCTGATAAAGTCTCCGGTACCGGAGTTACCGCAGCAATAATCGTTGCAGGATCGCTACCAATCACAGCAGCCGCAGGAAACTTCATATTTTGCCCTCTCTCCTTCCACCGTTTATGGTGACCTGCACCACCACGATGCGCAAGCCAGCGCATTAAAGTCGTTTTTTTATCCACGACCTGCATACGATATATTCCAAGATTAAAATTATCTTGCTTGTCTGCTGTTGGTCCTTTTGTTACCACAAGTGGCCAAGTGATAAGCGGTGCAGGTTCATTTGGCCAGCATGTTTGAATGGGCAGTAGACTTAGGTCCACTTCATCTCCGGTTAGCACTACCTCTTGACATGGAGCCTTGCTCACGACTTTACTTCGCATCGACAATATAACTTTTAGTAGAGGAAACATTTTCACAGCATCTTTGAAGGTTTTTGGCGGCTCAGGTGATCGCAAAAATGCTAGAAGTTTACCCAGATCCCTTAATTCATCAGAATTTATACCAAGTCCGAATGCAATTCTCTCAATAGTACCAAATAAATTCACTAAAACTGGAATTGAATTTTTGCCATTTTCTGTGACAACATTTTCAAAGATGATAGCTGGCCCTTTGTTTGACAAAACTCTGCGATGAATTTCCGTCATTTCAAGAACTGTTGAAACCCCTTCCTTAATCCTAATCAGATCCTTTTTTTCTTCTAAGGCTTTAATGAAGTCGCGTAAGTTGTTGTACATATTCCAGTTTTTAAAACTTTAAGTTTACATTTAGTTTCCAAGCACTTTATTGAAATTTGATCTATGCACTTTGCTAGCGAGCTTTCAGTTAATTTGAGATCAAATCTTCATATTGCTTACTAAGTTTGTATTTCCTTCCTCTATTGGAAAAATCTACAATCTCGATAAACCCCATTTCCACCCACTTTTTACAAAGTTGCGCACTAGTACGAGGCTTAAAATTAAATAGTTCGCCAACCTGACTAGCTGTAATAGCGGAAAACTCCTGGAAGAGCTCAAGAGCTTTGCGTTGTTTAGGATCAAGCTTACGTATAAGATCAGTCTGATCAGTGTGGTATTCTTCTTCATTTATACGTTGTAAAACATTCTCAAATGAATTTGCCATACCTTCTACGAAATACTCCACCCACTTAGTGATATCTGCTTCAGCTCGCCCCATGTAATAATTGTGCGATGGCCCTACACTAATTGCTTCATAATACGCTCCTAGATTCTTAGCATAATATTCTTCCAATGAGTAAAGTCCTTTTAGGTCATATCCACCAAGGTGTAAAATTAATGTAGTCAACAATCTTGCAGTACGACCATTACCGTCATAGTAAGGGTGAATTGTTACAAATTGATAATGCGCAATACCTGCAATAATTGGGCAAGGCACTTGCTCACTGTCACGAATCCAATCAATCATACTGCTCATGAGCTTTGGTACATCCTTTGCTTCAGGTGGCATATAAATTATTGCACGTGTACGGCTATCACGAATAACGTTTTGACCATCACGATAAGAGGTTGGCTTCACTTTAGATTTTCCACTCGCCATTACTAGGGCATGAAGCGTTTGAATGGCTTTCTCAGTAATGGGTATTCTCCTTGCTGCCCATTGTTCAACTTGAGTTAAAGCTGCATAATATCCTTTAACCTCATTTTCATCTCTCCTATATTTTGGAAAGTGGCTTTTACCACTTAAAACCTCTTCAATCTGTTTAGGCTCAAGTCGATTTCCTTCAATCATAGTAGAATAGTGTGTGGTATAAAGCCGTGCAGTTTCACGAAGAGACGAAAGCATTGATACAGTGAGCGGCAAATGTAACACTTTTTCTTTTGCTGCTTCAATCCTCATAAGGCAATTAGCAATTTTAGAAGTAATTGTATAATTTGGTATCGGCATAATATCTGCATTACATTACCCTTATATTATGCTGATAAAATGCAGATAATGCAACATTCACACATAAACTGCAATAAATTTAGCAAATGACCTGCTTTCTAGCCTAGCACAATAAGTACATAAGACAATTATCTATTCACTGATTACTATAGAAGCTCTAGAAAAATTATTCTCCAGCTCGCTTTTTAAGTTTTTATATTCAGTAGTGTTTAACTCTTCATTGGTAATAAAGCTTTTCTGTATAGCTACTATATCATTTAATTCTGTGCTGCCATTTTGATGTTTACATGACCTATTTACATATAACCATGGAGAATTTAGTTCAAAATTCAATTCTGCACAGTTTTTAATCGCAATGTCTTTTATTACCGTATGCGTTTCACGAGTATGAGGAGTACCTATAAAAATGTCTGACACTTGGTCAGAAGCTGTATTTACGACACCATTAAGCAAATTATTTTCTAAAGTTAAAACAAGTCCTAGGTTCGTCCTAAAAACTTTATTTTTTTGTTGTAATTCATACTTAATTGTAAGATCCTCTACATTACGCGAAGTAAGATCAGGCAATTCTAAGAATTTCTTTTCTTTTTCATTAAGATATACCCCACTAATTATATAAAAAACAGAATCTCTTAACTGCTCGTTTGAGTAATATAATCCAGCACTTGCTAAGCTCATAGCTGACTCCCCTTGCATAGTAAGCTGACCACGTTCGTTTACAACATTATCTTGTATAGTTAATTCACTATGGGATATAATTTTTGAATTTTCAGCTTGTACAGCAGGAATTTTTGTGTAGCTAACTTCTTTAGAATCCAATACTAAAGCAACTTTGTCAGCAACATCTGGAAAAATACCTTGTGCCATACTAACCTTATTAGTCGGATCAATCCAATATATTTTTCCACCTTTATTTGTTACTTTGAGCATTACATGATTAAAATTACCCAGATTAGGTAATGCTTCGGAATTAGGAATGCTAGTAATTCCTCTCATAACTAGAGTAGGTTGAACTCTGTAACCAAGTTTTTGTAAAATAGCAGCCGTACTAACAGAAAAATCCTTACAATCTCCAGTTTGATAATCAGCAATTTTCTCTAAATCTCTTGGAAAAAATCGTCCTGACACTGTACGCCAATCTCCCGTGTATTGAATTTTCTCATTCAACAAAGAAGTAACAACGTTAATTTTCTCTTCATCAGTACTCTCATTGGCAGCAGATTCTGCTATGGCCGTAAAAATTGTAGGAAGTGGCTGAGTAATGACGTTATAATATCCAGGAGCTAATTTTTTTGCTAAATCCTCCCATTTAGATAGGCTTGACAGTGATACCCAAGTATTGTGCTTAAAATTCAATATTCCATTATGTGGCTCATTTATCAAACCTTCATAAATTGCCTTTTTTAAAGTAATGCTTATAGAATGTACACCATTCTTTTTCTCCTCAGCGATCTTTAATACGTTTCTTGGATCATTCACTCTAATCTCTAGAGGCAACTCAGAATTGATTTTAGTATTCTCTGCTTGAAAATACCGCCCATAATAAGAAAAGTGCAAACCATAAAAATTATCAATAGGAACTTTTTTATGAATTTGTTTATATTTTAGATATACTTCTGCACCAATTGTCATTTTAGGAAATGATATGGTTACTTGCCTTAGCTGATCGAAACCTTGAGGATTAGTCAACGCCTTGTCCTCTATCATGTTTTTAGCGACTACGTATTCCCTCCCATTGTAAGCTGTTTTAGCTTCTAAAATAGTGAGGTCTGCACTATCACCATTATAAATAAGACTGTATGGGGAGAATGCACTACGCCCAGATTCCTTGAGTACTTTTGCTTGGAGTTCTGATTCTAATTCATAAGTACCATCCCCATTAATATTAATGGTACTATTAGAAATTTTGATCTCAACGGGAGCATCCTCATACTTACTCCACCTTGCTTCAACTGAAGGAGTTATAAAAAACACTAACAATGTTAAGTTAAAAAGAGTTTTTAAAAATTTCATTATGACACTCACATAGAATATTTAAAACTATCGGCATGTTTACTGAAAAATTGTTTTATTAGATATGTTTTGCCCACACGACGCCGACCATAAACAGCAATAAATTCAGCTGATTGAGAAAGAAGTTTGTCTTGTAGAATAGCTATTTCTTTTTCTCTGCCAATTATTGGTTCACTCATATGTTTATTCCGCGGAGTTTGTTGAAATTATACACAGCGGAATAAAATTATCAACTTTGTTTTACCGCCGCATTTACAGTTCGGCGGTAAAAGATAGAGTATCTTATAATTGGCTATTCTGGCGGTAATTTGGTCACCTACATTACCAAGTCTTCTGATGAACTTTGTGGTAATGTGCTTGAGTTTTATTGTGTAAAGTTTGCATTTGAGGCAAAACCGGCTATAAAATACACTTGATATAAATGTTTTTATATATTAACATTAGATGCTTCTTTTAATATACAGATAAATGTGTACTAAAAGTTTTATATTGTAGGTTCTTTAATAAGTATATGTCTAGAATATCGTTTTTATTGATTTTAATAATAGCAATAGCAAGCTTACCGGTAATAAATAATTGGCTTGCAAAACGCAATCAACCCCTGAGCGATGATTATATAGGTGAGAGATTAGATAATTATATAAGTAGGAATTTTGATAAAGTTATAAACTCTCTCAGAGAGGAGTCAATTAAAAGTAGTTACGCTGCTCGAGATAATGTGACAAAAAGTAAAATTTTACAATACAAGAATCAAATATTTGACCTTACTTATCCTTACTCCGGAAATGAAAATAGTAGTGTTGTAGCTGCAGGCTTCTTTGACTATTCTTGTGGACATTGCAAAGCCATAAAGAACGATATAAAGCAATTAATCAATGACGGCAAAATTAAGTATATCTTTAGGGATGCTCCAATACTTGGTAATGACTCTTTAAGGGCAGCAAAAAGCGCTTTAGCTGTTTACTTTATTGATAAAGAAAAATATTTCGATTTTCACTATTCTGCTTTAAGTCACAAAGGAGGATTTTCAGACGAAAGCATATTGGATATAGTGAAAAGCATAGGGATTAATGAAGATGATTTTAATAATTCCATGAAAAATAATGCGGACAAAATTGAGCAAATGATAAACGATAGTAAGCTCCTAGTAAGAGATTTGGGAGTAGGTGGCACACCTTTTTTAGTAATAGGAGATAGCCTGTTTGTAGGAGCAACTGATTTGGATGTATTACGCAAAAAAGTAGATGAATTAAGTCACAAGCAAGGCTAGTTTCAATTTGCCATAAAATTTTATTTTTTTGCTTGACAACTCAAATGAACCTGAGTATAGTAATTGTGGGTGTGACAGCAGTTTAAGGTATTATCTTAGTGGTCTCATCTACTTTCCATAGCGTCATTTACTATGTGAAACGCTTTCAAATTACAACATTTTCTTCAACCAAACTATTTTACTTTCATAGGAGGACATATGTCATTCACAGAAATTAGATTTCCAGAAAATATATCTTATGGTTCCACTGGAGGACCGGAATTTTCCACTGACGTTGTAACAACTCACAATGGTTGTGAACAGCGCAACATCAATTGGTCTCATGCACGCACTAGATACAACATAGCTTACGGGGTCAGATCAAACGAGCAGCTAACAGAATTAATAACATTTTTTCATGCACGCAAAGGTAAAGCAATAGGATTTCGTTTTAAGGATTGGTCAGATTTTATAGCCATTAATAAAGAGATTGGTATAGGAGATAACAAAAAAACGACTTTTCAGCTAATCAAAACTTATGTAAGTGGGGAAGATAAGCATATACGCATGATCAAAAAGCCAGTACATGGGACAGTAAAGATTTATTTAAATGGTAAAGAAGAGAGTGAATATTCAGTAAATTATTCAACGGGGGAAGTAACATTTATGAAGCCACCAGTAAAAGATGCGATAATCACTGCAAGCTTCGAATTTGATGTGCCCGTGCGCTTTGATACAGATTACTTAAACGCTTCTATTGATGACTATGGAAGCAATAGCTGGAATAATATTCCCTTGGTGGAAGTGAAATAAGCTATTCAGCTACCACAAAAATTAAGCGACACTGAGGCTCATATTTAAATGAACCTCAGCATATTTTAGAGTCTATCGCCCATTACAATGTTGATAAGTCTCCATACCTGAAATTTGAGGAGATTCTAATTTAGTACTTTCTTTTTCCTGTAAAACAGAAAGTTTTAATAACTCTTTTATAGCTATTTTTGCAAGTGTTTTATCATCTTTGTTTAAGATGTAGTCTAGCATGACGTTTTTCTGTAAGAGCATGTCTTCAAACTCAAGAATGAGCTAATTTGTGAAGCATAATAGTGATCATATTAAAAAAGATGTTATTTTTTGAAGTGAGAGGAGAATGCTCATAATCCTTACTCATACGTCTAAAATTGGAGAGCCAAGCAAAGGTTCTCTCAACAATCCAACGTTTAGGAATAACCTGAAATCCTGTATCAACTACTTTCTTGGTAATCGTCAACAAACATCCAGTTTCCAATAAACAGCGGTTTTGCAATTTACCTGTATATCCTTGATCAGCAAAAAACTTACGTAATGTTGGAGCTTTGCATTTGGCTTGAACAAAAAGATTTAGTGCACCATCACGATCTTGAATGCTTGCACTGTGTACTTCAGCAGCAATTACAAGACCTAGAGTATCTACAACGATGTGGCGTTTTCTACCCTTTACTTTCTTGCCAGCATCATATCCTCTGGATCCCCTTTTTGAGTGGTTTTTACTGATTGACTGTCAATTATTCCTACTGATGGAGTTTCATTCTTACCAATTATCTTTCTTAGTTTTTTAACTAGAAAATCATGAATTTCTTGCCATATTCCACTTTTTTTTAAACGCGAATTACAACTATACACGGTTTTCCATGGTGGAAAATTCTTAGGTAGTTGTCTCCATTGACAGCCTGTTCTCATCACATACCTTATTGCATCGATAATCGTTCTGATACTGTGTTTTCTTGGTCTGCCGGTCTTTTTAGGTTCAAAATATTGCTCTATCATCTTCCATTCTTTGTCACTTATATCGCTTGGGTACATTTAAAATATATCTTATAACACACTTCTTAACTCCTTTCTACTTAGTTTGAAGACATGCTCTAAGAGATTAACATAATTTCTAGCTTCCTCATTAAGAGTCCCTATTGCATTGATACAAGATAATACTAAATCCTAGCTCTTTATTGCTAAAATTCCATTTACGAAAATATCTAATTTTGTTTTGTCTTCAGTCAAGTCTCTAGCTAACCTATTTCTGATGTTATCATTATCAAGCACAGTGTACTCGAGGTACGAGCAAGGCTCAATAAGTATAAAGTCCTCTAAAGGCACTAGTTCTGGATAGGTGCCAGCGTAATCAAGTATGCCACACTCAGTAATACACCCTCCTTTTCTTATAACACAGTAATTGAGACGACCATGATACATTGATAACAAAGAAAAAAGACGTATTATACTTGTACCTCTATCTTTCATTTCCTCGAAAAGCTTCCTATCATTTATTAGTTTGTGCAAAATGTAATCCGTAGCAGGACCTGGTTTGCGAAAACGAAACATATTATTCTCTGCAAAAATAGCCTCAGCTAATTCGATAGATTCTTTATCCTCATCTACGAAAGCTTTTTCATTTCTATTTAACTGTATGATCTCAGCTTTGCTATCTCTGCGTAGACCAGTTCTCCTTATTAACATCTCAAATATTTTTGTATTCATATATATCCTATGTTAGTTAAAGTAAATATTAATAATGTTTACTTTTTAAATAAAAATAAATGAAAATTTTAATAAATATTAATTTTTTTAATAGAATAAAAATCTTTTATATTTGCTTGAGTACCAAAAGGGCTTTATTGGTGTAATGCGTTTTCTATTGCGCCTGGCCGCAGCGCGTGATGCAACCGGATTCAAGTGTCAGCTACTTTTATAGCACCACTTCTGCTTCAATAACTGTAAATACTAAGCGATCTGTCTTAAAATCTCCTCCTGTTGCTGAGCATGTACACTAGAATAACCACATGCAGGAGATGCAGCAGCAAGTCTTGCAATGCACTTAGGTCTTTTTGCTTGGATATCGAGATTGGACAACACTTCTTCTATCAATGGGTTGACAAAAAACCATCCTCCCATATTTTTTGGTTCTTCTTGACACCATATAATTTCAGCGTTCTTATACTTTTCAAGTTCATTACTTAGTTTATCTGCAGGAAACGGATAGAATTGTTCTAAACGTATTACTGCGATATTGTTTATTTTTTGTGCTTCACATACTTCAATTATGTCGTAATAAACTTTACCACTGCATATTACAGCTTTGCGTATTTTATCATTTGAAACTAAACCTGTTCTATATTCTGGAATTACCGTGAGGAATTTTCCTTCAAAGTCAGATAGGTTAGATACTGCTCTTTTGTGGCGCAGTAGCGATTTAGGTGTAAACACTACCAGAGGCTTACGAAAGTCTCTATGCATTTGTCTGCGTAAGACATGGAAGTAATTCGCCGGAGTGGAACAATTAACTACCTGCATATTATCCTCTGCGCAGAGTTGCAAAAATCTCTCTATACGTGAGGAGCTATGCTCAGGTCCCTGTCCTTCATAACCATGAGGCAGCAATAAAACTAGACCGCTTGATCGCAACCACTTTGTTTCTGCAGATGCGATAAACTGGTCGATCATAATTTGTGCACCATTTGCAAAATCACCAAATTGTCCTTCCCAGAGCACCAGTGAATACGGGGAATCAAGGCTATATCCATATTCAAAGCCCATTACAGCATACTCTGATAAAGCGCTATCTATGACCTCAAAGTGAGCTTGCTTTTCATTTATATTGTTTAGCGGAATAAACGCTTCTTCTGTTACCTGATCAACAAGCCTTGAATGACGGTGCGAAAAAGTTCCGCGACCAGAGTCTTGTCCTGATAAACGCACTCCTATTCCTTCTGTAAGCAGTGATGCAAACGCAAGACTTTCGGCAGTTGCCCAGTCTATATTACTACCGGAATTTATACTGTCTATTCTGCCATCGAGTATTTTTCTAACCTTATTGTTAATGTTAAAGTTACTTGGTATATTGCTATTTATATGCACACCTAATTTTTTCAGCTCATCTGGCGGAACACCAGAATCCGTGTAGTATTCGCTCAAATCGTTCAACTTTGCTCTTCTTAATTTTGACCACACTCCACCGAACCAGTCAGCTTTTTTTGGAGTATAAGCCGCTGATTCAGCAAGACTTTTATCTAATTTTGCCCTGAATTCACTGCGCAATTTATTTACTTCATCGCCATCTAATACTTTCTCTGCAGTCAATTTTTCTTCATACAATGTTCCAGGAGTTTTATGCTTTGATATCGCCTTATACATAAGTGGCTGAGTGAAATTCGGTTCATCGCCTTCATTATGGCCGTATTTGCGGTAGCATATTATATCAATCACTACGTCCTTTTTGAATTTCTGCCTATATTCCATCGCCAAATTTGCAACAAAACTCACAGCTTCAGGGTTATCTCCATTAACGTGAAACACTGGAGCTTCTATTGATTTTGCTACATCAGTACAGTAAAAAGAGGATCGCGCACAACACGGATTAGCAGTAAAACCAACTTGATTGTTTATAATAATGTGCACAATACCACCCACTTTATAACCTTCAATGTTGCTTAAGGTTAGAGTTTCACCAACCACTCCTTGACCAATGAAAGCCGCATCACCATGAATTGATATGCCAAGCACAGATCTTATATTCTGTTTTGCTCTTATTCTTCCAGCCAAAACCGGATTTACCGCTTCAAGGTGAGATGGATTAGGGCATAAACTTAAATGTATTTTTTTGCCACCGGCAAGTGCTCGATCAGAAGAATAACCAAGGTGATATTTAACATCACCAGACACCTCAAGACCACTTGGGTATGCAAGGTTGCCTTGAAATTCAGACAGCATTGCCGCATATTCTTTCCCCATAACTTTGGTTAGAACATTGAGTCGTCCGCGGTGAGCCATGCCAAGAACTATTTCTTCAATACCAAAAGCTGCAGAATCACTAATAACTCTTTCAATTGCAACAATAGCTGCCTCTCCACCTTCGATAGAAAAACGCTTATATCCAGGAAATTTCATATGGAGAAATTGCTCGAACATTTCGGATTCGACCAAGTGCCTCAGTATTTCTTTTTTGTCTTGTGAGCTCAGCGTATAGGTTTGATTTTCGATCTTTTCCTGCAGCCACATTCTCTCTTCATAAGAGGAAATATGCATAAATTCAAAACCGATATTCTTGCAGTAAATATCTCTATAGATTTCAGCGTCACGTGCTGGGGATAAATTTGAATATTTTTGATAATCTATTTCTTGATTTTCATTTGGTGATAGCGGGTTAAGGTCTGCAAAAAAATGACCGTAGGACCTAAAGAAATTTGCCAAATCAGAAGCCGAATCATCCGTCTTGGTTACATTGCAGGTCTCCGTTTTCTTAACTTCTAAATTACTTGAAAAAATTCTGTTCCAATCTTCCCCGATTGATTTATCGCCCTGCAGATAACGGCTATACATTTCCTCTACAAATTCTGCATTATCACCATAAAGGCAGCTTAAATTCGACATAATCACTATAAAAGATATCAAATACTTATAAGTATACCTTAAGTTTTTTAAAAAAGAACTTTTTTGATCTTTGTAGATTAAGCTAATGCATTACCGATTTCTTGAGAATTGTCTTCAGCATTTAGCTCAACATTAGTTACTACTTTTTCAGTACTAACTTCATCAAAATCAGGAGAGGGCCATTTTGTTTGTGCATAAAACATATCATGTATAGCGCCTACAGCCATACAAACTGCAACAAGGGCAAGTACTGCTATTGGCACATAACACCAAGGAGATGCATTACATATAATATAGACTTGTAAAGCAAAGAGACCTACCATCAAACCATATATTAATTGACGACATGTACTATATTTATCAACTCTCCCATACTCGACTAATAACTTTTCAATTTCATTGTCCTGTACAACAATTTCTGTATTAGGATCTGCACCATTTTTTAAGAGAAGCTCTACAATTTCGATATTTCGAAAATATACAGCCCGAGATAATAGATCACATGTGTTTATATAATCACCAAATTGTCCATTCTTGCTACTCTTGAACTTAGAAAAAAGCTTCTTTAGGTATTCTACATCTCTGCCTAAGGTAGCAGCACTTAAAGAAGAACTCAAATCGTCAGCAGAGTTAATCTCATCTAAGTTCTTCATACAACACTGCATTTTCTTCTTCATGAACATATCAAATCTCTCATCTGACATCCCCATCACATCTTCAAATTCTTCATCTGTCATCTCTGCGATTATTTTTGAACTTCGTGCAGTAAGGCACTCATATGCAGCACCTAATTCTTTAAATTTTTCCTCATTTTGTTTTTGCACATCCTTACTCTTACCTGAATGTTTATCAGGATGATATTTAAGGGCTAATTTTCTATATGCTATTGTAATTTCTCGTTCACTGGGATTTGCATTTAAGTCCAATATTTTTAAAGCTTCCTTTCTATTCACAATAAACCTCCTACTGAAATATTTTAAGTTAAGTATAACCCAAAATTTCAAAAAGCAAATCTTTCTATGTTAAACTGCATCCACTGCGCAATCCCATAACTGTACGAACATTGTTCCACCTGGAAAGGGTATCATCCCAGCGCCCTAACTACTTGGATCCAGGAAAAAGAATGGTGTCATGCAAGTAGCTGACACTGGTTTTCATCCAAGAGGGCAGTGCCCCCTCTTGTCATCCCAGTGCTCCTTTTTTTGTCATCCCAGCACCTTCTTCTGTCATCCCAGTGCTTGACACTGGGATCTAGTCTTTATTATGCAGCCACTTATTTAAAGTTAAGTTTTCTGGATCCAAGTAGTCAAGGCACTCGGATGACACCTTCCGTATAAATATTAAAAAATTTACCAAATGAAAAAAAAGGCAAAAGAAGCCCTGGGGTTATTATCCGCTTTAAAATATTGGCGTTTTTTATGTTTTAAACGCTTGACAAGCGAGATTCAGCCGCTTTTAATTGCAACTAACTTACGCTGCAAATGTTTAAGAAATTTACTAAGCAGAAAGAAAGACAAAGAATCCCCGAGTTAGCTAGTCTTTTACTATCTCTGTCGAGTATTGGCATTTTTTGATGTCTTGTAACGCTTTGTAAGCGCGTTCAGCTTATTTAGATAAAAATCTAGATGTAGATGAAGTTTTGTAAAGACATACAGTATCTATATACTGCAAAAAATTGAACATAAGACGCCGATACATTAAGTAATCCTTACCTTTTAATCTGCAGATTGGCGAAAGCAAACACAATAGCTTCAGTTTCATGATAAGGGCGCTGGCGGAGTTTGTCAAGCAAGTTTTTTCGTTTAATCCGTTTCTATGAGCTACTTGGATGACGAGGTTACATATTTATGGCAACCTCATTACCTCCGCTCAAAAAGTTTTTCAATATCACTTAATTTCATTTCTATATAAGTTGGTCTTCCGTGGTTGCATTGCCCGGAATATGGTGTTTTTTCCATTTGTCTTAACAACTCATTCATTTCTTCTAATCTCATTTTCCTGCCTGCTCTAATTGATCCATGACAAGCAATAGTGGCCAATATTTTGTTCACTTTATCTTCTACTGGCAATGTATCTTCTATTTCCGTTAATCTATCAACTATATTAATTAGCATCTCTTTCACATCTATTGCTCCCAAAATTGCAGGGATTTCTTTTACTATCACTTTATTCTCTGATTTGATTTCAATATCAAAACCCATTTCAAATAACTTATCTTTATAGATTTCAATCATCTCCACTCCGGCTTGATTTTTGATTTCAACCGTTTCAGGAAGAAGTAGTTTTTGTCTTTTTATACTTGATTTTTGTTTTAAGCATTCATATACTAGTCTTTCATGGGCTGCATGCTGATCGACTATAATCAATTTGTCCCTTACCTCTGCAATAATATAAGTATTATAGACCTGACAGCGTGCAAACCCGAGCGGGTGGCTCTCTATCAAATCAACTTGCTCTAACACCTTTTTTTCCAGAACCATAGTCTCCGCTTGTGATGGAAATTTCTGTATGCCGGTATAATCAAACGATTTTGACTGTTCTGATAAGCCTTTTGCTTTTTCATTTGGAGAAGCAAATTCTTTTATTAGTTGATTTTTAAAAGGACTTGGTCTTTTTTCATAAAATTCTTTTTGAACATTAGACTTATCAAAAAGATCTGATAATGAACCTTTCAAAAAACCCTCTATTGTATTAGTAGTACTAGCTGGAAAGGTGCCTATCCTTCTTGACAATGCTTTAATTAATCCTCTTGTCACTATCTCATATATGAGCTTCTTATTCTGAAACCTTACTTCTGACTTATTTGGATGCACATTTACATCTACTTGATCATAAAGTATCTCTAAATGTAACGCTGCAAAAGGATACCTATCGCTTGGAATAAAATCATGATATGCATATCTAACTGCACCAATAAGTAGATTATCTTTGATTGGCCTTCCATTAATAAACGTATAGATCTGAGTTGACTTACCACGATTGACGGTCGGCGTACAGATGTGTCCCGTAAGTTTAATGCCGTCTTCTTCTTCATTGACCTCCAAAGAATTGCCCTGAAATTCTTCTTCTACTTCACACAATCTATGAAATAACGAAGTCTGCTTAGCGTATTTTAAGAGCTTTTTATTACCTGAAGTGAGAGTAAACCCTATATGATAGTTAATCATTGCTAGGTTATTTACAATATCAACAATGCTTTGAGTTTCTGCTCTTTCGGTTTTTAGAAATTTTAGTCTATTTGGGGTAGCGAAAAACAAATCTCGTACTTCAATATGTGTCCCTTGTGATAAAGGGTAAGGAGTTAGCTCCCCTATTTTCTCTCCACCCTCATAACTTATAGACCACGCCTCACTTGCTCCATGTGCCTTAGACGATAGCTTTATTCTACTTACTGCAGCAATTGAAGGTAAGGCTTCTCCTCTAAACCCAAGATGCTTGATTTCTATTAATTCACTATCGCTCAATTTTGAAGTAGCATGGCGCATAAACGCAAGTTCTAAATCGTTTTTTTCTACTCCATTACCATCATCTGTCACAATAATAAGGTTACGCCCACCACTTTCTATTTTGATCTCTATTTCTAAACTTCCAGCATCTATTGCATTTTCCACTAATTCCTTTACTACACTTGCTGGCCTTTCTATCACCTCCCCCGCTGCTATACGGTTTATGATTTTTGTGTCTAAAAGAATTATTGCCATAGATTTATTATGAAACTGGTTTTTCTTTTACTTCTTTGGTCTGCTTCTCTCTCCACTTTTTTAACCTACCTGCAATTTCACTGTTAGAAATTGACAATATAGATACGGCGGTAATGGCAGCATTATATGCTCCATTTTCTCCTATAGACATGGTTGCAACTGGAACACCCTTTGGCATTTGAACTATAGAGAGTAGACTGTCCAGCCCATTTAATTGTTTACTATGCACAGGAACGCCGATAACTGGTAAACAAGTTAGTGACGCAACCATACCAGGTAAATGAGCTGCACCTCCTGCACCAGCTATAATAACCTTAAAACCTTCTTCTTGTGCAGATTTAGCAAAATCGAAGAGCCTTTCTGGCGTTCTATGTGCAGATATTATGAATACGTCATGTGAAGCTTCTAATGCTTTTAACATATCAACAGCATGGACCATAGTGGTGTAATCTGACTCGCTTCCCATAATAACAGCGACATCTTTTTTTATTTTTGTCATATTCAACACAATTTTACTTACTAACTAAATAATTTTCCAGCTAAAAGGCAACAAATATTTATATTATAAATATAGTATATAACATTCTCGTTAAAATAGAAATTTTGAATAAATATCTATTTTTAAGGTATAGAAATATAAACTTCTTATGCAAAATGAATTTACAAAATGATTATTTTTGTATTTTAAGTTTGTAATTTTAACTCGTTCTTTCTATAAATGATTTTTTTAGATAAAATAATCATTTAAAATTACTAGAAATTTGGTAAAAATATCAATATATAATCAACTTAAAGTTTTAAATATTAGAGCATGTCTTCAAACTAAGTAGAAAGGAGTTAAGAAGTGTGTTATAAGATATATTTTAAATGTACCCAAGCGATATAAGTGACAAAGAATGGAAGATGATAGAGCAATATTTTGAACCTAAAAAGACCGGCAGACCAAGAAAACACAGTATCAGAACGATTATCGATGCAATAAGGTATGTGATGAGAACAGGCTGTCAATGGAGACAACTACCTAAGAATTTTCCACCATGGAAAACCGTGTATAGTTGTAATTCGCGTTTAAAAAAAGTGGAATATGGCAAGAAATTCATGATTTTCTAGTTAAAAAACTAAGAAAGATAATTGGTAAGAATGAAACTCCATCAGTAGGAATAATTGACAGTCAATCAGTAAAAACCACTCAAAAAGGGGATCCAGAGGATATGATGCTGGCAAGAAAGTAAAGGGTAGAAAACGCCACATCGTTGTAGATACTCTAGGTCTTGTAATTGCTGCTGAAGTACACAGTGCAAGCATTCAAGATCGTGATGGTGCACTAAATCTTTTTGTTCAAGCCAAATGCAAAGCTCCAACATTACGTAAGTTTTTTGCTGATCAAGGATATACAGGTAAATTGCAAAACCGCTGTTTATTGGAAACTGGATGTTTGTTGACGATTACCAAGAAAGTAGTTGATACAGGATTTCAGGTTATTCCTAAACGTTGGATTGTTGAGAGAACCTTTGCTTGGCTCTCCAATTTTAGACGTATGAGTAAGGATTATGAGCATTCTCCTCTCACTTCAAAAAATAACATCTTTTTTAATATGATCACTATTATGCTTCACAAATTAGCTCATTCTTGAGTTTGAAGACATGCTCTTAGTATCATATAGTTATTGACAAGTTATATGATATTAATATCTTGGTTTATTAAATATTATGCTATAATATTTAATAAAGTTAATTGATATGCGAGTGTAAGGATTATGGAAATAATATCGTTAAATAACTTAGACAGTGCAGGAGTAAAAACAAAGTTGCTTCATATAATAAATAAAGTTATAGAAAAAAATGCTTGGACTCAGGCTTATGCAGCTGAAAAACTTGGTATCGATCAGCCAAAGGTATCGCAAATTAAAAATGGTAAAATAGATGGTTTTTCTTTAGAGCGATTGTTAGGATTTCTGAAAAAATTTGATCATGAAATAACAATTACGATGACAGAAAGCCAAAAAATAAAATCTGAGGCAGAAAAAGTAAAACATGAGGTTGAATCGCAATAGATACAAAGTTGACAACTTGTTTTTTGTGATATAGTATAAAACTTATTAAGGTAGTATCTTATGGCTGAGTCTATTGTAGAAAAGTGTACAGAACAGGTAAGTAACCGTTTCAAATTGGTTCTATTGGCAAGTCAAAGAACACATGATTTAAATACAGGGGCAAGTAATCCAGTTCACACAGCTCAGTTTAAAGACCATAAGAACACCATAGTTTCCTTACATGAAATAGCAGAAAAACAGGTGGATACTCATGAACTGTTTAACCTTTTGGTAGGTAGGTGCAAGGAGTACATGAAAGGAAATATGAATAATGTTTACATTAGTAATACAAGTAAGCTAGCGAATTTATTAGATTTTTCTGATAACACAGATCTTGATGTAAGTCAAGAAAGCCAAGATTACGAAGTGGATGATGAAATAAATGATCAAGATGGCAATGAAGAAGTATCCGTTTAGAAATTTACTGAAGTTACATAGTCTTTAAATGATTCACATTGCTATCTATACACTGTTGTTCTGTATGAGTGTAATGTTGTGTCGCATAGTATCTAAGTCAAGTGATGTGTACAATAAGGTTTTAGCGTTCAATAATTTCTCAACGCAAGTAGTTGTGCTCATAACAGCAATATCAATCATTCTGAATAANTTTTTTTTAATTGATATAGCATTGTTATATGCTAGCGTTAGCTTTATATCAACTATAGCACTAATGAGATTAATGTTGTTTTAATAATTTATGATAGGGTCCGTTCTTATATTTTTAGGCATTTGTTTAGTAATCATTTCAAGTGTGGGAGTAATTAGATTTCCTGATTTCTATACTAGGTTACATGCAGCAGGTATTACAGATTCTAGTGGTGCAACGTTATTGTTAATTGGTTTTACTCTGCAGAATGAATTTTCAATCAATACTGTTAAAATAATATTATTAATTCTTATAATATGGGTAACTAGCTCAACTAATAGCTATATTTTAGCGCGCACTTATTATAAAGTTAAGAAAAAAACTGTTAAAGAAGGTTAAGGTGTTAGAAATATTAAATGTAGTGCTACTTTTGTTGTTACTAACAGTTACGGTTTTTATAGTCTTCTCGCGACATTTAGTCGCAAGTGCTGTTCTAATGTGTGTATTTAGTTCACTTATTGCGCTTATATACTTAATTATGAATGCACCTGATGTTGCAATTACTGAAGCTTCTGTTGGTGCGGGGCTCGGTACGGTTTTTACGTTTGCGGCACTCTCCTTAATAAAGAATCATAAAGTAAATCTATCTCATAACCCTATAACGCTTTTTTTTATGTTATTTCTGGCTGTATGTTTGTCATATTTTATGATTCAATTGCCAGATTTTGGCAGCCACAATGCTCCGATTCACTTGCATGTTGCTCCTTATTATGTGGAAAATACCGAAAAAGCTACCGGTATTCCTAATATAGTGACAGCTGTTTTGGCAAGCTTTCGTGGTTATGACACGTTTGGAGAAACTATAGTAGTTTTTACTGCTGCGCTTTGTATAACATTGATATTAAAAGAAGAAAAAGAAAATGATTAAAGATCCGATATTAAATGTAGTAACATTTTTGATGATACCTTTTATCATTTTATTTGGTTTATACATACAATTTCACGGTGATTACACTCCAGGTGGAGGTTTTCAAGCAGGAATAATTATTGCCTCCGGGATAATATTATATTCAATGCTATTTGGTGTATCTACAACTCTAAAAGCAATACCTTATTCTGTGGTTAGATTGACTAACGTGCTCGGTATTTTAATTTATGGAGGAACGGGCGTTGCAACAACTTTACTTGGCCAAAATTTTTTATCTTATGATATCTTGTCAGCCAATAATAGAACCGGTCAAAAATTGGGTATTTTTTTGGTGGAATTAGGTGTAGCATTTACTGTCTGCTCCTCTATGTTAATTATATATATGAATTTTGCTCGTAGGAAAAAACAATGACTTTATATAATTATACGATTATTATTGTATTAATGGTGCTAAGTTTATATATTATTATAAACGATAAAAATTTAATCAAGAAAATGATAGGGGTAAGCGTCTTCCAAGCATCTGTTTTGTTGTTTTACATATCTCTAGGATATATAAAAAGTTCTTTGCCTCCTATATTGGTTTCAAATTTTTATTTATATAGCAATCCTATACCTCATGTTTTAATGCTTACTGCTATAGTGGTTGGAATTGCAACATTTTCAGTTGGATTGTCCATAGCAGTAAAAATGGAAGAAAAGTATGGAACAATTGATCAAGACAAGTGTACATAAATTAACAGTATCTTAAACTATATGAAATAACAAATAGCCACAAGTTAAGAGTAAAATTATAGACTTGCTCGTTGTAAGTTTGTTTGTTAATAAGGAATAAAATTATGAACTATAAAGGTAATGATGTCAATTATTAATGATGCAGAAGATAAGAAAAAAATTATCAGAGATCTTGTAACTAAAAGTATAAAAAAGGGTGGTTTTATCACCTTTGATGATATAAATGATAAATTATCAGATGAAAATTTTTCGTCTGACTTTATAGATGATGCTATATCTTTATTGCAGGACTCCGGAATTAATGTGCTTGAAAGTAGCGAAGATGAAGAAGATATTCCTTCCAACAGTGATGATAGTAAACTTGATGATGATGACACATTGCCAAATGTTACTGCAACTTTAGTACAAAATGATGATCCAGTGAGGATTTATTTACAAGACATGAGCTCTGTAAAGCTTTTGTCAAGGGCAGATGAAATCGAGATAGCAAAAAAAATTGAATCTGAAAAGCATAACATGTTACGTGCAATAATTGAAACATCAGTAACATTAAAGGTGATAAAAGTATGGCGTGATGATTTAAGTAGTGGAGCTCTCTTACTGAGAGAAATTATAGATCTGGATGCAATTTATAACTCTGACTTTAATGTGGTACCCAAAGAAGAAAGTGAAGAGAGTGAAGAGAGTGAAGAAAGTGCTGAAGATGTTGAGGATTCTGAGGATGTTTCTGAAGATGTTGAGGATTCTGAGGATGTTTCTGAAGATGTTGAGGATTCTGAGGATGTTTCTGAAGATGCTGAGTACTGTAGTGATGATGAGAAAGATAGTAAAAAAAGTGATGATGAGAAAGACGGTGATAATGAAGATGTAAATTCAGCGAATTTAAATGTTTCTATTCTTGAAATGGAAAGTGACTTGTTGCCAAAGGTCATAGTTGCATTGGATGAGATAATTACTTTAACAAATGAAGCGTTGGTATTAAGAAAAAATTCTAAAGATTCCTCTGATGAACTAGAGAATTTGTATAGTCAAATATGGTCTATAGCATTACAAATTAAGTTAAGTGATGCTGCTGTTGCCAGAATTACACAAGAACTTTATAAGATAAATAGATCCATCACGCTTGAAGAGGCTAATCTTATTGCTGAGGCTAGAAAATACAATATCGATAGAGAAAGTTTCTATAAAGTTTATGATGACGTGCTTTTAAAGCACGAGTTGAAAGAGATAAGTCTTTTAAAGATCAATGAAAATCAGTCCTCTTTTACAGGTGAATTAAAAAACAAATTTTTAAGGTTTATAGACGATAACTCTGAACATATAGCTAGTACCTTGAACGGTATTAAGCAGCGTATACAGGAAGATAACGTACAAGAATTTAAGGAGCTAATCAGGAGAATACAAAAACACGAACGAGAAGTCTCTGAAGCAAAGCAAGAAATGATTAAGGCTAACTTAAGGCTAGTAGTTTCCATTGCTAAGAAGTATTCAAAAAGAGGCCTTGATCTGCTTGATTTGATACAAGAAGGCAATATTGGTCTTATGAAGGCTGTGGATAAGTTTGATTACAAACGTGGATATAAATTTTCAACTTATGGCACTTGGTGGGTAAGACAATCAATCACTAGGGCAATACCTGAGCAGTCCAAAGTAGTTAGAATACCAGTTCATATGGTGGAAATTATCAGTAAAATCAACAGAGCATTAAGAAAGATGACTCATGAGATGGGAAAGGAGCCGACGTTAGAGGAATTGAGTGTAGAACTGACAATGCCACTGGAAAGAATACGCAAAGTTATGAAAATAGCAAGGGATCCAGTAAGTCTTGAAGCTCCAACAGGAAAAGATGAT
This sequence comes from Wolbachia endosymbiont of Anurida maritima, assembly GCF_042182995.1. Classification (NCBI taxonomy): domain Bacteria; kingdom Pseudomonadati; phylum Pseudomonadota; class Alphaproteobacteria; order Rickettsiales; family Anaplasmataceae; genus Wolbachia; species Wolbachia endosymbiont of Anurida maritima. Next base: position 1,131,936 of record NZ_CP102058.1, read on the forward strand.
AGTAGTACCTTCGGTGATTGTATAGAAGACAAGCGAGTCTCCAGACCAGAAGATGCTGCAATACTTGCTGACTTGCGCGGCATTACAACCAATGTTCTTGCAACTTTAACACCAAAGGAAGAAAGAATTTTGAGAATGCGTTTTGGCCTTGGTAAAGATGGGAAGGAGCATACCTTAGAAGAAGTAGGAAAAATTTTTAATGTAACACGTGAGAGAATTAGGCAAATAGAGGCAAAAGCACTGCGCAAGTTGAAACATCCAAGCCGCGCTAGAAAACTGAGAGGGTTCTTTTAAGTATACGTGTCAAGTTAAGAAGAAGCTGATTTCACCACTATTTTCTTTTTTTATGAATCTCATGAAACAACATGATTGGATATAGTAAATATTGTGGCAAACAAAAATGACAATTCTAATTCAAAGTATAGAAATTTTTATGTTTTGGGTGATAGTTTATCTGATAATGGTGCAATCATTGGAATTTTAAATAATTTATCCTTTGCAAAAAGCGTAAAGTTTGATGACCCTTTTTATCAAGGAGGATCTTTTAGCGATGGCCCTACTGCTGTTGAATATGTAGCAAAATATTTAGATTTAGACGAATTTAAACCTGGGTGGAGTTATTCATTTTTTGGTAGATGCCACGAACAGCAAGGTCAAAACTATGCAGTTTCATATGCAGCGGCATCTGAAATTTTTGACCCTATTTTTTCTTATTTCTTCAATAAATTTCGTTTAGCTAACCAGCTAGATGCGGTAATTAAACATCATCCAGACATGGGTAAAGAAGATTTATTTTTCATCGTGATCAGCGGAAATGATGTTATGGTTGCTACTGCTTATGACGATACTAAAGCGGAAGAAGTATTGGAACAAGCAGTGAGTGAAATATGTAACGCACTTAAGGTTCTAAATGAACATGGTGTTAAGCATGTAGTTGTTGCAAACGCACCTGACATTAGCTTAATATCAGCTTTTAATAGAGATGAAGAAGCAAGGGAATTAGCTACAAAGCTTACGGAGAGTTTCAATGCAAAATTGGCTAATGGCTTAGATTATATGAAGAAAAATACAGATCTTGAAATAAAAGCATTTGATCTTAACTCTAAAATGAAAAAAATGACCTTACTCAGATGGTATGAATAGTTATTGAGCTTAATTATTAGAGTAGTAATGTTTATTTTTATATTGACTATTGAGGTTTATTATTTTATAACTAAAAACTTAGTTATTTTAATGAGCTTGAGTTTATAACATATGCCTACGATAAATCAATTAATACGTAAGGGTAGATTAGGATTAACCCATAAGAAAAAGGCACCAGCTTTGGGAGAAAGTAACCCTCAAAGGAGAGGTGTTTGCACTAAAGTGTATACTACAACTCCTAGGAAACCTAACTCAGCACTCCGTAAGGTAGCCAGAGTAAAAATTAGTGGATATGGTGAAGTGATAGCTTATATACCTGGTGAAGGTCATAATTTACAAGAGCACTCTGTTGTTTTGATGCGTGGTGGGCGGGTTAAAGATTTGCCAGGTGTGCGTTATCACATAATAAGAGGTGCCCTTGATCTGCGTGGTGTGCAAAATCGGAAGAAGGCTCGTTCAAAATATGGTGTAAAGAAATCTGGTTAAAGTTTATGGCTCGTCGGAATAAAGCAAAAAAAAGAGAAATAAGTCCTGATTCGCGTTACGGCAGTGTTTTGCTGATGCGTTTCATTAATACAATCATGAAATGTGGTAAAAAATCTACTGCAGAAAGGATTATCTATGACGCTTTGTCTTTAGCTGAAAAGAAAATAGGTGAAGGTGGGTTATCAATTTTTGAAACAGCGGTAGGAAATGTTACTCCTTCTATAGAAGTGCGTTCTCGACGCGTTGGTGGTGCAACTTATCAAGTGCCTGTTGAAGTTCGACAAGATAGAGCGGTTTCTTTAGCGTTAAGGTGGATTGCTAAAGCAACTTCTGCTGCTCGAAAAAAGAGTGGAAAAACCACTGTTGATTGTTTGCAATCTGAAATACTGGATGCTTATAATAAACGCGGTGGTGCGTTTAAGATGTGCGAAGAAAAATATAAAATGGCTGAGGCTAATAAGGCATTTTCTCATCTTCGTTTTTAATGTTAGCTAATTAATTGTGATATGGAAGTTGGAATATCTAAATACAGAAATATAGGGATAATGGCTCACATAGATGCTGGTAAGACTACCACAACAGAGCGTATTTTATTTTATACTGGTAAACAAAATAGAATTGGTGAAGTGCATGATGGTGCAGCTTCTATGGATTGGATGGAGCAGGAAAAAGAGCGTGGTATTACAATTACATCTGCTGCAACAACATGTTTTTGGAATGATCATAGGGTTAATATAATAGACACTCCTGGTCACGTTGATTTCACTATTGAAGTTGAGAGATCTTTAAGGGTTTTGGATGGTGCAGTTGCTGTATTTGATGGAGTTGCTGGAGTTGAGCCTCAATCTGAGACAGTTTGGCGTCAAGCTGATAAATATAGTGTTCCTCGTATCTGCTTTGTTAATAAGATGGATAGAATAGGGGCAAATTTTTATCGATGTGTCGATATGATAAAGACGAAGCTTGGTGCAGCACCTTTAGTCATTCAGTTGCCAATAGGAAGTGAGAAAGATTTCAAAGGTATAATTGACCTTATTTCTATGAAAGCCATTATATGGCAAGAAGAAACGTTGGGCGCTAAATTTTCTTATGAAGATATTCCTTCCGATTTGCTTGATAAGGCTCAAGAATATCGAAATCTTTTATTAGATGCTGCAGCTGAGATGGATGATGAAGCGATGAATACTTACTTTGAGTCTAATGATCTGCCAGTGGATTTACTGAAAAAATGTGTGAGAAATGGGACCATTAAAGGAAAATTTGTCCCTGTATTATGTGGATCAGCTTTCAAAAATAAAGGCGTACAACCACTTTTAGATGGTGTGGTTGACTTTTTACCTTCTCCTATTGATGTTGATGTAATTGTTGGAACTGACCCTAAAGATTCAGAAAAGAAAATTGAGGTCAAACCTTCAGAAAAAGAGAAATTCGTTGCTCTTGCATTTAAAGTGATGACGGATAAGTTTGTAGGTAGCTTGACGTTTATTCGTGTTTATTCCGGTAAGTTAAAATCTAAATCTGCTGTGTTAAATGCGGGAAAAAATGAGACTGAAGGAATTGGCAGGATGCTGCTTATGCATGCAAATAACAGAGAAGATATAAACGAAGCTAAAGTTGGCGATATAGTTGCTTTAGTTGGATTAAAGAGAACAATTACTGGTGACACTTTATGTTCACCTGATTTTCCTATATTATTAGAGCGTATGGAATTTCCTGAGCCTGTTATTGAAATTGCTGTGGAACCTAAAACTACTTCAGATCAGGAAAAATTAGGTGTTGCTTTAAATAGATTGGTTGCAGAAGATCCTTCTTTAAGAATGTCAGTAAATGCGGAGAGTGGACAGACTATATTGAAAGGCATGGGTGAGCTGCATCTTGAGATTATTGTTGATAGAATGAAGCGCGAGTTTAATGTTGAAGCTAACGTCGGTGCGCCTCAAGTTGCATATCGTGAAACTATCACTAAATCTGTTGAAATTGATTATACTCATAAAAAACAGTCCGGTGGTGCTGGTCAATTTGCTAAGGTTAAAATAAAATTTGAGCCTCTTGAGCCTGGATCTGGGTTTCAGTTTGAGAGCAAAATTGTAGGTGGTGCTATTCCAAAAGAATATATTCCTGGTGTGGAGAATGGATTAGAGTTGATCAAAGAAGGTGGTATAATTTCTGGGTTTCCAGTTATTGACTTTAAAGCTACTCTTATTGATGGTGCTTTTCATGAAGTTGACTCAAGTCCTTTAGCTTTTGAGCTTGCTGCTAAAGGTGCTTTTAAAGAGATGGCAAATAAAGCTGGTCCAAAAATGTTAGAACCTGTGATGAAAGTTGAAATCATTACGCCTGAAGAGTATATGGGTGATATCATGGGCGATGTAAATAGCAGAAGGGGGCAAGTTTCAAGTATGGAAACACATAATAGTAGCACTATAATTCTTGCTTTCGTACCTCTTGCGAATATGTTTGGTTATATAAATGTTTTGCGTTCTATATCGCAGGGAAGAGCTCAGTATAGTATGCATTTTTCTTATTATGAACAAGTACCACAATATGTGGTTGATGAATTAAAGTTAAAGTATAATTAAGGGTAATAATTATGACAGCAGTAGTGGAAGCATTTGGAAAGCCACATGTAAATGTGGGAACAATAGGACATGTGGATCATGGGAAGACAACATTAACAGCGGCGATAACAAAGCATTATGGAAATTTTGTAGCGTACGATCAGATAGATAAGGCGCCAGAAGAAAGGAAGAGGGGGATAACAATAGCAACAGCGCATGTTGAGTATCAGACGGAAAAAAGGCATTATGCACATGTTGATTGTCCTGGACACGCTGATTATGTAAAGAACATGATAGTAGGTGCAGCACAGATGGATGCAGCGATATTGGTAGTGTCAGGGGTTGATGGGCCAATGCCACAAACAAGAGAGCATATATTGCTGGCGAAGCAGGTAGGTGTTGGATATATCGTGGTGTATATAAATAAAGCTGATGTTGCTGATGCTGAGATGATGGATTTAGTCGAAATGGAAGTGAGGGAATTGCTGAATAAATACGGATTTCCAGGGGATGAAGTGCCTGTTGTGGTTGGTTCAGCACTCAAGGCGCTGGAGGATGACAGCAGCGAATATGGAAAGAAATCAATAGATAAATTGATGGAAAAGTTAGATGAATATGTAGCGGTTCCACCAAGGCCTGTGGATTTACCATTTTTATTGCCAATCGAAGATGTATTTTCGATATCGGGGCGAGGAACGGTGGTAACAGGAAGAATAGAGAAAGGAGAAATAAAGACGGGAGAAGAGATAGAGATAATAGGCCTGAAAGCGACGCAAAAGACGATATGCACAGGTGTAGAAATGTTTAAGAAGTTGCTGGATAAGGGAAGTGCAGGACTCAATGTAGGAATATTGTTAAGAGGAACAAAAAGAGAAGAAGTGGAGAGAGGACAAGTATTAGCAAAACCGGGGACGATAACGCCGCATAGAAAGTTTAAGGCGGAGGTTTATATATTAAAGAAAGAGGAAGGAGGAAGGCATACACCATTTTTTGCGAATTACCAGCCACAGTTTTATTTAAGGACAACGGATGTAACTGGGAGCATAAAATTGCTAGATGGGAAGGAGATGGTAATGCCAGGGGATAATGTGAGTGTAGAAGTAGAATTGCAAGTACCGATAGCAATGGATAAGGGATTGCGTTTTGCGATAAGAGAAGGCGGTAGAACTGTTGGTTCTGGTGTTGTTTCTGAAATTTTGGAGTGAGAGTTTAAGTTATAGGAGTGTAGCTCAATTGGTAGAGCGCTGGTCTCCAAAACCAGAGGTTGTAGGTTCAATTCCTATCGCTCCTGCATTAATGTTGTGGTGGAAATGTTAAAAAGTTTGTGTGGTTTTTTCTGTGATATAAAGCAAGAAATACGAAGAATTGCTTGGGTAAAGAAACAGGGGGTATTGTCATCTCTATTTGTTGTAATGATTGTTATATTATGCTTTTCGATTTTCTTCTGTTTTGTGGATTTTATGTCTCTTTACGTAATTAAGGCTTTATTTGGAATTATTTATGGAATGTGAATATAAATGGTATATCATTAAAGTTGATTATGGATATGAGCAAAACATACGCGAATTGGTAAGTAATGCTGTTTATTTTAAGGAAGTGTTTATTCCTTATCAAACGGTATGTAATTCAAAGTCTGATATAAAAGAGTTATGTGAAGTGTATGTATATATGCATCTGTGTGATGAAAGCAAAAATATTTTGAATCAAACGCCTGGATTCTGTAGTGGCGAATCTGGTGATTTTGAGATGATTTCAGATGATGAGATAAGTTTAAAGTGTAAAGAATTTAATAGATATAAATGGTATATCTTGAGAGTTGCTTCCAATTGTGAAGAGAAAGTGCGTCAACATATATTGGAAAATTCTATGAGATTGGGTGTTAATAATTACTTTAAGGAAGTTTTTATTCCATATGAAGAACTAAGTGAAATAGAGTTGAAATCTAAGAAAATTGCTACACGAAGGAAATGCTTTCCTGGTTATGTCTTTTTATACGTGAATTTATGCGATGAAGTATTGAATTTTATCAATAATATACCAAAATCTCTTAAGGTTTATGGATTTTTGAAAAATGGTAATATTCCAAAGGTAATTTTGGATGATGAGATTCACTCAATGTGTAATGCACTTTATAATGCTCAAGAGACAAAGAAGTTAGGTTATGGTTATGAAAAAGGTGAAAAAGTGAAAATTAATGATGGTCTTTTTCAAAATTTTACTGGTAAGGTAAATATGGTAAACGATGAGAAAAAAATTATTAATGTGGAAGTATCGATTTTAGGTAAGCCGACAATAATAGAGCTTGATCTGGCTCAAGTAGAGAAAATAGAGGATTAATTATGAGTGTTGTAGTTGCTAAGATTAACTTACTTATGGAAGCTGGAAAAGCAATTCCAGGACCAAAAATTGCTTCAGTACTTGGTCCGCGCGGTATACCTGTTCCTAAGTTTTGTGAAGCTTTTAATAAAGTTACTAGCGCTGCTAACGCTAATTATAAAGTAGGCGATTTAGTAACAGTGCGAATTTCCATAAAGGATGATCGCTCTCATGATTTTACTGTCAGCGGTCCGCCTGTGGCTTATTTACTTAAGCAGGAGGCTAAATTAAGTAAAAGTTCTGGTAATCCTGGTAAAGAATTAGTGGCTAAATTACCTATGTCTGCTATAATTAAAGTGGCAAAGTGCAAGATGGTAGATATGAAAGTGGATAATGAAGATTCAGCAGTGAAAATGGTTGTAGGCACTGCAAAATCTATGGGTATAGAAGTTGTGGAAGGTTAGGTAAATGAATACATATAATGATAATCCTAAGCAGTGTTTGAAGAAGGTTGTTGAGTCTGCTTCAGCAAAATTTAATGAATCAGTTGATATTGCGGTCAATTTAGGCGTAGATTCACGTAAATCTGAAGAGCAGATGCGTGGTACAGTAGTTTTGCCTAAGGGTATCGGGAAGAATATTAAAGTAGCTGTTTTCACTCAAGATAAACATTTATTAGAAGCTGAAAAAGCTGGTGCTGATATTGCAGGAGGAGAGGATTTAGTTGAAGAAATAAAAAAAGGTAGAAAGTTGGATGTTGATTGGTGCATTACTACTCCTGATTTTATGGCAAAAATCACTCCTATTGCAAAAGTATTGGGTGCTAAAGGGCTGATGCCTAACCCTAAATTTGGTACTGTAACTTCTAACATTGCAGAAGCTATTAAAACCATTAAGTCTGGTCAGATAAAATTTAGAACAGATAAAAATGGTGTTATTCATGGTAAATTAGGAAATATTAAATTTGATATTGATGACTTGCTAGAAAATTTAAAAGCCTTTCTTAAAGTAATTAAAGATAATAAACCTATTTCTGTGAAAGGAGTTTACTTTAAGGGTGTTTTTTTAAATTCAACTATGGGTAAAGCTTATAAGATAAGCAAAGTGGAAGATATAATTTAAGGGAGAGATACCGTGAAGCGTAAAAATAAGGATGAATTTATACAGAACACAATAAACGTGTTTGTAAATAATGATTTCTTAATATTAGTAAATTTTAAATCTATAAATGCTAATGATTCATTAATCCTGAGGAATAACCTGAAGTCTATAACAGGTGGGGTATTAGTAGTTAAAAATACTCTGGCTCGCTTGGCTTTGGAAAGGACTGGCAAATTTTCTTATTTATCAGGCAAATTTTCTGGTCCTGTTGCTATTATATACTCTAGTGGCATAGTAGAAGCTGCAAAGTTAATAGTTGATTTTGCTAATGCTAACAAAGAAAAAATGTCTGTGATTTGCGCGGCTCATTTAAATGAATTGTTAACAATGGAAGATGTTAATAAACTGGCTAAGTTGCCTTCTCTGGATGAATTGCGTATTAAAATTATGCGTTTAATATCTTATGATATTCCTGCTCGATTGGCGTTGTCTATTAATTCATCTTCTATGAGGCTTATGAGAGTTTTGGATTATTATAGTTCTAAAAAATAAATTTATTGTTAAGTAAGGTGGTAATTATGAGTAATGTAACAAGTGATTTGGTTGATAAAATATTATCTTTAAATCTATTAGAGGCTTCTGAACTTGTAAAAGTTCTAGAAGAGAAAATAGGGTTGCCTGCTGGTTCTTTTCTTGGTGGAGCTGTTGGTGCTGGGGCGCCTGTTGGCGATAATGCTGCTGCTCCTGCTGCTCAAGAGAAAGTTGAATATAAAGTTGTGATTAAAGAAATTGATGCGAGTAAAAAAATAGGAGTTATTAAAGCTGTGAGAGAGGTTAATTCTACATTGGGTTTAAAAGAAGCAAAAGAGTTGGTTGAATCTTTACCTAAAGATTTGACTGCTAATGTTCCTAAAGACGAAGCAGAAAAAATCAAGCAAAAACTTATTGAAGCAGGAGCAACTAAAGTGGAGCTTGAATAATATTTAATGTATTAATTTTATATTGATATAGCTCTTTTAATTAATTTGGGGTATTTTAATGGTTGATTCTTCTTATATGTACGCTTCTGGTGCTTTTGTTCCTAGAGTTTCTTATTCTAGGTCGATTGATTTAAAAGATTCTTTATTGGATTTAGTTAAGGTTCAAAAGGAATCGTATGATTCATTTACTCCTCAGAATAAGGGTAATGAAAGACTTGAAGTTATCTTTCATACAATCTTTCCAATAAATGATCCTTTGCGTAGGGCTACTATTGAGTTTATAAGTTGTAGGGTAGATGATCCTAAGTATGATGAATCTGAGTGTATAAAGCGTGGTGTAACTTTTTCTGCTCAGGTTATTGCTTCTATACGTCTTGTTGTTATGCAGGATGGTATTTCTCTTGATGAATATAAATCGATTAAAGAGAGTGGAGATCATTCTAAACTTGCAACCGTTGTAAAATCTATAGAAGAGCAGAAAGTCCACTTTTGTGGGCTGCCTATGATGACTGATAAGGGCACTTTCATCATTAATGGTGTGGAAAAAGTTATCGTCTCACAAATGCATAGGTCTCCTGGTGTATTTTTTGATAGCGATAAGGGAAAAACTTACAATTCTGGTAAATTGATCTATTCTGCTAGAATTATTCCTTATAGGGGTTCTTGGCTTGATATTGAATTTGATGTTAAAGACCATTTGTATTTTCGTGTTGATAGAAAAAGAAAATTGCCAATCTCAGTTTTATTAAAGGCGTTGGGTCTATCAAATAATGATATACTCGATAGATTTTATGAGAAAATAAAGTATGTAAAACATAAAGATGGTTGGAAAGTGCCTTTTGTGCCTGATAAATTTAAAGGGGTGAGGCTGCCTTTCGACTTAATGGATATTGAAGGTAATGTGCTGCTTAAAGCTAATGTTCGTATTACCTCAAGGCTAGCTAAAAAGCTATATGATAATGAGTTGAAAGAGTATCTGGTTCCTTTTAATTCCATATGTGGTTTATTCCTCGCAGAAGATTTAATGGATAGTGCTAGCTCTACGAAAATTTTATCTGCTGGTGAACCTATAAAGCTGGAAGATGTAAAGAAGCTTGAGTTATTATCTGTAGATGAAATATCAGTGTTGAATATAGATAATTTGTTTGTTGGACCTTATATATTAAATACGCTTTTCTTAGACGAAAACATGTCTTATCAGGACGCGCTATATGAAATATATAGAATTTTGCGTCCTGGTGAAGTTCCTGTTTTAGAGATAGTAGAGGAGTTTTTTCGTAATCTTTTCTTCAGTCCGGAATATTATGATTTGTCTAATATTGGTAGGTTAAAGCTTAACTCTTACCTTGGATTAAATTATGATGAGGATTTAACTGTTTTAACATATGAAGATATTATTGAAATTGTGAGAAAAATAGTATTGTTACGTGACGGTCAAGGATCTGTAGATGATATTGATCATTTAGGAAATAGAAGAGTGAGATCAGTTGGAGAGTTTATAGAAAATCAATTTAGAACTGGATTGTTGAAATTGGAACGTGCAATAGTTGATTCTATGTCCACTTCTAGTTTAGATAAAGTTTCTCCATCTGATTTTATTAATCCAAAAGTGTTAACTAATGTTTTAAGAGATTTCTTCAATTCTTCTCAATTATCTCAATTTATGGATCAGACTAATCCGTTATCTGAAATAACGCATAAAAGAAGGTTGTCCGCGTTAGGTCCTGGCGGTTTAACAAGAGAACGAGCAGGATTCGAAGTGCGTGATGTTCATCCAACTCATTATGGAAGAATTTGTCCTATTGAGACTCCTGAAGGGCAAAATATAGGGTTAATCAACAGCTTAGCTATATACGCGCGTATTAGTAAATATGGTTTTATTGAAAGTCCTTATAGAAAAGTAGTTAATAGGGTTGTTACTGATCAAATTGAGTACCTGTCTGCCATAGATGAAGGTTTATATTACATAGCTGATACTAGCGTAAAGCTCGATGAAAATAATTGCTTTGTTGATGACATGCTATACTGTAGGTATGCTGGTAGTTTCGTTATGGTAAGTAGTGATCAGGTAAGTTACATTGACGTATCTCCTAAGCAGGTAATATCAGTTGCAGCTTCCTTGATTCCATTTTTAGAAAATGATGATGCTAATAGAGCATTAATGGGCTCAAATATGCAACGTCAGGCCGTACCTTTATTGAAGCCTACCGCTCCTCTGGTTGCTACTGGTATGGAGTCTTTTGTAGCTTCTGGCTCTGGTGCTGTAGTTTTAGCAAAACGCGATGGCATAGTTGATAGTTCTGATAGTAACTCTATAGTTATACGTGCTTTTGATAAAGAAAGAGTTAATTACTTGGACGTAGATATTTATCATCTAAGGAAATTTCAGCGTTCTAATCATAATACTTGTATTAATCAAAGGCCGCTAGTGTGCGTAGGTGATTATGTTAAAAAGGGTGATGTAATAGCTGATGGTCCTGCAATTAACAGTGGTGAGTTAGCACTTGGTAAAAATTTGCTAGTCGCTTTTATGTCTTGGCAAGGTTATAACTTTGAAGACTCTATTATTATTTCTAGTGAAGTTGTTAAAAAAGATCTCTTTACTTCTATTCATATAGAAGAATTTGACTGTGTTGTGCATGATACCCCTTTAGGATCAGAAAAAATAACTCGTGCTATACCTGGTGTTAATGAAGAGAATCTATATCACTTGGATGATAGTGGTATAGTGAAAATCGGTACAAGAGTTGGTCCAGGCTATATTCTGGTAGGTAAAGTTACACCTAAACCTTCTCTTTCATTGCCTCCTGAAACGAAGTTATTAATGACAATTTTTGGTGAAAAGTCATTCGATTGTGCGGATTCCTCTTTATATACATCTCCAGATGTTGAAGGGACAGTAATTGATGTACAAGTCTTTACACGCAGGGGGGTTGAAGAAAATGAAAGGGCATTACTTATCAAACAAAAAGAGGTAAATGACTTTGAGGGAGAGCGAGATTATATAATCAATGTTACTAGTGAATATTTCTATGATGAACTGAAGAAACTTCTTATTAATTCTGGTTCTCAAGATCGAGAAAAATTTGACTCTATTGAACGTGAGCAATGGTGGGGTATAGGGTTAAAAAACCAATCCATTTCTGAGCAAGTTAAGAGCTTAAAAAAAGGTTTCGATGAAAAAGTATCACATGCAATAGCACAGTTTAAGCGAAAAGTAGAAAAATTACATGAAGGTTATGACCTGCCTCAAGGTGTGTCGATGTCAGTAAAAGTTTTCATTGCTGTGAAACATAGTCTGCAACCAGGGGATAAAATGGCTGGTAGACATGGAAATAAAGGTGTGATTTCTCGAGTTGTGCCAGTGGAAGATATGCCTTATTTGGAAGATGGTACTCCTGTTGATATTATTCTTAACCCTCTTGGTGTTCCTTCACGAATGAATGTAGGGCAAATACTGGAAACGCATGTAGGTTGGGCTTGTAGAAAATTAGGGGAAAAGGTAAGTAATCTTCTCGATGAGATCAATAAAATCAAAAGTGCTTTTTGCAAGGAAATTAGGTCCCTTAACGATGATAATTTTACACAATTTGCAGTAGCATACCTTGACAATAAAAAAATTGAAAATATTGATGATGATGAAATAACGGCTTCTGTTTTAAATACACCTAATAAGAATGCACTAAATGACGAGTTGAATGCGTTAGTAGAGAACTATTTGAGCTCTTGTAAAAGTTCATACAGCAATTTACGTAACTTCCTGATTGAGGTTTATAGCTATGGCAGTAACGTATCTATCTGTAATGATATTCGTAATATTAGTGATAATAATCTCATTGAGTTTGCACGCAAATTACGTGATGGCGTTCCTGTTGCTGCACCTGTATTTGAGGGTCCAAAAGATGAACAAATAGCAAAATTATTTGAACTTGCTGGTTTAGATAACTCTGGACAAGCTGTATTGTATGACGGTTGCACTGGTGAAAAATTCGACCGCAAGGTTACAGTTGGTTACATGTACATGCTTAAGTTGCACCACTTGGTTGATGGTAAAATTCATGCGCGTTCAGTAGGGCCTTATAGTTTGGTTACTCAACAACCTCTAGGAGGAAAATCTCATTTTGGTGGTCAGCGTTTTGGTGAAATGGAATGTTGGGCATTACAAGCCTATGGTGCTGCTTATACTTTGCAGGAAATGTTAACTGTGAAGTCTGATGATATTAATGGTAGAGTTAAGATTTACGAGTCGATAATAAAAGGTGACAGTAATTTTGAATGTGGAATTCCTGAATCCTTTAATGTGATGATAAAAGAACTACGTTCTTTATGTTTAAATGTAGATTTAAAGCAAAATGATGTAGTGATTGAAGATATATCTCACACTAACATTGCACAACCTTTTAATGAGGTTAGCATATCGATTGCTAGCCCTGAAAGTATTAAGCGTATATCTTGTGGTGAGATAGAAGATGTTTCAACTGCAAATTATCGTACGTTCAAAGTTGAGAAAGGTGGATTATTTTGCCCTAAGGTTTTTGGTCCTGTCAATGACGATGAATGTTTATGTGGAAAATACAAAAAAAGAAGACACAGAGGTCGCATATGTGAAAAATGCGGAGTAGAAGTTACATCTTCTAAAGTAAGAAGAGAAAGGATGGGTCATATAGAGCTTGCATCTCCTGTTGCTCATATATGGTTTTTGAAATCGCTTCCTTCAAGAATTGGAGCATTATTGGATATGTCTCTCAGAGATATTGAGAATATTTTATATAGCGATAATTATATCGTGATAGATCCTCTTGTTTCGCCTTTTGAAAAAGGTGAGATTATTAGTGAAAAAGCTTATAATGAAGCTAAAGATAGCTATGGGATCGATAATTTTATAGCTATGCAAGGTGTTGAAGCTATAAGAGAGTTGCTAACGCGCCTTGATTTACATGAAATTAGAAAGAATTTAAGACTAGAGTTAGAGTCTGTTGCTTCTGAGATAAAAAGAAAGAAAATTATAAAGAGATTACGTATTATTGAAAACTTCATTAAGTCTGGAAATAGACCTGAGTGGATGATACTTACAACTATACCTATTTTACCACCTGATTTGCGTCCTTTGGTATCGCTTGAAAGTGGTCGTCCTGCAGTTTCTGATCTGAATCATCATTATAGGACTATTATTAATAGAAATAACAGGTTGAGGAAATTGTTGAGCTTAAATCCTCCTGAGATTATGATTCGTAATGAAAAAAGGATGTTACAAGAAGCAGTTGATTCTCTTTTTGATAATAGCCGTCGTAATACTCTGGTAAATAAAGCTGGTGCTGTTGGATATAAAAAGTCCATTAGTGATATGTTAAAAGGAAAACAGGGTCGTTTTCGCCAGAACCTCTTAGGAAAAAGGGTAGACTACTCTGGACGTTCTGTAATAGTTGTTGGTCCAACTTTGAAACTAAATCAGTGTGGATTACCAAAAAGAATGGCTCTTGAACTATTCAAACCTTTTGTTTACTCAAAGCTTAAGATGTATGGTATGGCTCCAACTATTAAGTTTGCTAGTAAGTTGATAAGAGCAGAAAAACCAGAAGTTTGGGATATGCTTGAAGAGGTAATAAAAGAGCATCCTGTTTTGTTGAATAGAGCGCCTACGCTACATAGACTTGGTATTCAGGCTTTTGAGCCAATCCTTATTGAAGGCAAAGCAATACAGCTTCATCCGCTTGTCTGCACAGCGTTTAATGCTGATTTTGATGGTGATCAAATGGCAGTGCATGTGCCAATTTCATTGGAAGCTCAGCTTGAAGCTAGGGTGTTGATGATGTCCACTAATAACGTTTTAAGTCCTTCTAATGGCAGACCGATTATAGTTCCTAGTAAAGATATAGTACTTGGTATATATTATCTGACTTTACAAGAACCTAAGGAAGATAATTTACCATCTTTTGGTGCTTTTTGTGAAGTTGAGCATTCCTTGAGTGATGGTACTTTACATATTCATTCTAGTATAAGGTATAGGATGGAGTATATTGATAGTAGTGGTGAAATTCACTATAAAACTGTTTGTACAACTCCTGGACGGTTAATATTATGGCAGATTTTTCCTAAGCATGAGAATCTAAGTTTCGATCTAATAAATCAGATATTAACAGTCAAGGAAATAACTGGTATAGTTGATTTAGTATATCGTAACTGTGGTCAAAGTGCTACAGTGGTATTTTCTGATAAATTAATGGTACTTGGCTTTGAGTATGCCACATTTTCTGGTGTTTCTTTTGGTCGCTGTGATATGGTTATACCTGAAACTAAAGCTACACATGTTGATCACGCGAGGGGTGAAATTAAGAAATTCTCTATGCAATATCAAGATGGGCTAATAACTAGAAGTGAGAGGTATAACAAGGTTATAGATGAATGGTCTAAGTGTACGGATATGATAGCTAATGATATGTTAAAAGCAATATCTATATATGATGAAAATAGTAAGTACAACTCAGTGTATATGATGGTTAACTCTGGTGCAAGGGGCTCTACTTCACAGATGAAACAGCTAGCAGGAATGCGAGGGCTCATGACCAAACCTTCTGGTGAGATTATAGAAACACCTATAATTTCTAATTTCCGTGAAGGATTGAACGTATTTGAGTACTTTAATTCTACTCACGGTGCGCGTAAAGGTTTAGCTGACACTGCGCTTAAAACTGCAAACTCTGGATACTTAACTCGTCGTTTAGTTGATGTGTCTCAAAATTGCATAGTTACAAAGCATGACTGTAGAACAAAAAATGGTCTTGTTGTGAGAGCTACAGTTGAAGGAAGTACTATAGTTGCATCTCTAGAGAGTGTTGTGCTGGGTAGAACAGCTGCAAATGATATATATAACCCAGTGACAAAAGAATTATTAGTAAAAGCAGGGGAATTAATTGATGAGGATAAAGTAAAGCAAATCAGCATTGCAGGTCTTGATGCTGTAAAAATTAGATCGCCTTTAACTTGTGAAATAAGTCCTGGTGTGTGTTCTTTATGTTATGGAAGAGATCTTGCAACTGGTAAAATTGTTTCAATAGGTGAAGCAGTTGGTGTTATAGCTGCTCAATCCGTTGGAGAACCGGGTACTCAGTTAACGATGCGTACTTTCCATATAGGTGGAGTAATGACTAGAGGCGTTGAATCCTCGAATATTATAGCTTCTATTAATGCTAAAATAAAGTTAAACAATAGTAATATAATTATAGATAGAAACGGAAATAAAATTGTGATAAGCCGTTCCTGTGAAGTCGTATTGATTGATAGCCTTGGTAGTGAGAAGTTGAAGCACAGTGTACCTTACGGTGCTAAACTTTATGTAGATGAGAGTGGGTCAGTAAAAATTGGCGATAAAGTTGCGGAATGGGATCCTTATACATTGCCTATTAT
Organism: Wolbachia endosymbiont of Anurida maritima; assembly: GCF_042182995.1. Lineage (NCBI taxonomy): Bacteria > Pseudomonadati > Pseudomonadota > Alphaproteobacteria > Rickettsiales > Anaplasmataceae > Wolbachia > Wolbachia endosymbiont of Anurida maritima. The sequence goes on from NZ_CP102058.1 coordinate 1,147,924, forward strand.
CACGGAAAAGACTGGTACAGTATCTTATCAGGACTTAAAAGATGGAGTTTCGATCACTGAAGTGATGGATGAATCTACAGGAATATCAAGCAAAGTAGTAAAAGATTGGAAATTGCATTCTGGTGGAGCTAATTTACGTCCTCGTATTGTGCTGCTTGACGATAATGGTAAAGTAATGACACTCGCAAGTGGCGTTGAAGCATGTTATTTTATACCAATCGGGGCAGTGCTCAATGTACAAGATGGCCAGAAGGTTCATGCAGGTGATGTTATTACAAGAACACCAAGAGAGTCAGTTAAAACTCGTGATATTACTGGTGGTTTACCGAGGGTTATAGAGTTATTTGAAGCACGTCGTCCTAAAGAGCATGCTATTGTTAGTGAGATAGATGGCTATGTAGCGTTTTCTGAAAAAGACCGTAGAGGAAAACGCAGTATATTAATTAAACCTGTAGATGAACAAATTTCTCCAGTTGAATATTTGGTATCAAGAAGTAAGCATGTAATAGTCAATGAAGGTGATTTTGTACGTAAAGGTGATCTATTGATGGATGGTGACCCTGATCTCCATGATATTTTACGTGTGCTTGGGTTAGAAGCTTTAGCACACTATATGATTTCTGAAATACAGCAAGTTTATAGATTGCAGGGTGTTCGTATAGACAACAAGCATTTAGAGGTGATCTTAAAACAAATGCTACAAAAAGTGGAAATTACTGATCCTGGTGATACTATGTACTTGGTTGGCGAAAGCATTGACAAGCTGGAAGTTGATAGGGAAAATGATGCTATGAGTAACTCTGGCAAACGGCCTACTCATTATCTTCCTATTCTGCAGGGGATTACTAGGGCAAGTCTTGAAACTAGCTCCTTTATTTCTGCTGCCTCTTTCCAAGAGACAACAAAAGTACTTACAGAAGCAGCATTCTGCGGGAAGAGTGATCCTTTAAGTGGATTAAAAGAAAACGTTATAGTAGGAAGATTAATTCCTGCTGGTACAGGTTTGATTATGAATAAGATCAAAGCGCTTTCACTTTGTGATAATGTAGATAAATATGAAAAATATTTTGATATTGAAACTTATGACGAGAAATGGTTGATGGATAATAGTTGTCATTTACACTCTGGTGAGGAAGAGAGCGTGGTGGCATATGATCAGTCGAATTGAGTACAGCTAGTGTGTCTCGTGACCAAAAAAGCCAATGATATTTTCTTTCACTTCCGTGCTATCTGTCATGTTATTTACTCTCACGCGAAATTCGGATGAGCCTTGAAGTCCGCTACTGTACCAACCTATGTGTTTGCGGGCCATCTTTATTCCTGTATCATTTCCATAGTACTCAAGAATACTGTCGTAATGCTCAAGTATGATGTTTAACCTCTCTGAAGCTGTCGGTTCAGAAGTTTTACTTCCATTTAGAAAATTTATTGCTTGACTAATCAGCCAAGGTTTACCGTAGGCACCACGACCTATCATCACTCCGTCTGTTCCGGATTCTTTGAGAGCATTCTGAATATCATTTAAATTCTTAATATCGCCATTTACTATAACTGGAATTTTTACTTGCTCTTTAACATTTCTAACGAATTTCCAATCTGCTTGACCGTTATAAAGCTGTGCCCTTGTTCTTCCATGTACAGTAATCATTTTTGCTCCAAGATCCTCTGCAATTTTTGCTAAACGTGGAGCATTGCGATTTTCATCGTTCCATCCGGTGCGCATTTTTACTGTAACTGGCACATTCACTGCCTTGACTACAGCTTCAATTATTTCAGCAGCCTTTTTTTCATCACGCATTAGCGCTGATCCTGCATAACCGTTTACAACTTTCTTAACAGGGCAACCAAAATTTATATCTATGATTTTAGCTCCCATATCCTCATTCAATTTTGCAGCTTCTGCCATAACATTCGGTTCGCATCCAGCAAGCTGAACAGCAGTTAGCTCATCAACTTTTGCTTTTTGTAGACTCTGGCGAGTTTGCATAATCATAGCTCTGCTTGCAATCATTTCTGAGACTAACAAACTTGCACCAAGTTTCTTCACAATACTTCTAAACGGATAATCAGTCACTCCAGACATTGGCGCCAAGATTACTGGAGAATCAATCGTTAGACTTCCTATTTGAAGGGGCATAGAATTTACGGATTATTAAAACCGAGTGCATTCACACATGCTGCTGCAGCACCTTGTAGAGCCGAATTTGCTTTTTCCATAAGAGAAGGCTCTGCCTCTACTACCTTAGCTCTCTCGTAATGACCAGGTTTTAAGTATATTGTTTCTTGTCTTTTATCACCCCATAATTCACTATTTCTTTGATAAACTTCTACACTGCTTGTATTTAAATTAGACACTTCTATTATTTCTGGATTTGGTTCAAATACTGTATGCACATTATTACCATTATTTTGATGATGAACTGTAATCTCAATATTGGCTAAAGAAGCCAAAATAGGAATTTCTTCGATAAAAATATAATAGCACGGATTATTTATTGCTTCTAAATAAGCTTTGTAAAGTTCAGGGTTATTAAGAAATGAATTTGTAATAACATCACTATTATATTTTATTTTGTAAATCTCTTCATCAAAATTATCTGGATCAAGAGCTTCTGCATATTCTCTTAGATCGCTGATAGCCTTATCATGCGATACATTAAAATTTCTAATAATTCTACCTACTAGCTTCCCAACCTTATCTTTAGCACTTCTAGTCTTTTCATTTGTCTGTTCAACCAGCTTCTTTATTTCGTTTGATCTCCCAGTTAGATCTTCTGGCTTATTTAAAAACATATTAAAAAGCGTTTCTAGATGCCCTCTTAGAGGAGCTGGCATGCTCGGATCATCCAAAAATGTAAATTGACTTAAAAATCTGTGCCAATCTAATCTCATATCTTGTGCTTTTTCAGCCTTATATGGACCAGAGCTATTATCACCAAATACCGCATGGAAAAAGCAGTTACCGTCCCCTGCAGTATCATATGTAACAATTTTTGAATTCATATCCAAACCACTATCCAAAGAAGCATCAGAATTTCTACGACTTCTATTCTTTGGGCTTTCTGTGTCATCTAGTACAACACCACTATCCCTATCCGGAGTTTTTGGCCTTTCTTGATTTTCTTCAGGTTGTTCTTGCTCAGGAGATTTTTCTTCACTCTTTTCCCCTTTTGAAGTTCCTTTTCCATTAATATAGTTCTTCGCTAAGTAAAATAAAGGTTCAACAACCATTTTGTATGCTACTGTAAGAATTATTCCCATTAAAACCCAAACTACGGGGTTAGAGATGAGCATAGCAAGTGGAAAGGTCAATAGAGGGGATCCTATTACCGCCCCTAAACAGCCAGCAGCGAATGTGGCTGCTAGGCATACACAAGTAGCGCTGATAACAAATTTCCCACCAGCAAAGTAAGTGCTCTTTTTAAATTGATTATATTTTTCTGTGATGCCCAACATACTATATCTTATGAACGCTAAGTTAATTAGTTTTAACAAATTCTAACAAAAAAATCAACCATAATAAGTTTAGTAGTATGAGAAAATATTGAATATTAAGAGCTTTTGGAGTACAGTAACAATGTTAGTAATAGCACAATATATGCACGATATAGAATATATACGCAAAAACCCTGAAGGATTTGAAAAGGCAATGAGAAGCAGGGGGATAAGAGAGTTTACTGCAAAAGAGATATTAGAAATTGATCACGAGAAAAGATCACTGACCACTAAACTACAGGATTTAAATAGGCAGCGCAATGAAATCACAGAGGAAATAAAGAAGCTTAAAATGAGCAAGAGCCCTTGTGAAGAGCAAATAGAATTGTCAAAAAACATCACAAATGAGATAGAGGCAATCAGCTTAAAAGAACAAGCAGAAAAGGATAAGTCAGTGAATGTTTTATCTAACTTGCCGAATATTTCTGCGCAAGATGTGCCAATAGGCGCAGATGAGAACTCTAATTTAGAAGTGAAAAAATATGGAGAAAAAAGGCAATTTGATTTTACAGCAAAATCTCATTATGAACTCGGAGAAAAGTTAGGTTTAATGGACTTCGAACAAGCGGCGAGAATTTCCGGATCAAGATTTGCGATATTAAAAGGACAGTTAGCTAAGCTTGGACGAGCGCTAATAAATTTTATGCTTGAAATGCATGTTAATGAATTTGGCTATACTGAGGTGTATCACCCGGCTTTGGTGAAAAACGAAGCTATGTATAACGTTGGTCAGCTACCGAAATTTTCTGATGATTCGTATTTAACTACCGACGAATTGAGGTTGATTCCCACAAGTGAAGTGTTTTTAACAAATTTGGTTGCTGATAAAATAGTAGAGGAAAAAGAACTATCTATTCGCTTTACTGCGTATTCAGAGTGTTTTCGTAAAGAAGCAGGCAGCGCAGGACGAGACACGAGAGGCATGATAAGGCAGCACCAATTTGGTAAAGTGGAGTTGGTGAGTATTACAACTGAAGACCAATCAAATGATGAACTTGAGCGCATGACGAGTGTTGTTGAAGAGATATTAAAAAAACTAGAATTACCGTATAGAGTAATGCTGCTGTGCAGTGGCGATATGGGCTTTGCTGCACAAAAGACTTATGACATAGAGGTATGGTTACCTGAGCAAAATAAATACAGAGAAATATCAAGCTGCTCAAATTGCGGTACGTTCCAGGCAAGAAGAATGAACACTAAATACTTCTTAGAAACTGACAGAAAAACAAAAAAATACGTTCACACTTTAAACGGCTCAGCTTTAGCCATAGGAAGAACAATTGTTGCCATAATGGAGAATTATCAAAATTCTGATGGATCAGTTACAATACCAAACGTGTTGCAAAAATATATGAGTAATGATACTGTTATAAACAAACAATAATTTTGACATATAGAAAAGCGAGGAAACAAAGATGAAGGTTCTGGTTATAGGTTCTGGTGGGCGTGAGCACGCTCTACTTTGGGCTCTAAAAAAATCTCCTATCTTGACTGAGTTATATGTCACTCCTGGTCGCCCGGCCATGGAAAATTTGGGAATTCTTGTGGATGTAAATATTCAAAATTCAGTGGATGTTACACAATTTTGCAAGAGAGAAAATATAGAGTTGGTTGTTATTGGTCCAGAACAACCAATAATTGATGGGCTTGCTGATGATTTAGTTGCAGAGGGAATAAATGTTTTTGCTCCGAGTCAAGCAACTGCAAAACTTGAGGGATCAAAGTCTTTCACCAAAGGACTATGCAAGCGATATGGCATACCAACTGCCAAGTACGAGTGTTTTGTTGATGAAGGATTAGCTAAAGATTTTGTACGTAGCAATAAAATAAAGTTTCCACTTGTAGTGAAAGCAAATGGAATTGCGGCAGGGAAAGGCGTGATGATATGTTGCGCAGAAAACGAAGCTTTTTCAGCAATAGATTCAATGCTAGTGGAGAAAGAATTTGGTGAATCAGGTGAAGAAATAATCATAGAAGAATTTTTAATTGGAGAAGAAGTAAGCTTTTTTGCTCTTGTTGATGGGTTGAAAGTAGTAACTCTTGGGTGCGCAAAAGATTATAAGAGAGTGAATGAAAATAATGAAGGCCAAAATACTGGTGGTATGGGATCGTACTCATCACCTTCAATTATAAGTAAGGACCTGGAGCAAAAAATCATCCAAAAAATAATATACCCTACAGCTCAAGCATTGGTTAACATGGGTACGCCTTATAAGGGAGTACTCTTTGCTGGTTTAATGATTTGCAGAGATGGCCCAAAACTTCTCGAGTATAACGTTAGATTCGGTGATCCAGAGACACAATCGATATTACCTAGATTTGATTCAAATTGCGATTTGTTAAAATTGATGTTGTCAGTTGCGGAAGGAAAATTAAGTGCCAAAGTGGTTGAGCTTAATAACAAATCTACAATTTGTGTGGTTGTTGCAAGTAAAGGCTATCCTGGTGATTATCAAAAGGGAGAAGTAATTAAGGGATTGGATAAAATTGAAAGCATTCCTGGTGCATTGGTGTTTCATGCTGGTACTAAATTAGATGAGAGTGGTAATTGGGTTTCAGATGGCGGAAGAGTGCTAAATATAGTAGCAGAAGGGAGCACTATAGAGGAAGCCAAAAGTAAAGTGTACTCAGCATTAAATTTTTTAGAATGGCCAGGGGGGTTCTTCAGATACGATATTGGTAGTTAATATTAACTACAGATGTGCCAGAAAGTGTATTAAATAGGACTTGATCTGACACTTAAAATAAGTAAGTTATAAAATAATAAAAGAAAGGAGATCAATATTATCTTTAGAAAGAAAATCTACTATTCTTTGACAGATCGATGTTGATCATTGGTTGCGTTCTTACAATGAGGCAAATACTGCTATCCTATACAAATTTTTTGGATAGTAAACATATTGCTTTTCAGAAGAATGTTAGTAGCATTAAACAACAGCCTGATATTAGTTTTAATTCTTCTGTCAGTTAATTCTTGTCTGTCAGATCAAATCTTGTCTTTTACAAACACTCCCGGCTTTTAATGACCAAGCAAATCAAGTTAAAATCATTAAGCCGGCTATTGATAAAAAACCTTATGCTTTTTGCTTGATCGGAGGTGTCACCTCTGCACTTTCTGCTCCATCTAGGGTACTACTTGGTTTTTCTGTAGTAATTTTTTGAGTACTACCATCTACCTTATTCTTGATATCTGCTCCATATGATCTTAATACTTCAATAGCTTTTTTGTTTTCACTATTCAGCGCAATATCTAAGAGCATGTCTTCAAACTAAGTAGAAAGGAGTTAAGAAGTGTGTTATAAGATATATTTTAAATGTACCCAAGCGATATAAGTGACAAAGAATGGAAGATGATAGAGCAATATTTTGAACCTAAAAAGACCGGCAGACCAAGAAAACACAGTATCAGAACGATTATCGATGCAATAAGGTATGTGATGAGAACAGGCTGTCAATGGAGACAACTACCTAAGAATTTTCCACCATGGAAAACCGTGTATAGTTGTAATTCGCGTTTAAAAAAAAGTGGAATATGGCAAGAAATTCATGATTTTCTAGTTAAAAAACTAAGAAAGATAATTGGTAAGAATGAAACTCCATCAGTAGGAATAATTGACAGTCAATCAGTAAAAACCACTCAAAAAGGGGATCCAGAGGATATGATGCTGGCAAGAAAGTAAAGGGTAGAAAACGCCACATCGTTGTAGATACTCTAGGTCTTGTAATTGCTGCTGAAGTACACAGTGCAAGCATTCAAGATCGTGATGGTGCAACTAAATCTTTTTGTTCAAGCCAAATGCAAAGCTCCAACATTACGTAAGTTTTTTGCTGATCAAGGATATACAGGTAAATTGCAAAACCGCTGTTTATTGGAAACTGGATGTTTGTTGACGATTACCAAGAAAGTAGTTGATACAGGATTTCAGGTTATTCCTAAACGTTGGATTGTTGAGAGAACCTTTGCTTGGCTCTCCAATTTTAGACGTATGAGTAAGGATTATGAGCATTCTCCTCTCACTTCAAAAAATAACATCTTTTTTAATATGATCACTATTATGCTTCACAAATTAGCTCATTCTTGAGTTTGAAGACATGCTCTAAGTTTTTATAGACAAATTGATGATAGCTATTTATCCATTCAATTTCATCCTTAGTAAGCATTTGCACATCTATTAGCCTTCTATCATATGGAATAGAGGTCAGTTGTTTAAAGTTTAAGAAGCCGTCTTCTTGTCTGTCAACATACATCAGATTTTCAATCCTTATTCCATACTCTCCCGGAATGTAATAGCCAGGTTCATTGGATAGTATCATACCTGGTACTAATTTTACTTTATTACTTTTTGATATTGCTTGTGGTCCTTCGTGCACTGATAAATAGCTTCCTACTCCATGCCCTGTACCATGCATATAGTCCATTCCAAATTTCCATAAATGCGTACGTGCTAATATATCCAATTCTCCACCAGTAGTGCCAGGAGGAAAGACGACACTTGCTATAGCAATGTGAGCTTTGAGTACTATTGTATAGTGGGTTATTTGCTCATTGGTCGGATTACCAATTGCTACAGTTCTTGTCACATCAGTTGTGCCGTCAAGGTACTGACCACCAGAATCAATCAAATACAGTCCATCTTTCTGAATTACTTTATTCGTCTTACTGCTTGCACGATAGTGAATTATTGCTCCATTTTCATTAAATGCGGAAATTATTGGAAAGCTCAATTGTTTAAACAAATTCTGCTCTTTTCTGTATTCTAAAATCTTTTCTTCAGCTTCAAGTTCTGTCATTTCATTGAACTTCTTATCTGAATAATCATCATCTTCCTTGGTGTCATTCCAGCGCGTGACACTGGAATCTATGTTTTTTTCCTGGATCCCAGTGTCAGCTGCTCGGATGACAGTAAATCTATTAGTAAGCCAATGTAGAAAGTTTGTAACTGCCACTCCATCTTTAATGTGTGCATTTATAGCCCCAGCTATTTCAGTTTGATTTTTCACTGCTTTATGAATTAAACAAGGATCTTCTCTTTCAGCTACCTGTTTATCTTTTATTACAGCCATGATACTCATTGGAGTTGTGTTTGGATCTATAACTATTGAATTTAGCTTGTGCAGCGAATTTTCTAGCTCACTAATATCAAAAATATTTATATGATTGCCTAAATTTGCTTCTATAGTTGAATGTTCTTTATCTTGAATAAACAAATCAACATTACCGCTTTTATACAATATAGCACGGCCCAATATACATGGAGTATATTTAGCATTTTCATTTCTTAAATTTAATAACCATGAAATTGAATTTGGATCAGTTAAAAGCACTGCTTCAGCTTCTTTATCTACGCTTTTAGCAATTTTTTCACATTTATTCTTGCTACTTTCACCAGCATATTTAATAGAATGTAAAACCACTGCTTGTTTTCGATAGTCACTTTTTTNTCCAGCTAAACAGGGTATTAATTTACAGATATTCTCATACTTTCTTATATCTTTTACGGTAAAATATTGCAAATAATAACCTAGTGAGGCAGTTGATGTTAAGTTTGCTTTTACCCATTCGCGTGGATCCTCTTCTTGTATATTATATACTTGAAAATTGCCCCGATCGAGCTGATTGTGAGCTTGTGTGATATAGCGTCCATCTGTAAAAAATGGGCACTTGTTGTCTTTTGTAACGATAAGTAGCCCATTTGTTCCTGTGAAGCCACACAGCTTTGTTAGCTCTTCTGAATACTCATTTGAATATTCGTCTTTAGTATGCAGCATAAATGCATCAACATTTATTTCGTGCATAAAAGAACGAAATTCTTCGATTTTTGACATGGGATACCTCANCGCAAAACTAGCAGCTACTTTCGTTTTCTTATTCCTAAGGTACACTAATATGCTCACTATCGCTGCAGGAGTGATGCCTTGTATTTGCTTTGCAATGCCAATTGTTGCTGGTTTTATCGTCTGCAACTTTTCTATTACTTCACTTGACAGGCCTTTAATCTGTGAGTAGTTGAAATTAGTTGGAATTTGAGTGTTAATTTCCTCTCGTAAAAACTTCATATCCGCTTCTTGTCTTATTAGGTAAGGCCTGTACTTTGCTTCAATTTCAACCGCTTCGCATATTTCATTCTTAGTTATGCCACCCATTGCAGTGCCATCCCAGCGTGTGACGCTCGGCCATATTTCTTGTAATTTATTCCAGTCGATGTTTGGATAGCTGAGTAGATCTAATGCCGTTTTTCTTATCCCATCATAAGATATTTTGATACCATAAGACCTAAGCTGCTCAGGAGTAATCGTCAGACTCCCTAACTTCTCTTCAAGCTGCTTAATGGATTCAAGTTTATTCTGTAAAACAGAGTATCTCTCATGCGACACAAGGGAAATATCATAACCTTTTTGTGTTAATCTTCTATCCGCATTGTCTGACCTGATAGCTAGCCTATATTCTGCACGTGAGGTAAATAATCTATAAGGCTCGATCACCCCTTTGGTGACCAGGTCGTCTATCATTACGCCAATATACGAATCTGTGCGATGAAGAACAAAGCTTTCTTTTTTGCCAGATGAGGAGAGTGCTGCATTAATTCCAGCGATAATTCCTTGTCCTGCTGCTTCTTCATATCCAGTAGTGCCATTAATTTGGCCGGCAAAATATAGACCCTTGACTTTCTTAGTTTCAAGAGTATGAAATAGCTCTCGTGGATCAATATAGTCATACTCAACTGCATATCCAGGTCTTAATATTTCTGCATTTTCAAGTCCCTTGATACTCTTTATCATTTCACACTGCACTTCGATGGGCAATGAATTTGAAATTCCATTTGGATATATAGTGTTATCGTCAAGCCCTTCTGGCTCTAGAAATATTTGATGACTACTTTTTTCTGCGAATTTTTTAACTTTAACTTCAATTGATGGGCAGTATCTTGGTGCAACAATATCATCTAAATATGAAGAAGCTGACCTGTGCAGATTCTCTCTAATTATTTTATGCGTGTTTTCATTAGTATGGGTAATAAAGCATGATACCTGAGGTTGGTTAATTTTTTCTGTTAAGTAAGAAAACGGAACAGGTGGATTATCACCCACTTGTTCTTGCAATATTGACCAGTTTATAGTGCCACGATCGAGCCTTGGCGGAGTTCCGGTGCGCAATCTACCTAATTTAAAATTATATTTCTTCAACGTATTTGCAAGTTCTACTGCAGGCTTATCTCCCATTCTCCCTGAAGGAGTTGTTTGTTCTCCTATATGAATCACACCTTGCAGAAAAGTTCCTGTGGTTAAAACAACTTTGCTTGTTAGTATACGTTCTCCTGAGCTTGTTATTACAGCTTTAATGCACGGTTCTCCATTATTATTACTCTCTATAAGAAAATCGTCAACTGACTCTTCTTTTACCGTCAAATTGTTATAATTTAGAATAATTTCCTGTATTGCTTGCTTGTACAATTTTCGGTCTGCCTGTGCACGTGGTCCCCACACCGCCGCACCTCTGCTGCTATTTAAAATGACTGAGTGTATGCTTGCTTGATCAATTGCTCTTCCCATTATTCCATCAAGAGCGTCAACTTCCCTAACTACAACACCCTTTGCCACTCCTCCAATTGCTGGATTGCAGGACATTTCTCCTATAGTTGAAATTTTATGAGTTATAAGCAGCGTGTTTGCACCAAGGCGAGCTGCCGCAGCAGCCGCTTCGCACCCTGCATGACCACCACCTACTACTACTACGTCGTACTTATGCATGCCTTCTTGAGTAATTCTTACTCTACTAATATTCCCATTATCAGCAGTTAATGTCAAATTTTACAGTAAATTCATTACTTTTTCTGTCATCCCAGTGTCACGCACTGGGATGACACCCTACCGATGGAGGTTGCTCTCAAATTGCAATGTTCGTACAGCTATGTGCTGCACACTAGAATAACAGAAAGCAGAAACCTTACTTAATTGGTTTAAAGTGATTCGTACCCCTTCCCTTTTGAAGAAAAGTGCTCAATTATAGGTGATATAATGTGCTCATTCACTTTGTCAGCAGCAAATAGTGTAGCCACGGTTGCAAAGAACCCTGCTATCGGCGCTATTACTCCTATTGCCGCACCTGTTAAAGCTGCAGAGCCCATTCCAAGCATTGCACCAGGAAAAATAGCAGTTGCGGCTGCAGCAAGGCCAACTCCAATTGCAGCGCCTGCAACGCATACAACGGCCATCTCGAAAAGATCTTTTTTNNTGGAGAATTCTCCTTTTTTTACATTATCGTATATCGAACATGCAGCAAATAATATTGGAGGAACGGCAGCAACAATTCCACCTATAACCAAAGGTGACAAAGCTGTGAAACTCAATCCCAAACCTGTGAGTGCACCTGTTACTGATGCTACACCTAATGCTACACCTAAAAGTGTTAAATCTTCTTTACTCATACAACCTCCTTAATTAAATAATAATATTACCATTTGTTCATATCTCCGTCAAGCAGAAAACTTTAGTGGGGCGAGCGACCAGGATTGAACTGGCGACATTCAGTACCACAAACTGACGCTCTACCAACTGAGCTACGCCCGCCAAGATATAAAATTTCTAACATAAGAGCGCAAATAGTCAATTGATTATTTAACTCTCCTTTTGCAGAGGGTTTTAAGTTTAGCCAATAAATATTTTCATTGATACTTTTACTATTATAGTTAATTGTATTGATACTAATGAAGTAGTGGTATGTTTAAAAGTATTTTCACATTTAGTTTTTTTACCGCTATTTCAAGGATCTCAGGGTTAATAAGAGATGTATTAATTGCTACAGTTATTGGTGCAACCTCTCTTGCAGACATATTTTTTTCTTCGTTTCGCTTTGCCAATCTATTTCGTGCATTTTTTGCAGAAGGAGCGTTCACTACCTCATTCATACCGTTATACTCGGCAGAATCACATGATAATAAGAAGGCATTTAATTTTGCAAGTAGTGTAATATCCATTACGTTTATTATCTTAGTAATTTTTTGTCTTATCATGCAAACTTTCTCTCCTTATATGATTCAAATTTTTGCTCCTGGATTTGACCAAAGTAAGTTTACCCTTACTGTTACTTTATCAAGAATTATGATGCCCTACATAATCTTTGTTTCAATTGCATCACTTATTGGTGGAATGCTGCAAGTAAAGCAGCATTTTGCTTCAACAGCTATTGCACCAATCGTTTTGAATCTCTGTTTAATCATCAGTTTATTTATGCCTTATATAAAAACCTCAGCACATAACCTTTCTATAGCTGTGCTAATCGGAGGGATTTTACAGTTACTTCTGATACTGTTTAGTGCATACAAGTTAAAGGCAGCTTTTTCTNNTTTTAGCCTTGAATTAAGCAATGAAGTAAGGTTGTTTTTTAAGCGTGTGATACCTGCAATTATCAACAATTGTGTAACTCAAATAAGCTTATGGATTGACACAATCATGGCGAGTTTTATACCAAATGCGGTGTCCTATATATATTATGCCGATAGACTAAATCAACTACCGCAGGGAATAATCGGTACTGCAATCGGTACAGTGCTTCTTCCTTTAATTTCAAAGCAGATGAATGATACTGAGAATATAGTCAAAATACAAAATAAGGCTCTCAATATTGGATTAATGTTAATCATGCCAATAACTGCCGCCTTTATTATTATCCCTGATGTCATTTTACATACACTTTTTTCTTATGGCCGGTTTGATCACTATGCAGTACAACAAACTGTTCCCACATTAATAGCATTTTCTCTTTCTTTACCTGCATTTATTATAAATAAAGTGTTGCTACCCACATTTTTTGCTAAAGGAAATTTGAAAATCCCAACTATATTCTCACTAATGTGTCTTGGAATTAATGTTGTACTGAACTTTTTGTTAATGAGTAAATATCAACATACGGGAATTGCTATTGCTACTTCTGCTTCCACTTGGATAAATTCTATTCTATTAATTAGTTATTTAACAATAAATAAAATGTATAAGGTTAGCCAAGCGTTATTGTTAAATATCATGAAAATTTTTGTAGCAACGGCAGTTATGTCAATAGCCCTTTATATTTTTCATGCTTTGTTGGCAGGATTATTTTTTGATAAAGTGTTGGCTCGTATCGTTTATTTAACGACTTTAATAGCTTTGAGTGTTATTGTTTATTTTGGTACTCTTTATTTAATGTTTAGAGAAAATTTGAATAATTTGAAATATGTATAAACTAGATCTTTTGCTAAAGGAACAGCAAACGGTGTCATCCCAGTGCCTATCTTTGTCATCCCAGTGCTTGACACTGGGATCCAGATATAAAAATATTTGCAAATTATGCAATAGACAACAGATTCTAGGAGCATACGCTGAAATAATGCTCATGATGAAAATAAGATGGATCCCAGTGTCACGCACTGGGATGACAGGAAAAAGGTAAACTGGGATGACAAGACGAAGAGATGCCGGAATGAGAGGCCTATTATGAGTGCGCCAAGGGAAGCGTTTAGAAAACAGTTGGTGAAAATCCAACCTAGGCAAAGTCTAGCCAACAGCCTAGAACAGACCATTATGCTGCGTAAGGTAACGAGCGTAGTAAAGCTAATGGAATGGACAATACAGGGTGCAACGAAAGTAAAGGTATTGAGTTCCGAAATTGCCAACATTATAGAGGTCGACACTGTTCATGTGGTGGAAGACAGCATGAGGGGTAACGATAANGGCAAGTTATCACTCACTCTATCGGGATCCGAGGCCGTATCATGTATTGAGATGGAGCCTAAATGAACTTGGGAGATCCTTTGTATTCCTACTAAGGTATGCTGGAACAAGTCAACNAAAGGCAAGGACCAACGAAAGATACAAAGGAAGTCGGACTGACTGATAGTACTCAGAGTGTGGGAAAGCCACATACAAGGGGAAGCGGTCAGCAATATAGCAACTGGAATGAGGATTGCAATACCGATACAANNCAGAGATTGGAGGAATATGCAAGGAAAACTAAACCAGATAGCGGTAAGAGCGAAGCAAGATAAGCGGGTAAAATTTACATCGCTGATACACCTTATCAATGAGGAGAATCTTGCAGAGTGTTATAAGGAACTAAAACGTAACAAAGCGTGTGGTGCAGACCAAGTGACAGTGGAGGCGTATGGAGAAAACCTAGAGGAGAAACTTAAAACGCTAGTGGATAGTATGAAGAGAAAGCAATACCGACCGCAACCAGTGAAAAGGGTATACATACCCAAAACTGGAAGCAAGGAAAAGAGCGGTCTCGGAATACCATCAACAGAAGAAAAGTTGGTACAGATAATGTTAAAGAAGATATTGGAAAATATTTATGAAGCAAACTTTCTGGACAATTCGTATGGTTTTCGCCCTGGTAGAAGCTGTCATCAAGCAGTCAAAGCACTAGATAAAGCAGTGATGCACAAACCAATTAACTACGTTGTAGAAGTGGATATCAAGAAGTTCTATGATAATATGCAACATAAATGGCTGATGAGATGCGTAAGGGAACGAATATCTGACCCAAATTTATTGTGGCTAGTAAAGCAATTTCTTAAGGCTGGAGTCATCGAAGCTGGACATTATGAAGCAACCACACAAGGAGCACCTCAGGGAGGAATAGTAAGCCCTGTATTGGCAAATATATATTTACACTATGTACTAGATCTATGGTTTGAAAAGGAAGTAAAACAAGAATCTAAGGGGTATATGGAGCTAGTCAGGTACGCAGATGACCTTCTGGTGTGCTGTGAAAGTGAGGAAGACGCTAAAGAATTTCTAGAATCATTGAAACAAAGATTAGCCAAGTTTGGTTTGGAAATATCTGAAAATAAAACAAAAATAGTAAAGTTTGGTAAGAAAGAATGGTATCAAGCAGAAAGAGAGAAACGAAAGACGGAAAGCTTTAATTTTCTGGGATTTACACATTATTGTGGGAAAAGTCGAAATGGCAGACTTATGATGAAGCAGAAAACTTCAAAAATAAGCCTAGCCAGAAAGATTAAAGAAATCAAAGAGTGGTTGAAAGCGGTTCGGAATCTTATTCGTCTCAAAGACTGGTGGCAAATACTCAAAGCCAAACTAAGAGGACACTATAACTACTTCGGGATTAGCGGAAATTATCGATGGCTCAATAAGTTTAATTGGGCAGTAAAGAAGCTAACGTTTAAGTGGATAAACCGACGTAGCCAGAAAAAGAGCATGAATTGGGAACAATTTATGCATTATACACAAGTCAATCCACCACCAAAACCAAAAATATGTTTTTCCTTATATACACAGGAGGTATGTCGTGAACGCTAATATTGTGGAGCCGTGTGCGGGAAAGCTGCATGCACGGTTCTTGTGGGGGAGTTATAGAAGCAAAACTCAATCAAGGGGGATAGGACTATGACTTCTACCGAACGACTTTCTTTATATGCCATATTATCAATCTTGCTGCTACTCATTCTCATGCACGTTGCTGCAACTTTTAAGGATTGGAGTGGCTACAGGGAATATATTATAAAAGAGTTGGAGAAGACGTATGATGCTAAAGTGCATATTGGAGGAAAAGTTGAAGTTTCACTCATTACTCCAAAGCTTACTATTTATAATGTATATGTACAATACAACGAAAACAAAGAGCAAAAGCTATCAGATTTAATTAGTGTAAGAAAAATTGAAATAAGGCCATCGTTCCTGTCGTTGCTTTTATTCTCGTTGCAACCAAAGTCAATCACATTGTTTGGCATGAAAAGCAATAAAGAAAATTTAATTAATATTATAAATACAAAAGCCAGTGGTAACACAGTCGATATAGTAATAAAAGACAGCCAAGTAAGTTTTAAGAGTGATTTTGCTGATATTGTTAACATAAAGGAGGTTGCTGTAAAAAAAAATAGGCAATTCTCTGGTAAAGTAAAGGTAGGTGATAATAATTACGATTTTTCAGGAAAGGTTAATCTCACAAAAAAGAATGTATATATTAGTGTTGAATCAAATTTTGTAAATTTGCTATTTACAGGTAATAGAAATCAAGAGGAACTCCAGGGTAGTTTAACATTAACAATTAATAACAGTTCCAGTTCTGTGAGTGATTTAGCAAAAATTATTAATCTTAGCTTTCTCTCTTGTGTTATTCCTGGCGAAAATATCAAGATATCATCCAATATAAGTCTTAATGAAAGTGAGTTTACGGCAACTGACTTAAAAATTGATTCCAAAAGCATGCAAGCCAGTGGTACAATACAAAATGATAGAAAAGGCAATCACACTAATTTCAATATTAGCTTCAGTAAAGTTGACTTAGATTCCATACAAAATGATTCACAAAGAACAACGAATATGAAAGACCTTCTGGAATGCTTTAGAGCAATTGTGCCAAAGAACTTGAGCTTAAATTTTAATATGGAAGCTTCTAACATTCAATATCAAAACAAAATATTGGACAATTTCCGTGCTGTACTAAAATCCACTGATGGCAAAGTAAAAGTTAATACGCTTCTTAAATTTCCTGGAATCAACAATATATCTTATTTATCAGGAGAGATCTCAAATAATAATGCCCTATCTGAATTTAACGGTGATTTGTTAGTAGAAGGAAATGATTTTGAGTCATTCATTTCATGTTTTTTCCCTTCTATAAAGATGAAAGAAAACCAGAAAAATCAATTTATGCTAAGTTCTAAATTACACTTTGCACCAAGAATATTATCCATTTCAGAAATTAGATTAACAAATGATAAGGAATTTTTGGAAGGGTCAATCAGAGTAAGCCACACAAAAAAACACAATGCAATCAATGGTAAATTTAGCATGCATAATCTTAATGCAGATAAATACGATTATTCATTATTTGGCAGTTTATTTAAAATGCAATGGCTGAAAAATTCTAAGTATGACGCAAATATAAAGGCCAGTGTTAATGACTTTACATTGAATGATACGAAAATTAAAAATTTGGATTTTTTGCTAAAAATGGAAAAAGGTAAGCTGGTTGCAGATAAAATAAAGCTATCTGGAGAAGATTTCGATATTACCGGTAATGCAAAAATATTAGTAGATCAAAAATACGCAAAACCTTTATTAGATGTTAACCTTACGGGCAGTAAATTTAATGGAAAAATTATTACATTACCGAATTTAGTAGAGACGAAAAGAAACTCAAGAAATGAGATAGATCAAATTCAATGGTCAACAAAGCAGCTTAATTTCTTGGATGATAAAGAAGGCTTTGACGCAAATGTGCAAATCAATACTGCAGAATTTAAAACCGAGCAGAATGTTTTGAAAGATTTTAATTTGGATGCGGTAATGAGAAACAACACTATCACTATTAGGCAGGTAAGTTACGTATTAGAACATGGGCAAGTGTTTTTTCAGGGTTATTTAAGATTAGATTCAATGTATGCAAAATTTTTCATTTCCAATTTTGACACTAAAAAGATTGGTAAGGTTATAGGAATTGACAATGTAAATGGTCAGATAAGCTTAAGTGGTGAAATCAAAACTCAAGGAAAAAGTTTTCATGATTGGGCTAATAGCTTATCAGGAGATATAAATTTACAAGCGCAGGGAATAGAAGTTACTTATGTAGATTTCAATTCATTTATCACTAATTTGTTAAGCAGTAAGAATAAGTCTGAAATTTCCACACTTGCTTATATTGATATATATAATGGTAAAACATTTTTTGAAAATATTAGCGGAAAAGCAAGTATTAAGAGTGGTATATGTTCAACTAGTTTACAATTCGGGATTGATCAAGCATCAGGGTCGATCTCTTCTAATTTAACCTTATCTAACTTCACTTTAAATTCTATATTCAGGTTCTTTTTCATACCACCAAATTATAGTAATCCAATCTATATCGATATGCATTTGGATGGCCCTATTTGGCGTCCTAAGATGAGTTTTGATGTAGACCAAATCTTCATCGCTCTGGTTGGCAAGAAAAATAGTTAATTTACTAACATCCGTTTATAAGAGTCATATGTGCTTGACACCTAGTTAATATTAGGTTAATATATTGATATGAGCGTTAAGTTGTAGGTAAAAAAAATGTTTAGTATGTTTTCGAATCTTTTTGGCAAAAATTCAAGTGTTATTGGAAGTGATGTAGAAGTTAGCCCTATAAAAGAAACAGTGACTCTTGTAGATATTGATGAGGGTTTTGAAGAGATTGATCTTGCAGAAATTGATGAGGAAGAATTTTTTGAATGTGCAGCAACACAAGAAGAACTAAATTCGTTGCTTGAATCTGAATCACAAGGTAAAACTATTTCTTATGCCCTTAAGCCATTGCTTTATACTGCAAAATATGGAGCCAAAGCGCTATCAGCAACAACGGTAGTTGTATCATACGCCTTAAATGGGTCTTCATATGGTATAGCTGGTATGTCTTATATTCCTCATGGTGCATCAAAAGTGCTTGAAAAATGCAAAGGAGAAGATAAAAACACAGTAGGGTATAAAATTACCACTTCTTCTCAGAACTTACTAGATTTTACGTCAGGTGCTATGTACACTGTGTCCNNATATATACCATACGGTGCTGGAGTAGTTTTAGATGGAGTATCTGGTATAGCAAATCAATTAGATTCCTATTTATCTCCTGAAAAAATAGAGCAGGTCTGTAGTAAATCAGATTTGCTTGTAGATAATTTATCTAGTAAATTAAAGGGAACAAAAATAGAGAATTTCTCACAAGCTCTAGCGGTAGCTTGTTAGACGTGTACGGTTTAGGAGACAATGAACTCATCTGAACTGGTATCTTCAAGTTAGATCTTTTGGCAAAGAGCACATAGAGGCCTATGTGCTCTTCTCTAATTAACAATAAGACCGACCAGCTATTTGAAATTGCTCAGCATTTGAGTTGTTAAGATTTGTGCTTGGTGCATTAATATTTGCTCTGTTAAGCAGTAATTCTACTATCTCTTTGTGGCCCATATAAATAGCCAAATGTAAAGGAGTCTTTCCTTCATCATTTTTTGCACCAGCATC
The DNA here is from genome assembly GCF_042182995.1 of Wolbachia endosymbiont of Anurida maritima. NCBI lineage: Bacteria > Pseudomonadati > Pseudomonadota > Alphaproteobacteria > Rickettsiales > Anaplasmataceae > Wolbachia > Wolbachia endosymbiont of Anurida maritima. The sequence goes on from NZ_CP102058.1 coordinate 1,167,397, forward strand.
TGCTTCGTTTTCAAGCAACAATTCTACTATCTCTTTGTAGCCCAACTGAACAGCTAAATGTAAAGGAGCCTCTACTTTATTATTTGTTGCATCAACATCTGTTCCCTTTGCAAGCAATAACCCTACTATCTCTTTGTGGCCTCCGCGAGTAGCATAATGTAAAGGAATATCACCATGATTATTTGCTGTACTAATAACATCTGCTCCCTTTGCAAGCAATAATTCTACCACATCCTTGCAGCCTTTGTAAGCAGCATAATGTAAAGGAGTAGAATCATGATTATCTTTTGCATCAACATCTGCTCCGTTTTCAAGCAATAATTTCACCACATCTTTGAGGTTGTTGTGAGCAGCATAATGTAAAGGAGTAGCACCATGATGATCTGCTGCATTAATATCCACTCCATTTCCAGGCAATAAATTCATCTCCTCTTCACGATTTCCGTAAGCAGTATAATGTAAAGGAGTAGCACCATAATGATTTGCTACATTAACATTTGCTGTGTTTCCATGCGAAGAAGTAAATCGAGAACTATCTACTAAATTTTCTTGTTCTCTGTTCATAAACTACCTCCAATCTATTAACCTACTACAACTTAGCATAATGCCTACACTATACTTAGTAATAAACATCAAAACTTCAACTCAATTTATCACCACCTGGCAGTGGTGGCAAGCCAAAAGCTTCTCTTTTTTCGTTGAGCGTCATGAAGCTTGCGTTTTCTACGTATTTCCACAACTTTTGTCTTTTTTCCATGAGAATTTCTATTGCGTCTTTGTCGTACGACAAGCACAGATCTTCACCAAATCTTGGTGTCAGCCAAGAATTCAGGTGACAGATAATATTTTCTAGCGTTGGTAAAACCGTCTGCTCCCAAAGGGATAAGCGTGCTTCGACTAAATTGCTATAAGTGTTATCACCTGGTATGCCAAGCAACTGCGGCGGAACGCCAAAAGCCAGGGCAATATCACGAGCTGAACTATGTTTGGACTCGATAAAATCCATATCCCTTGGTGATAAGCTCATTTCTTTCCACTCCAAGCCTCCTTCAAGCAATATCGGTCTTCCAGCATTGACAGGACCTGAATAATGATCATTTATCTGCGCTTTTAAGCGTTGGTACTGCTCTTGACTTAAATTTCCACCACTTCCATCTTTTGCTGACTTCACAACTATTGCACCACTAGGTCTTGCCCCATTTTGTAGCATAGCTTGATTCCAAGCACCCGCCTGATTATGCTGATCTATACTGTATGCAGCTGCCTCAATTGGTGATAATCCATACCAATCATTCAAAGGGTTAAAGGTCTTTAGGTGCAACACTGCTGAACGTCCGGTTAGTTTATCAACTTTAAAGTCATAACTGTTGTTATTTATGGTATAACGATAGATATAAGGAACGTTATTTCTTCCTGGAACAATTTCAACCCTATCAGGGCGCAGAAGATAAAGCTCTGTTGGTGGTTTTCTATTGTTCTGCGACTCAATCATCAATATATAAGAATTGCTGTTAACTAACCGATAAGTTACAATTCCCTCAATAAATTCCGATTTTGATGTCATTGGGTTAGGAGAATAAAGTAACTTTAATAATGGATGAATTTTCAATTGTGATTTTCCCTGATCAGTAAGCCGGCAGAGAGTAAAAGGTACCGAAGATGCAGCACTTGCAATCATATTGATTGCTCGAAAGGCAATAACATTTTTTATGTAACCTTCCTCAGCAAAACTTACATAATCACGCTTACTCCAATTTGGTTCCATTATTAGTTGCAAAGCAGAGTATTTACTAAATACTCTGCTTTTTTTTCTTTGAAAAATGTTGAAATTCATATGTGCCTCATGAAAGATGTTTAAAAGTTAAAAGTGTTTTAGATTCTGTAGTTAAACTAAGACATAGATCTCAGTGTCACGCACTGGAATGACAAGAAGAGGGTACTTGGATGACAGGAAAAGAATGCACTGCTATACTAAAAAGAAAAGAAATTGAACATGGTAGAATGGCTAATATCTAATCAGCTTATTGATTATAACTGTGCTGTAAAATCCATGGAAGAGAAAGTTCAACAAATTCACAATAATTCAGCAGACGAATTGGTATGGCTACTCCAGCACCCTTCATTATACACAGCGGGAATCAGTGCAACAGCTGATGATATTGTTGAAAAACTATTTCCCATATATAAAACAGGAAGGGGTGGTAAACACACATATCATGGTCCAGGACAGCGCATCATATATTTAATGTTAAACCTTAAAAAAAGAAACAAATGCGATATAAAGCTATATATTAGAGATCTAAGTAAGTGGATCATAAATGTTTTAAAGCAATTTAATATACTTGGAGAGTTTAGAGAAGATAGAATAGGCATTTGGGTAAACCATAACGGAGTAGANAAAAAAATTGCAGCTTTTGGTATCCGTTTAAGAAAATGGGTAACTTATCATGGCATAGCGCTTAACGTCTTTCCAGACCTCTCTCACTATAAGGGTATTATTCCTTGTGGGTTGCAAGGNTTATGGCGTCACGTCAATGGAAGAACTAGGAGTGAAAGTTCCACTCTCTGAATTGGATGATATACTAAAAAAAGAGTTTTATAAGATATTTTAATGATTGTTTATCTTTTATATTTCATTCTCACTTTATGTGCTAACACAAGTACTCATGCAATCGACCAAGTTGATATTATTGCTCCTTCTTCGAAGGGAAAAGAATCAGATCTGACTACTATAAAAGAATATGTAGAAGCTTTGGATTTTAATCCCCATATTTCGGAGAAAATATATAGTAATGATAATCCATTTTATTCCAACTCTGATGAATTCAGAGCAAATGATTTGATTAGTGCACTAACTAATGATAGTAAAATAATTTGGTGTATCAGATGAGGAGAAGGGGCTTCTCGGTTAATTCCCTATCTAGAAAAGTTACCCAATGATAAAAAAGAAAGGATTGCTCAAAACAAAAAGATCCTCATAGGCTATAGCGATATAACTGCCTTGCACATCCATCTACAAGCTAAATATGATTGGCAAACTCTTCACGGCACCATGTTGGAAATGATAGTAAATAACTCCGTTTCTGAAAGCTCTGTTGAAAAATTGAAAGAGTTAATTCTTAACAAGCGGAATTCTATCAGATTTGATAACCTAAAGACGATAAATAATGGCATTAGACTAAAAGATGGCAGATTAGAGTCTAAAATCATCGGTGGTAATATGACTCTAGTTGAAAATAGTATAGGAACCGCTTGGCAAATAAATGCGAAAGGTAAAATTCTATTTTTAGAGGACATAAGAGTTTANCCCATCGCAATAGAGCGCAGTTTAGATCACCTAAAACAAGCCCACATCTTTGATGGAGTACATGCAGTAATCTTTGGGGATTTCGTTAACTGCTATAACGATAACCTTGTTGAAGTTGTAAAAGAAAGGTTTGCAAAAAGTGTTAACTTTCCTGTATTTACAATAAAAGGGGTAGGCCATGGACATACAAATGATCCTTTACCTTTTAACACTCACGCTATTATTAGCGTTCAAGACGAGAAAGAAGGTTTATTTTTTATGGACGTGCAGAATGTTAGCTAATCTTATAGCTAACGCGAGCTCTACGTCATACCGCCGCGGTATCTCTTAGCCGCTAACATGTAGCGGGATGACGGTCCTTCAAATCGTCAAGGTGTCATCCAAGCCTCCTATGATGTTATCCCAGTGCCCCATAAGTGTTGAAAGTATCAAAAATAACGTGATATGAGATGATCAACGGCATGTAAATTACCTCCCGACAGTAAAACAATCGAACGTATAAAAGAGTCATTTAGATCCAATGTGAATTGCAGTAATGCTATTTTGAACCCATGTAGATTATTTTTGATTTTATAAACAAGAAATAACAAAGCCGTAATAATAATCATGTAAATATACACCTTCATGCCATTCATAGTATGGCTTAAAAAGTGCTTATATCCAAGATTTTGCTTTATAAATTTAAAGAACACTTCTATATCCCATCTGCGCCTATATAGCTCTGTTACTTCATAAGCTGGCATTTCAAACAAGTTTGTCAAAAACCATATTTCATCTCCAATTTTATTTCTGATTTTTATTAGCCGTAGATCATGCTTTTCTGCCACTTTACCTCGTGCACGATAAAGATTAACTATTATATCTTCTAAAATCTCTGATCCATCCGATTTTTGTTCTCTTATAACTTTGTTCCTGCTTATAACATCATGTTTTCTTCCCACTTTAACTCTTGTGATAAATTTGTACTCCTTTTCATCAAATTCGGCAAAAGTTCCAACTTTTCTGATTCCTCTATCAAATAATAAAATATCCTCTTTTTCAACTTTAGCTTCATTAATTGCTCTCACTAATGCTATATCTTCACTACTTTCTTCTTGTCCTTTACAAAATCTTATACTTGTCGGCAATTGATCCTTTAATCCTACACTCACTTTAACTTGACTGTCGTTACTTTTACCGCCTATTTTTAGCCCATCTTTTATGAGATATCCCGATAAATTTATGATCGTCGAATCAAACTTATGTAAGTTATTTGATGTTTTTTGGGGTAATAGCTTTTTAATCTTGCTCATCAAATCAATATATACTCCCTTAAAATATTCTGGATTTATAACTTTTAACCTTTTTGACAAACCACTGTATGTTACTGTACTTTTATCGCTATTCTTATCCATTATACACCTGTTTATTACCATTTCTAGCGCTCTTAGGCTTGTTTTTTGCCCCATTAATATTAACTTCATTAGACCTTTAAATATAATCTTGCCCAACAATTTAGTATTACATTTATCTACTTCACTTAATTTTCCTAGCCTTTCTAAATCCTCATCTTTTATTAAATTTAGTACTCTTTCTATTTGATCCATTATTGCCTCCATTTTCTTGCAATAATAGTTCTTTATGTCTTTTTTGTGTTACTTTCAACACTTATGCCCAGTGCCCCTATGATATCATCCCAGTGCGTGACACTGGTTCACTTTATGATGGTGTCATCCGAGTAGCCACTTCGGTGTCATCCCAGTGCTCCTATAATGTCATCCCAGTGCGTGACACTGGGATCTAGTCTTTATTATGCAGCCACTTATTTAAAGTTAAGTTTTCTGGATCCAAGTAGTCAAGGCACTGGAATGACATCATCCTTTTTTTTGGGATTCCAGCGTCACGCACTGGGATGACACCCTACTAGCGGAAGTTGCCCTCAAATATGTTAGCTATAAATATTAAGAAATTTACCAAATAAAAAAAAGGCAAAAGAAGCCCTGGCTGCTTTAAAATATTGGCATTTTTTGATGTCTTGTAACGCTTTATAAGCGCGTTCAGCTTATTTAGATAAAAATCTAGATGTAGATGAAGTTTTGTAAAGACATACAGTATCTATATACTGCAAAAAATTGAACATAAGACGCCGATACAGTAGACCTCTTTCAAAATTGGCAAAGAGCAAAAATTAGTATAAAATCATACATTTAAAAGTATGAGATATGAACAAAACAAGGAATTAGATAATGAAGAATTTCGGCGGCTGACAGGAGTAAAAAGGTCAACATTTAATAAAATGGTAGAAATTATAGATGAAGAAGATAGACGAAAAAAAGCAAGGAGTGGGGGCAAAAGCAAGCTCTGTATAGAAGACAGGCTATTTATGGCATTGGAATATTTGCGAGAATATCGGACATATTTCCACATTGGTCGAAGTTATGGTATGAGCGAAAGTACGACCTATAAAATAATAAAGTGGATTGAAGATACATTGGTAAAACATCCAGATTTTGCGTTGCCAGGACGAAAAGAACTTCTAAAAAGCGATATGGAATATNNAGTGATCTATGCAACAGAAACTCCTGTGGAAAGACCCAANAAAAAGCAAAAACGATTTTATTCAGGAAAAAAGAAAAAGCACAGTATAAAAACACAAATAATTGCAGAAAAGAAAAGCAAAAAGATCATTTGCACATCTTTCTCAAATGGANNTGATTTTCGGCTTTTTAAGGAATCAAAAGTGGCAATATTACCGAAAATTAAGGTCTTAGCTGATGCTGGCTATAGAGGAATGCAGAAAATTCACGCAAATGTTGAATTGCCGAACAGGAAGACGAAAAAGAAGCCACTAACTAAGGAAGAAAATCAAGAGCTTGCAAGTCAAAGAGTTGTGGTTGAGAATGTTATAGGTTTGCTGAAAAGATTCAAAATTATCACAGATCGATATCGAAATAGACGAAAACGTTTCGGGTTGAGGTTCAATTTGATAGCAGACTTTGAGCTGTCTATATGAGTTTCGAAAGAGGTCTATTGTAAACGGGTATGTCCCATGCAACTATTCAAACGTATCGAGAGATAGGGCTAGTGTACCTTGATTGCCACGGTTGTAATACCAATTTTGCCTCGGTCGCACATGCCCGTGATAGCTCTATTCCTATAGTGAGTAGAGTTATCTTCCCTCTTGTTCGTTTTATAACATATTTTTAACTTACAATATTGCAAGCATAGAAAGTAAAATAAAAAGTGAAGCTGAAAAATCAGGCAGCGAGTTTTCTAAATTGATCTCTAGGTTTGATCAATCGTTAAAAGAACAAAGTGAAAAGTCTATTGTACAAATTTTAAACTCATCTGCTGAGGAGATGTTAAGGAGTTTCTGTGATAGCCCTGTACAGTCTCCAGAGCCTCAAGAACCCTCTGCTTCATCTGAAGAGCATGCTACAGAAGGCCCAGAAACTAGTGTTAATTCAGATCTTTTGTCAACCTAATCAACCCCATATATATGTTTTTTTTGTACCCATGCTTTGCGTTTCGATGAGGACAGCAAACACCATTTTTCACTGCATTTTTTTATTTCTATTACAACAAACTTGTCTATTTTCATAGTAATCTTGCTGTCTACACTCTGTTTTTGATATCCATAAGTATCTTCTTTTAAAATCGCGTAGCGCTTATCACTAAGCAGATTGCCTTTTATCCATCCGCAGTCTTCATCTATATCACAGACCTTTTTCCAACTCTCAAACTCTTCTATCACTTTCAGGGGCAGATTTTTGCAAGTGTATATCCATTTTACAGGATAGTGAAACCCTGGCCCCGTTCTCATGTTGATCTTACTTGATTTTGTTGAAACAAAGTTATTAGCAAACAAGCTATGGCTAAATAATAAAAACAATAGGATAATAGTACTGAACCAAGATTCCAGTGTCACGCACTGGGATGACGTGAGAGATAGTGTAACAGACTTATTCATCATAATTCACGATTAGGTTGACATAAGATAAAGAGTAAATTAAAAATTGAATAGATCTTTAAATACAAAATCAATGCCTATAGAAATATTAATGCCTGCTCTTTCACCGACAATGAGTAAAACTGGAGGAAAAATTGTAAAGTGGCATAAAAAAGAACAAGACAAAGTTGAAGTAGGCGACGTAATTGCTGAGATAGAGACTGATAAAGCCATAATGGAGTTTGAATCTGTGGATGAAGGAGTCATAGCAAAAATTTTAGTAACAGAAGGAACAAGTGGCGTGCCTGTAAATCAACTGATAGCTTTAATGCTGGAAGAAGGAGAAGATGAAAGTGCACTCGGTAACTATGTTTCAGCTTCTGCTACCAATATTGAAGCTAAGAAAGAAGTTGAAACCAATCCCTCAGTACCATACAACTCTTCAATATCATCCAACCCTCCAATGTCATCTAACCCTTCGATGTCATCCAACTCTTTGATGTCATCCCAGTGCGTGACACTGGGATCTAGAAAAGAAGCATGGATCCCAGTGTCAGCTACTCAGATGACAGAGGGTTATGTAGAAGGTAGAACAAAAATAAGTCCATTAGCTAAGAAAATAGCTCAAAATGAAGGGGTTAACGTGCAGCAATTAAAAGGTACAGGTCCATATGGCCGTATTATCAAAGCTGATGTGTTGGAGTCTTTAAGCAGTGGTATACGCACTGAAAGTCCTGAGATAGTTGAAGTAAGTAACATGCGCCAGATAATCGCGCAGCGCTTGATTGAATCCAAACAGAATGTTCCACATTTTTACTTAACTGTAGACTGCCAGGTTGATAAGTTAATATCGCTTAAAAATGAGATTAACTCAGCAGATGAAAACAATAAAGTAACAATCAATGACTTAATTATCAAAGCTGTGACTTTTAGCATGAAAAAATTTCCTGACATAAATTCTTCGTGGATAGATAATAAAATACTTAAATACTCGAATGTAGATATTTCAATTGCTGTGGCACTTGAAGATGGGCTAATTACTCCTATAGTAAAAAATGCTGATAAAAAGGGTATTTTATCTATATCAAAAGAAGTGAAAGATTTAGTAAGCAGAGCAAGATCTGGAAAATTGAAACCTGAAGAGTTTCAAGGAGGAGGGTTTACTATCTCCAACTTAGGGATGTTTGGTATAAAAGCCTTCAGTGCTATAATCAATCCGCCGCAATCTTGCATTATGGCAGTTGGTGCATCCAAAAAACAACCAATTGTTATGAATGAGAAAATAGAGATAGCAGAAATAATGACAGTAACACTTTCTGTTGACCACAGGACAGTTGATGGAGCACTCGGAGCAAAATTTTTAAACGCCTTTAAGCATTATATAGAGAATCCTCTGGCGATGCTTATTTGAAACCTGTTAGCATCGTTATTACAAAATTAATACCTCTAAGTTTATAATTCTACTAGTTAATAGGCTTAGAGGTAAAAAAATGAATACTACAGTAGAAAAAAACAATCCAAAAATTTTTCCTAAAAATGAAAACTCGAAAGGCATGGTTGCCCCACAGGTAACACCAAGAGCACCAGAGACCAAGTTATCGTCGCAGAATGAGTTAGAAAAAATAGTAAAGCTTAATCCACCTGTTCCTCCGAAATCTTCCCAAGCTAAATTTGCTGGAATAAAAGCGATTTTTGAGCGAAATGCACCTCATTCTCAAGCAAATGATAGTAATAAAACAGTAAGTAGCAATCTTGGAAGAACATTTGGCCCAACAATGCAAAATTTGATGAAAAATCATAATATTGACATTTATGAAAGCACTAATAAATTAAATGCAAGAGAGAAAGCTGATTCTGCTCTTCCAAAGCCTAATGTTATGGAGGAAAAGAAAGTTACTTTAGCTGCAGGAGATGAATTAGAAACCGTAAAATTTCTCAAAACACTAAGCAAGAAAGAAAGAGAAAACCTAGGTTTTTCTCCTAAACAGCAAAAGGTTGAGACTAGCAAAAAAACTTATAATCCACTTGATTGGAATCCAATCTATCAAGGTAAAAAGCTCTTTAGCTTAGGCAATATGTCGAGTAATTCGTCTTCATGTAGTGAAAAAAGCAATATTTCAGATGTAAGCGATAAGTCTAATGATTCAAACATTGTTAGATGTAATATTACTAGGAGTAACAGTAAGGAAGACCTTCGTAAACCTGATGCTTCACATAATGACAAATCTGCAGGTAAAAAATTATCTAATGTCAATGTAAGCGAATTAATCAGAAAGTTTGAACAAGGTAATGACATAGTAAAAGGGCGTTAATCAAATGTTACCCTATCTTTGTATATGTAAAGGTAGGGTATCTTTTCAAAATAGTATATCCTTTATAGCTTTGTTAATTTTTGACTCCCTCTCTGCAAAAGCAGTTTCTAGAGAGGTTTTAAGTTTTTCCCATTCTTCTTGACCATTTAGAATTAAAGATTTATATTCATTTTCAATTTTTTCCAATGCTCTTTGACATGAGGAATCTAGTTCTTCATATATATCAATATTTATCGATTGCAGTATTACCAAAAACGAAAACAAATTCGGATCAGGTAATTCTTCTCTTGTGTGAGTCAGAAGACACAGCTTTATTTTTTNTACGCAGTATTCTATTGTTTTTAACGATAGTGACAGGCTTTCTGCATAAAATATAAAACTATCTACAATCAAATTTTTTGACTTTTTCGGTAATTTAATATTTTCAAATAGTTCTTTTGTAAATTTTTCTATCGGTTGTTTTGGTAAATGTAAAGAGAGATCAGTAAAAGATTTTAGGTCAAAATTTGGTCCAAGTATTGTGCTGATTGCTCTTTGTACATTACTCTTATCTTTACTTACAGGAATAATGAAAACCAGCCCCTCCACATCAAGCATATACTTTATAGATTCCAAAAAATCGACAACAAATTTAGGACGGCACACATCAAGATTATCCACTATTATATAAATGTTTTTGTCTTTTCTGATTTTATTAACCACATCCGCTAACTGTGTTTTAAAATCTCTAGTACTCTCTTTTCTTCTTTGGAGAAGACTTAATTCACTCAAGACAAAACCTATGTCTTTTTTATCAGCCTCTTTTGCAGCATCAAGAAATACTGAAAGCATAGCAAGTGGAGATTTACTGATCAGCTTTCCTAGTGTGTTTAGAGAAAATAGCTCTTGGTTTATGTTCTTGAACTGTTGTATAACACTTCTTTTTACTTTATACGATACAAATAAATCTTCAAATAGGAAATTTAAAAAAGAAGGCAGTGGTTGGTCCAATGCATTGATATCCCATGCACTATAATAAGCTGCAATTTCATTTTGCTGTTTTAACTCTTTTACCCATTCTTTCAAAAAAAACGTCTTGCCCCATCCATCATATCCTTCCAAAGATATTATTGTAAAAGACTGATCAATTGTTTTAATTATATTGTTAAATTTACCTGAAAATTGCTTATAGTTTAGACGGTCATTTTCCCAAGCCACCACTTTAAGTGGTGGCGCTATTTCTTTCTTTTTGAATGTTATTAGCGATATAAGTTTTTTTAAGCACATAAGACTCTTACACTATATTTTATTATAGTATTTTATAAATTAAGAGCCCAAACAATCATTTACTTAAATAATCCATAATTTTCTATCACTGCATGAATGGAAAGGTTCTTCAAGCTGCTTCCGGGACTATATTGAATATCTATACCGGTTAATTCTTTTACCCTTCCTTCTGTATCTTTTGTTAACCTTTCTGCTAAGCCATATAAATTGCCAGAACTTATCATTCCCATAACAGAAAATTTCCCATTTGAAATATACTCCTTTTCTATAAGTGGGGATATTTTAATTATCCCATCTAGGCTCTTACGACTGGTTATTGATAATTTACCTTCTTCTTGAAGTAGGTATAACTTTTCTATCATCTCAGCTCTATTACCGGAGTGATTTTTTACAAGATCCTCTAATAGTTCTCCATATTCATCTATAGGCACATGAACATACATTAGCCACAAAAGAAGAACCAAGTCCGTATTACCTTTTGTTATTCCATTTATTTTTTGTGCCTGATTGATTGCATAAAAATAAGGATCTTGGCCATCATAAGAATAACTAAACCTCGACACCCCCGACCTAATTTGATCATCAATTCTTACTCGAATCACATTTTTCAGATTTTCAATAGATCTATGCTCTTGTTCCATTACTTTAAACATTTTTGAAAAATCTACTACTAGGTCATGCTTGACTTCAAATGACCCTATTTTAGACTTAATCTCCAGAAGATCTATTATTGGGGTACATTTTAGGTTATGTTTAATTTCAAATGACTCTATTTTAGGCTTAATCTTCAGATGATCTTCTATAATATGTCCAATTCGTTTACTATCTGCGTATTCTTTCTTTATATCCTTTAATATGTATCCAATTCGTTTACTATCTGAGTATTCTTTGTTAAATAGCGCAATGAAATCAAGAGCGGTTGATCTTAATTTTTTGATTAACCAATTATAAGTATTACGTACTCCATCTAATACAAAAGTTAACATAACTCCTCATTTTAAAACACTATGTTTTGAGTGTACAATATTTTCAATTAGTAAAGCAAGTTTTTAGGCTGAAGTATGTCACTAAAATTTAGTATTTTATAAGTAGTGGTAGTATGGTAAGAAACTTATAGCTTGCTAAAAAGAAATGGAATGACTGTGATAATTATTTAATATCCTGTCTTGAAGTAAGTGCTATCCTCAGCGTTCCTTCATCTAGGTAGTCAATTTCTCCGCCCATTGGTATGCCACAAGCAAGGCGTGATATTTTCACATCCAAATTTTTTAGCAATTGAGTTATATATTGTGCAGTAACTTGACCCTCTAATGTCGGATTAATTGCGATAATTATCTCTTCAATTTTAGACTCCGTCACTCTTTTCAGAATAGTATCAAGGTTGAGTTCTTTTGGACCTATGCCATTTATCGCAGACAATCTGCCACCCAAAACATGGTATAAACCTGAATATATACTTCCTTTTTCAAACGCCCATAGATCACCTAATTCTTCTACTACACACAGTAACTTAGTGTCACGTTTTGGGTTAGTACAAATAGAACAAGGTGATTTAGTATCTAGATTTCCGCAAACTTCACACTCTATTATAAGATCTGCTAGCTCTTTAATCAAAGATGCAAGTGGTAGCATAACTTTCTCTTTGTTTTGGAGTAAATGTATAACTAACCTGCGTGATGATGATGGCCCTAAGCTTGGCAATTTAGAGAAAGCATGAACTAGATTTTTTATGTTAATGTTCATTCAATAAATTCAGAATAGGCAGTCAAATGGTAACATCAAACCCTTTGTAAAGAAAGTGGTAAGTTTCTCTTGATCCACTTTGATTAGCTATAGAAAAAATTTTTTACTCTAACGCAAAAAATTACTTCCGCGTACTTAAAGCCTAACTATAATGACAGTAGAGATATTTCTCGAGCTCAAAATTTATCTTCGCCTGCAGGCTTTTCTATTAAAAACAATCAAATTTCAGTAAAAATGTAGCGTATCTTCTTCAGCGTACATGAATGTGCTTAATCTCTGCCCAATGTACGTTGCATTTCTATTGAATCTTTATGATATAAATGAAGCAAGAGGGAAGATAACCCTACTCACTATAGGAATAGGGCTATCGCGGGCGTCAATGTAGTACCTTTCAAATTAGATAAAGGTTTAAGTAAAATAAATTTTCTGTGTTTGAATGTCACACGTCAGAGTGACACTGAAAATAACAAAGAGTGAGGTGGGCAGAATGAAATCTGAAAATCGTACATAACCTACCTGAGAAAATACCATAGCCTTCATATAATCATAGAGATGGTTGCGGGAGTAGGATTTGAACCTACGACCTTCAGGTTATGAGCCTGACGAGCTACCGAGCTGCTCCATCCCGCGTCGTTGTTTATTTAGCTATTATACTTGCAATTATAGGATATACAAGGATAAAATCCGCTATGGGTCGTATATTAGTATATTTATTAACTTTTCTTGACATAATAGTTAGTTATATACGTCATAATGAAAAATATAACTTGATACTATGGTTTCCTGTGTGTCAGTGTGTAGGGATTTTAACCTATTTTTCCCTAAGTTTTGAACCAAGCTGCACTTTCACTATATCTATTTTTCTTTTGCTTTTACCCACACTAATTTTGATTGCAATATTATACAGAAAGTACGCAATATTATGCATTGCTTTAATTGCAGTGCTCACAGGGTTTACAGCCAGTAAATTAAGAACAGCTTTAGTTGATACTCAAATTCTTGATAAAGAGAGGTATGTAAAAAATATCGTTGCCAAAGTGAAGGATATTAACGACAGGGGCTCATACAAACAATTTCTGCTTTCTATTACAAAGCCTTCCACCATTCCAGAATCCTCCTCTGTCATCCCAGTGCCCCCTTTTGTCATCCCAGTACTTGATACTGGGATCCAGAANAAAAAGATATGGTCACGCGCTGGAATGACACCGGATAGAGCTCTAGATAACATCAGAATATCAGTTAGAACCAAAGTGGAAAAAGGCATTAAAATAGGCGATCAAGTAAAATTATCAGCAAAACTCTTCCCTCCAAAAATTGCGCCTTCGGAGTATGCATACGATTTTGCAAGAATAGCATATTACCAGAAAATAAGTGCAACAGGTTTTGCAACAAGCAAAATAGCCCTGTACAAAAAGACTGAAGCAAGGAAATTTCAAGAATATATAGAATCTTTCCGTCAATACATTTATGAAAACCTGCAGCAAAATATCAAAAAACCACATGCGGATATACTCTCTGCATTACTGATCGGTAAAAAAGATGGCGTAGATCAAAAAACTACGGACGCGATACGAGATTCAGGTATAGCACATTTGTTTGCCATATCTGGTTTGCATTTATCATTCGTTGCTGGCCTATTTTTTATAGTATTTCGTAACTTATTCGCAATATCTGAAACTTTGACTCTTAAGTATAACACCAAGAAAATATCTGCATTCCTTACTATCTTGCCAACCACGTTTTATTTATTGATTACCGGTATGCAAATTTCTGCTCAGCGTGCCTACATTATGGTGATTTTAGTACTCGTTGCAACAATGATAGAGAGAAAATATCGAAGGTTAATAGCAATTGCGTTTGCTGCTTCAGTGATACTCTCAGTAGAACCAGAAGCAATTTTAAAGCCTGGCTTTCAGATGTCATTTTCTGCTGTTTTGGCACTGGTTGCCAGTTATCAAATTAATGCTAATAGATTGTTCAAAATAAAAATAATGAAATATTTTGTATCGATAATGATCAGCTCAGTAATAGCAAGTTTAGCAACTGTTCCGTACACGATATACAATTTTAATTATTTTTCAATTAGTGGCATTATCACAAATTTAGTTGCTATACCAATAGTTACATTAATTATTATTCCAAGTGGAATAATCTATGTTTTGTTGATTCCTTTGGGTGTTGAATGGATTATAGCGCCATTTATAGAGCGCCCAATTGACAGTATTTTGTATATAACAAACGCTATCGCTAGTCTTCAGTATTTGGTTATTCCTATTCGCACTTTTCCTGCCTCATCAATTATTATAATAACATTTGGGTTATTGTGGCTGTGCTTGTGGGAAAGAAATTGGCGTTTCTTCGGAATTTTCTTTATTGTGCTGGGTATTTGTTTTAGTGCCGCATATAAAACCCCCGACATCCTAATAAATGCTGATAATGTTGCTGCAAAGGAGAGTGATAACTTACTATATTCTCTCATCAGAAAAAATAGGAACTTTGTTGTCAAAACATGGGCGAAACAAAATGGGCAGAACCAAATTTTGAATCATACAAAATATAGCAATCCAGATAAAAGACTAAAGTGCAACGATTATGGCTGCATATATAATAAAGGAAATAATAAATTAGTGCTGCTAGCTTATAAAAAAGAAGATATTCTAGAAAATTGTGATAAAGTTGATTTAATAATTCAATTAAGTGAATTCGACTATTCAGTTTGTAATACTAGAACTATTAAATACACCAATCTAAAAACATATGGCACACATTCAATTTGGTTAACAAATCGTTACGTAAAGATTAATACAGTGCGCTCTAACCGGCCTTGGCACATGTTGAAAAATTAAGAAACTTGATTTTAAGGTTTGGTTAATGTATACCTAAATAAATTAAAACTAGAAAAATGTTATGGTTACAGACACTAAAGATCCTTTCAAAGACTATTTTGATTTTTTAGGAGTTAGAAAACTTTCTGACCAGCCCAGTAGAATTTTGAGCTCTATAAGAAAGTATTCTGGTACTATATCAATAGCAAGTACCATTGCTACTCTTATAGCAGTTACTGCCTTTTCTATTCAGCCTGTTACACTAAGTATTGCTGGGTTTACGTTCACGCCAGCACCTCTTGCCTTTATTCCTCTTGCAGTTCTCTTATTTACTGTTGTTATAAACTTTATAAATACACAAAAAATAAAAGAGAATGAGATAGATAAAAAAGTAGGAAACTATCAAGTTGATGAACAGTACAGCCAGATTGTTCAAGAAGCCGAAAAAATTGAAATTGTAACAAATTTAGATCGTAAGAGGAAAAAGCTTTCAATAGTTTTACCAATTTCTAAGACGCAGAGAGAAATACTAGAAGATATAAAAGCAGAAAATAGAAATAGGATTTTCTTGTTTACTGGATCATATGTATTTGGTGCTATTATAGTAGTTTCAGCAATATCACAATCCATTAATGTTTCAATAACATTAATATCTTTATTAGTCGTTATTCTTGTATGCATCATATCAACACTTAGCAATCTAATAAGTAATAGCGTAGATCATGAAAATCATACTATTAGAAACCACAGTACTTTAGGTCTTCTACTTCCATACTGGTCTGGAAAGGGCATGGTTGTATCAGTAATAGAAAATAAGCTTGGTAAAAAGGAAAATGAACTAATATCTCTAATGAAAGAACTGCTTAGTCCATTTTGCGACTCATTTGGCAGTAACCTTAAAAAAGCTTGCGATTTACTTGATAATAGTCTTTTAAAGCCTGCAAATATTAACATTAAAGAAATGCTTGGCAGTATAGGGAAGAATCTCAAAGCTTTACTTGATAAATTAGAAAAAGATATAAAGAAAAATGTGGATGAGGTGAAAACAACTGCTAGTAAAGAAATAACTGACTGCCTGAAAGATATTAGTAAAAGTGTGGATGTTCTGTGTAAAGAAGTTAGCGTAGACGTAAAAGGTAAACTGAGTGAAGTGGATGTAAAGAAGGTAATGGACACAATAAATGCTATTAAGAATGCAGTAGAGACTATTGATGATAGAGTAGCTAGGTTAAAGCCAGGACAATATACGGGACTAGCGGGAGCTACTTTCCACAATGAAAGACTGCCTAATGCACATAATAACCCAGACCCTCAACAAAATGGGCAAGGAAGCAGTAGTCAATCTAATACTGATCGATCTGCAAATAAAGATATGCAAACTAGTACTAATGAATCTGCAGATAAAGAGATACAAGCACAGTTATTAGAAGAACACAACCAACCAAATGATCCTGATAATGAAGATAATACTGATCAATTAGTAGATGAAGAGAAGGAGCTACAAGAACTGGCAGTCTTAGAAAAACAAGACAGAATAAGGCAGCAGAAAAAAGATTTATTTGAACGAAAAAGAACAGACGAATGGAAAGAAAAAATCAATGGCAAGCCAAGTGAATTTTTATATTATTTATTAGAATCTATTAAGCTAGAAGCAAAAGGTGATNNAAAGGAGAAAAAGATTGGTGAAGCAACATTACGGAATTTTGATAACAAGATAATAATCCACTGGAAAGATGGCTCTAAGACAACTTGCCACATTGAAAAACAAGACGGCCTTCAAATTCAACCTCCTAGTACAAAAGTTGATTTTGTAGACAAAAACATTCACGCAGCATTTGCAGTAGCTTGCGCGGGGTAGTTGTTATAGACCACTTAGAAGTAACCTTAAACATTAATAGTGATGAGAAANAAATTAAGGTTAGACACCTATATAGCTGAAAAATGCAACATGTCACGCAGTAAAGCTCAAAAACTAATACAGAATGAGCAGGTGAAATTACTTGGCACACCGATAATTAATAATGACCACATAGTAAAACCAGATGAAGAGTATGTGGTGCATCTCGTTCAACCTGACATATCCACATCAATTGAGCCTAATTATGACATAAAACTTAATATCGTCTATGAAGATGAAGACATTATAGTTCTGAGTAAACAAAGTGGATTAACGGTACATCCAGGTGCTGGGACAAACAATGATACGCTTTTGAACGCAGTTATCGCTCACCTTGATGTAAGACCAGGAATTGTTCATAGACTCGATAAAGATACCAGTGGGCTAATGGTAATTGCAAAAAATGAGGAAGCCCATGGTTTTTTGTCTGAATTGTTATCAAATCGTAAAATAAAGCGAGAATATTTAGCAGTAGTTTGGGGAGCATTATCTTCCCAGCAGGGAACTATAGAAACTAAAATTGCTCCCAAACGCGGTAATAAAGAAATGATGTGTGTAACAAAAACAACGGGCAAATTAGCAATCACTCATTACTCAGTAGAGAAAGTTATAGGACAAGCAAGCCTCGTTAAATGCACTTTAGAAACAGGTAGAACGCACCAAATTCGAGTCCACATGAGCCACATAGGACATTCTATAGTTGGTGATCAAGTTTATGGGAAAAATAGTAGTAAAAGCACAAAATATGCTAAAAACTCTAGTTTTATTCGTAATTTCAATAGACAAGCACTACATGCTTATACACTGGGCTTATATCACCCCAAAAGTAAGGGATACATGGAATTTGTCTCTGATTTACCGCAAGATATAAAAACTTTAATTGGTGAGTTTGACAACATATCTTAATAACATTCGTATTAACCTGTCAATATTATCATCCATGTTATCAGGAAGTTAATTAATGAAAGAAAAACTGCTGCACTACCTAGATCTTTCACCTTTTTTGAAAGTATGTGTTGTTCACTGGAAATACGCTCAATTGTCGTTTCAAAAGCAGTGTTAACAATTTCCACAATTAACACCAGGAATAGGCTGCTTATCATTACTGCACGTTCTAGATTACTTACATCCAAAACAAACAAAACTGAGACACATACTATAAAAAGCAGTAACTCCTGTCTGAACGCAATTTCTGATATAAAAGCTGATTTTATTCCTTCACAAGAGTATTGAATTGCTTTTATTAGACGAATAATGCCCTTCTTCATTATTATTCACAAAACCCTTTAATCAAAATTTTAACTCATTTGGATTTGCTACACCCTATAGCATTTTTATCATTTGTTCACCCTATTGGTTTTGAAATTAAGATTTACTGCAACTACAATAAGTACTCTTATCATCACATTTTGGTGTTAAGTCGGGATAGAACGTGAGTATAGCATCATTCTTTCTTACAAACACTGATTGATAATTGTCATCTTCCATTTTATACAGGCACATTCCATCCTTTCCTAATTCCTTAAACGCCTTAGTTGCAGAAATTAAAATATCATCAGCATGAAGGTTATATGCGTATCCATTTGGGCATTTAACTTTCACTTCTCCATCCTTACCTAAATATTTCATTCCAAATGTATAAACCGGTGGCTTAATATCTGATTTATTGCATAGAGACTTATCATTCCAAATTGCACCTGCCCATTTATCTTCTTGAGCTTCAACATATCTACCTATAAAATGCATACCACCTAATTTATCGTTTGGCTCACCACAAAAAATATGTCCAAACCCTATAGTTTCTTTTTCACTTCCACTATTTGTAAACCAAATGTTAGCCAGTTCATCTTTAAATAGCTCCAAATTCGCATCTGGCGTAATCACTTGATGATCAAGCTCATCATATATTCCTTTCACTACTTCTTGATGTTGCGGACAACTAAGTAAAATTTTGAAATCTTCTTTATCTGGATGTGCTCCCCAATCTCCACAAACTTTCAACACTCCTCTATCAAAGTCAGTTAATTCTGAAACGGTGGTATATAACCTGGTTGTGAACTGAAAAATGGTTCAAAATTATTTTCTTCTACATAGCCAGTGTGAAAATAATGATCCTTAATATAAAAAATAAACCCTATTATTGGTATTATTGAACACAAAATTAGTTTAACTGTCTTCGACATAATCACGTTCACAAAAAAGCTAGCTTACAAGAAACAATTTAAAAAAGTTTTAATCTAATCATTTTTGCAGAGCAGCAACTCCCGGCATTTCGTCACCACCCAGCCAACTTAAAAACGCTCCTCCACCAGTGGAAACATATGTAAAATCCTTATCAGTAAGGCCTGCAGCGATTATTGCAGATAGACTATCACCTCCCCCTATTATGCTGGTTAACTTTCCTTTGTGCGTTAAGTCACTTACGACTTTCATTACCCCAATTGTACCACTTGCAAAAGCTGAATGTTCAAAAACACCAATAGGTCCATTCCACAGCAGAGTCTTACTGCTTGCTATTATACTGCTTATTGTACTCAAAGTTTGTGGTCCGATATCCAAAATTATATCACCGTCCAAAATGGACTCAGTTCCTCTTGAAATACTAGTGCTGTAATCAGAGTTTACTGCAACCAGAACGTCTTCTGGCACAACTATTTTACAATTGTTTTTATTTGCTGTTTCAACAATATTATGTAGAAGGTCGTCGATACCATTTTGAAAGAAAGATTTTCCTATATTTACTTTGCTAAATGACAAAAAATTATTGGCTATTGCACCACCAAGAGCTAGGTAATCAACCTTTTCTGTTAGCTTCATAAGCACTTTTATTTTAGTTGATATTTTAGCTCCCCCAACTATCGCAGTAATAGGTTTAGCTTTAAACGATACAGCTTTTTCAAGGTACTTTAGCTCATTTTGTAAGCAAAATCCCGCGTAGGAAGGTAAAAACTCTGTAATGCGTGAAATAGAAGCGTGAGCTCTGTGAGAGCAAGAAAATGCATCATTTACATATATATCCGCCAGAGATGCTAATTGTCTGGCAAAGTTTGCATCATTCTCCTTTTCCCCTTCATAAAATCTTAGATTCTCCAGTAATATTATATCTCCTGCATCCATAGCACTCACTGCTTTTTGCACTTTTTCACCAACGCAATCATCAATGAATTTCACTTTTTTATTTAGTAACTGTGATAAAGTGTCAATTATATTTTTTAGCGACAGATTATCGTCTCTAGCCTTTGGGCGTCCGAAATGCGATATAATAATAATCTTTGTACTCGCATCCACTAAATACTGAATAGTAGACAATGCTCTCAAAATACGAGTGACGTCACGAACTTCTCCATCTTTTATAGGAACATTGAAGTCAACTCTGAGTAAGACGGCTTTACCGTGAAGATCACAATTTTCTATACTAGGTATACTCATTGTAAAACTAAAGCTATAAAGTCACTATACAGCAGTTTGATCTAAAGTAAAGTTTTAAGTTTACAAACGTTTAATTTGAAGGAAATTTGCATACTGAATGGTGTCATCATATACAAAATGATATTATATCAGGATGAGTAGTATTCAAACAAGAGTATTTTATATCATATCCGGCAACCTACTTGAATTTTTTTTCATGCTTGCTATATTCACCAACTTATTAAAACTTCTGGATTCCAGTGTCACGCGCTGGGATGACAAGAGGAGCGTATTGTTGCTTAAAGGAGCCNATTATGGATATTATTAAAACGATAGAAGAAAAAATACACGATTCGATAGATGTAATTAATATCAACGTTATCGATGAATCAGCAAAGCATGCAGATCATTATTTTGCTTCTTCTTCGACACTACCTTCACATATTAAATTAATATTAATATCTAACGACTTTTCTGGAATGAGCTCTTTAAAGAGGCATAAATTGATCTATGAATTATTAAAGAGTGAAATAGAGCGAGTACATGCGATTTCTCTTAACTTATATACGCAAAGTGAATATAATTTAAAAAATAAATAGTAGAAACGTGAGAGAAGAGTCTTTATTAGTTAAAGCAGGAAGAAAATTTAATGATTATAAAGGGTCGATGAACCCGCCAGTTTATCATTCCTCTACCATATTATTTCCTACTTATAAGGACTACTTAAGTGCAGCAAATGGAGAAAGCATATACGATGTAATCAATGATGGTGTTGCAAGGGATTACAGTTACAGTAATGTTGGTACGCCTACTGTTCATTATCTTTCAAATGCACTGGCTGAAATTGAGGGTAGGGGACAAGCACTCATCTATCCTTCTGGATTATTTGCACTTACTTTTGCTCTTTTGACTTTCACTAAAGCAGGTTCGCATGTCTTGATACAAGATAATAGTTATTATAGGCTAAAGAGATTTGCCGAAAATGAGCTACCAAAAAGAGGAATAGAGGTAACTTTTTATGATCCAACACAGGATATAATTAGTTTAATTCAGAATAACACTTCGTTGATAATGATCGAGATTCCTGGTTCTGTAACGTTTGAGATTTCAAATATAGAGCATATAGTAAAAATTGCTAAAGAACGTGCAATCGTAACCATTTGTGACAATTCATGGGCCACTCCTTTGTTATTTAAGCCACTTGATTATGGAATTGATGTTGCACTATACGCGGTGACAAAGTATCTAGCCGGTCACTCAGACTTATTGATGGGGGCTATTATTGCTGAAGGTGAAATTTTTAAATTGCTTTATGAGAGCTATAAAAATTATGGAGTAACCATTCAATCGCACGACTGCTATCTTGCACATAGGGGACTAAGAACACTGCACACACGTATGAAAAGGTACCAAAATACAGCAATGGAAGTGGCAAAGTGGCTAGAAAAACATTCAAAAATCAAAAAAGTTTTGTATCCAGCACTTCCCTCCCATCCTCAACACGAATTATGGAAAAGTTATTTCAAAGGAGCAAGTAGCGTATTTAGTATAGTACTCGATAGAGAATATTCATGTGAAGAACTAGGCTGCATGGTTGATCACATGAAAGTTTTCGGCATCGGTGCTTCTTGGGGGGGATGTGACAGTTTGATATTACCAATAGATCGTAGATCTATGTCAAGATCTGTAATGGATTCGGATTATGGTGGAAGTTTTGTTCGAATATTTTGCGGACTAGAAGATACTGAAGATTTGATCTTTGATCTGGATGCTGCATTGATAAGACTGCCATGTTCAATCGTTAAAAATGATTGTGAGACTGAAAGAGCTACTGCATAACATTGTAAATGTTGATTTTGATATTGAAATCAAAGGCGTCACGTGTAACCCTAAGAGAGTTAAAGAAGGTTATCTTTTTGTTTGTGTGTCAGAAAGGGATAGGATTTACATAGATCAGATATTATCTTGTGGAGCTAAAGCGATAATTGCAAGTGATTGCATAACAAATGGTATCATTCCAGCGCGTGATGCTGGAATCTGTATCTTCCACCCAAACCCTCAAGAAATATACAGTGAAATAGTCAGCAGATTTTATCAATTCAAACAGCCAAAATATGTTGCTGCTGTAACTGGCACGAATGGTAAAACTTCAGTGGTGGAATTTTGTCGCCAGATCTGGCAAAATGCAGGTTATAATGCAGCATCTATTGGAACACTTGGAACATGCATCAATAATGACAGAAAAATTAATAGCAATAGTCTTACCACTCCAGGTGCAGATGACCTTTATGCAACATTGCGTGGTATAAATGTAGAGCACTTAGCATTAGAGGCTTCAAGCCATGGAATTGACCAATATAGAATCCATGGACTCAATTTCACTGCTGCAGCTTTTACTAATTTCTCTCAAGATCATTTGGACTATCACAAAAGTATCGATGAGTATTTTGAGGCTAAGAAAAGGTTGTTTTACGAGGTATTGCCAAAAGAAAAAACAGCGATTTTAAATGCGGATATAGATGAATACTGTGCATTGCTTAAAATAGCTGAAAAACGTGGCAATAAAGTTATAACCTATGGAAAAACAGGTTCTGATATTACTTTATTAGAGCAAACACCAACCCCTAATGGTCAACATCTTACAGTA
Organism: Wolbachia endosymbiont of Anurida maritima; assembly: GCF_042182995.1. NCBI lineage: Bacteria > Pseudomonadati > Pseudomonadota > Alphaproteobacteria > Rickettsiales > Anaplasmataceae > Wolbachia > Wolbachia endosymbiont of Anurida maritima. The sequence goes on from NZ_CP102058.1 coordinate 1,190,730, forward strand.
AAAATTGACAGCCAAATTTACAATACATTTTTTCCAGTTTTAGGAAAATTTCAAGCATATAATCTGCTGTGTGCAATTGGTATATCTGGACTGAATTACAGAGAAATATGCGTAGAAAAACTCGTTTCTCCACCAGGAAGAATGGAAAAAGTGAAACCTTTTGCATTCGTGGATTACGCACACACTCCAAGTGCACTTAAACAAGCCCTGTTGTCTTTAAAATGGCACTTTAATAAAAAAATAGTCCTGATTTTTGGTTGTGGTGGAAATCGTGATCAGACGAAACGTTCAGAAATGGGCAAAATAGCACAAATGTATGCAGATAAAGTAATAATTACAGATGATAATCCGCGTGATGAAGATCCGGCAAAAATTCGTCATGATATTTTACTAAATTGTCCTGATGCGCTGGAGATAGAAGATAGAAGAGAAGCTATAGAGAAAGGCGTAGATATTGCCTATAACGAGGGTATGATTCTGCTAGTTGCAGGAAAGGGAAATGAGAAATTTCAAATTATAGGGAATCAAACCTTTGAGTTTAGTGATGTTGAGGTCATTAAAAATCACGTTTTAACATGCTGATTTTCACAATCATTCACCGTTCTCGCAAGTGAAAGCACTCTCACTTCTCTTGCACCGGAGTTTAAAATTTCTTGAGAGCAAGATCTTACAGTTGCTCCGGTTGTTACCACATCATCAACTAATATCACGATTTTATTTTCGATATTTTTTTTGTTGCTTATACTAAAAGCCTTTTTTAGATTTTTTTCACGCTGTTTAAGTGAAAGACCAGCTTGAGGCGCAGTATGGCGAAGGCGTTTTATTGCAAATGGCGTATAGGATAAATTGGACAACTTACTCAATTCTTTTGCAAGCAGTGCTGCTTGATTATATTTACGTTTAAACAAGCGCATTTTATGTAACGGTATAGGAATTATGATCTCTGCGTTCTGAAATGTATCCTGATTAGCTTGGTGTATCCACTTTGCATAGATTTTTACGTAATTCAAATTATCAAAAAATTTGAAATTTATAATCATGTTTTTACTATGTTGATCATAAGCAAAAACTGATCTTAATACTTTAAACGGTGGAGGATTGATGATGCACTTACCACACGTATAAATATTGTCTAAGATTACTACGCCACAAACATTGCAGTAATGCTTAGTTAGAAAATTGATTTTTTTGTTACATTCACTACACAGATTAAGATTTTCATCAATGATACATTCGCAACTTACGCATACGTTTGGAAATATGAGATTTGTAGCTTTGTTTAGTAAGAGAAGGTTCACAATTCATAAAATATATTATAAAATTTATATAGTATAGCTAAAGTAACTTGTGCTTTCACTTTTTATTTCATCTCAATATAATTCAAACTGCTGAAAACTTATAACTCAGTTTGTGGTATACCATTGACTAAAGTAGTTTCCGAATCACTCCAATGAGATAAACGATGATATTTTTCTGGCTCCTGTATTTCACTTAACTTACTTTGCACTTTATCACAAGCCCACACAAGTGGCGTTATGATTGACGCGGCAGCCCAAATGATAGCAGCGCAAGCATAACTTACAATCTTGTTAAATACTTCAGCTATTCCACTAGCACACTCCTGTCCCATTCCTAAAAACATGTTTGAATAATCAACGAATGATTTTGTATCCGTTTTAAAACAATAGTCCCCTGTTATTTTTGACAATAACTTAACTGGAAGGTATGACAAATATGCCACCATCAAAAATAAAGGTTGCAATATTATGTTGGCTGCTAAAATAGCACCCAGTGTACACAATGAATACACTCTCTCTGCTCTGTGGCCGACGTATTCACATTTATCATTGTTTTTATAATACTTGTTATAATCGTCTTTACTCTCAACTCCACAAATTACATCTTTCACAGGTCCTAATATATTATCAACATAATGTACAGACTTATAGAAACTATTTTCTGGAACTAGTGTGCAATCTTCTGCTCTCTTAGCAGGTACAACTCCATATTCAACGTACCTTCTAAAGTATCGATATACTGACATTACCCTCTCCAAATCATAAATATGCAACCTAGCCTAATATAATTAAGAAATAGTTTATGTTCTATGTGATAAATATGTTTTAAGATACCTGCCTGTAACACTCTCTGGAATTTTTACCACTTCTTCTGGAGTTCCTGTAGCAATTACTTCTCCGCCTTTTATTCCGCCCTCTGGTCCGATGTCTATTATATAATCTGCAGTTTTTATAACGTGCAAATTGTGCTCGATAACTATAACAGTGTTTCCCAGATCGACTAATCTATGGAGTATTTTTAGTAAGTTATTTATATCTTCAAAGTGTAATCCAGTTGTTGGTTCATCAAGAATATACAATGTTCTTCCGGTAAATCGTTTTGATAGTTCTTTGGACAGCTTTATTCGTTGTGCTTCACCCCCAGACAACGTTGTTGACGACTGTCCGAGTTTTATATAGCCAAGTCCCACTTCCTGCAAAGAAATCAACTTTTCTTTTACCATTGGAAGGTTTTCAAAAAAATCACAAGCTTGATCTATCGTCATATCAAGCACATCAGAGATTGATTTTCCTTTATAAGTAACTTCCAATGTTTCCCGATTATATCTTCGCCCTTTACACTGCTCACACTTCACATAAACGTCCGGTAGAAAATGCATCTCTATCTTTAAGTGCCCATCACCTTTGCAAGCCTCACACCTTCCTCCTCTGGTATTAAATGAAAACCGGCCTATATTATATCCCCTTGCTTTTGACTCTGGAAGACCTGCAAACCAATTTCTTATATGAGTGAACATACCAACATATGTTGCTGGATTTGACGCAGGAGTTCTACCAATTGGCGACTGATCAACTTCTATAACTTTATCTATATATTCAAGGCCTTCTATTCTATCACACCGACCATACCGTGCAGACGAATGATATATCTTATGTGCTGAATATTTATATAACGTTTCTATGACTAAACTTGATTTTCCCCCTCCTGATATTCCAGTAACGCAAATAAGATTCCCTATAGGAAATTTAACGTTTATATTTTTTAAGTTATTTTCACATGCATTTATTACTTTTATGAACTGAGTTGCTTTCTTTCTTCTCCTTGGAATTAAAATTTTTTTCTCTCCACTCAAATATTGCCCTGTTATGCTCTCCGAATTTCTTTGCACCTGGTCTGGTGTTCCTTCTGCAACAACTTTTCCACCATTTACGCCAGCTCCAGGACCAATATCAATCGCATAATCAGCAGCCATTATTGTATCTTCATCATGCTCAACAACGATTACAGTGTTACCCATGTCTCTTAAGTTTTTTAGTGTGGCAATTAACCGATCATTATCACATTGATGAAGGCCAATTGAGGGTTCATCAAGAACATATAAAACCCCCGTTAATCCTGAGCCAATTTGCGAAGCAAGTCTGATCCTCTGACTCTCGCCGCCAGAGAGAGTGCTAGATTCTCGATCAAGCGTTAGGTAATTCAACCCTACATTCTTCAAAAATGTTAGCCTCTTGATTATTTCACTTAGTATTTTATTTGAGATTTGCTTCTGTTGTTCTGTGAGCTTGTCTGACAAATTTTCAAACCACTTAAGGGATTCATCGATACTAAGCCCTGATATTTCACCTATATGTTTGCTATCAATTTTTACTGTAAGCGCTTCTTTTCTCAATCTATAGCCAGTGCATTCTCTGCAGTGAGTAACAGAGCAATATCGCTCAACAAGCGTTTCATCATAATCCATCTGGTTCTCCAAGATACTGATCAAACCTTGAAATTTATTAGAGCCAAAGAGTATCATATCTTTTACTTCTTGACCTATGTTCTTCCACGGAATATCAAGGCTAAATTTGTAATTTTCAGCCAGTGATAGAATTGCATTTTTTAGAAATCCATAACTTGTGTGCATTTGGCGTGCTGTCTGCCCTACTGGCTTTAAAGCGCCTTCAGATATTGAAAGAGTTTCATCTGGCACTATCAGCTTTACATCAATAGCCAGCTTTTTACCAAGCCCATTACACGAACCACATGCACCGTAAGGGCTGTTAAAAGAAAATAATCTTGGTTCTATTTCCTCAAGAGTGAAACCAGACTCGGGGCATGCAAAATTCTCTGAAAAAGTCAGAATTTGACCATTTTTATACTCAGAATTATGATTGTCAGGTAGGTTTACTACTTCTACATACATTAGACCATTACCAAGTTTTAGTGCGGATTCTATACTACTTGGCAGTCGATTTCCTATATCGTCCAATATTGATATTCTATCTGCAACCACAAAAACGTCGTGTTTCTTGTTCTTATCGAGTTTAGGCAAGTCATCTACATTGTATACTTCACCATCTATTTTGAACCTTACGTAACCTTGTCTTTTAATTTCCAATATCTCTTTGAGATGTTCTCCCTTTCTACCACGCACAACAGGGGCAAGTATATATATTTTAGTTTCTAAAGGTAACGCAATTATAATATCTACAATTTGAGATACAGCTTGTTTTGTTATTGGTAATTGAGTTGCGGGTGAATAAGGAACTCCTATTCGTGCATACACTAAGCGCAAGTAATCGTAAATTTCGGTAACAGTTCCAACGGTTGACCTTGGATTTTTTGAGATAGATTTTTGGTTGATAGATATTGCAGGAGAAAGGCCTGTAATCGACTCAACATCTGGTTTATCCTGAATGTTGAGAAATTGACGTGCGTAAGCTGATAGGCTTTCGACGTACCGGCGTTGGCCTTCCGCATAAATTGTATCAAAAGCAAGGCTAGACTTGCCAGAACCACTAAGCCCAGTTATAACAACCAGCTTATTTTTCGGTATATTGACGTCTACACCTTGCAGATTATGTTCTCTTGCGCCCTTAACTCTGATAAAATCGTCCATACGTCACATATTTTTAACCATTATAGCCTCAAAATACATGAACTTACAGTAACTTTCCACTGATTTTTTAACTACTACGGAAAACTATGTGAACATTATGATTTAGGTCTACAAGAAAAGAATTTTTTTTGTTCTAACGAAAAAAATTACTTCCGCATACTCAAAATCATTATTATGCTGATGGTAGAGATACTTAGAGCATATCTTCAAACTCAAGAATGAGCTAATTTGTGAAGCATAATAGTGATCATATTAAAAAAGATGTTATTTTTTGAAGTGAGAGGAGAATGCTCATAATCCTTACTCATACGTCTAAAATTGGAGAGCCAAGCAAAGGTTCTCTCAACAATCCAACGTTTAGGAATAACCTGAAATCCTGTATCAACTACTTTCTTGGTAATCGTCAACAAACATCCAGTTTCCAATAAACAGCGGTTTTGCAATTTACCTGTATATCCTTGATCAGCAAAAAACTTACGTAATGTTGGAGCTTTGCATTTGGCTTGAACAAAAAGATTTAGTGCACCATCACGATCTTGAATGCTTGCACTGTGTACTTCAGCAGCAATTACAAGACCTAGAGTATCTACAACGATGTGGCGTTTTCTACCCTTTACTTTCTTGCCAGCATCATATCCTCNTGGATCCCCTTTTTGAGTGGTTTTTACTGATTGACTGTCAATTATTCCTACTGATGGAGTTTCATTCTTACCAATTATCTTTCTTAGTTTTTTAACTAGAAAATCATGAATTTCTTGCCATATTCCACTTTTTTTAAACGCGAATTACANACTATACACGGTTTTCCATGGTGGAAAATTCTTAGGTAGTTGTCTCCATTGACAGCCTGTTCTCATCACATACCTTATTGCATCGATAATCGTTCTGATACTGTGTTTTCTTGGTCTGCCGGTCTTTTTAGGTTCAAAATATTGCTCTATCATCTTCCATTCTTTGTCACTTATATCGCTTGGGTACATTTAAAATATATCTTATAACACACTTCTTAACTCCTTTCTACTTAGTTTGAAGACATGCTCTTAGAAAATAGCGTCAAAGATAAGGAGTGGTTAAAGAAAGTATGTAACCCTTTATAAGCAAAGGAGCATTTTTTGTTGTTTAAAGAGTATTAATGCAATTGTGATGAGTATTTTGTATTGTTTTTAATTTAAAAACAATATATAATAGAAAATCGATATTTTCAAGTAGGTGTAATTATGACAGGTAAAGTGCAAGAAGATGAATTTATGAAGCAGTATATGGATACTTGCAAAGAGCAAATAGAAAAATTAGCCAAGGATCCCGAATTGCTTAATCAGACTTTAAAACCATTTATGCAAATGTCTCAGCAGCTTATGGCTGGCGGTATGTTAGAAGGCACTATGCCTAACATGATACCTGATTTGGGCAGCATGGATGCTAACAAGATGATTGCTCAGATGAAGGAAATGATTGACTACATAAAAGGTAACTATAAGGAACTGATGAAAGAGCGCAGCTCGCAAATTCAAGAGCTTGATGAATCCAGTAAGAGGCTAAGAGGTTTAGTTAAAAAATTGATAGAAAAGATCGAAAGTAAATAAATAATATCTAACGCGAGTCTCTTCTGTCATTCTATGTACAACTTTCTAGTTGGACGGTAAGTTGAGATCAATTATTGATGTCATGCAAGTAGCTGACACTGGTTCCTTTATGACGGCAGTGCCCAGAGGTGTCATCCCAGCACCCCATAAGTGTTGAAAGTAACACAAAAAAGACATAAAGAACTATTATTGCAAGAAAATGGAGGCAATAATGGATCAAATAGAAAGAGTACTAAATTTAATAAAAGATGAGGATTTAGAAAGGCTAGGAAAATTAAGTGAAGTAGATAAATGTAATACTAAATTGTTGGGCAAGATTATATTTAAAGGTCTAATGAAGTTAATATTAATGGGGCAAAAAACAAGCCTAAGAGCGCTAGAAATGGTAATAAACAGGTGTATAATGGATAAGAATAGCGATAAAAGTACAGTAACATACAGTGGTTTGTCAAAAAGGTTAAAAGTTATAAATCCAGAATATTTTAAGGGAGTATATATTGATTTGATGAGCAAGATTAAAAAGCTATTACCCCAAAAAACATCAAATAACTTACATAAGTTTGATTCGACGATCATAAATTTATCGGGATATCTCATAAAAGATGGGCTAAAAATAGGCGGTAAAAGTAACGACAGTCAAGTTAAAGTGAGTGTAGGATTAAAGGATCAATTGCCGACAAGTATAAGATTTTGTAAAGGACAAGAAGAAAGTAGTGAAGATATAGCATTAGTGAGAGCAATTAATGAAGCTAAAGTTGAAAAAGAGGATATTTTATTATTTGATAGAGGAATCAGAAAAGTTGGAACTTTTGCCGAATTTGATGAAAAGGAGTACAAATTTATCACAAGAGTTAAAGTGGGAAGAAAACATGATGTTATAAGCAGGAACAAAGTTATAAGAGAACAAAAATCGGATGGATCAGAGATTTTAGAAGATATAATAGTTAATCTTTATCGTGCACGAGGTAAAGTGGCAGAAAAGCATGATCTACGGCTAATAAAAATCAGAAATAAAATTGGAGATGAAATATGGTTTTTGACAAACTTGTTTGAAATGCCAGCTTATGAAGTAACAGAGCTATATAGGCGCAGATGGGATATAGAAGTGTTCTTTAAATTTATAAAGCAAAATCTTGGATATAAGCACTTTTTAAGCCATACTATGAATGGCATGAAGGTGTATATTTACATGATTATTATTACGGCTTTGTTATTTCTTGTTTATAAAATCAAAAATAATCTACATGGGTTCAAAATAGCATTACTGCAATTCACATTGGATCTAAATGACTCTTTTATACGTTCGATTGTTTTACTGTCGGGAGGTAATTTACATGCCGTTGATCATCTCATATCACGTTATTTTTGATACTTTCAACACTTATGCCCAGCACCCCCATGATGTCATCCCAGTGCCCAGACACTGGGATCTAGAAAGATTGATTGTGCACTATGCAACATTTTCGATCAAAAGCTGGATCCCAGACTGGAATGACATTGTTTAATGTGCCATATTGAAATGTTCGTACAGTTGTGCGCGGTATCTCAGCCGCTAACACGTAGCGGGATGACGGTTGTCGGTGAACCTAAGTCACTTTATCTATATTATCGGGAACGTAATTGCGCATTGATTTTACAAATTTGAAAATTAGTGTTAAATAAAGATATAAATGCAAAAAGAAAAGAGATGATTGAACTTAAAGGTCCAGAAATTTGTGCAGGCGGAAATAAGAAAAATTTGATTATTTTTTTACATGGTTGGGGCTCAAGTGGTGATAATTTTGTTCACCTTGCTAAAGTTATGAGCAAGTTTTTACTGGGTTCATGTTTTGTAGCACCCAATGCTCCGTTTAAGAGAGAAATAGGTGACGGTTATCAGTGGTTCAGCTTGGAAGATCGTAGTGAGGAAGCGCTATATAATGGAGTAAAAAATGCTACATTAATTGTAAATCATTTTATTGATACAAAATTAAAGGAGCTTAATTTAAAAGATACGCAACTTTCTTTAGTTGGATTTTCTCAAGGAGCAATGCTTGCAATACATACAGCTCTCACCCGCTCTCAATCCTGTGCATCAGTTGTTGCATACTCTGGTAGGTTTCTTTCACCTTCAAAAACTGCACCAGAGATCAAGTCAAAACCTAACATATGTGTTATCCATGGTGATGCTGACGATGTGGTACCTTTTTCGTCTCTCGACTTAGCGGTTAAAGCTCTGAAAGAAAATGGAGTAAATGTTGAAGGGCACCCAATTCATGGATTAGGGCATATTATCAATGAAGAGGGAATAAAATTAGGAGTAGAATTTATCAAGAAAAATTTCAGCAACTAACTTCTATGCACTTGTTTTGCTTTGGTTATGGATATGTAGCTAAATTTTTATCGGGAAAATTACTGAACTTAGGTTGGAAAGTTAGTGGCACATCAAGAAGTAAAAATATACAAAATGTAATCCTCTTTAATTATAAGAAAGTTAGCCAAGATCTGCTTAAAAGCGCAACGCACGTTTTAATTTCTATTCCTCCAGATGGCGATGATGTTGTGGAGAGATACGGTGATTGCCTGCAAAATGTCAAATGGCTTGGTTATTTGTCTGCAACTAGTGTTTATGGTGATCACTCAGGTAATTGGGTGGATGAGGAATCTGAAACAAAACCTATAGAAATCAGAGGAGAAAAGCGCCTTAAATCTGAAAGGAAGTGGCTAAATAGCAGATTGCCTGTACATATTTTTCGTTTAGCTGGAATATACGGTCCTGGTAGGAATGTGTTAATTGACTTGCAGCTTGGCAAAGCAAGAAATGTGAAAAAGGAAGGGCATTTTTTTTCTCGTATTCACGTTGAAGATATATCGAATATTTTATTTTCTTCCATGCAAAACATAAAACCTGGTGAAATATACAATTGTGCAGACGATTTACCCGCCACGCAATCTGAAGTGGTAATGTATGCGGCCAAACTTCTCAATGTTAGCCCTCCAGAGCCAATTGAGTTACCAGATTATGCACAGAGTTTTTATTTAGGATCAAAAAAAGTAAGTAATGTTAAAATTAAAAAAGATCTTGATGTCTCTCTAATTTACCCTAACTACAAGGTGGGATTAGAGAGTTTGCACGTAAAAAAAACTGAAATCACATCAGAATGATAGATAGGCCTATTGTTTGTATCTGTACAGGGGCATTGCAAATATTGAAGCAAAAGTGGTGTCAGCTACTTGGATGACGCTTCACCCTGTCATTCCAGCGCGTGACGCTGGAATCTAGAAAAAAAGAAAATGGATCCAAGTAGTCAAGGCACTGGGATGACACCCTATGGTTATTCACTCCACCTTGTCATTCCAGCGCGTGACGCTGGAATCCAGACTTTAACTAATATGATTACAGAAAGAGAATTTATTAGGTAGTCATAGAAACTGAAAGTGGTCAGCTTGACCACTTTCAAGTGAAGATGTAACAAAAGTCTCAGCAAAGGTTTATAATGTCATATAATTATGGTGCTCCTTTCAAGGAGCACCATTTCCATTATACACAATTTCCATCTTGGTTGCGTCTTTGAGTACCAGTACATTTGGCTTGACACGTACCCGTACCCTTTACATATACATAATCTTGATTAGTACCACAGGTTTTACACGTTTCTTTCCCTGTCATTGCTGTTACAATTTTAGGTGCACCAAAAAATACAGCGGTAAACATACCTAATGCAAATAAAGCAGGCCAAGGCATTCTGCCAAATATTGAAAGCAAAGCTGCACCAATTATCACTATCGTGATCATCGGCCCACCTATACTATTAGCATAGTTCACTATGTTACATATTGTACTTACTGTTTCATCAGCATTTGCATCAAACGCAAAGGAGAGAATTAAAGCTACAAGTAGAAGAAATTTTTTCATTACGCCTCCGATAATTTCTATTTAACGCTGGATTATCCTTCACTTTGATTAAATTTAAGTAAACGGTGAGGATTTTTTTGCTTAAAAGTATCCTTTATTTCATTTAGAATACTTTTCTTGGTTCGTTTATATTACAGTGCTACAGAAATTTTACAGCATCGTTTATTGTCTTTATCGTGCTTTGATTGACACAATTTACAATGATGGAGTGGAGCATGCAGGGTATTTGTCATTTTTAATCCTGTTATCAATATTTCCTTTTCTCATCGTTTTAATGGCTGTGGCGTCAACATTCGCAAATTTTTTAGACCAGTATAACATTGGCTGGGTATTTATCATTGATAACATGCCACAGGATATTTTATCATCTTTGATGCCACGCATTAGAGAGATAATATCAGGCCCGCCACAAAGCTTACTAACTTTAGCAATTGTAGGTGCTGTTTGGACCGCTTCATCGACAATTGAAGGGCTTAGAACAATACTCAATAAGGCCTATAAAGTTCCGATTTCGCCGCCTTATGTATTGAGAAGAGTGCTCAGTATATTACAATTTTTAGTGATCACGCTTATTATAACTCTAACTATAGTGTTTTCTACATTAGTACCAATGCTAATTGATTTTTCCTATCAGGGGCTAAGTTATACTAGGTATTTACTTATTGAACTTGTACTTTTCACAGTAGTCTCTTGGCTATATTTTATGTTGCCAAACATAAAACAAAACTTATCAGACGTATTTCCTGGATCTTGTGTAGCTGTTATTCTTTGGACAATTTCCGCTTCAGCTTTCAAGCAATACTTAAAAGCTTCCTTTGACCAACTGGATTTGATATATGGAAGTTTAGGTGGTGTGGTAGTGTCATTACTATTTTTTTATATGCTAAGTTTGATTTTTATATATGGAGCAAAATTTAATTTTCAGCTAAAATATTTCAATNNGAATCTCGCTAAGGAAAAAGAAATGGGTAAATTAGAAGGTAAAGTAGCTTTAATTACCGGGGCTTCAGGTGGAGTAGGCTCTGCTGTTGCAAAAAGGTTTGTAAGAGAAGGTGCATATGTGATTCTGATTTCAAGGTCTATTGATAATCTCAAGCCACTATATAATGAAATTGAAGGGCTTGAAGAATTTAAAGAAGGCTCTGTGAAGCTAATACAGCTTGATCTTTTAGATTTTGAGAATGTAAAGATACTGACAAACATGATAGAAAGCATGAAATTATCAGAATCTGGAGCACTTGATATATTAGTTGCATGTGCTGGAATTTTAGGCAAACTGAACCCCATTCACGACTGTGAGGTTGAAGAGCTACAGAACGTAATGAATACAAATTTTACTGCCAGTTGGTGCTTACTAAAAAACTTAGATCCAATGCTAAAAAAGTCTAATGCTGGAAGAGCGATATTCATGACCTCAGAGGTGACACTTTCTCCTTCCTCTTATCCATATTGGATGCCGTATGCTGCAAGTAAAGCTGCACTGGAAATAATGGTGAAAATATATGCATCTGAAACAAAACATACAAAATTATGTGCAAATGCTGTATATCCGGAAGGACCTGTGGGTAGTGAGCAGGCGTTTCCTGGATCTGAATTGGTGTCACTTGATAAACTAACAGATAAATTTGTGGAATTAGCTTCTGAAGACTGCAGCATATCAGGAAAAATCTTACCGCTCAGCAAATCTTCCGAATAAGTTACACTAGGAAGGGTGTCATGCAAGTAGCCTCCTTCTCCTGTCATCCGAGTAGCTGACACTGGGATCTAGCAAGCTTTGCTTGCAAATAAGTCTAATACGCGTCGCGTTTTATGCCAAAACACAATTGGAGTTACATGTAAAATAGATCCCAGTGTCAAGCACTGGGATGACGGTTGTCGTTTAGTTATAAATATTAAAAAATTTACCAAATGAAAAAAAAGGCAAAAGAAGCCCCGTGGTTGGCTAATTACTTACATTATACTTTCAAGTATGGCGTTTTTTTATTCTAAACGCTTAATAACCGCGATTTAGCTGCTTTTTAATGCAACTAACCTTTAGTCATAAATGTTTAAGAAATTTACTAAACAGAAAAAAAGGCAAAAGAAACCCTAGGGTAGCTAGTTATTCACTATCCATTTTTTAAGTTGGCGTTTTTTTATGTTTTAAATGCTTTATAAGCGCGTTTCAGCTTATATAGCTAGAATATTGTGAAGACATAAGGTGCACATAGTGCAAAAAATTAAAAATAAGACGCCAGATAATAGCTTCAGTTTCATGATAAGGGCGCTGGCGGAAGTTGTCAAGGAATTTTTTATGGCTTAGCGTCACGCGCTACCGGCGGTTGACATCTTACATTCATTCTACTACAACGCAGAAAATTCGTACAATTGTACATGATGTGGGGTTTCTGGCTACATTTTTCTATTAAACTCACCTTTCCTCTATGTAACAGATTTCGTATTAAATTTCAAATTTAAATGCGCCTAGATATACAAGCATTCCCAGCAAAACCATAGGTATAGAAAGCAACTGCCCCATAGTTAAATCAAGCCACAGATAGCCAACTTGATAGTCTGGTTCGCGAAAAAACTCAACGAAAAAACGTACTAGTCCATACCATATAACTGCAATACCAGTTAATGCACCGTGATATAGTCTTATTCTAGTCAAAAAAAACAGTGAATTTGCAACTGCAAAAAGTAGCAGTCCTTCAAAAAATGCCTCATAAAGCTGGCTTGGATGACGCAGCAGATTATCACCGCTCTCTGGAAATACCATACCCCATGGCATAGTTGTAACTCTGCCAAACAACTCTCCGTTTATAAAATTGCCTATGCGACCTAAAAATAAACCTATGGGAACTCCGCAAGAAACTAGGTCCAGTGCATAAAATATAGGAATGTTATGTCTTCTGCAGGAGATTATTACTGCAAGCAAAACTCCTATAGCACCGCCATGAAATGACATCCCTCCTTCCCAGGTTTTCAATATCTCGATAGGGTTGCTTATATGATAAACCGGATCATATATCAATACGTAGCCAAGTCTACCTCCAAGGATAATACCTACAATAGTGGCTGTTAATAACGAATCGTAAAAATTCTTAGTAAATATTTTTTGGTCATCTAGCCTATGTAAATACCAATATGCAAACATTATACCCAAAACGTAGGCTAAGGAATACCAATATATAGAAACAGGACCGATGCTGAAAATTACTGGATTTAAAGACATATTTTGCTATAAATTATTTTTAGACAATCTACTTTTTTCACGATCCCACTCTCTCTGTTTTATGGTTGCTCTCTTATCGTAGAGTTTTTTTCCTTTTACAATGGCAATTTTAGTTTTTGCCAATCCTTTATCGTTAAAATAGACCGAAAGCGGCACAACAGTTATCCCAGCGGTTTTGATTTGACCAATCAGTTTGTTTATCTCTTTTTTATGTAAAAGTAGTTTACGTTCCCTTTTTGGTTTATGATTTTTTCGGTTTGCAGCTTTATATTCTGCAATATGCATATTGTGCAGCCATACTTCGCTATTCTTTTCGATAACGTAGGCGTCGGAAATATTTACTTTTCTTTCTCTTAGCGATTTAACTTCACTGCTTAATAAGACCATACCCGCTTCAAATTCTTCTAAGATGAAGTATTCAAATCTTGCTTTCCTATTTTCTGCAATAACTTCCATATCTAAAGATATCTTTAAGCTTCAATATATTACAGAATTTTTGACTTAATTCATAATATATCTTTCCTTAAAGAGTCATTTGAATTATATTACAGACTATGAAAAACCTCAACTTTAGGAAGGAAATCAAATTTTTTTCTCTGTCGTTTATAACTTTATTTATTCTATGGACTGTATTGTCTGGTTATTTTGAGCCGTTTTTTATTTTTTGTGGAGTGTTTTCCTCTATATTCACATTGTTTATCTTTAGACGGTTGATAAACGCTGAAAGCGCTCTGAGTCAGATTTTAAATGGTACGAGTAGACTGTCGTTTTATAAGTTAGTAAGTTATATACCGTGGTTAATGTACCAAATCATTTTATCAAGTGTTTATGTAACAAAAAAGGTGCTACAGTTCAAATCTAAGCTTGAACCGATCATTATCCTAAGAAAATGCAAAGGGCATAATGATGAAAGCATTGCATTATTTGCTAGTTCAGTTACAATCACTCCCGGAACTTTAACTATCAATGTTGAAAGCAAGCAAAAAACGTATTTGTCTACCATATGCTTGATAGATAAAAACCTTGAAAGCGGCATTTCTGAAATAGAAAACAAAATCTTAAAAATACTACGTTCAGTTAAGTAATTGCTTTAAATAAGTTAACAGCATCCTTATATTCCCTTATAAGACTTTCAAGCATTTCTTTTGGAAGGCTATTATTAACAATAGAACATAAATAATTATATAAATCTTCTAACCTTAATATGTTATTTCTCTTCTTGCTGTTAAATTTATACGGAAAAATACCTTCCATAACTTCAATAGTAGTAGCCTTGTTTAAAAATACATTTTCACTTGTCACGCTTATTCTTGCTAAAACAGTGTTAATTTCAGGTTCATCACTCGTATAAAAATCTGATAGCTGAGTTATTCTAATAACGTACAAAGTTACTATTTTTGACAAGCAATTATCAGCATATTCACAATTTTTTATTACCTCCCACTGAGTAACCTGAGATTTACCTATTTTTGCATTATTCGGTAATTTACTCATTGAACTTTCTCCATTTAATCCAGTGTAATAAATTATACTAATACTTTGTTAAATAAATAATAACGCGATTACAAAAATATATACTTATAGTGGTATATTATACAAAAATAGCACAATATCTAAGCATTAAAGCTAATCTAAGCTGGGTACATGGGGCTACGTTATTTTGTGTTGTCCAGTGAGGTCCAAAATTAGAGGTCCACTTATATAAAGAGTTTAGTCTGCCTTTTTTGCTATAAAATAAGTTTTCCTTTTGAGCTGTTTTGTTAGTATTAACTAAATCCTAAACTAACTGTGCTATAATGAAAAAGATAAAACTCGGAATACTAATTTCAGGTAGGGGATCGAATATGCAAGCCTTGATAGAAGCATGTCAAGATCAGAATTTTCCCGCAGAAGTTGCATGTGTTATCACAAATAATAGTGAAGCTACTGGTCTGAAAGCAGCAGGGCAAGCAGGAATTCCAGCGTTTATTGTTAAGGATAAACCGCTTGATGCTGATAAAATTCACAAAATACTTGTTCAACATAAGGTTGATTTAATTTGCCTTGCAGGGTTTATGAGAATTATAAAAGCTGGTTTTCTGAGTAAATGGCATAACAAGGTAATAAATATTCATCCCTCTTTACTTCCATCTTTTAAAGGCCTAAACGCTCAAGAGCAAGCTTTAAAAGCAGGTGTAAAAATTACAGGTTGTACTGTACATTATGTCACTCCTGAAGTTGATGCTGGAGCCATAATTGCTCAAGTTGCTGTGCCAGTGCTACCTAATGATGATATTCAAAGCCTCTCAGAACGCATTCTAGCTGAGGAGCATAAGTGTTATGTAGAAGCAGTAAGATCAATAGCAGAAAATATTAATTATTGACCTTAAGTGTTTCTCCCAACTTCAACAAAAAAATAAATTTTCGGGTTCCAGTAAAGAGCTTGCCAGTTCGTTTACTTTCTCTAATTTAACGTCATTAATATAGCTCACAAAATCATTTATATGGTTAATATCGCGGTTGTTTGTCTGAATATTATTTAGTTTTGCAACTATGTTGTTATTATTAAACATAGAGAAAACATAGGAATTTACCATACTAATTTTTGTATCCCGAAACAACTGCTCATCAATTCCTTCCTTTTTTATCCTGCTAAATGTATCTTTTACTGCTGATATAGCTTTGCCAGCAGTAGAACTATCAGTATTAATACTTCCAGCTATAACGTTCCCATGTTTATTGGAAATAATATTTGCATAAACACCATAAGTAATACCCAAATTTTGTCTCAATTCTTTCATTAATATTGAATTTAGCCCCATGCCGCCAAGTGCATTAATTAAGACGCTTGCGTTATAATAATTAGGATCTTCATAAGCTATACCTTTTTGAGCAAAAAATATTACACTCTGTGGTATATCCATAAAAATATTCTTACTTTCTGCAGAACCAAAATCATTTTTCACAGGTATTTTTCTAATTTTTGATCTTTTTGACGGCAATTTAGATAAATATTTATCTAATAATGTAATAATTTCTTCTTTTTTTGCACAACCAGCAACACTGATAACTATGTTATCTTTAGCAAAATTACGCTTTATGTATGTTAAAACATCATCTCTAGTAATGCTCATTACAGTGTCAAGAGTTCCATATTCACTTCTTGAGTAAGGATGTTTTTTAAACAATAACGTATTCAATTCTTTTCCAGCAACAAAAAAAAGATTTTTTTCAAGATTATTAAAATCAACTTTGGCTTCCTCGAAAACTCTATTCAACCCTTCAGGGTCAACTTTAGGACGCATTATAGCGTCGCTCAATAATGAAATACCTTCTTCAAGATTTTCTGATAAAGCACCTAATGAAACTCTAAATGCTTCTAAACCAGCAATAAAATTTAAACTAATCCCTTTATCTTCTAGCCTTTTTGCAAAATCTTTGGCATCATTTTTTCCTGCCCCTTCTTGAATTATAAGAGAAGTAAACCAGGTAAGTCCTTGTTTTTCTACATTTTCATATGCATAACCTGCATCTTTGAATGATATATTAAGTGAAATTTTTGGTAAATCGTGGTTTTCAACAAATAGAAACTTAAATCCTTTACGGGTAGTGACCTCCTCTATATTTAAGTTACCACTTGCTTGTAAATTAAAGCCTAGACAGAAAAAAAATAGAAATACAAATTTACTTATTCTCATTATCATCTCCTTTTGGTAATAAACGACCAATCAACTTATTAGCAGAAAAAATAGCACGGATTTTATTATTTACATCCTCTAGATTGACATCATTAATCTTGCTATATGAAATATCTATTTCATCAAGTGGAATGCCAAGTGCTAGGTGCGGCACATAAAACATTGCTATATGAGTTAAGTCAGATAGATTATCAAACTGTGCTACTTTGTATCTATATTTCGAGCTTTGCAACTCCTCATCCGTTATTCCTTTAGACATGAAGTTATTAATAGCATTATCTAATTCTCTTTCAACAATATCTAAATTAACGCCACTTTTTGGAATGACCTGAATATCAATGTAGCTATCACTAAAAGTTAAGCTGTCATACTCAGCAAATACAGACACCGCTACGTCTTTGTCTAGAACTAAATCTTTGTATAACTTGCTGGACTTGCCGCCACCTAAAATGTCAACCGCTAAATGAGTAGCAGAAGCTTCATTTATGTGCTCAAATAAGGGAACACGATAACGAAAATATAAAACTGGTTCTTTTACTTCAGTGCTCTCTAAAATCACTGATAAACCTGCATTATGTACTGGATCCTGATTTGGGTAATGCCTAATTATAGGCTTAGCTTTAATTTCGCCATACTTTTCTTCTGCTAATTTCACTACTTCATCAAGTTCCACATCACCCACAATCAGTAATATTGCATTGCCGGGGTGATAATAGTTATCATGAAACCTCGTTATGTCATCCTGATTGTAAGTTTTAATATCGCTCTCCCAGCCAATAACAGACCTACCATAGCCATTACGGTAAAATGCACTATCCATTTCTTCCCATAACAAGTTGTTAGGATGATTATCAAGTCTCATCTTCCTTTCTTCTAGTACAATATTTTTTTCTCTGTCTACTTTGTCTTGAGTAACATTAAAGCTGCCCATTCTGTCTGCTTCAACTTCCATTGCCAGTGGCAAATCTTTTTTGGAGACCAACTCATAATAACAGGTATATTCTTTAGTGGTGAACGCGTTAAATTGAGCCCCAATGCTACTCATAGTGGCTTCTATATCTGTGAACTTTCCTGTAGTTTCAAACATTAAATGTTCAAAGTAGTGAGCCAATCCTGCTTTGCCGATTGGATCATCCATTCCCCCAACTTTATATATGACTGCATGAAAAACAGCTGGAATCCGATGATTAGGAACAACATAGACATCTAGTCCGTTACTGAGTTTAGCATATTTTATGTCGTGCTCTATGTTTAAAGCATTCGAAGAAATTGGGTAAGTAAAAAAAAGTACAGGTAGTATAAGAAAACTAAAAAGCTTATGAAGCATTATTTCGACCTAATATAAAAACAATTATTTGATTCCTCATTTTGTTTGGAAATAAACATAATTATTTTATTCTTCATTTTGTTTACAAATAAGCATATCATATATATACCACTTATACAACAATGTAAAGATTCCACAAACTATAGATAAATCCGCTAAATTAAAGGCTGGCCAGTACCAATCATTGATATGAAAATATATGAAGTCATATACAGCTCCCCAATAGATTCTGTCAATTACATTCCCGATCGCTCCACCAATCATCAGAGAGAAACCAAGGCAAGTTGACTGATCATCAGACTTGTATATCAAGTATGCAAGTATACCAATTATTAGTATTGAAACTGCTGACAAAAAGAAACTGCCATGTGGTAAAGCGCTACACATTCCAAAACTAATCCCTGAATTCCAAACTTCAACTAATTTCATAAAACTAGTAATCTCGATTGACTCGCCCTCATCAATCAATGAGTTTATATACAATTTACTTGTTTGATCAAATGTTACTATAATTAGTATAATAATTAAACATATCCTTTTCATAAGTTTATCTTTAACTGGTANAGCTTTCAGTATATCACAATCTATCTGTTTTGTTAACTCGTTAATACTATGGAATTTTTTTTCCGGCCTAATAAATTTCAAAAGTTGTATATCGACCTTAAAATTGTATACATTTTCATTGAAGTCAAATATGTGCATTTCTACTATAGGTTTTTTTAAGTCCTTAAATGTAGGTCTCATACCAATGTTGACTACTCCATATAGCCAACTTGTACTACTTTCAGGAAATGCCACTTTAGCGTAATATGTACCAAATTTAGGTTTTATCATGTAATCTTCTATCGGAATGTTTATGGTTGGAAATCCTATTTCTCTACCTCTACATGCACCTTTTGTCACAACACCAGAAATTTGATAAGGTCTGCCGAGCAATTTATTAGCAATTTCTATTTCGCCCCTTTGTACATACTCCCTTATTGAAGAAGAAGAGCAAATTTTGCCGTCAATTATTAATGGCTCTAATTTAGTCAAAGAGTATCCATATGTTTCAGAATATTTCTCTAGAGTTAATATATTACCCAATCGTTTATGACCAAAAGTGCAATTTTCTCCGACAATTATGTGTTTAGTGCCATATTTATCTATTAAAATCTTACTGATAAAGTTATCGCAGCCAACCTCAGAAAAACCTCTATTAAAATTAATAATATACAAGTAATCTATACCATAGCTGCTGATCAGTTCCTTTTTTTGTTCTCGGTCTATTAACCTAAAATTGTTTCTACCAAATAAAACAGTTGATGGGTGAGGCTCAAAAGTTAAAACTGCAGAGGGTAATCCTCTTTCTTGTGCTACCTTTTTTAGAGTGGAAATTGCAAATTCATGTCCTAAATGAATGCCATCAAAATTTCCGAAGGTTAGTGCTACATTATTTTCTATCTCTTGCTCACAATTATAAATAATTTTCATACAATTTGATGTTTTTACATATTTCTTATATATAATAACTATATTTTAGTAAGCTACGGAGATAAATTGTGAAAAATGTTGTGATATATGTAAAGAAGGGCTGTCCATACTGCATAAGGGCAAAGGATTTACTAGATAAAAAAGGTGTGAAGTATGAAGAAATCGATGTGCTCAAAAACTCAGATTTATTTAACGACATAAAATCAAAGTATAACGTTAGAACAGTTCCACAGATACTGATGACAATGGGAGTTATATTCATCATATTGCAGGAAGTGACAAATTGATGGATCTTGAAAAAGAAGGAAAGTTGGATGATATGCTAAATAATAATGACAATCACACTGATGTCACAACCTACACAAACAGCAATGATGAATGTGGAGAGTGTGTTATACCACATGATGATTTTATGTAACTTTTTATCTTGTTTTGTCGTGTATACGTAAATGAAAACTAGTGTGCTCACTTTAAACAATTCTTAATGAATTAAAAATACAATTCATTTAGTGAGTTTTTTTAGTGGGAAAAAATGACAAAAAATATTTCAATTATTAGCAGAAACTTAATTAGTATTGAATTAGTTAACAAACAAGATTTAGAGAATTTCATCAAAATTTTCACAGTGCTTGATAAGAATATAGCAGCTAAAACACTTTTTACAGAAGAAGTGAGAATAGAGTACAAGCAGCACAACGGCAAAGAAGTTGTTGAGTTGCTAAAAGACACAGGCTTTACATATCATGATATTGAAAATGTATTGAATCACCTGAGTAAACACGTAATGGAAGTGCCAAGCAGCATCATAGCATATACCCTTTTTTCTGCATGCAATCACGCACTTGAATCTAAGGATGTAGCCTTTTCCTTTTCTGAAGGATTTCCACAATTTAATATCAGAGTAAATAAGAATACCTTTATAATAACTCCTATGAGTGAAGAGAATTTGGAATTGAATTCACAAAATAGCAGAGCCCTTATAGAGTCATTAAAGAGCGAAAAAAGTATCTATGATTGTATAGTAGAGGAAAATACTATTAAAGTTATAGTGCATTCTGAAATGCATCAAGCTATAAATTTGATTATAAAATCACTGATGAAGTCTCGCCTTTTAGCAAAAGAGGAAGAAGGAAAATTCAAAGAGAAATTGAGACAACTTGCTTTTAAGGATCAAGCTTTTGTTGAGTATTCCAGTATCAAAACCATCAATAAGTATCCACATAATCATCCTCTGAGGAAGCATGAAAGTGTTACTAAAGATATAGAAAATATTTTATGTGATTTCATAACAAATGAGAACAGCGAGTTTGCTATAGAGCGACTAAATAGGCTGAGCTCAGCAGTTTCTCCGGATACTCCAAGAATCATCACTAAAACTATAGATAAACTTGTTAAGTTTCACTAAGGTATACGAGAGCCAATAGATTTCTTGTATTGCCTTTTGTCATCCAAGTAGCCAGAGCTACTTGGTTCTTTTTTTGGGTTCCAGCGCTATGTATATAGCTGTACAAACATTGTAACCGCTATTCAAGTAGCTCATAGAAACGAAAAACTTACTTGACAAACTCCGCCAACTCCCTTATCATGAAACTGAAGCTATTTATTTATCTTCTCTGTACAGATTAAATGACAAAAAAACTCACGTATCTGGCCTCTCATGTTTAATTTTTTGCACTATGTGGGCTTTGTTGCATAGCGAGTAGAGATAGGAGAAAAAAAGAGAGAAAATTAAAAAAAGAAGTGGTTACTCTATTGAAAAATGAATGCTTTAGGGAGTGTATGCATAAGTGTTGAAAGTATCAAAAATAACGTGATATGAGATGATCAACGGCATGTAAATTACCTCCCGACAGTAAAACAATCGAACGTATAAAAGAGTCATTTAGATCCAATGTGAATTGCAGTAATGCTATTTTGAACCCATGTAGATTATTTTTGATTTTATAAACAAGAAATAACAAAGCCGTAATAATAATCATGTAAATATACACCTTCATGCCATTCATAGTATGGCTTAAAAAGTGCTTATATCCAAGATTTTGCTTTATAAATTTAAAGAACACTTCTATATCCCATCTGCGCCTATATAGCTCTGTTACTTCATAAGCTGGCATTTCAAACAAGTTTGTCAAAAACCATATTTCATCTCCAATTTTATTTCTGATTTTTATTAGCCGTAGATCATGCTTTTCTGCCACTTTACCTCGTGCACGATAAAGATTAACTATTATATCTTCTAAAATCTCTGATCCATCCGATTTTTGTTCTCTTATAACTTTGTTCCTGCTTATAACATCATGTTTTCTTCCCACTTTAACTCTTGTGATAAATTTGTACTCCTTTTCATCAAATTCGGCAAAAGTTCCAACTTTTCTGATTCCTCTATCAAATAATAAAATATCCTCTTTTTCAACTTTAGCTTCATTAATTGCTCTCACTAATGCTATATCTTCACTACTTTCTTCTTGTCCTTTACAAAATCTTATACTTGTCGGCAATTGATCCTTTAATCCTACACTCACTTTAACTTGACTGTCGTTACTTTTACCGCCTATTTTTAGCCCATCTTTTATGAGATATCCCGATAAATTTATGATCGTCGAATCAAACTTATGTAAGTTATTTGATGTTTTTTGGGGTAATAGCTTTTTAATCTTGCTCATCAAATCAATATATACTCCCTTAAAATATTCTGGATTTATAACTTTTAACCTTTTTGACAAACCACTGTATGTTACTGTACTTTTATCGCTATTCTTATCCATTATACACCTGTTTATTACCATTTCTAGCGCTCTTAGGCTTGTTTTTTGCCCCATTAATATTAACTTCATTAGACCTTTAAATATAATCTTGCCCAACAATTTAGTATTACATTTATCTACTTCACTTAATTTTCCTAGCCTTTCTAAATCCTCATCTTTTATTAAATTTAGTACTCTTTCTATTTGATCCATTATTGCCTCCATTTTCTTGCAATAATAGTTCTTTATGTCTTTTTTGTGTTACTTTCAACACTTATGCATACACTCCCTAAAGCATTCATTTTTCAATAGAGTAACCACTTCTTTTTTAATTTTCTCTCTTTTTTTCTCCTATCTCTACTCGCTATGCAACAAAGCCTCATAGGGGCACTGCCGTCATAAAGGAACCAGTGTCAAGCTACACTTGAATGACAGGGAGAGAATGCTGGAGTGACAGTTCTTCAAATCGTCAGTAAACCTAAAAACTATTTGCCTTTTTCCTAGGTTATGCAAGAAGTCTAATCATTTGAAAAATAAAAATTTTTATTTAGTAATTTGTGTATAAAGGATATTATTTTACTGGTAGTGAAATAAATCAGAATGAAGTCTATTTTATTAACGAGGCCTTTATTGGATTCGTTCAATACAAGAAATATATTGAGAAAGTATGGATACAAAGTTTTTATAGAACCAGTATTCACAATAAAACACTTAAATCCTGATATATCTGCGCACGAATTTGACGTTGTAATATCCACAAGTAAAAACAGTGTAAAGGCTTTTAGTCAAATATGCAAAGTGGATGACTTTCCGATTATTACAGTTGGTAATTCAACCATGCAGACTGCAAAAAATTTGGGATTTTCTGATATAATCTCAGCAGACAGCAACGTTGATGGTCTGATATCATTCATAAAAGCTCATTATTCAAACGCAATAAAGTTCTTGTATATAAGGGGACAAGAAGTATCATGTGACCTAAAAAAGAGATTATCCGAAGAAGATTTTAATGTAAGAGAAGTTGTACTCTATAAAACAATTATTAAAAGGAGTCTAACTAATAGGTGTAAAAATTTGCTGTTGGATGGTAAAATTGATGGTGTTGCTTTTTTTTCCTCACAGACAGCAAGGGTATTTTGTTCATTAGTTCTAAAAAGTGGGCTATCTCATGCGATGAATAATACAGTTGCATATACTATGAGTAAGAACATTGCTGATAGTTTAAAGTTAATCAAATGGAAAAAAATTATAACATCGAGGTTACCTACTGGGGAGAGTTTAATTGATATAATTAATAAGGATTGCTGATGCTAAAGATTGCAACTTGGAATGTAAACTCCATACGTAAAAGAGTTAACCAACTTTGTAGTTTTATAGTTGATAGTCAGATAGATATAGTTTTGCTGCAAGAGATAAAATGTACGGAAGAGCAATTTCCTTATGCGGAGATAGAAAAGTTAGGATATGAATATGCTATCTATGGACAAGTTGCAAGAAATGGCGTTTGTGTTTTATCTAAATATCCAATACTGGAGAAGTTTAAGATTGATATCGTAGAAGGTTATCAAGAAGCACGTTATATAGAGTGCATAATAAAGCACAATAATCAGAAGGTAAGGGTAGGAAGTGTATACGTTCCAAACGGTCAAAGCCCGGACTCTCACGCATTTGAATATAAACTCAAGTTTTTTGATAACCTATATGAAAGGATGAGCACTTTGTTAAAGAATGAAGAGTTAACTATTATAGCTGGCGATTATAATGTTGCACCGGATGAAATTGATGTCTTTGATTCAAATTTATTGAATGGCCAAGTGTGCTTTCATATAAAAGAACGTGAGAAGTTAAGAGCAGTCTTGAATCTTGGGTTTAAAGACGCGTTTAGAATATCCCACCCAAATTTGCAACAATTCACTTGGTGGCATTATCAAGGCAATTCACTCAGAAATAATCAAGGAATGCGCATAGATTATATGCTGTTATCACCACAAGCTGTAGATAAATTGGAAACATGTTACACAGATGATAGATTGCGTAAGCTAGAAAATCCGTCTGATCATACTCCTGTTGTATGCGTTATAGCAGATCTCTTACACAACTCACTTTTTGGCAAACCTGAGTAGTCTTACCTTTGCTGCCCTGTTTGCGGATCTAAAGTAACTTGTTCAAGCACAGTAGGCTGCTTACTCTTTTTAGTAAGTTGCTCCTCAGCTGTTACAGCAGGTTGATTACTCTGCTCAGTTTCATTAACTTCGGATCCTAAAATTTTACTAATACCATCGAGAATTTTCCCATTCAATTTTGCTCTCTTTTCTGTATCATCTCTATCTCGTGAGCTAGGATCATACAAAGTACCTGGTTTGTTATTTGAAAAAAGGACTTCAACTCCTCCCTTTACAGCAAATATTGTACCAATAACAGCAGCAACTATCGCAAGTGTAGTAGGACCAAAAATTAGTATTGAAGCAATGGAAAAAAGAATAGGCAGAAAAACTTTACGTAAGAACGTTGTTACCATCTCTTCATCAGTAAGTGGTGGTTCATCCTCTTCTTTTTTATCCCCACCTAAAAATGGTATTTTTTCTTTCACTCCATCCATAAAGGAGCCAGAAATATTTTTTGGGTCTATTTTTATTCCCAATGGTAACCCAACAAGTTTTATTAGTGAATCTTTAGCTTCTGTACCACGTACATCATCTAAGCATCCCTCTACTACTTGCTTTACTTTACTATCTTCCTCTCCAGCTAATTTTTTCTCTCTAATTTCTTTAAGCACAGAAAGTAAAAACTGACAAAAATTCTCTTCACTGAGTGGTCTTATCTTTTCTGGATTGACATTAGTTAGTAGTATCTTCTTATAAGCTAATATAAAATAATCAGTTATTCCTTTGCTCTCCTTTAATTTGGCTTTATCTTCTAATGTTTTTACAAAGTAATCGTAGATTACCTGATGTTCCTCTTTTTCAAAAATTTTCTCATCTTTGTTAGTTACCTGAGTAGGTAATTTTGGAGGTTTTGAGCTTTTTACTTGTGGGCCTGTCATGGCTGACCTATTTGCATTTGCTATGTTCTATTCTAACATATTTTTCGTATTAGTTCAAATGATTTATACTCCTAGAATTCACGATGTTTAAGTCATAATTAAGGGAATTTAGACCCCAGTTGTCGCCAACTTTTATTTCTACTTCAAGTGGTACAGAAATCTTCACTGCATTTTCCATTACGTCTTTCATAAGTTTTGCTGTTTCTTGCACCTTTTCGTCCTCCACTTCAACCAGTAGTTCATCGTGAACCTGGAGGATTATTTTACCTACTTTTAATTGGTCAAAAAGCTGAATCGTCGCACGTTTTATTATATCAGCGGCGGTGCCTTGCAGTGGTGCGTTTATTGCTGCCCTTTCTGCAAATTGTCTTACATAAGGAATTGTATTGTTTATGTCTCTTACAAAGCATCTCCTGCCAAACAAAGTTTCTACATAACCATGCAATCTTGCGATAGACACTGCTTTTTCCATATAGGCCTTTATTTCTGGGTAACAGGAAAAATAGTAATTAATGTATTCAGCAGCCTCTTGAAAGGTAATTCCAAGTCGCTTTGCAAGACCAAATGGACTAATGCCATATATAATTCCAAAATTGATGGATTTTGCTTTGCGTCTTAATTGTTCATCTATTTCTTGCACTCCAAAAACTTGCCTAGCGGTGATATCGTGAATATCTTGTCCGTTTGCAAAAGCTTCTTTAAATGCTGCAACGTTTGCAACGTGTGCCAGGAGTCTTAATTCTATTTGTGAATAGTCAGCAGAGATTATCTTGCACCCTTTTGGCGCAATAAATGCTTGTCTGATAAGATTTCCCTCTTCGCTTCTGATAGGAATATTCTGTAAATTAGGATTGCTGGAGCTCAGCCTTCCAGTTGCAGTTGCAGTCGTTGAAAAGCTTGTGTGTATTCTACCATCAATGGAATCAACTTGCTTTATTAATGCATCAGTGTAGGTGCCTTTTAATTTACTTAAATGTCGCCAATTTAGAATTTTACTTGCGATTTCTACCCCTTCTTCTTCGAGTGCCTCTAGAACTTCATAATTGGTGCTATACGATCCAGATTTTTTTGACTTTTTCTTTTTATTAAGCCCCATTTTGTTGAACAAAACATCACTTAATTGTTTTGGCGAAGCAATATTAAATCTTTCTCCTGCCAAATTATATATCTCATCTTCAAGCACGGCAATTACCTGCTGAAATTTATCGGACAGCTCCTGTAATTTTTGTATGTTCAGTAATATCCCATTTTTCTCCATATCAAATATTACTTTCATAAGTGGCTTATCGAAGCGCTCGTAAATTGTGAACAATTTTTCCTGAAATAACCTTTGCTTTAGCTTTTCATGAATTGCTATTAAAGTTTTTGCCGAGAAAATTTCTGCATTTTCACTCAAATTATGCGCAACTATGTTTGGAATACTGTGATCATGCTTTCCTGTATCCAAGCTATACGACATTATCATCAAATCATCAACTGAATCTAGAATCTTCTCTACTGCAGGAAAGATTTTCCTGATCTCTTTAATGTTATGTATTATTTTAAGCACCCCATTTGAGAGCAAAGTTAAGTTAATTATAATGAGTGCATCTTGTATGCTGTCTTGCCCTATATAAAAAATATTACTTTCGCTATAAGATAGACTTAATACATTGTTTTCAAGGTGGTAATGAATTGCAATTCTGCCTTCATATCTACAATGCTCTAAAAATTTCTCTAACTCTTCACTACTATACTCTATTTTTTCTTCTGTGCTGGATCCTTTGTAAGAAAAAAGCTTTTCCATTTTACCTATTAAGGAATTGAATTCATACTTCTTTAAAAAGGATAATAGTTTCTCCATATTTGGAGAATGGACTTCATATTTTGCAATATCATGTTGAAGGTCTACTTTTTCGCATAGTGATAAAAGCTCTCTTGAAATCAATGCTTTTTCCTTATGTTCGGTAAGAATATTACGAATCCTCGTTTGCTCGATGTTATCAATGTTCTCTATAATATTATTCAATGAATCAAATTCATCCAGTAATTTAGTTGCAGTCTTCGGACCTATTCCTGGAACGCCTGGAATGTTATCGGATGCATCACCAGTTAGAGAAAATAAATCAAGAAGCTTGTTTGAATTTACACCAAATTTTTCTACTATTTGTTTTTCATCTATGTATATATTTTTAATGGGGTCGAATATTAAAATATTGTGGTTCAAGAGTTGAAATAAATCTTTATCTGATGAAACGATTACCACTTTAAAGTCTTGGTGGTTGGCATATTTTGCAGCTAGTGTTGCGATTATGTCATCTGCTTCATAACCTTCAATTTCTTCATAGCTGAGGTTAAAAGCTTCTACAGCTTCCCTCAGTATGGTGAACTGTGGAGTTAGATCCTCAGGAGGCGTTACTCTATTCGCTTTGTACTCAGGATATAAATTGTGCCTAAAATTCTTTTTCCCTGCATCAAGTGCTATAGTTAAGTAGTCCGAATGGGCAATGTACTTAAGAACCATATTCAGAAAGCCATATACACCACCTATTGGCATTCCTGTTGTGGTAATTAAGTGAGGTAGTACATAGTAAGCTCTGAAAAGAAAACCATAGCCATCGATGATTGTGAAAGTTTTTTCTTTCATTGTAGATATTTATACGTGCTTTTGATGGTTCACTATTTAGCTGCGAAAATCAAGTTTTTGTTTTTGAGTGTTGTAAGAGATTTTGCCGAAAATAGCATTTATGCATGGTTATACCAATTAGACTTCTTGCATAACCATATAACAAACTTTTATTGGGAATAGAAACGAAAAACTTCCTTGACAAACTCCGCCAGTCCTCTTATCATGATAGTGAAGCTATTTATTTATCTTCGCAATCTGTGCAGGTTAATGACAAAAAACTTAGGGTATTTGGCGTCTCATGTTTAATTTTTCGCACTACGTGCATCGCATGTCTTTAAAAATTTCTAGCTATATAAGCCGAAACGCGCTGTTTAAGACAGCAAAAAACGTCAAATTGACAAGGGAGAATTTGAATACTAGCTACTCTGGGTTTTCTTTGCCTTTTTTCCTGCTTAGTAAATTTCTTAAACACTTGCGGTGTAGGTTAGTTGCAAGTTAAAAGCAGCTAAATCGCTCTTAATCAAGCGTTTTAGAATAAAAAAAACGCCGATATTTTAGTACATAGTAAATAGCCAACCACCACGGGGCTTCTTTTGCCTTTTTTTATTTGGTAAATTTCTTAATGTTTATAGCTAAACGACAACCGTCATCCCTGTAAAGGTCAAGTATCCCGCTACGTGTTAGCGGGATCTGCTGTGGCGACATAAACTCAAATCATTTCAAATTTCAATCCAAAGAGGTATCATTATGTCAAATAACTTCAATTTTAAAGAATTTTTTCACCATTACAAAGCAAATAGTACGTCAGATGATATACAACGGTACTGTATACTGTGGAAATCAGTAATAGCGCAGGCAACGATTGATGCAACAAGTAACTGTAAAAAAACAGAAAGCTTGGTGGAAAAACGTAAAGCGATTTCTTGGTTGTCAGACCTTAGTCAAGATTTTGTGCACACATGTATATTGGCTGATTGTGATCCGGTATACGTAAAAAACAAAATACAACCAATTTTAAAAAGCCTTACTAGATAAAGCCTTTTCAATGAGGTTTACTCCTTTTACCGAAAAAAATATCATTCAATCTCCTATCTATAGTTGCCTCTATATCTTTGATTAATAGCTGCTTTATCATGTTTACTTTCCGCTTTGCATCTTGAGCGTGATACTCATTGTTACCACTGTTATTGCTGTAATTATTCTTGTCACTATAACTACTGCCACTTGGTTTACTACTGCTACTACCCTTTTTTCTTCTTGTGATTATGAACATAAGTATCCGTATTATCTTTTCCTTTAAAAAGGACTTCCAGCCTGTGCTAAGGAACAACTTATAGAGAAAATGCGGAGTAAGGAATGCTACTAACACTCGAATAGAAATTCCATAACCGAGATCTTCCCTGTTTTTATAATACAATTTACAATATTGAAACAAATGGTAAAACGCATTTTTTAAAGAGCCAAATTCTACAGCATACCAAAAACCATTGCTGAGAAACATGAGTACAATGCTGAATGTGTAAAGATACATTGTGAAGAGAAACAGTTTCACAGTTATATCTTTTAGACCACCTAATATATAATTTAATAATCTTAATCTATAGAAAAGTGATATCATTTCACACCCACTTCAACATGGCTGGGGTGGAAGGATTCGAACCTTCGCGTGGCGGTATCAAAAACCGCTGCCTTACCACTTGGCTACACCCCAATACTACTTACATCAATAACACTATTAGCCCAATTAGTAAAAGATTTATTTG
Organism: Wolbachia endosymbiont of Anurida maritima; assembly: GCF_042182995.1. NCBI lineage: Bacteria > Pseudomonadati > Pseudomonadota > Alphaproteobacteria > Rickettsiales > Anaplasmataceae > Wolbachia > Wolbachia endosymbiont of Anurida maritima. The sequence goes on from NZ_CP102058.1 coordinate 1,220,960, forward strand.
CTCTTTCTATGGGCATCACAGCAATAGCTGGCTGATCATAAGAATGCATTGCTTCGATTTTTTTTACAATTTTATCAACTTGATCATTTTTGCTTTTCATAATTGCTACTACTTCACAACTATTACTAATTTTACCTTCCCATAAATACAGAGAATTTACTTCAGGAAATATATTTACACATACAATTAATTTCTCGTTTAACAATTCTTCAGAAACAGTTTTAGCTTCTTCAAAATTTGAAAAAGTTGTATAAATCAAAACTAAACTACTCATTAGAATCTATATAAACGCACTGCTACTATACTCTACCGAGGTTCATTCATCAAGAGAAAATAGATTAGATTTTTCTGTTATTCCATCACTCTCTTCTGCGAGAGTAGACCGGCGGAACTTCCCCACTGCCATTAAGTTAAGGAAAAAGAGATGTATAAAATCAAGTAAGATCCGTGAGTCAAAAGAAGTAATAATATGAGTAAAAAAAAGAATAATCACATTTATAAAAAATAAATTGATGAGTTTAAATTTTATAAACACTCACAAAGCATCCTCGAAAGATTTCTCACGAAAAAGAAAGTTGCCTTTCGTTAATGTATTTCTTCTGATCTTTAGAAAGAGTGTAAAAGCATTACAAGTAATGCTTAATGAGTTTATTCTACATACAAGAAAGGATTATACAATTACGGCGAGTGCATTTACTCAAGCAAGGAAAAAGCTAAAGCATACTGCATTTTCAGAGCTAAACGATGATATAGTTTCTCTATACTACCAAGATAAGGAATTTAAAACCTACCATGGTTTCAGAATGCTTGCATTTGATGCTTCTATANATCCTGCCAAAAAGTAGCGAGGTGATAAATGAATTTGGCTCGAGCANNAAGAAATTATACCAAAAAAGAGCTCGGAGATTACACAAGTACAACCTTTGAAGTATATTACGATGTACTAAACAATGTCGCAATAAAATCAGTACTTGGCAGAAGTGACAGTTATTTAGCTATTNNTGGCAGCGTGAAATCTAATGATCTGTGATATGTTTCTTATCGGTTTTTTGCTGAGCTTGCACAAAGAGGTATTAATTACATAATTCGCTGTCCATATTCGTCATTTAATGAAATTAATGCTATGTTTAAGCCANNATCTGATACGATAGTAGTGTCAACTGCATCTGTCAAAATAGCGAGACAGCTAAGAAAGTTAGGATTACCTGATAAAATAAAGTTTCGATTAGTCAAAATAGTTCTTCATTCTGGTGAGATTGAAGTGTTAGCTACATCGTTATTAGACGAACAGCAGTTTAAAGCTGAAGAATTTNNGGGCTATTTACGTTGGGGAGTAGAAACATTTTTTTCCAAGCTCAAAGGAAGGTTAGGTTTAGAAAATTTTACAGGTAAAAGTGTTAAGCAGGATTTTTGGTCAACTATCTTTATTAGCAACTTAGAAAGTATTATGACAGAAGATATAGAAGAGACATTGAACGCAGGCCTAGCCAAATGCGCATGATTAAGCTAATCCTCAAAACAGGAGGAAAACGAGGAATAGCACAAGGATCACCACTTTCGCCACTACTAAGCAATATATACCTAAATGAGGTAGATAAAATGTTGGAGAAAGCAAAAGAGGTGACCAAAGAAGGAAAGTACCAACGTATGGAATATGCCAGATGGGCAGACGATTTAGTGATACTGATTAGTGAACACCCGAAACGGGAATGGCTAGAAAGAGCAGTATACAGAAGGTTGGAAGAAGAATTAGCAAAACTAGAAGTGAGCGTAAATGAAGAAAAGACAAAAGTCATCAACCTAAAGAAAGGAGAAACATTTAGCTTCCTAGGGTTTGATTTTCAAGAGAATATCACAAAACAAGGAAAGTGGAATGTCAAGAAAACACCGCAGATGAAAGCACGAACAAACCTGCTACGCAAGTTGAAGGAAATATTTCGGCGCCATAAATCGCAACCGATAAAAAGAGTGATAAATGACATCAATCCGATATTGAGAGGGTGGGTAAACTACTTTAGGATAGGAAACTCTAGTCGAAAGTTCAGTTACGTAAAACACTGGGTGGAAAAGAAGGTAAGACGCAATTTAATGCGAGCCAGGAAAGCAAAGAAAGGGTTTGGTTGGAAGAAATGGAGTAGCGAATGGATATACAAAACGCTGGGTCTATATTCAGACTACAGAATAAGGTATTACAAACCGAAAGCATCACCAGTACAATATGTTATAAACTTTGGTAAAGAATCTGCTAGGAAAGCGTAGTGCGGATGCTGCGTTTGACGAGGCGGGAGCTGGAAACGTTAACATGGGAATTTGGATTGAGGCCCACAGTGAAAACGACGGAATAGCCACTAAACCCTAAAGGAGGCGCGCCAGTTCTCGACCCTACATAAACAATTTGAAGGCCTTTCTAAAATGGTTTGTAAACATTTTATATTTGAATATTAGCTTCTATTTTTTTGCATTATCTACTCTGTGAGTTGCTTTTGTGCATGCTTGATCAATTACGTTTTTTAAAATTTTTTTTTGTAATTTTATCCAACCATGTAGGCAATAAAAACCTATTTATTATAGAAACAGAATTTAAAGAGTAGATAAAATAGATACAAACTATATAGTTTAATTGAAATTTAAAGATACGTAATTATAAAATAGTATTACAAAGTGGGTATTTCGATAAGATAATTATTATGGATACAGAAAAATGTCACTATACACTTGAGCAAATTCCTGCAAATCGCAGGTTAGTTGAAGATCTCTATTCACATGGGAAAATTACGCGAGAAGCAAGAGAGTATGCCTTAACTCTTCTTTATCCTCATAATCAATGGGGTTTATGGATATCTAGGTTACTACTAACTGTCAGTGTAGTGCTTATATTGTGTGGTATAGTCTGTTTCTTTGCTTTTAATTGGACAAAAATTACTTCAGCTATGAAGCTTTTTTCTATCCAATTTTTTATTATTTCCTGTCTCATCGGAGTCTATTTCCATTCCTTACAACACGCTAATGGGCAAGTATTGTTACTTTCTGCAAGTGTATTGGTAGGTGTGTTTATGGCAGTATTCGGACAGATTTATCAGACTGGTGCAGATTCCTATCAGCTTTTCATGATGTGGTCGCTGCTAACGATCGGCTGGACACTTATCTCTAATTTTGCTGCACAATGGATTTTATGGCTGGTGATTACCAACATCTTCCTTGTGTTATGGTGGGAACAAGTAGCTCTACCTAACACAGAAATGGGGTTTATGATCTTTTCCTACTTAGCCNNCATTCTCAATGGTATTGCTTTGGCACTACGTGAATATTTTGCCACGGTAAAAACGTACGAATGGCTTGCAGTACAATGGACAAGAGTAGTGCTCACCATTGCAACGTTATTGATCATGCTGATCCCTATCATAATTTGGATAGCAGAACCAAGCAATGCTACAAAATCTATTAAGTTGAGTGGTATTATTGGCCTTATTGGACATGGATCAGCATATTTCTTCTATCGCTATAGGTTGTTGAATATGTGGTCATTAGCTACTATAGTGCTATCAACCTGCATTATCTTCGAAGCAGCAGTTTTCAAGATACTTTATGAAATGCTTGATGAAAAAAGTGCGATTATGTTTCTATTGATGAGTTTGACAACACTTAGTGTATTCACTTATGCCATAACATATTTACGAAAAATAGTAAAAGAAATGGAGATTGATCATGTCTAACAAATACAATGCAGCACATCTACTTCAACAGCTAAATAGCAAAGGTTTTGCCATTGATAATGGGCTGTCTGATTTTATTATCAGTCAACAAAAAGAGAAGGAGCTGCCAATTTATCTGAGAGTTGTGATTGGTATTGGTGCANNTTTTATCATATCGGTATGTTTTATTTGCTTTTTAAGTGCTGCTAGTATTATTGACTACGATAATGAGAAAGGGCTGATTATTTGGGGAATGGTCTTCGTCGCTGGGGCTATAGGGTTACAAAAGATTGCTGATCACAATGATATGATCAAACACAGTTTTTACATGCAGCTTTCGTTTGCATTGATGGCAGTCGGCAAGACCATTTTTGTGTACGGTTTTGGGGAAATGCTGAATTCTTATTGGGGTATAACCTTAGCTTTACTTATTATTGGTAGCATCACGTACCACATTTATCGAATGTCAATTGACCGCTTCCTGTCCTCTTTTGCTGTGCTGTTTTCCATCTTAATAAATATATATATTATTGTAAATGAAGATGGAGGTTCAATAGATTTGCTGTTAAACAGCTTCTTCTTATTCCAGTTAGCTAGTGCGGCCATTCTGCTGACGCATGGAAAAATTAAGCGTGATTATATTCCTATTTCTTATGCGTTCGTCTTTTCACTCTGCGCTACTGTACTGTCTTTGGACTGTGCAGAATTTGTAAATAAAGAACTAATTCACCCTGGCTTCATCAGAATGGCATTGGCCAGCGGACTGATTGTCTTATTTGGATGGTCTGCAGGCGGGATAGAAAAGCTCAAATGTGCTCCGCTGATACTGGCATCTATAGGTGCAGTAATCTTGGGATTAATTTCAAGCTCAGGTATATTACTTACTATTGGATTAATGGTACTCGGCTACAGCAAACATGAAAAATTACTAATCATAGCAGGAGCCTTATTCATGCCGGTATTCTTGTTCTTATACTACTATACACTCAATATTTCCTTAATGGAGAAATCTTATATTCTTATAGGAAGCGGAATCGTACTGTTGGCAGGAAGATTTTATTTGCGCAATAAAGGCTGGGATAAGGTAGGCACATCATGCGCACAAAAGTGATGATTGTGTTATCTGTAATTGTTCTGGTAGCTATGAATTATGGCATTTACGAAAAAGAACAGATCAAAAAACATGGTGAAACTCTATTGCTTGAACTTGCTCCTGCTGATCCGCGCTCGCTTATGCAAGGGGACTATATGCAACTTAGGTATGCTATAGAGCGCAATACACCTGTACAAGAGCTAGCACTACAGCAGAAACGTGGATATATGGTGATTAGCCCAGATGAGAATAACGTGGCACAATTTGTCCGTTTCCATAATAAGGGGAAAATTTAGTCTCTGGTGAGAAATTATTGTATTTCCGCAGGCAGTATAACATACGTATCGTTCCTAATTCATTCTTTTTTCAGGAGGGACACGCTCAGCATTATCAAAATGCTAAATATGGTTTATTTAAATTCGACAATTCAGGTAATTATCTGCTTGTTGGATTAGCAAATCAGAATAGGCAAGAAATAGTTGTTAAAACGTCAATTGCGGATTAAGGAATGAAGAAAGAACGAAAAAATACTGGGATTTTTCTTTCTAAGTCCTGTGTACAAAATTCAGGCATTGCTAACTTGACCTTAGCCAGAAAAAGGTGGCGGAAAAGTCAGGAATGTCTTTTACAAATAAGGACAGCACTAATAGACCTCTTTCAAAATTGGCAAAGAGCAAAAATTAGTATAAAATCATACATTTAAAAGTATGAGATATGAACAAAACAAGGAATTAGATAATGAAGAATTTCGGCGGCTGACAGGAGTAAAAAGGTCAACATTTAATAAAATGGTAGAAATTATAGATGAAGAAGATAGACGAAAAAAAGCAAGGAGTGGGGGCAAAAGCAAGCTCTGTATAGAAGACAGGCTATTTATGGCATTGGAATATTTGCGAGAATATCGGACATATTTCCACATTGGTCGAAGTTATGGTATGAGCGAAAGTACGACCTATAAAATAATAAAGTGGATTGAAGATACATTGGTAAAACATCCAGATTTTGCGTTGCCAGGACGAAAAGAACTTCTAAAAAGCGATATGGAATATAGTGATCTATGCAACAGAAACTCCTGTGGAAAGACCCAAAAAAAGCAAAAACGATTTTATTCAGGAAAAAAGAAAAAGCACAGTATAAAAACACAAATAATTGCAGAAAAGAAAAGCAAAAAGATCATTTGCACATCTTTCTCAAATGGATGATTTTCGGCTTTTTAAGGAATCAAAAGTGGCAATATTACCGAAAATTAAGGTCTTAGCTGATGCTGGCTATAGAGGAATGCAGAAAATTCACGCAAATGTTGAATTGCCGAACAGGAAGACGAAAAAGAAGCCACTAACTAAGGAAGAAAATCAAGAGCTTGCAAGTCAAAGAGTTGTGGTTGAGAATGTTATAGGTTTGCTGAAAAGATTCAAAATTATCACAGATCGATATCGAAATAGACGAAAACGTTTCGGGTTGAGGTTCAATTTGATAGCAGACTTTGAGCTGTCTATATGAGTTTCGAAAGAGGTCTATTAAGTAATCCTTACCTTTTAATCTGCAGATTGGCGAAAGCAAATACAATAGCTTCAATTTCATGATAAGGAGGCTGGCGGAGTTTATCAAGTAAGTTTTTCGTTTCTGCGGGCTACTTGAATAACGCCACATAAATTAATAAATAGGAAAATTACTACAAATCCTTTCAACTTTAGTTTTCACCGTTCTTTCAATATCAGGGCTATTTCCGCTGATTAATCCTTGAATTACTTCATTTATTAGACCAGCTATCTCTTTAAAATTTTCTGCCTCAAGTCCGCGTGTTGTCTCAGCAGCGGTGCCAAAACGGAGCCCTGAAGTGATGGTCGGCTTTGCTGTATCAAATGGTACAGAGTTTTTATTACAGGTAATACCGGCTCTCTCAAGGCTATCTACAACGTCTTTTCCAGTTAATTTCTGCGATCTTAAGTCAACTAGCACTATATGAGAGTCAGTGCCACCGGTTATAATGTCAAGTCCATGCTTTTGCAATTCTTGAGTCAGCACTTTCGCATTTTCCACGACTTTCTTGCTATAAGTCTTAAACTCTGGTGCTAATGCTTCTTTAAATGCAACAGCTTTTGCAGCTATCACATGCATAAGTGGCCCGCCCTGCAATCCTGGAAAAACTGCGGATTGAATTTTTTTGTGTAATGCTTCATCATTGGTCATAACTATTCCACCACGAGGACCACGCAAAGTTTTGTGAGTCGTGGAAGTCATAACATGTGCATATTCAGCAGGGGATGGATATTCGCCCGCTGCAATAAGCCCTGCATAGTGAGCAATGTCTGCAAGCAAATAAGCACCAACTTTATCTGCAATCTCGCGAAAGCGTTTGAAGTCCATTTTTCTTGGATAAGCAGAAGCACCAGCTATGATCAATTTCGGTTTATGCTCCAGCGCCAGCTTTTCTATCTCATCCATATTGAGCAGATAAGTGTCTTTATTTACTGTATATTGAATCGACTTAAACCATTTACCAGAAAGGCTTGGCGCCGCACCGTGAGTTAGATGCCCACCGCAATTAAGCGATAATCCAAGTATTGTATCGCCTGGAGTAAGTAATGATGCAAAAACTGCTTGATTTGCCTGAGAACCAGAGTGAGGCTGAACATTTGCAAATTTTACACCAAACAACTTACAAAGTCTCTCTATAGCCAGACTTTCAATTTTGTCCACATGCTCACAACCACAGTAATATCTTTTACCTGGATAACCTTCTGCGTATTTATTAGTCAGAAAAGAGCCTTGTGCCTCCATTACCGCTTTGCTTGCAAAATTTTCTGATGCAATTAATTGCAATTGTGATTTTTGGCGTTGTAATTCTTTTTCTATAAACTGATAAACCTCGTTATCAAAAGACTTTAAACTATTTTTAGAGCCGCAGATTTTTTTTAAAACACTCATCATAGATCAAACCTCGCTTTAATTTTAAGATGCACAAGCAATTTTAAGACCACTTACCCTGCTTTTTTAACCATAAGAGCCCAAAAACAGCTATCAGCAAACATACAGGAATAATAGATGTTGCTTTTATCAGCAACTCAGCACTNNACACAGGATTTCCTTGTATTACTGTTCCATCCCAACACAAACCTATTATTTTTGCGATCCCAGTGTGAAAAAAATAGCCAAAAACCATGACTATCATATTTGACACAGCTGTAGCCAAGCCTACCAAGTTATTATTCACATAACTTAGTGCTTTATAAATTGTAACTACTTGATATCCAGATGCAAAACCAATAACAAAAAGCGTAGGTAATACAACATACAAGCCACCAATCTGAGTAAAAAGTAATAGAAAACCGGCGATCATTGCAAATGAACAGGTAATTATTACTTCATAATGTTTATTTTTATACTTTTCCAATAAATAAGCCAAAGAGAATGATCCTATTAACATTCCTATCAATATTACGGAAGAGAGAGAAGATGCTAAGTCTTCATTCATTTCATATACTTCAAAAAAGAATGCCTTTGCCCAACCATCCGCAAAACCTTGCATTGGACCGACCATGAGTCCACCAAAAAAGCTAATTAGAATAATATGCTTGTTGAGAAGTATGTTTTTTAAGTCTCTAATGCTAACTTTTTCCTGCTGAGCATTGCTTTCAGGCGTTATTAAGAACAGCAACAGAGCAAGTAAACATCCGAATGCTGAGAAGGTATAGATAACATAATTCCAGCCAAATTTATCGAGCAAGAAGTCTAAAGGCAATCCGCCACATATCCCCCCCAAAATTCCTATAATTATGGATAAACTAGCCATTCTTGCTGATTTTTCTTGCGCAAAATACATGCTTGCAACTTTAAAAAGCCCAATTGCTGAAGCGGATGACCCAATTCCAACGACTATTCTGCCAAGTATTGAATAATACCACTCATCAAAGCATATAAGTGGTAATGTTCCGGTAAATGTTAAGATAATACAAATAGGCAAAACAAATTTTGGCCCAAATCTGTCAAGAGCAAGACCAATAGGTATGTGAGCCAGCGTATAGCCTACATAGTATAATCCACCAAACTGGCCAACATCTGCAATACTTATGTTAAATTTTGTTATCAATTCAGGCGCAATTATGTTTGGAATTACGCGTAATATATATTGGTATGCATAAAACAGTGACGCCAACAACCATATTAAAAAATTCCTCTGTAACACTAAACTTACCTAAAATCTTTAATTATAGATACTTTAGTTATAAAAAACAAAATAAATATTTATTTCGATCTATCGAAATTTAATATAGATAACTAGCGTAAGCAACTATATATATTAACTAAATCTTCCAGATTCTAGATTGGGATGGCAGAGGGTAATGTAAAAAATCTACTTTACTTTTGCAATTTTTAAAAGAGACCTTTTATTTTACTTACAATTTTTTCTACCATATTTATAACTGGCTCATGAATAAGGTATATGAAAAAAATTATACCGCAAATGATAAGTATATTTATTATTTTACCTTTATTCATCTTTATCTTAAGCTTCACTTTTGTTACAAGATCCATTTTATTTATGTTTTTATTTCATGCTGACAATTATATCTAAAATACCATAATTTTCAGTAAAATTTGACTTCAGAAGTACCCTGTTAACTCAATATTAACCTTTCTACATGTAAAATAGTTAATATAACATCAAGGTAGGCTGATGAACATAAGCACGATAGATAATACGCTGCAAAATTACATAACAAAATACATTGAACAAACATTCGCTACACATGTGTCAGGCAATAGATATGATAAATTGTATAGGGAACTTCTAAGTGGCATAGAAGAGATAATAAAACTCACTATAAACGAAACAAAGCATTATGACAAAAGTTTGGAAAATCTATATAACGATTCAAGATTTAATAAGAAATTTATTCAAGCTGTTGCTAAACTCCAGGTGTCAGAATTTCTGAATACTCATCCAAAGAAGAAAGAGATCGTTGTAGAATTTAACGATGAGCATCACATCAACGAAAGCGATTCAAAAGTTTTAGAGGAAGGAAAAGATTTAGTAAATAAAATAAATAATATTAACCTACTTCAACGAAGTAAAAAAAATGAGGAATTCAATATTAGAAAGACACTTGCTCAATCAATAAAAATGCCTTCCATAGAAAAACACAAGCTAGAGCATTTAAGATAACATTGGTGAAGTATGGCAAAATAGACAGCTTATGGGTAGTCTATTTCATCTTAACTCCTGGCACGCTTTAGTAATACTATCACATCCAATTTCTAATTGTTCCTGAGAGGTTGCATAAGAAATTCTGATAAAATTTTCTAGACCAAATGCAATTCCTGGAACCACAGCAACTAAATGGTCTTCCAGTAAGTATTCAGTAAAATCTAAATCATTATTTATTATTTTGCCACTCTTTGTTCTCTTACTAAGCAAACCTTCACATGAAACGAATAAATAAAATGCGCCCTGTGGGATAGTTACTGATAATCCCGGAGCAGAATTTAGTTTTTCTACCATAAAATCTCTACGACTCTTAAAAATCTCCGTTCTTTCTTTCAAAAAGCTATGATCACCGTTTAATGCTTCAACTGCTGCTGCTTGTGCTATTGAATTTGGGTTAGAAGTGCTTTGAGATTGTAATGTAGAGATAGCTTTTATAACATCACTTCTACCTGCAACATAACCTATTCTCCAGCCTGTCATTGCATAAGCTTTTGATACTCCATTTACCACAAAAACCCTGTCATAGAGCTTTGGCTCAACTTGAGCGATGGTAAAAAACTTTTCGCCGTATATTATATGCTCATAAATATCATCTGTGACGATATTTACATGTGGATGCGCAAGTAATACCTCTGATATGCTTTTCAATTCATCATACGTGTACACCGCACCTACAGGGTTATTTGGTGAATTCAGAATTAACCACTTAGTCTTTTTTGTTATCTTACTTTTCAACAATTCTGGTGTTAGTTTAAAATTTTGTTTGCACTCAGCGACAACTGATACGCCGCCAAAAAGGTTAACCATGTCAATATACGAAACCCAGTATGGAGCTGGAATAATCACCTCATCTCCAGAGTTAATTGTCGCCATAAATAAATTAAACAACACCTGTTTAGCACCGGTGCCAACACAAATCTGGTTTGCTGTATACTCGAGATTATTATCTCTTTTTAACTTATTAATTATTGCATCTTTCAGTTCACGCGTTCCATCAACAGCAGTGTATTTAGTCTTGCCATCATTTATTGCTTGAATAGCCGCTTTTTTTATGTGATCTGGAGTGTCAAAATCTGGTTCCCCTGCAGCTAAAACACAGATNNTTTTTTTCCTTCACTTTTTAATTTATTTGCCTTATCGGTTACAGCAATTGTAGGCGAAGGTTTTATTAAGGACATTCTTTCTGCTAGATCTGACATAATCTTGTTTAAGCTAAATTTAAATGATAAACCCTGTACAACAAAAAAGCTAGGAATTTTGTGTATTGTATTAGTAGCTTTTTACCAGGTTTACCAACGCAGCAATATTTTCAACTGGAGTATCAGGGAGTACTCCATGTCCGAGATTAAATATGAAGGGTAAATCTCTAAAGCAATCTATTATACGTTTCGCCTCTTTTATTGCTTCCATTTTATTATAGGATAAAAGATTAGGAGCAAGATTTCCTTGTAGAGGGATTTTTAGATTCGCCTTTGCCCATTCTATTGGAACATTATAATCTATACTTAATGCAGATACACCTGTTTGTTCGCAGTAATCCTTATAAAGATTTCCAGCAGACCTTGGAAAACCTATTATTGGAAAATCATGAAACTTAGCCCTTATTGCTGAAACAATTTTTTTTGTTGGCTCTATAACATATTCTTTGAACAATGGCTCTGACAAGGCACCAGCATTACTATCAAATAACTGAATTATATCTGCACCAGACTCTATCTGTTTTATCAAGTAAATAATCGTTGCTTCTGTAATTTTTTCAATTATTTTCTTCAGATCAGGTAGACGAAAATTTAACACTTTAGAAAAGTTTTTACTGCTTCCACCTTCTATAATGTAGGAGGCTACTGTCCATGGTCCGCCAGCAAATCCTATAAGAGACTTTTCTTTGGGCAGTTGACCTCTGACTTTTTTTATAGCATTTAGAATCGGCAAGGTTTTAGTTTCAATTTCTCGCTCTTGCAAGTTTTTTAATTCTTCGGAACTTTCTATAGGTTTTATTCTTGGTCCAACACCACGTATAAAGTTTACGTCACAACCTAAAACATCAGCTATTATTAAAATGTCTGAAAAAATTATCGCCGCATCCATGTCAAATCTTTTTATTGGCTGCAATGTTAGTTCTACTATTAGATCTGTATTATAGCACATCTCTATGAAATCTTTCATGTTTTCTACTGCTTTGCGGTATTCAGGAAGGGACCTACCAGCCTGACGCATTAGCCAAATAGGTATTTTTTTTGTCCGGCCTACATTCTTTAATAATTTTAACTATCACCATTTCACTACTTTCCAACCTATTTAATCTATTCTTTTATATATTCAAAGTATAGTAGTAATAATAGTCCTATCAACAACTTGTTACTAACTTAAAATTCAGTAAAAATTGACGTTATTTAATTTGTGGATAAATATGTTGATAACTTCTATATACTATTGATTTTCTGTTATAATTTATGTGTATAAGTAAGATGTTTAGAGTGTTAGTAATTTTCTTTTATGAAAAACACTTTACCATCATGGATTGTTACACAACTATGTATATGTCATTGAAAAAGTTGTTGATCAATTGTTGGTATTTTATATCAACAATTGATTCACAAATTAATTTGACATTATTCACATGCTTATTAAACATTTAATAACAGTTTTCTTGATAAATCTGATCTGAAAATGTTTTTGCCATTACAGGGAATAAGTTGAGTAAAAAAAGAACCTTAGTAGAAAAAATAGTATACAAAATTTTTCTCTTCCTTTTCAAAAAAGCTTCTGTGTTGGAAAAGTGTGCGACTGAGGCATTAATGAAAAATCTGCCAGACCTTAATATATTTAATGGTCTATTAAAATTCCGTGATTGTGGTATAATGGATATAATGACTCCACGTACAGAGATATACGCAGTAAACATTGAGTCAAGCGAGCGTGAAATAATAAAGAAGATAAAAAACACTTGCCACACTAAAATACCAATTTATAGAAATAACTTTGATAACGTAATAGGCTTTTTTTATGTAAAAGATGTTATTTTTAATAGGGATAAAAATTTTAATCTGAGAAATATTATACAAAGCGTAATATTTGTTCCGCCCTCGATGAAGACAACTAATCTTTTTATTAGAATGAAATCTTCTAAATCATGCTTAGCTATCGTATTGGATGAATATGGTGGAACTGATGGTTTAATTTCAATGACCGATCTTATAGAGGAGCTAATACCAAACGTTGATAGTGAGAACGAAATAAATTCAGAATATACCATTACTGAATTGTCTCAAAACAAGTTTGAAGTGTCAGCAAGGGCTCTTATAAAAGATATAGAAGAGGATCTAAAAATAGAATTACGTGACCCTGAAGAAGACTATGTTACACTTGGTGGTTTGATTCTTTCGATTGCTGGTAAAGTGCCTTCTGTAGATGAAGTCATTAAATATAAAAATGGTATGAAGTTTATCATCAAAGATGCAAATGAGCGCTACATTAATAAAATAGTACTAGATTTAAATGATTATAAAAATTAGATTTAGTATCCCTTATCGGGGAATGCCTTGAAACGAAGAAAAAGTTGTAATAACCAAATATGCAACTCAAGTTATAATTAAACCTATCTCCAGCAAATTATTTTTGCAAGTACAATGCAGTTCAGTGTTATAGTACTCTAATAATAAAGAGGTCATATAGATATTAATATCTTTTGTATTTAAATTAGTGTCATTTTTTTTGATTAATTTGTCTACTAATGATTTGCTTATTGGTTTGTGTTCATTTAGAATTTTTATAGTTAATAGCATTTTATCTTCTGTTTGACTCAGTAAAATAGACACTAGTTCAACTTCCGCTACTGCACTGGCTATAGTTAGCACCATATTAGAAATTATCTTATTTATCTTTTCAATTAAATCTTCCTTACCTTTTGTAGAGTATGCATCTATTTTCCACGTGAGCTTTACTTTTTTTTTAATAAATAATTTTCGATATTAGATTTGGTCTGATCAAAGCTGTAATTATCCACTGAAGAAGAATATGCCTGCTTCATAACTTTATGTTTATATATTAAATCATCAGAGCTTTCTTTAAGCAGTGACAATGCCTCCTTCTGCGTATCAGCATCGTTCTTATCTATTACTTCAAGCTCTTCTAAGCCAAACATTATTCCATTCATAGAGTTAGCAAAGTCATGAAGCAGCCGTCCTGATAGCAGCTCCATTAGTAACAGTATGTTTTTGATGTTTTTGTTCATTGGATAGTTATAAATGATTTAAGTTACCCTATATTGGTAAGCATATAATAGTCAATTAAGAGAAAGTTTCGTTGCACTTTTTGTGTTAAAGCATTAATGTAGTATTAATAATTATAAAATTTTTGAAAAAGTTATGAACACTTATGCTAAATCAGGAATAGATCTTGAACTATATAATAAGTTAATAAAAGAAGTCAAGCCTATTGCTCAAGAGACTACTAGAGAAGAAGTAATCAGCGAAATAGGTTCATTCTCTGCATTGTTTGATTTTGCTGCACTAAGTAAGAAGTATGACCATCCAGTGCTCGTTTCCTCAACTGATGGAGTAGGTACGAAACTGTTGATAGCTCAAGAAGTGAATAGGCATGATACTATAGGTATAGATTTAGTTGCAATGTGTGTAAATGACTTACTTGCACAAGGAGCAACGCCTTTGTTTTTCCTTGATTACTTTGCAACAGGCGTTTTGACCAAAGACGTTTTATTATCTGTGGTTAAGGGAATTGCAGAGGGGTGCAAGCAAGCTAAAATAGCATTGATTGGTGGAGAAACTGCGGAAATGCCTGGAATGTATGGCAATAATCACTATGACCTTGCAGGATTTGTAGTTGGTGTAGTTGATAAAAGCAAAATTCTTCCAAAATGTGATGCTATGAAGGAAGGTGACTATATAGTCGGCTTAGAATCAAATGGAATTCACTCAAATGGATTTTCTTTAGTGCGCCATATTTTTAAAGATTTAGGTATAAATTATAATGATTCATCTCCATGGAATAATCAGCCTTGGAAAGAAGTATTGCTCGAACCAACAAAAATATATGTTGATTCTTTGTTGCCTATTATGCCAAAGGTAAAAGGCATTGCACATATAACAGGTGGTGGCTTGATAGATAATATTCCGCGGATTCTTCCAAAAAACTTATTTGCAAACATAGACATTAATTCCTGGAAATGGCCAGATATATTTTTATGGCTAACAAAGGAGGGTAAAATAGAGAAGAAAGAAATGCTAAAAACATTTAATTGTGGTATTGGAATGGTATTGATCGTAAGTCCTGAGAATATGCAAAACGTGAAAAATCATTTCCAAAAACGTGGAGAAAAAATTGAAATTATTGGAAAATTTGATGAGGCATGTAACCCTCCACTTGATAGAGTAGTATTTAGTTAACTTAACTTTACTGACAGTCTTTTTGCAACTTCTAGGTATGCTTCCTTTAAATCTCCTAAATTCAAACGAAAGACATCTTTATCTAGCTTTTTATAAGTATTTTTATCCCATAATCTGCAGTTATCAGGGCTAATTTCATCAGCTAAAACGATTTTAGTACTGTCATTTATTAATCTGCCAAATTCTAACTTGAGGTCAATTAAATATATACTTGCATTTGAAAATAGGTCGACTAAGATTTCGTTGATCTTTAAAGTTGTAGTTTTAACTTCATCCATTTCTTTGCTAGATAGCCAATCAAAATACAGTATGTGATTTTCACTTACCATTGGGTCGGCTAGGTCATCATTTTTGTAAAAAAATTCGATTATAGGAGATGCAAGCCTCTCACCTTCTTTAATATTAAAACGTTTGCAAAAGCTGCCAGCTGCAACATTTCTAACTACCACCTCAAGAGGTATTATCTTGAGTTTTTTGACTAGCTGTTCTCTTTCATTTAGAGTTTTTATAAAGTGCGTGCTAATTCCTGCTTCTTCAAGCTTTTTCATGATAAAAGCACTAACATGATTATTAATTATCCCTTTACCATCGATTATTTCATATTTTTCCTTATTGAATGCTGTAACATCATCTTTAAAGTGCTGTATGACAATTGATAAGTCTTCAGTTTCAATAATGGCTTTCGCTTTACCTTCGTATATCGTTTTATTCAGTGACATGTTTAATTTAACTATATATTATATCAATTTACTATTCTTAGAGTATAGCCCCAAATAACTTAAAATAAACCTTAATGGCATTTAATGTTACAATATTAACCATATTCCCAGAAATGTTCCCCGGGTTTTTGAACTATTCTCTTGCCGGAAAAGCGTTAGAAAAAAAAATATGGAACCTTGAAGTAATAAATATTCGTTCTTTTGCGAAAGATAAACATTCAACTGTGGATGATGTTCCATATGGAGGTGGAGCAGGAATGGTTATGCGTTCTGATGTAGTTGGTGATGCAGTAGATAGTATGCTCTCTGTTCATAAAAACACTAAGTTTATTTACATGACTCCATCTGGAACTAAGTTTAATCAGAATATTGCCAGAGAATTGTTAGAGTTTCCTCATATAACAATATTGTGTGGTCGATTTGAAGGTATTGACCAAAGGATAATTGATGCGTATACTCCTTATGAGTTAAGTATCGGAGATTATATACTTTCAGGAGGTGAGCCAGCTGCGATGGTGGTTCTTGATGCATGCATTAGGCTTCTTCCAGGTGTAGTAAATAATTCCGATAGTATTACTGAAGAAAGTTTTAATTATGGTGGTGGTATGCTTGAATATCCTCAATATACTAGACCTGAGCAGTGGAAAGGATATAAAGTACCTGAGGTTCTGTTATCTGGCAATCATAAAAAAATAAGTGATTGGAGACAGAAGCAGTCTCAAGTTATAACGAAAGAGCGTCGGCCTGAATTATTAAATGGAGAGATAAATGACAAATTTACTTGAAAAGTTCAATAAGCAACAAATGCAAGTGTTAGCTAAAGAAGTACCAGAATTTCGTCCTGGCGATGATCTGAAGATTACTTTCAAGGTAGTTGATGGTGCAAGTGAGCGTATACAGATATTTGAAGGTGTATGTATATCAAAAAGGAACCGCGGGTTACATTCTTCTTTTGCGGTCAGAAAAGTAAGTCATGGAGAAAGTATAGTGTCTCAATTTTTTGTTTATTCTCCTGCACTGGTTTCAGTGCAAGTGACAAGAAAAGGAAAGGTTCGTAGAGCAAAACTGTATTATCTGTGCAAGCTATTTGGAAAGGCTGCAAGGATCAAAGAACGTACTACTTATGTTAAAAAGAAATCTAAGTAGATACAACAGAGAGTGATGTTAATTATGTCATCTCAGAACTCTCTCTTGTCATCCCAGTGCGTGNNACACTGGGATCCAGCATTCATTATTCTCCTTTTGGTTTGTGCTTTCATGGAAAATGTAAAAATTATTTGCAGGTAAAGCCTGCTGGATCCAAGTGTCAGCTACTCGGATGACGAAAAAGGGGAAAGTTTTTTCAAATCCTCGTGTAAAAAAAAGTAAATGAGCATAAAGAAAAAATTCCTTAAATTACTTCAGTCAAGGCGTGTACATGCTCGTATAAAAAGGAAAAATAAAAAGAACAGAGCGTTACGCTTTTGTTCTTTCACGGCACTAGTTATCTCACTTGGCTGTCCTGTGTGCATATTGTTGAGTATATTAGTTAACTCTTACAGTGCCTTAACAGTAACGAAAATTTTATTGCCAGTTGAAATAAATGCTGATCTTACTTTGGCGAGTAATCCTAGTGATTTGCGGTATAAGTCCATTGGCTTACTCAACGATTCTTTACGTAAGGTGTTTAAAGGAACTGATTTTAAAGACAGTGACGAAATTTTAAGTCGTAATTCTTACAAAGAACTAGAAAAATTTTTTCGTAAGAAAGTGAAAGGTAGTGGTGAATATGAGATCTGGTTTACCGCGTCAAGTATAATTAATTCAATAAATAAAGATAAACATTTGAATGATCATTATGCTAAATTACTTGATTGGCTAAAAGAAAAAGGGAGAGTGAAAAAATTTTTTAATAAGTCTTTATTCCTTAAATCTGACTCTCGTGAACCTGAGAATGCAGGGATTTTAGGTGCATTTATCGGCTCATTGATGACAATTATAGTGTGCCTAGCATTAGCATTACCAATAGGAATTATGTCGGGCATCTGTCTTTACGAATTTATGCCTAAAAATAGGCTCATGACCAATATTGTAGAAATTAGCATAAATAATCTTGCTGCAGTGCCTTCAATAATATTTGGTGTAGTAGGCTTAACTCTCTATCTTGGCATATTTGGGCTACCACGCTCTTCACCACTTGTTGGTGGAATGACTCTTTCATTTATGATGTTACCTAATATTATAATTGCAACAAAAAATGCCTTTGCGAATGTTCCTATTACGATAAAAGATGCAGCGTTTGCGCTCGGTGCACCTCACATCAAGGTGATATTAGATCACTCTTTGCCGATTGCATTACCAAGAATAATACATGGTACTGTACTTGCAATTGCAAGGATTTTAGGTGAATCTTCCCCTTTACTTATGATAGGTATGGTAGCATTTATTGCTGATACACCTACATCCTTTTTCGATCCGGCAACTGTTCTGCCTGTACAAATATACATATGGTCAAGTAGTCCTGAAATTGCATTTGTTGAACTTGCTGCTATTGCAATTATAGCTTTATTATTGGTATTATTTGCGTTAAATTTAGTAGCAAATTTTGTAAAAAAGAAATTCGAATTTTTTAATTTTTAGCAATTCATGAAAATCACAGTCCTATCTGGTTATGGCTTAAATTGCGAAAAAGAAACTGCATTTGCATTTATGGAATGCAGCAGAAAACTTGGTATTGGTAATATTGAAGTAAAAATCGTTCACATTAACGATATCATAGATAATCCAGGTGAACTAAAATTAAGCAATATACTTGCAATTCCAGGAGGTTTTTCCTATGGTGATGACACTGGTGCTGGTAATGCATTTGCTTTACGCATTAAAAACAACCTGTTGGATGAATTTCAAGAGTTTTTATCTCAGGACAAGCTGATTATAGGAATATGTAATGGTTGTCAGATATTAGTAAAATTAATTCCAGAGTTCTCTAATCTAGCTTTAATCCATAATAATATAGGCAATTATCAATGCCGTTGGATTAGAGTGAGAGTTAATTCAAAGAGTAATTCTGTTTGGCTACGGGGCCTGAGTGAACTATATCTCCCTATTGCTCATGGAGAAGGCAAGTTTTTTATGGATCAAGATACTTTGAATCAATTAATCGAAAAAAATTGCACAGCATTACGTTATATAGATGATAATAGTAGCTATGCTAATCTGCAATTTCCTCACAATCCAAACGGATCTACATACGATCTGGCAGCTTTATCAGATAAAAGTGGGAGAGTATTGGCTTTAATGCCCCATCCAGAAAGGGGAATATTTTTTACCCAGCAAGATAATTGGCCCCTTGAAAAAGAAAAGAGCAAGCGTTTAGGTGTTGCTGTGCCAAAATATGGTGATGGAATGCTTATATTTGAAAATGCACTGAAGTATTTTTGTTAAAATGTATTGGTAGGGGTTTATGGTCGAAATTATCCTCTGATATTATAAAAACTTCCTTCGCCAGCGCCCTTATCATGAGACTGAAGCTATTTATTTATCTTCTCTGTACAGATTAAATGACAAAAAAAACTCAACGTATTTGGCGTCTTATTTTTAATTTTTTGCACTATGTGCACTCTATGTCTTTATCAAATTTCTAGGTTTTCAAGCTGAAATACGCTATTTAAAACATCAAAAAACGCCGATTTAAAAAATGGATAGTGAATAACTAGCTACCCTAGGGTTTCTTTTGCCTTTTTTTTATTTGGTAAATTTCTTAAATATTTTCTTAAATTTTATAGCTAATCAGTACTGGGATGACACCATCATAAAGTAAACCAGCGTCACGCGCTGGAATGACATTGTAGGGTGTTATCCGAGTCCTTTNTTTCGTCATCCGAGGACCGTATGACGTCATCCAAGTAGCGTGACTACTTGCTGGATTACCAATCCACAGAAATTGGAACATCTGCTGCGTCTGGAATCTCAAAATGCTGTTGTGACATTACGTTCTTTACAGCTCCTTGAAATCCTGCATCTTCAGCATTAGCATGGGTTTTAATAGCATTTATGAAAGTGGAATTTCCTCTAAGTACACTAGCTACATCATCAGCTGTTGGAACAGCTAATCTAGCTAATATATTATTAGCATTGGTACCATCAGTTTTAACAAAACTAGTATCCGCTATGCCTTTAGTGTAAACGTCTGCAGTATTAGCTTTACCTGCTAATGCAGTATCGGCAGCAGTTTTAGTATAAACACCATTATCACCAGCTCCTACTGCTAGTGCTGCTACGAAAGCAGGAAGCTGAAGATTGTCACCAGTAACGTTAACTTTAGTATCTAGAGCTGCAGTATTAGCTTTACCTGCTAATGCAGTATCGGCAGCAGTTTTAGTATAAACACCATTATCACCAGCTCCTACTGCTAGTGCTGCTACGAAAGCAGGAAGCTGAAGATTGTCACCAGTAACGTTAACTTTAGTATCTAGAGCTGCAGTATTAGCTTTACCTGCTAATGCAGTATCGGCAGCAGTTTTAGTATAAACACCATTATCACCAGCTCCTACTGCTAGTGCTGCTACGAAAGCAGGAAGCTGAAGATTGTCACCAGTAACGTTAACTTTAGTATCTAGAGCTGCAGTATTAGCTTTACCTGCTAATGCAGTATCGGCAGCAGTTTTAGTATAAACACCATTATCACCAGCTCCTGCTGTGAGCTTTCTTACTAGAGCATTTATAAAATCACCATCGTCTATGAGATCTTGTTCTGTCTTACCATGCAATTCTTCATTCAACGCCATATCACACTCTCCGTTAATTATAAAAACCATAATGTGCATGAAAATAGTATAAATTCCGTAAATACTAGATTTTGCATAAAATTCCCTTGAGGCTTTTCGCTTCAGAATTCTTCTCTTGCTATCCCAGTCCCCTCTCCTGTCATCTTAGTCCTCTCTCCTGCCATCCCAGTGCTTGACACTGGGATCTCATTTTATTTTGTAATTTCATCATATAAATCAGCCCAATTTGGATTTTCCCTTTCAACTAAATCAATTTTCCATTCTCTTTTCCAGCTTTTTAAAAGTTTTTCTCTGTTCAGAGCTGAACCTACGTCTTGAAATACCTCAAAGTAAACTAATTTCTGCACATTGTACTTTGATGTAAAGCCAGAAATAACTTTATTTTTATGTTCCCAAATTCGTTTAGTTAAATTTGACGTTATACCTATATACAGAGCCTTATTGTGCTTGCTTGTAAGTATATAAACATAATAACTTTTCATATCTAGTAAATAAATTTCCAGTGTCAAGCACTGGGATGACAGGGGAGGGGCTACTCGGATGATACCCTCTTTATAACTTTTCATATATAGTAAAATTTACTGGATCCCAGTGTCAAGCACTGGGATGACAGGAGAAGGAGGCTACTTTCATGACATCATCATAAAGTAAATCAGTGTCAGCTACTCGGATGACAAGAAGAGGGCACTGCCCTCCCTTGTATGTATTAGATGTAGGCCGAGTTGTGGTCGTGGTAAATGTGGTCGCTTGCGCAATCGAACATTTTTGCAAAGCCATTCTCTAGATAAAGATTATATTCGTTATGTTGACCTAAAAATATAGTGCTATCTTGTGTTTCTAAGTTGAAACCGTTTGTATCTGACAGCAACTCATAGTTTAAGTCATCTATTCTTGTAATACTACTTATTACCTTGCCCTCCTTATTAGATATAGCTAAATCATAATGATTGCCATCCTTCATTATTTTGATGGATACCTTATCCTCAGGTAACACTATAAGTTTCTTTGCGCCACTATCGTGGATTACGAATTTGCCTTTTTCAAAATAGTATTTGTCTTCTGGCAAAGCACCAACCTTATATCCTGATTCAGCCAATTTGTGCCAAAACTTTAACACAGATTGCTTTTCCGCTCCTTCTGCTTTATCATACAAGGCCTTTATGTCGTAATAATCTATGGTTACATTTGCCTTGTGCTTCCCTTCCGAGAATTGATCAGAGCTCTTTCCTATTTTCAAGATTGTGTCTTTTAACACCTGCTCTTTCTCCTCCACTAAAGATGCTCTTTTCGTTCTTGTTAAACTTTGTGATGAAATTGACTGATCAGATTGCATTTCGTCTTCTCTCATGACAGTTTGTTCTTTAGCGGCTTGTGCAATAACATTAGTAGTTCTATGTGAAGTATCAACTTCTGCATCAACTTTACCTACACTTGCTTGTTGTGCTGAACTTTCAGTTTGTTTCTCTTTTGTGAATATTCTCTGATAATCCGTGTAGCCTCTATTAGTATCACCGATATCGCCACTGCCTTGATCGAAAGTTATTTTTTTACTTCCATTTTCCATGTTCTCAATTTCAACTTGAGGAGAAACAGATGCTAGGAAGTCGTTATAACTGTAGTTATAATCAGCAGAAAAGAATATTTTTCCTTTGAAGTTATGGAAGTTATTAGATAACATTCCAATTTCTTCATCACCATCAAACAATTTTACTTTAGTGAAATATGTTTGATCTTTTATTCTAACTATTTCACCGCTAGAGTTTCTTGGTATGTGGTAATCATTTGGATCGTACTTTATAGCAAAAAGTTTACCAGAGCCATATTTCTCTAAGTTTATAAGGCCCACATTTACATGTTTATGGGAATAATCTCTCTTCTCATATTCATGTGCAAATATTGGATCTATATATCTATATTCATCTGGTATGCCATTATACTCTCTTCCTTCAGAATCAGATGGTGCTAATTTATATTGTCCATCTTTTTCCACTAATTTTAGGTGAGTAACACTGCTTGGCAAGTGAAACCTTACGTTTTTTCCATGATCATGAATGAACAAGTTACTTTCATTTATAACTTCACCTCTTTCATTTTTCACCTCTTCAGTAATATAGAAGCCCATATTTTTGAATTCGTATAAGTGCTCGTCTCCTTGCTTTACGACAGCTTCATATACATCGTCGTCTGTCCTATCTGTTCCCTTATTATCCAGTAATGTTCTTTTTTCCACGATTACTCCATTTGCTTTTTGCTCATCGGAATATTGAGCATGCTCTGAATCTTGATGATTCAAAATTCTGGTACCTCTAAGGAGCAGAGAATCTAAATCTTTTTGGATGTGTCCAGTGCTAGGATGCAACAATTCATTTTCATGTAAATGCGCCTCATCAAAGTATTCATCGCGTTCAACTGTTCTGCCGTCTATCAGAGAAGCTTTATGATGACCATTTTCTTTTGTAATAGCCATATAAGCACCGCCTTCGTATGAAACATTTAAGTTGTGCAATATATCCTCAAAAACGAAAGTTTCTTGAGTTTGTCCTTCAACTTGCTTAAAAAATCCTGATTCGCTCGATAATTCTCCAAGTTTTGTATTTCCATCATATATAGAAAGTGCGCCCATATTTCCGTGACCATGAGCTTGCATAGAAAAAATCTTACCTTCTTGTAGGTCAATATGATTTGTACCTCTTATCAAGTTTGAATCGATATTGATCATCTCTTCTAACATCTTTTCTACATCGATGTTCTTAGTCGCTTTTACTTGTTCTAAGCCAGTGTTTATGGTTTCATCAAGCAAGGTACTTTTTAAATTTTCATACTTATCTAGTATTGCATCTTTCAATTGTGTATATTTGTCTTGTGTAGCACTATATAATCTCTTATCTTCACTATGATAATTAGTGCTGGCTGAATTGTATTTTTCTACAAATTTCTCATAAGAGATCTCTCCTCTTTTGTATTGCTCGTATGCATCATGACGCTGTGTTTCTTCCTGTTCACGCAGGCCTTTCAACACATCATCATATTCTATGTTCTTCTGCTTATCCAAATCTTCTAGCTCGCCCGCACGTATTTTTTCTAAGTCTTCTTTCCCATCATAGTAAGATTTTCTTAGATCTTCACCATATTTTGATAATATCCTCAAAGCTTGCATTTTATACTCTTGACTGTTTTGATATTCATTACCTTGTTGGTCAGAGTAAGTTAGTTTATCCTGTCCATCGGAAGTTTTTATTACCTTGAGGAAATGATATTCCTTTGATATATCAAGTGTATCATTTGTTGCCCTATTTATAGCACGAGCAAGATCATAAAATGCAACGTGTTCTATAGGAGAAAAACTTCCAACGTTTTCTCCATCCATTTTTTCTATATTTGCTCTATAGTAGGATATATTTTTAATTTCTCCACCCACTATTTCTTGACCAGTTGCTATAAAATCTCCTTTTGTAACTTGTAGGGCATTAATGTCTTCCATAGCAGTTTCCGTATTATTAGAAGCCAGCCAGCCAGCCTTNNTGAAGGCATCATTGTGACCTTTTATTTGATCTAGAAAATTTCCTGATTTATGTGAATCACCTTGACATAAAGCATCTAGGTAGTCTTTTAGTAAACTAGGATCTTTTTCCTGTAAGTACATTATCAACGCATGACCAGTTTTATAAACCAGGCTATTTGCTTCGCTATCCTTTGAATATTCTAAACTTAAAATTTTATCTAAATCCAAATTTGCAGCTTCAGTTTTGTCGATACTTGATCCTTGAGAATTGAACTTGTGGTCTGAATGGTGCTCAAAGTAATCTGCAATTCCCTCCATTAATACTGTAGGTAGAGGCTTACCTCCTGTAGCCAAGTAAGTCAAACCATGTGCAAATTCATGCTGAAGATTATGAACGCCACCTTGTTGGTAGACATACATTTCAGCAAAAACATCAGCTTCCCCTTTGTAGTAACATTTACCACCTTCATCTCCAAGGTAAGAACCGAAACGCTCGCTTCCGCCAAGGTGAGTGTAATCATCCTTGTCATCAAACATATAAATTTTAAATGTTTGTTCTGAACTGCCGCGTTCTAACTCGAATGCGTCTTTAAAATTAGCAGCTGTTTCTTTTATCTCACTTTCAATGTTAGCAACTTTACTTGCTCTTAAATTATGAGAATAAACCTCTACTTTAATATTTAAGTCTTTAACTTCTATAACATGTGGCGCTTTGCCATTATTGTTGAAATATTCTTCTTTAGTTATATTTTTATTTATTTGTTGATTGATCGACATAATTCTAACCTCTAATTTATTAACTCTTCAAATATAAGGTGATCTCTACTAAAAAAGTGTGAATTTTCATATTGGTATAATCTATATCTTAGTGAAGAAATATAAGTTGTTAATTTTATGTGAAAAATATAGGGTATAGCTGAAGTTCTATACAGCTATATTCCGGAATCACATTGGACAAGGACAAAAGCAAAGTGGTTTATTGACTTTCATTCTGCTGAAGCACTATACTAAAACCACGATGGGTAATTAGCTCAGTTGGTAGAGCACTTGCTTGACGTGCAAGCGGTCGCTGGTTCGAACCCTGTGTTACCCACGTTTTTGTTCATGAAAAGATTTTATATGACAGCAGTGCATAACGGTAAACACTCAGTAGCGCAGTCCAAGCGCTTAATCTATTCCATAATAATAGTTGCGATAACAATGCTTATGGAAATAGTAGGTGGAATAATTTCACATTCGCTTGCTCTATTATCAGATGCAGGGCATATGCTTACTGACCTCTTTGCCTTAGTTTTAAGCTGGTTAGCACACAAATTTTCAGCTAAGAAATCTGATTTGCAAAGATCATACGGGTATCATCGGTTGCAGATAATTGCAGCATTTGTTAATGGTTTAACTTTATTCTTCATTGCAGTAATCATTATAATTGAGTCAATAAAAAGATTTATTTTTCCGGTAAATGTTGAGTGGAAAGTAATGTTAGTAATTGCTACACTTGGCCTGATCTCTAATATTATAGTCTTTTTTATATTACATAGTAAATGCGAAAGCAATATAAACATAAAAAGTGCTGTATTGCATGTTATAGGAGATATCTTAGGTTCTGTAGCTGCTATACTTGCATCCATAATTATTATGCTTACTGGATGGCAAATAGTAGATCCTATTTTGTCAGTACTTGTTAGTGTAATAATTTTAAATAGTGGCTACAAAATTCTAAAGAATTCTTGCCACATACTTCTTGAAGGCACACCTGAAGGGATATCTACTGAGGAA
Source organism: Wolbachia endosymbiont of Anurida maritima (assembly GCF_042182995.1). NCBI lineage: Bacteria > Pseudomonadati > Pseudomonadota > Alphaproteobacteria > Rickettsiales > Anaplasmataceae > Wolbachia > Wolbachia endosymbiont of Anurida maritima. The sequence continues at coordinate 1,247,122 of NZ_CP102058.1, forward strand.
ATAAAAAGTAAGATCACATCAGAATTACCTGAAGTGATAGATGTGCACCACATACATACATGGTCGCTGTCTGATAATTATTTTATAATTACCATGCATGCCAAGATAAAGCAAAATGGGCAACACACTAATATTTTGTATGAAATAAAAAAAATATTGCTAGATAAGTTCGAGATAGCACACTCTACAGTCGAGATCGAATACGATGAGTGTGCGGATAATAAGATACTTAAACATTGACGTTTTAAATTATTATGCTATTACTAGAATGCAATGATGTTAAAGGTAAGCTATGATAGGTATTTCTCAAATACAATTTCCTTCAAAGGAATCTAGCAAGCTAAAGTTTGTTAGTTATTTTGCAACTTTTGTTTCTTTAAGCATTATCACTAATCCCGTTAATGTTCTTTTTTCTCTTGGTACTATATTCTTCAGGTCTGAAATTAAAACTCTTTATATCTACAAAGAAATAAAAACGGCAAAACAGCAAAAAATGAGCAAAAGGGAATATTGGGAAATATTTTTTAAAAACAATACAATCAAGGTAGCAGCCTTCCTCTTGTTTTCTGCTTTCATAACATATCTAACTTTCACTACCACTTTCTTGCTTATTTCGTTACTGGGAACTATACCACTTACAATGCTATTAATTTTATTGCAGAGTGAACTAAGGCCAAAAGATTTTAACCCATTTACGCTGCTTAAAGCTTCTATAAATTTCTTTTTGGAAGGTATAAAAGAGAATTTACGTGGTATGGTTAATAGTTTTGATGTTAAGCTTGAACATTTGCTTCCTCATAAGTTAAATGATGATATCATTAAAAATATTGATAAATTAAAAGGTAAGTATTGCGAACAAGTACCTGAAGACGTAATCAAAAATGATGAATATATTCAATTCATTGGATATATAAACAATTCATATGAGTTTAGTGATGAGGATAAAGGAAGAGTAATTGCATTTTTAGATGACTTTTGCAAAGATGATCAAAAGCATAGCTCTGGTTTCACAGGTGGGCAGATTTTACTTCTAGTTCTGAGAGCCTGCAATGATGGAGATAGAGGAGCTGTAAAAAATAAAAAAGACGCGTTAATTACAAATTTGCTTGATAGCCAAACTTTCTCTAGAAAAGAGCGAATTCCTAACACTTGCTTCACCGGTATTATCTATAGAATGTTAAGCACGCTAGAGGGTATTCATCCTGATCCAGAAATTAGATTTACTCCCCCAAGGGAAATGTTGCTCTCAGAAGCACAAAATAAAGCACGTGAGTTTATGTTAGACAGGTTAAAAAACAAGAAAAACAATAAAAAAATCTTTAATGCTTGGTATAAGGTTCAGAACAATCCTGGTGACAATGAAAGTCAAAAAATAGTTGATGATTTCATCTCAGAAGTAAGTGTTCCCTTAATGAGAAAATTACTGAATTTTACTTCTCAATATAGCGAACAAATTGTGCTGACGTTGATGAAAAATATTAGCTCTATAGGGTTAAATAAATTACAATGTTTTGAGCTGGTTCAGCACATGAGAAATAAACTGCAGGAGCATGGTTTAGGTGACCAAGAAAGTTTACTCGAAAACATCGGAGAAAAAGTCTTTCTAGAGCTTTTAAACCAAAATTTACTCAAGACAGATTTTTCTCTCAAGGATTCATCTTTGGATGGAGCTAAAAGAATAGCTGATAAAATAATAGAAGAAGAAGTGAAGGAATTTGAGTTGAAAGCTGAAAAAACTATTGAAGGTCAGATAATTAGCATGTTAGATGGGTTAAGAATGCTCCCAAGAGAAAAAAGATGTTATAGGGTATATGTAGAACTCAGTAAAAACAACGAAAATGATAAGGAAAAAATAAAGAAAATTTTGCAAGAAAGGTTAAAAGTAACAAAAGCAGCAATGGATGAAATGTTAAAAAAAGGAGCTTCACATAAGCTAGAGTTAGAAATTGAAAGTGTATATGAAGGAAATAAAGATCACGTTACTCAACTTTATGAAAAAATAAGAGAAACAAAAAAGGAATTCATTGAAGATGGTCTTTTAACACCTCAAGAAGTAGAAAATATAACAAAAGCAAAAATCATAGACTTAAACAAAGAGGACAAAATCATACCGTCAAGCAATTTGTCTCGTAGTTTAAGTGTCAATAATTTGGCAGTACATTATCTATAAAATTTATACTCTTTACCTTGCAGAAGATTCACAATATTTCTGTGGTGTTTTAGGAAGACCAGTGCTCCTATAATTAGTAATGTTAAGAACAAATTCCTCTGAAAAANAAAGGACCATGCTACAGCCGTTGAGGTAGCACTTAATGAAGCAAGGGAAGAATATCGAAAGGTAAAAAACACTGCTAGCCAAACAAATATAAACACTAATGCCACAGGTATGTTAAACGCTATCAACACTCCCAGAGTTGTTGCAACTCCTTTGCCTCCTTTAAATTTTAGCCAAATAGGAAACATGTGTCCTAAAACTGCTAAAATTGCAGATACATATATATAAAAATCGTTATTATCACAAAATTGTTGTGCTATATAAACGGCAATAAATCCCTTAAAGGAATCCAGAAATAATGCCAAAGCAGCAAGAAATTTATTTCCCGTCCTTGCAACGTTTGTAGCACCAATGTTTCCTGAACCTACTTCTCTTAAGTTTATCCCTTTTATTCTTGTAATGATTAAGCTAAACGGTATTGAACCGAGTATGTAGGATAGTATAAGGACTACATGCTTTTCCATTATACCAAGAACCTAATTAATTTTATTATTCCTCAGCCTTTTTAGGTAGCACTGGACTTCATCGTTAATCTGATTACTAAACAGTATAAGCGCTGTCATATTGATGAGAGCTAAACAAGAGAACAAAGTTCCACCGATATTGGCAATAGCCATTATGTCTTTAGAAAGACCAGAAAAAAACGCCACAATTATTACCGCTATGCGATATATCACTATACTTTTTGCACCGAATAAATATAGCCACCCCATTTCACAACAATATACAAATGAAATTACCGAAGAAAATGCAAACAAAGGTGCAGCTATGGTTAAAAGTATAGGAAACCAAGGAGAAACTGTTTCAAATGCCTTTTGAGTGATCAATATTCCCTTACCAACATCAGTCTGGTATGCGCCTGTTATTACTATTGTTATTCCTGTTAAACAACAAATGAGCATTGTATCAAAACACGGCTCTATCATTGCAACAAGCCCTGTTCTTACTGGTTCTTCATCTTTAGTTGCTGCATGAGTAATTGAGGCAGAACCAACACCTGCTTCACTGGCAAAGATTGCTCTTTGGATTCCGGTAACAAATGCACCTACTATCCCTCCACCAACAGCATTGAAATCTATCATAGTGGAAAATAATATTTTCAACGTATAACCAAGGTTATGAATATTAAATGCAATAATAATAAGGCAACTGAGTATATATATAAGCGACATAATAGGTACTAATGCGGAAGATATCTTAGCTATCCTTTTAATTCCGCCAATAATTACCAGAGCAAGCAGCGCAGATATTATGGAAGAAAGAAACCAAGGGTGACCATCTACCCAACTTGAATAGCCAGATAATATTGAGACCATTTGGTTGGTTTGAAACGCTACACTTCCACCAAGACCTGATAATATAAAAAATACTGCATACATAGCAGCCAGAACAATACCAAGTCTTTTAAATCCAAATTCCTCCAGACCATTCCTTATATACTGAAAGGGACCACTAAACAACTGCTCCTGATCTTCTGTTCTATGTCTAAATGCTAAAGTCACTTCGGCAAATTTTGCTGACATACCAAAAAAACCTGTGATTATCATCCAAGGCACCGCTCCTGGCCCTCCCATTGAAACTGCAATTGCAACACCAGCAACAGTTCCAAGGCCTACTGTGCTTGAAAGTGCAGTTATAAATGCCTGGAAATGCGTAATGTGACCATCGTGATGATCTGTGTCATATTTTCCACATAAAATAGCGAACGCGTGCTTAAACATTCTTATGTTGAGAAATTTAAAACGCAATGTTAGGAACACATACCCAAAAGCTAGTAGAAAAATTATAAATGGCACGTAAAAGATCTTGAAAAACAGCACTTCATTCATGAAGTTATTTACTCCACTCAACACAGCATCATAACTTTCGTAAAAACCTGAAGCAGCGTACACATCATTAAACAATAGGCAAAATAACACCATATAAAGTAATCTATAAATCATGTTAATACCCTTTAGGATTGTAATAAGAATCTATTGTATTCAAAACTTCCCTTCTCAGTAGATATATTGCAACAGCATTTGGAATCATAAGGCACATGAACAAACTGTCACCTAGGTAAGATATAAATTCTATATTTTTTGACATACAACTAATATACACTGAAATCACTATAAGAATTTGAAACAGTATCAGTATTTTTTTATTACCAAATAAGTACAGCAAAGCAACTTCACAGTAGTAACAATAAGCTATTATTGTGGAAAATGCAAAGGAAAATATCATTAGCGGAAAAACTAACTTGCTAAACAAGGGCAAAGCTGTTGAAAATAACGAACTAATTAGTATAATATCACCCACGTTATCAGTGCTGTGCATACCAGTGATAATTATCACGATACCGGTCAAAAATGAGATTAATATTGTGTCTATAAGTGGTGCAATCATTGCAACGCAACCAACTTTAATTGGATCTTCCTCTTTTACAGCTGAATGTGCTATAGCTGCTGTTCCGGTACCTGCTTCGTTAGCAAACACTGATCTTCTCACTCCGGCTATTAATCCGCTCAATACTCCGCCTCCTATAGCTGATTTATTAAAGATATCTTGAAATATTATGGATAAAGCATTCAGCAAGTTACTTCCGTTTATATAAATTAAATATATACACATACCCACATATAGCACTATCATAATTGGTGCTAAGCTCGTTGAAACGAAAGCAATGCGCTTTATTCCTCCCAATATTACAATGAAGACAAGCAGGGATATAATGATGGATGCGTTGTATTCGAAGAGGTTATTTGACAATGCTGCTATTTGATTTGCTTGAAATGGTATACCGCCCAAAATCATTGCAATAAGTAGCATAATCGCATAAGTGAAGGCAAGAAATCTACCAGTTTTTGCAAATCCAATCTTTGCAAGCCCGTATTCCATGTAATAAAAAGCACCACCAGTTGTATTTTCAGAGCGATAGGTGAATGCAAGCACCACCTCGGCAAACTTTATCGACATACCAAGTATTCCGGTAATTACCATCCAAAAAACTGCACTTGGGCCCCCTATTGTGATNGCTATTGCAACTCCTGATATTGTTCCAAGACCAACTGTTCCTGAAATTACTGTTGCAAACGCTTGAATATGAGTGATTATGCCATTGTTATTGCTATTACACTTTAGACTGAATAGCGTCTGTATTCCATATTTAAGTAACCTAAAGTTAATGAATTTGAACTGGGCAGTACAAAAGATTCCAGTTGCAATTACCCAAATAATTATAAATGGAATGTTGAATATCTTTATGTACAGAAATGAATTTAATAGTTCACTTATCTTCAAAATCATGCAGCTTTCTGTTTTTTGTTAGCTAACGAGTTTTATATGTAAAATATATGTAAAACCCGGTGCTTATTGGAATAGTAAGTGTATACACTATACCTAAAATTGGTAAAGTTATCCAGGGCTTACTGATGAAAAATACAATAAGTACTCCAAAAAATGACACAAATATATAGGATAGGCTTTTGGGAATATAAATATATTTTGCGGAGAAAGTTGGAATGTGACTTATCGAAAAAAATGAAATGGCCAGAAAGTAACAAGCTACGTTTCTTGTGTTAAAAAATCGCTCTATAAGAAGTAAGTATTCACTCTCATGAGATTGAAAGGTGATAATTATTGGTAACAAAGAAAGTAAAGCACACACTGGAGCTGGAACACCAGAAAAGAAAAATTTTCCCCAGTATGGTTGTTCTGAGTGTAGCGAAACATTAAATCTTGCAAGTCTTATTGATATGCAGATTACGTATATCATTACTAAAATCCAACCTATGACTTTGATTTCGTTTAGCTTCCAAAAATACAAAAGAAATGCAGGCGCTGCACCAAAATTTAGAAAATCTGCAAAAGAATCAAGCTGGGCTCCAAAATCGCTAGTTGATTTTAGAATTCTAGCTATTCTGCCATCCATCCCATCTAGTATTGCTGCAATGATGATAAAAATTACTGAGAATTCCCATTGTTCATTAAATGTAAATTTAAGTGAAGTGAGACCAGCACATAAACCCAGTAAAGTTATAAAGTTTGGAAATAATTTGGTAATAGGTAAGAATTTACCGTTACTTCCATCGTTATTCATATAACGTCAAAAGTAAGCTTCTCTTGAACGTTTTCCTTATTTAAGTTTGCTATAATTGTTTCACCACCAATAACAGTTTGCCCTTCTGAAACTCTTACTTCTATATCAGCAGGAACATAAATATTCACTCTACTGCCAAATCTTATAATTCCAAACCTTTCACCTGCTTTCACATTCTGGGATACTCCTAAATTACAAACGATACGACGTGCAATTAATCCAGCTATTTGCTCCACAATAATTTCTTTTCCCTTTTCGTATTCAATCACAATAACCTGCTTTTCATTTTCATTACTAGACCTATTGCTCATTGCGGATACAAACTTGCCTTTTTTATAACTCATTTCCTTTATCGTACCAGATATTGGTATACGATTCACATGGACGTTCAAAACACTTAAAAATATGCTAACAAGCGTAAACTTCTTCTCTTCTCCATTTTCTGCCGGTAAAGGATAATGAACTTCCTCAATTTTTGAAACCACACCATCAGCAGGACTTAATATAAGATCCTTATTATTTGGCACAGCTCTTGCTGGATCACGAAAGAAATAAGTACACAATAATGTCGGAAACAAGCACGTAACACCAAATCCCCAAGATATAGAGAATGCTATACACGTTACTATAAAGGAAACTACTATAAATGAATAACCTTCCTTGTTTATATTAGGTAAACCAAAACACATAATCTTATTAACAATAATCTACTATTAACAACTTATCATCTATCACTCCTCATGAAAAGCTTTTTTTAAGAGAGCTTATACTATAGTATTTTTCAAATTCAATTTATAATTTAGGATATTCTAGGTTCCAGCTACTTGGATGATACCTTGTCATTCCAGCACGTAAATCTTACTTAGCTAAAAAAGTACTTCCGCATACTAAAAATTTCAATTATAATGACAATTGAGATATTTCTCGAGCTCAAAATTTATCTTCGCCTGCAGGCTTTTCTATTAAAAATAATTAAATTCCAGTAAAAATGTAGCGTATCTTCTTCAGCGTACATGAATGTGCTTAATCTCTGCCATATATGCGTTGCATTTCTATTGAATCTTTTTCATATAAGAACCTGTTTAAAATCTTCGTAATAGGAGAGAAATAAAGGAAAGGACAACCATTTGTAAGCTAGTGTTGAGTTTACGTTCGCAATTTTTCCACAACCGCCTACACTTTTCCAACCAAGCAAAAGAGCGTTCAACGACCCACCTCTTTGGCAATACAACAAAGGTATGTAATTCACTTCGTTTTATTACTTCAACGGTTGCACCGATAGTCGTTTTTATTTGAGTTGCAAAATTTTCTCCTGTGTAGCCAGCATCAACCAATATGTTTTTAACTTCAGAGAGGTTTTCTTTAGCATTTTCGACCATTCTCACAGCGCTACTACGGTCAGTTATCTCTGCTGTTGTTATATGAATTGCATGNNCTTGCGTATCTACTGCAATATGACCNNCTGAAATCTTTTTACCTGCATCATAGCCCTTTTTCTCAGCAGTATCTGTGTTTTTTACACTTTGAGCATCAATTATACAGAAACTGTTTCCGACCATTGTTCTCTCCAACCAATTTTTTTAAAACTAATTCCAACCAACTTGGTTCTTTTCCATTCTTTTTATTCCACATTTGAAAATAGTAATATACGCTCTCCCACCTTGGAAAATCCTTTGGCAACAACTTTTTAGTACGTATAAGACTGCACAAAATACTTCATATAAATCAAGTTTTCTTGGTCTNNTGCTGCTATTCTCTAGTATTGGTCTGATTTTTTCAAATTGCTCTCGACTTATATCACTTGGATAATTTTTACGCATAGATACACCTCTTTCTTAAATCTATGCCTATTTTACCTCATCCATCCAAGATTTTAAACAGGTTCTTAGAGCCTGTTCATAATCTTTTAAGGAGCAAAACAGTAAAAGCCAGAACGACCATTTGTAGGCTAGTATTGAGCTTTCGCTCACAATTTTTCCACAACCGTCTACACTTTTCCAGCCAAGCAAAAGAACGCTCTACAACCCACCTTTTTGGCAATACAACAAAGGTATGTAATTCACTTCGTTTTATTACTTCAACAGTTGCACCAATAGTCGTTTTTATTTGAGTTGCAAAATTTTCTCCTGTATAACCTGCATCAACTAGTATATTTTGAACTTCGGAAAGATTTTTTCTTGCTTTACAAATCATTTCTACAGCAGCATTACGATCTCCGATATTAGCTGTAGTAATATAAATTGCGTGNNCTTGCGTATCTACTGCAATGTGACCNNCTGAAATTTTCTTGCCGGCATCATAACCTTTTTCTTCAGCAGTATCGGTATTTTTTACACTTTGGGCATCAATGATGCAGAAGCTTGTTTTGGTATTCCGACCACTGTTGGAACGAACCTCTCCAACTAATTTTTTTAAGACAATTTCTAGAACACTTTCTCTATCTTCATTCGTTTTTTTACTCCATTTCTTGAAGTAATCGTAACAATTGCGCCATTTTGGAAACTCTTTTGGCAGCATTCGCCATTGACAGCCACTTTTTAGCACATAAAGCACACCGCAAAATAACTCATATAAATCCAGTCTTCTTGGCTTTGTTTTCTTTCGCACGCTTTCTAAAATTAGTCTAATCTTTTCAAATTTTTCACAACTTATGTCACTTGGATATGTATTCCTCATAGTTTACCTCATATCAACTATACCTCATCTTACCATATTCAGAGATCACGTACAGGCTCTTAGAGCATGTCTTCAAACTCAAGAATGAGCTAATTTGTGAAGCATAATAGTGATCATATTAAAAAAGATGTTATTTTTTGAAGTGAGAGGAGAATGCTCATAATCCTTACTCATACGTCTAAAATTGGAGAGCCAAGCAAAGGTTCTCTCAACAATCCAACGTTTTAGGAAAACTTGCAAAAAACACTCTGATTAATTTATATTGGCAGACCTACGGAAGCATTGCACAAGATGCTGATATAGTAACTATTGCTGTACAGAGAAAATTATTATAAAGAGTCCAATCAATGACTTAGAGGTTCTATCCCTAGAATTCCAGATATTTGACTTTTGTTCTTGAGCTAAAAACAATCTGGCGCCTATGGTTTTTATTTTTTCAGAATTTTATAGCTAACAAAAGAGGGTTGTATTTTTTCGTTAGAATTCTTGCATTTTATCCCAATGCCAATTTTACTATCCAAATAGCCCCTTTCCTGTCATCCAGGTAACTAACACTGGAATCAAGAAAGCGTTATCCATATATCATTTATTTTTGAAAATACTATGTTATAGCTTAAATTAGAAAACTGATTCTTCTAGAAGTTGCTCACTATCCTCATCAATTGTGATAGAATTATCATGATTTCTGAGTAAATCTCTGATTTTCGTTTCTATTTCATTTGCGACTTCTTTGTTTGTTTTTAGGTAAGTTTTTACATTCTCTCTTCCTTGTCCAAGACGTGTGTTGTTATGTGAATAGTAAGCGCCTGCTTTTTCAAGCACACCAAGCTTTGCTCCCATATCTATTATTTCTCCGAGTTTTGATATACCTTCATTGTACATTATATCAAATTTCGCTTCTCTAAATGGAGGAGCAACTTTATTTTTTACAACTTTAACTCTTGTTTCATTGCCTGTAATATTTTCTTTGTCTTTTATTACACCAACTTTTCTTATATCAAGCCTGATAGAAGCATAAAACTTTAACGCGTTTCCACCTGTTGTTGTTTCTGGGTTTCCATAAACTACCCCTATTTTCATACGAATTTGATTGATAAAAATCAATGTACAATTTGTTTTAGAAACAATCGAAGTTAATTTTCTTAAACCATGACTAAGTAGTCTTGCTTGCAGACCCATGTGTTGGTCACCCATATCACCTTCAATTTCAGCTCTTGGTGTTAAAGCTGCAACAGAGTCAACAATTATAACATCAACTGCACTTGAGCAAACCAGTCGTTCAACTATCTGCAATGCTTCCTCTCCACTGTTTGGTTGCGAAATCATTAGATTTGAAGCTGTAACGTTAACTCCAAGTTTACTAGCGTATAGTAAATCCAGTGCATGCTCTGCATCGATAAATGCACATACTCCGCCATTTTTTTGTGCCTCAGCCATCGCATGTAAGGCAAGAGTAGTCTTACCAGAACTTTCAGGACCAAATATTTCGATTATACGCCCTTTAGGTAGACCACCACCAAGCGCTACATCAAGAGCAATAGATCCAGTAGAGATTCTTGGTACCTCTTGTATAGGGTTTTGATCTGCCCACATTATTGAGCCAGTACCAAATAGTTTATTTATATGACTGATTGTACTTTCTAGTGCTTTTTGTTTATCACTATTTTTTTCTTCTATGTTGGTTGCCATGGATCATTTATTAACTTGTATAACTTCCATGATAATCGAACGCGAACAACCTGCCAAGGGTTTTTTAATAACGAAGAACGTCATTGAAACTGGCTGCTTAAATTATATTAATACCAAGTCTCATTAATAATAAGACAAATTAAAAATAGCCCTTTTGCCTGTAATTGCGGAGTTTAAGCAAATTTATAATATGTCCTATTTGTCTTCCCAATAACGAAGTTTGGTATTAGATAGAAAATTAGATAGACTTTGTAGTGCGATACAAAATAACGGTAGAATATAATGGTAGTAATTTCTCTGGTTGGCAAAAACAGCAACACTCTGCTAACTCAATCCAGGAGAAGATAGAAAATGCTATATTTAATTTTAGTGGTGAGAAAATTGCCTTGTACTGTGGTGGAAGGACCGATGCTGGGGTTCATGCTTTAGGGCAAGTTGCTCATTTTGATATGGAAAAGGAATTTGAGCTTTATAGAATAAGGAATGCAATAAACTATCATTTAAAATCAATTCCTATAGTCGTGCTTAATGCAGAAGTTGTAGATGATGCGTTTCACGCCCGGTTTTCAGCAAAAAAAAGATATTACGAATACAGAATAGTTAATCGCTATGCTCCTGCTGCTCTGGAGACTGGTTATGTATGGCAAGTGTTTAGCCCACTTGATGTAAATATTATGCGTGAAGCTGCTAAACATCTACTTGGAAAACATGACCTTTCAAGTTTCCGTTCAAAAGATTGTCACGCCGCAAATCCGATAAGAACAATTGATGATATCGATATAGTACAAAACGGGGATCATATACACATCAAAATATCTGCTATTTCCTTTTTACATAACCAAGTGAGGATTATTGCGGGTACTTTAGTTGAATTTGGAAAAAATAGAACTAATCCGCAAGAAATGCTACATATATTAAGCCAATGCAAAAGAAGTGCTGCTGGGGTTACCGCGCCGCCTTTTGGCTTGTATTTGGTAAAGATAGATTACTAATTTAATAAAAAGTAACGTTCTTAGTGAAATAAGTGTCATACCGCCGCAGTATCTCCAGATCTTGCTAACAAGGAGCGAGATGACGAGTTTAAGTTCTCATTGGCATCACTACATATAATACACTTGAATCATCTTCATCAGTGATAATTGTAGCACTATTACCATCGGCTAAGCTAAACTTACATTTATTTTTTATACAGGATAGAACATCAAGCAAATAACGCGAGTTGAACCCTATTTCTATAGGGGCTTCATTGTAGTCCACTTCTATGGATTCAGTTGCATCACTGCACTCTTGGGAGTTTGAATGCAGAGTTAGCAGCTTTTCTTGTAGTGAGAATTTAATGGATTTTACTTTATCAGATACAACAACGGAAACTCGATCTATAACATCTAAAAGTTTTTTACTTTCAATAATCATATGCTTATCTTGAGATGCTGGAATAACTGCTTTATAATTTGGAAAAGTTCCATCTATTAATTTTGATATTAGAATATATTCACCGCATGTAAACTTGATTTTTCTGTCTGAGAGTTTTACATTAATTTCATTACAATCGTCCAATATTTTTAACAGCTCCATAACAGTTTTACGTGGAATGATCACACCAAATTCGCCATTGATGTTCCCAGGCTTTGGCCTCTTGATACACGATAAACGATGACCATCAGTTGCAACGCAGTACAGAAACTGCTCATCCGTATGCAGATATATTCCATTTAAATTATACCTTGTATCATCTAGTGATACAGCAAATTTTGTTTTAGTTAATAAGTCTATCAGGTCCGTATTTAGTAGAATAAAATCATGTTTATAATTGTCTTCTTCAAGAGCAGGAAAGCTGCTTGAAACTACATTCGGTAAAGAAAAGTTTGCATTTCCGCAAGACATCAATAATTTTCCTTGGTTGTTTACTTCAAAATTGACATCCAAATCAGCGGGTAACTTCTTCACTATGTCATGTAAAGTATGCGCTGAAATTTTTACTTCTCCTTCTGTTAATATGGTTGCAGCAAGCGAGGCAAACATTGAAATGTCAAGATCAGTTGCCATTAATTTTATGCTGCCGTGTTGTGCTTTGATATTTATACACGCCAAAACATCTATTGCATTACGCCTTTCAACCACTCCACTTACTCTGGATAATGTATTTAAAAGACTTGTGCGGCTCACGCTAAAACGCATCTGCTCGCACACAGAATTTTGCTTTTTGATTTCTGTATCTACACCTGCAACCTCTGACATTGCTAACTCTCAAAAATATATTTTAAATGATATCCGCATTCCATATAAAGTAAAGTGCTATTCATTGAAAGAGTAGTCTAATTTATACTATAGCTGGGTATTCTGTTACAATAGTTTACTTTGTATGGCATAAATCATGCATTTTTTGATACGCTTTTTGAAAACCAAGTAGGGAATAAGTATCATCAATGGTCACTGTTTTTGCTTTTCCATTCACTACCATTGATAATCCCTGCTTCATTTTTAGAATGAGATCTTGATCTATTTTTGTATGCTCTGCCCACGCAAAACTTCCATGTATTATGGGGAATGTATATTTAATTTTTTTGTCGATATTGAGAGCTACAGGCTCCTTATCATACTGAAAACCAGAGGTAACGCTTACCTCATCTGCTTTTTTATCAACATAACTAACCATTACATATGGTTTGCGGTTGGTTGTATAATGTTCGCTTTTTTNTTTAGGATAGGATACAATATAACATACTTTCTCTCCATCTTCCGATGCAGTATACACGAGCCAATCTTTATATTTTTCCTTCAATTGCACATCACTAACCGATGCAAAAGCGCCTATTGAAAAAAATATTAGAAATATAAAAAAACTACGCATGCAAACCAAATTTCAAACTTTCAGATTGTATATATCGTTTTACCTTAGCCATCGCCTGCTCAGCCAACTGTCTTATTCTTTCTCTTGAAACACAATATTTTTTACTAAGTTCATCCAGAGTTTGAATGTTTTCAGACAAATATCTACTGATAAAAATGTCTCTTGCCCTTTCGTTGAGGCTCGCTAGTGCATTGTTTAAAATTGTTTCTTTTAATTCTTTTTCTTCATGATTCTGATAGGTTACTTCTTGACTGACCAAGTTACATGGGATCATATCTTGTAACTCCCTTTTAGAATCATCACCTATTTTTATGCAATCATTTAGCGACTGATCCTTACAAGCCATACGGTAATTCATCTGTATAACGTCTCCTTCGGATACAGAAAGCTCATTAGATATTGCTTTTATTTCCTCATTGTTTAAAGTTTCCCTGTTTGTATACTGTAAAATTCTTTTTTNTATTTTACGTAAACTAAAAAATAATCTTCTTTGTGCTTGCGTTGTGCCTATCTTCACAAATGACCAAGATTTCAATATAAAGTCTTTTATTGAAGCTTCAATCCACCACACCGCATAAGTTGAAAAACGAAACCCTAAATCAGGATTAAACTTTTTCACTGCATGCATTAAACCCATATTCCCTTCCATGACCAGGTCCATCAACAATAGTCCATAATTTTTGAATTTCATTGCAATTTTCACTACCAAATTTAAATGGCTGGTAATCAATTTATGAGCAGAAGAAGCATCCTTATATTGGTTCCAATTTTTTGCTAATCGTACCTCTTCCTCTTGAGACAGCATAGGAAATTTTTGCACCCTAGCAATATATTGCATAAGATTGGTTCTGCTATCGACACATAAGCTTGCCATTGGGGTCAACATAACAACTTAAATTAAAACTCCATGCATATAATATATTGATTTTCGGGGAAAAATTCAAGCTTTGATTTGAAAAAAGTACAAATTTCCCATCTAATTGGGATCTTAAAGACGATAAGCCCCAACATAACATTGACATCCTGCCAGCGTGTAACGATAAACATTATAGTTTAAATAAAGTGATGTTATTCCAGTGCCTTGACACTGGAATCCACATTTCTTTTTCTAGATCCCAGCGTCATGCTACTTGGATGACAAGAAAAAACCCACTGGGATAACAAGACTGAGATAGACTAGAAATTAAACGCTACTCCAGCTTCTGCACCAACAGTGCTGTAAAGAACTCCTTTGATTCCGGCATCGTTTGTAGCTGCCTTATCAAAGTTAGCACCATAAGAACCGAAATAACGAGCTCCAGCATAAAGCTTGATTTCTGGAGTTACATCATAGCTAACACCAGCTTTTGCTTGATAAGCAAAACCGAATCCCTTTTGATCCTTAACTGCAGGAATCTTTGAAGGATTGCTGATATACGCTGCACCAACACCAACACCAATGTATGGAGTGATAGGCATATCTTCAATTGCTATATCGTAATAAACGTTAACTAACCCTGAAAATGCTGTTAAACTGTCCGCAATAGTATCTGCTGGCACAAATACTGCACCTGTAACATCATTTTTGTTTAGCTGTGAATAAAGCCCTTCAACATCAACCCTGATGTCGTCCATTTTGTAACCAAATGCGCCACTACCAGATATAAAAGATGCTTTTAATGGAGTATGATTTTCGGTGTCTTTTTTATATTCAATACCATCAACTTTTGTGAAAAGAGGTAAAATTTCACCGTTGTATTGCAAACGAACGTAGTAGCTAGTTTCTTCATCACTTATTGGACCAACAGGATCTGAAAAAGCAGAGTTTGATAAACTTAGCAACGTTGCTAAAGCGGCTGCTGAAAAAAACTTTTTATAATGCATAATTGTCCTCGTAAAAAAATTAAAATTCCACTTTAGCAGTCTAAGTAACAACTAAAGTTAAGTCAAGTGCTAACTTAATAACACAAAATATTCTACATTTTAACTAATTTTTAGGAAAAGACAAAGATTTTATTAATGAATAAATACGACTTTTGATTTTTTGGTATAGCTAACACAGGTAAGATTTACTATCGAAAGACCTCGTCATTCCGCTGCTTGTTAGCGGCTGAGATACCGCGCACAACTGTATGAAAATTGCAATTTGGGCCTACCAGGAGGGTGTCATTCCAGTCTGGGATCCAGGAATTNNTTATTAAGTTGGTAAGCATAAAAGTAGCCGTTTNTATGTTAAAACACAACGTTTTAATGATTATGGAAAAGCTGGATTTCAGACTGGAATGACACCATTTGTTGTCTTCAAAAATGAATGTTCGTACAGTTGTGCGCGGTATGATGTAGGGCTTATAGGCGCACTATATGAAGAAGTACTAGCGTTAGAAATATTAGGAAAGAAATACTTATACTAAAAGAAACTCCGGTAGTAAACTTAAAAAGGAAGTTTAAATCCAGATGGTAAACCCATCATACCTGCAAGATCAGAAGTTGCATTTGCCATATCTTCTTCTGCTTTTTTAACGGCATCATTAAACGCTGCCGTTACTAAATCCTCTACTATATCTTTTTCCTCATTTCTCATAAGTTCTAAGTCTATGTTCACCTTTTTAGCTTTATAGCTACCTATTTTTATGACTTCCACTAACACAGAAACTTTGCCACCACCAGAAATACCTTGAAACTCTTTTCCAATATATTTTTCTTGAGCTTCTGCAAGCTTTTTTTGCATCTCTTGCGCTTGTTTCATTATTTGACTAAAATCCACAACTTACTCCTTATTTTCTATATTAACTACCTTTGCACCTTTAAATGTATCAAGTATATCCTTAACTGCAGGTGCATAATTTAAATTACTCACTTCCCTGTTTATATAACCCGTATCAACTGTAATAACCCACTCCTGCTGAGTCACCTGGTTTAAGTAATTTTTTAAATCATTGCAAAAATTACTATCCAACTTAGATACAGCTTTTAATTTTAAATATCCAGGTTTACAATCTATTAATTGTAGATTATTACACAGTTGTTTGTAAAGATAAATTTGGTTACTTCGCCTTAATAGTTGCAAAATCTTATCAAAATCGTAATTTTGTTGTTTATTTTCCACATGGATCCCAGTGTCACGCACTGGGATGACAGAGGGGGAAGGTGCAACAGGTCTGCCCTGTCTATTTCCTTGCTCTACATTCTGCGAAAGAACTTTTTTGATCACCTGTTCTGGAGAAGGTAGATCAGAAAGATAACAGAGGCTAATTAACATCATTTCAGCAGCAACATCGTTGCATGTTGAAGTTTTTATATCTTGAATACCTTTAAGCAACACCTTCCACAATCTCGAAAAAAATATTAAAGACTTCTTTATACTTAAATCTTTTATCCTATTCTTTTCATGCTCTGTAACTGCATTATCAATTTCTTTTGTAATCAAAAAACGGCATACTAACTGAATTGTTTGCAATAGACCTTCAAAAATACTAAGTGGGTTTGCTGTTTTTATCGCCTTGTCAAACACTGATAGAGCTTTCTGTAAATCACCTTCTAATATTGCCCCTAATAGATCGAATGTAATATCTTTATCCACTAAGCCAAGTATGTCTGTCACATTTTTAGTGGATATTGCACCATCTTTGCTATATAGAACTGCTTGATTCATCAGAAACAAGGCGTTACGCATTGAATTTCCAGAGTGTCGTGCAATTAATTCTAATGCTCCCTTTTCAATGGAATAACTCTCTTTTTGTGCAACATCATTTAAACGTTCCACTATTTTAGCTACAGGAATGTTGTGTAAATCAAATCTTTGACAACGTGCAATAATAGTTATTGGTATCTTTTTTATTTCCGTAGTTGCTAAAATGAACTTTACACTAGATGGTGGCTCTTCTAGGGTTTTAAGTAGTGCGTTAAATGCGCTGCTGGATAACATATGTACTTCATCTATAATGTAGACTTTGAATTTAGAGCTTATAGGTGAATAGCAAATATCTCCCAGGATTACTTTAATATCGTCAATGCTAGTGTGACTTGCTGCATCGATTTCAAGTACATCTGGATGGCTTGAATTTTTTATTGCTAGACAATTTTCACATGATCCGCAAGGTTCAAAAATTGGCCCCAGGGAACAATTCAAACATAAAGCTATTATCCTTGCAGTGGTGGTTTTACCAACTCCACTACTACCAGAGAGCAGTATAGATTGTGGGATTTTGTTTAAAATAAAAGCATTTTCTAATACACGCACTAATATATCTTGACCTACTAGATCTTTAAAGCTACTAGGACGATGTTTTAATGCTATATTCATAGCCTCGGATAAAACAAATAATGAAATAGGTATGCAACCCAAAAAGGTTCTGATATGGCTGCTTCATTTCTGATCTGACCAAATTACAGAGTTTTTGCCTGCATACCTTATAAAATATTATACTTTTTTTTTTATTTAGCAAGGTATATCCTATATTAGTCTTATAATTTATATGTTAGACCTTTTGCGACATTACTTTGGAGTAAACAACTGTTACCTAAAATACTCTTCTTCTGTCATCCCAGTGCTTGACTACTTGGATCAAGAAAACTTAATTTTAAATGAATACATCAGGCTGTTGTATAATAAGAACTGGATTCCAGTGTCAAGCACTGGAATGACACCCTTCCGGTGGGAATTGCTCTCAAACTACAATGTTCGTACAGTTGTACTGGGATCCAGATATAAAAATATTTGCAAATTATGCAATGTACAATGGATTCTAGGAGTATATGTTAAAAATAACGTCCATAATGAAATAAACTGGATTCCATTGTCACGCACTGGAATGACAATCTATAGGTACTGGGATAATAAAAGAGGAATATTATGATTTTATATCATTTTCCTCTTTGTCCATTTTCACGAAAAGTTATAGCTCTTCTAAAAGAAAAAAAGTTGAGTTGTGATCTAGTGTATGAAAATCCGTGGGAAAAGCGTAATGAATTTATGGAGATCAATCCAACCGGGCAAGTACCAGTGTTAATAGATAATAACTTTGTAATAGCGGATAGTAATGCCATTTGTGAATATATAGAAGAGACTTACAATAGCGATGTCAAATTGCTTGGTTCATCCACTATTATTAAGTCTAAAATACGCGCTCTAATCAATTGGTTCGATAACAAATTTTACAATGAAGTTACTAAGTATATTATGAATGAAAAAGTAATTACTAACCGCAGCCCTGACTCTAGATTTCTTCATGCAGCTCAGCATAACCTGCCTTGCCATATGGAATACATCGAACACTTAATTAACAAGAACGTTTGGCTTGCAACCGATAAGTTCACTTTAGCTGATATTACTTTAGCATCGCATATTTCTGTAATAGACTACGTAAATAGTTTTCCATGGGAAAAAAGTAAAATTTTAAAAGAATGGTATTCCATTGTTAAATCAAGGCCTTGTTTTCGTGAGATATTATTAGAGAGAGTTTCCGGATTAACTCCTCCTAGACATTATGCTGACCTTGATTTTTAATTTATGTTAGCTTTAAAGCTACAGTCATTCCTTCATCAGTTGGAATCAATATAGAGAAATATTTCTTTTCATCTGATAATCTATCATTAAACTCCCTCATAGCATGCCATGATTTTTCTGATACTTCTTTTGTAGGCGATTCTAAAAATACTGTGTTAAACAATAGAGTGTTATCTGCAACGATTAGACCATCTTGTTTAATGTATGACTCTGCCCAATCTAAATACTTAGGATAACTACTTTTGTCAGCATCGATGAATATCATGTCAAAAGGTGCTTTTACTGATAATTCATTAAGTTTTTCCAATGCATTGCCTTCTATTAGAGTAATTTTATCACTCAGATTAAAAGCACTAAAATTTTTTTNTGCTATCCTTAAGTGTTGAGGATGATTTTCTATTGTATATATATGACCGTCTTCCAGCAGAGCTTTCGCCATACAAATTGACGAATAACCGTATAACGTACCAATCTCAACAATACTTTTGATTTTATGAATTTTTATAAATAAACTTAATAGTTTTCCTTCCTCAGGGCTAATCTGAATATGTTGCTTTTTTTCAAGGATACAATATTCTTCTATTGTTTTATATTCTTTTGCAAATAAGTTTCTTATATATGATAATTTTGTGCTAAAGTTATTACGCATTACTTTTTATATTGTAAATTAAGGAGGCTTAATTCATATAAAGTTTATAAATATAATAATATAGTTTGGAACAATAAAAACATTTATTTTAAGTTATTATTTTATGGTATAAAATTTTAAGTGACAAAAGTTATTATATATCGTACTATGGTTAACTAGTATAATAATCAATCAATTATTATATTAAAATTAGAGGAATTGTTCATGCACATTCCTCTTTGTTAAAATATGATTTTTATAATCAATTAGAGGGGGTTATATGTCTTATACTATTGCTAGTGAAGTTGAAACGTTAAATAAAAAATCTAACAAGAATGAAGGGGTTATGTTGCTACATAATCCAGCTTATCGTGAAAAGTATAAAGAACGTTTTAATGAAGCTCAGAGAAAAGTTATGGATATGGTTCAGTTTTATGATGGAACAATAGTATTAATAGAGAATAAAATCGCTATGTATTACTATACTTGGCACAGTAAAAAAAGAGAATTTGAGCGTAAAAAACAGCAAACAATAGTGAAAAATAATGACTCAGTATAGAGTCTTTTATGTGGTAAGCTACAGTGGATTACTTCATTATAGCTTTTCCATATAGTTTATCTATCACACTAGTAAAGTATTCCAGCGTTTTATATCCTTCATGTTTAATTTTATCATGCTCTATATATGATTTACCATCATTAAGCTTGATAAAAAATATTGGGGTGGCCATGATACCAAGTTTATTAATTGCCAGTGATTTATCATTTATGATTTTATCCATCATTTTCTTATCATTAATGCATTGGTTAAATGCATCTTGCTTTAAGTTGCTTAGTGCAGCAATTCTTTGTAGTACAGTCAAATCACTTAAATTGGAGTAATTCCACGAACCTATTGAATTAAAAACAGCTTTGTTAAAATTAAAATAGTCTTCTTGTTTTTCGTAGCAATAACTTAACATTGCAGCCTTTAGTCCTCTATAGTCCAAAGGAAAATGACGGAATACATATAACATCTTACCTGTATCTATATATTTTTTTTTAACTTTAGGAAAAACGTCCCTATGAAAAAGAGAGCAATGATAGCAAGTTAATGAAGCGTATTCTATCATTAGAATTGGTGCTTTGGGATCTCCTAATAATTTATCATCAGGCAAAGGTGATAGTAGTTCTTCTGGTGTTATTTCATCAGTTTTTTGAGTGTACTGGTTGTTGGATAAGTCTTGCTGAACAACTGCATAAGAATTAACACTTATAAGAATTAATAAAAGCAATAATCTAAAAATCATTATAATATAAACACTTAATTTACTAAAAGAAATTATGCATTTATATAAATAATGTCAAGATAACTTTTACTCAGCTAGGCTTTCAGCCCTATCTTTAAATGCAGCAATTATTTTACTTTGTGTATACTTATATACTGAGTTTAATAAAATGGAAAATGAGTTGGACTTAAACTTAAACTCTATATAAAACTTTACCATAGTTTTATTTTCATCTATGGAAATGAATTGCCATTCATTATATAGATGTTTAAATATTCCATTTGATGATACAGCTTTTATCCAACCTTCATTTGTCCCACTTGGAGAAAGAGAAGTAACTTCTGATGTATATCTACCTTTAATTCCATGAAAAGCTGCGAGGAGATCCACAACCATTTGGTTGTTAATTTTTTCTTTTATATAAACGGCTTTGCACCAAGGAACAAAATCAGGATACCTTTCAACATCAATTACAATTTGGAATACTTCATTAGGCGAACATAGGAAAACACCCTGTTCTTTGTATTGATGAAGCATAAATGTTAAACCAATCAAAATAGGATCCGTATCTACCGTCAGCCTTAGTAGATTCCTGAGACTAAAGTTAAGGTGGGCATCGCGTATCAATTTCAACGAAATTAACAGAGGCAATTCCCTTGACTAGAAATTATCGCTCGGGAAATTTAACTTAACTCATAACGCATAGAACAGACCCTTAATTAATTGTAGATGATTTATACAAGGTGTGTCTATAGATATATTAAAGCTAGCGATTATTATTTAATCTTTATTAAACTTTGCATTCTAAGTATCATAGCTAATAAATATATCTTATGAACATTACTAAAGTTTTAACTATTATTGTTTTTATTGTAATTTCTTCAAGTGCTTACACTAATTGTATAGATCACAAAATTTTTGTGCATACTATGAAGCAACAAGTGGATGGTATATCTACAAAGGAGAATAAAAAAAACCGGGAATGTGTGCAAAAAAAGCTTCAGGAGGTCATTCAAAACAATGTTAACCTCAAAGGAATATCGCAATTCGTTATAGGAAAACATTGGGCTTTAGTTAAACAAAAAGAAAAAGAAGATTTTTTAAGAGAGTATGAAGTGTATCTTACGCGTTTGTGCGTTAAAATTTTATATAAATACATGCATGATAGTGAAATGATCATAATGAGTACAAAAGCAGTTGACGATGAAACTTGCTTAATTGGTACAAGATTTTCTTACGGTGATGAAGAATTTACAAATATTGATTTTAAAGTTACTAAAAATAACAGTTCTTTCTTGATAAGTGATGTTGTAATGAGTGGAATAAGTATTGCTATTAATCAACGTTCTCAATTTAGTGAAAAAATCGACACGCATGGCATAGCAAGCGTTATAGCTGAATTAAAATACAATAACAATCCATGATATATATGCCTCATTGGCCTAAACCGCTTGGTAGTAGACCAAAGGATTTTTCTCTTGATCGCATAAAAGGCTTTCTTAGCAAACTAGATAACCCCGAGAAAAAAGTGCCTCCCGTAATTCATATATCTGGAACTAACGGGAAAGGCTCAACACTAGCATTTATAAGATATATAATGCAAGCAGCAGGGTATAAGGTACACGCATACACTTCTCCACATTTGGTGAATTTTAATGAAAGAATAGTTATTGCAGGCAGTTATATCGACGATAATGAATTATATAGCTTGTTAGAAGAATGCCGTGCCGTAATTGCAGAACAACCTATCACTCTGTTTGAAGCTGCAACTATTGCAGCTTTTTTAGCTTTTTCTCGTCATAAAGCCGATATAACTTTAGTTGAAGTGGGTATGGGTGGAAGACTTGATGCAACAAATGTTATAGATAGTCCGATTTTAACAATCATTACTTCCATTGCCCTTGATCATACAGAATATCTTGGCCCTACTATAGAAATTATAGCAGGTGAAAAGGCTGGAATAATGAAACCTAATGTTCCTTGCGTAATAGCACCACAAGAAAAATCTATAATGAACACGCTAGAACACCACGCAATAAATAAGAAATCTCCTCTGTATAGAGGAGGCCTTGAATGGAATTGCAAAAAACGACTATCTGTCATCCAAACTGGGATCCAGAAACAAAAAAATGAGAGGTCACGTGCTGGAGCTCGAATGATTTTTCAATCAGCTATTCAATCAATAGAATTTTCTTTGCCATCTTTAAAGGGTGATCATCAGGTGATTAATGCAGGCAATGCTATTGCAGCATGTAGCATTTTGAGTGGAAAATATGGATTTGATATTGGAGAAGAGGATATCACTTCAGGTTTACAGTGCACTTATTGGCCTGCACGACTGGAGCGTATAAAAGAGGGCAATTTAATTTCTTTATTACCAAAAGATTGGCAATTATTTTTAGATGGTGCGCACAATAATGACGGTGCTAGAGTGCTATCTCAGTGGGTAAAAGATAATTTTGCTGAAGGTATCTATATAATTTTTGGTGTTACTCGTAACAGAAATGTGGAAGAGTTCTTAGAACACTTGAAACCATATATCAAGTTATTATGTGCGGTTTGTGTTAAGTCTGAACCTAAAGCAACAAATACAAATTTGATTAGGGAAAAAGCCAATAACATAGGAATAAAAGCAGTTGAATGTGAATCAATTGGCGATGCAATATCAAATCACATATTAAAAGCCTCTATCCAAAACGTCAAAACCATACTAATCTGTGGCTCGTTATTTCTAGCCAGAGACCTTGCTATGGAGAATAGCTAACTTTAATGATATAGCTGACCCAAGCAATACGTCATACTGCCGCGGCGCTAACACGTAGCGGGATGACGGTTGTCGTTTAGCTATAAATGTTAAGAAATTTACCAAATGAAAAAAAGGCAAAAGAAGACCTAGTTATTGTCTATTTTCAGTATTGGCGTTTTTTAAGTCTTAAACACTGCAATTTAGCTGCTTTTAAATGCAACTCACCTTAGTTTAAATGTTTAAGAAATTTACTAAGCAGAAAAAAAGGCAAAAGAAATCCCGTGGTTGGCTAATTACTTACATTATACTTTCAAGTATGGCGTTTTTTTATTCTAAACGCTTAATAACCGCGATTTAGCTGCTTTTTAATGCAACTAACCTTTAGTCATAAATGTTTAAGAAATTTACTAAACAGAAAAAAAGGCAAAAGAAACCCTAGGGTAGCTAATTATTCACTATCCATTTTTTAAGTTGGCGTTTTTTAATGTTTTAAATGCTTTATAAGCGTATTTCAGCTTGTATAGGTAAAAACCTAGAAATTTGATAAAGACATAGAGTGCACATAGTGCAAAAAATTAAACATGAGACGCCAGATACGTGAGTTTTTTTTGTCATTTAATCTGTACAGAGAAGATAAATAAATAGCTTCATTTTCATGATAAGAGGACTGGCGAAGTTTGTCAAGTAAGTTTTTTCGTTTAATCCGTTTCTTGGCTTAGGTGCCCTTGACTTCCGGCTGGGTTGAATTTGTATAGCTACATTGTCGGTAAATCTAAATTGCTTTAATAATTTTGATTGAAAAATAGTTTTTCTATTATATAAATGCTACTTTAGAGTAATCAAAATGGAAGGCGATAAATATAGCTTAGGTTTAAGAGTTATCCATTGGTTGATGGCTGTTTTTATTATCGGTATGCTTTGTTCTGGACTTTATATGAAAAGCTTACCACTTAGCAATGAAATTAAGTTCAACATATACGCTATTCATAAGGCTTGCGGGATCACTATTCTCGGGTTGATTGTTGTACGCATATTTTTTCGCGTTTTTACTTATGTTCCACCACTTCCAGCAAATTTCTCTCGATTTGTAATCAATGCAAGTAAAACAGTACACTTTGGTTTATATTCTTTGATGTTGCTAATGCCACTATCTGGTTATGTTATGTCTTCTGCTTCTGGCAAACAGATCAAGTATTTTTTTCATATCCCTTTGTTGATTAATCAAAACAAAGACCTAGCTAACACGGCTAATCAGCTACATTCGACGCTTGCATGGTTTATGGTACTCTTTATAATCTTACATATACTTGGCGCTTTGAAACACACATTTATAGATAAACAAAATATTTTTAAACGTATGATATAGGTTATATGTTAAGTAGCCTCTGGAAAAAAGGAACAGATTTTCTTGGTAGTGAGTTTGCTATAATGGGTGGTGCTATGAGCTGGGTTTCGGAGAGAAACTTGGTTTCGGCAATCTCAAACGCTGGTGGTTTTGGTGTGATTGCATGTGGTGCAATGTTTCCAGACTTGCTAAAAAAAGAAATCATAGAGACGCAGCAATTAACTAACAAGCCATTTGGTGTGAATCTAATTACTATGCACCCAAAGTTGAGTGAGTTGATAGATGTGTGCATTGAAACGAAAGTGAGCCATATAGTGCTTGCCGGTGGACTGCCAACAAAGCCTAATATAGAAAAAATCAAGGGTGCGGGCATTAAAGTTATGTGCTTTGCACCAGCATTAAGCCTTGCGAAAAGGTTAGTAAAAATGGGAGTAGATGCATTAATAATAGAAGGAATGGAAGCAGGTGGGCATATAGGTCCAGTTAGCACTTCTGTTCTTGCACAAGAGATATTGCCTCATTTTAAAAATGAACAAATACCAGTGTTTGTTGCAGGTGGAATAGGAAGAGGTGAAATGATAGTTAATTACCTGGAAATGGGGGCAAGTGGCTGTCAAATAGGCACATTATTTGTCTGCACTAATGAGTCAATTGCCCACAAAAATTTTAAGGAAGTGTTTATTAAATCAGCTGCGCGTAATGCAATACCTTCTGTACAGATAAGTGCTGATTTTCCTGTAATTCCAGTAAGAGCTATAGCCAACAAAGCAAGCGATGACTTTATGAAGCGTCAAAAAGAAGTTATTGATGAATACCAAAAGGGACAGATCTCAAAAGAAGATGGGCAACTTGAAATAGAAAAGTTCTGGGCTGGAGCTTTAAGAAGAGCAGTAATTGATGGAGATGTTGAAACAGGATCTCTAATGGCCGGTCAAAGTGTTGGCATGGTTGATAGGGAAAAGCCTGTGAAAGAAGTGATAGATATATTAGTTCAACAAGCAAACAATCATACTGAACGCAAATCTGTAGAAGCAGCAAAGCAACCAGTAAGCAAGTCATAATTATCTCTGAAAGAGCCCATTATAGGGCATAATTGCCCAGTTTTAATGTAAAATTAACGCTAAAGAGGTATCTATACATTTTATTATGTATGGAGAAGTCTATGCCAAGTTCTAAAAAAGATATCAACCAACAATTGCACGACACTATATACAAAAAGGTAACAAAAAAAACACATAATCATGAAAGCCCAAAAAAAAATGGAGATGGAACTATCAAAAAATGCATAGAGTTGTTCAAGCAGGGAGCTAGTTCTGAGGTATTAACTCAATTAGAAGAATCACTGAAAGGACAAGAAGAATATCATGGTTATTATATCAAAAACTTTCTCCCAGCGTTGAAAACAGAAATAACAAACTCAGAAAAACTAGACTCAAAAAAAAGGGCAATAATAGTAGAAATAATTTTGGATATTACTAACAAGAGCAATGCTATGGAACCATTTAACGAACAAAGTCTTTCTGGTAAAGTTGAAATTCCCAAAAATTCAGGTATTAATCCTCTGGAAAGGGGTTCTTTAGCTAAGGGTGTCAGTGGAACAGGAACCCCTGGAACATACAAGATCCTTAGAAGTTCAGGCCATAATAGTGCTTCAGCATTTCCTACATTAGAACAATCACAATTGAATGGCTCCTTTAGCCAACCTTGTGAGGATTTAGAAAATGAGGACCCTAGTACAATTGCGGATGCTGTAGAAGTGCCAAGAAGTGCAAATACTTCTAAACTCAGTAATGATAATGGTTCAGATAGTGGAATAGATTCACCTAGAAAGAGTGAAGAAAGTTTAGAATCACCAATAAGTAGTAGAAGGAGCAGTATGAGCTCAATATTAAGCTCTGCTGGAGAAAATAACGATCCACAAAAAGAAGATACTGGGAATCAAATGCAACCAGAGCAGACTGCAGAAGAAGAGCCACAGGTGTCATCCCAGTGCGTGACACTGGGATCCAGAGAAAAAGAAAGTATGGATACAAATAGTCAAACTACTCAGATGACAGGCAGCCAGGCAAAAGATTCAATGCAACCCGAAGAAAAAAAGGACAAAAAAAATGTCATTACAACTGCGCAGAAACTTCCTGTGAATGAGAAAAAGGGTGAAGTTAAACAACCCAATAACAGAAATCTTCACGTTGCACTTGTAGCAGGTTGTGCTCTCTCTACAATAGGGTGCATTGTTGCAGGGGCAATGACATCAGGACTGGTAGGAGCAGGACTACTTGCTATGGCTGCAGTGTTTGCTATAGCAGCAGTAGCTGAATTGCATTCAAACTTCCTATCAAGTAAATTAACATCCATTAGTGTGGAACCTCATGTTAATGATAAGGAGCTTACAGCATGTTCACATCTGTAAAAATTAAATATGTGTTACCTGTAGTGGATAAGTGAATTCAGCTCTTGCCTGTTGATGTAAAAGTTGTTATAGTTGAGGAGTGTTTAAAAGGTGTTTAGTTTATGCACGTTCAATTGAATAAAGTTTTGGTTTTTATAGCTTTATTAAGTTTCATTTTTGCATCATATTCTAGCGAAGCAAGTGATGAATTAAAGGATGTACAAGAAAAGGTAAAAGATTTTATTTCTTCATTTTCAATTAAAGATACTGTAGAAAATATGAGTCCTTCAACAATCATAGGGTTGTGTATAGCTGCGGTGATACTTGCAGTAGTGTTCAGAGGTCTAATCTTTTTTATGATAATGTTTGGTGTACTGATCATGATGTTTGGTAGTACAGAAAAGGCAACAGACTACTTAAAAGAAAAATTTAATTTTGCAAAAGATATAAAATTACAATCCGATAGCGAAAAAAAAGATAAAAATTAAGATAGTATTTTTATCTTTTTTAATTATCTTTATTGAATACGCATATGCAGCTAAAAGTACCAACAATTAACCATAAGCTTGAGAAAAAGAACAACTTAGCATTACTAGAAAGCATTGATTTAGATTTTATTCCTTATGCTTGTCATTACGATGAAGAAACCATACTAACAAAACAGGGAGAATTATTAAAAATAATCAAGTTAGAAGATTATTCTTCTGTTGATAACTATAGCGACCTTAGAACTGAAATTAGAAAAAGTATATCAAAAAATATTAATAGCCTACATTTTACCATTTGGATTCATACTGTCCGAAAGCGCAATAAATTGAGCTTAAAATGGAATAAAACTGAAGACTTCTCTGATAAGCTACATTCAGCGCGGTTTGATAAACTTACTGATAGTAAATTACAGTATATAAATGAATTATATATTGTAATATTGTTTAGCGATTTTGGTAAGCATACTAATAATTCATTNTTTTTTAATAGAATAAAGAATAAGCATAAGCTGTCTTTACAAGAAAGCCACCAGGAGTTGCAAAAGATAACTGACTTAATTCACGATGATTTAGGACCTTTTGGAGCTAAAAAACTGGGTCTAAGATTTAGTGAAGGTGAAATATATTCTGAAATGATAGAATTTCTCCACTATATTGTTACATTAACGCACAAAGATTATCCAATATATGAAAGGGATCTGTCGCAATATATTAGAAATTTTAAAATAGCCTTTGGTTTCAATACGTTTCAAACAACCTTTGAAAATCAACAGAAATTTGGTTCTGTTTTCAGCATAAAGGAATACCAAGAAATCTCCTTAGGCAATATAGATAAATGCTTGCAGCTTGAATCTGAATTTATCATTACAGAAATAATGATATTTACTAGTAATAGTAAGGCAATAAAAGAATTTAATAAACAAATTAACATGCTACAAATTAGTGAGGATAATACCTTACTTAAAAGCTCAGGAATTGAAGAAATAATAGAACTTGAAAAGACCTCTAATATAGACTTCTGCCAACAGAAAATTATTTTTACAATATTTGCAGACGATAGGAATAAGTTAGCTGAAAGTATTGGTGATTTATCTTCTATAATGTCATTGATTGGCTTCATGATATTTAGAACTGATCTACATATGGAAAGTCATTTTTGGGCACAACTTCCAGGCAATTTTACTTTTATTACGCAACCGAAAGATATATTAGCAAAATATGCTTGCAGTTTTGCTATGCTGCATGATTTTACGTCAGGTACATTAAAAGGAGGAAGGTGGAAAGAAGCGGTAACAGTTTTTTTCTCAAAAGAAGGAAATCCTTACTTCTTTAATTTCCATGGAAAAAGAAATAATGGCCATACTACGATACTTGGAGCTCCAAATTCAGGCAGAACCTCACTCATTAATTTCCTATTATCAGAATCAAGAAAGTTTAACCCAAGAATTGTCATATTGGATAACACTGGAAAATCAATAATTTTTACTAAAGCAGTGAGTGGTAAATATTACATAATTGACCCAAAATATAAAGATAAAAGCCTAAAATTTAATCCACTAAACATTGAAGACAGTGCTTCCAATCGCAATATGCTGGTTGAACTGATCAAAAGAATGGTAGCCGATACGAGCTTGGTGGACGTAGAAGAAAAGATAAGAAAAGTTGTGGATTCTATATTTGCTATACCCAGGGAATCGCGTTCTATTTCGCAAATTTCTGAGGTGCTCTTGCTCCTTGGGGGTAAGATAAGTAGATGGTGTGACGATGGTGATTTTGCTTACTTATTTCAAGATGGTGATGAATCAGATATTGACTGGGAAACAAAAATTATATCTCTCAACACCGCAAACCTCACAAAACGAAAAGAATGTATGTCCGTGATACTTTACTATTTTTTATATTCTTTTGAGGCAAAATGTGATGGCTCGCCTGCAATACTTGTTTTGGATGAAGCATGGGAGATAAGTAATATCTTTCCTACAGAGAAAGAGTTTGATAACTGGATGCAAAGAATGACGGAACTAAATGTTGTGGTAATCCTAAGTACTGAAAATTTAAATCTCGCGTTTGCTAGCAAATTTACTCAATATTTAGACAAGCATGTTGATACAAGAATCTTGATGCCGAACATCAATGCAAATAGATTATACATGAAGGCATTTTCTTTATCAAAAGAGGAGCTGAATATAATTCTGCAGACGCCAACACAGGAAGGTTTATTTTTGATAAAACAGTACAAAGGGTTAGTAACTTTAAATTTAGATTTGAAGAATATGCAGGAAATACACGTACTTTCAGCTAACAAAGAGACTATAAAGTATATGTACGAGGCAATAAAGGAAAAAGGAGAAGAAGTTAATGAGTGGTTACCGGTGTTTTATGAGAAGTGTAAAGCTTAAAGCTAATTTTTTTTCCTAGTATTAATTTTGCTAATTGCAAGTAATGGATATTCTGATACCTGTGGAAAGATGCGTTTTCACACTGAAGCTGAAGCTGCGGCTAACAAAACTGGAAAAGGCTTAGCAAATTTTTTTACCTTTAATTGGAGCAATCTAGATTTTGATGAAAAATTATTGCAATATATCAAAGTCACAGCAATAAAAGACCAAGGAATTAATGGTTATTTCAATCCAAGGATTCAAGTCTGTGATTACGAAGGAAAAGATAACTGCTATCAATTAGGTAACGGAACATCCTGCCGCCAAATATATGGAACACAGACAAGTGGAGCTGGAGTTTCTGCAGCAGTTTTTATCGACTGGGAAGGAGATACAGTTTTAAATGATGGAAAATTTAAGGAAGGGATTGCGAAAGGTCTCGAGTGGGA
Organism: Wolbachia endosymbiont of Anurida maritima; assembly: GCF_042182995.1. Classification (NCBI taxonomy): domain Bacteria; kingdom Pseudomonadati; phylum Pseudomonadota; class Alphaproteobacteria; order Rickettsiales; family Anaplasmataceae; genus Wolbachia; species Wolbachia endosymbiont of Anurida maritima. The sequence continues at coordinate 1,277,870 of NZ_CP102058.1, forward strand.
GTGGGTAGATAATGTTACTGATGAAGAAAAAAGGAAATTTGCTAATTCTCCTAAGATATGCGCCTGCAGTCAAAAAGCAGCCTGCATAGGAGATTTTTTCTCATTTTTTACTAAAATAGGTGAAGGAGCAAATATTTTTCGCCCTGGATATATGGCAAATACCTGTGATACTTGCTATCAGGAAAAAGTAAAATGTGCCCCTGTGCCACTTGCACCTNNGGCCCCCCCTCCATTTTGCGAGCAACTTGCAATGTCACCTCCACAAGTTAGAATTGTTCCTATAACAAATGGAGATAATGATTACTTTGATCCAAGAGTTGGAGTGATGATTAGCGGACTGGAGGAAAGAAAAGGGTTAGGTTTTCCACACGTTGTTTCAAATAATAAGAATGTTCCAAATTACTCATATACTGTTACAGATAAGGATACTCACTATTACTTCAAAACCTATAGAAAAAAGGGCCAGCTCTGCGCTGAATACCTTGGAACTCAAAGTATAGATGAAAAAAATCCACAGTTCGTCCGCTGTTTCCCGGCACCACCTGCTCCAGAGCCTAAAATATTAAGGATAGTGGATGCAAATACATTAGAAATAGAAATGAAGATGAGCGAGAGCACTTGTAGAGCACAAGGAACCTACAGTGATGGTTTATGTACTTTTCATGTTACCAACCATCCTATAAACATTGGCCCTCTATCTTTAAAAGTAGTGAAACCGAGAATAGTTCAAAGAACAACTAGTAACAATAGAAGTAATATTAACGATATTATAGAAGGTATATTTAACAAGAGTTCTCGATTTGAAATTTTAAAACGGCATAATTACATTCCTAATATTGGGATTGAGCTTCCTCCTCCTGGTGATGATTGCAGTCTAACAAATCCTAGGGAAGATAATAAGTGTAAATCCATTAAGTTAGAATTAGATAATATGGGACAACCAAAAATAGAAGTAAGATATATGACAGTAAGAGATCAAGCAAATTCTAACAGTAAAATGCTTTGTCTTTCTGGATGGCAGCCAGAACCAGAGGAGTTTGTTCTTAAAAGAGAAAATAAAATAATACCACTAAAATTAAAGGGAACAAGATATACTAAATACAATGCTGTTTACTCCAAGGAATCAAATCGGTTCTATTATCTTCCAAGCAAGGAAATAGTTGACCCCTTAAACAGATCTCAAGATGAGTTGGATCAAATAATATTTAATAAGCAAGGGTATGTTTTCTTCCCTGACGAAAATAAACAGGAAAAGGGAAAATGCAGTTACTGCGTGGATCACGATAAAGACATAGATGAAAAATTTATAAACAATAAAGTCAAAGTAGTATATAAGTTGATAGATACAGAACATAAAGAAGGATGTAAGCAAGGTGATGATGGTTGCATCTGTTTTAATGGGGTGTGTAGTCGCTCAAAACAATATTTGAATAAAAATGAAGATGATAAGCCATTTTACTTAAGGTATGAGGAAGTGGATTGTAAAGATAAGGATGGTAAAGTATTAAGAGATGAAAAAAATGAAGTACAAAAGTGTACACAATTAAAGGATCAACTGATTAAAGCAGATAGAACAGAGGTCTTTTACGCTGATAAATTGTGTAGACTTGACTGGGAAGGTTTAAAAGAGAAGTTNAAAAGAGAGAATCGAGGAACAACTGAAAAAAGAGAAACAAGAACCGGAAAAAAAGAGCGANNAAAGTCCCATGATTTTGGAAGTGGAAATCATGATGTGGATGGCTCACAAATAACATCTAGCCATGTTGAAATAGAAGTGTGGGGATGCGGTGAAGCAGGTCACATAAAAGATACACCCATTCGCTGCGAGTCTCATGTAGATCCAGCCACCAAGAAGAATGCCTGTTCCACTGAAACTAGAGCAGGAATGCCAGGAGATTATATTAAAGCTGAATTGGAAATTGATCTTGATTATCCTATCTTTGACATTGAAGCTTCACAGGGAGGAGGTAACAGAGAAAAGAGATATACAGATAAGGATGGGGGTCCTATTTTTATAAGAAAGTGTCGTGTAGGCAAACAAGAGTGCAAGGATTTAATCACTATGGGAGGTGGAGGTATCTATAAAGAGTATGAGTATAAAGGTCGGTATAGGGATTATATGGAAACAATAATTGATGATAGTGTAAAATTAAAAGAAAAAACCACAATAACAGGATTGCGGGATACTGAAGATAATAGGATAGCATATATAGAAAATGGTAAAATCAAGTATGAAACAGTAGAGTGTAGAAAGGGTTTTAGAAGCAGTAAACCTGGTGCAGGTGGTTGCATTGATAAAAGCAAAGGAATTTATGGTAAAGGCTCTGCAGGGCAGGTGAAGGTAACGCCTATTATAAAGGGATTTGACAAAAACATAATAGATGATGCTATTGAAAAAAGAATAGGAAACCGATATGATCCCGGGGAGGTTAGGGATTTTTCGAGGAGTGAGTTTGACACGAGTTTAACTAAGATGATTGAAGAGGGACTCAAAAAAGAATTGTTAAGGTAAAAAGATATAGCTCTGAGAATTATGTTCTCGTTTTAATAATTAATTAAAGTAAAGCATGTAGTAAATGGTGTATCTTAACAAAAAGGTATAACGAATGTAAGAGGAGGGTGCTTTATGTCTCTAAAGAATAAAATTTCTGAGTTAATAGAACAACAATTTAGCATTAAATACCATGACAATTATTTGGCTTACACTATACATAATTGGGCTGCAAGCGAAATATCTGATTCTATTACTTTTTGCATAATTGGTTGTGGAAATTGCAAGATTGGATATCAAGATGTTGCAAAGTCATTCAACATAACAAAAGAGGAAATTGAACAAGGCAATCAACTATGTTTTTTTAAAAATTTTTTATTTGTGTAACTTTGTTCAATCATGTGGGCAATAAAAACCCGTTTGTCGTAGAAATAGAATTTTATGTCAAACAGCTACTGCCTCAATGAATATGTGCTTTAAGTCTGTGTTTATTCACAATATTCATTAACCCATTTCAGTGACTGCTGTGTAAATCAATTGCTTCTTTAAGTCTTGCATTAGCAATTACTATAATTTTTCGCATTAGAGCNNTTACCATTTTCTTCTTACCACTTTCAACAAGCTTGGAATAAAAGGCACCAAGTACAGATTTNNGAGCAGACATGGCTGCTGTAAAGAGCTTTGAACGAACATTACTTCTACCACCTGTTATTCTTCGATAACCAACAGCTTTACCACTTTCCTTAGGGTGNNAGCCTGCAAGACTTGCTACTTCTTTTCTGCTTAAGCAACCAAGCTCTGGACAGANAAATCTTGTGATAACTTTGCCAGGAACTGTTTTAAGGATTTTTTGACGTTGTTGTAATTCACGGCTTTCGTCAATAATCTTTTGTATAGTATTATTGAGTTCGTTTATTTGACTATCGAAAAACTCGATGGTCTTTTGACAGCTTTCTTTTATATGNNCCGGTGCTTCCAGTCTACATTTTTCCTGAACTCTCATTTGCGTAACGACGTTGGCAAACAAGGTTGATTGCTTTTCAGAAGTAGGGAGAGAGAGTTCTATGGNCGCATATTGAGCAAGAGCTCTTGCATCNNTAGACTTTGCTAAAGTTCCGTGTGACAAGATGAAGCTTTTTACTTTACGAGTATTAGCTCGATGCACGGCAATATTTTTGTCAATAAGAAAATGTGATAAGCCAATNNTTCCTGTATTTTCTAAAGTTACTAAAGAATTAGGTAGAATGTCTGAAAACTTTTTAAACAATTGTTGCCAACCAGAAGCATTATTATTAAACTCAACAACACTCTTCTGTTTGTAAATCGCAACAACATTTTTAAATTTTCCGATGTCAATGCCAATAAAATTTTGATAAGATGTAAGAGCATGTCTTCAAACTCAAGAATGAGCTAATTTGTGAAGCATAATAGTGATCATATTAAAAAAGATGTTATTTTTTGAAGTGAGAGGAGAATGCTCATAATCCTTACTCATACGTCTAAAATTGGAGAGCCAAGCAAAGGTTCTCTCAACAATCCAACGTTTAGGAATAACCTGAAATCCTGTATCAACTACTTTCTTGGTAATCGTCAACAAACATCCAGTTTCCAATAAACAGCGGTTTTGCAATTTACCTGTATATCCTTGATCAGCAAAAAACTTACGTAATGTTGGAGCTTTGCATTTGGCTTGAACAAAAAGATTTAGTGCACCATCACGATCTTGAATGCTTGCACTGTGTACTTCAGCAGCAATTACAAGACCTAGAGTATCTACAACGATGTGGCGTTTTCTACCCTTTACTTTCTTGCCAGCATCATATCCTCTGGATCNCCCTTTTTGAGTGGTTTTTACTGATTGACTGTCAATTATTCCTACTGATGGAGTTTCATTCTTACCAATTATCTTTCTTAGTTTTTTAACTAGAAAATCATGAATTTCTTGCCATATTCCACTTTTTTTTAAACGCGAATTACAACTATACACGGTTTTCCATGGTGGAAAATTCTTAGGTAGTTGTCTCCATTGACAGCCTGTTCTCATCACATACCTTATTGCATCGATAATCGTTCTGATACTGTGTTTTCTTGGTCTGCCGGTCTTTTTAGGTTCAAAATATTGCTCTATCATCTTCCATTCTTTGTCACTTATATCGCTTGGGTACATTTAAAATATATCTTATAACACACTTCTTAACTCCTTTCTACTTAGTTTGAAGACATGCTCTAACCATATTAATAGCCTCGATATTTATTTAATTAAAAATATGTTGTAAAACGGGTATGTCCCAAGACAACTATTCAAACGTATCGAGAGATAGGGCTATCGCGTGCCTTGATACCAACGGAAATTGGTATTACCAACTTTCCTCGGTCGCAATGCCCGTGATAGCCCTATCTCCTATAGTGAGTAGAGTTATCTTCCCTCTTGTTCGTTTTATAACATATTTTTAACTTACAATATTACCGAGGAAATTAATGGTCTTAGAGCATGTCTTCAAACTAAGTAGAAAGGAGTTAAGAAGTGTGTTATAAGATATATTTTAAATGTACCCAAGCGATATAAGTGACAAAGAATGGAAGATGATAGAGCAATATTTTGAACCTAAAAAGACCGGCAGACCAAGAAAACACAGTATCAGAACGATTATCGATGCAATAAGGTATGTGATGAGAACAGGCTGTCAATGGAGACAACTACCTAAGAATTTTCCACCATGGAAAACCGTGTATAGTTGTAATTCGCGTTTAAAAAAAAGTGGAATATGGCAAGAAATTCATGATTTTCTAGTTAAAAAACTAAGAAAGATAATTGGTAAGAATGAAACTCCATCAGTAGGAATAATTGACAGTCAATCAGTAAAAACCACTCAAAAAGGGGATCCAGAGGATATGATGCTGGCAAGAAAGTAAAGGGTAGAAAACGCCACATCGTTGTAGATACTCTAGGTCTTGTAATTGCTGCTGAAGTACACAGTGCAAGCATTCAAGATCGTGATGGTGCACTAAATCTTTTTGTTCAAGCCAAATGCAAAGCTCCAACATTACGTAAGTTTTTTGCTGATCAAGGATATACAGGTAAATTGCAAAACCGCTGTTTATTGGAAACTGGATGTTTGTTGACGATTACCAAGAAAGTAGTTGATACAGGATTTCAGGTTATTCCTAAACGTTGGATTGTTGAGAGAACCTTTGCTTGGCTCTCCAATTTTAGACGTATGAGTAAGGATTATGAGCATTCTCCTCTCACTTCAAAAAATAACATCTTTTTTAATATGATCACTATTATGCTTCACAAATTAGCTCATTCTTGAGTTTGAAGACATGCTCTTAGCTGATGCTGGCTATAGAGGAATGCAGAAAATTCACGCAAATGTTGAATTGCCGNCACAGGAAGACGAAAAAGAAGCCACTAACTAAGGAAGAAAATCAAGAGCTTGCAAATCAAAGAGTTGTGGTTGAGAATGTTATAGGTTTGCTGAAAAGATTCAAAATTATCGCAGATCGATATCGAAATAGACGAAAACGTTTCGGGTTGAGGTTCAATTTGATAGCTGGAATTTACAATCTAGAGTTAATGATATGAATTTTGAAAGAAGTCTATTAAGTAATCCTTACCTTTTAATCTGCAGATTGGCGAAAGCAAATACAATAGCTCCAGTTTCATGATAAGGGCGCTGGTGGAGTTTGTCAAGCAACTTTCTATATAATATTTTCTAAAATAAATAGACTTCTCGCATCCAATTTCAGCAGCGCGTGACACACAACTGCAATGACAAGGTGTTGCAAGATAAACATCATATTCACACGAAATACTTGACTTCACGTGTACTAAGAAGCATTTTATATATGTTGTGTGCCCGTAGCTCAGCTGGATAGAGCAACAGCCTTCTAAGCTGTGGGTCGTAGGTTCGAATCCCACCGGGCACACTCTTTTATCAATACTTTCTATAAATCTTTAAGTACTCTGGTACCACATTTTCAATTGCTAATGGTCGAACCTTCATTGTTTCAAGGTCAGCTGACCTTTCGATTGAACTATTCATCATAACTTTCACCTGATCTTGAGTAAGCACAGGGTTCGTATCTCCGGTTATTGGTTTTAACAGCATAGAAATAATTTTATTTTCTAAGAAGAAAGCTATCAACTTTGCCATTGGAAAAGATACATTGATCAATAAACACTTTCTGTTAGTAACATTCAGAATAAACTTTAATAAGCTTTTGAAAGAGTAAATTTTTGGTCCACCTATATTATAAATTTTTCTGTCTTGCTTATTAAAACTGATAATACGATATACCACTTCAGCTAAGTCTGTTACACATATTGGCTGAAATTTAGTTATTCCACTGCCGATCAACGGCAAAAAAGGAAGAATAGTTGCTAATCTTGCAAACTTATTAAAGAAGTTATCTTCTTTGCCAAATACAAGACTTGGCCTAATTATTATTGCTTCTTGAAATGCTGAAGTTACAGCTTTTTCACCTTCTAATTTACTTTGAGCATATTTTGACAGTTTACTATTTTCTACTCCCATAGCAGAAAAATGTATCATCATAAGTACATTTTTCATTTTTGCAGCTTTTGCTATCCTTTCAGCTATTTTAACGTGAACAGCGTAAAAATCGTGCTTTTTTGCTTCATATAATATTCCCACTAAGTTTATAGCTACATCACATTCTTCCATACCCTCCAGAACTGATTTTTCATCAAAAAAATCGCCTTTAAATATTGATATTTGTCCTAAATTGCCACACAATTTTAAACAAGCAGCTTTTTCCTGATTACGAGTGAATATCTTTATCAAATATCCTTCTGCTGCCAAGCGTCTTACGATGTGTTTCCCTATAAACCCCGTTCCACCAAAAATAATTACACGTTTTGTCACGATTAAAGTTCCTAACAATTTATTACTGTAAATTAATACAATGATTTTGCTTAATATTCTATTATGAATTCCCGTACAATAAGATCCATTTTCATTCCTCGTGAGCCTTTAACTAGAACTACATCATTATCTTGAATAATGTCAGCTAAATTACTTTTCAATTGATTAGAATCATTAAAATGTGCGCCTCTCATATTATCTGGCAAAAGCTCATGCAATTCTAACATAAATTTACCAACTGTATAAACTTTATCTACATTATTTTCTGTGATAACCTTAACCAGATCTGTATGAAATTTTATGCTTTCATCACCAAGTTCCAACATATCACCAAGCAAAGCTACTTTTCTCTGATTAGAATATGCACTCAAAGTTTTTATTGCAGCTCTCATCGAAGTAGGGCTGGCGTTATAGGAGTCATCAATTAAATGTATGTATTTTCCATTGTATTTGACTTTATTAACATTACCTCTACCTTTCGTTACACTAAAATTCTCAAGTGCAAGTGGTAATTTTGACACATCAAGCCCTAGACTTTGCACAACTGCTGCAACAGCAAGTAGCGAGTAAGCAAAGTGCTCACCCTGTACACGTAAATTACAGTTTATAGTTTGATTATTATTTAGTCTTATTTTAAAATTTAACCCGTCATCGTTTCTTATTATGTCTAATAAGCAAACTTCAGCATTTTTATCTTTACCGAGGCTTATTACATTTCTATTGGCGCGTGATGAGAGATAATCGTAATATTTATTATCTCTGTTCAAAATCAAAGTACCGTTATTTTTCATACCATATAGAACTTCTAATTTTGTTTGTGCAACGTCAAATAGTGATGAAAAATTTTCAACATGCGCAGGTCCGATGTTGGTAATAACTGCAATATTTGGATTACTAATCTTTGATAATTCTTTTATTTCACCAGCTTTATTCATTCCCATTTCAAGGATTAAGCACTGGCAGTTTTTTGGAGCTTTTAGAATTGTCAAAGGCAATCCTATATTATTATTCAAGTTACCTTCGTTTGCATGGGACACTCCATATTGCGATAAAACAGTGTGCAGCATATCCTTTGTAGTGGTTTTCCCAACACTGCCTGTAATTGCAATAACTTTAGCATCAACAAGAACATTTCTAATGTAGTATGATGCCATACCGTGCAAAGCTTTCAGGGTATCTTGTACAATAATGAGAGGGAAATTTTTATATTTATCCTCACTCACTATTGCAGCGACAGCCCCTTTTAAAAACGCTTCATGCAAAAAATTATGTCCATCAAAATTCTTTCCCTTGAGGGCAATAAATAAATCACCTTTTTTTATGCTTCTTGTGTCCGTTGAAATATTTGAGCTATGTATCCAATTATAACCATTTACATCTGTTCCGCCAGTTGCGTCAATGATATTATTTGTATTCCATTTAAACATAATTTAGAGAGTATTCTTTATAATAAATTGAACAATAAAAGTAGCGAAAATACTACATGTTTTAGACAATGTGCAAATAATGGTTGCTATCTCTATAATTTCATCTTATAATAGATATATAAGTTTAAACATTTTCGTCTATAATTAGGTATGTTGTAGCACCTGGTTGTAGAAAGTACCTTGGAGGTATGTATGGCAGAATCTATTTGGGCTAAGATAGGCGGAGCAGTTAAAACAGGTGTAAAGGCTACAGGTCGGGTGCTTGCTCTACCATTTTATGAAGAAGGTAGGGAAACTATTGGTAGAGCTATTGCTCTGCCGTTTAACGCAGTAATATATCCTATGAGGCCATCGAGTTGGCGTAAGTCTTGGAATGAAAGATGGAATGACTGCAAAAATGGTTTGAGCCATGTGGTAACTGGTCAGGGTGATGATTCTTTTTTGGATAGAGTGGGTATAGGCGCGGTTAAGCTTCCAGTATATCCTATAAAGCCTTCAAATTGGTTTAAGTCCTGGGATGAAATGCGGCACGACATAAAAAATGGCGGACGTTCTATTATTGGCAACCCACTTGAAGAATATGATCCACCTATAGAAACCACACAAGCTAGTGAGGATCTTGGTGTCCAAATAATGGAGCAAAAGAAAGGAACAGGAAAGGTAACTTTTTTAGCATCAAGGACTCTGACAGGGGATATACCCTATTTGACGCCAGAACGATTAGGTGAAATAAAGCAAAACCTGCCAAATGTAACTATCTTTAAAGAAGAAAACAAAGTTGTAATTGAAGTTGATGTTAAAAAAATAATTGAAGACATCAAAAAGAACAATCCAGGAATTGATGAGAAAAGAATAAAAGAGCTTGCTCTTGAAAAAATTGCTGAAGGAGCTGAAGGAGTTGGTGGCAACCTTAAAAAGCTAGCAAAAATTACTGGCGGAGAATTTAAAGTTCACACAGACTTAAAATTGCTGTATGGTATTGCAGAAAAATTGTATAAGGAATATGATAATCAAAAGCAGTCATTAGAAAAGGTTGTGAAGTCTAATCAGCCTTCAGAAACTCTGGCTTTATCTGCTAGTGATAGGGGTAAGGCATTGGAAGCTGCTGAAACATTTGTAGATAGTAGTNNAGAGGAGAGTTATTAAAGGAAACTGCAAATTGGCAGAATAAAGTTGAGCAGGGTTCTGAAAATATAAGGAGTAGGGGGTAAAGTTATGAGTTATAAGGGGAGTATTATGAATGAAGTTAAAATAGAGGAAAGACATCATAGTTTAACTGTTCCTGGGGATATGTATTACTTACAACCAGGAGTTATTACTGGAAAAAGGGTAAATGGAATAGAAACCTCTTTGAAAGAACAGCAGAACATGGTAAAAGCAAGGGAACTTGTAAGCTCTTTAAATCTTGAAAATGCTTCTGGTGAAACGATAAAACCACTATCTACACCTAATGTAGAGAAAAACGAAGGAAGAGGGAAAGGTCGCTCTTAAAATATGAGCAATGAAGTTTATGATAGCAATAACATCTTTGCTCAAATATTAAGAGATGAGTTACCTTGTGAGAAGGTACATGAAAATGAAAATGTACTAGCTTTTCGCGATAAGTACCCTGATGCACCAGTTCACATTTTAGCTATACCCAAAAATCAATATATTTCATACGATGATTTTATTCTAAAAGCTTCTGAAGAGGAGATAATAAGTTTTTTCAAAACTGTTAGAGAAATAGCACACAAATATAATCTAGAAAAAACAGGATATAGATTAGTTACTAACTACGGTGAAAATGGAGAGCAGGTTGTACCACACTTTCACGTGCATATTTTAGGTGGTAAAAAGTTAGGAAAGCATGTAAATTAATAGTGTTATATGTTTTGTTAAATGAGCGAATATTTAACCATAGTAATCTTTATCTGCATATCAATTGTAGTATCTTTTGTTTTAGGTATATTGCCTATGTTTCTTGCAGTGAGTAAGCCAGATAGTGAAAAACTTTCCACATATGAGTGTGGCTTCAACCCACTATCCAGTGCAAGAAAAAATTTTGACATTAAATTTTACCTAGTTTCAATATTATTTATAATATTTGACTTAGAAATTGCTTTTCTTTTCCCTTGGGCTGTTTCTTTATCTAAGATAAGCTATGGTGGATTTTGGTCTATGATGGTATTTCTTGCAATACTCACTATAGGCTTTATCTATGAGTGGTGTAAAGGTGCATTAGAGTGGGAGTAGTTTATGACAAATCAAATTCTATCTAATGATGACTGGGGTCATTATAAAAAAGAAGGGTTTCTTGTCACTAAATTTGGTGATTTAACAGATTATGTAATGAATTGGGCAAGATCTGGCTCATTGTGGCCAATGACATTTGGTCTTGCATGTTGCGCAGTTGAGATGATGCATACCGCATCTAGCCGTTATGATCTTGATAGATATGGCATAATGTTTCGTGCAAGCCCACGTCAATCAGATGTGATGATTGTTGCTGGCACACTAACTAATAAAATGGCAGCAGCATTGCGCAAGGTTTATGATCAAATGGCAGACCCAAAGTATGTTGTTTCTATGGGAAGTTGTGCAAATGGTGGTGGTTATTACCATTACTCTTATTCAGTAGTCCGAGGCTGTGATAGAATTGTGCCAGTTGACGTGTATGTCCCAGGATGCCCACCAACTGCTGAGGCGTTGCTATATGGAATGTTATGCCTACAAAATAAAATAAAACGAACTCAAAATATAAAGCATGGATAAAACTGGAAAATATATACAAAAAAAGCTTAAATGCAAGTGTATTCAGAAAGACGACGGTACTATTGTAATATATTCAGCNNTTTAGGAGATATTGAAAAGCACTTACTCTTTCTACGTGATGATGAAAAATTCAGGTTTGAATCATTAATTGATATTTTTGGAATTGACTATCCAAATAGAGAGAAGCGTTTCGAGCTAATATACAATCTGCTCAGCATTGTGCATAATATTAGAGTACATATAAAGCTTCAGTTATGTGAAAGCGACATGCTTCCAAGTGTAGCGAAGATATTTAGCACAGCTTCGTGGTTTGAGCGTGAAGTGTTTGATATGTATGGAATAGAATTCTCGGATCACCCTGATTTGCGTAGGATTCTAACAGACTATGGATTCAAAGGTCATCCGATGTTAAAAGATTTCCCTCTTACTGGTTATGAGGAAGTAAGGTATGATATAGCAGCAAAAAAAGTTGTATATAATCCTATAGATTTACCACAAGATTTTCGTATGTTTGATAGCCTATCGCCTTGGGAAGGCGAAACCATAAAAGTAAATACAAAGGAGTAGAAAATGACAGTACAAAGAAAAAAATATCTTTGATCGGTGCANGGAAATATCGGTGGAACTCTCACCCATATGATTGTACTAAGGGAGCTTGGTGATGTTGTTTTACTTGATATCAGCGAAGGTATTCCACAAGGTAAGGCACTCGACATTGCAGAGTCATCCCCTATTGATGGATTTAATTCTGGTTTAACTGGAACTAATCAATACAAAGATATAGAAAATTCTGATGCAATCATCATAACAGCAGGTATTGCTAGAAAACCAGGAATGAGCAGAGATGACCTCCTGCAAACCAATGCTCAAGTAATGAAAGAGGTTGGTGAAAATATTAAAAAATATTCTCCAAACGCGTTTGTAATAGTGGTTACCAACCCTTTGGATGCCATGGTTTCAGTGGTGCATAAATTTTCAAACCTTCCAGCTAATATGGTTGTTGGAATGGCAGGAGTGCTTGATTCTGCCCGTTTTCGTTATTTTCTTGCAAGTGAACTAAATATTTCAGTTAAAGATGTGTCTGCTTTTGTGCTCGGTGGACATGGCGACACTATGGTACCACTCATTCACTGTGCCTCTGTTGCTGGCATTCCACTTACTCAAATTATCGATATGGGTCTCATTACGCAGAAAAAAGTTGATGAAATAGTGAAGCGCACTCGCAATGGCGGTAAAGAAATAGTTGATCTGCTTAAGTCTGGATCTGCATACTACGCTCCTGCGTCTTCAGCTATATGCATGTTAGAGTCATATTTAAAAGATAAAAGGCATATATTACCATGTGCTGCTTACCTTAATGGTGAATATGGTGTAAAAGATTTGTTTATTGGTGTTCCTGTAATTATTGGAAAAAACGGAATTGAAAAGATCCTAGAAGTTAAAATGAATGATAGTGAACGAGAAATGTTCGATAAATCTGTGAATGCAGTAAAAGAGCTAGTGAATCTAATAAAATTCTAATAATTGTTTAAGAGAAATTTATAATGAAAGTTTATAGGCAGAATGCATCTGTAATAAAAGAAGCATTGAATTTTTGGAAAGGAGAAAATCTAATTAGTGCAAAGCAGTGTGATGAATTAAACGGTAGCCTAAAGGTCATAGGTTTTAATTGGGAAAGGTTTACTATCTTTATTATCCCTTTCGCGATACTTTTCTTTATTATCGCATCGACTGGCTTTATACAAGGGCTAATAAAGTACTTTGAAAATAATAAAATGATGGTGAGCTTCATTGTAGCAGCATTAGATATCTTGTTTTATGCGCTTGGAGCCTATAGTAAGGTAAGGTGGCCAGAAAAATTTTATAGCAATAATGGATTACTTTTTTTAGGGGTTTTGTTTACTCCTTGTGCAATTCTGATATTTTTTGCTGCACTACATGGAAATGAAATTGAATTTGATGTTATAGGTAGTTATTTTCCTAATGTGATTTTAATCCCATGTATACTATATGCTTTATTAGGTGTTTTACTGAAGTCTGAATTAATTTTGTGTTTTGCGCTGGTCGCTCTTGGATGTTGGATAGGCACTCAAATAGATTATTATCTCGCATATATTGGTTTTCCATTAATATTTGTATTGTTTGGAAGTATTTTGGTTGGTATATCTGAGTTTTTGATAAGACAATGTTCAAAAGTTACATTTTTATATAGAGTTACGTTAGTTGTTGGATTGTTTTATGTATTCACTGCTTTATTGAGTATGTCAATATTTGGGAATTCCATCGACCTCAACTTAGAGTTTGAGATTAAACAATTTGAGCTACTGCATTGGCTATTAATTTTTACTGCAGCATCTCTTAGAACAATTTATTATGGAATAAAACATAATGATTCTGTTATGTGTAACATCGGGGTAATTTTTTTTTATAATTAACCTATATACTAGGTTTTTTGAATATTTTTGGAATAATACTCATTACTCTGTATTTTTTACAATTTTAGGTATCAGTTTATGGGTACTAGCTATAAAAGCTGAGAAAATTTTTAATATTAACTCAATTGTATTCGTTCAGCCAATGGCGTCAACTTAAGGGAAAATATCAGTGATTGTGTATAAAATTTATCTCTAAATTTTTTATCATTAAATTATCCAAAGAGTGCAATAAACAGCACTTTTGTTGCTGTTTTATTTCAACAAAGAAGTCTAAAATGTGTCCTTAAGTTGACGCCATTGGCTGAACGGATACCTGGAGTTCACCCTCTCTCTTATTATTCTTCTAATCTATAGTTAGTGTTCAAAACCATATTCGAAAAGTATCCCATATGTTTCCGGATTTTTTTAATGCTGTTTATTTCATCCTCAACATTGTCTCTACCTTTATGAACTAAGTAGCAGCTAAAAATTATAACGTATTCCTACCTCCAGAGTTGCATCTAGTATTTGTTTTGCTTTTATACCACTTAATCGCCCGCCTGCAGCAATACCAGCTGTACCAACTATCTGTGGAGTAATTTCATAATCAACACCAACCTTCAGTTTATAGGAAATAGAACCAAGTATTTTATCTAGTGTTTCAGTGCCAACAATCCCAAAAGGATATACTTGTACATGTCCTCCTAAACCTCCGCTGACATATAGCTTCACAGGATCAATGTCAACGTCAGGATAATAACGGTAATTTACTAATAAACTAGCCCCCATTTTCTTTTCTTTGTCCTTTCCCTCTGCATCCTTACCTCCAAACATATCACTTATGTCAGTAAGAACCTCAAGTTCAAGTTTAGAGCTTTTGTCATAATGATAACCAAAAACAACGCTAGGTTTTATTTTTAAGCCACCACCCCATCCAGCACCAAAGTTTAAACCTGCATAGTACTGATCTTCTGACTTACTTGCACTATTATTAGCTGCACCTGTTAGAGATGAAGTAAGCAACACAGCCAAAACGCACAATCTCTTTATTTTCATATAACTCCTCATACAAAAAAATATATAATGCATAAGTATATATCCTTTATATTAAAAAAGATATAACCACATATCAAAAAAAGTATAGCCATAAAATCAGATTATATAAAACGTACTACTCAAATCTTTTATATAACTATGTTTACTACCTTATTTGGTACAGCATATACAGTGCGAACTTTGCTTTGATCGATCTTACTGGACACAGAGTCTATCGCTATTTTCTTCAATTCTTCTTGAGGTAAGTTAATTGCCACCTTGATTGTTGTACGTAATTTTCCATTGATTTGCACTGCTATAGTTACCGTATCGTCAACTAATAATGATTCATCAGCTTTTGGCCAAGGTTGACCTCCTATTCCTTGCCATAGGCTTTCAGCTAGATGTGGTATGAATGGTTCGATTACTCTGATTAATATACATATACCTTCATCAATAAGAGATTTTCCAGTTTTTACGTCTATTTCAGCTATTAAATTCGTCATCTCACGAAATTTTGCCACTACACAGTTTAATCTGCAGTTTTCCAAGTCATCTGTAAGTCCGTGTAAGAGTTTATGAATTTTTTNTCTGTACTCTAGAAGTCCACCCATAACACTTTTGTTATCATAGTGCATACTCACAGGCTTAAGCTGCATTATCATACGCCACAATTTGTTTATATAGCGAGAATAGCCTTCCACGCCATCATCAGACCATTCCATATCTTTTTCCGGAGGAGTATCAGACAACACGAACAAGCGGGCAGTATCAGCACCATACTTTTCTATGATAAAATTTGGATCAACTGTATTCTTTTTCGATTTGCTCATTTTCTCAACTTTGCCCACTTGAACTTTTGCACCTTGCGCTATTAATTCTTTTGCTTCTTCGGGAAATAGCCACTTACCATTTTCGTCTTTATAAGTTGCATGGCAGACCATTCCTTGAGTGATTAAAGTAGAGAAAGGCTCTTTAATATCAAAATAGCCACATTTGGTTAAAGCACGGCAGAAAAATCTTGAATAAAGCAAATGCAGAATTGCATGTTCTATTCCACCTATATAATAATCAACAGGCATAAAACGATTACATGCATCTTTGTCTATTGATTTATCTTCACTACAGAATGCAGCAAAATACCAGGAAGATTCAAAAAAGGTGTCGAATGTATCAGTTTCACGCTCTGCTTGCTTTCCGCACTTTGGACAATCAACAAATTTCCATGTTGGGTGTTTATCAAGTGGATTACCACCACTTGTAAATTTTATATCCGTTGGTAGAGCCACAGGAAGGTTTTTTTCTGGCACTGGAACGGTTCCACAGTCTTTGCAATATATGATAGGTATAGGGCATCCCCAATAACGCTGCCTTGAAACTCCCCAATCGTGCAAACGATAGTTTATTGTTTTTTTGCCTATTTTTTNTTCTTCAAGCTCTTTAACGATTATTTCCTTTGCTTCACTAACCATTAATCCGTTTAAGAATTCGGAGTTAAACATTGTCCCGTCTCCAGTATACGCTTCTTTTAAAGTCTCTATGGTTTGTGCACCCTTTTCACGAACTACGGGAATTATCGGCAAATTATATTTCTGCGCAAATTCAAAATCACGCTGATCATGTGCAGGGCAACCAAAAATCGCGCCTTCTCCATATTCCATCAACACAAAATTCGCTATGTAAAGTGGCAATTCCTTATCAAGAAATGGATGTTTGACGTTTAATCCGGTGTAAATTCCAATTTTTTCATCATTCTCCCCATTTGTTTTTATGTTATCGATAAAGTCCTGTATTTCTTTGTTTTTTAAATCCTGCACAATAGGGTGCTCTGCTGCCACTGCACAAAAAGAAGCCCCAAACAAAGTATGAGGATAAGTTGTAAAAACCTTCAATTTCTTATTTAAGCCAACTATTTCAAACTCTATAGTTGCTCCTTCAGATTTTCCTATCCAACGCTCCTGCATTGTTTTGACTTTTTCTGGCCAATTTTTCAAACTTTGCAGGCACTTGAGTAAGTCTTCAGCGAAATCAGTAATCTTTAAAAACCATTGGGACAACTTACGTTTTTCAACAACCGCACCTGATCGCCACCCTTTTCCATCGACTACCTGTTCATTTGCAAGCACTGTTTGGTCCACTGGATCCCAGTTAACCCACGATTCTTTTCGATAGGCAAGTCCATGCTTTAAAAAATCCAGGAAAAATTTTTGTTCGTGTTTGTAATAACCGGGCTCACATGTGGAGAGTTCACGCTCCCAGTTATAGGAAAGACCTATAGATTTTAACTGCGTACGCATATTATCTATGTTCTCTTTTGTCCACGTCGCAGGGTTGATATTATTGTCCCTTGCTGCATTTTCAGCTGGTAATCCAAACGCATCCCAGCCAATTGGATGCAAAACCTCAAATCCATTAGCTCTCTTGTAACGCGCTATCACATCCCCTATTGCATAGTTACGTAAGTGTCCCATATGAATTTTACCAGATGGATATGGAAACATCTCCAATACGTAACATTTCTCTTGTTTACTACTCTTGCTTACAGAAAAATCCCATTTATCTTGACAAAACCTTTCGACGTTTTTAAAATCATATTTCATATAAATCCAAATTCAATCACAGTTCATATGCATTAAAGGATCAACCGCTTGGCCGTTATGTCGTATTGTGAAACACATCTGCGGATCTTTATCTTGTGTGCTTGATTTACCTGCAGATCCAATTACTTGACCTTGCTTTACTTTACCACCAATTTCAACATGTATGTTTTTTAAATAGGAGTACACAGTCATGTAATTATCTTTGTGTTCTACTATAATTAAATTTCCATACCATCTCAGCCCTTTGCCTACATATATCACTTTGCCGGGTGCAGAGGCAACTACGTTCGTTCCATTTTGAGCAGCAATTTTTATGCCATCCTTACACATTTCATCAGAAGAGGTAGCTGTACCTTTAACTGGCATTACAAATTTACAATTTACCTCCACGTTTTGTGCATTATTGTTATCTCTGTATATCCTATTTATGATGGCTTTTCTATTTTCTTTTTTTATTGAAGGATCAACATCTTCCCTAATTAAATGGTACTCTCTTGTATATTCCAGATCTCTTTTTCCGTAAAATTCTTCGCCTTTAAGCAGCACAGGTGCAGGTTTTTGCAGGCCACAGCTTACCAATATTGCCGATAACATAAAAAACGAGGCTATATGCCACATTCTAGATATACAAATTTTCACAAAACCTATAGTGTTTCATGTTTGTTCGTTACTTTCCTCATTATTTATTTTACTAGTTAAATAGTCTCTTAAATCGGTAAGTTCTTGCAACAAATCCTTTGTGATTTTTATATCACTACCAAATTCCTTTTGCACTCCTTTTATTGTATATCCTTTATCATATAACATGTATTTCACTTTCTTTATGGCCTCTATACACTTACGATCATATAGCCTTCTTCCTTTACGCTTTGTAGGCTTAATTTGATGAAACTGACCTTCCCAAAATCTTAAAACATGCTGTTCCAAACGTAGCTCTTCAGCTACTTCCCCAATTGTGTAAAATAATTTTACCTTATTCATTGATTGTTTATTGATTTTTTTATAGTTTTTGAAGGTCTGAAAGAAACTGAGTTTCTTGCNTTGAACCACCACTTTCTCTGATGTATTTGGTATATTTCCTGGCCTTTCCTTCTTTTTTTTGACCAAGAATGTTCCAAATGACGATATTTTCACTATTCCATCCTTTGCCAAGCTTGTCTTTATTTCATCCAATATATCATCTATTATCGAAGCAGAGTCTTCCTTTGATAATCCTATTTCTTGGTTTATATTTTCAGCTATTGTTGCCTTAGTTACTGTTGTGTCTTTTGTTGTAACGTGATCCATTATTGATAAATATTACAATATGTAAATATAATATAGCAATCGACTCAAGGTTCAGCTACTTTATTTTTTAGGGTATGTCTCTTTTGTGGCATAATTTAAAATACCGGCAGTTATCAATATCGCAAATATTGCAAAAAGCGCCATTTGATAATCTGCAAGAAGTGCTAACATTGACACTATAACTCCACTGCCAATAAAAATAAACCCATTGATAATGGATGATGATGTGCTAATGTATTTTCGTTTCACAATCTCGCTACCGACAGTAAAATTAAGCATATGTCCTCCCGCAAAAAACCCGAACATTAACATACAAAAGTACACAATGTGAGCTGTTAAATGGCTGCACAACAAAGTAATCATTGAAATACCTTGTANCAGAGCAAAAGCAGAGATTACATGCCTTCTATTTTTAAATAGATTTGAGATTCGATCTGCAATTGGAGCACCAACTGCAAGACCAAGCCATAGTATTGCGGTTGCTACACCTGACTCCACTGCACCGAGTTCTGAGTTGCTTAGTAACCTTGGAGCCCACAAGGTATTCAGTGCTAAAAATGTTCCAAAAGTAATAGCACCCACTATTGAGGTTATCCAGATATCTTTTAATTTCAGCACTGTGAGTACAGAGCACATTACTGTTCTTATAGAGCTTTTTATTGTGCATTCTTCTGAACTGCTTTCTGAAAGTATGCTTGGATAAAAAAACATCAGTACAAATATCAACACACCAAGCAGCATTATGCATACAACCAGATTCTTCCAATCTGCACCTTCAGCAAGCAAGCTAGAGAACAATATTTGAATTACCAGTGCAGAAAGACTTGAAATTGTCTGCACTAGTGAAAACATAAGTCCAAATTGGGCAACGGGAAAACAGATGCTACTTATATGAGCAGCACCAATAAAACCAAATGATGCTCCAGTTGCAATCAATAATTGTGATAAAATCAAATGAGCAAAATTGTCACTATTAATAAGGACAAAGAATCCAAAGATCATAGTTAATAATGAGAAAAAATAAATTTTTTTACTGGAAAAAACATTAAACGTTGCCCCGCTAAAAAATTGTAAGATGGCGAAAATCCAAGTATATGCTGAATTAGCCAGTGCAACTTGCGCGATTGTAAGTCCAAGTTCCTTTTCAAGATTCACACTTATAAAGGCATAAATTATCTGCATATTGCTGAATATAACAACCAAGTTACTAATCAGCCAAATGAACCAAGCTTTAGCTCTGCTTTCCATAAGATTTATTTTTATAAGTAATCTATTAGAAATTTAACACTAAGTCTCTTTTAAAACCATAACTCTCTGGTAAGACTTAAGTATTACTCTTTGGACGAAAATATCGATTAACATAAGTCGCTATTGCATATTTTAAGGTTTCATACACTCACTCCAACATAAACTTAAAAGCAAATCTAAAGTTTTTAAGAAGCAATTAGATTATTATATGATATACTAGTAGATTAATAAATATAGTAGGTAAATATGCATAATATGAATATAAGTGGTCTACAAAAATTAAAAGAGATAATACACAAGTTTATTAAACGTTCTGATGAATATAATCAGCTTATACATGATGGACAATATCCAGCTTTGTGTTCAGACGAGGCAGAAATAGACTTAATAAAGCTAGAGCAAATAACACGTNNGAAGTTTATTAATGACTCCGGTAATATATCAGAAGAAGAGGTGTTAAAGCACAAGGAGTGCGTCATAATGTTACCAGGGGAAAAGCAATTAGTGGAAAATTAGAAAAAATTAGAAAAAAGAATATCTGATTTCATTGGATCTGTTCATGATTATGAAAATCTTGAACGTGATGGACATTGTCCAGCTTTTTTCAACTACCCTAGAAAAGAAGATTTTATGGTGCTTGCAAAAATAACAAATGAGTTGTTTTCTGAAAAAGATGATTTCGAATTTGTAGATAAGAAAGATGTACCAGATAAGGAAGAGTTGCCTGATACATCTCTAGCAGTTCAAAATACATCAAAAGTAGGAATGCTGAGCTGGTTAGGTTTTTCTTCTTAATGTATGTAAAGTGATACTCTTTTCATACTCTATTTGAGCTGAACGAAGAGTATCACAACTTGAGTTGGTAGATAAGAATAAAGACCTTGTTGATAGCTAGAGTTGGTACATGCATCAAACAAGCTCTACGAAGTTGTTGTCTGTAACGGTGCAAGCCAACAGCCAGGACTTTAGAGTGTGATACACAATCGTACGAACATTTGCTTTTGTTAAGCACAACAAATGATGTCATTCAAGTGCTCCAACATACAGCTGTACAAACACATTGTAGTTTGAGAGCAATCTCCACAGGAGGGCGACGGTTCTTCTTCTCTATACATCTTTATATTACTACTTCTTAGAGCATGTCTTCAAACTCAAGAATGAGCTAATTTGTGAAGCATAATAGTGATCATATTAAAAAAGATGTTATTTTTTGAAGTGAGAGGAGAATGCTCATAATCCTTACTCATACGTCTAAAATTGGAGAGCCAAGCAAAGGTTCTCTCAACAATCCAACGTTTAGGAATAACCTGAAATCCTGTATCAACTACTTTCTTGGTAATCGTCAACAAACATCCAGTTTCCAATAAACAGCGGTTTTGCAATTTACCTGTATATCCTTGATCAGCAAAAAACTTACGTAATGTTGGAGCTTTGCATTTGGCTTGAACAAAAAGATTTAGTGCACCATCACGATCTTGAATGCTTGCACTGTGTACTTCAGCAGCAATTACAAGACCTAGAGTATCTACAACGATGTGGCGTTTTCTACCCTTTACTTTCTTGCCAGCATCATATCCTCTGGATCCCCTTTTTGAGTGGTTTTTACTGATTGACTGTCAATTATTCCTACTGATGGAGTTTCATTCTTACCAATTATCTTTCTTAGTTTTTTAACTAGAAAATCATGAATTTCTTGCCATATTCCACTTTTTTTAAACGCGAATTACAACTATACACGGTTTTCCATGGTGGAAAATTCTTAGGTAGTTGTCTCCATTGACAGCCTGTTCTCATCACATACCTTATTGCATCGATAATCGTTCTGATACTGTGTTTTCTTGGTCTGCCGGTCTTTTTAGGTTCAAAATATTGCTCTATCATCTTCCATTCTTTGTCACTTATATCGCTTGGGTACATTTAAAATATATCTTATAACACACTTCTTAACTCCTTTCTACTTAGTTTGAAGACATGCTCTTAGTACTCATAAAAACTTAATTTCAACAGTATCCGTTCAGCAGAGTGGTTTAAGAGACAATAGATAAGAGGTTTTGGAAAGGCCTTTTGTTTCCAAGTTAAGTATAATGAAATTATCCGTTCGAGGAATAGACTTCTTTCGAAACTAGAATAAAACTGTTAAAGCAGTGGTTTTGAGGTAAGAAGAAATGAAGTATGAAGGAGCTGAATGAAGAGGAATTTCGTCGGCTAACAGGAGTAAAAAAATCAACATTTAATAAAATGGTAGAAATTTTGGATGAAGAAGATAGACGAAAAAAAGCAAAGAGTGGGCGTAAAAGCAAGCTCTGTACAGAAGATAGGCTACTTATGGCATTAGAATATTTACGTGAATATCGGACATATTTCCACATTGGTCGAAGTTATGGCATGAGCGAAAGTACGACCTATAAAATAATAAAATCGATTGAAGATACATTATAGGACATCCAAATTTACGTATGTTGAGTTGCACAACAGTGCTACAAAACCCATAGCTGCTGAGTTTCTACGTAATTTGATTAAAACCTTACCATATAAAATACATACCATTTTAACAGATAACGGCATACAATTTACCAACCAGAAGCGTCATAAGTATGCTTTCAAGCACATATTTGATAGAGTTTGTACAGATAACGGCATTGAACATCGTTTGACAAAAGTTAGCCATCCTTGGACAAATGGACAAGTTGAACGTATGAACAAAACTTTAAAGGATGCTACAGTTAAGAAGTATTACTACCGATCCCACCAGCAACTTAGAGAACATCTTTACAGCTTTGTTATGGCCTACAATTATGCGAAACGTCTCAAAACTCTTCATGGTCTTACCCCTTATGAATTTATATGTTATCAGNNTGCTCCTGATTTGTTTATACTAAATCCACACCATCACTCTCTGGGACCATACAGTCCAATGGAAGAAGCGTGTGCTTACGAAAAGCAACAATTATAGCCTCTTCCTCTTGAGTTAAAACCGTTGACTTTGGCTGCTTTGGACCCATTTTTATGTCTTGGGTGAATGAGCGCTTTTTCCATTTCACAATGGTCTTTGGGTTGAGGCTATAGTGCTCAGCGAGCTTTGCTATGCTCTCTTTACTATCTTGTATTGCTCTACGAATTGTCTCTGTTGTTCTGGCGCACCCATGTAACCATAATGACTCCTTAAATGATGATGATAGTATACCATCACACTTTGGGACTATACATATAATATATCGACAAGCTTTTCGTGATTTGTAGATATTAACAGTTCTCTTAATGTTAATTCACTGTTTTCTGATTTTTTCTTAGGCATTCATCACCTCATTAATAATTCTTTTCTGCAGGCAAGCTTCATAGCTGTTCTTATCTGCTATCTGACACAACTCAAATGTCGCTTTCCACAGTGCCCAGGCGCGTGCGCGAAGCCACGTATCTTGCTCCATACCCATTTCAGAAATAAAAATCTCACGAGCTTTGCCAGATAAATACGTCCAAGCGATAACAAGATTGCAGGCAGGATCACCAACCGCAGCACCGCCAAA
Organism: Wolbachia endosymbiont of Anurida maritima; assembly: GCF_042182995.1. NCBI lineage: Bacteria > Pseudomonadati > Pseudomonadota > Alphaproteobacteria > Rickettsiales > Anaplasmataceae > Wolbachia > Wolbachia endosymbiont of Anurida maritima. The sequence continues at coordinate 1,301,539 of NZ_CP102058.1, forward strand.
ATCAATGACTGATGAAAGTTTGCCGCCATCCATCAACATATTGCCAATAGCAAAATCTCCATGAATCCATACAGACTGTTTATTCCATCTCGTCGCACACGCCCGATCCCATAAAGCAAGTAGCTACCCCGCGTCTATAATTTCAGCCACCTCTGCTATCTNGGCACCTTTATCGTAAACACTGACATGATCACCTCGCCACCAGTTATGTTGACCGGGCGGGGAGCCTTTCACATCAGTAATAGCCTGCAGTTCTTTTAAGAATTTAGCCAGATCAAAGGCAAGTTGTTCTTTGTCTTGATCGGTTAACATCAGCAAATTGATACTTTTTCCAGGCAACCATTTATAGATAGAAAATGGATAAGGATAATCTGCTGAAGGTTTACCCATTTTAATCGGAGCCGGAATACTAATGCTTAAACGTTTTGCTAATTGCGGCAACAGCTCTTGTTCTTTAGGCACTTTTAAAGCGTAATCTGCAGCAGTTGGCATACGAATCAGCATGTGATCCCCAAGCCTATATGTTCGATTATCATGTCCTTGTTTTTCAACATCGGTTATAGGTAACTCAGCATATTCAGGAAATTGCTCGGCTATGAGTTTGCGTGCAAGATCGGGGTTTAAAATAATTGATTTCTCGTTCATAACGTCACCTCCATCACCGTTACAGGGTGAGATTTAAATTCATCCATAATGTAACAGAATTATTTTGCTTTGTAGATGATTTTTGCAAAGCTATAAACAAAAATCTCGCAGAAAAACTCCTGCCAAACAGTAANAAAACTACCAGAACGCCAGGGATTACGCATTCTAAAATTCTTACTATAATTTTACTTTATCAACAATCTAGATGTGAGGACTTTAAATCTTTCTATACATATTATTTGAAAGCACTATATGGATCTGAGTTTCAAAATTTGCCAACATATAGTAGATTTATTAGGCTAAAATCGAGGATTTTATGGTATTTAGTGCTCTTGTTAAAGNNTGAGCAGTCAAAAATGACCGGAATTTCGTACATAGATGCAACGTCTATCGCTGTTTGCCATCCAAAAAGAATCTCAAGAAACAAAGTTTTCAAAGGATTGGCAAAGCTTGGAAAGACTACATATGGCTGGTTTTTTGGTTTCAAATTGCATATGGTAATCAATGAAACTGGCGAAATTCAACGAGTTACAATGACTAAAGGTAACGTTGACGACAGAAAACCAGTACCAAAATTAACTGAAAAACTGACTGGTCTTTTGTTTGGTGATAAGGGCTATATAAAGAAAGAGCTCTTTGCAAAACTCTTCGATAGANNGCTCGTTACCAAAGTAAAAAAAGGTNNATCATTAATGCTGCTTGAAGAAAAGATTTTTTTAGGAAAAAGGTCGATTATTGAAACAGTTTTTGGCTACCTAAAAGACAGACTTGAGCTTGAGCATTCAAGGCACAGGTCTCCAATAAATTTTTTGGTGCACATCTTTTCTACATTAGTTTCATATTCCATGAAGCCTAAAAAGCCCTCTATTTCTAGATTTTACTATATTGATTAATCCGCAACTGGGGTTTTTGATAGAGTGAGTATACGTGCTAAAGTTAAAATCAGACCAGGAAGATTGTATAGCCGTGATAAAGTAGATAAGCCCAAACGCCATCATGTCTTTAGGAGAGTTTGCTAATGGAGGCTCTTAAGTTGACGCCATTGGCTGAACGGATACTATTTTGCCACTCTGCTGAACAGATACTTTCAACATATAAGGAGGGTGTCATCCAAGCAGCAGCTAACACTGAGATCTAGAACATTTTCAATGACAAGGTTTATCGTTTGGTTTTAAAAACACTATAGCATACCGTTCACAGAAATAAGAGGAAGATCCGTGAACGATTACTCTCGTTTTTTCTAAAGTATAAACTTAGATAAATCCAACTGCTTCGAAATTGACTCAAGTTTATCTTTTACATACTTGCTGTCTATAATGAATTTTTCGCTATTTTTCTCAGAAGCAATGAAACTTATTTCATCTAAAAGCTTCTCCATGACAGTGTGAAGCCTTCTTGCGCCTATATTTTCCACTTGCCTATTAACTGTAAACGCTATTTCAGCTATGGTTTTTATACCATCATCAGTGAACTCAAGTGTCACATTTTCTGTTTTCATTAAAGCTATGTACTGCTTTAACAAACTAGATTCTGGTTCCTTTAATATTCTTATTAAATCCTCTTGAGTAAGTGCCTTAAGTTCTACCCTGATCGGTAATCTGCCCTGCAATTCCGGTAAGAGGTCAGATGGTTTAGACTGATGAAAAGCACCAGATGCAATAAATAATATATAGTCTGTTTTTACATGGCCATACTTAGTTGTAACAGTTGTTCCTTCAAGTAATGGTAACAGATCGCGTTGCACTCCTTCTCTGTTTACTTCACCTTTTACTTCTGTACGCGCTGCAATTTTGTCTATTTCATCCAAAAATACTATACCGTCATTACTAACAAGATCAATGGCTTCTTTGATTATCTTATCTTCATCCATTAGCTTTTCACTTTCTTCATTAATTAATATTTCACGCGCTTCTTTTACCTTCACCGTAATAATTTTTGATTTTTTGCTCCCATTAAACATCTTGCCCATTATTTCTGTTACGTTCATCACACCAACTTGCCCACCTGGCATGCCTGGTATATCGAAAGTAGGGAACATACTCTTGCTCTCTCTGACGTTAATAGAAACTTCTCCGCCTTCGAACTCTTTATTTCTCAACTTTTCTCTAAAACTTTTTTTACTCTCTTCGGTTGCATCTTCGCCTACCATAGAGTTTACTATTATTTTCTCAGCTAAATTTAAAGCCTTTTCAGCTAAGGCTTTACGGGCTTTCTCTTTAACTAAAACTATTGCTGCATCAACCAAATCACGTATTATTGAATCAACATCACGTCCAACATATCCTATTTCAGTAAACTTTGTTGCCTCAATTTTTATGAACGGTGCACCGGCAAGTTTTGCTAAGCGGCGAGCTATTTCAGTTTTACCAACTCCTGTATGACCAATCATCAATATATTCTTAGGTATGATTTCATCACGCAATGGAAATGGGACCTGATTGCGACGCCAACGATTTCTGAGCGCAATAGCAACAGCACGCTTTGCATCATCCTGTCCGATTATGAATCTATCCAATTCTTTAACTATCTTCTGTGGCGGCAGTTCATCTAACAAAACTTGAGTACTGTCATTAACTTGAACATCGCTTTCATTTGAATCAAAACCACTCTTAGTATCTTTATAGAGGTCATTTTTTTCATCGTAGGCGTCACTACTACAAGACTGCCCTTCTGAAAGGGTTATAGNCTGATTGGGAAAATTAGTGCATAAAGTTTTTTGCTTGGAAGACATATCACTCCTCTATCTTTTCAATAACTACATTATGATTTGTATAAACACATATATCGCCAGCTATCTTCATAGCCTTTTTTGCAATCTCTTCTATTGATATTCCTTTAATGTCAATTAAAGCTCTTGCTGCAGATAGAGCAAAATTTCCCCCAGAGCCAATAGCGGCGATTCCATCTTCAGGTTCAAGAACATCACCTGTTCCCGTAATTACTAATGAAATAGATTTATCTGCAACGATCATCATAGCCTCTAATTTCCTCAGATATTTATCCATTCTCCAGTCTTTTGCAAGTTCAACGCATGCTCTCATTAATTGTCCTGGGTGCTTATCAAGTTTAGATTCTAGTCTTTCAAAGAGAGTAAATGCATCAGCTGTTGCTCCAGCAAACCCAGCAATTACAGAATCACCAGAGAGACGCCTAACTTTTTTTGCTCCAGATTTTATAACAGTGTGGCCCAGTGAAACCTGTCCATCACCTATTACTACTACGCTTTTATCTTTTCTAATTGACAGTATAGTAGTTCCGTACATTTTATTGTTATCATGTTGAATCATTTTTCCGTCACTTTAAATAGTAATTTCATTAAACTGTAACTGCTAGTCAAATTTACTAAATATGTTTAACTATAGCTTATAATATAGTACCTTCCTTATAACATTTAAAGTGCAGATGCAAAACATAATTCACCCAAATTTGGAAAAAAGTATAAATAATTGGTTCGAAGCAAAATTTAATGGCCTTATATTGCCATTTTATAGCTCTATAGATNNCCTTAGAAACTCTGGTTACAAAATTGCCCCAGTGGACGCTAATTTATTTCCTGCAGGATTCAATAACTTAAGTGAAGAATCAAGAACGATGGCAGCAAGATTGATAGAAAGCTACTTTAAAAGACATCAATACAAAAAGGTTCTTATAATACCGGAAAATTATACACGCAATAAAATGTATATAGAAAACGTATTTGTTATAGAGAAAGTACTACAACTCGCAGGTTTTGAAACTAAGATTGGCCTTTTTCATAATGAAACGTACAATTTAATAGAACCGTATGAAGCTATTGTGAAAGAAAACTCTCTATTAAAGACAACTTCAGGATTTGTGCCTGATGTTATTATACTGAACCGTGATATGACGAGCCACATTCCAGACACGCTAAAAGACGTAAAGCAAGATATAGTACCAAGCCCACTATACGGTTGGCATAGCAGACAGAAATTTAAGTATTTTGAAATCTATCAAGAATTAGTGTCCGAATTTTGTGGCGAATTTAAAATGGATCCATGGCTTGTTTCTGTGCTTACAGAAAACTGCAATGGAGTTAATTTTAATGATGATTCATCACTAGGAGCAGTAGCAACTAAAGTTGACCAAATATTATCTCTAGTGCAAAAAAAATATGAGGAATATGAAATAAAAACACAACCTTACGTTTTTATCAAAGCAAGCAATGGCACATATGGGATGGGCATTATAACAGTAACAAGTGGAGAGGAAATATTAAACCTCAATAAAAAAAAGCGTCATAAAATGAAAAAGATAAAAGAAGGAATAGCAATCAATAGCGTTATTATACAAGAAGGTGTACCAACCATTGACGTATTTAAAAGCAGTTCTGCAGAACCGCTAATATACTATATAGGAAATACTCCAACATGTTACTTATACCGATGTAATAGCAGGAAAAATGAATACTCTAGCTTGAATGCCACTGACTGTGAGTTTCATGATGTTAGCCAGGTTGTGGAAGGTAAAATTCTGTCACTTTGGAGTATTGTTAGCAAATTAGCAGTACTAGCGTTGGCAGTAGAAATAAAATCTTTTCACCTCTAACCCTTACATTCCCACAACGTCGCCATTGGGGAGACCATTACCATCATAATCGTGCCTAATATGATTAGCGCCATCAAGTTCAGTGGAAGGATCGTCATTGACAGGTTGATTAAACAACTTGTCAAGTTGAACTGCAAGAAATACTGCACTATATATTATGCTGACTGTTACACTTAAGTTGAAATTATAGATTATACCACTACCCAAGTTTATTGGTATAGTTGGAGTCTCTATCCTTCTTAATGTGAAGTTTAATAAACCTAACGACAAAATTAATGTGCTGCTGATAATAAGGTCCTTCTTACACTCAGCAGACTTTTCAGGATCCTTATTATCCAGATATTTCTTGCATGTATAATAATAGCTTATAGGTTCCGAAATAAACAGAAATAGGATCGTTGATGTTAAGCTAATATAACTTATTACATCTGCATTGCCTCCAGTGCAAAAGTGGATGACTCTCAGCATCATCAACGCTTCTATGGTGCTGCTTGCAAGATTAGCCGATTTACCCAAAATTTTTGCTAATTCTTTTTTACCCTTAGGGTCTTTATAATCTTTTACCAAATCCCGTAAGATGAATGCAGAATGGGCAATGTATAGGGTAGATGTCGGAAATTTCACCCATCGGGCAACATTCTTTATAAGGGAGATATTGGATCTGTTATTGTCAATAAACTCACAACAAAATTGCAGTGAAATCTTACACAATAGGGCTGTTAAACCTGTTGTGATGCAGATTACCTTCCTGAAATCATGATTATAAATATCATGCACCTTTTGTGCGGGCGTGTTGGATTCCTTTTTTAGCTTGCTTGGCATGAAATAGTTAATAAAATAATAACTCTCTGTTATTATATCACATAAAATCCTAAAAGAAAAGCCCTATAAATCAGGACTTTAAGGGAGATTTATGCACAAATCGGCTAAGCATTTTATAAACAAGGGATCGGTACTGAGAGTTGGCACGCGAAAGTAATATCCATCCTTGATAATTGCTTTATATTCTATATCAAGTTCAACTAGAGTTTCTGAATGCTCAGAAACAAAAGATATAGGTGATAAAACTACAGGTACACCATCAATTTTTGCGCGTAATAGCTCACTTTCAGTGCTTGGCTCTAACCATTTTACGGGACCAATTTTGCTCTGATAGCATATTGACCAATCTAAGTTATTGATAGCTAGCTTTTCTACTATTAACTCTACGCTTCTTTCTACCTGTGAAGCGTAAGGGTCGCCTTTTTTAATAACACTGAGAGGTAGGCTATGGGCTGAAAATAGGACTCTTGGCTTATCGATTCTGCTGGCTAATTTGTAATACTTAGCTATTAAATTAGCGTGAGCTTCAATAAAATCTTGGTTATCATAATAACGGTGAATCATTTTTGTATTGCATTTTAGGCCATACCGTTTAGCATTTTTTTGCCAATTCTCGATGGATGACAGAGTTGTGGTAGTTGAATATTGTGGATACAGTGGCAACAGAATTACTTCGTCAGGATCAAATTGTTTTACACTTTTAACAACTTCGTCGGCAAAAGGGTGCCAGTAGCGCATGCAGATGAATACTTTGGTTANGTTTTGCAGCGCGTGACGCTGGAATCCAGTTTTTTTTCTAAATCCCAGTGTCTGGGCACTGGGATGACAAAAGACAGGTTTGTTAAGTTCTTGTTCAAGCGCTTCAGCTTGCATTTTTGTATTCTCCAGAATTGGCGATTTACCTCCAATTTCCTCGTATATTTTTTGTGCAGTATTTTCTCGTTTTGCGGAGATAAACTTTGCTAAAAGAAACCGAAAAGGGTTTGGTAAATTTATTATTCTTCTGTCGTAAAAGAGATTAAATAAAAAAGGACGAACTGCGCTGAGTGAGTCAGGCCCGCCAAGATTAAATAAGATAACTGCCTTTTTCACCTACGCACTACTACAACAAGTTACTTCTGGGGTGCCTATAAAATTAGCCACACACTTATCAAATCTAGTTATAGGCACTAAATTTCTTACACTTGCATACAATAAATGGCCAGATCTTTGTACGTTACTCTTGGTAGATGTAAGGCTTTTATCAAAAACCTTATCAACAAGAAAACTTGGCACTGCTTCAAGAAGTTCAACGGCAGCTAAAGATAGCATGATACAACTTTGAAGAATCTTCAGAGGAAAAACTAAAAATGCAACGAAAAAAGAGGTGCTACTTGTTTCATCCAGTGGTCGCCCTGAGTTAGGCGAATTATACTCGATGTGTTTTCTATTTTGATCAAAAATAGGAAATTTTATAGTATCTTTCTTAAATTCCTTATTCACTGTTTCTTTTGGGCAACCTGTTTGTTTTTCTAATAATTTTTCACGTAGATTAAAAGTTCTGACAATAAAACATGTGGCAATCATTAAAGCAGCACATACGAGTGCACATTGTAGAAGACCAGTGAATGTAAGGCAAACAAGCGGTACTATGACAGCCATTTCAAGAAACGGAATAGTATTTCTTTTCATTGCAAAGGCAGCACCTTTTTTTAATTCTGTATTATGATGTGAGCTATATTCCAAATAGCTTAAAAATGCCAAACTAAAAGTCAAAAACCCTTTTGTTCCACAAAAAAGTGATGACTTAAAGTTACTTACTAATTTTTTAGCAGTAGATTCAGCTTGTTTTTTAGTGGTAGGCTCAGCTTGTTTGATAGTGTTCTTTTTACAACAGCCACCCATACAATACCTCCTTGATGGTTTATCCTTAACTATAAATAAAAAACTACTTTTATCAAATCAAAATTTACAATAAAATAAATCTATAAATATACTATTTTATATAAGGAAACAATATGGCAATTGAGAAGACACTTTCGATATTAAAACCTGATGCAGTAAAAAATAATATTACAGGCAAGATAAATTCATACATTGAAAGCTCTGGGCTGAAAATTATAGCACAAAAAATGATGTTACTAACAAAAAAACAAGCAGAGCTGTTTTATGAAATTCATAAAGATAGACCTTTTTTTGGGGAGTTAGTGGAATTTATGACTTCTGGTTCTGTGATAGTTCAAGTTTTAGTTGGTGAAAATGCAGTAAGTAAATACAGACAAATCATGGGAGCTACCGATCCAAAGCAGGCAGATAAAGGTACAATCAGAGGTGATTTTGCTGATGACATAAGTGAGAATAGAGTTCACGGCTCAGATAGCACAGAAAACGCTCGTAAGGAAATAGCTTTCTTTTTTGCTGAATGTGAGTTGGTGTAGTTCACTCGGATTTTTCTATATATAAAAATTTTCTGGATCCTATGTCAAGCATACATCTGTACGAACGTTGTAATTTTAAGATGGTAAATGGTGTAATCTTAACTAGTGTGACATTAAAATGACAATGACAAGGTTGTACCAAGTAGCTCACACTGGAACTTATAGCTATAATAAGTAACTACGTCATACCGCCGCGGTATCTCAGCCTAGATCCCGCTAACAAGCAGCGGGATGACGAGGTCTTTCAATAACCTGTGTTAGCTATAGAATATCTTAAATCACAGATTTGGTTACTATGCTTCTCCTTAAATTGACCATTTCCCCTAAACGCTATTAGCTTCCTTAAAACTTACATTAATGCCTATTTTGCCTAAACTGAAGCGTCTTTTCCAATTTTTTCTAGCATCAACTCAGCAGCTTTTTGTTCAGCAATCTTTTTACTAGAAGCGCATGCAGAAACTTTACCATAATCTTCTATGCAAACTGATATAGTAAATTCAGGATTGTGCGCTGGTCCAGTTTGTTTTACAAGCTCATACTCTGGTAAAGGCAATTTGTTTTTCTGAGTCCACTCTTGCAGTGAGGTTTTAGGATCTTGAGGGGGGTCAAGCATGCGCTTAGCTAGCTTTTCCCAATATTGGGTAATAAATTTTTCAACATTTTCAAGTCCGCCATCAATATAAATTGCACCTATTAGTGCTTCAAGCGAGTTTTCTAAATTTTTTAGATTACATCTTCCTCCATTGCAGCGTTCACTATTATTCATGATGATAAAACTGCCTAATTTTATTTCTTTAGCAACATTAGCAATGGTGTTGCCACAAACTAAATCCGTCTTTCTTTTTGCCAATGCTCCTTCTTTTTCTTCAGGAAATAGTTTAAACAGTATGGCAGATACGACCATATTCAAAACACTATCGCCCAAAAACTCTAATCTTTCGTAGCTTACAATCTGGTTTTTGCTATTCCTTTTATTTACGCTTGGGTGAGTTAGTGCCTCTTCTAATATTGCATAATTTGTAAATTTATAATCAATGATCTTAGATATTGCATCATTCAAACTCTTCATACCCATTATTTAAAAGAAAAGCACTTCCTACCACCTTTATACCAAAAAATTAGTTTTGTTTTATTAAAATAATACCAACAACTTCCAAAATTAATGTATACAACCCACCACCTCACTAATGTTACTAAATCCATCTCTCCTTATTAGTTCTGCAAGTTCTAGATTAATTTTGTTTACAACTTGAGGTCCGTGGTATATGAGAGCAGTGTACAACTGCACCAAAGAGGCTCCTGCCTTTATTTTTTTATATGCATCAGCACCACTTGAAATTCCTCCGCATCCTACCAACAATATTTTGCCCTTAGTAAGTTTGTACATATCGCTCAATAACTCGGTTGAAAGTTTAAACAGTGGTTTGCCACTCAACCCACCACTCTCGTTGTGGTGGGAATGAAGATTATCTCTACTTACCGTAGTGTTGCTTACTGTTAATCCATCAATCTTATATTCCAATGCAAGCTCAGCGATATTTTCTTTCGTTTGCTGATCTATATCTGGTGAGATTTTTAATATTATTGCGGAATTATCAATTGATTTCCGGGTTAGAGTTATGGATTTCAACAATTTCGATAATTCTTGCTTATTGTGCAGATTGCGTAAATTAGGCGTGTTTGGGGATGAGATGTTCAGCACTATATAATTGCTTTTTCCATATACCATCTTTATTAAATCAACATAATCACTAATTTGGTCTTTCGATGCACTATTTTTTCCTATATTTATGCCAAAAATGCAGTCATCAAGCTTGGTTTCATCTATTTGTTTAAGAAAATAGTCTATTCCTTTATTGTTAAATCCCAATCTGTTAATTACCCCTTGATCTTTAATTAACCGAAAAATTCTTGGTTTTTTGTTTCCATATTGTGGATTACGAGTTACAGTACCAGTTTCAATAAACCCAAAACCAAATGAAAGCATAGGCCTTATAACTTCTGCATTCTTGTCAAAACCTGCAGCCAGGCCCACGGGGCTTCTGAGCTTATTACCAAAAAAATTCACACTCAAAGATTCTGGTAGCTCTATAGGATTCTTATAAGGTATTTTCTTTAATGCCATAATTGCCAAAGAGTGAGCAACTTCAGGCGGCAGTAAAAACAATAAATTACGTAATATCATTTTGTAAAACACTTTGCTTATTTTTAGTTTATTTTTTACCATGCAACAAGAATAACTTAGAAAGCTGATTAAACTGAGGAAATAATAAGTATATAGTTTCTATGAATAGTAAAAACTAATTTTTCTGAAGGGAAACCGCAACTTGATCAGTATTTTTATCCACTAATTCAAGGTAGCCAAATTTGTTAATTTGAGATCGTATTAGTATAGGGATCTTATTTCGATTTAAATAAAACCCCTGTTTTGATTGTTTATTAATGCGCAACTTTATATCTCCATTTTTCCAAGCAAGCATTTTATTTATTGTAGATTTCTCCTTACAATTAGCTTCGTTTATAAATCCTAGATATTCACCTTCTGCAGAATGTATTTCGACCTTACATGTTTTATAGCCCACCCAACTACCTAAATATGGATCAGTATCGTTTTTTTCATCAAGCTCGAATTCCTCTTGGACATATTCCCATGGAGCTCTTGCATTACCTATTCTTTTCAGAAAAAGCACATCCTGGTCAAAATTTATAATGGTCTTTGTATGAAATGTTGTCAAGCTTGTGTCCCATAATAATCGTTCTGTGATGCTAAAATGCTCTTCAACTTTTTGTATATTTTGAAACGACACGACTACCACATCTGCTCCAACTTCTTTTCCATAGTTAATATATTCGCTAACGCGCTCATGTCCTGCTGTAAACGATGATTTGCCTATCAATAGGAAATCATTAAATAATGTATCGTGCATAGTTTGGGCACTGTAAGCTGTACCAACGTAAACTGGCTGTTTGTTGGATGAAGGATATTTTTCTGGTGCAAGATGAGTATATGAGCCCTTTAGTAAATAATAGAAGGTACAGCTGGTAAGCGAGAAGGGCAAACTAATTAATAATAAAGCTCTTATTAATCCCCTTGGCATTTTATTACTCACATTTTAAATATAATATCTCATCTTCTTAAATATTTCATTAAAATCTGCACCTCCTGCTAAAGTTTCAGAAGAGAAAATGATCTAATTGAAGTAAGAGGCCGGGACCGGAATTGAACCGGTATAAAAGGATTTGCAGTCCTCCGCATAAGCCATTCTGCCACCCAGCCATTTTTTATGTGTAGATATCCATTATATCTTTTAGCATAGATAAAGCTTCCTCCCTTTTGCGTTGAAAAGTGTTACGTCCAATGATTGAACCATTACCACCACCCTGCTTAATTTCTTTCGCTTCATTGCATATGTCATCTACTTCCTTCGATTCACCACCAGAAAAAACTACTATTCTTTTCCCTGCAAAACAAGATCTTTTAACATATTCAATTCTTTTAGATAATGATTCAATATTTTCTGTTTCTATTCTCTCCCTTTCCAAATATTTAGTTGGAAGTTTTACTTTGATTATATTAGCGCCAAGTAAAGCTGCTATGTGCGCAGCATAGGCAATAATATCAACTGCTGTTTCACCTTCTTTGGAAATTCCTTCACCACGTGGATAAGACCATAGCACTACTGCAAGCCCATAAGATTTGGCTTCAGCTATGATTCCACGGGCTTCTTCCATCATATCGAAACACTTAGCAGAACCAGGATATATAGTAAATCCAACAGCCAAGCAGCCCAAACGCAGCGCATCTTTCACAGAAGAGGTTATTGCTTGATCAGAGGTTAGGTTCTTTGAATGTAAAGAGTTGGAACTATTAAGTTTCAAAATAAGCGGGAGCATTCCAGCATAAGTTGAAGCACCAGCTTCAATCATACCAAGTGGAGCAGCATATGCACTTACTCCCGAATCAACTGCAAGCTGAAAATGATAATGTGGGTCATAAGCATCAGGGTTAACTTCAAAACTTTTTATTGGCCCGTGTTCAAACCCTTGGTCTACAGGGAGAATTACTAATTTGCCAGTGCCGCCAAGCTTTCCATGCATGAGAATACGAGTAAGATTTGCTTTTACCCCGGGGTTTTCACTTTCGTAGTAGCTTAGGACTTGTTTTACTTTATCACTTATCACTATAATTCAAATTAAATTTAAGATATAAATTGTAACAAAGATGAAGTTCAATACAAGGATTTTAAACTATATCAAAAGCAATTTTATTTTCTACTTTATTCATATAGATTCTTAATTTCTTTCCTTTTATTAATTTACGATTCAGTATTTCTTCCGCTAAGTAACTTTTTATCTCTTTTTCAATAAGTCTCTCTATCGGACGTGCTCCCATTTCCTTACTATAACCCATTTGTACAAGATAAGATTTCACTTCATCCTCTACTAAGCAGTTTATGCCTTTTTGCGTCAGTTGCTTTTTCAGTTCTAAGACAAATTTATCCACAATATGCAAAATCACATCCGTACTTAAGTCAGAAAAAGAAATAATCGCATCAAGACGATTACGAAATTCAGGGCTAAAAACCTGTTCTATTGCTTTTTCGCTATCACCAATGTTAAAATTTTTATGCCCAAAGCCAACAAAACTTTTGCTGCGTTCAACTGCTCCTGCATTAGTTGTCATAATTAAAATTATATTGGAAAAGTTAACTTTACGTCCGTAAGTGTCTGTAATACAACCATAATCCATAATTTGTAGCAATATATTATAGATATCGCTATGAGCCTTTTCAATTTCATCAAGCAGCACAACACTATATTGATTGTTAGATACAGACTCTGTGAGTAATCCACCCTGATCATAACCTACATATCCAGGAGGAGAACCAATCATCCTTGATATCGTATGAGATTCAATATATTCGGACATATCAAAGCGTATAAGATTCATGCCCATGCTTTCTGCTAATTGTTTTGCTAGCTCGGTTTTACCAACACCAGTTGGTCCTGCAAAAAGATAATTTGCTAAAGGCTTATTGTAATTTCTCAACCCAGATTTAGCAATTTTAATAGAACTAACAAGAGATTCTATTGCCTGCTCTTGTCCAAAAACCACCTTCTCTAGATTAGCTTTTAAAGACTTTACTTTCTGCAAATCATCAGATTCAGATCCGCAAGGCACATTTGTAATTCTAGTAATGGTATTCTTAATATCTCTACTATTTACAATTTTACCCCTGTTTCTTAGCAATTTACAATATGCCCCTGCCTCATCAATAACATCAACCGCTTTATCAGGTAATATTCGCCCAGTAATATACTTATGCGAAAGTTCAGCCGCAGACCTAATGGCATTCTTTGTATAATATACTCCATGATACCCTTGATAGTAGTGCTTTATACCATCTAGTATCTTTATCGTTTCATTAACAGAAGATTCTTTAACATTAATTTTTTGAAATCTTCTCGCTAGTGCTTTATCTTTTTCAAAACTAGCGCTGTATTCTCTATATGTGGTTGCACCTATACAACGCAGTGTACCTCTTGCAAGCGCAGGTTTGAGTAGGTTACCTGCATCAAGAAAGCTACCACTTGTAGAACCTGCTCCAATGATAGTGTGTATTTCGTCAATAAAAAGGATAGCACCTGGTTTTGCCTCAATTGCTTTTATTATAGATTTTATTCTCTCTTCAAAATCACCTCTGTAGCGTGTCCCTGCAAGGAGTGATCCTAAATCCAAAGCATAAATTATACTGGACCTGAGTGCACTCGGAACACTGCCTTCAATGATCTTTAATACCAAACCCTCAACTATTGTTGTTTTGCCAACACCTGGGTCTCCAACATATAAAGGGTTGTTTTTTCTACGCCTCAATAATATTTCTATAGTGCGATTTAATTCATAATCACGACCAATAACATAATCTATTTTTTTGCTTCTGGCATAGTCATTTAAATTTTTACAATAACTTTGTAGAATTTCTTCATCTTTTAGTAGCTCACCTTTATTTACTGTAGTAGGAGCGTCATTATTTTTATCAAGTTTTACTTTATGATTAGTGGTGTATTCATCTATATCGTTAGAGTATTTCGTGTTAGATATGTGGTAAATCAAATTGGAATCTTTCGCACTTTGTTTCTGCAATAGATCTTCAACGTATAAATCTTGCCTAGACAAAATTTCTACTAGAACACTTGCTCCATTTATTTCTTTTTTCCCCAAGCTATGAGCCCGTATTATTGCTCTGTGTATTATGCATTGAAACATTGAGCTAGGTTTAACTCCACTGATAATCAATTCAGAACTGCTTTGTAAAAACCCTTTTATATTTATTATAATCATTAGCTTTAATATTGCATCTTGATAGAATGTTATCCATATTGATGATTTCATCGGCTCTGATATTACATCTTGATAAAACGTAATTTACATCCACGTCTTTAGTTAACGCCAGCAATAAATGTTCTACTTTCGCATATTTAAGATTAAAATTAGAAGCAATGAATAGTGCTCTATTCAAACTTGCCTCTAAGTTTTTGGAAATCATCTCCTATTCTCTTTAAAAGTGGGAACTCATATATAATCAATAGCACACAATTATTAAAAAAATTGAAATCCAGGAGTTCGCTGTAGCCAATTTGAATTCCCACTATGGATCTACGTCATACCGCCGCGGATAGATTCTGCTAATGAGTAGCGGAATGACGAGTTTTATGCTTATCAAGTTATAGGTAAATCCAGTTTGGATTAGCTATATATTTTTTCTACCATTCCCCAATCACTTTGCTTTGCAGCAAGTCTATTGGAGTTTTTAAAGAATGGAAGAATAGTTAAAGTATATTAAATACGCTTTTTCTAGTACTCTGCTTTTCTTCTTAAATGCATTGATCTTTTTTCTACCATATTTAGTCTTTAACGTACTTGGCCTTTTAAAGACCTTTTTGCTGTTACGTTTTTTTAATTGCACACTACAATCAAAATTTGGCTCTCCTTCTTTGTCTGCCAGTGCAGGTAATCTTCTCTTATCTTGAGGTGTAACAAAAGATAGCGCATGCCCTTCAGCTCCAGCACGTGCAGTTCTACCTATACGATGAATATAGTCAGCTTGCGATTGTGGTGCATCATAATTGATAACATGTTGAATGTGGGGAATATCAAGGCCGCGAGAAGCAACATCTGTTGCAACCATAATTTGATTGCGGCCACGACGAAAAGAATTAATGACCCTTTCGCGCTTGTGCTGCCTTAAATCACCATGAATTGCTAAAGCGCTATAGTCATCTTTGTGCAATCTGCTAGCTAGCTGATCCGCTCCTTGCTTTGTTTTGACAAAGATAATGATTGATCCTTCGCGCTGACATAGTTGTGTAACAAGCTTTTCATATTTTTCTGATTCTGATGCATAAACAATCTCTTGCTTAATTTTTACAGAAGTTGTAGTCTCACAATCAACAGAAATACGTTCTGGTCGATTAAGGTACTTCTCAGTAAGTTTAACTATATCACTAGGAAGAGTTGCAGAAAACATAAGAGTCTGCCGTATTTTTGGCAGATATTTCATGATCCCTTCAATTTGAATTCCAAAGCCCATATCAAACATACGATCCGTTTCATCAAGCACAAGAACGCTAACATTGCGAGTAATCAAAGTTTTACGCTCAATATGGTCTATAATACGACCAGGAGTACCTATTACAATTTGTGGTTTTTTCTGAAGCTGATTTAGCTGCCTAAAAATAGGCTCACCACCAATCAACAAAGCGACCCTTAGTGCAGAATTTTGAGATAAGAGTTTTCTTATCTCATTTGTTACCTGATGCGCAAGCTCCCTGGTTGGCACGATGACTAAAGCTGAACCAGTGTTAGGCTCATTCAGCAACTTAGCAACCAACGGAATAGCAAATGCCAAAGTTTTTCCAGTTCCCGTTTGAGCAGATCCGAGAATATCTTTACCTTGTAGCGCTAAGGGAATCGCTTGTACTTGAATCGGAGTTGGAACGAAAAGATTATTTTTATCTAGAGCTTGTGTAAGCGAAGCTGGGAGACCCATCCCATGAAAATTATTCACAATACGTTAATCCTATTAAAAGACTTCATAATAGATTAATCTTCCAATCTTAAATTTATTGCAGATTTTTTATCTTCTCCGTTTCTACCGCGCTCCTCTTTAACCTCATAACTCACCCTTTCCCCTTTTATTCCTTTCTCTTTATTCTCTCCTTTAAGTGCCTCAGGCCTTATTCCTGAACGTTCCAACGTGCTAATATGTACAAAAACGTCACCCCCTTTACCTTCTGGCTTGATGAAACCATAGCCTTTTTCGGCATTAAACCATTTTACATTACCAAATTCCATTTAAACAACTCCTAAATTATTAACTAATATTACTAATGTGATGAAAAACTTTGAAATTACGATTGAGAATGTTTTAAGCTTAGCTATTGAAACTAAACCTTTATACTTCATAGTCTATTCTTAACATTACATGATAATAATACACAATTGTTGTACTTGATGCAAATAAATTTTTTAATCGTTAAGCGAACCTGCAACCGTCATTTCGCTAACTTTAATCGTTGGTGAATTAAATTGCCCACAAAAAGTTAGATCATCTGCAACGACTAAATTGCTAAACATATCCTTCAAATTGCTAGCAATGGTAATCTCATGTACTGGATACGTTATTTTTCCATTTTCTATAAAAAATCCGGAAGCGCCTTGGCTGTAATCGCCATTGATTAAATTGACACCAAAACCAAATAAATCAGTTACATATATTCCCTCTTTCACTTCCTGAATTAATTCTTCAAACGATACATTACCATTCTCAATGTAGAGGTTACTAGCTGCAGGAATAACTGCAGCATTACTTGCACGAGTTGCACTTCCGGTTGTTTCTGAGTCTAATTTTTTAGCCGAGTATAAGTCTAAAATCCAATTTTGTAATATTCCGTTTTTTACAAATATATTTTTCTTGCTAATTATCCCTTCTCCATCAAATGGTCTCGATGCTATGCCTCTTGGCAACAATGGATCATCGATAATGTTAATTCTATCATTGAAAATCTGAGCATTTAAACTACCCCTCAAGAAAGAACTGTTGCTTATAATACTGCTCCCATTTATAGCAGAAGCGAAACTTTTTACTAGCCCCTTTGCTGCTCTTTTTTCAAAAATAACCGGAAACTTACCAGTTTTAATTGTACGTGAATTCAATTGATCAACTGCTCTTTTTGCTGCCTCTTTCCCTGTTAATTCTGGCGACTTTAAATCACTAAAATTACATGCTATATCATAATCGTAGCCAACCCTCATTTCACTTTCTCTTCCAGCAACAACAGAGACCCAATTAGCAAAGGTTGATTTACTAAACGAGCCAATAAAACCAGAAACAGTTGATAATACCGTATTCACTAAAGCGTATGAAGAAGAGGCTCCTTCAGAATTAGTGATACTCTTATGTGCAAGGGCCGAATTTTCTGCAGCTTCAGCAATTTCTTTTAGGTTATCAACGGTTACAACATTATTATCTGAGATACTTAAATCTGCAGAAGAGATATAATTACCACCATCTGCAGCAAAATTAATGTGAGGATCTTCTGGTGCATTCTTTGCCATTTCTACCACTTGACTTACCGTATCACTCAGATTATTCAAATCGTTTGTAGAAATATACGCAGCTTTGTTTTTACCTGCTATAGCTCTGATTCCTACAGTGCAATTCTTAGATTGTGATATTTGCTCAATTTTTGATAGACGCTGAGAAACTGAAGTCTTATTAGTTTCATATATTGTAACTTCTGCGTCTTGATTCTGCTTTTTTATTAATTTAGTGATATCTGCTGCAATATTTAATATATTCATTTTCTATTCCTTAGATTTTTATAAAGACTCTGCACCACCTATAACTTCAATTAAATCAGTTGTAATTGCTGCTTGACGAGAACGATTATAAAGCAATGCTAATTTGTTCAGCATCTCTTTAGTGTTTCTGTTTGCTGATTCCATAGCAACCATCCTAGCACTATTCTCACTTGTTGCACTCTCAAGTAAAGCAGAGTAAAGAGCAATTACAACGTAATCTTGAACCAAAGATTTTAAAATAAATTCAATATTTTGTGGTTCATACTCATAGCCGTAATCTGTTGTTGGACCAGTCAGAGAATTGTCAATCAAGGATGAGTTTTCACTCCATGGTTTTATTGTTTCCAACATTGGTTTTTGCGTGAAGGTATTATAGAATTTACTATAAAAAACTTTAACCTTATCGTATTTACTTAAATCTATACCATCAACTAAAGCTTCTACGTGCTTTAACGTGATTCCCTTACTATTTTCAATTTTTAAGATACTTTTAGAGTCAAATCTATTTTTACCTACATCAAAAGCTTTTTTACCAAGAAATACAATATCTACTTTTTTGCCATTTGCGATTAACTTATTTTGACTAAATTTGACAATAGAAGAGTTAAAGTTGCCGCACAAGCCACGATCAGACGCAACAATGAATACTAGGTAAGAACCGTCGTTACTGACATTTAGAATTTTTGCCAGTAATTCTTGATCAACTGATAGCATTAATGAAGAAATAATGCTATGCAGCTTAGATATATATAATTTTGAATTTGATAATTTCTTTTGGCTTTGTAATAACTTTGCTGCAGAAACCATTTGCATTATTTTCGTGGTTTTCTGTACAGACTTAATATTCTTAATTTTTAAGGATAATTCCTTTAAGCTCTTCATTTTGTATACAACCCTGATTTATTAAAATATATAATTGTTAGTGTCTAAAAGCAAGTTTTTTTGACATTAGAACCAAGTCTAACTAGAAAACTTGCAGGTTTATTATTTTGAAATAAGGGTTATATTAAGAGATCTGCTCCAAAAATTGTTCAATAGAGGTCTTTGATGGTAATTTCCCATATATTATTATCATCACACTTTGTGGAATCTTATAATATATAATAAACACAATTAAAACTATTACAACTTGAACACTTATGATCCCATTGCTTTAGTTCTTTGTTACAATTTTTACATTTCCAGCCTGGATCAGGCAAAGCTTCTGAGCTCATCTTGTTTAGCCAATAAATTACCTTGTCGTGTTCTTGCAATGTAACCTTGAGCTGTATTACAATAAAGTAGATTGACATGTAATTAGCTTTTTTGATAGCAGTGTCTAAATATTGACTTGCAAGATCATATTTACCTGAACTCATTGAGGACAAAGCAAGTAAACAGTAACTAAAATAATAATCAGGGCGTAAGTTATATAGTCTTTCAGCACCTTTACTATTTAAATTGATGTACATTCTAGCTGACTGAAGAGTAGGATTTACTGTATACTCTTCTTCTAGCACTGCAGAAGCTTTTCTGATTTTTCCAAGTTTAGTATATAATTCTGCCTTTAAATAATTGATGGGCCGAAAAGTTGCATAATAACTTTGTGCTCTGAATAAAGACTTTATAGCCCCTTTAAAATCCCCTTTACTTTCATATTGTTTTGCCAAAGCACAATAAAAAACTGCAAACATTTCTTTATGGTCAAAGGGAAGAAAAATATTGAACTTAACTGCTTCCTTTAACCTCAAAATTGCATTAATCCAATCTTCTTTCAATATGTAATGCTCTATTTGAAAGAGAATAGATAGCATTTTATCATTAATTGAACTAGAGCAATATTCTATAAATTTTTGAAAGACTACTTTTTCTTGTTTGAGGTAAACAATCAGCTTATTGGCTAGAAGTAGAGCTAAGTTACGATTTTTATTTGCAATATTTGTTAAACCGTTACTGAAAAAGCTGTAATTTCCCGTCTTACCTGAGTTAAAGAGCTTTATTAAAGACAACCTATCGCTCTCTTCACTCAGACTTTTAACTAGTTTTTGGGCATTCTCTATATTGTCTAAGTCTATGCTAAAGAAAGCTTCAAAGAGAAGCAATTCTTCCCTATCCCTTCTTCTATTTCTTATGTTGGCAAATGTTGATGAAATGGAGGAAAAAAAGCGTACAAGTGTAATTAATAAAAATAATAAAACTACACAAGTAAAAATAATGAAATATAGATCAATACTTATAGTGTAATTGCCTAATTCCAATTTTATTACTTCACCACTTACCTTGATCCATATGCCAAATAAAAACGAAAAAGCGAAAATTATAAAATAAATCATGAGATATATTGTAATAAGTGATGATATATTGTTGAAATATTCTTAGAAGCTACAATAAAACCATTCAATTTATTCAGCCATAGCTTGAATTCTGAATGCGTTAAATTGCTTACTGTAACAGTTATATTTTGCCAATCATTATCGTTTATTGACTCCTCAATTTCTGCAAACTTTACTCTTAATGGATCATTCCGGTCGTCTACCTTTATCCAGTTTGAAATGATTTTTTTAGACAATGTACTTTTATTGTAGTTAATAACAGCAATGGTTTCTTCAAAAGATAATTTTAATTCATGTAAAGTATTTATCTCTTTCAAATTTTCTAATTCATTCATTGCATTTTCTATCTCTGGATCATCAAGCTCTGATATCAAAGGCTTTATTGAATTTATATGATTATCAAATTTTGCTTCTCGCAATAACGAATCCTTCATTTTAACCACAAGTAATAGCAATTTTGCAAGGTTCTTACATCTTGAGTTATTATCACCTTGCTCACATTGAGTATGCTGACTTCTCTTTAAGTCAAATATCCTTTTTTCCGTTCTAGATTGATTAACTTCAAGCAACATTTTTAATTCATCTATGTTTTCCGTCAAAACTTTTATACTATCATCGCTTTCTTGCTGACTTATTTTAAAAAATACTATGTTATTTATTGTAATATAACTGGCAAACAATAATATAATTAAAAACCAACCTATGTACTTTTGCTGAGTATCATTCATAACGTAGTATCTCCGCAGGATCTTGTGTAGCTGCTTGCAATGCAGGAGCTATTGTCGCTAAAAATGATAAGAATAATGCAAGTGCAGAAATATTTACTACGTCTTGGGGTAATAGTATCACTGGCAAACTTGAAAAAAAGTATATCATAGGATCAAATAGCTTGACGTTAGTAATGCTTTCTAAAAATACTCTAATATTTTCGATATTGAGAGAAAAAACGACACCTATAATACAGCCAAGACAAGTTCCCGCAAAACCAATTAATAGACCACAAGCGCAAAATATGCGCATAATGCTTCCACTTGTTGCACCAAATGTACGCATAATTGCAATCGCTGATTTCTTTTCTTGCACTATCATCATTAAATTTGAAATAATATTAAACGCTGCTACAACTATAATCAAAGTAAGAATTAAAAACATTACATTTCTTTCAGTTCTTAAAGCACTAAAATAATGGCTTTGCTGTGATTGCCAACTTTCAGCTTTCATTCCTATTTCTTTTTCTATAGCATCTGCCAGCTTATCAGCTCTAGTAACGTCGTCTACAAGTACTTCTATATTTTTTATGCTATTTTTATAATTAAAAAAGGCTTGTGCTGATTTTAGAGGCATATATATCAAGGTATTATCATACTCAAACATACCCATATCAAATATTGCTATAACTTTATATTTTTTCATTCGCGGCATTTCACCAAGTAATGCATCAAATTCTTCAGATGATATAAACGTAATTTCGTCGCCATAGTCAACGTTCAAAGCTTCTGCCAATCGTGCTCCTATTATTATCCCTTCATCAAATTTTTTTACATCACCTATAATTACATTATTTATAATGGTAGTACTATCAAGCAAATCTTTAGTTGACACACCTCGCACTACGCTACCTGCAATTTTACCATTTGCTACAATAATAACTTGATCATTGGTCATAGGAGTAGCTTTTAATATACCAGGAATTTTCTCAATAGATTTCGAAACTGTGCAGTAATCTGAATTTATGTTCCTATCAAAATAAACATTAATATGGCCATCAATGACAAGTATTGAGTCAAGCAACTTTGCTCTGAATCCGTTCATCACAGACATCACCACTATTAGTGTTGCAACTCCAAGGGCAATGCCGATAATAGAGAACAAAGTCATTATAGAGCAAAATCTGGCATTTTTCGCTCGCAAATAGCAAGCAGCCATAGTAATTTCAAATGCAATGGACATTACAAAATATTTTGAGGTTAAACATTATATTCTTGAAACTTCGTATAAGTGTAGACTTTTCTTTATTTGAAAACTAGATATTTTTACTCCTTTAAATTTAGCAGACTTATAGAGTATCTTTAACATTAGAATTTCAAAATCTTCCATATACATCATCCAATCTCACTATATCATTATCAGATAAATGCTCTCCTATTTGAAATTCAACTATCTCAAGTGGAGAGCTTGTGCTTCTATTTTCAATCCTATGGGAAACTTCCCTTGGGATTTCTATCATATGGTCTTTTACTATAGCATATTCTTTGTCGCCTAAACTAACATACCCAACTCCCTATAGTACTATATGGTATTCATCTCTATAGTGATGGAATTGCTTAGAAGTGCAGCTTAATGGATTTATAAAAAGATATTTTATAAGAAAATTTTCGCTCATTAAAATTATACTATAAAATCCCCATGGCTTGATTTCTCTTCTTATCGCTTTTGCTTTCTTAACCTTATTAATAAACGATATTAGGCTTTTGTTTGGTTGCTTATAAGCTCCACCCAATAAATTTTTATTACTTTCTGTCGTTGAAACTGGTTCTTTTTCTCTAATCACATGCTGAAATGACACCGGTTCTTTGCTAAACTTCTCACTCAATTCTAAAACTGAATTCCAAGTTCCAACATCCAACCAATCGAAGTTAGCTTCTATCATTGCAACGTTTTTTGCTTTTTCCATTACCAAGTAATCAATAGATATGCCTTCAATTCCTGCAAAATCTCGTTGTTTTAAATACAGAAATCTCTCTTGCGGTGTGAAATGTTTAAAACATGAATTGTAAAGATTCGGGGCAGATTTTTTGATCTCATCTATGTAGCGTTTTGCTTTAAACACAAATATTCCAGAGTTCCAATAATGATCGTTGCTTAACTTATGCTCGGGTTTTTCTGTAAAATCTTTCACTATATGATATTTTTCTTTCTGATCATAAACTGCATTTATATAACCGTATTCAGAATTGAATTCATGAGGCTTAACCCCATAAGTGTTGAAAGTATCAAAAATAACGTGATATGAGATGATCAACGGCATGTAAATTACCTCCCGACANNGTAAAACAATCGAACGTATAAAAGAGTCATTTAGATCCAATGTGAATTGCAGTAATGCTATTTTGAACCCATGTAGATTATTTTTGATTTTATAAACAAGAAATAACAAAGCCGTAATAATAATCATGTAAATATACACCTTCATGCCATTCATAGTATGGCTTAAAAAGTGCTTATATCCAAGATTTTGCTTTATAAATTTAAAGAACACTTCTATATCCCATCTGCGCCTATATAGCTCTGTTACTTCATAAGCTGGCATTTCAAACAAGTTTGTCAAAAACCATATTTCATCTCCAATTTTATTTCTGATTTTTATTAGCCGTAGATCATGCTTTTCTGCCACTTTACCTCGTGCACGATAAAGATTAACTATTATATCTTCTAAAATCTCTGATCCATCCGATTTTTGTTCTCTTATAACTTTGTTCCTGCTTATAACATCATGTTTTCTTCCCACTTTAACTCTTGTGATAAATTTGTACTCCTTTTCATCAAATTCGGCAAAAGTTCCAACTTTTCTGATTCCTCTATCAAATAATAAAATATCCTCTTTTTCAACTTTAGCTTCATTAATTGCTCTCACTAATGCTATATCTTCACTACTTTCTTCTTGTCCTTTACAAAATCTTATACTTGTCGGCAATTGATCCTTTAATCCTACACTCACTTTAACTTGACTGTCGTTACTTTTACCGCCTATTTTTAGCCCATCTTTTATGAGATATCCCGATAAATTTATGATCGTCGAATCAAACTTATGTAAGTTATTTGATGTTTTTTGGGGTAATAGCTTTTTAATCTTGCTCATCAAATCAATATATACTCCCTTAAAATATTCTGGATTTATAACTTTTAACCTTTTTGACAAACCACTGTATGTTACTGTACTTTTATCGCTATTCTTATCCATTATACACCTGTTTATTACCATTTCTAGCGCTCTTAGGCTTGTTTTTTGCCCCATTAATATTAACTTCATTAGACCTTTAAATATAATCTTGCCCAACAATTTAGTATTACATTTATCTACTTCACTTAATTTTCCTAGCCTTTCTAAATCCTCATCTTTTATTAAATTTAGTACTCTTTCTATTTGATCCATTATTGCCTCCATTTTCTTGCAATAATAGTTCTTTATGTCTTTTTTGTGTTACTTTCAACACTTATGGGCTTAACCCCAAAAGTGACTATAGAGTTAGTTTCAGAGGCTAACTTAGACGCTTTTTGAGTAGAAGCATAAAAACTATTCAAATCACCTATGAAATGATCTGAAGGCAGAATTAACATTGTCTCGTTTTCATTGCAGAGAAGTGCAGCAATTAATATTGCCGCTGCTGTTCCAATTTTCACTGGTTCGAAAATCACTTTATATTCTTGCAGCACATGTAATTCCTCCATCACTAATGACTCGTACTGTATATTTGTAGCAATTATGGGCGGCATATAATCGCTTTTTAGCCTCAACAAAGTGTTGTGAAACATAGTGTTCTGACTAAATATTTTCTGAAATTGCTTTGGCTTAGATAAAGGCCGAAGTCTACTACCACTACCACCACACAATATTACAGGGCGCATTTAGTTAAGATATTAATTAAATAATTAATATCTTATACTGAGGGCAAAATGCATGCAAGTTTTTGTTGCGGAATAGTTAATAAAGAAAGTAAATGTTAATTAAAGTAATAGCTAATTAGCGAGGCATAGCTGTACGAGCATTGTGATTTGAGCTTACCAGGAGGGTGTCATCCCAGTGCCTAGACACTGGGATCTAGCAAAATCGATCATAAACAAGCGCACTATACAGCATTTTCAATGAAACTACCAAAAACTGGATGCCAGTGTCAAGCACTGGCATGACACTGCTTGTTATGAAAATTACCTACAAATCACAACGTTCGTACAGTTGTAATTAGTAAGGAGGTAATTGAATTTTTTCGTCTTGCAATGAATTCCGTCTGCTTATTACTTTATCAGCATAACCTCTTTTACCACTTAATATTTCATTACTCTTATTTTGTTCTTCCTCAGGACTCTTTAGTATTTCATTACTCTTGCTAACTTCTTTATCATTCCCTTGTTTCTTTGGCCTTCTAGCGTTAAGCTCATCCCATGTGCCCACTAGTAGCTTTTGATCCTTTTGCTCCGGCTTTAGCCTTTCTTCACCTTTAATAACACTAAAGTCACTTTTTATTTCTTCCCAATACCCTGCCAATTGGTGTTTCCACATAGTGAAGTAAGCATCACCATATTTTTTCTCATTTGCTACAAACAATAAAATTGGAGCCTTAAGTATGGTAGCTACCATATTCACTAAATTTTTTACTGCCATTGCAGGAGTAAATAAAAGATAACCAAAAGACTTTGCAATTGGGTTTTGTTTGCTTATTAAATGCTCCCCTAACTTTATAGGAAGAGAAGTCAACAATTTAGTACAAACTTTAGCTAAACTTGTAGCAAAAACGATAGGAACAGATATAAGACTTTTATCTAGCTCTAGATTACCATTCTGATCTCTAATTTCTGAAAAATGGGTGCTTAGCTTTTTGTCATCACTAGTGTATAATAATTCTCCATTTCTTCCTTTTTCATCAACAACTTCCTGAACTTTACCTTCTTTATTTTTTACCTCTTTAGTTAGCACAGAAGAGTTAGTTAATTCAAACGGATATTGAGGATTCTTAGTTTTTTGAGCTTCGAAAATTGGCACGTGTTTTTTCAAATCCATTCTCGAAAAGCCTAATAGCTCAAAGTATGACTTATTTAACCAATCTATAGGAATTTGCTTACCCTGATTGTCTATATAATTGATAGTAAAATAAGATCTATCATTATCTTCATTTTTGGTAACTAAAGATAATCTGAAACTTGGTTGTTTTCCATTCTCATCTTTTTGACCATACAAAAGTTTATAGGTTGGATTTTTATCTTTATCTAGTATAGCATTTCCATGCATATCCCTGTTTTCTATGATTTTAGCAGACTGTACAATTTGATCATAATTTTTTGGATACTGGCATTTCTTTCCATCATACATCATTACCTTTCTAAGGTCTTCGACGTAAACTTGAGATTCAGGTGAAGTAAGCAGACCTTTTGCTTTAAGTGTAAGATCTATTGCTCCCTTTTTTAATGCTTCAAACATATTGTCAAACCAAAATCGCTATAATGCTATAGTTCAATAATAAAACTAGTACACTAATAATATATTAACACAGCACCGGTGATTTTACAAGAAAATATGCCTGTAGAAGATAAAGATTGTAAAAGCGAGGGTTATATAAGTAATGCTTGATAAGTACTTTATGCATGTAACTGTAAAAATCCTCAAAGGTACGCTGTGTATATAATCTTCACACACTACCTGCATTCCAAGAACTGCGTGCCAAAAAATGCAAAACAACAATACAACAAAAAATAAAAGCTCTAGAGGATGATTAATAAATTTTTCACTAAAAGACAAAGAGCTATCAGTATAAAATGCGCAAGAAAATGAATAGATAAACCAAGGAAACAGGAACAGTAAAATTACCGCAGAAACACGCTGGACCCACCAATGATGTACTGAATTTCCAGATTGACTCATATAAACATAAATAAAAAAGCCATAGTAGAAAGAAGTAGCGTTACTGTCAGCAGTATAGCACTCCTTGAAACACCAGTAATTTCTAAATTAAGCCCAACATCCCATAATAAATGACGAATACCATTAAGAAAATGATATGAAAAGCTTATAAAACATAAGACATAAGCTAATTTAGCAACAGGAGTAAACAATAATGCATTTAAGTATCTTACTATAAGCAACTCAGGAAAGTAAACATGTAATATGAAATACCAAGAAAGTATCATTAATAAAAGGAATAGCAAGATACCAGTCAATCTGTGCATAATAGAGAAAAAACTAGTAACTTGTACTTTATATATTTGTAAATGTGGAGAAAGAGGTCTATCACTCATAAAATTCCGTTATCGGGAAATTAAAATAAAGTAGAAGTAAAGACAGCAGTATAGTACATAACAACACCATCATTAAAAATGGTAAGTTATGCACAAAGCCTAAGGAGGTAATCCAGCTGCAGATTCCCCTACTGCTACCTTGTTACGACTTCGCCCCAGTCACCGATCCCACTTTAAATAACTCCCTCCTTGCGGTTAGGTCGTTAGCTTCGAGTGAAACCAATTCCCATGGCGTGACGGGCAGTGTGTACAAGACCCGAGAACGTATTCACCGTGGCGTGCTGATCCACGATTACTAGCGATTCCAACTTCATGCACTCGAGTTGCAGAGTACAATCCGAACTGAGATGGCTTTTAAGGGATTAGCTTAGCCTCGCGACTTTGCAGCCCATTGTAGCCACCATTGTAGCACGTGTGTAGCCCACTCCATAAGGGCCATGATGACTTGACATCATCCCCACCTTCCTCCAGTTTATCACTGGCAGTTTCCTTAAAGTCCCCAGCATTACCTGGATGGTAACTAAGGATGAGGGTTGCGCTCGTTGCGGGACTTAACCCAACATCTCACGACACGAGCTGACGACAGCCATGCAACACCTGTGTGAAATCCGGCCGAACCGACCCTATCCTTTCGAATAGGTATAATTTCCATGTCAAGGAGTGGTAAGGTTTTTCGCGTTGCATCGAATTAAACCACATGCTCCACCGCTTGTGCGGGTCCCCGTCAATTCCTTTGAGTTTTAATCTTGCGACCGTAGTCCCCAGGCGGAATGTTTAACGCGTTAGCTGTAATACAGAAAGTAAACTTCCCATATTTAACATTCATCGTTTACAGCGTGGACTACCAGGGTATCTAATCCTGTTTGCTCCCCACGCCTTCGCGCCTCAGCGTCAGATTTGAACCAGATAGACGCCTTCGCCACTGGTGTTCCTCCTAATATTTACGAATTTCACCTCTACACTAGGAATTCCTCTATCCTCTTTCAATCTCTAGGTTAGCAGTTTTAAAAGCAATTCCAAGGTTGAGCCCTGGGATTTCACCTTTAACTTACTAACCCGCCTACGCGCCCTTTACGCCCAATAATTCCGAATAACGCTTGCCCCCTCCGTATTACCGCGGCTGCTGGCACGGAGTTAGCCAGGACTTCTTCTGTGAGTACCGTCATTATCTTCCTCACTAAAAGAGCTTTACAACCCAAAGGCCTTCTTCACTCATGCGGCATGGCTGGATCAGGCTTTCGCCCATTGTCCAATATTCCCCACTGCTGCCTCCCGTAGGAGTCTGGACCGTATCTCAGTTCCAGTGTGGCTGATCATCCTCTCAGATCAGCTATAGATCATTGCCTTGGTAGGCCATTACCCCACCAACAAGCTAATCTAATATAGGCTCATCTAATAGCAATAAATTTTTCCCCCGTAGGGCGTATACGGTATTAGTTGCCGTTTCCAACAATTATTCCGTACTACTAGGTAGATTCCTATACATTACTCACCCGTCTGCCACTAAGTTATACCGTAGCAAGCTACAATACAACTCCGTTCGACTTGCATGTGTTAGGCCTGCCGCCAGCGTTCATTCTGAGCCAGGATCAAACTCTCAAATTTAGACTTCAACCTATAAAAGGTTGAGGGTACATCGGATAAATCCGACAAAAAATAATTTAGCTTAATACTGCTGTCTTTATTTCTACTTTAGAAATATTTTAATCTCCAACTATTCAAACAACTTTGAAAATATTATTATGTGATATAATCACTATGTCAATATGTTTTTGCAAATCAAAAGCATTAATGTATAAATATATAACTATTTGGAATAGTACCATGAAAAAATACATCTTTCTGTCTGCACTCGCACCAATGTTAGTTGGCATCACATTATACTTATTGCACAATATTGATAATACAAAACAATCTATAACTGCAGGTGACAAGTTTTACGAAGTATTATTNCTTAAAAAAGATAATAAGCCTCTGCTAGAAGAAATAGATTCAAATTGGGAGTATTTAGCAAATTTTGAACGCGCATCCAATCATATCTCAGGTTCAATGCCAACAGACACAGCATCTATTTATAATGATTTGGCAGATGATAAAGATGCTCCTAATGTTTTGCGTGAGTTAGCACAATATTTAGAAGTAATGAGCTTACTTCACTCCAACGGTGAAAAAATAAATAAAGACAAAATTGATAATTTAGAATCAAGTATGGTGTACCCTTACTCAAGCCAAGAAGCTATTGCTATAGTAAAGATACATAATAACGACATTAAAGGTGCAACTGAAGTATTGCGTTCCCTATTAAATGACAGAAAATGCCCTACTCTAATAAAGGCTAATTCACAAGAATTACTCCGGATATATGGGAGTTAACTCATTAGACTTTTTGCATAGCTTTTGGCAGTGACCTTACCCAGAAAAAGTAGAGAGAAAGTTAAGACGTTTTTGGAGTAAAATAAAACGTTTTTTCAAAGAGGTGTAAATAGAAGAGAATATACAGCAGAATTTAAATTAGAAGCTGGTTAAAGAAACAGAAGTACAAAAATAGCAAAAGATCTAGGTATAGATGGCAGTATGTTAAGTAAATGGGTAAGAAAATATGATGGNAAAATGTCAGAAGCATACGCATTTCCAGGCAAAGGTTCCNNTTATGACAAAGAAAGATTTGATCTTAGAACTTGTTTAAAATCTTGGATGGATGAGGTAAAATAGGCATAGATTTAAGAAAGAGGTGTATCTATGCGTAAAAATTATCCAAGTGATATAAGTCGAGAGCAATTTGAAAAAATCAGACCAATACTAGAGAGTAGCAGCAAGACCAAGAAAACTTGATTTATATGAAGTATTTTGTGCAGTCTTATACGTACTAAAAAGTTGTTGCCAAAGGATTTTCCAAAGTGGGAAAACATATATTACTATTTTCAAATCTGGAGTAAAAAAAATGGAGAAAAACCAAGTTTGCTGGTTAAAAAAAACTAGTTGGAGAGAATAATGGTAGGAAACAGTTTCTGTATAATTGATGCTCAAAGTGTTAAAAACACAGATACTGCTGAAGAAAAAGGCTATGATGCAGGTAAAAAGATTTCAGGGCCATATTGCAGTTGATACTCAAGCATGCGATTCATATAACAACCGCAGAAGCAACTAGTGCTATGGAAATGGTGGAAAAGGCTAAAGAAAACCTCTCTGAAGTTAAAAATATACTAGTTGATGCTGGCTACACAGGAGAAAATTTTGCAACACAAATAAAAGCAACGCTACCGTTGAAGTAATAAAACGAAGTGAATTACATACCTTTATTGTATTGCCAAAGAGATGGGTCGTTGAGCGCTCTTTTGCTTGGTTGGAAAAGTGTAGGCGGTTGTGGAAAAATTGCGAGCGTAAACTCAACACCAGCTTGCAAATGATTGTCCTTTCTTTCATTTCTCTCCTATTACGAAGATTTTAAACAGGTTCTAAGGAAGGTTGTTGGCAGCAATAATTGACCTATATTCACGTATGGTAGTTAATGAGTAGCTCAATAAATAAACAATTGGTTATTGACTCTTTATTGATGGCTGTTAATAAGCGAAAACCCGATAAAAATCTACTGTTACATAGCGATCAAGGGTCACAATATACTTCTCAAAATTACCA
This sequence comes from Wolbachia endosymbiont of Anurida maritima, assembly GCF_042182995.1. Taxonomy (NCBI): domain Bacteria; kingdom Pseudomonadati; phylum Pseudomonadota; class Alphaproteobacteria; order Rickettsiales; family Anaplasmataceae; genus Wolbachia; species Wolbachia endosymbiont of Anurida maritima. The sequence goes on from NZ_CP102058.1 coordinate 1,332,810, forward strand.
ATTTCTATTGAATACAAAAAATATCATTTCCAGCATGAGCAGTAAGGGCTGTTGTTACGATAACTCTGTTGCAGAANNAAGTTCACTCAAAAGAGAGCTGCTTATCGATACTTCTNNCGCTCAACAAACTAGAACTGCTATATTTGAATACATAGAAATCTTTTATAACAAACAACGTAGACCTTCTACTATTAACTATTGCATTCCTGCACAATTTATTCTCATGATAAAAACGTCTTAACTTTCTCTCTACTTTTTCTGGGTAAGGTCATGTTATTTTAGGTAGTATACCTACATACTTATTTTGGTACTGCAGGTCCGCACTCATTTAACTTTTGTATACACGAGTTAAGTTACTTATTCGTTGAAGTTTTCCAATTTAAGCCATATTATTAACCTATTCAGATAGAAATTAGAAACTATTGTGTCAAACAAAATAGGTTTTTGGGCTATTTTTGCCTTAGTGATTAGTAGCCAAATTGGCTCTGGAATTTTTATGCTTCCAATTAGCCTTGCTCCATATGGCATTTATAGCCTCATAAGCTGGGTAATATCAGGGCTCGGTGCTATATCTTTTGCTTTGGTTTTTGCCTTACTCTGCGCAAAATTTCCAGAAACGGGTGGTCCTCACGTTTATGTAAAGCATGCTTTTGGCCCTGATGCAGCTTTCTTTGTTGGTTGGACGTATTGGGTGATTTCATGGGTTAGCACGACAGCAGTAATCGTTGCAAGTATTGGCTATCTTACTTCGCTTTTTCATGGAGATATTCAAAATATACGCTTATTTTTAGAAATACTATTATTTACGATCATTACACTAATAAATTTAAGAGGTGTCACTGCTGCTGGATGTGTTGAGCTTTTATTGATGACTGTCAAAATTACCGCACTGCTTGCTATACCAGTAACAGCGTTGTTTTTCTTTGATAGGAATAATTTTATCATAAGTGAGAAAATATCAACCCTAACGATGTCTCAAGTCCTTGCTCGCTCTACACTACTCACTCTATGGTGTTTTATTGGACTTGAATCAGCAACAGCACCTGCAGGATCAGTAAACGATCCAGCCAAGACTATACCAAGAGCCATAGTGCTTGGCACAATCTCTGTTGCAGTTATATATTTCATTAATAGCCTTGCAATCATGGGATTGATAAACGGCAATGATCTAGTTAATTCAAAAGCGCCGTATGTTGACGCAATAAAAATTATGTTTCCTGGTAATTGGCATTTGATCATTTCTATTGTTGCTTTTATTGTTTGTGTTGGCAGTTTAAATGCTTGGGTACTAGCTAGTGGACAAGTGGCCCTTGGCCTTGCAGAAGATAAACTGATGCCACAGTTCTTTGCTAAAAGAAACAAGCACGGTTCTCCTTTCTGGGGCATAACAATCAGCTCCGTTGGCACTTCAGTTCTACTAATTCTCACTTCAAGGAACAATTTTGCTGAACAGATCACATCAATTATTGACTTTTCTGTAGTTTCATTTTTATTTGTTTACCTTGCATGCAGTCTTGCTTTTCTCAAGGTTATTATAAAGGAGAAAAACTATTACAAATTTTTAATTGGCAGTATAGCAACAACCTTTTGCTGCTGGGTAATATTTGAAACTTCTGTGAATACCTTGCTGATCGCAAGCTTATTCACTGCAAGTGGCATACCCATTTATTTATTTTGGTATCGCAGAGTTTCTGTATAGCAAATGTTATAGCTAGAGATAATTTTTAAATGATTGATATTTATGAACCACGACTTTTCTTGTTGTCCACTTGTTCAACATTACCCTTCTCAAGTTTACTATCTACTCCTTTTGCATATTGATCATCTATACTAGTCTCATCTATCTTACTGGAGTAACCTGCTTGCGATTTTTTATATGCTTCCATTATAGGGTTACTGACGACTTCTACTTTTTCAGGTGTGAAAATCCTTGCTAAAAATCTCCCTATTATTGGTGTTGACCTTAAGAAATTTCTTAGCTTTGAAGCTTTGTTTGGGGACTGTTCGTCTATTTTAGGGGTTTTTACACCATACTTCTTATCATCAAAATTTATTACAGGCTTTCTTTTTTTNNTTAAAAGAACATTTTGAGCCTTTAATCCATTGGTTCTTTCAGGCTCTTGAGGTGTAGAAATTGCAGGTTTAACCTTAGTTTCATCGTATTCTTTACTCATCCTTCATTTTATTATGTAATATTACTAATATTGCATAATAATAGCTAAATTACAATTAATTGCAAGGTAAAAATATTAAAACAATTGTAAATTTTGTCAGTAAAAATATAATAGAACTTTAAAATGAGAGGTTTATCTATATGAGATACAAAATTGCTGTTATTGGAGCAACCGGAAGAGTAGGGCGTGAGATATTAAGCACGCTTGCTGAATTTCAAGATGAGGCAATAGATTCTGTTATTGCACTTGCATCGAAAAAATCAGAAGGAAAGAAGATGAGCTTTGGTGACAAAGAGTTAACAGTTTTATGCCTTGAGGATTATGACTTCGTTGGAACTAATGTAGCCATTTTCTGTGCTGGATATCATGTTTCTGAAAAGTATGTACCAATTGCAACACAGGCTGGATGCATCGTGATAGATAACAGTTCCCATTTTAGAATGAAAGAAGGTGTGCCACTCATTATTCCGGAGATTAATAAAGAAAAAATTATGGAATATAAAAACCACAACATAATATCCAACCCAAACTGTACTACAATACAGATGCTGCTAGTACTACATCTATTACACCAGAAAGCAAAAATAAAGAGAATCGTTGCTTCAACTTATCAATCAACTTCTGGCGCAGGCAAAGCAGCAATGGATGAGCTCTATGACCAGACAAAAAAAATCTTCATGAATGAGACTAAAAAGCCCGAGATATTCCCCAAGCAAATAGCGTTTAATTGCATTCCCCATGTAGGGAAATTCATGGAGAATGGTTCTACAGAAGAGGAATGGAAAATGCAAGAGGAGACAAAAAAAATTTTAGAGGAAGATATAAAAGTTACTGCAACTTGTGTAAGAGTACCCGTCTTTATCGGTCACGCTATGGCAGTAAATGTAGAATTTGATCAACATATCACTGAAGAACAAGCTCGTGAAGTGCTGAGTGAAGCCGAAGAGAGTGGAGTTTTAGTGTACGATAGGCGTGAAGATGGTGAATACATAACTCAAATTGATGTTGTACAGGAGAATGCTGTATATGTCTCGCGTATTAGAAGAGACAATACTGTTGAGCATGGATTAAATATGTGGATAGTGGCTGATAACCTGCGCAAAGGCGCAGCATTAAATATAGTGCAGATTCTTGAGATTTTAATAAGAGAGTATTAAGTGCATATAGAGTGCACGTACGTTGTAATTCGGAGGAAATTTGTATATCACATGATGTCATTCCAGCGCGTAACGCTAGGCCATAAAAAATTGCTTTACAAGCTTCGCCAGCCCCTGTATGGTCCCAAAGTGTGATGGTATGGATTTAGTATAAATAATTCAGGAGCACTNNGTAAACATATAAATTCAAAAGGTGTAAGAGTTTTGAGTCTTTTAGCATAATANNTAACAAAGTCATAAAGATGTTCTTTGAGTTGCTGATGAGATTTGTAGTAATACTTCTTAACTGTAGCATTCTTTAGTGTTTTGTTCATACGTTCAACTTGCCCATTTGTCCAAGGATGGCTAATTTTAGTCAGACGATGTTCAATACTATTCTCTTCACAAACTCTATCAAATATGTGTTGAAAAGCGCGCTTATGGCACTTGAGGTTGGTAAACTGTATGCCGTTGTCTGTCAAAACAGTGTGGATTTTATACGGTAAAATTTTAATCAAATTACGAANAAACTCAGCAGCTATGGGTTTTGTAGCACTTTTATGCAACTCAACATAGGTAAATTTNNGATCTATTGCAACAAATAGATGTAATTTTCCTTCCTCTGTTCTGACTTCTGCAATATCAATATGNNCTATAGGATATTGTTTGAATTTCTTTTTNNTTGGTTCATCAACATCTGGTAGTCTGCTAATGGTATTCCTCTGTAAACAACGATGTAAGCTAGAGCGAGTTAAATGTGGAATTGTAGACTGCAAGGCATAAAGGCAATCGTCTAATGGTAGCAGCGTATGCTTGCGAAATGCGATGATTACAGCTTCCTCTTCTAGAGTTAAGACAGTCGATCTCGGATGCTTTGGACCCATATCTGCATCTTTGGTAAATGAGCGTTTTCTCCATTTAACAATAGTTTTTGGATTAAGNNGTTTAGAGAGTTTTGCTATGCTCTCTTTACTATCTTGTATTGCTCTACGAATTGCCTCTGTTATTCTGGCGCACCCATGTAACCATAATTCCTTCTTTGATGGTATTTTTTTCTCATATTTTATTATACCATCACACTCCGGGACCATACATCTAGGTAAGGTCAATAGAAAACTTGTATAGATTTTTTCTACTTCTGTGATATCATAAGCCTGTAATGATAAAATAAGCAAATATGGATAAGTCAGCGTATGAGATCATAGAACATGAGTATGATGTGGTAGTAGTAGGTGCAGGTGGAGCAGGGCTCAGAGCAACGCTTGGGATGGCTACAACTAATTTTTCAGTTTCCTGCATTTCTAAAATTTTCCCTACACGAAGTCATACAGTTGCGGCACAAGGTGGAATTAGTGCAGCTTTAGGTAATATCGGTGAAGACGATTGGCGCTGGCATGCATACGACACAATAAAAGGTTCAGACTGGCTTGGTGATCAAGATGCAGTAGAATATATGTGTAAAAACGCTGCTAAAGCTGTTATTGAACTTGAAAATTTTGGCGTACCTTTTTCTCGTACAGAAGATGGCAAAATATACCAGCGTTCCTTTGGTGGAATGACAACTCACTTTGGTAAAGGAAAATCAGCTCAACGCACTTGTGCAGCGGCAGATAAAACTGGGCACGCAATCCTTCACACTCTATATCAGCAGTGTCTTAAATTCAACGCTGAATTTTTTGTTGAATACTTTGTGATTGATTTAATTATAGATAGCGAAACATGCTGCGGAGTTCTTGCTTGGTCGCTATGCGACGGCACATTACATAAATTTCGCGCACACTCGGTGGTGCTAGCAACAGGTGGTTATGGACGTGTTTATTTCTCTGCAACAAGTGCACACACCTGCACAGGTGATGGTAACGGCATGGTAGTAAGAGCTGGATTACCGCTTGAAGATATGGAATTTGTGCAATTTCATCCGACAGGAATATATGGCTCAGGGTGCTTGATGACAGAAGGGTGCCGTGGTGAAGGGGGATATCTCGTTAATTCTCAGGGCGAAAAGTTTATGGAACGTTACGCACCAAAAGCAAAAGATTTAGCTTCTCGTGATGTAGTAAGTCGTGCAATAACGATTGAAATTAGAGAGGGAAGGGGTGTTGGACCGAAAAAAGATCACATGTATTTAACTATAGCGCATCTTGATCCGGAAGTAATAAAACTCAGATTGCCAGGCATTAGCGAAACCGCAAGAACTTTTGCTGGAGTTGATGTCACTAAAGATCCAATACCGGTCATTCCGACTGTTCACTACAATATGGGCGGCATTCCAACCAATTATCATGGAGAAGTGATCACGCTGAAGCAAGGTAAGGAAGAAGTGGTAGATGGACTATTTGCAATTGGAGAAGCCGCATGTGTCTCTGTGCACGGTGCAAATCGACTTGGCTCTAACTCGCTTCTTGATCTTGTGGTTTTTGGTAGAGCTGCGGCGCTCAGAGCAAAAGAGAAACTAAAGCCCAATACACCACATAAAAAATTACACTCAGACTGTACAGATTGGATAATAGATAGGTTTAATAAAATGCGATTTGCTTCTGGAAAGCTCAAAGTAGCAAAAATACGCAGTGAAATGCAGAACACTATGCAAAAATACGCATCAGTATTTCGTGTTGCTGAAGTTCTAGAAGAAGGTAAAAAAGCTATAAAAAAAGTAGCAAAAATGATGCCTGATATTTCACTTGAGGATCGCAGTATGATATGGAACAGTGATTTGGTTGAAGCGCTGGAGCTTGCTAATATGATCCCACAGGCGGTTATTACCATGGAATGCGCAGCAAATCGAGAGGAGAGTAGAGGTGCCCATGCTCGTGAAGATTTCCCTGAGCGTGATGACAAAAATTGGATGAAGCACACTATAGCGTGGCTTGAAGAAAAGAAAGGGCAGATCAATGTAAAAATTGATTACAAGAAAGTTGCTGAAAAAACTCTGAGCGATGAGATTGATTTCATAGCTCCAGAAAAGAGGGTTTATTAGTCAGCCGTATCTGTTCAGGCAATGGCGTCAACTTAAGGAAAAATATCGGTGATAGTGTATAAAATTTCTCTCTAAAATTTTTACCATTAAATTACCCAAAAGCTGCAATAAATAGCACTTTTGTTGCTGTTTTATTTCAACAAAGAAGTCTAAAATGTGTCCTTAAGTTGACGCCATTGTCTGTTCAGGATAGCGGCAAGACCATAGAGTAAAAGTGAGTTTACAACAAATGGTGTCATCCAAGTAGCTGACATTGGGATGGCTTTGTTGCATCGCTCTTCGGATAGTAGGTAACGCACAATAAATTTATGAAGCTATCTCAAATTTAGCCATGCCTATTTCAGTAAATTTGTTAAGCAAATAACATTTGAGTAGCAGTTCCCTCTCACGATTAATTTCAGATTTGTTCCTAAAACTAAACCCAAATATTCGCTTCAACCTTGAGAAAAATCTTTCAATGTACGATCTTTTTCCGTAATTTACTTCTTCTTTCCATCTTTTTATACCATTCTCACCATGTAATTTCATTAACTGAATAGCGGCATTTCTATCAAGCATATAATCCAATTTTAGATGCTCTGCTGCGTTGTTTTTCGGAGGAATTTTCGTCTTTATGCCGCATTCATCACACAATTTATAGAGTTTATGTCTGTCATATGCCCTATCTGCATATAGTGCTTTTATGGCATATTTAACATCAGATTTCCCCAATGCTCCATAGTGATCAGCCATTACTGTATTTTGTAGCTATGACTTGTTTGCTCAACATTATGTGCAATTTTCTTACTTGTGTATAGCTGCGATACTCTCTATCTTTGCTATTTTCTTTGCTGTGTGTTGTTGTATATACTAATTCCTGTACTGCCTATGGCAATTTCGATATCTTCCATGTTATTTTCTGCAATCATTGATCTTAATATCAAGTTTCTTTTGATGCTTGTGAATAGCTGATAACCTGCAAATTTTTCCTATCTGTTCAATGTATCCCTCTAAAAATCCCACTCAAACCTATTCTGAATAGATGGGTTGTTATATGTATCAAAATCACCACTTTATTGCTGTAAATATTGTTGCCACCCTGCATTTTGGCCCAATTTTATACAAATTTTCTATGGCTTCGTTGATATAATGAAAAATATTTCCTCTTTTTTCTAGAAATTTGTTATATTCGCTATGGTTACAGACTCTCATTTTTTGTGGCATATTTATCATTAAATCGTCATTTTATAATGAATTTATCAGTAATCACTAGTTTTTCTGCTGCTATGCAACAAAGCTATTCCAGCGTCACGCGCTGGAATGACAATGGTGTATGGTGAGTGATAGTGAATGAAATTAAGTAAACATGAAAGGCCTATATATTAAAACTTACGGCTGTCAGATCAAGTCTAAACTATTACAAAGACTCAAAACTCTTACACCTTTTGAATTTATATGTTTACAGTGCTTCTGAATTATTTATACTAAATCCATATCATCACACTTTGGAACCATACACCTAGCAGCCATTTACAAGTCTTGTCATTTCATGCCCNNCCCTTTTTGCATTAATTGTGTAGCATCTTTTGATATTAACAAGTCCNNTATAATAGTGCAGCACTGCCTTACGTATTGCCAATCCGGATTCTACTTGCCGTAAAATAACACAATCTGCTACATCACTGCTAATCTCAATCTCTCTATTTATTGGCCCTGGGTGCATAACAATCGCATTTGGTTTTGCGTATGATAGCTTTTGTGAATCAAGTCCATACAAATAAAAATATTCTTTCTCTGAAGGAACAAAACAACTATTATTCATGCGCTCTCTCTGCAGCCTTAAAAGCATAATTACGTCAGCATCTTTTATACCTTCAATTAATGAATAATGGACTGAATCTACTTCAGGAAAATGCTTACAAATCAAAGTTGGTGGTGCGACCAAGCTTATCTCTGCTCCAAACATTTTTAGCAACCTTATATTTGACCTTGCAACTCTGCTGTGCAGAATATCTCCACATATCACAACTTTGAGATCCTTTATTTGCTTTTTATGACTGCTGATTACAAGATAATCTGCAAGAGCTTGAGTTGGGTGTTCACTGCTTCCATCGCCTGCGTTGATTAGCGAGCAGCTAACATTCTTAGCCAGCATATTAACAGTACCGCTATTTTTTTGCCTGATTACCATGTAATCAGGATTCATTGCATTTAATGTTTTGATCATGTCTTTTAGATCTTCTCCCTTGTTAATAGAAGAAGATCTTATTGGCAAAGTTACAACATTTGCTCCAAGGCTTTTTGCTGCTATTTCAAAAGACGCAAGTGTACGCGTTGAATCTTCAAAGAATAAATTTATTACTGTCTTATTTTCCAAGATATGACCATTTGCAACTTCTTTTTTNNGGTACTGGCTAGCCAACTTAGTTATATTTTCAACGTCATCGACTGTGAGGTCTGAGATGTTTAACAAATTCCTTCTGTTATTCATAATTTCCTTTTAACATGCAATTGTTGTCCAACTACTTGAACCAATTCTACTTTCTTATTATCGTTTTTCAATAGACCTCTTGTGCAGCAATTGTTTTGTTGGAAGAACGGAAAAAGATAGTAAAGTCAAAATTAAGTTAGAAGGAAGAAAAAGTTCAGCGAGTTAAGAGTAAGGTACATTAGCATAAATCTTTCATCCCAGTGTTTAGTGGCACTGGGAATTACTTCCATTTACACTCGTCCGCTATCATAACAGCCTCAAGGAGGTGTTTTTCAAGTTCACTTAGAGGCAAATCACTTTGTAAATAATTTCCCCAAGATTTTAATATATCAGAAGTTTCAACACCTTCAATAATAGGATATTCTTGGTTTTTCTTAGCATATAACTCCTGAGCCTGTTTACTTACTAAAAATTCCAATAAGGCTATAGCATTTTCCCTATTTTTTGCGTTTTTTGTTACTGCTGCACCACTAACATTTACCATTACACCGTAATCATTGTGATTAGGAAAAAAAACTCCTAGCTTGTCTGCAACATTCTTTTTATTTTCTGATGAAAGGATTCTCGCAAAGTAATAACTATTTACTATTGCAACATCTCCCTCACCAGCTGCTACGGCGTAAATTTGGTCTGTGTCACCACCACTTGGTTTTCTTGCCATATTGCTCACAATTCCGCTTACCCATTCTTTCGTCTTTTCAAAACCATTATTTGCAATCATAAAAGCAATTAACGATCGGTTGTATGGACTTGTGGAAGAACGCACTAATATTTTCCCTTTCCATTTTTCACTTGCCAGGTCTTCATAAGTACTTAAGTCTTGAGAGTCTACTGATTCTTTATTATAAACCAATATCCTAGTTCTTTTTGTAAGGCCAAACCAATAATCTTCACTGTCTCTAAATTTTGCAGGTATAGCACTTTTCAAAGCCTCTGAATCCACTTGAGACAAAAGCCCCCTTTTTTTTGCTAAAATTAGGTTCACTGCGTCTACAGTTAAAAATAAATCAGCTTCACCACCGTTTTCTATTCGTGAAAGTAGCTGAGAATAATCATCAATGATGTAACGTACTTTAATGCCTGTATTTTTCGTGAATTCATCAAACAAAGTACGTACTAATTCCTCTTTACGTGATGAATAAACATTTACCACTTGTGAGTCATTAGTTCCGTCGTTTCTGTATAAATAAGTAATAACTATCAATATAATTGCTATTAAGGATGTGAATATAAAGGCTTTTTTCATATTGGATAAAAAATAACTTCTTTCAGTTAAAGGTACTCAAATAGCGCAATCTTAGCAAGTATAAAATTCGTTAGATAAGTCATGAGAGCTACAAAAACTTCCTTGATAAACTCCGCCAGCCCCTTATCATGAGACTGATTTTTTATGTACAGTCTCAGAGTGTGATGGTATGATATATGAAAAGTTACCATCAAAGGAGGAATTATGGTTACACGGGTGCGCCAGAACGACAGGTAACCGTTCACGGATCTCTTAACACTAAGCAGGAGTAGCAACTAAACTCTGTAATTTTTGAAAGGGGTTCTGGCCATTGAGACGTGATGTCAAAAATATCGACAACATTCTTTCCACGAACCTTTCTCCACGTTCTGACAAGGTGAAAAAGCTGTTTTTACGATAGATTACGTAGCGTCTAATTTGCCGTTCTGCAAGGTTGTTTGTNNTGACTTCAGGTTTTCTCAAAAACTTCCACATCATATCCTCAGACCTTAACATCTTAGCGGCCATTCTCGAAGCTTGAGTACCATTTACAATATTGCATTTATTGAGCACCTATGCAAAGAATGTGCTGAGTGCAGCAATGATGTTATTAATTATCTTGACCATAAATCTAAAAACAACGAATTTGATGAAATATATGAATCAATTCTAGTTGCATTGTCTAATGTCGAAAACACAAACACAAACGCTATAGCCAAGGTGCTTTTTTACACTGAAAAAATCTATCAAAACGCATCACATAATGAGCAAGTAATTAGGCAGTGTCGACATTAATAAAAAATGAGTTATAATAGTGTTTTTTGAGAGGTAAAAGTGCTATATGACTTAAAAGATGAACAATGGGAAAGGATAAAAAACAGCTTACCAGGGAAAGAAGGAGACAGAGGTAGAAGTGCACAAGACAACAGGAAATTCATAGCTGCAATAATGTGGATAGGACGTACTGGAGCGCCATGGAGAGCGTTACCAGCTAGATACGGAAAATGGTCTAATGTGCACAAAAGATTCATGAGATGGGCGAAAGCAGGGGTTTGGCAGATGATTTTTAATACTTTAGCAGTAAATCAAGACACGGAATGGCTGATGATAGACTCGACAATAATTAGAGCGCATCAACATGCTGCTGGTGCACAAAAAAATGTAGAAACTGGTAAGCAAGAGCAGGAATTGGGACGATCTAAAGGAGGATTTTCGAGCAAATTACACGCTGCTTGTGATGCGCTAGGTAACCCACTGAGATTTTTTGTTACTGCTGGTCAAAGATCAGATTATGTAAAGGCTTTAGATCTGATAAATGATAAGAAAATGGAAGCACTTATTGCAGATAAAGGATATGATGCAGATTATATGATTGAAGCAGCACAAGCCATAAATGCTGAACCTGTTATTCCACCGCGCTCCAATAGAAAAACGTCACGAGAATATGATAAAGAGCTATATAAAGAAAGAAATTTAATAGAAAGGATGTTCAACAAAATCAAGAATTTTCGTAGAGTTGCTACTCGTTATGACAAATTGGCAATAACCTTTTTGTCTTTTGTTCATATTGCTGCTATTTATCTTTGGTTGAAATAAATGTCGACACTACCTAGGGCAGGTCATACAGAATATACTGAGAAATGCAACACACTACTCAACAGGCCAAGAAGATTACTCCTTAGTCAAGGAAGTATGTTACTTATTCACAGAAATTGATGCAATTAACATAATTTTTCAAGAGGAGTGTAAGATTTTTAAATCTAGTATAGAAAAGCGCATAGAAGATCTGGAAAAGGAAAACAAATTATTGCAATCTGAAGCTTTACGTGAATATAACAGCCGTCTTCCAGGTATTGTAAATGGATTAGTTCAGACTGCTTGCATAGTGTATGATGAATACACTAAAGATCCAAAAGACAATAAACGTCAAAAGAATATTGATCTAATATTCAGTTTAATGCAAATTAGAAATATTCTGCAATTTTCTATTGATGTGCAAGAATATCCCTGTCATAAACGTCAAGATTTGTGGGATGAAATGTACCAAACTCCTGGAACTTTTATAATACGAAAAAGAAGTAATAACGTTGCAGATGAATTAGCAATTCCAGTTATAACAAGTGACATTCTATCAGAAAATCCAGAATTTGAAAGTGCTGGCAGTAAGCAGACAGAAAAAAAATGTTCTTGCCGGAGAGGAAGAAAATGCTATCTTAAATAATACAGGGGTTTCAATAACGGGGCCCATAAGTAATAATTTTGAGGGGGGTAAAAATAGTAAGAAGAAACGCCAAGAGAGAATAAAACAATCTAAAGAAGAAAAAAAGAAAAATGAACAAAAAAAAGAAGAGCAATTTAGGGAAACATATATTGGTAACAATAATAGTTCACAGGTAACTACTGAAGAGGATGATAAGAACGATGCTACCGCACCATTAGTTGATATTGGTAAGAAAGAGCAAACTCCTGTTCAGCCTGCTGGATATGTACCAGAAAAAAGTACAGATAATATTCAAACTGATATCAAATCACCAATAAATGGTAATAGTGATGATGAACAATCAGGAGTTCCTAAGATTCTAGTCCCAGAACAAAAAAGTGATACTAAAACCAATGGCAAGCTGCCTAATAATCCAGGAAATGGAAGTATTACTGCAACAAAAAATACGCAAAAGAGTAAGTGGCCTACCGTAGCTATATGGACGTTCGCAGTAGCTGGAATACTTGCGGGGGCTGCTGCATCGGCTGCATATTTTGCTTTTAGTGTTAGCTTGCTGACAACAGGAATAATAGCAGGTGTTGGAGTTTGTTGTTTAGTTGCTGCTTTAATCATATATTGCTGTAACAGACCTTCAAATTCACTTGAGGGTAGTAATGTTGAACCTGTAGCTAACGGAGAGCTAACAGTAAGTTGAAGAATAAATATTGTAGTTTACCATTTAATAATTTATTATAATTATATTAATTATTAGCGAATAAAAACTTGGTAAACTACGAAGAAATATTCTTAAATAAAATCAAAGATATAAAAGAGGAAGGGCGATATCGTGAATTTACGCACTTTGCGTCATTGCCAGGTAGGCTCCCTCACATTATGGACTACGAAAGAAATAGAGAAGTAATAGTCTGGTGCAGTAATAATTATCTGGGAATGTCGCAGAATGAGAGTGTTATTGCTGCTATTCAAAATTCATCAATTGGTGCGGGGGGAACAAGAAATATATCTGGTACAACAAAAGAGGTTGTCGAACTTGAAAAATCCTTAGCTTGTTTGCATAAAAAAGAGGCTGCTTTAACTTTTGCTTGTGGCTATCTCGCTAACCAGACAACACTTAGCACTTTATCGTCTGTTATTCCAGGCGTGGTAATTTTTTCAGATGAGAAAAATCATTCTTCAATGATAGAAGGCATAAAATCAGGCAAAAGACCAAAATATATATTTAGACATAATGATGTTGATCACTTAGAGCAGTTGTTAAAGTCCGTAGATACAAAAACACCAAAGATAATAGCACTTGAATCCGTATATTCAATGGACGGTGACATAGCGCCGCTTGAAGCGATATGTGATCTAGCAGATCAGTATAATGCAATTACCTATTTGGATGAGGTGCACGCAGTTGGCATGTATGGTTCACATGGTGGCGGAATTGCAGAAAGAGAAGGCCTGATGGATAGAATAACCGTTATTCAAGGTACACTATCGAAGGCTTTTGGAGTTATGGGTGGGTATATCGCGTCTTCAAAGAGCTTGGTAGATGTAATAAGAAGTTCCGCTCCAGGATTTATTTTCACCACTGCTATGTCGCCTGTTTTAGCAGCGGCAGCAAAGGCAAGCGTTGAGCACCTAAAATCGAGCAACATTGAAAGGGAAAAGCAAAAGCAAGTCGTTGAAAAAGTAAAAAACTCACTGAGAAATGCAGGAATTAATTTCATTCCAACAGAAACTCATATAATTCCAATAATAATTGGCGACCCAGAGTTATCCAAAAAAGCATCAAAATTATTATTTGATGAGCATAGAATATACGTTCAACATATAAATTATCCAACGGTGCCAAGAGGAACTGAGCGTTTCCGTATTACCCCTACACCTTATCATACCGATGAAATGATAGAACATTTAACAGAATCTCTTGTAAAAGTTTTTGAGAAGATCAATATCTCCTTGGAGATATTTGACCAGGGATGTAACTGAGGGATCATGGGCTATACTTCCGGGACTTTCCTCCATAGTATCATTCAAATCATTTTCTAGAGTTTTCGTAATATGAAGAGCAATAGGAAGCTGTTCGTCATCAGTATTAATCATTTCACAATCTAAATCCAGTAACTCCTCTTCATCATCACTAGTGTCACTCAAGTTACCTGCTACTTTATTTTGAAATTCAGAACCTAAGGTTAGAGACTGTTTTTCATGGTTAATATCCATTTCTTTCCGGCCTAAATCTCGTATTTTTCCTTTAGCTTCTTCAATCAATTCAATAATTTTTTCTATATTCTTACACTTTTGTAAGGAATCTCTTACCTCGCGTGCAAGCTTGGAAATAGAGCTTCCTTTTTTAACAAAATATGAATATCTACCATTATCATCATAATTATCACCATCATAATTATCATCTTCCGCAAAGCAATTGTCTTTAAGCTTCTCCTTAACTAAGCTCGGTTCATTTTCTAATATAAATTTTACCACATCTAAATTTGCATATTCAATAGCCTTAACTAAGTACTTAAACTTTTCTTCTTTGTCAAGCTTTCCAAGCTTTTCTAAAATGCGTAATAACTTTATGGAATTAAAACTACTATCTCCAATCATAGACAAAGTATTTACCTCTGAACTGTGCTGAATTAAAACCTTAATCATATTACGATTATTCTTATTTGCCCCCTTAATGCTATATTCTAATAATTGATTTAGTGCATGTTTATTGTCTTTTTTCCATTTATCTTCCATATTGTCCAAAATGTATTGCATTGTATCTACTCTGTTTTCTTTAATAACCCATTGCAAAAGCGATTCTGTTGATTCCTTTTCTGACTTCAACCCTGGAATTAAACTATTTATTTTATTGAACATATCATATTCACTAGCACGCACACAGATAAGTATAGAATGGTTAGCATTAGGGCTTCTGGAATAGGAATTAACAGGTTTCAATATTTTCAGTACATCCTCTAAGGTCTTTTCCTCTACTTCTTCTGTCTTTAATTTTATACGTATTACCTCCTGAACCAGCCTATGAATGTTTGATAAATCAACTTTGCTTCCTTGATTAATCATTGAATAGTTTCTAAGCAGATTTATAGCACCTGTTACTTTATTATTTTCTTCTACTAACCTTGAGAACATTGAATTCTGAATATTATCAGGTACAAGATAAGCCATAACGCTTAGAATTCTTATAGCTTCTTTACCATATTTCGTATCACTTGCTATTTTATCAAGCGTAACTTTCCATGTTGTCATGACCGTTTTCATATATGGGTCATTATTGTTTTTATGAAGGTCATAACTTAATAATTCTTCTGCTTCTTTATAAGATTTATCATATTCCTTCAAGTAATCTTGAATTCCAAAATTTGACTTCAAAATCCTTTGCTGCTTAATATAAGCAACTGCTTGTTGTAATGCTAGTGGAAAGCCTTGAAGTTTATTATGTAACTTCTTGATATGATCAACATCTAATGCTATGCTTTCTAACCCTTTTAATAGCTCATTTAGCTTACAGTTTAAGTCAGGCATTACTACAAACCCTTCTTCTGTTTCTTCTTCTTGATCCTTTGGTGGAATAAGCTCCTCCAGTACTTCCCTACAAAGAGCTATTCTCTGAATGTTCTCCTCATTGATACTTGTATCCTCTTTTGTTAATTCTTCTCTTGGTTTTGATACAAGAAGTCGGGATTCATATTTTTTTATCTGTGCAATTATGAAATTTTTCAGTTCTTCTTTACTCAAAACATCTTGTACACCGTGTTCCATTATGAGATCTTCCGTTTCTTCAAGACTAAAAACATCTAATGCAATCTTACATGCTACATCCTCCCAATTCTGATATCTGGAAGTTATTAGAATATACGGCTTGTTACCTACAAGTGGTTTTGGTAAAAATTCCTCGATCTTTTCAGAATTTTCAACGTTATCAAAAATAAATAAACTCTTCTTGTCTTTAAAATGCTTATATATTTCCTGTGCTATCTCATTATCTGCTTTATCGCGACCATTAATATCTTTTGTCTTGATATTTATCTCTGGACAACCTGCTAATCCTCTAAACGAAGAAGATGGGTCCTCAGCATTTATCCAAATTACATTATTATCATAATTTTTAGCGTATTGTTTGACATACATTAAGGCTAATTGTGTCTTGCCCATTCCCCCTAGACCGTTAATAGAAGAAATATTTTCACTTAAGTTTAAACTTGCCATAGATTGAGTTATTGCTGCAACATTACAGGATTTGTTTGATGGTTCTGGTGCACTGTCGAATGATTGATGTATTTTTTCCAACTCTGTTTTTCTTCCAGTAAAGGTTTTGATTGCCTTTGGTAAGTTATAGATAAAACCACCATGAACAGTTTCCCCTGTTTCGTTCTTCTCTTTCTGCCTGAATATACTACAAAATATGGGCAACAAAGATAATACCGGATAGCTTTTTGCAACCTCTTGGAGTGCAGTTTGAGAACCTTTGGATATAGCATCCAATACAGTAGCCAACAGCTCATCTAACGGATCTCGCTTCAATTTCTTTTTTGGTGGTTCACGTTTACCATTCTTATACATTCACCCTCCTATCACTAAAACACAATCACACATAGACCTATTTATTATTGTTGCACCTGAACTTATCTACTCTACTTTTAGGAATCATTACTCCCACCTATTACATGAGACTTTTATTCTATTATAAACATATCATCATGTCAATATCGGAATGATCACTTTTATGTGATTTTTATAACTGGATGTCAGTGTCAAATGATACCGTTTATTATTTCTGAATGAATCTTATTGTATATCTCCAGCAATGATTAGCCCCTTATCCTCCATTAGCCTGCCACCGCTTTCTTGCAGAAAAAGTCTACCGAGCGAAGTTTTGTATTTGTTAATTCCAGAGTAAACTATTCCTCTGTGCCTTCCTGCTGCAAGGTACGCAAAGCCTAAAATTGTTGAACCGATGGAGCGTACATTACTACTGCCAGGCAGCAATTTATTTAACAAATTACCACTTACATCTATTAGACCCCCTTCACGGCTTTTCACTCGCATTTTTACATGACGAGATCTAAAATCCTCAAGAAAAGCACCTTTTTTTTCTTCTGCCCAAAAAGTTTCTCTAAGAGCCGGAGCATCAATTACAGCTGCCACAACTTTATTTTTATGAATGAGACAGACTGATACTGCAAAATAAACCATGCAACTAGAGAAGTTCTCCCTGCCCTCTATAGGCATAATAAACCAGGTATAAGTGTCATCTTTTACTTCTTGATCAGTATCATCTTCAAAAATAAAACCATAGTCTTGTTTGTAATCGTGCAAGCAATCGTATATGGTTTGCTTGGATTTTGAATAAGTTTTATTAATAAAGTCTGCTGATTTAACATTAGAAATTTGCAATTCATTAAAATCGCGCATAAGCTGCCTGGAAGCACTACGCACAGAATCAAGCATCACATTAATTCGTGGTGATGAGATGGACATTCTTCTTTTTACTCTTTCACTCTTTCATAATAGCTGTCATCTGGAGTATATACTACAATTTTATCCTCTTCTTTTATAAACTGAGGCACGTTAACGCGCATTCCGTTTTCCAAAATTGCAGGCTTATAAGAAGCAGTAGCAGTTTGTCCTTTAATAACAGCCTCTGTTTCTTTCACAGCAATTGTAACATAATCAGGCACATGCGCAGAAATTATTTTGTCTTGATAAGCTACAACTTTAATTTTCATGTTATCCTGTAAATAAATTTTTTNTTCTCCCAATAAGTCCAAATTTATAGTGATTTGCTCGTAATTACTTGGATGCATAAGATTTACAATGTTTCCTTCAGTGAAAAGGTAAACATATTCCTCTTCATCTAAAATTGCCCTTCTGATTGTTGCATCAGAACGAAATCTTTCATAGTGTTTTGCTCCGGTCTTAATATTTTTCATTTCAGCTTGTATGTATGCACCACCTTTACCAGGTTGAGTATGCATAATACCTACAACCAAAAATAATCCGCCGTTCTGTTCCAACACCTGACCTGGTCTGATATCGTTAGCTCTTTCTGCCATAATTACATTTTCAGTTTGATCTTACAATTATAAATAGCTTTATATAAATATCAAAGTCTTTATTAGTCAATAAATTCTGGCATATTTAATACTATACACCTCCCCTTTATATTTATATGTGAAAATATCTCTTTAGTGAAAGATAGCATAATGCGTTTTTTTGTGCTGATAACTAAAATTTCTAATATATCCCCTGAGCCGAAATTATACACAGATTTTACATAGCCATATAATTCATTACTTTTCAGCCTTACTTCCATATCTACAAGGTCACTTTGGTAAAATTCATCCTCATCATTTAGCTCTGGTAACTTGCTTCTTTCTATATATAGCTTCTTATTCCTTAAAAGCTCTGCTTCATTACGGGAATTTACTCCGCTTATTGTAGCTATTACTAAATTATCACCTATGACGGATACTGAGTCTATTTTATAATTCTCATCACCACTGATTAGCTCACCATATAAGGAGATATTTTCAGGCTTTTCAGTAAAGGTTTTTACTTTAACAGCTCCTTTAATTCCGTGAGGAGAGGTAATAATTCCTAAGCATACCAGATTGTCGTTCATATTAATGCAAGTATCTAATCAGAAGATTTCTCAGATAAATATTGAGTCAAAATCTCGATGCCTTCATCAATCTCTTTTTCAGTGATAATGAGTGGAGATAAAATTCTCACAACGTTATCTGATGTTACCCCAACAGTCAGCAAGCCGCGGTGACTTAATTCTTCTGCGAACTTTTTATTGTTTGCTTTCACCTTTATTCCAAGCATTAACCCTTTCCCTCTCACTTCTTCTATTATTGAAAATTTACTTGCTAAGTTTTCTAGTTTATTTTTTAAGTATTTACCTCTAATTTCAACATTTTTCAAAAAGCCGGGGCTGAGCAATTCTTCGAGCACAGCATTACCTACTGAGGTTGCAAGCGGATTGCCACCAAAAGTGGAACCGTGCATACCAACTGCCATATATTTAGCAGCCTTTTCAGTTGCAAGACAAGCCCCCAGCGGAAACCCTCCTCCTATTCCCTTTGCAAGAGCACATATATCAGGTTCCACTCCTATATGTTCGTATGCGAATAATTTTCCTGTCCTACCAGCACCGCATTGTACGCAATCAAAAAATAACAATATGTCATTTTCATCACACAGCTTTCTTAGCTCTTTCATAAAGACTTCATTCATTACTTTGATACCACCTTGCCCTTGTATTGGTTCTATTAATATAACGCCTATACCACTTGAAATTGCTTTCTTTACGCTCTCAATATTGGGCTCGATATTATCACACCAATCAATGTAGGGATTTAGTAATTCAGAAAATTTCTGTTTATCGTTTGTAGCACAAGTTAAAAAAGTTCTTCCATGAAATGCACCATGGAATGTTAAAATTCTGTGACGGGTTTTATTGCCTTTTCCGTTTTGATAGATCCTAGCAATCTTAAGCCCACATTCTACTGCCTCTGATCCAGAATTTGAGAAAAATACAGTGTCAGCGAAACTGTTGTTTATTAATTTCTCTGCAAAATTATTGGCAGCAGGTATATTATATGTATTTGATATATGCCATAATTTTTCTCCTTGCAATTTTAGAGCACTAATTAATCGCGAATTGGCGTGACCTAAGCTACTAACAGCTATTCCAGAGTGAAAATCTATGTAGCGCTTACCGTCAATATCATACAAGTAAATACCTTTACCATAAGAAAAATTTATGTTAACAGGAGAATAAACTGGCAAAATAGGAGAAATTGTCATAAAATATTATATGCTAAATTTTATTATTAATAACATAAAAACCGTTGTTTCACAATAAGAAGGATATGTATAAGCTAATGTTTTCTGCACTGGGGAAAAACAAATACACAAAAGTTATTGCCTTATTCTCATCGATTTTTATGATTTTATTCAGTGTGATATATTGTAATTATTTACTAAGGAGTAATTTTCTTTCTTCTTACCGTGATTCAAGTGTAAACTTAAAAAGTGTACTGGAAAATGGCATAATAAAAAAATACCATTATTTACTAATAGAAAAGCATCACATTAAATACAACAGTTTCGATTATATAAACCAATTGGTAAAACTGCGTGCTGAATTATTACAATCAGTTAGCGAAGTAAAGGATTTCAGCTTAATGCTGTATGATCAAAACGGCAGAATGATATTCAGTAACTTTAACACTCAAGATCATGATTATGAACAGTTACTTACAAATGATGAAATTGACAAACTACTAAACAACCAAGAAATATTTTATACTACAGCAAATACGTTAACTTCTATTTTCCCTGTATTTCATGAAAATAGCGCTAAACCGTCATTTTTTTTGAAGATTCTTCGAAACTACAATAATTCTTATGTTATAGCATATGGCCTGTTTTTAACATTTTTAGGCTTATTATTAGTAATTTTAATATTAACAATGGTCTATTTGCACTTTTCTAATACCCAAATGCTAGCCAAGCAACATAAAACTAACATTGAATTACAGCAGATAAAAGAGGCATTAGAGCAAGAAAATGCAAATAAGCTAAAATTTTTTGCAAGCGTTACACATGAATTACGCACACCTCTTAATGCTATTATTGGATTTGCGGAGTTGATCAAAAATGAAACTTTAGGTTCAATGGACAACTCTCAATACAAGGAGTATGCAGACGATATATATAATGCAGGGACGCATTTACTTGCTTTAATTAACGATGTGCTCGATTTTTCTAAAGCTGAATCAAGTAGTTTAACAGTAGAAAAAGTGAAGTTTAACCTGAACAAAATAATGGATTCATGCGTAAATATGCTATTACCTAAATTAAAAGAAACCGGAATTAATTTAAAAAAAGAGATACCTAACAAACAATTATTAGTTATTGCAGATCCTAAGAGAATGAAACAAGTTATAATAAATTTATTATCAAACTCAATCAAATTTACCCCCAAAGATGGTTTAATAAGAATGGTGATTAAAGAGAATATAGAAAAAAACTTATTAACTATTGAGTTTCATGACAATGGAATAGGAATA
Source organism: Wolbachia endosymbiont of Anurida maritima (assembly GCF_042182995.1). Taxonomy (NCBI): domain Bacteria; kingdom Pseudomonadati; phylum Pseudomonadota; class Alphaproteobacteria; order Rickettsiales; family Anaplasmataceae; genus Wolbachia; species Wolbachia endosymbiont of Anurida maritima. Next base: position 1,354,093 of record NZ_CP102058.1, read on the forward strand.
ATGCAGCAGGACATATATAAAGTTATGTCTGTTTTTGGCCAAGCAGATTCGGGGTATAGAAACGAAGGTACGGGCATCGGATTACCGCTAAGCAAGAAATTAGTAGAGTTAATGGGTGGAACTTTCGACATTAAAAGTGAAGCAAAACTTGGTACTACGATAACGTTAAACTTCTTTTATGAAGAGCAAACATGTGAAGATTCGATTGATTTTTAATAGGACCTATTTGATATGGCCTTGAAAACCACACTTTATCAAAAGTAGCAAGCCGAGAAGATAGGTAGAAACTTATCAACAAGCTTTCATCAAGAATCTTATCTGTGTTAGCTATATATAAAATTTGATATTCTAACTATAATATACTACTATAGATAGAAGTGTTATTAATGGAGTAAGGTATGGAGTTAGTAGTAGGAAATAATGCACCTGATTTTAGCTTACCAACAGATTCTGGTGAAAATTTATCACTGAGTGAATTTTTTGATAANAAAAATGTAGTTCTCTATTTTTATCCTAAAGACGATACTCCGGGTTGTACGATGGAAGCAAAAGGCTTTAGAGATAAAATAGATGATTTTTCTTCCCTTGACACAGTGATAATTGGTGTATCAAAAGATAGTGTTAAGTGCCACGCTAACTTCAAAGCAAAATATTCTCTGCCGTTTTCTTTAGTTTCTGATGAGAATGCTGAAATGTTGGGAAAATATGGTGTTTGGGTAGAGAAAAGTATGTTTGGCAAAAAGTATATGGGAATAGAACGCACTACTTTTTTAATAAATAAAAAAGGTAAAATAGTGAAGATCTGGAAAAATGTAAAAGTTAGTGGACATGTTGATGAGGTTCTGGAAGAAGTAAAGAGAATATAAACTAAAGAATAGGTTAATGGCTACCCATTGCTACATAAAAAAGCTGAAATTACATAATTTTCGTAGCCACTCAAACTTTGAACTGGATTCAGATGATAGCTCAGTTGTAATAACTGGCAAAAACGGTATTGGTAAAACTAATATACTTGAAGCAATCTCGTTGCTTGCTAAAAGCAATGGAATGAAAAAAGCAAAAGCCAGTGAGATACAAAATAGATTCAGTAATGAAGATTGGGTAGTGCACTATGATTTTTTTAATGGAACGGATTTTAATTCAATTGGTATTGCAAAGAGTTTTGATAAGAAACTAATACAAATTGATGGAAAAACGCAATCGAGTTATTCATCTTTGTATAAGATATCCAATGTAATATGGCTGATTCCACAAATGGACTATGTTCTTCTTAATTCTCCAAGTGATAGATTAAAATTTTTAGACCGTATAGTCTCACTGTTTGAGGAAAATTACACTTGCTGCTACATGAAACACAGAAAAGCTAAACGTGAGCGAAGTAAACTGTTGAGAGAGAACACCTTGGACGAAAATTGGCTCTCTAGTCTTGAAAACATAATGGCCGTTAATGCAGTTAGTATTTTACGTATGCGATCGTCTGTTTTAAAGACACTACAAGACACAATTGATAACCATTCCAGTGAGCTTTTTCCGAAGGCAAGTTTGAAATTCAGCAGCCAGCTAACTTTGGACGATACTGCAGAATATTTTCAGAATCGTCTAAAGGAAAACAGAGAAAAAGATTCATTGACTGGTAGAGTAACCTTTGGTGTGCATAACGATAATTTTCGGGTTTTTTGTCAAAAAAGAAACGTACCAATAAATCTGTGCTCCACTGGAGAACAAAAGTTATTACTACTTTCTATTATTTTATCCAGTGTAAAAGCAAGGTGTATTCATTACAATAAGGCACCACTTCTTCTACTTGATGATATAATGTCTCATCTGGATAAACATTACAGAAAGGCGTTAATGGAGGAAGTGTTAAGTATTCAATGTCAAACTTGGATAACTGATGTAAATCAAGATAATTTCAATAGCTATCTTTATTCTTTCAAGTTTTTTGAATTATCAAATGAATAGTTACAATGGACCTCTTTCAAAGCTCATACAAACCACTTCCACTAAACCCTTTTCAAAACTTCCTATCTATTGTCTCTCACACTGCTTAGGTCTTGTCGACATTGAAAGCAGTGATATAATGGCATCTTTATTAAGAGCATGTCTTCTCAAACTAAGTAGAAAGGAGTTAAGAAGTGTGTTATAAGATATATTTTAAATGTACCCAAGCGATATAAGTGACAAAGAATGGAAGATGATAGAGCAATATTTTGAACCTAAAAAGACCGGCAGACCAAGAAAACACAGTATCAGAACGATTATCGATGCAATAAGGTATGTGATGAGAACAGGCTGTCAATGGAGACAACTACCTAAGAATTTTCCACCATGGAAAACCGTGTATAGTTGTAATTCGCGTTTAAAAAAAAGTGGAATATGGCAAGAAATTCATGATTTTCTAGTTAAAAAACTAAGAAAGATAATTGGTAAGAATGAAACTCCATCAGTAGGAATAATTGACAGTCAATCAGTAAAAACCACTCAAAAAGGGGATCCAGAGGATATGATGCTGGCAAGAAAGTAAAGGGTAGAAAACGCCACATCGTTGTAGATACTCTAGGTCTTGTAATTGCTGCTGAAGTACACAGTGCAAGCATTCAAGATCGTGATGGTGCACTAAATCTTTTTGTTCAAGCCAAATGCAAAGCTCCAACATTACGTAAGTTTTTTGCTGATCAAGGATATACAGGTAAATTGCAAAACCGCTGTTTATTGGAAACTGGATGTTTGTTGACGATTACCAAGAAAGTAGTTGATACAGGATTTCAGGTTATTCCTAAACGTTGGATTGTTGAGAGAACCTTTGCTTGGCTCTCCAATTTTAGACGTATGAGTAAGGATTATGAGCATTCTCCTCTCACTTCAAAAAATAACATCTTTTTTAATATGATCACTATTATGCTTCACAAATTAGCTCATTCTTGAGTTTGAAGACATGCTCTTAAGAAATTGCTTTACTAGCCACAATAAATTTGGGTCAGATATTCGTTCCCTTACGCATCTCATCAGCCATTTATGTTGCATATTATCATAGAACTTCTTGATATCCACTTCTACAACGTAGTTAATTGGTTTGTGCATCACTGCTTTATCTAGTGCTTTGACTGCTTGATGACAGCTTCTACCAGGGCGAAAACCATACGAATTGTCCAGAAAGTTTGCTTCATAAATATTTTCCAATATCTTCTTTAACATTATCTGTACCAACTTTTCTTCTGTTGATGGTATTCCGAGACCGCTCTTTTCCTTGCTTCCAGTTTTGGGTATGTATACCCTTTTCACTGGTTGCGGTCGGTATTGCTTTCTCTTCATACTATCCACTAGCGTTTTAAGTTTCTCCTCTAGGTTTTCTCCATACGCCTCCACTGTCACTTGGTCTGCACCACACGCTTTGTTACGTTTTAGTTCCTTATAACACTCTGCAAGATTCTCCTCATTGATAAGGTGTATCAGCGATGTAAATTTTACCCGCTTATCTTGCTTCGCTCTTACCGCTATCTGGTTTAGTTTTCCTTGCATATTCCTCCAATCTCTGTTGTATCGGTATTGCAATCCTCATTCCAGTTGCTATATTGCTGACCGCTTCCCCTTGTATGTGGCTTTCCCACACTCTGAGTACTATCAGTCAGTCCGACTTCCTTTGTATCTTTCGTTGGTCCTTGCCTTTGTTGACTTGTTCCAGCATACCTTAGTAGGAATACAAAGGATCTCCCAAGTTCATTTAGGCTCCATCTCAATACATGATACGGCCTCGGATCCCGATAGAGTGAGTGATAACTTGCCTTATCGTTACCCCTCATGCTGTCTTCCACCACATGAACAGTGTCGACCTCTATAATGTTGGCAATTTCGGAACTCAATACCTTTACTTTCGTTGCACCCTGTATTGTCCATTCCATTAGCTTTACTACGCTCGTTACCTTACGCAGCATAATGGTCTGTTCTAGGCTGTTGGCTAGACTTTGCCTAGGTTGGATTTTCACCAACTGTTTTCTAAACGCTTCCCTTGGCGCACTCATAGTTTACCTCATATCAACTATACCTCATCTTACCATATTCAGAGATCACGTACAGGCTCTTAAAAAAAATTAGTTGGAGAGGTTCGTTCCAACAGTGGTCGGAATACCAAAACAAGCTTCTGCATCATTGATGCCCAAAGTGTAAAAAATACCGATACTGCTGAAGAAAAAGGTTATGATGCCGGCAAGAAAATTTCANNGGGTCACATTGCAGTAGATACGNNCAAGCACGCAATTTATATTACTACAGCTAATATCGGAGATCGTAATGCTGCTGTAGAAATGATTTGTAAAGCAAGAAAAAATCTTTCCGAAGTTCAAAATATACTAGTTGATGCAGGTTATACAGGAGAAAATTTTGCAACTCAAATAAAAACGACTATTGGTGCAACTGTTGAAGTAATAAAACGAAGTGAATTACATACCTTTGTTGTATTGCCAAAAAGGTGGGTTGTAGAGCGTTCTTTTGCTTGGCTGGAAAAGTGTAGACGGTTGTGGAAAAATTGTGAGCGAAAGCTCAATACTAGCCTACAAATGGTTGTCCTTTCTTTCATTTCTCTCCTATTACGAAGATTTTAAACAGGTTCTAAGAAGTCTACTGAATAACAGTAAGATTTTTCAATCCTGTTCCACAGCAAATTTTAGTGCCATGTGAGTAGTTACAGTGCTGTTAACAATCAAAATGACAAAAACTAAGATGGTGATTAGTAGTGTATAAATATTCAAGGACAAATTTTCAAATTGAGTTAGCATTTTAAAATACACAAAGGTTGGCATTATAATTGGCAAAACAAGAATTTGCGATACTCCTGATGCTAAGTTGTTTCGACCAATCATCAATGCATTTCCAGTAGCTGAAATATTAATGATTATCAGCGTATTAAATAATAAAGACACTCCAACTGCTATTGAGTGTTCAACACTATTGCCTAGAATTGCAAAGCTGAATATGGAAGAAATTACTGAAATCGGTAACCCAAATAATAACCAGTGAGCGAAAATTTTATAAGCAACTATAAGCCTAGAAGAAAGTGGCTGTACAAAGATTTGCTCTAATATTCCATCATGATAATCAGATGTAAACAAATTATTTGTAGAGATCTGCAAAACAAATGTAGCACATATCCATGTTAATGTTAACATAACTTCTTGTTTATTGTTGTTTTCAAGTGTAAATGAAGATAAACTTAACATTATAATAAAAATATATACTACATAGGTAAGATTCTTATTATCTATTACTAATTTTTTTACTGAGCCAATCATACTAGGCTTTTAAATGTTTATTATAAATTATAGTGTTTACTTTGAGGTAGTATAATTTTTTGTTCATCAGTTATATAGGTTTTATTATTTTTTTGATAATGCAATTATGGAAAAGTTACCAAAAATAAAGTCACCAGAAGATTACACTCCTTCAGAAGATGAAGAATATATGAGCGTAAAACAACTGGAATACTTCAGCTTAAAGTTACAGTCAATACTCGCTGAGTTAGAGAAACAAGAACTAGAAGATAATAGTATTGATGCATACTATTCTGATGAAGATAGTGGAAACGAGGAATTAATCAAGCGCCGAAAAGATAGAAAAGAAAAAATTAAGGAGGCGTTAGAAAAAATAAAATTAGGCACTTATGGTTACTGCGATGGAACAGGAGAAGAAATAGGAGTCGAAAGACTTAAAGCTAATCCGCTTGCTATATATTGTATTGAAGAGCAAGAGAGAGTAGAAAAAGAAAAGAACGTGTACAACATTGACGATTAATTTACTGACCCTTACCCAGATAGTATGAATTAGGTATTGCTTGGTTGGAAGCAAGAGATAATCACTTCTCAGAGTGGATAGGTGGCAGGTTGACACTAGACTTCTTTCGAAACTAGAATAAAACTGTTAAAGCAGTGGTTTTGAGGTAAGAAGAAATGAAGTATGAAGGAGCTGAATGAAGAGGAATTTCGTCGGCTAACAGGAGTAAAAAAATCAACATTTAATAAAATGGTAGGGATTTTATGTGAAGAAAATAAAAAAAGAAAGCCAAAGGAGGAAGAGCTGAACGAGGAGAGCATGCTGCTTATGATATTAGAATACTTACGAGAATACCGGACATATTTTCACATAAGTCAAAGCTATGGAGTAAGTGAAAGTACGGCATATAAAACTGTAAAATGGGTAGAGATACAACACCCGGATTTTGCATTGCCAGGGCGAAAAGAGCTTCTAAAAAGCGACATGGAATATNNAGTGATTGATGCCACGGAAACACCAGTGGAGAGGACAAAAAAAAGCAGAAACGATTCTATTCGGGAAAGAAGAAAAAACATACACTAAAAACACAAATAATTGCAGAAAAGAAGAGCAAGAAGATTATTTGTACATCATTTTAGAATGGATGATTTTCGGCTTTTCAAGGAGTCAAAAGTGCATGTATCAGAAGGTATAAAAGTTTTAGCCGATGGTAAAAAATTCACAAAAATGTCGAGTTGCCACACAGAAGGATGAAAAAGAGTCCCTTAATTAAGGAAAAAAGATAGAAAACTAGCGAGCAAAAGAGTAGTGGTTGAGAATATAATTGGTCTGTTAAAAAGATTCAAAATTATTGCAGAAAGATATCGCAATCGGAGAAAACGTTTTGGCTTGAGATTCAATTTAATAGCAGGAATTCACAATTTTGAGCTGTCTATTTGAGTTTCGAAAGAGGTCTATTTTTTGTTCGTACATCTCTTAGTTCAGCTAGCTTCTCAGGATTTCTTTCACCTTCAATTATGGCCTTGATAATTTGCATACCAGTTACTCCAGTAGTATCACTAATAACTTTGTGTAATTGAATATTCATTTGAATTAACGCTTTTTGCATACGCAGAACATGTGTAGATGCACCTTCAATAAGATTTTTACGTTGTCTAACATAACTACGTAGCACACACATTTGATCATCTGGTCTAAATGATCCTTGAAGCAATCCATAGCTATGTAATTGCTGCAGCCACTGACAATCCTGAACATCAGATTTTCTTCCAGGTACATTTTTAACATGTCGTGCATTTACCAATTTAACCTCAAATCCATATGACTCAAGTATTTGAAATAAAGGAATCCACTGTTGATTCCATAGCTATTGTTCTAATTTTGCACTTTTTTAACCACTTTGCTAAGTTATGAAGATCCACTGTAAAGCAACTAAATTTTTGGATACGTTGTTTATCTCTTCCTTCTGGAACACATACATAATGTACGGCTGAACCAATCTGCTGCATCAGAGTTAATTATTTCCAACTTGCTTTTTATTTTTGCCATTTTAAACCTCTCTTCTATATTTATAATGAAGAAGCGCTTCAGCTTGAGAACGGTTAGATTATACAATCTTCTAAACGAGGTAGTTATAAAATATGGCTCCATCAATGATTTGACCGTTCCTCTCAAAACCATGCTGAGTAACGGGCACTTAAGGCACCATTGAGCGGGTCGGTTATAACTGCAGGAGCACTTCTCTACAGAATTATATTCAAAAATTACTATAACGTAAGCTAGGGAGTTTCTTTTCCCGATTTTACAGACTTCGTCTGTTTGACGCTGAGTACTATCAGTCAGTCCGACTTCCTTTGTATCTTTCGTTAGTCCTTGCCTTTGTTGACTTGTTCCAACGTACCTTAGTAGGAATACAAAGGATCTCCCAAGTTCATTTAGAATCCATCTCAATACATGATACGGCCTCCGATTCCGATAGAGTGAGTGGTAACTTGCCTTTCCGCTACCCTTCATGCTGTCTTCCATCAAATGGAAAATGTCGACCTCTATGATATTGAAGATTTCGGAACTCAATACCTTCACTTTCGTTGTACCCTGTATTGTCCATTCCATTAGCTTTACTACGCTCGTTACCTTACGCAGCATAATGGTCTGTTCTAGGCTGTTGGCTAGACTTTGCCTAGGTTGACCAACTGTTTTCTAAACACTTTTCTTGGCGCACCCATAATTTTTCTTCTCGAGAATACCTAGATGTTTTGTTTACGTTTCGGTTTCTACAACCTCTTATCAAAACCGCTGAATTAAGACGGTAAGCAAGCTCAAAAAAATCATAAATATCTGCTTCTCTATCACATACCGTTATAGTTTCTGTTTGAGTTGAATCTATAATTTTATTTGTTTTCTTTAAACTTTCTAGCCACTTTATGCTTTCTTTATTTCAATATTAACGTTTCTACAACGTCTTCTTTTTTCTCGCTCTTGGTCTTCTTTAGATATAGAGGGTCTCGAGTAAAGCTTTTGGTCTAGATGTCAAGCCTTCTGTACTAATCGCAAAACATCATAATACCTTTACTTTTTTTTTGAAACAACCTCTTATTTTTTCATGTCCCGTATATGAAATGCAACTTGTATCCTGAATCACAAGAATCCTTTTATGAGTTTTTGTTCTTTCAACAGTTTTTGCAATATGCGATATCACTTTCTTTTACATTCTCATTTTGAAAAAAACGATATGCTGCTTTTGCTTCTGACCAACTTCCACATGCTTGATTGATTGAACTTTTAGGTACACTTATTAAACTATCAGCAATATTTACTAATCGATCTGTCAGTCTTTTATCTCCAAGTGCAGCATCCCCCAATTCATTTCTAGCCCATTCATTACCCTTGTTTGCCATTTTTATACCCTCAATATTCACGAACTTTAATATTGTAATACTTTATTTATAAGTCCATTTACATTTGTGGGTAATAGTAAGCTATCAAGCATATAATCCAATTTTAGATGCTCTGCTGCGTTGTTTTTCGGAGGAATTTTCGTCTTTATGCCGCATTCATCACACAATTTATAGAGTTTATGTCTGTCATATGCCCTATCTGCATATAGTGCTTTTATGGCATATTTAACATCAGATTTCCCCAATGCTCCATAGTGATCAGCCATTACTGTATTTTGTAGCTATGACTTGTTTGCTCAACATTATGTGCAATTTTCTTACTTGTGTATAGCTGCGATACTCTCTATCTTTGCTATTTTCTTTGCTGTGTGTTGTTGTATATACTAATTCCTGTACTGCCTATGGCAATTTCGATATCTTCCATGTTATTTTCTGCAATCATTGATCTTAATATCAAGTTTCTTTTGATGCTTGTGAATAGCTGATAACCTGCAAATTTTTCCTATCTGTTCAATGTATCCCTCTAAAAATCCCACTCAAACCTATTCTGAATAGATGGGTTGTTATATGTATCAAAATCACCACTTTATTGCTGTAAATATTGTTGCCACCCTGCATTTTGGCCCAATTTTATACAAATTTTCTATGGCTTCGTTGATATAATGAAAAATATTTCCTCTTTTTTCTAGAAATTTGTTATATTCGCTATGGTTACAGACTCTCATTTTTTGTGGCATATTTATCATTAAATCGTCATTTTATAATGAATTTATCAGTAATCACTAGTTTTTCTGCTGCTATGCAACAAAGCTATTCCAGCGTCACGCGCTGGAATGACAATGGTGTATGGTGAGTGATAGTGAATGAAATTAAGTAAACATGAAAGGCCTATATATTAAAACTTACGGCTGTCAGATGAACGTTTATGACTCCGTTTTAATGGAAAATGTAATTAAACCTTTGGGGTTCAACATTGTTAGTGATGCAGGAAAAGCTGATTTGGTGATACTGAATACTTGCCATATTAGAGAGAAGGCAGCAGAAAAGCTTTACTCAGAGCTTGGGAAGATTCATTCATCACAAAAAAATAAAGAAATTACTATAGTGGTAGCTGGATGTGTAGCACAAGCAGAGGGAGAAGAGGTGTTCAGAAGGGCTCCTTTTGTTGATATTGTTGTTGGTCCACAGAGTATCGCTACTTTACCGGAGCTGATAGTCAAAGCAAGCAGAAGTAAAGGTCATGTAATAAACACTGATTTTCCTGAAGTTGCAAAGTTTGATAAATTGCCAGATGAATGCTATGGCAATAGCCAGGGATCTTCTGCGTTTCTTGCCATACAGGAAGGTTGTGATAAATTTTGTACGTTTTGTGTGGTGCCCTACACTCGCGGAGCCGAGTATTCACGACCAGTAAATGAAATATTCCGCGAAGCATTGAAATTAGTTGCAAATGGAGCGAAGGAAATCAATCTACTCGGTCAAAACGTCAATGCTTACCATGGGAAATGCGAAGGGGAAGTGTGGGATTTAGGAAAATTAATTAGTCATATTGCTAAAATTGAAAAGTTAGAAAGAATCCGCTATACAACTTCCCACCCAAGAGATATGCACGAATCTCTCTACTTGGCACATGCGGAAGAACCAAAACTCATGCCGTTTGTTCACCTGCCTGTGCAGTCAGGTTCGAATAAAATATTGCACGCGATGAATAGGAAACACACTACAGAGGAGTATTTGGAAATAATAGATAGATTCCGCAAATTGAAAACTGAAATCGAATTTTCTTCTGATTTTATTGTTGGTTTTCCTGGAGAAACCGAAAAAGATTTTGAGGAAACTATGAAGTTAGTGGAAAAAGTAAAGTACGCTCAGGCTTATAGTTTTAAATACAGCCCAAGACCAGGCACACCGGGAGCAGAAAGAAAAGATCAAGTAGCAGAAGAGGTTAAAACAGAACGCCTTCTTCGTTTACAGAAATTAATTAGTAAGCAACAACTTGAGTTTAACCAGAGTATGGTAGGCAAAACTATTCCTGCTTTGTTCAGTGATAAAAAAGGCAAACATCAAAACCAAATTATTGGTAAAAGCCCATATATGCAATCAGTGTGCATTGATGATCCTGAAGGTAAATACAGGGACAAAATAGTGAATGTAAAGGTACTGGAAGCTCGGCAGAATAGTTTATTGGGGCGTGGGTTGTAAGAATAGACCTGTTGGGCATCTATTAGAACCTGTTTAAAATCTTGGATGGATGAGGTAAAATAGGCATAGATTTAAGAAAGAGGTGTATCTATGCGTAAAAATTATCCAAGTGATATAGGTCGAGAGCAATTTGAAAAAATCAGACCAATACTAGAGAGTAGCAGCAAGACCAAGAAAACTTGATTTATATGAAGTATTTTGTGCAGTAGACCTCTTTCGAAACTCAAATAGACAGCTCAAAATTGTGAATTCCTGCTATTAAATTGAATCTCAAGGGAGTGTTAAATGAACCATACGCGTCAAGTTAAGGAAAGAAGGTATAAAAAAAAGACAGAATAATAAGGTATAAGTTCTCCCAAATATGTTTTTAGTGAGAGAACCAATGATGAATAAGATAACTTGCCTATCAAATAACCTCAACAAATTTTTTAATAAAAGGGCAGATGAGGTATCAATTGAAACAGGATTTATAAAAAGGAAGAGAAAACTGAGCGGTTCATCATTCATAAAAGCTATAATTTTTGGCAATATAGGAATTGAAAATTGCAGCATAGATGCAATGTGCCAATTATTAAATGAAGAATCTGTAGTAATAACGAAACAGGGTTTAGATTTTAGGTTTACTAAAGAAGCAGTGGAGTTTATGAAAAGAATGTATAATGAATCTATGGTTTTATTTAACAATACCTTGCAAGTTGATTGCAGAATATTGCAGCAATTCAAAAGCGTCAAGTTATTGGANTGTAGCTATATTAGCCTGCCTAACAGTATGGAAAACATGTATAAAGGGTATGGCACTAGTTACAGTGGTTATGAAAGTAATACTAGATCTGGAATAAAGTTGCAATTGGTTTTTGATTACCTAAATCAAACGTTAGACCAACTTAACATAACAGAGGGAATAAGGTCAGATCAAGGATATAGAAAACATTTAAGCAATATATCGAACAATGATTTGATAATATCTGATCTAGGTTATTTTGTACCAAGTTCTTTCAAACAAATTGATGAAATAGGGGCTTATTTTATAAGTCGTNNTGATACCAACATATATGATATAGAAACAGGTCAAAAAATAGAGTTATTGGAATGTTTAGAGGATAAATTGTTTCTAGAAAGTGAAGTATTATTGGGAAAAGAGGCAAAGATTAGAGTAAGAATTATATGTCAAAAGCTAACTGAAGAACAGTCTATGGCTAGAAGAAGGAAGGCTACTAGATTAGCGAAATCACATGGATACACATCTTCCAGAAAGAACCAAAAGTTACTGAGTTGGTCAATATTCATAACTAATGCTCCAGATAGAAAAATGAGTGCTGAGCAAGTATTAACAATTTACAGGGTAAGGTGGCAANNATTATTTAAATTATATAAGAGCCATATAAAGCTTGATGAGCTAAAAGGAAAGCCATACAGGGTACTATGTGAATTATATGCTAAATTGTGTGCAATTCTTATATTCCATGGAATGGTTAGTTGTACAGAACTGGAAAAAAATACAGAACTTAGCTTAACAAAGGCATTTATTGAGTTCAAAAGGCGGGTTAGAGGGTTACTTTTGGCACTAAATAATAAAATTAATAACTTGAAAATTTTCCTTAAAAAGCTTACCAAAACTTGGTCTCAATTTTCATTGAAAGACAAGTATAGGAGAACTAGAGTGTCCACCTTAACTTCCCTAAATTTGCTCACAATCTCTTAACTTGACGCGTATGGTTTATTTAACACTCCCGTTTTTCGGAGGAATTTTCGTCTTTATGCCGCATTCATCACACAATTTATAGAGTTTATGTCTGTCATATGCCCTATCTGCATATAGTGCTTTTATGGCATATTTAACATCAGATTTCCCCAATGCTCCATAGTGATCAGCCATTACTGTATTTTGTAGCTATGACTTGTTTGCTCAACATTATGTGCAATTTTCTTACTTGTGTATAGCTGCGATACTCTCTATCTTTGCTATTTTCTTTGCTGTGTGTTGTTGTATATACTAATTCCTGTACTGCCTATGGCAATTTCGATATCTTCCATGTTATTTTCTGCAATCATTGATCTTAATATCAAGTTTCTTTTGATGCTTGTGAATAGCTGATAACCTGCAAATTTTTCCTATCTGTTCAATGTATCCCTCTAAAAATCCCACTCAAACCTATTCTGAATAGATGGGTTGTTATATGTATCAAAATCACCACTTTATTGCTGTAAATATTGTTGCCACCCTGCATTTTGGCCCAATTTTATACAAATTTTCTATGGCTTCGTTGATATAATGAAAAATATTTCCTCTTTTTTCTAGAAATTTGTTATATTCGCTATGGTTACAGACTCTCATTTTTTGTGGCATATTTATCATTAAATCGTCATTTTATAATGAATTTATCAGTAATCACTAGTTTTTCTGCTGCTATGCAACAAAGCCCACTGGAATCCAGTCCTTTTGCACAGTTCCATCAAAAACGTTGTAAAGGCTTTCGTGTTTACCAACTTAGTGCCCAATCTGGATCCCAAACTGAGATGACAAGGAAGGGAGCACTGGAATTTTTGTTTCAGCATTAGCCATGCATCTGACCTCAATAAAGCTTGAAGCTTTCTGTACATAAAATTAGAGAAGTAGTCATTCATCTTTATCACTACCAAGGTCTTTTAACATACTGTAATTGCCCATTCTGAATCTACTTTTTAAAGAGGTAACTCCGCTTTCGCTAATACCACTGAGGCTCAGTGCCGCTCCACCTAGCTGCAATCCTATCTCAGATGTTTCAGGAATAATTTTACTAACTCCTAAATCTCTATAAACCTCCACATTACTCAGATCTGGTAAGCGTATTACAATATTTACATGCGGAAAATTTGCTGCAACTAAAGAAACTATTTTTTTTATAGTGACCTCATTTTTTATTGAAATAACAAGGGCTTGGGCTCTTTCTATTCCTATTGATTTTAAAATTTCAGGTCTTGTAACGTCACCAAGGTATATAGGAAAACCGTCACTTTTTCCTTCTTTAACTATTTTTGATTGAATATCCACAACAACGTAACTTAAATGTTCCGCAGTAAGCATTTTTGTTACCATATATCCAACTCTACCAAATCCAGCAACGATCACATGATTATGAAGGTCTTGTGTATCTGTTACCACTGCTTCATCATCTAAGATTATTTTTTCACTATTCAATGAATTTACTACCCAGTCTCCAAGTCCAGATAAAAGAGGGGTGAAAGCCATAGTTACTGTAGTTAATATCATAAGTACTTGAGCATCTTCCTTGTCTAATACTTCCAATCCAATTGCTAAACGAAATAAAATAAATGCAAACTCACCACCTTGAGCAAGTAATAATCCCGCTTGTATAGCAGGTGCACCCTTAAATCCAAAGAATCTACACAAAATATATATTATGGATGTTTTTAAAACGATAAGGATAATAGATAGTAAAGTAATGAGAGGTAATTGATTAAATAAAAGTTTAATATCCATAGACATACCAACAGTCATAAAAAATAGTCCAAGAAATAAATCCTTGAATGGCAAAACTGCATGTTCCACCGAAAGTCTATGCTCTGTTTCTGCAACTAATAATCCAGCAACGAATGCACCGAGTGCCATCGATAAATTAAAATGCTCAGTAATATAAGCCGCTCCGAGTACTATCAAAAGTGTTGTTGCTACAAATATTTCCTTGCTATCCATTTTAGCAATAACTGAAAATAGAGGCCTAAGCAATAGCCTGCCAGCTATGAATATTAACACTAAGGCGATAGCTGCTTGTCCTAATGACTGTCCTAATGAGCTTATAATGCCACCTTCAGAATTGCCACCTAGTATGTTTATAAACACTATCAAAGGTACTACTGCAAAATCCTGTAATAAAAGTACGGCAATAGATAACCTACCTACCTGTGTTGCCTGATGGCCTTTTTCTTGCAAAACCTGCAATACCATCGCTGTTGATGACAATGCAAGGCTGCCACCGATAACCAATGCTGTCTTTGAATCTGCTCCAAAAGCACGAGCAACGCACCATATTGCTATTGTTGTAACTACAACTTGAAGAGAACCAAACCCAAATACATGGATGCGCATGGCAATTAATCGTTCAAATGTTAGCTCAAGGCCTATAATAAACAGCAGAAAAACTACACCAAACTCTGCAATATTCTCCATTACTTCAGCTGACTGTATTAATTCTGACCCTGGAAGATTAATCAACGCCCCAGCAACAAAATAACCAAGTACCGGACTAATATTCATCTTCCAAAAAGCTATGACTATAAATACAGCAGCAGAAAGTAAAATTATAATATCAAACAAGTACTGGGAACTGCTGTGCATGATATTTAACCTGTAGAATTAGACCATTTAATTGAGCAGCCAATACTGGACTTTTGCTCAGATGGACAACCACCAATTTCTGCAATAAATTTCATAGCTTGAAATAAGTCACTACTTCCTACTTCATAGCTTTGAACCTTTTCTTTTTTTTNGTCGTTAAAACGTCCACGATAGCAAAGGTTTAAATTGGAATTAAAGCCAAAAAAGTCAGGAGTACAAACAGCCCCGTATTCTTTAGCTATTTTCTGTGTACTATCAATTAAATATGGAAATGTAAACTTATTTTCCTTGGCAAAATTAATCATATTTTCAAAGGAATCTTCTGGATATTCATTTACATCATTTGGCATTATTGCAACGGTGTTTACCTGATAATCTTTTTTCAATTGATCAACATCGCTTACCAGATTGCTAATAATTGACTGAACGTAAGGACAGTGATTGCATATAAACATTACAATAAGACCATTTTTTCCACAACAGTCACTTAATGTATAGTATTTATTGTCTACTCCCAAAAGATTAAAATCTTTTGCAGTAAAACTAAAATCGACTTTAGGAGTATTCAGAGCAACCATAGACTATTATTATACCACATATAATTTATGATTTTGTCATTTAAATGTCAAACGGTTTCTATGTATACTATTTGCATATTCTTTTTTAGCATTATAATTATAAAACTTATGTTCATAACTTTCGAAGGAATAGACGGCTCTGGTAAAACAACACAGTCTGAGCTACTTGCAGATCATTTTAAGCAAATTCGCGGTGAAAATAGCGTAGTATTGACTCGAGAACCAGGCGGCACTGATTTTGCAGAGAATATAAGGGGAGTGTTGTTAACAAATAATATTGATCCTATTTCTGAACTCTGGCTACTTATCTCGATGAGGCACGAACATATGAAAAAATTAATATTACCAGCTCTTGCAGAAGGAAAAATAGTGATTTGTGATCGGTTTATTGATTCAACTATTGCATACCAAGGATATGGGTTTGGAGTTGATTTAAAACTAATAGAAGATTTGCACAGGTTGGCTGAAATTAGATATCCAGATATTACATTTATTCTAGATATTGACGTTGAAATTGGGTTGAGTAGAGCAAAAGACAGGAATAAATATGAAGAAATGGATGTAAATTTTTACAATAAAGTCAGAAAAGGATTTCAGGAAATAGCTATAAAAGAGCCCGGTAGGTGCCATGTTATCACTGAAATTGAAGCTAAAGGTAAGTGTATAGTGAAATTATTAGACTTCTTGTATAACCTAAAATAAAAGGCAATTATTTTTGGCGTTTTTTATAACAGCTGATAATTGTGATTTAAGTCCGTCAGGAAAGGGTCTCCGTTCCTGTCGTCCCATTCTTCTGTCATCTAAGTAGTTCCTTCTCCTGTCATCCCTCCCCCTGTCATTCCAGTGCTTCCTTCTCCTATCATCCCAATGCCCAGACTACTTGAATCCAGAAAACTTAACTTTAATGAACGTGTCAAGTAGGCTGCATAATAAAGACTAGATTCCAGACTGGAATGACAGGGCTATAGGTGTCATCCGAGTAGCCTTCTCTTCTTGTCATCCCAGTGCCCAGACACTGGGATCCAGCATTCCATAATCATCAAAGCGTTGTATTTTAGCATAAAACGGCTACTTTTATGCTTACCAACTTAATAAAATTCCTGGATCTCAGTGTCAGCTACTTGGATGACATCATCCTTTTTTTTGGGATTCCAGCGTTACGTACTACCTTCCGTATAAATATTAAAAAATTTACCAAATGAAAAAAAAGGCAAAAGAAGCCCCGTGGTTGGCTAATTACTTACATTATACTTTCAAGTATGGCGTTTTTTTATTCTAAACGCTTAATAACCGCGATTTAGCTGCTTTTTAATGCAACTAACCTTTAGTCATAAATGTTTAAGAAATTTACTAAACAGAAAAAAAGGCAAAAGAAACCCTAGGGTAGCTAGTTATTCACTATCCATTTTTTAAGTTGGCGTTTTTTTATGTTTTAAATGCTTTATAAGCGCGTTTCAGCTTATATAGCTAGAATATTGTGAAGACATAAGGTGCACATAGTGCAAAAAATTAAAAATAAGACGCCAGATACGTGAGTTTTTTTGTCATTTAATCTGTACAGAGAAGATAAATAAATAGCTTCAGTTTCATGATAAGGGCGCTGGCGGAGTTTGTCAAGGAAGTTTTTTGTTTCTATGTTGTCAACTACCTGAATGACAGACCATTGATTGTATGGGTTCCATCTGTTATATATAATCTTTTTGAATACGAAGAAAACTGATGAATGAGTATGATATTACGGTTATAGGTAGCGGTCCTGGTGGTTATATAGCAGCAATTAGGGCGGCACAGCTTGGGTTTAAAACTGCAATTGTAGAAAAAGAAAAAAATTTAGGCGGTATATGCTTAAATTGGGGATGTATACCAACAAAATCGCTACTTAGGGCGTCTGAGGTTTATAGGCTAATAAAAAGATCAAAAGAGTTTGGTATAGAAGTAAAGGAAGCGAGTTTTGATATACAATCAATAGTGAAATACTCAAGAAACGTTGTTGATAAATTGTCAAGCGGTGTTGCATATTTGATGAAGAAGAACAATATCAGAGTTTATCAAGGCTTTGGTAAACTTGCAGGCAGTAGTACTATAAAAGTTGCTGGCGATAAGGAAGAACAAGAAATTGTTTCCAAGCATATCATTTTAGCAACAGGCGTGAGGGCACGTAATCTGCCTGGAATAGAGGCAGATGGAGATTTAATATGGAATGCGCAGCACGCTATGATGCCGGGCAAATTACCAAAATCACTACTCATTATAGGATCTGGTGCAATTGGAATAGAATTTGCAAGTTTTTATAGCACTTTGGGGGTTGATGTAACAATCATAGAGATAAAGAGCACTATTTTGCCGCTGGAGGATAAAGACATTTCAGATTTAGCACAAGAGATATTCACAAAACAGGGGATAAAAATATATACAAACAGTAGTGTAAAAGCTTTGACTAAAAATAAAGACTCTGCTCAAGTGCAACTGAGTAATGGTGAGAGCAAAGAATTTGATAAGGTGATTGTTGCAGTTGGCATTCAGGCAAATACTGAAAATATAGGTTTAGAAAATACAAAAATTAAATTAAGCCCTCTGGTTTTATTGAAACGAATGAATGGTATGAAACTAGTGAATCAAATGTGTATGCAATAGGTGATGTAGCTGGCCCACCATGTTTAGCACATAAAGCAAGTCATGAAGCTGTGATCTGCGTTGAAAAGATTGCTGGTAAAGGTACTCATGCGTTAAAAAAAGAGTGCATACCAAATTGCACTTATTCTCATCCACAAATAGCGAGCATCGGCCTTACTGAGGAACAGGCAATAAAAGGTGGGTATGATATAAAAATAGGAAAATTTCATTCTAACTTTAATGGTAAGTCTGTTGCACTCAGTGAAACTGAAGGGTTAGTGAAAACAATTATAGACAAAAAGACAGGCGAACTTCTGGGTAGCCACATGATAGGTGCAGAAGTGACGGAGTTAATTAGCAATTTTGCTCTTGCAAAGCAACTAGAAGGAACAGACTTCGACATAAAATCTACGATTTTTCCTCATCCAACCATTTCAGAGATGATACACGAATCAGTGCTTGCTGCAGATGTTAAATAGTTGAACTAACGTTCCATCGTTTTAGAGGCGTCAATGTCTTGAGTAGTAGTTTGATTAGGCACTTTAGTTTCAATAGATTGATTACCACCAGCATCAGAATTCTGTAACTCTTCTTTCAATCCCTTAGCTGCTTCTTTCACTTCAAGCTTTGCCTTTGGATGAAGATCTTCTAGGCCTTTTCCTTTAGTATCCAAACCTTGTTGTAGATTAGTGCTTTTCATTTTATTATGCTGCTCGTGCTCAGGTAGGTCAACAACCGAATTGAAAAGAATTTTTATTATATTTTTTAGCAATTCTAAAAAACCTCCGCTTCTGCTTTCTCTTTGTTCTTGAGGTTTATTTTTCTCATTAGGTTCTTTTTTACTATTACTTTTAGGCATTTTTAACTCAACTATCATAAAGCTTAATAAAATTCTACGTGCAAATTATTAAATAACAGTTAACAATCTAGAATTTGTTATTTACAGATGGATATTATCTTAGCAACAGGTGGCACAGGCGGACACATTTTTCCAGCTATAACTTTAGCAAGAGCACTAAAGGCACAAGGATATAGTTGCATAGTATTTACTGATAAAAAAACAAATAAAAATACCGACATAGGAAGCTACACCTTGCCATTACGTAAACCGAGCAGCAACAAATTTAAGTTTTTCCTTTTATTAATGTATAGTTGTGTGCTAGCAATATATAAAATCAGAAAATTGGAGTCAAGATTAGTAATTGGTTTTGGTAGCTACGCTTCTTTTCCAACTCTTCTTGCAGCAAAGGTTCTTTCTATACCTATAATTTTACATGAACAAAACACAGTTTTAGGGAGAGTAAATAGATTCTTTTTCAAGAGTGCAAAATTAATTGCAACCAGCTTTCCGGAGACTAAATATGCAGAGGGCAATAAATGTATTTTTACAGGAAATTTTATTGATATAAAAGCACAGAGCCATTCTGGCACTGAGAAAGCCCTAAACATATTAATCATAGCAGGCAGCCAAGGTGCAAATTTTTTTGATGATGTAGTAAGCAGCGTAATTTGTAATTTGCCTATTAAAATGAAAAAGAAAATTAGAGTGACGCAGCAATGTACGAAGAAAAATGTAAATAGGGTCAAGAGTCTATACAAAAGTGAAAAGATCGATTGTGAATTAAGTGGATTTTTTGATGATATGGAAAATAGACTGGCCAATGCTCACTTGGTAATTAGCAGAGCAGGAGCAACTTCAATAGCGGAGATCACTCTTGCTGGGCGTTCTGCTATATATATACCTTACCCTTACTCAAAAGATAATCACCAATTTTATAACGCAAAATATATTGAAGATTCGGGAGCAGCTATGATAGTCGAGCAGAATAGTGAAGCAAAAAAAAATCTAACAGAGTTACTATTTGATCTATTAAATAATTCTCAAAAATTGCGTGATATGACCAATAATACAAAAAAAACAGGGATAAAGAATGGGACTACTAAGTTTGTTAAGGTAATTGTTCACACAATGGCGTACTTAAGAGCCTCCATTAGCAAACCCTCCTAAAGACATGATGGCGTTTACCACTTTATCGCGACTGCCCTGGTTGTACTTAACTTTAGCACATATATTTGCTCTATCAAAAAGAGCTTGGAAGCTTTTTGGTGCAATGAGTACTTGATAGAGTTTCTGTCTCATTACACCAAATAAAACTGAAAAATTTAAACGATACTCAGCAATTTGATCTAGATGTATGGTCCCAAAGTATGATGGCATGGATTAAGTATAAACAATTCAGGAACACTGTGTACATATAAATTCATAAGGAGTCAGACCCATAAGTGTTGAAAGTATCAAAAATAACGTGATATGAGATGATCAACGGCATGTAAATTACCTCCCGACAGTAAAACAATCGAACGTATAAAAGAGTCATTTAGATCCAATGTGAATTGCAGTAATGCTATTTTGAACCCATGTAGATTATTTTTGATTTTATAAACAAGAAATAACAAAGCCGTAATAATAATCATGTAAATATACACCTTCATGCCATTCATAGTATGGCTTAAAAAGTGCTTATATCCAAGATTTTGCTTTATAAATTTAAAGAACACTTCTATATCCCATCTGCGCCTATATAGCTCTGTTACTTCATAAGCTGGCATTTCAAACAAGTTTGTCAAAAACCATATTTCATCTCCAATTTTATTTCTGATTTTTATTAGCCGTAGATCATGCTTTTCTGCCACTTTACCTCGTGCACGATAAAGATTAACTATTATATCTTCTAAAATCTCTGATCCATCCGATTTTTGTTCTCTTATAACTTTGTTCCTGCTTATAACATCATGTTTTCTTCCCACTTTAACTCTTGTGATAAATTTGTACTCCTTTTCATCAAATTCGGCAAAAGTTCCAACTTTTCTGATTCCTCTATCAAATAATAAAATATCCTCTTTTTCAACTTTAGCTTCATTAATTGCTCTCACTAATGCTATATCTTCACTACTTTCTTCTTGTCCTTTACAAAATCTTATACTTGTCGGCAATTGATCCTTTAATCCTACACTCACTTTAACTTGACTGTCGTTACTTTT